>CAKPHH010000007.1 GCA_934157235.1 uncultured Bacilli bacterium | reverse complement strand
CAATAATAATATAATAAATATAATATAAAAATTAAATATAATAAATAATTCTAATAATATTATTAGTAATACTAATAAAAAAGAAAGGAAGTAGATATATGTATGAAAAAAATTCAAAAATAATAAATATAAGCATAAATTTAAATAGGTGGTTTAATTATGAAAGGAGCCTATTTGAATAACATTTCATTTAAAGATCTTATTTTAAAATACTTAATCGAAGAAATATCAAAAGAAGAAGGAGTGCAAACAAAATGATTTGCACTTTCTTAATCTTGATGTTACCATGGACACGTCTTAATACCCAATTAAGTAAGATAAAAGGAGGAATAAATGTATAATACTTACTTAAACGGAATAGATTTCAATGTTGGAGTCTATATTAGACTATCCCAAGAAGATAAAGATAAAAAATATGAATCTGATAGTGAAAGTGTAATAAATCAAAAAGAATTATTAAGAGGGTATGCTAAAAATAATAATTTTAATTTAGTTAAAGAATATGTTGATGATGGATATTCAGGAACATACTTTGAAAGACCTGGATTTCAAAATATGTTAGAAGACATAAATAATAAAAAAATAAATTGTGTAATAGTTAAAGATTTATCAAGATTAGGTAGAGATCACGTTATGACTGGTTATTATATCGAAACTTTTTTTCCAGAAAATAATATAAGATTTATATCTATATTAGAATCATATGATAGTTTTAAAAATCAGGCAAGCAATGATTCATCAACATTTATAATTGCTTGTAATGATTATTATAGTAAACAAAATTCAATTAAGATTAGAAATGTATTAAATGAAAAAAGGAAAAATGGAAAATTTGTAGGTAGTTTACCATGCTTTGGTTATATGAGAGATCCATTAGATAAAGGTCATCTAATACCAAATCCAGATACTGCTCCGATTGTTAAAAAAATATTTAAATGGAGAGCAGATGGTATAGGACCTACAGAAATAGCTAATAGATTAAATAAAGAAAATATAGTTACACCTAGTGGATATAAAAAGACTAATTATTCATCAAGATTAATTGATAGAGATAACTGGAATATTTCCACAGTAAAAAAGATTCTGTGCAATAGAATTTATACTGGCGATTTAGTTCAACATACTCAAACTAAAGTTAATTATAAATCAAAAAAGAAGATAACATTAGATGAAAAATTATGGATTATAGTTGAAAATACTCATGAAGCATTAGTTGATAAAGAAACATTTGAATATGTTAATAATTTAAGAAAAAGAAATACAAGAAATTATGAAATTAAAACAAATAGAGAAAAAAGATTATTAGAAGGTAAGTTATTTTGCAAAGAATGTCAAAATAGACTAACAGTACTTTATAGAAAAAAATTAGATTATTGGTCAGTTAATTGTAATAGATATTCTAGAGATCCTGTAAGAGGTAGATGTTATTCACATTTTTATCCATATAATTATTTAGAGGAACAGATTCTAGAACAAATTAATAAATCAGTATCTAAATTAATTAAAGAGCTTGATGTAAATGAATTAAATAACGAAGTTGTTAAAAATATTCATAAAGAAACAACGGATATAGATAAAGTTATTAAAGAATTACAAATTGAAAAAGATAAAATAACAAATAGATTAGCAACCTTATACAATGATAGATGTGATGGTGTAATTTCAGCAGATACTTATAAAGTATTAGCTCATGAATCAGAAGGTAAACTTAAACAAATAAATGAAAGTATTGAAAATGAACAATTAAAAAAATATAAAATTAAAAATAAAGTTAGTGTTTTACCTAATTATACAAAAAAGATAAAGAAACTATTAGATTTAAACAAACCTAAAAAGGAATTACTTGATACTTTGATAGATAGAATCATTATTGATAAAGATAGAAATATCACTATTAAATATAAATATGATGTTGTCTCAGAGGTTACTTTCAAATATGAAAATAGAAATTTAGCAAGAAATCCTTATGGTAGAAAAGGAAAAAATAAAAATTAATAAAAAACTATAGTATAATATTAATTGAAGTTTAAGGAGTTGATATTATGCGTAAAGGTACAAAAGTATATGGAAGTTATTTAGAACAATATAAAATAATTGATCATATAGCAAATGGTGGTAATTCAGAAGTCTATAAGGTTGAAGATGCAAATGGAAATATATATGCTTTAAAATTATTAAATAAAAATATTTCTACTGAAAAAATTAAAAGATTTAAAAATGAAATGGCTTTTTGTATTAAAACAGATAATGCTAATATAATTAAAATAATAGATAATGGAATAACTGATGATAAAGAACAAATATTCTATGTTATGCCATATTATGAAAAAACTTTAAGAACTTATATTAATGAAGAACATACTTTTCAAGAAAATATTCAATTATTTATAAATTTACTAGGTGGTGTTAAATTTTTTCATAAAAAGGGAATTATACATAGAGATATAAAACCTGAAAACATTTTGCTTTCAAATGATAATTTTCCTATAATTTCAGATTTCGGAATTGCTCATTTTTCGGCTGAGGAATTAATAACTCAAATAGAAACAAGAATTGGTAGTAAAATGGCTAATTTTCAATATGCTGCACCAGAGCAACGGGAAAAGGATGGTGTAATAACTAATAAAACTGATATATATGCACTAGGACTGATATTTAATGAAATGTTTACAAAAAAAATTCCATTTGGAAATTCATATAAAAAAGTTTCTAATGTAGACACACATTATGCATTTTTAGATAAAGTTATTGATAAGATGATTTCACAAAATCCTAATGATAGATTTGATTGTATTGATGATACAATTTATGAAATTAAAGCATTAATTAAAATAAATGAAAAAGAAGAAGAAATAAAAAAACTTAAGGAAATAAAGTATGCTGATGAAGAGGAGACTGATATTTTAATCCTAGAACCACCTAAATTGATTGACTTTAAATATAGTGATACACTTGGAAGAATATCTTTATACTTAGATAAAAATGTAAATGATGAATGGATAAGTTGCATGACAAAAAATAGTTATAGTGAATTGATGGGATTTGGACCTGAAAGATTTAGATTTGAGAATAATGTTGCTATGGCAAGTATATCACCTAGTTATTTAAATAGTTTACAACAAATAATTGACTATTTTAAGTCATGGGTTGATAATGCTAATAGGTATTATCCAGATTATATTAAATCAAAAAGAGAGCAAGAAAAACGAGAAAAAGAAAATGCTTTAAAAAATAAAATTGAAAGAGAAGAAAAAATTAAAAAAACTTTAGAAAGTATACATATTTAATTACTAATGGTAAATGAACCCAACAGGTGGCGAAGGTGCCGAAATAGTCTACGCCCTTCGAAGCAACCCAACCCTAGCCGAAATGGCTCTTAACAATATTGGCGAAGCTGGACAAATAGAGAGAAAAGTCTATCAACGACGTCTCCCAGAAAATCCAAACCAAGACTACTACTTTATAATACGTGATACTGGTAATCTAGAATCATTACTTGTTGAGTATGGTTTCATCGATAACGCCAAAGACGCTTACAAACTTCAAAATAACCTAACTGACTATGTTGAAGGCGTAGTAAAAGCCATTGCTGACTATACTGGAGTTTCCTACACCCCACCTACAACAGATATAGTCGAAGGATATTACACAGTAAAAAGAGGCGATACCTTATACAACATTGCCAACCAATTCAACACCACTGTTCAAACTATCAAGAACTTAAATAACTTAACCTCAAACAATCTTCAAATAGGGCAAGTACTACTTGTAACAGAAAAGGTTTACCCAGATGTTTCCACATACATTGTGGAAAAAGGTGACTCTCTATATAGTATTGCCACAAAGTTTTCAACGACAGTCCAAGCAATAAAAACACTAAACAACCTTACAACTAACACTTTACTACCAGGACAACATATATACATACCAACATCAAGTGAAATGCCAACCGAACCAACAACTCCAGAAGTACCAACCCAACCATTTGAACCAGATATTCCATACTTAACATACACAGTTCAAAGGGGCGATAGCCTTTGGAAAATCTCTCGAAAATACGAGGTGCCAGTAAATGACATAATTTCATTCAACAACTTATCTAGCGTAAACTTACAAATAGGCGATGAATTAAAAATACCACTAACATCTCAAGACAACAATACAGCATCAAAAACTTACACAGTAAAAACCGGGGATACTTTATGGTCAATTGCCAAAAACTTTGATGTTTCCGTAAACGACCTAAAAGCAGCCAACAACTTAACAAGCAATTTACTATCCGTTGGCCAGACTTTAACAATTCCACAATAAAAGCTATAATCCAACTTGATCATAGCTTTTTTCTTTGCCTCCTATTCCCAACATACCATCAAATACTCCACAAAAAAAGCCTCTCCAAGCGGAAAGGTTTTTTTATTTTCTATTATACAGTTTTCTTTCTAGCAACAACAACACCATAAGTAATTCCAGCTGCTACAAGTAATATGATTATTAATATCATAGCATCATTAGAATGATCTGGTTCTTCAACTAAGCCATCACCAAAATCTACAAGCTTAGCTATATCATATCTATCAGCAACATCCTTTTCATACTCAGCCTTAATAGCAGCTTTAATGTCCTCATCATATGAAGTATCATAACCAGCCCAAGACTTATCACCAATTAGGATATATGGAACACCAGTGATATTTTCTCCTCTTGTTTCTCCTACTTTTTGTAGTAAATCAGCATTGTTAGCATCATTCCAAGTTTCATAATCTAATATTTTATAATATTGACCATATTCTTCTTTTATGCTTTTAAAGAACTCTTCAGCCTCAGCACAATGAGGACATCCTTCACCACGGAAGAAATATATCTTAACTCTAGTATCTTCTTCCTTAACTTCAGCCTCTCCAGATGTTACTTCAGCATCACCTTCATCAGCAAGAACAGCTAATGGCATCGCAAATAAGCACATTACAATTGCTAAAAATAATTTTAATTTCTTCATAATTACCTCCATATTCATAATAACACAAAAGCTCAAAATAGAAAATAAAAGTTGTAAAAAATGTCGAAAAATAAGCAAAAAATCAACTGTTCCCACTCCAAAATAACAAAAAAACATCACCAAAAGTTAAATCAAAAAGCAAAAGCCCCAATATAGGAGCAAAAAAATAGACTTCATTTCTTAACTAGAGTCATATCATAACCAATAAATTCGCAAATAAAAGGTTGCAAATCCATAATTTGCAACTTTTCTAATCTTTATTCTTATCGTCATTTCCATCAACAGCCCCATTTTTATCTTCAATCGGAACATATAACTTACATTTACAAATCCTATCATTTACAAACTCATCACAAGGGCATAACGTAGTATCATCAACATTTAACCTACAAGGGCAATGACCATTCTTTCTTTCAAGTCCTTCCATAATAACTGATACTAATTTCTTATCTGGATTTAAACGAAATCCTTTCATAGCAAAACCTCCTCATCAAATATCTAACTTTCAAAGTTATATATCATTTTTCCCATTAAGAAAAACTCTTTCTAATACACAAAAAAATCAACCAAACCAAACTTCCTATATAACACTATCATCAAAATCTGGTATAAAACTTGTATCTTGCGTTTCTCCTTCTTGAATAAAAGCCATTTCCACACCTAATTCAACAGCAAAGCTAGTAACATCTTCGTATTCTTCATCTGAAACTTTTCTATTCAAATTAGGATATTTATCAATAACTTCAACAGGTGTGTACTGATTCATTATACTAATAATTATATTATTACCATATGCTTCATGCAAGTATTTTATTAAGTTTTTACTATCATCAGCATGACCAGGCAAGACTAAAACTCTTACAATAACACCCTTTACCATCAAATCATCAACAATTTCAAATTTGCCAACTTGCTCATACATCGCTTCAATAGCCGCTTTAGCAACTTCAAAATAATTTTCACACTTTGAATACTTGCATCCTAAACTATCATCAAAATACTTTAAGTCAGCCAAGTAAACATCAACTATTCCTTCCAACAACATAATAGTACTAACATTTTCATAACTACTAGTGTTATATACAATTGGTATATTTAATCCAGCAGTCTTTGCCTCTTTCAATACCTCAACAATCTGTGGAACATAATGCGTAGGCGTTACCAAATTGATATTATGAGCACCTTTTGCCTGCAACTCTAAAAATATTTCTTTAAGTCTTTCATTACTTATTTCCTTTCCATAACCAAGTGTACTAATCTTCTTATTCTGACAGAAAATACATTTTAAATTACAGTTTGAAAAAAATACAGTCCCAGAACCATTAATACCTGAAATGACAGGCTCTTCCCATTGATGCAAACTATAATAAGCTACCTTCACTTTGTCAGAAGCCTTACAGAATCCTAAGCTTTCGTATCTATTAACACCACAATTTCTAGAACACAAATTACATTTTTTTAATATCTCATTCATAACTAAACCTCTAGTAATTTAGTTTACCATAAAACTATTAAGAAAAACTAAAAAACAATCAATTATTTAACATTTATAATGAAAAAAGGCACCCAAGTACCTTATAAAACATTGAAATACAATAAATCAATCACACACTCTTAGAAGCTCATCAGAACAATTCAGAAAAATAACTAAATTTACCATCGTCTTATCTTCCAATAATCAATAATCTTCTAAGTTTCATTTTCTCTTCTTCACTAATAAAAGCACAACTAATAGCATTCAAATTAAATCTAATAAAGTCTTCATCGCTAAAATTAAATGCTTCCCTTAGCAATTCATACTCTCTATTCAAAGTTGTATTAGAAACAGTTCTATTATCCGTATTAATAGTCACCAAAACTCCTTTATTGATTAACTCTTTTATTGGATGAATCTCCATACTCAAAACCGCTTTTGTATTAATATTGCTAGTAGGGCAAATTTCAAGAACGATTTTTTCTCTTTCTAATTTGCTCATTACAACTTCCGATTCAATACTTCTAATACCATGACCAATTCTTTTAGCTCCAAACGTAATAGCATCAACAACACTTTCATAAGAGTCAGCTTCTCCAGCATGTATTGTAAAAGGAATACTTTCTTTTTCAATAATTTGGAATAGCTCTTTAAAGTCTCCCGTTTTATACTTGGCCTCATCTCCAGCCAAATCGATTCCTACAACACCCTTACCTAAAAATCTCTTAGTAAGCTCTATAATTTTGCAATTATCTTCAAAACTAAAGTTTCGCATCATACAAAAGATTAAATTTATTTTAACTGTTGGAACTTTTGAAAAACCTCTCTTCATCGCATCAACTACATCATCGATACTATTCTTCTCAACATGAAGTAACGGACAAAATCTAACCTCGGCATATATTACTTCATCTTTTTCCAAGTCCTTTGCTAATAAGTAAGCATACATTTCAATATTATCTAAATCCTGCAATAACTTTATTGGCAATTTAAACTTGTCCAAATATTCTCCCAAATTACTAGAATTGGTATCTATCAATTCATTACTAGCATCATATCCTAATAACTTGTTTGTGTATTCTACATTTATTGAACCATCAAAATGTAAATGTAATTCTATTTTTCTCATACTATCCCAACCCTTTATGTAAATAATATACTAAATCTTTTTGATTATAATGGTAGCAGCATTAAATATAATCATCTGACAACAATAGCAAACATCCAATGTAACTATCAAATAGTGGCAACCCATCTAATAGAACCACACTAATTACTACTTTATATTACTTATTATTATAGCATATTATAAATAAACTTTGCACGAAATTAGTCTAAAATCGTTAATTATACATACATTAAGTAAACTAATCATATATTTTTTCCGAGGAGGAAAATATGTACACAGGACTAAATAATGAAGAGGTTGCAGCAAGTAGAAAGAAGTATGGAACAAATGCAATTTCTAATAAAAAGAAAAATAGTTTCTTTAAACTATTCATAGAAACTCTGGCCGATCCAATTATTAAAATCTTACTTATAGCCTTAGCCATAAAAACAATTTTTTTATTTCACGACTTTGATTGGTTTGAAACGATTGGCATTGTCATTGCAATTTTAGTAGCGTCTTTAATTTCATCCATTTCCGAATATGGCAGTGAATCAGCCTTTGAAAGACTACAAGAAGAGTCTTCAAAAATAAACTGCAAAGTCAAAAGAAACAATTCTATTCAATCATTGCCAATAGATGACATAGTAGTAGGGGATATTGTCTTATTACAATCGGGTGACAAAATACCAGCCGATGGACTTATAGTCTCCGGAGAAATCGATGTTGATGAATCTAGTCTAAATGGTGAAGCTATAGAAGTAACCAAAATAGGAAATCTTGACAACAAAGTTTATCGCGGAACCGTAGTTTATTCCAAAGAGGCCCTAATGCAAGTAAAAGCAGTTGGAAACAACACTTATTATGGAAAGATGACAGAAGAACTGCAAGAAACTTCTCCCGATAGTCCTTTAAAACTTCGCCTCCGTAAACTAGCGGAAACAATCAGTACCATTGGCTATATTAGTGCTGCTCTAGTAAGTTTCTCTTATTTATTTTCAGAAATTGTAGTACAAAATAATTTTCAATTACCAGCCATTTTAAATACTATAACTAACATTCCTCTAATGTTTAAATATATTTTATATGTACTTACTTTAAGCGTTACTATTATCGTAGTCGCGGTACCAGAAGGCCTACCTATGATGATTACATTAGTCTTATCTTCTAATATGAAGAAAATGTTAAAGAGTAATGTCTTAGTAAGAAAATTAGTCGGTATCGAAACAGCAGGAAGCCTAAACATTCTTTTTACCGATAAAACTGGAACCCTAACAAAAGGAGAACTAGAAGTTGTAAGCTTCATAACTGGTACTGGAAAAGAATTCATTTCCGAAAAAGAACTTCCCCAAAATTCCCAGTACGTAAACTATCTAAAATATGCCTGCATTTATAACAACTCTAGTTATTATGATGATAACCATAAACCAGTAGGTGGAAACATCACTGATAGAGCCATTCTTGAATTTATAAAAACTCCTCTCCAAAAGAATATCAAAAAACTAAAGACAACACCTTTTGATAGTATAAAAAAGTATTCATCCACGATTCTAGATTTACAAGAACCAACTAATTTTATTAAAGGTGCTCCTGACAAAATTCTTCCTCTTTGTACTTCTTATCTGACTCTGGACGGAAAAAAGAGGACTCTTCTAGCCAAAGATGACATCATGAATGATATAAAACGAAAAACAAGTAATGGAATAAGAGCCATTCTTTTAGCTTATAATGATAACTATCAATATGAAGAACTAAATCGTCTAACTTTAATTGCTATTTTATATCTTAAGGATGAAGTAAGGAAAGAGGCTATAGAAGGACTTGAGCTCGTAAAAAAAGCTGGTGTCCAAGTTGTTATGATAACTGGTGATAGTAAAGAAACAGCTCTAAGCATTGCAAAAGAAATGCGCCTAGTCACTTCCGATAAGGACATTGTTTTAACTCACCAAGAATTAGAAAATCTATCAGATGAAAACTTGAAAGAAATGCTTCCAGATCTAAGAATTGTTGCCAGAAGTCTTCCCCAAGATAAAAGTAGGCTAGTCAAAATATCTGAGGAACTAAATCTCGTTACTGGTATGACAGGCGATGGAGTAAATGATGCTCCAGCCTTAAAAAAAGCAGATGTTGGATTTTCTATGGGTGGAGGTTCAGAAGTATGTAAAGAAGCAAGTGATATTGTTATTTTAGATGATAACTTTCTATCTATTTCAAATGCTATTTTATTTGGTAGAACTATTTTTAAAAGTATCAGGAAATTTATCATTTTTCAATTAACTATAAACCTCTGTGCCGTAAGCCTTTCTATAATAGGTCCCTTTATTGGCATAGAAACTCCAGTTACAATAGTTCAAATGCTTTGGATCAATATGATAATGGACACCTTAGCCGGAATTGCTTTCTCCTATGAGCCTCCTTTAAAATCTTATATGAATGAACCACCTAAGAAAAAAGAAGAACCAATTATAAACAAATACATGTATGGTGAAATACTCTTTACAGGAATCTATTCATCTATATTATGTTTAATATTTTTAACCAGCAGTACTATTCGTTCATTTTATAGATATGATCCTACTGATAAGTATTTCATGACTGCCTTCTTTGCCTTATTTATATTTATGGGTATCTTTAATAGTTTCAATGCTAGAACTACTAGAATAAATATTCTCTCAAACATCTTCAAAAATAAAGCTTTCCTAATCGTAACTTTAATAATCGTTATAGTTCAACTATATCTAATCTATTATGGTGGAGAATTATTTAGAGCCTTTGGTCTCACCTTAAAAGAAATTCAAATTACCATTCTTTTAGCCGCAACAGTTATTCCTATTGACTGGATTAGAAAACTAATTGTCAAAAGAACGCATTCTTCTATTTAAATCACAAATTTACAAGTGTTTCCACTTATACAAAAAATAAACATCAAAATCGCTAATCTTTTACTAAGAAATCATTCCTCAATCATCTCTTATCTCTCCACTCCCTGAAGAGACGCTACGGCGTCTCATTTTGTTTGTTTATAAGGCCTTGCGGTCTTTTTATTTTTGTCTGGGTGACATTTAGGTGACAATTGTATAAATGAATTAGAATTTTGTGATATAATAGTAGTTAAAAATTAGGAGGGTTTATGTACAAAATAATAAAACTTATTAGTTATTTAATTAGACAATTTTGGTTACCAAATCCATTTGCAAATATGTTTGAACCAAATATAGCAGAAATCGTTAATTGGTCTGTAGGAGGCGTTTTTATGCTTCTTGCATATATCTTAACAGGAACGTGGTACGAAAGTGAAGAAGGGTATTATTGGTTGGGAAGTTTAGGATTTTTGATTAATTACGCTATTTTAACTGGATTACTGTTGTTAATAAGTAAGTTGACCTCAGTTTTATGGTTAATTATTGTAATCTTTTTAATAGCATATATACTATTGTGTGTAATAGAGTATAAATTGTTTAATAGACATCAACATATGTTTTAGATGGTTATAAATTCTAAATGTTAATAATTGTTTCTTACAAGTATTTATAATGATTAAGTAAAATCTATTAACAACTGATAAAACAATTTGAGAAGTGGCTGAAAATATGTGAAACTGTGTTATAATTATATATGGAGATGATACTATGTCAAAATTAAATGTAGACCAAAAGAATATTAAATTACTTTTTGCTGATAAGAAAGCTGATTTTCTTATTCCTGATTATCAAAGACCATATGCATGGTCAGAAGAAGAATGTCAAACTTTATGGGAAGATATCTTTGATTTTGCAATTCCTGAAGGAGATGCTACAAAGTTCAATAGTGAAGAAGAATATTACTTAGGACCAATTGTTACTTTCAAAAACGATAATAATAAATTAGAAGTAATAGATGGACAACAAAGATTGACTACTCTTATGTTACTTTTAAGAGCATTCCATATTAGCTTTGGTGAAATGAGAGATGAAAACTCTAAAAAGATTAAGGAGTTAATTGAAAGTTGCATTTGGAAAACTGATGAGTTTGGGAATGCCGATAAGGATTTATTAAAGATTGATTCAGAGGTTGCTACTGATAATGATAAAGATGAATTTCTATCTATATTAAATACTGGTAAAGCACCTTCATCAATGAAAAGTAAGTATGCTGAAAATTATAGATATTTTCAAAAGAAGATAGATGAGTTCTTACATAGTTATCCTGGATACTTTTCATATTTACCAGCGAGAATATTAAACAATTGTATTCTTTTACCAATTGAAGCAGATAATCAAAATACTGCATTAAGAATATTCTCAACATTAAATGATAGAGGATTACCATTATCAGATGCTGATATCTTTAAAGCACAATTCTATAAATATTATTCTGATAAAGGACAAAAGGAATCATTTATAAAAACATGGAAAGAATTAGAAGAATTAAGTGATAAGATATTCCATCCAATTTCAGGTACACCAATGGATGAATTATTTACTAGATATATGTATTATGAAAGAGCTAAGCTAGGAATTAAATCTTCAACTACAGAAGCATTAAGAAGGTTTTATGAAAGAGATTCTTATAAGCTATTAAAGAATGATTATACCTTAAATAATTTAGTTGAATTAGCTAACTTTTGGAACGATGTATCAAATCAAAATCGTGAAAGATTTAGTGATAGAATACTAAAGAAACTATTTGTATTAAATATGGCACCTAATGGTATGTGGGCATATTTCTTATCTGTTTACTTTATGACTAATAAAGATGATAATGGTATGTTAGATGATGACAAATTATATAGATTCTTAACAAAGTCAATTGCGTTCATTTGGACATACGCATTTTATAATCCAGGGGTTAATACTTTAAGAACACCAATATATGATGAAATGATTAATATTATAAATGGTGTAGAGGTTACATTTGATAAATATAGATTTGATAAAGATTCAGTTAAACAAAGTTTATTGAATTTTGCATTCTATAATAGAAGACCAATCACAAAATCAATGTTAGCTTGGTGGGCGTTTACAAATGAACAACAAGCATATCTATCATTGGAACAACCATTTGAAATTGAGCATATTTATGCAAGAAACAGACAAGATGTAGATGGTGCTCTAAATGATAAGAGAAATATAGAAAGATTAGGTAACAAATCTTTGTTAGAAAAGTCTGTTAATATCAGAGTATCTGACTTTAGATTTGAAGATAAAGTTAAAAAGTATAAAGGTTATATGAATGATAAAGGTAAATATATAGATGGTACAAAGATTCAAGATTTATTAACAATAGATACCAAATACCGTGATTTTAATGAGAATGATATAGAAATTAGAAATGGTTTAATAATAAACACATTCATAGACTATTTAGATTCAGAAAATCTATTTATGTAAACGGATTTAATGATAAATGGTTTGTATTTGGAGACATCAATTCATTGCATCCAGATGTTCTTAGAAGAAGAAAGAATGATAATGCTAAAAAGCCTGGGGTTAAACAAATAAGAATTCACGATTTTCGACATTCGTGTGCTTCATTACTTATCAACAATGGTGCTAATATTACTTTAGTTGCTAAGTACTTAGGACATACAAAAGTGGATGAAACGTTAAATGCTTATTCACATATGTTTAAAAATAAATTAGACGACATAGTGAATCTGATAAATGACTTGAACAAGCAGTAATTGCTTGTTTTTGTTAAATATAAATCATGTGATTTTTACAGAAAATATGTTCGATTGGCTGTTGCCTCAAACTCAAAAATGTGCTAAGATGTAAATTGGTATAAGCGGACACGAAAAAACCATGCTTGGGAACATGGTTGCTTGTACTGGTAGCTGGTAACTACCAAACAAAAATAAGCCAACAGGCAATACAAACGAGAACAAAGAATTGACTAGACAAGATCAAACGACTTCTATTCTCATATATCATGATACACGAAATTTGTTCGCGTGTCAATGTGTATGATAACAGAACTTTACATATTAGTCAATTCATAAAGGAGGATTAATATGTTTTTATATTATTTATTATAGGTAATTATTCAAAAAGTAGTTACCAGTTATCTCAAATAAAAAGATAAAGGAGAGATAACTATGAAGAAAAAAGTATTAACAGAAATATTTGACAATTTAGAAAAATCTTTATATAGTGACATGTCAATAAGGATTGAAAACAATCTAGAAGATGGAATGTATAGAGAATATTTAGTAAAAAAAGTTTTAGAGAAAATAGTACCATCTAAGTACTGTATTACTGATGGTTTCATTATTGATAGTGACAATAATATTTCAAAACAAATGGATATCATTATATATGATAAGAATTACGTTCCTCCATTTTTCGATGAAACTTATACCGTTGTACCTATAGAGGCTGTAATTGCTGTTATTCAAGTTAAAACAACTATAAATAATAAGTCATTAGAGGACAGTAGAGATAATTTGAATTCAATAAACCATCTTAATTCAAGGGTTGGTGGACAAGTAATTTCAGCAAGTGATGGAAGAATAATAGAAGAAAAACGATATATAATGCCATATAAAATAATAGTTGCATATAGAACAGATAAGTCTGAAAATTACGATTATGCATCATATTTGAACGATGTGGATATGCTATATATAGTAGAAGATAAAGCACCATTGTATGTCAAAGATAGGAAAGAACCTGATGCCGTGGTTAATGTTGATAAAGACGAATTGTTAAAAGCTCAGACAGAATATAATCTAAGAAAAATAGAAGAACATAGGTTGGCGAATTTTGCCCTTTCTTTACTTGAAAAGATGAAACTGATAAACAATTCAATAATTATAAACTATCAAGAATACATAAAGGGGGCTATGGAATAATGTATAATTCGTTAACTGAAGATTTTAATAACTTTGTTAGTAAAATATCATTAAAGAGCAAAGAAGAACAAGACATTATAAGTAAGCATAAAGGTTTAACAGATATGATTAAACGAGAACCACCAGATGAATATGAAATAGTTAAAATAAGATTAAGTGGTTCATATGCAAAACATACAGTTTTAAATGAATATGATGAGGAAAAATTACCAGATGTTGACGTTATAATAATGATTGAATCAAATGGTAAAAGTGTTGATGAAATAAACTCAGATTTCCTTGATTACTTTGAAAAGAAAAAGGGAAAGGTTACTTCTAATATAAGACAACAATCTAATTCTATAGGATTAATTTATTCTAATATCAGTGTTGATATGGTAATTGGAGTAATGGAAGATGAACGATTAAAAATAACATCAAATAGACAACATGATTGGCTTGAAACTAACTGCTTAAAGCATATAGATTACATGACTGAAAGAAACAAGGAATATGAGGGCTTTAGCTATTGCAGTTTGATGAAGTTAGTAAAATATTTAAATAAAGAAATACTTAACAACAAGTTAAAATCATATACTCTTGAACAAGTTGTTCACCATTGTGCACCTAAAGACAGTGTTGGATTAAGGTTATATCAAGCGTTTGCTAAAACACTATACAACATCGCTTGTCTTTCTTCCATACAGGATATTAAAGATTGTTGTGATAATAATAAAAAGGGATACGATGATAAAGATGAAGTATGTTTTTCATCATTTATAGAAGAAATAAAAAAGTATTCAAAATTAGCTGATGAAGCACTCGACGGGGATAGAACAAAATGGCAAGAAATATTTGGAGAAAGATTTCCGGAACAACCTAAAGAAACTGTAAAAAATGAGGCTAAATATGACAAAACACAAACACCATGGTGTTGTTAATAAACAGATGATTGATTTTGCGTTCAAGAAACATGGCTTTACAATTCAAAACTACACAAGTAAGAATAATATGATAACAGTGGTTGTAGAGAAAGATTATTCGAAAGATTTTAATATTAAGTTTAGCGGTTTAATTAGGTTGGAGGCTTCTGTGTTCGAGAATATGTTTGATATGTTTTGTGTATATACATATCCAACATTTAAAGAGATAAGTAATATAATTCCCAAGAAAGGTTTTAATCATATTTATTCTGATGGTAGCTTATGTTATGCACCTCCAAAAAGACCTCTGGTGGAAAAATGGAAATTCATTGATTTTGTTAATGCAGTAGATGCTTTAATATATAATTATTTTTCCATAGAGTATATAGGGAGGGGAGAATTATTTGAATTGGAACATGGTATGGCAGGGTTAAAACAATATGAATTTATTTGCTCGCGCAATTTACAACGAAACAAGCAGTAATTGCTTATTTTTGCTTGGGACGCATAGTCGACATTTCTGGGGGACACCTGGGTGACAAAAGGTATAAAAATGCTAAGTTTAGAATTATATAGATGACTTCAAGTCTCTTTATTTATAAGGGTTCTTAATTTTGGATAAACTTCCAGGATTCCCTTTTTTAAGTTCCCCCTGAAGAAACCAAATCCTCCCGCAACAAAAAACTTTGACCCAACACAGTCAAAGTTTTAATTATGTACTTATGCCCTTGCTACCATCAAATTACTTGATAAATATCTTTTTAATCCTTTATAAAATATTAAGAAAGAAAGACTTACTAATAGAACAGTAACTCCTATTACTAATAAGAACAAATATATATTGAATTTTCCTATAACAGAAACTGGTATATATACAGTTAATCCAACTGGTATTAATGTATACAACAATACTTTGACAACCCCTTTAAATATTCCATCTGGGTATGTAGCAAATTGTGTCATCAAATTATTGCCCGTATCCGCTATAAAATCAGATTTATTGATCCAAAAACTTAAACTTCCAAGTATTATCGCAATAGATGTTAATATTAAACTTCCTGTAATCGCAAACAATACAAATAGTAAGAATACCCTTACTGAAAATCCATATATAAATACAATTATTACGCCATATAATATATCCCCAATTGCTGAAGCTGAAATAGTAGAAGTTATTGCCGCCAACAAAACATTCTTTGGCTGTACTAAAAACGCATCCAACTTTCCAGTATTAATAGTATCAGACAACTTATATGCACTTTCAAAGAAAAAGTGTGAAATTCCAAATGTTGCTGAAGTTAATCCCCAGAGAAGTAATACTTGCTTTAGCCCATATCCTCCAATGTTATCTTTTAACGAAAATAATATTATCCACTGTACAATGAAACACGCATTATTAAGAATCATAAAAATAACATTCATTAAAAAAGTTGTCTTATTTAACATTTCTCTCATCAACGCATATTTAACAGACAAGAAATTTACCTTTAATTGATTTTTAACCTCCGTTAACATTAAGCTTTTTCACCCCTTTCTTGTATAGTAACGAACACAATAAATATGTAAGTCCCAAGTAAATAATCTGTGCGCCAACAACTCTACACCATAAACTAAAACTAAAGTTTACAAACAACTTTGCTGGTCCATAGGAAACAACATAAATAGGACTATAAGAAATTATTGGCTGCAAACTTGCTGGAAAATACTCGATTGGAAATATCGTTCCAAGTACCAAAATAAATTTACTATATACCCAATACAATGGATTTGCATCTTCAATATAAAAGGAAATAAGTCCGATAAAAGCTATCAACAATGTACTTATAAGCGTTGCTAGTACCATTGTAATAAATACAAGTAGTATTCCTAAAACACTTATATCTGGCAATCCCTTTAGAAAAATAACTCCAATGAATGAACCAATTATAGCCAATAGAACAAACTTAATTGTAACGTTACCTAAATGACTAAAAACAGAATACAAAACATAGTTATAAGGTTTATTAATATTATAGGCAATATTTCCACCTCGAACATCATCAGCAATATTTTTACATAATTTTCTTCCTCCTAATGACATCCATAAAATCTCCGTAATAATAACATACCAAATCATTTGACTCATAGTATAACCATTGATCAATTGTGTAGAATCAGCATACAAATATCCCCATAAGTTATAAAATATTAACATCAAAACACAAAATCCTACAAATCCCACAAGAATATTAAGAATGTATTGTAAGTTACTCATCAACTCAAACTTATATATTAAGAAATATTTTTTCATCTTTTCTCACCATTCTTATAAATATCACTGATTATATCCTCAAGTGGTGTATTAGAAATATTTATATCAACAATATTATCAGGATTAAGTAACTTTAAAGCATCAGTAACACTTCTTTTGGTTGTATCAACTTCAATCTTTAAATTATATCCTTTGTCTTTTAAAATAGTTAGACCATCTTCATCATCTAAATTTACTTTTTCTCTCATTTTTACTTCAACAATTTTTTTATTTAAGTAATGGTATTTTAAATTTTCCATTGTATCATCTAACACAACCTTACCATCATTGATAATGATAACTCTCTTACATAACTTTTCTATATCTGAAACATCATGACTTGTTAGAAATATTGTCGTTTTATATTCTTTATTCATTCGTTTAATCAATGTACGGATATTTTCTTTAACGACTGGATCAAGACCTATTGTAGGTTCATCTAAAAATAACACGCTAGGTTCATGAATTAAGGAAGCGACTATTTCACAACGTATCCTTTGTCCTAAACTTAAATTTCTAACAGGCGTATCAATAAATTCATCTAATTCAAAAACTTGTTTTAACTCTTCAATTTTCTTTTCCAAAGCAAATTCTGGAATATCATAAATAGCTCCAAAAAACTTAAAATTATCATATGGAGTTAAATGCATCCATAATTGTTCCTTTTGCCCAAATACTGTTCCAATATTATAAGCTAATTTCTTTCTTTCTTTTCGTGGATCAATATCCATTACTTTTATATCTCCTTTATCAGGATAAAGAATACCTGTTAACATCTTAATAGTTGTACTTTTTCCTGCTCCATTAGGCCCAATAAAAGCAATCATTTCTCCTTTATCTACCTTAAAGCTTATATTTTTAACGGCTTTAATTTGTTTATATTGAGGCTTAAACATGGATTTAAGACTACCTTTAAAACCTTTACCCTTAATTTTTACTTTAAAGCTTTTTGATAGATTTTTTACTTCAATTATTGCCATAAAATAAATCACATCCTTTCTATTATCCTTTAGTCTCCTAAAACTATTATATGACATAAGTACTCACAAAACCAAAGGTTTAATTCTAGTCGAGCAAACAAAAAATCACTTCAAAAAATGAAGTGACTCCGTACTTTATTGTTCGTGTAGGACTATACCCTATGCAGCTCGATAAATCTTATGCATACTCACTCGACTTGCCACCATGATAACATAGAAAAAGACTTCTGTCAACCTAAAAATGTTTACAAAATGCAACGTTATCATTTTTATAATTAGCCAGACGGCAAAACATACATTCAAAAAAACTTGAATCAAAATAAAAGGCTCAACAAAAGAATTCACTCAAGATAAAAATCTCAATCAAAATCTTCGCTCAACCCAAAATTAAAAGGACTGTAGCTCCAACTCTATATGTTACAATCCTCTATCTCTATTTTCTTATTTTTCCCACTAGTTTATTAAAGTAATAAAACCAATTAATCGGTAGGTAGAAGTCTCCAATAAGTTCTTCTACATGGCCACCAAACCCTTTTTTAAACTCATAAACTCCATCTGTATTCTTAGAACCAAATTCTCCTTTGATACCGTAGAAATTATATTTCTTATATTTATTTTCAACCGCGTATTTTATCATTATCCATTGAATTAGATACTGTGCATAAAAATTATTGTACTTATCTACATTACCACTAAACAAGTAAATAACTTCGCTACCATATAACATAAACATAGAAGCAGAGATTGGTATCATATCTTCATCGTATTTTGAAATTTCATTTAATCTATTAGTTAAAGAATCAATATTTTTCTTAACTTCCTTAGCGCTATTATTTTCTTTATTATAAAACTTCTCATATTTTTTATTATAATTTTCCAATTCTTCAGTAATTTGTTTTTTATATTTTAAAACATCTAAATAAGCTATTAAAAATCTTACATCTTTACCAAATGATTTATACATCTCTTGATAGTATTCCAAACTTCTATCAGAAAAGCCAATCAATTTACTAGTCTCTTCAGTTATTTTTTTGAAAGTAGGTAAGTCATCATACTCTATATCTTTAACAACAATTCCAAATTTCTCAGCCTTCTTAATCTTACTTAAATGATGTGGTTTAAAGTCTTTAACAACTTCTTCAAATATTTTATTTTCCAAATCAATTACATATTGCCATCTAACTTGATATCTCGTATCGTAGCCAACTGTATATCCAGCATGAACATAGCCAACTTTTTTTAAAAGTTCAACTATATTTGTATTATCATACTCCCCAGTAAATTCCCCATTAGCATCTCTACTTTTACAGAATACATTAGGATCAATATGTAAAACATATCCTTTTTTACTCTTAATAAACTTTTTAATTTCCCTCGTAAAAAAGCTTAAAAGCTCTTCATCATTATAATCCAATAAAAGTCCTCTAGGTGAATAAAAATAATTATATCCAAATCTATTAGTTCTAGCTGTTAATCTTGCTGCCGCTACAACCTTTTTATTTTTTATAACGCCCACATAATATGCACAAACACCTTTTATATCCATCTTAGGTGACTGCATAAAACTATTTAATTCGCTTTTATTTAAATACGAAACAAATTCTTTCTCACTTAATTCCCTAAATTCCATATTCACACTTCCTCTAAAATTGTGTTCATATACTTTCAAATCAAATCCATATACCTACATTAATTATTATGAATAAGACTTCTTAGTATATACAAAACATAATACTAAATTCTAATACTAACGGATTTCTCCCTTAACAATTTTATCCTTTAAGCCATCTTCCATATTAATCTTTGTTGGAATTATATATTTAGCATGTACTCGATGTGCAATAACATTAGTTAGCATTTTCATAGCTCTAGAACCATCAAACCATAATGGATTATCACTATTTTTTCTTATTTTATCAAGCGAATCCTCCATACACATTCTATCGTACTTATCGCTGGTCCTAATTCCTAACATGCATTTTTGCTTATCATCTTCATATAATGTATTCTTCTTTAATTTATATCCCGCATTATTATACCAATAAGGATGATCTCCTCCGGCTAATATTAAAATATCGCATTTTGTATCAAAATCTCCAATTAAAGAATCAACATATGAAGTAACTTCTTCAAAAGTACAAGTAGGTACATCATCTTTCAAAGACTCAAACTTATTGGTAATATCGACAACTCCAAAATTTAAATATTTTCTCTCAGTGATTTGTCCATTATTAACAACAATCAACTCAGTAGAACCACCACCACCGATAAATATACAAATATTTCCTTCATATTTTATATCGTTGTAGCAACCATACGCTGTATATGAAGCTTCATCTTCTTGTGAAACAACTTTTATTTTTAGATTATATTTACTCTCTAAAACATTATTTATCTCTTCAAGTTCTTCTTCAGAAATAAGTCTAAAAATACTACATCCAAAAATATAAACATTTTTAGTAAGTTGTAAAGCTTCCTCAATGATTTCATATAACTTTTCCAAATCAGTATCTAATATCTTTTTATTTTTACCATAATTCTTTTTGAACTCAATTGTCATAAGTCCATTGCTTATAACTTTTTCCCCATCATAAACATGTAACTTAGTATTATTACTTCCAATCTCTATAATCGCAAAAGTATCTTTATTCACATTAATCACCTACATTAATTATATAATATAAAACATCCAAAGTCTTTAAAAAAAACACATTTTAAAGTGTAAAATTCTCAAATGCTCAATAAATTCATCATAAATCATTCCAAAATCTAATATAATTTGATAATATTATTTAAGGTGATTAATTTATGTTAAAAAAATATCTAATAGTCTTTTTAGTATCTATGGTACCATTGATTGAATTACGTGGAGCCATTCCTTATGCCATCGGATACAAGTTACCAATTATTCCTTCATATATAATTGCGATAATAGGTAATATGTTACCAGTACCAATAATTTATTTATTTGCTCGTCGTGTCCTTGAATGGGGTTGTGATAAAAAATATATTGGTAAGTTTTTTACTTGGTGTTTAAAAAAAGGTGAAAAGGGTGGAAAAAAACTTCAACAAACAGCCGGTAAAGGTCTATATTGGGCTTTATTTATCTTTGTTGGAATCCCACTTCCTGGAACAGGTGCTTGGACTGGTACCTTAGCAGCCTCAATTCTTGACATGGACTTTAAGAAAAGTGTAATTGCTGTAATGGGTGGAGTAATATTAGCTGGAATAATCATGAGTATTTTTTCATTAGGTATTTTTAAAGGAATCTTAGGATAAGAAAATAAAAAAAGAAAAGTTACTTTCTACATTCAAATGATTGTAGTAGTAACTTTTCTTTTATTCTTTAGGAACAACTCTTTCTAAAAATAATCTCTTTTGAAAGGCTCCATTTTTATGAGCTTTAGCCTCTGCTTCTTCAATGATATCATCCAAAGTAAATCCATTAAACTCAGCCATTGCTCTAATAAGTTCCAACTTATCAGCAAGTTCTTTTTTTCTTTCTTCAACTGAATTTGCTTCTTTTACCTCAATTAATTCTTCCTCATCTTTTCTTAATAGAGAATTCCAGTATTCAGTATCACTTAATACACGACATATTGGTACTTCACCATTACCTCTAATAATTTCTGGTATATAATCTCTAACTAACTTATTATAAATTTTCTCCATCTTATTTCCTCCAATATTATAATATCATGTCAAAGGCGAAAAAACATAATTTTCATTTCATTCTTTTAAATACATCAACCATATCTTCTCTTATAACTAAACTAGCAAAATCATCATAAGGAGTAGGTGAGTCATTTATTATTACTAAATTTTTACCATTAAATAGTCTCACTATACTAGCGGCGGGCTCAACTGTAAGAGACGTACCAGCAACAATTAATAAATCAGCACAATAAATATATTTAACCGCAATTTCAAATGATTCCGGCAACATTTCTCCATATAAAGTAACGTCTGGCTTTATAATGCCACCACAACTACATTTAGGCACACCAGTACTATTAAATACATAATCAGCTTTATACTCCCTTCCACAATCAATACAATGATTTTTATATATTGTACCATGTATTTCTAACACATTATGGCTACCAGCTTTCTTATGGAGTCCATCAATATTTTGCGTCACTATAGCAGCTAGCTTTCCTTCACGTTCCAATTTTGCTAAATATTTATGTACAACATTAGGCTTAGCTCCAGTACAATTCATATTTTCTTTATAATAACTATAAAATACATCAGGCTTGCTATAAAATAAAGCACTACTTAACATATATTCTGGAGGCATGCCATCTATATTTAAAGAGTTTTTTTTATAAAGTCCATTTTTACCACGAAAGTCTTTTATCCCACTAGCAGTAGAGACACCCGCCCCTCCAAAAAAGACAATATTCTTAGACTCATCTATTAATTTTTGTAATCTTGAAACACTATCCATAATTATCACAACCTATCTACATTAAGTATAACACTTTCTAAATAAAAACTAAAATAATCAAAAGGACAAACACAAAGTTTATCCCTAAAATAATTAATTATTTATCAAAATGTCCAAATTTAGCTTTATCTTCATAACAAATATTCTTAAGATTTAAATCTTTAATTATATTTTTAGGTGTACATTCTTTATATAATTCCTTATCTGCCTCAATTTCACCTAAATTAGTTTTAATATCTATGGCCAAAGGTTCATCTATTCCAATTGCATAAGAAAGTTGAATTAAACACCATTTATATTTATCATCAGATAAAACAATTCTTTTAGCAATTTCTCGTGCTTTATATGCCCCAGATCTATCAACTTTTGTAGGATCTTTTCCAGAAAAAGCTCCACCACCGACGTTAGCAAATGATTGATAACTATCTACAACAATCTTTCTACCAGTTAGTCCTGCATCTCCTTCAAATCCGCCAATACAAAATCTTCCAGTTGGGTTAATTAAAAACTCTTCTATTTCAACATCATAATCTTTAGCAATCTTTTTACAAATATTAATAATTATCTTATCGGTAGCCTCTCTTTCTTCTTCCGTATTTTGATAACATACTGTAAAAGTTTTGATTTTTAAAAGTTTATTTTCATCATTATAAACACCAGTAATTTGTGCTTTTCCATCTGCTAAGAAACGACTATCTTCTTTTCTAAGCTTGTCATATTCTTTACTAAGTCTTTGTAAAATAACCATAGCGGTAGGTAGTAGTTCTTTTGTATCTTTACATGCATACCCAAACATCATACCATTGTCTCCAGCACCAGCAACTTCATCATTGGTACCAAGAGCAATGTCCACACTCTGTCTACCTAAATTGTCAATTACTTCATACTTGTCACTGTAGCCAACATCTTTTAACACTCTCTTTACAGTCTTTTCTACGTCAAGTTTAGCCTTCGAAGTAACTTCGCCCGTTACAAATATTTTTCCTTTTCCACCCATTACTTCGATTCCACATCTAGAATTCTTATCCTGTCTAAAACATTCATCCAAAAGTGCATCACTTATTTGATCACATACCTTATCTGGATGACCTCTAAATACTATTTCATTACTATATAATTTCATAAAAACCTCCTTAAATATAATTAGTAATATTTCCTCTCAAATCTTGTTGAAAAATTCTAATAAATTTACCGTATCCTCCTCTCTACATCTTATAAAAAAACACCCAAGTAACTTTTCGTTTCTTGAGTGTTCAAAGTTACCTTATAGATCTAGCATTACCACCTAAATTAATAGGTTGGTGTGACTTCACAGGGCTAGTCCCTCCATCACTCTTTATAAGATGTAATTTAATTATACTACAAATCCAAAAAAATATAAATAGCTTTCAAATTATTTTTTTAAGTGTGTTAATTTTAATTTAGAAATTCAAGAGTATTTAATGTTTCACTATCCCATCGCAAATCTAATATATTTTGTCTAAGAGTAAAACACATGATACAATACTACTAAGAAAGAAGGAAAAATATGAAAAGTTTTTTTAATAAAATAAAAATATCTACTTGGCCATTAATTTTTTTACTTTTGGTCTTGAGTCTAGTATTTTTATTATTTCTAATTGCTGAAAAATATATCTACACCATAATAATTTTTGGAATTATCATATTTGTATCTTTCAAAATAAAAGTACCCAAATTTTCCCTAGTACTATTTATTTTATCAATGTTAAGCAAACTTCTAGCGATTATGTTAATCAAACCACCAATAGAGTCCGACTTTCTAGTTATGTATCAAGCCTCTAAATTATTAAGAGTAGGTGATTTAAGTTATACCGATTTAGACTATTTTATAAAATGGGGTTATCAAGTAGGGCATGTTTTTTATCAAGCTATGTTATTAAAAATATGCAACAGTGTCTTCTTTTTGAAAATAGTTAACTGCTTAGCTTTGTCCGGAACAACAGTATTAATCTATTTAATAGTAAAAAATCTCTTAAATGAAAAAGTTGCTAAAGCAAGCAGTTTAGCATACATGTTTTATCTTCATCCAGTCCTTCTAACAACAGTTCTAACTAATCAACATGTACCAACTTTTCTTTTCTTCTTGGCTCTATACCTAATTATAAAGAAAGACTTTTGTAAAACTAAACCAATTATAAAATATTTAATAGCCGGCACCTTAATTGGAATTGGAAATATTATGCGACCAGAAGGTATAATTTTCATCCTATCAATAATTGCCTATTTGCTTTGTATCTGTTATAAGTCGGAAAAGTTTAAAACGATTTTCTTAAAATCTCTAGTCTTAATCTTAAGTTATACTATCATTACAAAAGGTTGTTCCTTTGCTTTTGAAACATTTAATTTAAGTAAAAATGGTCTTGATAATCAAGATCCATTGTGGAAATTTGTCTTAGGGACAAACTACGAGAGTAGAGGTCGTTATAGTGAAGCTGATTTGATTTATTTGATGAATCGAAAACAAGAACTAGAAGTTATAAAGGAGAGAACTATTAAAAATCCTCTTCAATTTTCCAAATTAATGGCCATTAAGGCTAAAACATTTTGGGCTGACAACAACTTATATTGGTCAAATGATTATCTGAATAATGAAAATATAACTATTTTTTCTAAGAAAATATCAGGAGAAAAGGTAAATGAATATCTAAATGCCATAAATGAGCAAGTATATATAGTTGTTTTCATTCTGGCTATAATTGGTCTTTTCTCTTTAATAAAAAACAAATATGATAAAAGAGTAAACCTATTTATTATTTTATTATCGGCATACTTTGTTGTGTACTTACTAATTGAAACTATGAATAGATATACTTATACTCCTAGAGTAGCTATCTTTATACTGGCAGCTATTGGCATTGACTATTTATCAAAACAAATTAAAAATATAAAGAAATGCCTAAACTAAAGGAATATAGATAAAATTAATAAAACCCTTAGTTTTTACTGAGGGTTTTAGTTTGCATACACACGTTTTGCCTAAACTATTTTTATCAGTAAATGTTTACTTAACTGCTCCATTTTTTAAGGAGAAATTTAAGTAATTACCATTAATTAATCTGTAAATAAAAGTTAAAATAGTAAGCCCAACAAAAATCCACATATTTTGTGTAATATAAAAATATGGCATTAATGCAGCATCGCTAACTAAATTTGAACCATATATATTTTGCATTAAATCATCAAGTTGCTTCATAAGTGTTAAATCATTACAAATAAAACTAGAACCATAAAGTGCTCTAAGAAATACTAAAATCATTAGAAAAAACATAATAATGCATAAGAAATTATATCTATTATTTTTCATGATTTTTCTCTTCTCCTTTATATCTCTCACATTACTTATTACGAAGATAAATAACAAAAATAAATATAATGCATGCCAAACATTTACTAAGGAAAATCTTTGTAGCCAAACTATATTAAGTCCAATTACTAAAATCAGTAATAAAAGATTTAGAGTATATAAAATTTTATTCATTAATATCACCAACTTCCATAACAACTTCTGTTAAATATAATAAGTTATTAAGTTCAAATTGAACTCGCATCTTAACGCCAAATAATGTATTACGAATAAGCGTATCATCATTATTATCATAAAATAAATTATATTTATATATATTATCTAATTTGTTATAAACATTATCGTATGCTGCAGAAAAACTAAGTGACTCACTTGTAATTAATTCTTTATATAATTCTATATTTTCATTATTAGTATATTTTTGGATAATATCAAGTATAGCCAATTCATTCGCTAAATCATTTTCTAACACAACAAGCAAACTCATGTCATTAATATTATAGTTAAAGTCTTTACCGGCAACGATTCTTTTTAACAAAGTAGTTTCTTTTATTGATTCATAGTATTTATTAAGCTTGCTAACAATATCTTGATAATCATTTTCTTCAAATGTATTTACATTTTTTTCAATTATATTCATATTATGATCAATTTTTTCTATTATTGAATTGATCGTTTTAAAATCTTGGTTAGTAACTTTGTAATTGTATTTCTTTTCAATATAGTTTATTTGCATAAAATTAACATAAAGGACAAATCCTACAGTCAGAATTACTACAAACTCTATAACTCTACTAACAATATTTCTTATTTTAATTTTTAAACTTTCCTTTGAAACATTCATACTATCCTTAATGTAATCATCAGCCTCAGTTATTGGAATTACTTTATTTTCAATTTTCTGTCCTTTCAATAATTCTAGTATTGAGCAATCAAGTTCATTTGACAATATTTCTAGTATTGAAACATCTGGACAGCCTTGACCACGCTCCCACTTTGAAACGGCCTTATCTGTTACACCCATTTTGTCAGCCAACTGTTTTTGAGTAAGATTCATTGCTTTTCTGCGTTGTTGGATGAAGCTACCAATTTTGTCATAATTCATATTTACACCTACCTTAATAAAAGTATAAAAAATAAAACTTAAGAATTCAATAAACTAATCGTAGAGTTAAGACAGATAGAAAATATATCGTCTTTCTAAAAACAAACGTAAGAAAATATTCCACAAAAAAAAAGCAACCTCAGAGTTGCTTTAATTTTATCTATATACCTCACTACCTGGAGCATTATAGAAGAACACACCATAATAAGTAGTCCCACATTCGTCAACTATTTGACGGCATCCATATGAGAAAATATCACTGTTATCATCTTCAGTTATATCCATAAATAAATTGTTACCCTCTCTTTTGCATTCTTCCATTGTAGAATAGGCATATGAATATGTACCATTAAATTTCTTTGGTGTACAAGTAGGTGTAGGAGCCGGAGCAGGGGAGCTAGTTTGTGTATTATCTACAACTTCATTAGTTGGTTGAGTATTAGTACCATTCTCCTCCTTATTAGTATCAGTAGTATCATCTTTTTTGTTTGTATCAGTAACAGTTTCTTTTGGAGAATTATTGTCCTTTGAAACATTTTCTTTCTTGTTTTCATTGGCACATCCAACAACTAAAAGCATCATAGCAATTATTATTAATAACTTTTTTTTCATAAAAATAACACCTCTTAAATAAAAAATATGAACTTTATATCCTTTGTAAATAAACTACTGAAATAATAATTACTATTGAATTTTAAGCTTGCAACTCATCAAGTTTTTTACTCCAATTATATTCAGCAGAAGATACAAATTCCTCAATAATTATACAAAAATACTAATACTTTATCAATAACTAATTATAGAAAATATCATAAAATAATGGAAAGATAATTTCAATTCAAAATACATTTTCAATCCACAATTCCTAAGAAAATCGTTAAAATTCCTAGAATACAATGGCTTATTGAAACTCCCACTAAGTTCTTATCTTTTTGATATAAAGAAAACCATATAAGTCCAATAATAAATGTTAAAATATTAGTAAATAAATCTTTATAAATAATATGTACAAAAGAATACATAAAACAAGACAATAATAAAATACCCTTTTTACCATTATCAAAGTAGCCATAAACACCTCTATACAAAAATTCTTGTATTGGACATGAAATGAAAATATAGAATAAGTAAAAATACAAACTCTCATTTGGAATAAATTTGTTTAAATTTAATAATCGCATTAGTAAAATAATAAATATTGCGACTACGATTAATGGTAAATTAGTCATAAGTGACTTAAGCGTATTTTGTTTAGTAATCCCTAGTTCAGCATTAGAAATGCCAATTGTTCTCATCAAAAAATATATTATTATTCCGAATATCACTAATATATGAAATTTATATTGGAAAAGTTTTGGAAAAAGTAATATCAGCAATGGTATTATTACATATAAAAAATTAATAGCGATAAAAAGTCTTTTGTTTTTCATATTAATTACCTCATATTCTAATTATAACATATTTAAACAAAGTAAAATAGTTAGTACCAATAAACTATTAGTATAATTCATATAACAAAAAAGCAACATCACTGTTGCTAAAAATTAATGGTACTGTATCAAGAAGACTTTCATTTTCAATTTATCTTCTTAATACTTTTACTTTACCACAGATTTGGCATTCAAATGTTGCTGACTCATATGTAACTGGACATCCTATCCAATCTTCTGGATGACCATAATGATCTGCATAGTGAATATGTGAAGATCTTTGCCAATCACTGGTTTGTTTCCAAAGATGATCTTGCTCAGTTTTACATTTGACTAATTCTTCTCTAATTTCTTTTAATAATTTTTTATTCATTTTATTTTTCCTCCCCCAAAAAAAATAAATAATATAGCAATAACCACAAAGTTGAAGTTATTACCTTATGACATCACGAGTTAAAAGATTCCAAAGCTTCCGCTGATTTTGGCCTTTCTCCATTTTAATACTCAATATCAACGTCCACAATATTATAGCATGTTTCCGTTGAACTTCTAATAATTTTTTAAGAAATCATAAAATATAAAGTGATTCTATTTGTTTGAAAAAATCTAAATGCTTTAGTCTTTAACACAAAACAACAAAATCATATTAATATATTGTTTTTTTATAATCCCCTATAACTGCACATTACTCATAAAACTTAATATTCTTCTCAATGCAACTGTATCTTACTTTATCTTTATTATTTTTACCACTAATAATATTTTCTAACTTATTGGATATGTCTAAGTTTCTTTTAACAATATCAACAAATAAAGCCCATTCTTTATCACTTGGTGTATCGCTTTTAAATACAAATATAAAATCAAAGTTATCTCCGTGATTAATAATTCTAGGAGAAACACCCAACTCATTACTATTTCCTATCATTAAGCCATACCTTAAACCACTATATAAATCTTTATGTGCTTTTGCCTTATTACTATAAGTAATAGTATCATGAGTGGTAATTTCACCATACTTACTTTCTATAATCAATTTTGGAATAGAGTAGTTACCTCTTTTTTCTTTTATTAACAAATCAACTTCATATCTCATAATATCTATATTTGCATTATTTTCTGAATAACTGTTGATAAAAACAGAATATGGTATTTTCTCAAAACAAGTCACTTCATATTTATTATTATCCAATTCTTTCTTTAATAAATCACATATTTTTAATGTCCATGGATTTTCTTTATTATTTCTCATAGTACAACACCCACATACATTATACAACAAATGATTAGAATTACTATATAAAAGAGAAAATATAAAACTAATGATTTATAGGATTTAAAGCTGATGATAATTTTATGTGGTAAATAACTAAACATTGCCAAGAAAATAAAATAATATAATTTAAATGTTCCTTATCTCATAGAAAAACTGTTATTTATAGTTAATATACTATACATAAAAAGAACATCTTGATCCTTAAATTTTATATAATTATTCAAAATCCTTGAAGAAACATATCTAATATCAATAACAGTAATTTTCTTGTAACCATCTATTAATAGAGGAACTAAACTACTACCATAAGAATCACGAAAAACAATTAATTCTTTATTACTATTTGAAGTAGGGTTAACAATATCTATAATAGAAGATGCTCCTGATAAATATATATCATATTTATCTAATGATTTTAGTTTATCATAATCATATATTTGTGTATATTTTTTAGTTTCATAATTATACACACTACTATTAAGGGTAGATGGATTAGATATAGTTTTTATAGTATCAATATCTTTAGTTACTGATAGTCTACCAGCATAACTACCCTTAAAAGTAGTAACAGTATTTATAACATTGTTATTAGTTATATCAAAATTCATTTGATTAGCAATAGTATTCGCAACATTAAATAAATCTTCTTGTTTCCAATGAGTATCAGTCTTATAATAATTATCAAGAGTTAATTTATCAAATATATTTATATAATTAAGATTTGTTAAATTATTTTTCATTATATCTTGTAATTTATTATAATCAAGTTTTAAATTACCTTTATTAACAAAATAATTTTTATCAGGAATAATAGTATAATATATATTACTATTATTATTCAAATATGTATTTTTTATATAATTAATCTTATTTGTTAAATTATTAATAGAATTAGTATTTAAAGGAAATATTTCTTCAACAATATAATCATCATACATATATAAATTATTATATTCACCTTTAGTAGATAATTCTATATCTATTTTAATTTTTCTAAAAGTATCTCTTTTGATAAATTGATCCGTAACATAGGAATCAAATTTCTTAAAATATGTACCATCAAACAAACTTTTAGCAGTTAATTCTGGCATAGTAGCTAGTTTTCTTCTTTCTGCTATAGAAATATCAGTATCTTTTTTTATAACATTAATAAAAAATAATGAAATTATAGTAAAAAGAAAAGCTAAAGTTACAACAATATCTTTAATTTTATCGTTCATGTATAACCTCCTTAAAATCTAAAATATAAAAATGGATTGTATGAATTATCTATCAAATAAGAAGTAACAACTACTAATATGATTACTATTAAAATTGGTTCTAAAATATTAATTACGTTATTTACATATTTATTTTTTCTTAATTTATCTATTAATATTTTAATAAAAGGAGTAGTACCAAATAAAGCAATAATTAGTAATGGTAGATAACTCTTTAAGTAATGAAGTGTATAATCATTAATAAAAACTTCCCCATTCATACCAAATAATCCTTTAATATTAGTCAAAGCCACTGACATATTCTCAGCATTAAATATAATAAATAATATCATAACAATAAATAAAACATATATTCTTTTTATAAAAGATGGTAATTTTTCCATAAATTCATTAAGGAATATTTTTTCTATTATAAGAATAATTCCAAACAATAATCCCCATATTAAAAAAGTCCAATTAGCACCATGCCATATTCCAGTTAATAACCATACTATTAAAATATTTCTTATTTGTTTATATTTACCATCTCTATTACCCCCAAGTGGAATATAAACATAATCTTTAAACCATGTACTAAGAGAGATGTGCCATCTTCTCCAAAACTCGGTTATACTTTTTGATATATATGGGTAATTAAAGTTTTCAGGGAAATTAAATCCAAATATTCTTCCAAGACCAATAGCCATATCACTATAAGCAGAAAAATCAAAATACAATTGTAGCATATAACTTATACCAAATATCCAATAAAATATTACAGTTGTTTCATTTAGAACGAAAGCTTTAGTACAAAGTTCTCCCAAAGCATTTGCTATTAATACTTTTTTAGCTAGTCCAATAGAAAATCTTCTTATTCCATATGCAAAATTATTAAAACTATGTACTCTATCATCTAATTCTTTTTCCACTGTTTGATATCTAACAATAGGTCCTGCGACTAATTGTGGAAATAAAGATATATAAGTGGCTAAATTTATAATGTTTTTTTGAACTTTAACTTTTCCATTATATACATCAATAACATAACTTATAATTTGAAATGTATAAAATGATATTCCTATTGGTAATGCAATATTTAATAATTTAATATTAGCATTAGATATATCATTAATTGTTTGTATAATAAAATCAGTATATTTAAATATTATTAATAAAAATATATGTATAAATAAAGTTGTTATTAATATATTTTTACTTTGATTTTTATATTTATCAATTAAAATAGCTCCTATATAAGCAATAATAATTTCTGCAATCATTAAAAAAACATATTTAGGTTCTCCATAGAAATAAAATAATAAAGATGCAATTAATAAAATAATATTTTTATATTTTTTAGGTGTTATAAAATATATAATTATTAATGCTGGTAAAAAATAATATAAAAAACTAATACTAGTAAATAACATTTTATCCTCCTTTAAAAAAGCACCTTTTAAGGTGCTTCATTATTCTTCTGCTGGCATTTCTGGTGGAAGTTCTATATTTTCTTCGTTATTTGATTTTTCTAATTCTTTTCCAATATTATTATTTACATATTTCTTAAAATCATTATATACTGCTTTAGCAATATCTTTATCAGCCATTACAGAGAATATTACATTACCACTATTAGTGATATATAATTGTTCAGCAGAAACACAAATCCAACGTCTCATATCAATATTATCTAACATCTCTTGTTTAATTTTTTCTACATCTGCATTATCTTTAACCTTAACAACAGCCACTGAATAAGCTTGTGCTGTCATTACTGGTACTGATACAATAATCGATTCAATGCCATCATTTGTTTTCAAACCAGTATAACTAGTAACCTCATCAATATTCTTTATATCTATTTTCATAGTTTCAAGTTCTGGTAAAATATTTTTATTATTTTTATTTATAGTATTAATAATGTTATTAATGTCTTTGGATGTTTTAAGACTACCTTTGTTACTACCACCTGATACTAATATAAATATTATAAATGATATAACTGCTAATAATATCAAACATATTATTAAAATATTTTGTTTTTTCATTTTTTTATCCTCCTTATGTTTAAATTATATCATACTATCACTTAAATCGGTATAAAAGTAATTACACTTTACAAAAATAAGTTTTAACTATTTTGTATCAATTAATAATTCTTTTGGACTTTTCTTTAAAATGCTTGACGAAGATATTAGTAAAGATATTATAAGAACTATTGACATAAATAAAACCACATATATCATTAATTTTGGAGATATATTAATTTCTAAACTTGTTAGTGTTTTATTAAATCCATCTACTTCAGCTCCACCTCCAAGTTGGCTAGAAGCTGACTGTTTAGCAATTTGTTTTGCTATAGTACCAGTGACTTTACTTAATATGTTATTTCCAATCATACTTGCTGTATAAACAGCTAGAAAGTATGATCCTATAAATGCTGGGATTGATACAAATACTAGTTCAATAACAAATTGTCCGAATATTTTGGCTTTTGAAATTCCTAATGAAAGTAAAATTGCAATTTCTTTTTTTCTAGCATTCATCCATAAAAACAATAGTAATGAAACTGTAACACCTGCAAATAATAATGATCCTGCAAATAATTTATTAGCTATTTTATATATACCTGATATAGACTGTTGTAGTGCTGGGTAATTATTTGAACTTTTAATCAAATTATATTGTTGCCAATCTATATCGAGTTTTTCAATATTTTTAATAACTTTATCTAAATTTTTATCACCTTTTACAAAAAATGTTGCATCTTGATATACTGCAGTATCCTCTGTATTTCCATATACTTTTGCAGCCGTATCTAAATCAGTTATCAAAGTATTTTCGTAAAGTTCTTGGGCTACAGTAACGCCACCTTCATTATGACCATCAAAAAGACCTTTTATCTCAACTTCTACTTTTTCATTTGCTCCTTTTTCATTATCGGCATCAAATAAATTAGATTTTATTTTTATTTTATCTCCAATTTTTAAATTATTTTTTTCTGCTAAGTCTTTATGCATTAAAATCTTGTTTTTATCATTTTCATTTAAGTGTTCACCACTAGATAATTTGTAAGCTCCTGAGATAAACTTATTTTCTTTTGATGAATCATTAACTCCTGTTAACATAACAGCTCTTTTAAAGTTTTTTGCTCTTTCTGGTGATTGCCCTGAAAGTGTTTTTTGAGTTTCTATTATATCATTATCAACTAAATCAGCAACACTATTAATTCTTTTTACGTATGAATCAATATCTTTGGATTCAGCAATTTTTTTAATATCTTGTCCTTTTATATTGCCACCACCTCTTGGTGTTCCAAAATTAACTCTTCGGTTTATTTCCATAGAGAAACTATTTGTTATATTTCCAAAAGTTTCTTTTGAAGCTCTGTTCGTAGCATCTTTGATTGATAAACTTATAAGACAAAGCGTTGACATAGCTGTTATAACTAACAATATAATTATTGATTTTAGACTTTTTCTAGTTACATATGCAAATGCATTTTTAATCATTATTGTACCTCCTAATTATTTTTATTTATTTTCTTAAGTTTTCTATCTCTTAATTCTAAAATAATGTCAGCAGAATTTGCAACTTCTTTACTATGTGTTACCACGATTACACACTTATTTCTTTCTTTTGCTAACTTTTTAAGTATTTCAATTATTTCACCAGCAGTATCAACATCTAAGTTTCCAGTAGGTTCATCTGCTAAAATTATTGGGGCTTCTGAAACTAGTGCTCTTGCAATCGCCACTCTTTGTTGTTGTCCTCCTGATAACTTCATTACATTTCTATTTATTTGACTTTTATCAAGCCCTAATTCAAATAAGATTGTTTCAGATGCATTTTTATTTACTAATCTAACATTTTCTAAAGGCGTTAAATAATCAATTAAATTATAGTTTTGAAAAACTAACGATATGTTATTTTTTCTATGATTACTATAGCCATCTTTCTCTATATCATTTCCTTTAAATAAGATTTGACCTTTTTGTGGTTTATCTAAACCTGCTAATAGAGAAAGTAATGTTGACTTTCCTGCCCCTGATTTTCCTATTATTGCATAAAATTTTCCAATTTCAAATTTTTGATTTACTGAAGATAATACTTTCTCATTTGAATTTGAATAATTATATGTTACATTTTTTATTTCTAATATATCCATTTTTAATCTCCTAACTTATTTTTGACAATATTTCTTTTGGTTTTTTAATTAATATCATTAAACTTGCAATAATAACTGATAGAACAATAATTCCAATTAATATTCCGTAACTTTGTAGAAATGTTATAAGATTTGAAATTAAATTATTGTTTTTAAGTAAGCTATCAACCATTATTGTTGAATCATCAGAATTCATAAATCCACCGACTATAATATTTAATATTACATTTCCTATAAACAATGATAATACAAAAGAGGGTAGTGATATAAATAATAATTCAAGTATAAATTGAGTTACAATTTTTATTTTACTTATACCAATTGATAATAATATTCCTATTTCATGTATTCTTTCTCTTAACCATAATATTAATATTAATGACAATACTGTTATTCCACCTATCATAATTGAATATGTCATGATCTTAATAATATGTTTTATTCCATCTATAGACTCTAGTGTTTCTTCAAATACATGATTATCACTTGAAACATTTAATTGTGACCAATCAATTTTAATTTTTTTAATTTTATTTAGTGCAACCTTTGTATTTTCTGAACTGTCTGAAAATATTGCAAGTTTATTAACAATTTTGTTATTTTTAAGTTTATTTAATGCTTTTTGACTCGATTCATAATCAATAAATACCATGTTTTCACTAAAGTCTGATGATAAGCCAGTATATTTTTCTTGTTTTTTACCTGAAAAAATTCCAATTATCTCAAACTCATATTCCATTTTCTTTCCATTGTTATTAAAATCAATTAATTCAAGTTTGATTTTATCATTAAGTTTTAGGTTATTTTTTTCAGCAAGTTCCTTATGAATAAGAATTTTTCCTCTATCATTATTATTAATATGTCTGCCTTTTATAATAGTGAAAATACCACTATTGAATAAATTATTCTTTTCACTATTATTAGTAGCTTCTACTGAAAGCATATTTTTGAACTCATCTGATAAATCATCTCGTTCTACTAATTGTGCTCCAGCTACAACTTTGATGTTTGTAGTTCTAGCAAGTCCATCATACTTAGTGATGATTTCTTTTATTTCTTTTATATTATCTAATTCTTTAAACTGATTAGTTTCAAAAGTATCACCATTATTTTTAGTTATTGATAATGATGTATTTGAAATTTTGTATAAGTTTTTTTCTAAATCATTTGTTGATTTTGTTATATTCAAACATGAATATAAACAAGAGAGAACTACTGTTAAAATAATAAATACTATAATTGTTCTATTTCTTTTTCTTAAAATATATGCTATAGCATTTTTTAGCATTTTATCAACCTCCTATCTTCAGATTTTTTCCTTAAAAAAAGATATGGCAAAGTTTTTTTATAATATCAGCCATATCTTTTATTTTTTTTTGTTTAAAAAATGTAGATAATCAAAGTAATTATATTATATTTTTTAAATGCTTGTCAATTGTTTTTTGCAAATCTTTCTAATAAAATCGGTAAATAATTAAAATAAAAGTCGATTGTTCATAATTTGCTTTTTTGATAACTCTTTTTATAATTATTTGATATTTCTTTATTAGTAAAACTTTAAATGTTACCTCTCGAACTAATTTAATATCTATCATTTCGACATCCAAATAATTTCCATCTAAACACTCAACTAACATATCATATGATTTTTCAATTTCTTTATATATCTCTTGGAATCAAAACTCTTTCACTAATAAAAATAATCTCTAAAATATTAAGTAATACCAAACAATCCCCATCTACCTCGTGTTTTTTATGAATTATAAATTTTATTACCTCTAGTTTGGTGTTAACCCTCAATAAAAACTATTACAAGACATTTTTATACATAAAAAAACGATTTTTCCCTTATTTTATAAGGAAAAAATCGGTATTTCTTGGCAGGGGATGAGAGAATCGAACTCCCAACAGTGGTTTTGGAGATTTGACCCAATATACTATAGACCCACCAATAAATTTCAGTACGTTTTATAATTATATAATAATGAATCTCATATATATAAATTACACTTTCAGTATAAAGTAAATAAATGGTTTACGCAAGTAGAAATGAGACTTTTCTACTTCTTTTTTTGAGTTGGAGTGCGACAAGTCAAAAATCGCGTGCTTCGCCGGTAAGTGTAGTTTCTAAAATAGTCGTTAATTTTTATCAAAAGTATATAAATCGTAATTAAAATCAAAACAAAAGAATCGCAAGGGGTGTGGGGAAAGCGATTCTTTTATTTTTATCAATAAAAATTATAAATTATTAATTTTTAAGCAAATATTAGCAAAAATTAAATATATACATAAGAAAATATTCTTTTTTATGTTAAAGTATTATTGGTGATATATTATGATTAAAAATACAAAAGAGGATAGAAAAGCATTAAAGATTTTAATTCAACAAGCAAAAGGTATAGAGAAAACTATGGAACAGATATCCAATAATATTGGTGGTAAAATAGGATTTAATTATTCTTCGTGTAATGATTTTGCAAGACACTACCAAAATATAGTAGAAGAATCAAAAAAATACATACATTTACCAGGAATATATAATTCTTACGATACAAGTAAATTAAAAAATGTATATGATATGACAGGCATAGAGCAAATGACTCTATTTCAATCTGTTTTGACATCTGTTCGGTTGTTAATAGCCACATTAGAAGAAAACTACGATTATGTAGAAGATGAATTAAATAGTTTGGAAAATTTTATTTCATCCAAAATGAGATTAATGTTTACTTCCATTCCAAATAACGAAAAGGAAGTGCAAGATAATTTAGAAAGACTATTTATTGGTAATAATATGAACAAAGGTGTTGATTATGATAGAGAAACAGGAAAGTTTAATTTTTCTGGAAAAGAATATATCCCGGATTTTATAATCCCAAATTTGAAATGCTGCTTAGAAGTTAAATTATTAAAAGAAAAAAACAAAAAGTCCAAAATAATAGAGGAAATTAATGCAGATATAACAGCTTACAGTAAGGCCTATAATGAAATAGTGTTTATAATTTACGATATAGGCGTTATTAATGATGTTATAGAATTTAAAAGAGATATTGAATCTTCCGGCAATATAAAAGTAATAGTAATTAAACATTAAATTAAGGAGGTATTATGTTTGTATCTAAAGTAGAAATAAAAAATTTCAGATTATTCAGTGAAGAAGATAACTACAAAATTGAAGATTTTAATGTACCAGATAATCAAAACGAAGGTACTGGATTAACAGTTTTTGTTGGAGAAAATGGTTGTGGAAAGACAAGCGTGCTGGATGCAATATCACTGTCGATGTTAGAATATAAAACCGAAACGTTTAGTGTTCTTGATATGAGTGACCCAGTGAAAAATACAGAAATAAGAGTATATTCCGATAATCCATTTACTGTAAAAGGAACGATGCCAAAGGGAGAATTTTCCTCTCTAGGTTTCTATTTTAAGGGTGGAATGAGAAGTAGAAGTTCATCTTCATATTTATCAACTTCCGTAGTATGTGACCAACAATATATAAAAGAAGACCCGATAAAACCAAAAGATGGAAGTCCAGATTTAAGGTTAAGTGTTAATAATCCGTTTTCTGGGAAAAGATTTAATGAAACAGATCTTGTTTATTTAGATAAAAACAGATTGTTTCAAACTCGCTCAGGAACATATAATAGTACAAGATTTGATAGAATAATGGAAGATTTTAACTTTCAATATATAAAAAATAGTAGTTCAATAGAAAACTTGAACACCGCACTAAATACAACAATTAAAGTAGATAAAGTAGAAAATGAATCTCTAGCAAAGGCAATCGACAAGTTTAAGGAAATAAGCGATATTAAGGTTCAATTAGACTTTATTGATAATTATAAACCGTTTAAAAATGCAAGTTTTGTAATTAAGAAAGAAAAAAATATACAAATTCCATTATCAAGTTTGGGTTCTGGCTACGAAATGATATTTTCTTTAATATACTCGTATTATATGGCAATACAAGAAGATAAGAAAATGATTATACTTATCGATGAACCAGAATTGCATTTGCATCCAAAAATACAAGAAGAATTCGTCAAGTTTTTATTAGAAATATCAAAAAATGCTCAAGTTATTATAACTACACATTCGCCATTACTAATGAAACAATTAGCATATAATACCAATGTAAAAACTATAGTATTAAATAAAGATAAAACTATTGTAAAAATGCAAGATAGAAAATTACCATATATATCAGTTAATGAAACTAATTATTTAGCATTTAACTTAGTAAGCGAGGAATATCATAATGAATTATATGAAGAATTATTGCAGCAAAGTGGAGAAACAAGAATCAAAGACTTTGACAACAATTTTTTTATAAATACAAAAGGAGAAGTAAAAATGTATCCATGGATGGGGCATCCTAATGAAGTATCATTACATACCTTTTTAAGAAACCAAATACATCATCAAGCTGAAAATGGTAAGGCTAATCCTAGTGATTTGAAATTATCAATAAATAAGATGAGAAGTTATTTGTAAGAAATAAAATTGACTATTTAACAATAATATGTTATATTATAACCACATAAGTGATTATGTTGTGCAAAAGTTGCATATAATATTAATGCTATTAATAGCAATTTAAAAAAGCAGGTGATTCCAGCCTTAAATGGAACTTAAAAAAGCGGTGAAACCAGCCCTAAATGGTAATTAAAAAAGCGGTGATTCCAGCCATTAAGTGTGAAGTTAAAAAAGAAGATTAGAGAGCAGACTCTAATCTTTTGTTTTGTATAAATTTATTATATAATAACATTAGGTGATAAACGTGATTAGAAATTTTAGAATAGTAAAAGTTGATTACAAATATTGTGATTATTTAAGACAATTTGATAATAAGGTTCCATATAATGCTGGAAGTAAAGAACTTAGACCTTTTATTGGTATTCTATTTGTAGTAAATGGTTGCGAATATTTTGCTCCATTATCTAGTCCTAAAGCAAAACATTTAGATATGAAAAATAATGTTGACTTAGTAAAAATAGATGGTGGAAGACTAGGCGTAATTAATTTCAATAATATGATTCCAGTAAAACCAAGCAATTATGAATTATTTGATCTTAATAGTAAGCCAGCAACCACTCCTGAACTAAAAAGGCAAAACTTATTAAAAAGTCAATTGCTATGGTTAAATAAGAATATTTCAACAGTTAAGGGTAAAGCAATTAAATTATATGAAAAATACAAAAATAACAAACTACCAGCAAGAATAAGTCAAAGATGTTGCAACTTTATTTTATTAGAGGACAAGTGCACCGGATATAAATAAAAGAATTATCAAAATAAATAAAATAAGAATATTGGAGAAATAATAAATGATAATTTGGATAGACGGAACATATGGCATAGGCAAAACTCAGGTTGCCTTAAAAGTTTATGAGAAATTAAGGGATAATAAAATCGAACTCCTAAATTCTGATCAATATTATCGTGAAATAATAAAAGAAATTGCCATATTTGGTGGAGGAACAATGCCACAAAATAATAAGATATTTTTAAAACGATTTAGAAAAATTATAGAAGAAAAAATATCTGATTCGTCAAAAATTATAATTATAGATATGGCGATAACAGAAATGGAATGCAAAGAAATACTTTTTAATTATATTAATGATAAGTATAATAATATAATGCACTTTATTCTTAATGCAACATTTGATAACATACAAAATCGTATTAAACTTGATTTCAATAGAGATAGAGAAGATGCTCTATACTATTTAGATAGAAACGTTAAATTTTTAGAAAATAATTTTAAGAATGCTATATGGATAGACACTAATAACAAAACTGCTGCTGAAGTTGCCGACATAATAATAAAGCATATTTTTAGAGAAAAGAAAAAAGATATTAGTTTTTAATATCTTTTTACTTTGTTTTAATTTCATATTGTGCAGATTTATATGTTACAACGTTATTGTTATCATCAAATTGTAGCACTTCAACTTTATGAACACCCACTGTAGTTAATTTTTCGCTAACAAATAAAGATGTTTGAGTATCTGCTAATTGCTCAGTTCCTTGGCTTATACCGTCAACATAAATTGTAGAAAATTTTGAACCGTCAAAACCCCAAGCATTAATACCTAAATCAACACCACTTTCGTAATCCTTGCCGGCAAGTGTATCTTCATCAACAAAGAAAACAGGAATATTACCATTTTCTGAAGTGCCTGATGGTGTGCTGATATAAAATTCGCCATTTCCCATGTCGCTATATTCACCTTCAGGGATATCTTTCTTTAAAACTTCCTCACTAGCATTTTTGTCTTCTGATTTAGATGAATCATTTTTAGTTGAATCACAACCTGTTACTAATAATAATCCACAAATAATAACAGAAAAACATAATAATAATTTTTTTGTTTTGCTCATACATATCCTCCTTTAAAAAATTATAACATTATTAAAACGGATTTTCAATGCAAAACAGGACTTTTGAGGTACCGGACATAAAGAACATATTATTAGACAATATAATTGTAGGTGATTATATTGACAACATTTAAAAGAAACTTTAAATTTAAAACAAACTATATGGAAATAATTTCTCAAAATATAAAAAAATATAGAAAAGAAGCTGGAATAACACAAGAACAACTTGCGGTAGATATTGGAAGATCATATGATTTTGTAAGAAGACTAGAATTTAAAAAAGGAGAGGTTGGATGTTCCATTGATACACTATACAAAATATCAGTTGTATTAGGACAACCGGTAGGAAAATTTTTTGAAGAAGATTAGAATTAATTTAAACAGAGGTACAAACAAGATGCCTCAGTCATAAGATTATAAAATAAAAGAACCGCTTTCCCCACACCTATTGAAATTCTGACTTTTGATTTTAATTACTATTTATCAATACTTTTTAAAAAGAAATGGCTATTTTAAAACTGCCACTTTCGGGCGAAGTACACGATTTTTGAGTTGTCGCACTCCAACTCAAAAAAAAGTAGAAATGTGCTATTTCTACTTGAATTGCTTTATACTGAAAGTGTAATTTATATATATGAGATTTCATTATTATATATTGTAAAATATACTAAAATATACTAAAATCTATGTATGGGTCTATGGTATGATGAGTGAAAACTCCAAATCCTTTGGAGACCATTATATAAAAATAATTTATTCGTATATTTTATAGGGCTTAGTCGAGAACTAGGAGATTAGTTAAATGGTATAATAAAATTCAGAACCTCTGATAGGTGTTCGATTAGACAAGTGGGATATAAAAACAAAAAGACTTGAAGAATTATTTCTTCAGGTTTTTTGCTTTTCTAATAATTATCTTATCTTTATAAGTTTTTACTTCGACAAAATTATGAAAATTAAATCCCAGTTTTTGTAACCATTTACCTTTCAATAAAATATATGGTCTATTAGATGTATCATCACAAACAGATAATTTTCTAATTTTCATGAGAATCACCTGCTTTTCTGCTATTTTCTATATTGGAGAATATTGAAAATCTTTTTGACTAGAGAGGGGACTCACTTACTTGATGAGTGGTCTAGTCAAAACCTCATCCACGTCAAATCAACAAAAAAAGCAACATCACTGTTGCTTTAAAATTCTAAATGGCAGGGGATGAGAGAATCGAACTCCCAACAGTGGTTTTGGAGACCATTATTATACCATTTAACTAATCCCCTAAATATGCCAAATCAACTGAACAAGTTGATTATAGCATAAAGTTTTACTTGTTTCAAGAAAAATGTTAATTACCAAACGTAATATTATCAGTTTTAGTACCATCTACAACTTTTACATGTCCAGAAAAAGCTTTCATGCCTTTGATTGCCGGATTAAGTACTGCTTGATTAAGCTCAGGACTTTCTATATCGTTATAACTTCTGACATCTTCAACACTGCATCCAAACTTTTCAGCAAGACCCCATGCCGAATTACATTCAGCACCTGCTCTAAAGAGTAAATCCACATCTAGGTTTTCACTTTTATAAACGGCATATTTTCCTAGTGCCGATGTTATATTATCTCCAACACTATAAGGACTAATAGAATCTTTCGCAAAACATAAAGTAACTTGAGCTGTATTTTTATCTTTTCCAATAGCGCTTTCAGTAGATGTTGGCATTCTATCTAAGTAATCACCATAATATTTCTTTCCACAGAAAATAGTTGTATCTCCAGAAGATTTACTCATAGCAACAGCTAATGCGTCAGAATCATTACTTGCACCATTTTCATATGGAGCTAATACTTCTTTATAAACTCCATTAACAACTTTGTCATCAGTTATATACTCCTGATCTAAAGAGATAACTACACTGTCGTCAACATCTATCGCCTCATTGTTTCGTGAAAACTTGAATTTAACACCATTTTCACTCAATCGCCAACAAACGCCTTCGATAAAATTATCATCACAACCATTATCATTTATAATGACATTCAAAGCATTAATCTGTTCTAATGTAACCTCAACATCCTTTTCTGGGACAACGTCTTCTATTTTTATTGGTTCACTAATAGTAGCTTTATCATCGCCCTTACCACCAAGTGCTGCTCCAACAGAAAAAATTGTAATAGCAGCAAGTCCACCAGCTATAAGTTGCGAAATTTTGTTAGATTTTGATCTTTTGACTCTTTTTCTACGATGCGAGTTTTTTTCAATATTTTCTTCATATACTCTCACATTTCTAGCCATTACGTATCACCTCATCTTAAGTATAAGATAAATAAATTATAAAGTCAAAAATATAACATTAAACTTAACACATATTAACACTATTAAATTAAAATAAAAAATGCTAAAATAAGAATAGGTGATATCGTGGAAGTGAAAAAAACTAAGAAAAAAAATAAAATGGCTATTATATCGATAATTCTTTTTTGTGTACTTGTAGTACTTGCCGCATGTACTTACTATTTCCTTTTTATAAAACAGGAACCTAAAAAAAAGGCGGATAATGAAAAACCATCAAGAATAGAAGAGGAAGTAATCATAAAAAAACTTACAGTCTTCGATGAGGATAGTAACAAAAGGCCAATAGCTATCATGATTGATAATAATGTAGGAAATACCTCTCATTCTGGTCTACAAGACTCCTACTTGAATTATGAGATAATTGTCGAAGGTGGTTTAACTAGAATCATGGCTATATATAAGGATAAAGATATTCAACAAATTGGGCCAGTTAGAAGTTCAAGACACTATTTTCTAGATTATGCTTTAGAAAGTGATTGTATTTATGTTCATTTTGGTTGGAGTACTTTTGCCCAAAATGATATAAGCGCTTTAGGTGTCAATAATATAAATGGTTTATATGACTCCTATCCATTTTGGAGAGCCACCCATTTATATGCCCCACACAATGTCTTTACCTCAATCTCAAAAATTTACGAATATGCAGCACAGAAAAACTATCAAACAACCTCAGAGAACTGGAAACTACTTAACTATACTCCAGATGAAATCGAGTTGAACACGCCAATCCGCTATGATAAAGTAGAAAATCCTGAAACTGGTAAAAAAGAGACTGTTCCAGTTACTAACCCAAACTTATTAACTGCTAATTCAGTTGAAATTCCATATTCATACTATCAATATAGAAGTTATACCTATGATGCTACCAATAAGTACTACCTTCGTTACATGAATGGAAAACCACATAAAGATGCCGACACAGGCGAACAACTACATTATAAAAATATCATAGTAGCATACGTTTCAAATTACCAACTTGACAGTTATGGCAGACAAGATTTATCTACAACTGGAACAGGAACTGGCTATTACATAACTAATGGCTATGCACTGCCAATTAACTGGACAAAAGACTCAAGAAATGGTAAAACAAAATATGCATACAATGATGGCAAAGAAATTACAGTAAACGATGGTAATACATTTGTCCAAATTGTACCAACCGGAAAACAAATAACTTTACAATAGGAGGAAAACATGAAAATAGGTTTATTTGGCTGCGGAGCTTATGGTATGGCTCTAAGCAGCATTCTAACAGCAAACAATCATAATATAGAAATGTGGACAAAATTCGAAACAGAAAAGGAACTATTAGAAAAAAACAGAAAGAATGAAAAATTACTTCCTAATTTCACTTTGTCAGATAAAATAAAAATAACTACAAGTGTTGAGAAATGTATTAAAAATAAAGATTTATTAATAATAGCTATTCCTGCAGCTTTTATAGACTCGCTAGCAACAGAAATGAAACCTTATATAAAGGATAATCATATATTGATAGCGACAAAAGGTATTGAACAAGGAACAGGACTATTTATAAATGAAATACTTGAAAAGCACTTGGACACAAAAAACATAGCAGCAATTTCAGGACCAACCTTTGCAGTTGACTTAATAACTAAAATGCCAGCGGGTCTTTCTGTAGCAAGTAAAAACGATGAGACAATAGCTCTAGCTATCAAAGCTCTTCAAAATAAATATATAAAATTACGTGCTACTCATGACATTATTGGAGTTGAAACCTGTGGGGCTATAAAGAACGTCATAGCGCTATCATCTGGAATGTTAGCCGGATTAGGTGCTAACGACTCATCAACAGCCATGCTTTTGACAGAAGCTATTCACGATATGAAAGAAATAATTGATGCTTTTGATGGTGACAAAAAAACAGTGCTATCATTCGCGGGTTTTGGGGATCTACTACTTACTTGTACTTCTATTAAAAGTAGAAATTATACTTTCGGAAAACTAATCGGAGAAAAAAAGTCTAAAGCGGAACTTGAAAACTATTTAAAAAACACTACCGTTGAAGGATTTTATACCCTAGAGTCGATTTATAAATTGTTGAAAGATAAAAAAGTATCTATTCCAATAATAGATTTAATATATGATATAGCCGTTGAGGGCGAGGAACCAGAAAAGCTATTAACATTTCTTGTGGAAAAAAACTAAATAATTAGCATAAGTTGTTAAAAATAAAAAGGAGTAAATATGTTAGAAATAAAAAATATCAGTAAAAGCTATACTGTTGGCGATTTTACTCAAGTAGCCTTGGATGATTTTAGTCTTAAATTTAGACCTAAAGAGTTTGTAAGTATATTAGGACCTTCAGGATCCGGAAAAACAACATTATTAAATATAATTGGCGGACTAGACCATTATGATAAAGGTGATTTAATAATCAACAATAAATCGACTAAAAACTTTACTGAAAAAGAATGGGACTCATATCGTAATAACTGTATTGGTTTTGTTTTTCAAAATTATAACCTTATCAGTCACATAAGTGTTTTGGAAAATATAGAGATGGGAATGACTTTAAGTGGTGTTGGGACAAAAGAAAAGAAAATAAAAGCTTATGAGGCTTTAAAAAGGGTCGGTCTAGAAAAACATGCCAATAAAAAACCTAATCAATTATCAGGTGGCCAAATGCAAAGAGTTGCCATTGCCAGAGCCCTAGCAACAAATCCAGATATTATCCTAGCCGATGAACCTACTGGAGCTCTAGATTCCAAAACAAGTAAACAAATAATGGAATTGATTAAAGAAATATCCAAAGATAAGCTTGTCATCATGGTAACCCATAATCGTCAAATAGCTGAAGAATACTCAACCAGAGTAGTTGAACTAAAAGATGGCAAACTTCTAAGTGATAGTAATCCAGTTACAGAAAATGAAAAAAGTAAAAACAACTTTAATATTAGAAAAACAGCAATGAGTTTTTTCACTGCCTTGAGGCTATCATTTAACAACATAAAAACAAAAAAAGGACGTACAGCCATTACTGCTTTTGCATCCTCAATTGGTATAATAGGAATCGCTTTAATTCTTTCTTTATCCAACGGCTTTAAAATTGAAATAGACAAATTTGAAAAAGAATCACTTTCAGAGGCTCCTATAATAATATCAAAACAAACTATGAAACTAGATAGTGAAATGATTGCCAATCTTCAAACAGAATATAAAGAAAGAGAAACATATACCAAAAAGAAACAAGTATACGTTTTAGATAACACCATGGAGACAATGACACACACAAATAGCATTACGGAAGATTATATGAAATATTTAGAAGGTTTGAACAAAGATGATATAGCAGGAATTTCTTACCAAAAAGGTACGGCCTTAAATATGATTACTTATAATAAAGAAAAAGGCTATCAACTAATAAACAATACAATGATGGGAGTCTCAACTTGGACATTATTACCTAGCAAAGTAAATAAGAATGAGAAAAGTGTAATAGAGGAAAATTTTGACATCATAGCCGGTAAGATTGATGAAAGTAAACCAGGTCTAATATTACAAGTGGACAGTCGAAACCAAATCTATGAAAATACTCTAGAACAGTTAGGTCTAAATGGCAAAGAAGTTTCTTTCACTGACATATTAAACCAAGAAATAAAAATCATCTTAAATGATAATTACTACATTCAAAATGGTGAATTTTTTATTCCAAATACCGATTATGAATCCCTTTATAATAATGAAAATAGCATTACAATAAAAGTTCAAGCAATAATTAGAGGAAAAGAAAGCAAAAAAATGCTGACTCAAGGAACTGGAATTGCTTACACAGATGCCCTTGTTGATCTTGTAATCTCCAAAAATAAAGATTCAGCAATTGTGAAAGCTCAGCAAGAAAAAAATTACAACATTTTAACCCAAAAACCATTTGATGAGCAAAATGCTACCAAGGAAACAATTCTTGGCTATCTAGGTGCTGAAAATATTCCTGTCGCTATTTATATTTATCCCAAAGATTTCAATGCAAAAGACAATATCACTTCTTATTTGGACAACTATAACAATTCAAAGGATGAAGAGTCCCAAATAAAATACACTGATATGGCTGCCATGATTTCTTCGCTATCGGGCAATATAATGGATGCTATTACTATAGTATTAATAGCTTTCTCATCGATTTCACTGGTAGTATCATCAATAATGATAGGTATAATAACATACATATCCGTATTAGAAAGAACAAAAGAAATCGGTATTTTAAGAGCCTTGGGTGCCAGAAAGAAAGACATTAAAAGAGTCTTCAATGCCGAAACATTTATAATTGGTATATTTTCTGGTTTATTAGGTATCATAATTGCCAGATTATTAGTCATTCCAACTAACATAATTATAGAAAATGCTTCAGAATTACCAAATGTTGCAAAATTGAGTCCAATTCATGCTATAATACTTATAGCGATAAGTGTGCTACTGACAATCATAGGTGGATTAATACCAGCTAGTATGGCTGCAAAGAAAGATCCTGTAGAAGCACTTAGGACAGAGTAGGAGGAAAAAATGGAAACACTAATGAAAAAATTTTTTAGATCATCATTGATATCTTCAATCACACTATTAATAATTGGTATTTTGTTAATACTACAATCAGAAATTACCATAATAACTATATCCTATATAATAGGTACGTTATTAATTGCACTAGGAGCAATAGCAATAATTAAGTTCATTAAGAATATAAATAATATTGCTAGGGAAGATTTGGATATAGTGTATGGAACTGTAACTATAATTTTGGGAGTAATTGTTATATATAATCCAGAAGCCATTGCTAGTATAATTCCAATTATAATTGGCATAGGAATAGTAATAAGCAGCGCTACGAAATTACAATATGCCATCGAATTAAAAGATAATTTGAATGGTCAATGGAAGACTACACTAATCTTCTCAATTGTAAGCGCTATTTGCGGTGTTGTACTAATTTGCAACCCATTCAAAGGTGCTGTAATAATAATGCAAATAATAGGTGGTGTAATCGTTGCATATTCAATATTAGATATAATATCAACCATTACCATCAAAAAAAATGTCTCAGCAATCCATCAAGCAATTGATGGCACAATCAATGATGCAGAAGTAGTAAATGAAGAAAATGTTGAAGCGAATGTTGAAAACGAAGAGACACCAAGCGATGAAGATAAATCAAAAAAGAAAAAGAAAAAAAATAAAAAGAAGTAATTTTGGAGTAAGATGTGTTTAAAAGTTTAATTCAAACTCTTAGTTTTATAGAAGAATGGAATGAAAAACTAAACTCGTTTTTTAACAAAAATTTTAATGATCCATTATTTGGAACAATAGCCTTATTTGCACTGTTCATATTTGGATGCTGGATTGTATCATACTTTAACAAAACAAAATAAAAAGCCGTTGGGCTTTTTTTGTTTGAAAATATATCTAAAAAAGACTATAATAAAAACAGAACGAGGTATAAAATGGAAAATGAAAAATTAGAAATCGGCAAAAAGTATGAAATTCATGGGTATAAACATAATGGAAAAATATACAAGGTATCAGATGAAGCGGTCCTGTTAGAAATTCATGATGATTATTTGATTTTTGGTAACGAAAGGACTAGAGTTACAGAATCTGATGGTAGGACCTGGAGAACAAAAGAACCAGCAATCTTATATTTCTTCAAAAATAATTGGTACAATATCATTGGTCAATATAAGAAGAACGGCATATATTACTATTGTAATATGGCATCACCATTTTTAATTGAGGATGGAACAATCAAATATATTGATTATGATTTGGATTTACGAGTTTTCCCAGATGGCAGTTTTAAAGTTTTGGATAGGGGTGAATATAAGTACCACAAGAGTTTAATGAATTACCCAGAAGAAATTGACTATATATTAAAGGAAGAACTAACAAACCTAATCAATAAGGCCAGAAAAAAAGAATTGGCCTTTGAACCAGGAATAATTGAATATTACTACGAAAAATATAGAAAACAGTATCAAAAAAACTAAAAAAATGCTTTTTTGTGAAAAAAGTTAAAAAAATTAGTTTTTTTTATTGACTTTCAAATTTATATTTGATATATTAACAATGCAGCTCGGAAATAGCAGCAAAAATGATCTTTGAAAACTAAGCAAAACGTCAATTTTGAGTAGCTAGGAAAATGAACAAACAAAAATAAAAATAAATTTT
>CAKPHH010000006.1 GCA_934157235.1 uncultured Bacilli bacterium | reverse complement strand
CAGTATTTCCTTGCAAGCCTTGTGGACCTTGAGGACCAGTTGGACCGGTTGGACCAGTTGGACCAGTCTCACCTGCCGCTCCAGTATTTCCTTGCAAGCCTTGTGGACCTTGAGGACCAGTTGGACCGGTTGGACCAGTTGGACCAGTCTCACCTGCCACTCCAGTATTTCCTTGCAAACCTTGAGGCCCTTGTGGACCTTGTGGACCGATAGGTCCAGTATCGCCAGTGTTACCTCTTGGAATTGTAAAATTTAACACTACATTTTCAGCAGTTCCACTATTAGTTACACTCGCATTAGTACCAGCTGCTCCAGTTGTTGTTTGTCCGATTGTAATTGTTGCCGCTCCTGCCGGACCGGTTGGACCAGTCGGACCCTGAACGTAACAAATTTTTCTAGGAAGAGAGCCAGAACATTTATTTTCATTACACATAAAAATTCTCCTTTCTACAATAATTTATGTTTACTAAACATAATTGCACATTACTTAGTCCTAGTATCTAACAAAAAACATTTGAGAAACACTATTAAATTTGATATATTATACTTGTCAAAAAAGAAGAAATATTATTATCAAAAAAAGAAAGGTTACAATAAATATTGTTTATAAGTTCTTGATTTATCTTAAAAAATGTAATATAAAAGATAATTGTGAAAGGAGTTTTCCTATGTTTAAATTAGTTTCAAAATATAAACCATCTGGTGATCAACCTAACGCTATTAAAGAGCTTGTTGACGGAATAAACTCTGGAAAAAAAGAACAAGTTCTATTAGGAGCAACAGGTACCGGAAAAACATTTACTATTGCGAATGTCATTGAAAGGGTCAATAAACCAACTCTCGTTCTTGCTCATAATAAAACCCTAGCTGGACAATTATATTCTGAGTTAAAGGAACTATTCCCTGAAAATAAGGTAGAGTACTTTGTTTCATATTATGACTATTATCAACCTGAAGCTTATGTTCCTTCAACTGATACATATATCGAAAAAGACTCATCTATAAATGATGAAATTGATGAACTTCGCCATGCCGCAACCTCTGCTTTACTTTCTAGAGATGATGTTATTGTTGTTGCTTCTGTTTCTTGTATTTATGGTATTGGTGAAGTTGAAGAGTATAAGAACAAAATGCTAACATTAAGCGTTGGCGACCAAATAGAACGTAACAAAGTTTTAACAAAACTTGTCGATATGTTATATGAACGTAATGACCTAGACTTTAAACGAGGTACTTTTAGAGTTCATGGTGACATTCTAGAAATAATACCAGTCAATCAAAATACGACAGGTTATAGAATTGAATTCTTTGGCGATGAAATCGATAGAATAAGTGAAATAGACACTCTAACAGGCACCATCATCAGTAATAAGAAAAATATCAGTCTTTTCCCTGCCAGTCATTTTGTTGTAAGTGATGAAAAATTACATGCCGCTATTGAAAGAATAAGAGTAGAACTTCAAGAACGCTTAACTGAACTTCGCCAAGAAAATAAATTAGTTGCTGCCGAAAGACTAGAACAAAGGACTAACTATGATCTTGAAATGTTAGAAGAAACAGGATTCTGTTCTGGTATTGAAAACTATTCAGCTCCAATGGCTGGTAGAAAAAGAGGAGAAACGCCTATTACTTTAATGGACTTTTTCCCTAAAGATTATCTTTTAGTAGTAGATGAATCTCATGTTACACTTCCTCAAGTACGAGGCATGTTTAATGGCGATAGAGCTAGAAAAATGAACCTAGTTGAATATGGTTTTCGTCTGCCTAGTGCCCTAGATAATAGACCTTTAAAGTATGAGGAGTTCGAAAAGAAGATAAATCAAGTTATTTACGTTTCCGCAACTCCTGGTGATTTAGAGTTAGAACATACCAATAATCAGTTCGTAGAACAAATAATTAGACCGACTGGTCTCTTAGATCCAACTATTGAAGTCAGAAAAACAGAAGGTCAAATAGATGACTTAGTTGGTGAAATAAAAGATCGCATTGAAAAGAATGAAAGAGTTTTAGTAACTACTCTAACTATCCGTATGTCTGAAGAATTAACCAATTACCTAAAAGACTTAGATATAAAAGTAGCTTACCTTCATTCTGAAATTAAAACTTTAGAAAGAATGCAAATAATTCATGATTTACGAGTTGGTAAATATGATGTAATAGTAGGTATAAACCTTTTAAGAGAAGGAATTGATATTCCAGAAGTATCACTAATAGCAATTCTTGATGCCGATAAAGAAGGCTTCTTAAGAAGTACTAGAAGTTTAATTCAAACTATCGGTCGTTGTGCTCGTAATGCCTCTGGTCATGTAATAATGTATGCTGATAAAATAACAGATTCCATGCAAGAAGCTATTTCAGAAACAGCTCGTCGTCGAGGAATTCAAGAAAAATATAATGCTGAACATGGTATTATTCCTCAAACAATCAATAAAGAAATACGCGACGTTATTAGTAATGTTGATACTAATAAGTCAAAGAAAACAAAAAAACTATCTAAAAAAGATCAAGCACTTCTTATGGAAAATATTGAAGAACAAATGCGTGAAGCCGCTAAAAACCTTGATTTTGAAAGAGCTATGGAATTAAGAGACATTTTATTTGAAATGAAAACAAAATAAAAGGAGTTAATTATTTAACTCCTTCTTTATATTTTATACCATCTAATAGTAAAACAATTTTTTCTCTTAAAATATTAAATACACCCTCAATATCTTTCTTATCAGTTATTCCCATACTCAAAGTTAACTGATAGAAATCATTATCCTTAGGCTCAACAAAGTAAACAATAACTTGACAAATACCATTAGGATTCTTATCAACATAGTGTAAGAAAACTCTATAGGTAAATATCTTATTAGAAAAATCACCTAATAACTGAATATTGTCTTCTACATTGGTAACTCCTTCTTGTTTCAAGATTTCTTTAATACCATCTATATTCTTTTTAACACGACTATCAAAACTCTCATTTTCCCCTAAAGTTCCATCAGAAATAAATTGCTCTAGACAAAAATCATCACCAGCAGCAAAAATAACTTCTGCCTTTTCTGAAGGAATAACTTTAAATCCTTCTAACATTGGAACATCTAGTTTCATGGCATGTTCTCTATAATTAAATCTTTTTGCTATCTCTTTAGCAACCTCTATCTTTTTATTCATAATATCCCATCCTATAAAAAGATTATATACTAACAATTTCTAAAAAGAAAGACATAGGTATAAATAGAAAAATAAAAAAAGTAAAATGATATGCAAATTTATGTAAAATGAGAGCAAAAAGGTATTAAAACACCAAGAGTTATGTTATATTGTAATTACAATAAAGGAGGAATAATATGTCAGGATTACACGTTGATGCTGGAACAATGAATGCCCAAGGCATGAATACTATTTCAGCAGCTCATGACCTACAAAATCAAATTGGAAACTTAAATGCTAACGTTGAAGGTTTAATGATGATTTGGAGAGGACCTTCCGCTCAAGAATTTAAAACAGCTTTCGATCAACAATTAAATAACTTAAGAAGTTTTCAAGAATTATTAAATGAATTAGGAGAAAGAATAACTGCTGGAGCAAGAAAATTCGATCAAAATGAAGAAGAAAATATTGCTAGAGCATCAGGGTTATTTAATTAGGAGGTATTATGAACGAGTTTGAACAAAAAGATTACGAAGGCGCAAGAAATTCAGCTGATCAAGTAAAAACTACAGCAGACAATATTATGGGTATTTTTGATAATATTGATCAAGTTATGAATACCTTATATAATGATGCTTGGCAAAGTCAAGGCGCAGAAGGTGCAAAAAGTCGTTATCAACAAATAAGAAAGAATTATGAAACTTTCTATAACAACGTTGTAGCAATGAAAAGTCATATTTATGCAGTAACAGCTTCTAATGAAGCACAAGATGCTGCTGTTAGTAATACAATTGCTGACCTATAAGAGGAGAAATCTTCTTTTTTTTTCACAATTTCTGTGGAAAAAGTAAATCCAAAAGTAAAAATATCCACAGAACCATGTGGAAAAAATCAAACATATTTTCCATAAATTGTTAAATCTAATATTAAAAAATATGTTATAATATGTCTCAGGTGATTTACATGGATAAAATTATAGTAAAAGGTGCTAGAGAAAATAATTTAAAGAATATTAATATAGAGTTACCAAAGAATAAACTTATTGTAATGACTGGTTTATCAGGCTCAGGTAAGAGTAGTTTAGCTTTTGATACAATTTATGCAGAAGGACAAAGACGTTATGTTGAAAGCCTATCTGCCTATGCTAGACAATTTTTAGGAAATTCTGAAAAACCAGATGTCGATAGTATTGAAGGCCTATCTCCTGCCATCAGCATTGACCAAAAAACAACTTCTAATAATCCCCGTTCTACTGTTGGAACTGTTACAGAAATATATGATTATTTAAGACTATTATTTGCTCGCGTTGGAGTTCCATACTGTCCGAACCATCACATTCCTATTACTTCTCAAAGTATTGAAGAAATGACTAACAAGGTCTTGGAATACCCTGAGGGAACTAGAATCGTAATCATGTCTCCTGTTGTTCATGGCGAAAAAGGAAGTCATAAGGAACTATTTGAAAAACTACGTAAAGAGGGTTTTGTTAGAGTTCGTGTTAATGGTGAAATGTTAGACTTGAGTGAAAACATTGAATTAGAAAAGAACAAGAAAGACTCTATTGATGTTGTAATTGATCGTATTGTCTTAAAAGAAGATTCTAGAAGTAGAGTATTTGAAGCACTAGAAATAGCAACAAAACTAGCCGATGGAAAAGCCGTTGTCCAAATACTTGGAGAAAACGCTAAAGAACTAATCTTTTCCGAACAATTTGCTTGCCCAGAATGTGAATTCTCTCTACCGGAACTAGAACCAAGAATCTTTAGTTTCAATGCCCCTTACGGAGCTTGCCCAGATTGTAAAGGACTAGGTATAAAATTACAAATAGATGTTGATTTAGTTATTCCTGATAAAACATTAAGTATTAATGAAGGTTGTATAAAAACTTTAAGTGATGATCAAGATGGAATCTATTATAAAAAGTTAGAATGTGTTTGTAAGCATTATAAAATAGATATGAACAAACCATTCAAAAAGCTATCTAAAGAAGAGCAACAAATAATTCTATATGGTACCAATGAACCAATAAGATTTAAATATGCTACTAAGTCTGGTAATATCATGAATTCTCTTGATTACTATGAAGGTATCATTAATAATCTTCAAAGGCGTTATATGGAAACAAGTTCTACTTGGATTAGAGAATGGCTAGAAAATTATATGGTTGAATATGAGTGTGATACTTGTCATGGTGCTAGACTAAAAGATGATGTTCTATCTGTAAAAATAGCTGGCAAGAATATCTATGAAGTTACTTGCATGAGTATTAAACAATTGCTAGAAATGTATAAAAAGTTAAAGTTAACAGAAGAACAAAAACAAATAGCTAATCTTGTCTTAAAAGAAATTAATGAAAGATTAGAATTCTTATCAAACGTAGGATTAGGTTACTTAACTCTAAGTAGAAGTGCTGGTACTCTATCTGGTGGTGAGGCTCAACGTATCCGTCTAGCTACACAAATCGGTTCCCACTTAACAGGTGTTTTATATGTCCTAGATGAGCCTAGTATTGGTCTTCATCAAAGAGATAATGAGAAATTAATTAATTCTATGAAAGAAATGCGTGACTTAGGTAATACTATTATCGTTGTTGAACATGATACAGATACTATGTTAGCAAGTGATTATTTAGTTGATATTGGACCAGGAGCAGGTGATCAAGGCGGTTATGTCGTTGCCGAAGGTACTCCAGAGGAGGTAATGCAAAACGAAAATAGTATAACAGGGCAATACTTATCCGGAAAAAAGTGTATCGAAATACCTAAAAAAAGAAGAAAAGGCACAGGAAAAACTTTGAAAATCAAAGGTGCCACTGAGCATAACTTAAAAAATATTGATGTTGAAATACCACTTGGAACTCTAACTTGTATAACCGGTGTGTCTGGTTCTGGTAAGAGTACTTTAATAAATGAAATATTATGTAAAGCCGTTGCTTCCAATTTATATAATTCTAAAGAAAAACCAGGAGCCTATAAAAAGATTCTTGGTCTAGAAAATATTGATAAGTTAGTTGCTATTTCTCAAAATCCAATCGGTAGAACACCTCGTTCTAATCCGGCCACTTATACTGGCGTTTTTGATGATATTAGAACTTTATTCACGACTACTAAAGAAGCTAAGATGTATGGTTTCAAAAAGAACAGATTCTCCTTCAATGTTAAAGGTGGCCGATGTGAAGCTTGTCACGGTGATGGTGTCAAGAAAATTGAAATGCATTTCCTACCAGATGTCTATGTTCCTTGTGAAGTCTGCCATGGAACAAGGTATAACAGAGAAACTCTAAACATAAAATATAAAAATAAAAATATAGCCGAAGTACTAGATATGCGTGTAAGTGAAGCCCTAAGTTTCTTTGACAACGTTCCTAAAATAAAAAATAAGCTTAAAGTTTTAGAAGATGTAGGACTAGGATATATCAAATTAGGTCAAAGTGCTCCAACTCTATCAGGCGGTGAAGCCGAACGTGTAAAACTAGCTAAAGAACTTCAAAAGAAAGCGTCTGGCAAAACACTATTTGTCCTAGACGAACCAACAACTGGACTTCATACTGATGATATTAAACGCTTACTTGCAATTTTACAAAAAATAGTAGATAATAAGGATACAGTATTAGTTATAGAACACAACTTAGACGTCATAAAAGTAGCAGATTATATCATCGACTTAGGCCCAGACGGCGGAGATGAAGGCGGAACTATAGTAGCAACTGGTACTCCTGAAGCAGTGGCAAAAGTAGAACAATCATATACTGGACAATTTTTAAAGAAGATATTATAGAGGTGATCTCATGCGTCTTATTATAAAGGATAAAAATGCTGTAAGACTAAATAAATTTATAGAATGGCTTATTTATATGTTTGGTTACATCATTGTCTTTATTTTGGTAAGCTTACTATTTTCTAGTGTATATATAGATAAGAACCATTTCTTTATTTATTCAACGTTAATAGTATTTATAATCTATATCTTGAATAAGACATTAAAACCAATTCTTTTTACGATAACCATTCCAATAATTGGTATAACTTTAGGTTTATTTTATCCCTTTATAAACTTATTTATTCTAAAATTAGCTGATTGGATTTTAGGAAGTCACTTCAATTTAGAAAATATCTTTATAGCGTTTTTTGTCGCCATATTATTATCTGTAATGAATTTTATAATGGAAGAATTAATAAAAAATATAATAAAGAGGGTAAAGAGTCATGGATAGGATAGCGGTAGAAGTAGGATCAATACAAATATATTGGTATTCAGTATTTATTTTTTTAGGTCTTTTAGTAGGAAGTATTTTAATATTTGTGGAAGCTAGAAAAAGATATATAGGAGAAGATTTCTTAGTAAATTTAATTTTTAATACTATAATTATTGGTTTAATAGGTGCTAGATTATACTATGTCCTATTCAATCTTCCTTATTATCTTTCTAATCCTTTAGAAATATTAGCCGTTTGGAATGGTGGTCTAGCCATACATGGTGGCATTTTTGCTGCCTTAGTCTTTATCATAATATATTGCCGCAAGAATTTTGTTAATCCTTTACAAATGTTAGATATAATAGTTGTTGGTCTAATTATTGCTCAAGCTATCGGACGTTGGGGAAACTTCTTTAATAGTGAAGCCTATGGTCAAGTAACATCTCTTGCTGAATTAAAGTCACAACAGATACCAATGTTTATTATTAATGGTATGTATATTTTAGGTGAATATCATCAACCAACATTCTTATATGAATCAGTATGGTGTGTCGCTGGTTTCTTAGCAATGTTAATAATCAGAAGATACAAATATTTAAGACTTGGTCAACTAACTGGCTTTTATCTATTCTGGTATGGCTTTGGTCGCTTACTAATCGAGGAATTGAGAACTGATTCTTTAATGCTTGGACCAATCAAAATAGCTCAACTAGTATCAATAATTTTTATGATAAGTGGTATTGTGTTATTCTTGTATAATATTATAAAAAGTAAACCTGGCAATAAAAGATTATATGCTGAAGATCCAATTAAAGAACAAGAAGAAAGAGAAAGGGTTTACTTTGAAGAGGGTGGAGAGGATTATGTATAAAAAAGTAGTAGTACTAGGAGGCGGTACAGGACTTTCTTATTTATTAAGAGGCCTAAAAGACTTCCCTGTTGATATCACTGCCGTTATAACTGTTTCTGATAATGGCCGTTCAACTGGAAAATTAAGAGAAGAATTTCATACTCCAGCAGTTGGAGATATTAGAAAAGTCATTACTTCCTTATCTGGTATAGATGATCCTATTAAAAAGATGATGGAGTATCGTTTTAATACTTTCAGTGATTTAGATGGTCATGCTTTAGGAAACTTAATTTTAACAGCTATGTTAGATATAACCGGTTCCCTAAAAGACTCCATCGCTAGTTTAAGCAAACTATTAGATGTTAGACACACAGTATTACCAATATCTGAAGACTCATCATTAACTTTAATGGGCCTAGATAAAGATGGAAACATTGTCGAAGGTGAAGAACAAATCACTACATCACATCGTAAATTTGAAAAAATATATTATAAAAAAGAACCAAAAGTCTTAAAAGAAGTACTTCAAGCTATAGAAAAAGCAGACTTAATTATTTTTAGCATGGGAAGCTTATATACATCAATTCTTCCTAATATTATCTGTAAAGAAGTAAAAACAGCTTTAAGTGAATCAACAGCTCCAATCATGTACTTATGTAACTTTGTAACTCAACCAGGCGAAACAGATGGTTTCACGGTAAGTGATCATGTTTCTCTTTTAAACCGTTACTTAGAAACTAAAAAAATAGATGTTGTTATCGCAAGTAATACAAAGATTGAAAAATCATATGTAAAAAAATATTCAACAGCTGAACAAAAAGAATTAGTAAAAATAGACCATAAAAACCTTGAAAAATTAGGTGTCGAACTAATTGAAGATGACTTAATTGTTGTAGAGGATAACATTTTAAGACATAATAGTCTAAAATTAAGTTCCATTATCTTTTCATACCTAATGAGGAACTAATATGTCTTATACTATTGAAATAAAAGAAGAAATATCTAAACAAAATGTAACTAATTCAGAAATGATTGCCGAGTTATCTGGCTTTATTCGTAACAATGCAACCATCAGCAATGAAACTCTCTTTTTAACAACGGAAAATACATTTACTATCGAAAGACTACAATCATTCTTTAATAAATTATATGAACAGGAGTTAACTATCACTATTAAAGATAATTTAAACTTTAATAAGAAAAATCTTTATCTATTATCTTTAGATAAAAAAGTAAATTTTATCCTCCAAGATATTGGTTATTATGATAAAGACAATAATTATTTAGAAACACCACCAACTTATATAGTTGGTGCCAATGAAGAAATAAGAGCCTATCTTAAAGGGGCTTTTCTTTGCACAGGAAGTATTAATAATCCCAAAACCTCTAGATATCATATGGAACTCTTAGTATCTAAGCCAAATGAAGCGGTCTTTATTCAAAAACTACTGAATATTTTTGACTTGAATGCTAAAATCTTAAATCGCGATAAAGGTTATATGATTTATATAAAAGAAGCTGAAAAGATTAGTGATTACATAAAAATTCTTGGAGCTAATAAAGCTGTTTTATTCTTTGAAGATGCCAGAATTTATCGTGAAAAGAAAAATCAAACTAATAGACTTAATAACTGTGAACAAGCTAATATGGATAAAGTTTTCCTAAATGCTGAAAAACAACTAGAACAAATCCGCATTATTGAAGAAACCAACAGTTACACTCTACTAGACGACAGAACAAAACAAGCTTTTGATTATCGTAAGAAATATCCTGAGTCATCCATTAAAGAATTAAGTGAAATCATCACTTTAGAAACAGGAAAACCAATCACTAAATCGGGTCTTAATCATCGTTTTAGGAAAATAAAAGATTTAGCTGAACGCCTAGAAAAGCTAGCTAAAAAAGAGGAAAACTAAGCTTTCCTCTTTTCTTTTTCTAAAATAATTTTATCCACTAAACCATATAAAACAGCTTCTTTAGCATCTAAATAATTATCTCTTTCAGTATCCTTTTCAATTTTCTTTAAACTTTGCCCCGTATTTTTAGAAAGACATTTATTTAATCTTTTCCTTAAATTAACAATTCTATCAGAGGCAATTTTAATTTCTGTTGCTTGACCTTGAGCACCTCCTAAAGGTTGATGAATCATAACATCAGCGTTAGGTAAAATAAATCTTTTTCCTTTTTTACCAGCAGCTAAAAGAAATGCTGCCATACTAGCGGCTATTCCTAAACAAGTAGTTGAAACATCACTACTTAAAAAATTAATTGTATCATAAATTGCCATACCCGCTGAAACTGATCCCCCTGGAGAATTAATGTAAATATTAATATCGTTATTATTAATAGAGTCTAAATATAAAAGTTCCGCAATTACATTATTTGCCAAAGTATCATCAATTTCTCCTGTGATAAAAACGATTCGATCCTTTAATAATCTTGAGAAAATATCATAGCTCTTTTCACTACCTAACTCTCTTTCCACAATCATTGGTACAAAATTCATAAATATCACCTATACATAGTATAGTGTAAAATAAATAAAATATGCATATAATAACTATAAACTTCATGTTATAATATTATAAAAGTAAAAAGGGTGATAAAATGATTGAAACATTAGAAATTAAAATTAAAGGTCACAAATATCAAATAAGTAAAGGAACAACCCTAGAAGAAATTGCTAATCAATTTCAAAAGGATTATCGCTATCCAATTCTTTTAGCTAAAGTAAACAACGTTTTAAAAGAATTAACTCATGAAATTCCTGATCAAGCTGATATTGAGTTTATCGACTTAACTTCTAAAGAAGGAAATAGAACTCATATTTCTGGAATTACATATATTTTAATATATGCTGTAAAGAAACTATATGGTAAAAACGCTGAAGCTATTATTCAACATTCTCTTGACAAAGGAATTTATGTTGAAACTAACTTCAAACTAACCCCTAATAAAATTGCAGCCATAAAAGAAGAAATGCAAAGAATCGTTGAAAGTGATATGCCAATCACCAAAATGACTATTGATAGATTAGAAGCCATCGATTATTTTGAAAAAATTGGAGAAGATGTTAAAGCTGGTGTTATGCGTTATAACACAAATACTTACATTACTCTATATCGCTTAGGAAACTATTATAATTATTTTTATAATTTAATGCCAACTTCAACGGGAAAATTAACTGCCTTTGACTTAACTTATATCAATGATAATGGCTTCTTACTACAATTCCCAACTGTCTATATTCCAGATCAAATCAAAAAATACCAACCACATCCTGGAATGTTTGAAGCTTTCCAAGAATATCGTGATTGGGCAAAAATCATGAATGTAGAAAATTCAGTAGACTTAAATCGTGTAATTTCAACCGGTAAAATAAGTGATTTAATTAGAATTGATGAAACACTTCAAAGTAATAGATTATTAACTATTGCTCGTCGTATCAACGATAATAAAAATAAAATCAGAATAGTTTTACTTGCTGGACCATCTTCATCTGGAAAAACAACAACTTCTCGTAAACTATGTATGTTCCTACAAAGCTTTGGTCTTCATCCAAAAGTTTTATCTATGGATGATTATTTTGTAGAACGTGAAGAAAATCCAAAAGATGAAAATGGTAATCCAGATTATGAATGTCTAGAAGCTATTGATTTAAAATTATTTGATAGCCAATTAAGTGACCTACTTAAAGAAAAAGAGGTTACTATACCAACCTTTAATTTTGCTTTAGGCAAAAAGGAATATCGTAATAAATTAAAATTAGAAAAAGATGACATCATCGTTATTGAAGGAATTCATGCTATTGATCCTAAAATATTAACTAATATTCCAAGAGAAAATAAATTTAAAATCTATATTTCTCCATTAACAGAGTTAAATATGGATAATCAAAATAGAGTTTCTACAACAGATAATCGCTTGTTAAGAAGAATAATTAGAGATAACAGAACTAGAGGTTATGATGTAGAACATACTCTAAAAACATGGGCCTCTGTTAGAGAAGGCGAAGAAAAGTATATTTTCCCATATCAGGATGAAGCTGACTGTACAATAAATTCTGCCTTAATTTATGAAATTGGTGTCCTAAAGACCTATGTTGAACCATTACTATACTCTGTATCTAATGATTCACCATACTATGAAGAAGCTAAACGTTTAATAAATTTCTTACGATTATTCTTACCAATTCCATCTGATGACATTCCAAAAGATTCTATCTTAAGAGAGTTTATTGGCAATGGTTGTTTCCATGACTAAAAGTGTAAATAAAAGATGAATATATTGAACCAAAAAATATAAGACTATATAATAGTAATATAAGGAGGATAAATAATGATAAGAGTTGCAATAAATGGCTTTGGAAGAATTGGTCGTTTAGCATTTAGATTAATGGAAGAAGATAAAGACTATGAAGTAGTCGCTATAAATGATTTAACAGATGCTGAACAATTAGCATACCTATTAAAATATGATACAAATCATAGAAATTATCGTATCGATGAAATAACTTCAGAAGGAGAATACATTATAATTGGTGGAAGAAAAGTACGTGTTTATTGTGAAAAAGATCCTGCTATGTTACCATGGAAAGATTTAAACATTGATGTTGTATTAGAATGTACAGGACTATTCACTTCATATGAAAAAGCTATGGCTCATATAAATGCCGGAGCTAAAAAAGTAATAATATCTGCACCAGCTAAAGGTGATGTTAAAACTATTGTATATAATGTTAATCATGAAACTTTAACAGGAGATGAAAAGATCATCTCTGCCGCAAGTTGTACAACCAACTGCTTAGCCCCTGTTGTTAATGTTATTGATAAAGTATTTGGTATTGAAAAAGGTTATATGACAACAGTTCATGCTTATACTAACGATCAAGCAACACTTGATATTGCTCATAAAAAAGGTATCAAGGCTCGTCGTGGTAGAGCCTGTGCTGCCAATATTGTTCCAGCTTCAACTGGAGCAGCTTCCGCTATTGGAAAAGTTTGTCCTAATCTAGAAGGAAAACTAGCTGGTGTTGCTATGCGTGTTCCTGTACCAACAGGATCAGTTGTAGACTTAGTATTAGAATTAAAGAAAAATACTACGGCTGAAGAAATCAATGCTGCTTTAAAAGATGCTACTAATGAAACACTTGAATATACTGATGATCCAATTGTATCAAGTGATGTTATTGGAAGACGTGCTGGTTCCGTTGTTGATGGCCTATCTACTAATGTTTTAGATGTAGATGGCAAACAAATGGTAAAAATAGTAGCTTGGTATGACAATGAAATGGGTTATACAGCGCAAATGGTAAGAACAGCTAAATATTTAATGGAAAAATAAGCAAATCAAATTTGTAAAAAAGAAGTCAACTTCTTTTTTTTATTAGTCAAAAATGGTATACTCATAATAAGACAGGAGGATTAGCCTATGAAAACTATAGAAGATATGAATATTGAAAATAAAAGAGTAATAATAAGATGTGATTTTAATGTACCTATCAAAGAAGGTAAGATTATTGATGATACTAGAATTAAAGCCAGTTTGAAAACAATAAACTATTGTTTAGAACATCATGCTAAAATAATTCTTTTATCTCATTTGGGACGTATCAAAGAAGAAAGCGATTTAGCTAAAAATGATTTAGCTCCAGTTGCTACTAGATTAAGTGAACTACTACAAAAAAAGGTTTTATTCATTCCTAAAACTAGAGGCGAAGAAGTAGAGAAAGCTATCAATAATATGTCCCCATCAGATATAGTCCTTTTACAAAATACTCGATATGAAGATTTAGAAGGTAAAAAGGAAAGCTCTAATGATGCAGAACTTGGTAAGTATTGGGCTTCTCTAGGTGACATCTTTATCAACGATGCCTTTGGAACAATTCACAGGGCTCATGCCTCAAATGTTGGCATAGCTAGTAACTTACCATCTGCCTTTGGTTTCTTAATAAAGGAAGAATTAACTGCATTAAGTGAATTAAATGATCCTGAGCATCCATTTATTGTAATCTTAGGTGGTGCAAAAGTATCAGACAAAATTGGTGTAATCGAAAACTTAGTAACTAAAGCTGATAAAATATTAATTGGTGGAGGAATGGCCTTTACCTTCTTAAAAGCTGAAGGCTACGAAATTGGAACTTCTCTTTTAGACCAAGAAAGTCTTGACTTCTGTACAAAAGTCCTAAAAGAGCATCCTGATAAAATCATTCTACCGGTTGATTTTCAAACTTCTACAGAATACTCAAATGATACAGAGAGCAAAAATAAAGATATAACTGAGTTTGAATATAATGAAATGGGTCTAGATATCGGTGAAAAAACCATTAAACTATTTGAAAAACACCTAATAGATGCTAAAATGGTAGTATGGAATGGTCCATTAGGCGTTTACGAATTTACTAAATATCAAACAGGCACCAAAGAAATTTTAAAATATCTTGTTGACAATAATATAAAAGTTATTTTAGGCGGTGGCGATATCGTTGCTGCGGCTTCAACTTTAGGATATAAGGACAAAGTATATCATGCCTCTACTGGTGGAGGAGCAACTCTAGAGTATTTAGAAGGTAAAAAGTTACCAGGAATTGAAGTTATAAAGTAGGTGACCTTTATGGCAAAGAGTCTTTACATTGCTAATCCATATGATAAAGATTGTTTAAATATTATAAAAAAATACGAGGCTGATTATAATTTAGAAGGGTCAGTAACATCTCAACTGATGGCTAGTGCTGCCGCTTCCTTAAAAACGTCTCTTACCGCTCAAAATGAAATTGAACAATTTCTTTTTCTTAGGGAAGATGACACTCTTTTAGCCGGTTGCCAACTTCAAGCTTATAAAGATAGAAGGGATTGTTACTTAACTTTATTACCCACAACCTCTCCTAAACAAACAATACGCTTACTTCAAGCTGTAACAGCCTATGCTTTTGAAGAACAAGGCTTAGGAATGGAAGAGGTTTTTATCGTGCTTGATGATAGTGATGGTCAAACTGCTCTATCACTAGCTGAAAATGGTTATGAATATTTAGGTGATGACGATGGTCAAACACATTATATGACAGATAAACAAAATTACATTACGATGGGAAGGTTTATATCAGATGGAAACAATAAAAAACATTAAAAAAAATAGCATAATCTTATTACTAATAACCTTAATTGTATTGTTTTTAGTCTTAAAAGATAGTGCCGGTGAAATCTTTGCAACACTCTCTAAAATTAATATCTTTTATCTTTTAATTGCTATTCTTTTATACTTTCTTTATATAATATTAAAAGCTTATATCATATATAAATGTGTTGATGAAAAAGACAAATTATCTTTTAAAGAAGCTATCAAACATAATATAATAACACAATTCTTTAACGGTATAACCCCTTTCTCAACTGGTGGTCAACCTATGGAAGTATACATGATAGCAGAACATAAAATCAAAGTAAGTAAAGCCACAAGTGTCACTATAGAAAACTTTATCTTTTATCAAACAGCCCTAGTAATATATGGTGCCATAGCCGTAACCTGTAACTGGATTTTTGATTTATTTCCTAAAGTCGCTATCCTTCAACACCTAGTCTTATTAGGCTTCATTATAAACATTCTAGTTGCTGTTGCCCTATATGCTATTATGTTATCTAAAAAAGTCACCAAAAAAGTTTCTAAGTTCATCATAAAAGTACTTGGTAAAGTAAAAACAATAAAAAATATTGACAAAGTAGAGGCAAACTGGATTGAAAAGCTTGAGGAATTTCATTATATTTCCAAAAATCTTCTTCATCGTAAAGGAATCTTTATCTTAGGTGTTGTTATTAATTTAATAAGTCTAACTTGTCTATATATAATTCCTTTATTTATTATGTATGGTCTTCATGATTTTACCAGTCTAACTCCTATGAGTGCTATTGTCTCATCTGCCTATGTTCTTTTAATGGGATCATTTGTCCCAATCCCTGGAGCATCAGGCGGCATAGAATATGGATTTATTAAGTTCTTCGGTAATTTTATGCCAGTAGTCTTATTAAATTCGCTTTTATTGACTTGGCGTTTTATAACATATTATTTAGGTATGATTTTAGGTGGTATCTTATTTAGTACAGAAAAGAAAGGTGAAGAAAAATGCGCATAGGTTTATTTACGGACTCATATCCTCCATATATAAATGGCGTTTCAACAAGTGTTGCTATGTTGAAAAAAGCTCTAGAAAAAAAAGGTCACATCGTATATGTGGTAACTGTTAGTAATAACGCTCTAAAATACGAATATGATGTTGAAAATAGAATAGTAAAAGTACCAGGTATTCCTGTCGGTATTTATGATTATCGTTTAAGTAGAATCTATCCTTTAACAATGATAAATACTATGAAAAGTTGGAATCTTGATGTTATTCATTCTCATACAGAATTTGGTATTGGTATTTTAGCCAGACTTCTTGCTAAGCAATTTGATATACCTCTAGTTCATACTTACCATACTTTATATGAGGATTACACTCACTATATAACGCATGGTTATTTTGATAAGTCTAGTAAAAAAATAGTTGAGTACCTAACAAAGTTCTACTGTGATAAAACCGCAAATGAATTAATTGTTCCAACAAATAAAATTTATAAATTATTTAAAGAAAAGTATGAGTTTAAAAAGAATATTCATATTGTTCCAACTGGTATCGAAGTAGATAGGTTTTACACAGAAAATGTGGATAAAAGTTATGTTCAAGCTCTTCGTAAAAAATTAAAACTCCAAAAAAAGGATTTTGTTATTCTTTTTGTAGGCAGACTAGCTGCTGAAAAAAATGTAGAATTTCTTTTAAATGCCGAAAAGAAACTAATGGCTAAATATAAAAATATTAAATTACTTATCGTTGGTGATGGTCCAGATAAAGAACATTATGAAGAAATGGCTCGTGACTTAAACATTTCTTCTAACGTCATTTTTAATGGTAAAGCTGCTTGGGAAGAAATGCCTTTCTATTATCATTGTGCTAATGTCTTCGCAACCGCTTCAACTACCGAAACTCAAGGACTAACCGTTATCGAAGCTATGGCTGCTAGTGTTGTACCTTTATGCATAAAAGATGAATCTTTCTTAGGTACCGTAACCCATGAATTAAATGGTCTAATCTTTAATGATGAAGATGAATTTGTAAATCAGGTCCTAACTTTATATAAAGACAACGCCTTATTACAAAAATACAACAATCAGGCCAGAATTCAAGCTGAGCATTGCAGTTCTACTAGTTATGCCGAAAGAGTTCTTGAAGTATATAAAAGGGCCATTCTAGATAAAAAGGCAGAAGATAGATTTGGCCTTATTTCAAAAATATCAAAGAAAATAAAAGGAGAATAAAATGATAATTGCTCTTAACAATAAAAGTAATCTTACTAAAGAAGAATTTTTGAAGTATCAAGAGGATATTCAAAAACTAAACTTTAAAACCAGCAATGTAATTTTAATACCATCTAATATATACCTAGCTGCAGCAAACATTCCAAACATTTCTCTAGGAAGTCAAAATGTAAGTATGTATGAAATGGGTCCACATACTGGTGAAGTATCTGCTTCTCAACTAAGACAATTAGGCGTTAGCTATTGTTTAGTAGGTCACTCTGAAAGAAGAAAAGAACAGCATGAAACAAATATCGAAATAAGAAATAAAATTAAAAATCTCCTAAATCAAGGAATAATTCCTATCTTATGTATTGGGGAAACAAAAGAGGAAAAAAACACTGCTCATACAGTTATCTATCAAGAGTTACAAGAGGCTCTAATCGGTTTAACTGAAGAAGAATTAAAAAAGGTCATCATCGCTTATGAACCAGTTTGGTCCATTGGTACCGGTCTCATTCCTACCTCAACTGAAATAGAAAGTATAGTTACTAAAATAAAGGAAACTTATCCCAACAATTTAGTTCTATACGGAGGTAGTGTTACTCTTGAAAATATTGAAAAGCTTACCCAAGAAAATGCTGTAGATGGTTACCTTCTTGGCGGATTAAGTCTTCAGCTAGATAAAGTTCAAATATTAATTGATAAAATTGAAAAATAGACAAATTAGACACTTTCGACAAAAGTTGTCTTTTTTTTTTCTATCAATTTATCGAACAATGTTATATAATTAAAATGCGTGGTAGTATATGAGAGGAGAAAAGATGGAGAAAACACGTTTATTAATCATTGACGATAACAGAAGTTTAGTGGATATGATTAAGGAATATTTTGATAATAATGCCGATATTAAAGTTGCCTTGACAGCTTATGATGGAGCAGAAGGGATGCTTTTAGTTGATAAAAAGAAAGATGAGTATGATGTTATACTTCTAGATTTGATTATGCCTAATAAAGATGGAATGGCTGTCTTAGAATATATGAAGAAAAAGGGTATAGATAAAGATGTTATTGTTTTAACATCGTACAATACTCAAGATATGATCAGAAAAGTTTCAGAGATGGGCGTCAGTTATTTCATATTAAAACCATTTGAACTGATTGATTTGGAAAAACGCATCATTGAATTACGTGAAGGCGTAAAACCAAATGGTCGTAATCTCGATTTATATCATAACAGTTTACAAAAGTCGATTACTAATACCTTACATGAACTAGGAGTACCATCACATATTAAAGGTTATCAATATATTAGAGAAGGGATAATTCTCGTCTACGAAAGACCAGAACTTATAGGAGGAATAACTAAAGAACTATATCCAGAAATTGCTAAAAAGTATAACACAACAGTCTCTAGAGTTGAAAGAGCTATAAGACATGCTATTGAAGTCAGTTGGAATAGAGGTAATTGGCAACTGATGGAAGATATTTTTGGACATAGTGTAGATATAGATAAAGCTAAACCGACTAATTCAGAATTTATTGTAACTGTAGCCGATAAATTAAGATTAGAGTTTAACAGATCAGTAGTTAATAATTAAGACTAAAATTAGTCTTTTTCTTTTGCAATGGAACTTGACTAATTGCCAAGAAAAAAGTATACTTAATTTATAAAATATGTGCGGAGGTAACAGTTTATGGAACGTAAAATAGAAGCTTTTTTCAAAAAATGGCAAAAAGATATCATAAGGAAACCTTTAATTCTCTATGGTCCAAAACAAATAGGTAAAACATTCACAGTCTTAAACTTTGCCAAGAACGAATATAAAAACACTGTGTATTTTAATACTGAAAACAATAAAGAACTTATTGAAATATTTACTAAGGAAAAAAATCCGGACAAAATAATTTTAAATCTTTCCCTTTTATCAGGGGAAACAATCCTAAAAGAGGATACTTTAATAATCCTAGATAATCTAGATAGCTTAGAAATCGTAAAGGCTCTAAAACTATTTGGTAGTGAACATAGTAAATATCATATAATCGCTATTACATCACGCCGTGAACGCCTAAGTGAATTCAAGGGTGAAGAACTTCAATTCAAAGGCATGAACGAAATGGATTTTGAAGAGTATTGTTGGGCTAAAGATGAAAAGGCTCTATCAACCCTAATAAGAGAATCATATACAAAGCATAGAGTTTGTCCTTTCCATAAAGTTGCTCTAGATTTATTTCAAGAATATCTAATAACCGGAGGCCTTCCTGAAGTAGTTCAAGCAGAACTCGATGGTAAGAATGCTTATGAAATAGACGCTATTAAACAAAAAATAATCGATATTTATAAAAAAGAAATAAGTTTAAATAAAATTTTAATAGATATTCCAAGAGGAATAGAAGTATTAGATTCAATTCCTGCTCAATTACGTAAAGAAAATAAAAAGTTCCAATATGGTTGTATGGGAACAGGCAAAAGAGCTAAAGAATATGAATCTGCCATAAATTACTTAGTTAACAATCAACTAGTATATCGTAGTTACAAAATTAAAAATGTTAAGTCTCCATTAAGTAGTTGCCGTGAGACTGATAGTTTTAAGCTATATCTTCCAGATGATGGCTTATTATTTACAATGTTACATTTAAACTTAAAACAATTTATATCCGATGAAAAATTAAAAGAAACACTATATGAAAACCATATAGCCAAAACCTTAGTGGAGGCGGGATATTCACTATACTACTATCAATCAGAAGGAAAAGCTGAGGTAAACTTTGTCATTCAAAATAGAATGGGACAAATTATCCCAATCGAAATAGCAACAAAGAGTATGTCTAAAGCAAAGTCTCTTTCCGTATTTATAAAGAAATATATAACTCAACAAGCCTATCGAATTACAGAAAACAACTTTTCTACCAAGAAAGAGGTTAGATACATTCCTGTGTATGCAGCCTTCTGTTTAAACGATAAAAAAATTTAAAAGAAAGGAATCAATCTAAAAAATTGATTATGTGAAAAAATGATAAAATTAGTATTAGTAAGACATGGTCAAAGTATTTGGAATCTAGAAAATAGATTTACTGGTTGGACCGACGTAGGTTTATCTGAACAAGGCATAAAAGAAGCTAAAGAAGCCGGTCAAGTTCTAAAAGAACTAGGTTATACATTTGATGTTGCTTATACCTCATATTTAAAAAGAGCTAACGATACCCTAACTTATATTTTAGAAGAATTGGATGAAAATATTCCTGTAAAATATAGTTGGCGTCTAAACGAAAGACACTATGGTGCCCTACAAGGCCTTAATAAAGATGATACTAGAAAAAAATATGGCGAAGAGCAAGTTCGTCTATGGAGACGTAGTGCTGATGTAAGACCACCAGCCTTAGAAATAACTGACAAACGTTATCCAGGTAATGATCCAAAGTACAAGGATTTAGCCAAAGAAGATATTCCAACTACTGAAAACTTAATAGACACAGTTGAAAGAGTTATAAAATATTGGAATAGTGACATAAAAAAAGACCTTCTAGAAAATAAGAAAGTTATAATAGTTGCTCACGGGAATAGTTTAAGAGGCTTAATTAAATATTTAGATAATATGTCTGATGAAGAAATAATGCAATTAGAAATAGAAACAGGTAATCCAATCTGCTATGAATTAGATGAAAATCTAAAGCCAATAAAGCATTATTACCTAAAGAAAACAAAATAGATAAAAAAAGATAGGTAAATTAAATTTTTACCTATTTTTTATTTACGAATTAACAACCCCATCAATATCAATCTCAAAAAGTTTTCCTGGATCAACATCCAAAGCCAAAGAAATTTTCCAAATTGTATCTATAGAAAAAGTCTTTATACCTTTCTTTGATTCAATTCTTCTAATAAACTCATGCGAAACGCCAACTTTTTCAGCTAAAACAGCTTGGGTAATACCAGCCATTTTTCTATACTTTTTGATGTTAAGAGCTATCTGTTCATAAATATTTACTTCGTATTTATTCATAATATCACCAACTAAATTTAGTATGTACCAAATGAGTTGAAAAATATGTAAACTAAGCCTTTACAACAAAATGTGCTATTGTTCGATTGAATGCACCGAAAAAATGTTCTATAATGTACATGGAGGGATACAATGAAAGAAAGAATTGTTTTTCACATAGATGTTAATAATGCTTTTTTATCATGGAGTGCCGTTAAACTTTTAAACGAGGGCTATAAAGAAGATATTCGTACTATTGCCTCTGTCATAGCTGGAGACGAAAAAGAGCGAAGAGGAATTGTTTTAGCCAAGTCTCCTATTGCCAAAAAATTTCACATAGTAACAGCCGAAACTCTTTATCAAGCAAGAAGAAAATGTCCCACTCTTAAAGTATTTACTCCTGACTATAAATGGTATAGTCAAAAATCTAAAGAATTATTTACCTACTTATCAAGATATTCACCGACCATGGAACAGTTTTCTATAGATGAATGTTTTATTGATATGACCGGAACAAATTATTTATATAAAGATTATCTAGAACTAGCCCATTTTATAAAAGATGATATAAAGCAAAGATTTGGCTACACTGTAAATATCGGAATAGGTAATAACAAACTCTGTGCCAAAATGGCTTCTGATTTTGAAAAGCCAGATAAAGTACATACCTTATTTAAAAATGAAATAGTTCAAAAATTATGGCCCTTAGATGTAGGAGATTTACTAATGGTCGGAAAAAGAACAAAAGAGGAATTAAATAAATTAAATATCTATACAGTTGAGCAACTAGCAAAGACAGATGTAAAAGTTTTAAATAGGCACTTTAAAAGTCAGGGAGAATATTTGCATAATGCTGCCTATGGTATTGATGACTCTAAAGTAGCTGCTAGAAGTAGTAAGACCAAAAGTATTAGCATTTCAGAAACACTTCCTTACGATTGTACTAATGAAGATAAATTAAAAGAAACACTTCTTACTTTTGTGGAAAAAACAACTCGTGATTTAAGACATAAAAAGCAATATGCAACTACAGTTGCTGTCTTTTATAAAAACAATGACTTTGAGCATTATTCCGCTCAAGAAAAATTAAAAAAGCCCAGCAATAATACAAAAGATATCTATAAATTAGCTATTGAAATATTCGAAAAGAGTTACAAGAAGGATGCTATTCGTTTAATTGGTTTAAGGTTAGCCGATTTAACAAATAATAATGATTATCAACTTTCTTTATTTGAAGAAGAAAAAAGTACTGATGATACTGATATTCAAAAGACTTTGGACAATATTAACGAGAAATTTGGAAAGTCCTTAATAGCTCCAGCTTCGATAAAATTAATAACAAATAATAAAAAAGAACGTGAAAGATTAGAAAAAAAATAATTACAACGTTCTTTTTATATTGAAAAATAAAGAAATTATCAAAAAAAGTCTTGCAAAATCAACATACTGCTGCTATAATTAACTTTGTGTGACTGCTTAGATGTGCGAGGTTGCTGATACGCCAGGTTAAGTTGTTAATTGGCTATTGGGTTATTTGCACGGAGCAAGTCTATACTAGATATAGGCGAAGGGAGGATTTAAAATGTCAACAGAAAAAATTCGCATCAGAATTAAAGCGTACGATCACAGAGTACTTGATAATGCTGCTAAGAAAATTGTTGAAACTGCAAAAAGATCAGGTGGAGTAATTTCTGGTCCAGTACCATTACCAACTGAAATCGAAAAAATCACAATTTTACGTGCTGTACACAAATACAAGGATTCACGTGAACAATTTGAAAGACGTACACACAAAAGACTTATTGATATCAAAAATCCTAGCAAGGAAACTATTGAGGCATTAGCTCACTTAGATTTACCAAGCGGAGTAGATATTCAAATCACAACAAAATAATAGGAGGAAATAGTGATGAAAGGAATCTTAGGTAAAAAAATCGGAATGACTCAAAAATTTACTAAAGATGGTAAGTTAATTCCGGTTACTGTTATTGAAGTAGAACCAAATGTAGTTACTCAAATCAAAACAGTTGAAAAAGATGGTTATGATGCTATTCAACTTGCAACAGATACTGTAAGAGAAAACTTAAGCAACAAACCAAAAATGGGTCATACAAACAAAGCTAACACAACACCTAAGCGCTTCTTAAAAGAAATTAGAGGAGTAAACGTTAATGACTATACATTAGGACAAACAGTTAACGTTGACGTTTTTGAAGCTGGGGAAATGGTTGATGTTACAGGAACAAGTAAAGGTAAAGGTTTCCAAGGCGTTATTAAACGTTATAACCAAACAAGAGGTCCAATGGGACACGGTTCTCAATACCATAGAGGTGTTGGTTCACTAGGTACATTATTACCAATGCACGTATTAAAAGGTAAGAAGATGCCTGGACAAATGGGTAATGTTCAAAGAACAGTTCAAAACTTAGAGGTAATTTCAGTAGATACTGAAAACAATGTAATTTTAGTTAAAGGTAATGTTCCAGGTCCAAAGAAATCATTTGTTATGATTCGTACTGCAGTAAAGAAACCTAATGTTAAATTAGCAGCTGCTGACTTAATAACTTATGCTGCACCAGTAACTGTAGAAGAAGTTGTTGAAGAGACAGTAACTGAAGAAAATACAGAAACATCAGCTGAATAAAATCATCACGCTATATAATAAAGAAAGAAAATTCAATAATATAAGTGATGAAAGGAGGAATCGTAGATGAAAAAAGTAGAACTTTTAAATCTAAAAGGTGAAAAAGTAAAGGACATTAATTTAAACGAAGAAATATTTGGAATTACCCCAAACAAAGCTGTTTTAAACGATGCAATAATCTTAACAATGGCATCATTAAGACAAGGAACACATAAAACTAAAAACCGCTCAGAAGTGTCTGGTGGAGGAAGAAAACCATGGAGACAAAAAGGAACAGGACGTGCTCGTCAAGGTTCAATTAGAGCTGTTCAATGGGTAGGTGGAGGAAATTATGGAACTCCAGTACCTAGAGATTATAGTAAAAAACAAAACAGAAAAGAAAGAAGATTAGCTTTAAAATCAGCATTAAGTGATAAGGCTTTAGAAAAAGCAATCATGGTTGTTGAAAACATCAGTTTATCAACTCCAAAAACAAAAGAAATGCTTAGTTTATTAGAAGCATTAAAAGTTGCTGATAAAAAAGTATTACTAGTTGTTAAAGAATTTGATGACAACTTAATCTTAGCTTCTAGAAACTTACAAAACGTTGTATTAATAGCTGCTGAAGAAATCAATGTATTAGACTTAGTTAGCACAGACGTTATGGTAATTACAGAAGAAGCATTAAAAACAGTTGAGGAGGTGCTTAAATAATGAAAGACACTAAGTATTTAGAAATAATCAAAGCACCAGTTATTACTGAAAAATCACAAATTGCAAAAGCAGAAGGAAAATATACTTTCAAAGTTGCTCCAAATGCTACAAAGTTAGAAATTAAAGATGCAATTGAAAAAATCTTTAAAGTAAAGGTTACATCAGTAAGAACAATGAATGTAAAACCTAAGAAAAGAAGAGTTGGTCGTTACACAGGATTAACAAATCGTTCAAAAAAAGCAATTGTTACTCTTGCTGAAGGACAAACAATTGATCTTGGTTAAGGAGGAGAAAAATTATGGCAATCAGAAATTATAAACCTACTACACCAGGACGTAGAAAAATGAGTACTTTAGTAAATGATGAAATTACAACTAGTACACCAGAGAAATCACTTGTTACTCCAATTAAGAAAAATAGTGGACGTAACAATCAAGGTAAGATAACGGTTCGTCATCAAGGTGGCGGTGCAAAGAGAAAATATCGTATCATTGATTTCAAAAGAAATAAATTAAACGTACCTGGAACAGTAGCAAGTATTGAATACGATCCAAATAGAACTGCAAACATTGCATTAATCAATTATGCAGATGGAGAAAAAAGATATATAATTGCTCCAAAAGGATTAACTGTTGGTATGACAATAGTAGCAGGAGCAGACGCTGATATTAAAGTTGGTAATGCATTACCAATAATTAACATCCCAGTAGGTACAATGATTCATAACATTGAACTTCGTCCAGGAAAAGGTGGAGAACTAGCAAGAAGTGCTGGAGCATCTGCGCAAATTCTTGGTCGTGAAGGAAACTATGTAATGGTTCGTTTATCATCTGGTGAACAAAGAAAAGTTTTAGAATCATGTATGGCAACAGTTGGAGTAGTTGGTAACGAAGACTCTTCACTAGTTAAAGTAGGAAAAGCAGGACGTAAACGTCATATGGGTATTAGACCAACAGTTCGTGGTTCTGTTATGAACCCTAATGACCATCCACATGGTGGTGGTGAAGGACGTGCTCCAGTAGGACGTAAAGCACCAATGACTCCATGGGGTAAGCCTGCACTTGGATTAAAGACACGTAAGAAAAAACAATCTGACAAGTTCATAGTACGTCGTCGCAATAGTAAATAGGAAAGGATGATTAAAAAATGGCAAGAAGTTTAAAAAAAGGACCTTATGTTTTTGATAGATTACTAAAGAAGGTTCAAGAATTAAATAAGACTGGAAAAAAAGAAGTCATTAAAACTTGGTCACGCCGTTCCACTATTTTTCCTGATTTCATAGGACATACATTCGCAGTACACAATGGTAAAGAATTTATACCAGTATACGTTACTGAAGATATGGTTGGACACAAATTAGGAGAATTTGCTTTAACACGTAAATTTGGTGGACATGGTTCAGACAAAAAGAAATAAAAAAATGACTAGGAGGGTAAATATATGGAAGCAAAAGCAATTGCTAAAGGATTAAGATTATCACCTATTAGAGCTCGCTTAGTAGCAGACATGATTCGTGGTAAAAGCGTTCAAGAAGCATTAACCATATTAAATAATGTTAATAATAAGTCAGCAAGACTTACAAAAAAAGTATTAGACTCTGCTATTGCTAACGCTGTTAATAATAATGGTGCAGATGCTGCAACACTTTATGTTAAAGAAGCAAGAGTAGATGCTGGTCCTGTTATGAAACGTCATTTCTTCGATTCACGTTCTCATATTGGACATAGAGATCATAGAACTAGTCACATCGTTATAGTAGTGGCTACAAGAAACTAATAAGGAGGTTACAAAATGGGACAAAAGGTAAATCCTAATGGACTAAGACTTGGCATTAACAAGGATTGGGAAGCAAAATGGTATGCTAATAATAAAGATTTCGCTAAGTTTTTAGCAAAAGACGTTAAGATTCGTGATTATATTACAAAGAATCTAAAAAACGCTGGTGTTGCTAAAGTTGAAATCGAAAGAAATGCAAAAAGATGCGAAGTTGTAATTCACTCTTCAAAACCTGGTGTTATTATTGGACACGGTGGAGAAGAAATGGATAAATTAAGAAAACAACTATCAAAGGTTGCTGATGAAAATGTTCAAATCACAATCGTTGATATTAAAAAAGCAGATTTAAACGCTCAATTAGTTGCTGATTCAATCGCTAATCAAATAACTAATAGAGCATCATTCCGTATGGCTCAAAAACGTGCAATCAAAAATGCAATGAAAGCAGGAGCTAAGGGAATTAAAACAAGCGTATCTGGACGTTTAGGTGGTGCTGATATGGCACGTAGCGAAGGATACACTGAAGGAACTATTCCTCTACATACATTAAGAGCGGATATTGATTATGCTACATCAGAAGCAGATACAACATTTGGTAAGATTGGTGTAAAGGTTTGGATCTATAAGGGAGAAATCCTAAATAAAAAGGCTAAAGGAGGTAATTAATATGTTAATACCGTCAAGAACTAAATATCGTCGTGTACATAGATTACCTTATGAAGGTAGATCTCGTGGAAACAGAGAATTACACTTCGGAGATTATGGTCTACAAGCAAAAGAAGGAGCTTGGATTACTGCTAATCAAATCGAGGCTGCTCGTATTGCTATGACACGTTATATGAAACGTGGTGGTAAAGTATGGATAAACATATTCCCACACATGCCATTAACTAAAAAGCCTATTGGTACAAGACAAGGTAAAGGTAAAGGTAATGTTGAAGGATGGGTTGCTGTAGTTAAAGAAGGAAAAATCATGTTTGAAATTTCTGGAGTAACTGAAGAAGTAGCTCGTGAAGCATTACGTCTTGCCTCTCATAAATTACCAGTAGCAACAAAATTCGTAATGAGAGAAAGCAAAGGTGAATCAAATGAAGGTTAAAGAAGTTAGAGAGCTATCAACTGAAGAAATCAACAAAAAATTAGTTGAAGCTAAAGAAGAATTATTTAATTTACGTTTCCAACAAGCAACAGGTAACCTAGAAAAACCTTCTAGAATTAGAGAACTAAGACACACCGTTGCAAGATATAAAACCGTTCTAAGAGAACGTGAGATTAGCGAATAGGAGGGTATAAAGTGGAAAAGAAAGTTAGTAAAGAATTAGTTGGTAAAGTAGTTAACGCAACTAATGATAAGACAATCAGCGTATTAGTTGAAACTTATAAAAACCATCCGTTATATCACAAAAGAGTTAAAAGCTCTAAGAAATATTGTGTACATGATGAAAAGAATATAGCAAAAGTTGGAGATATAGTTAGAATAGTAGAAACTAGACCATTATCAAAAACTAAGCATTTCTATTTAAAAGAAATCGTAAAAGAAGCAGTTATTATTTAACGCTTAGATGAGAAGGAGGAATAATCTATGTTACAACAAGAAAGCCGTATGAAGGTTGCTGACAACTCTGGAGCTCGTGAATTATTAGTAATTCGTGTTCTAGGTGGAAGTAAAGTTAAAACAGGTAACATTGGTGATGTAGTAGTTGGAACAGTAAAAAATGCCATTCCAAATTCACCAATTCCAAAAGGAAAAGTTGTAAAAGCAGTTATCGTTCGTAGTCGTCAAGGCGTTCGTCGTGAAGATGGAAGTTATATTAAGTTCGATGACAATGCTTGTGTTATCATTCGTGATGACAAGAGTCCAGTAGGTACTCGTATTTTTGGACCAGTAGCAAGAGAACTTCGTGATAAAGATTACATGAAAATCGTATCTTTAGCAAAAGAAGTACTATAAGAGGAGGATAAATATGAACTTTAAAGTAGGAGATGAAGTTGTAGTTATCGCTGGTTCTGATAAAGGTAAAAAAGGAAAAATAATTAAAACATTAAGAGCTGAAAATAAAGTTATTGTTGAAGGTGTTCACGTTGTTAAAAAACATCAAAAACCTACAGGACAAGAATCTGGTGGAATCTTAGAAATAGAAGCACCAATCAATGCATCAAATGTTATGATAATTGATCCTAAAACTAAAAAAAGAACTAGAATAGGACATACAACAGATACAAAAACAGGTAAAAAAATAAGAATAGCAAAAAAATCAAACGAGAAGCTTGATTAATTGGAAGGAGGGTAACTATGAACCGCCTAAAAGAGAAATACTTAAATGAAGTTGTTCCAAGTTTAATGGAGAAATATAATTATAAGTCAAAAATGGAAGTTCCAAAGTTAGAAAAAATTGTTATCAATATTGGAGTAGGTGATGCAACATCAAATTCTAAATTATTAGATGCTGCTGTAGCAGACCTTGCTAAATTATCAGGACAAAAACCAGTAGTTACAAAAGCTAAAAAGTCAATTGCTGGATTTAAAGTAAGAGAAGGTCAACCAATTGGTTGCAAAGTTACACTAAGAGGAGAAAATATGTATAACTTTATGGATAAGTTAATTTCAATTTCACTTCCACGTGTAAGAGACTTCCGTGGTGTTAGTGCAAAAGCTTTTGATGGTAGAGGAAACTACACTATGGGAATTAAAGAACAATTAATCTTTTCTGAAATAGATTATGATGATGTTGTTAAAGTAAGAGGTATGGATATCGTATTCGTAACAACAGCTAAATCTAATGAAGAATCATTTGACTTATTAAATGGACTTGGAATTCCTTTTAAAAAGTAATGGGAGGAATATTATGGCAAAGAAAAGTATGATTATAAAAGCTAATCGCCCACAAAAGTACAAAGTACGTGAGTATACAAGATGTAGTCGTTGTGGTCGTCCACACGCAGTTTTAAGCAAGTTCGGAATCTGCCGTATTTGCTTCCGTGAATTAGCTTATAAAGGACAAATACCAGGAATTAAAAAATCAAGTTGGTAATTGGAAAGGAGGAGTCAAAATGGCAGTAGTAACAGATACAATTGCAGATATGTTAACACGTATTCGTAATGCTAACCAAATGCGTTATGAAGAAGTAAGCGTTCCTGCTTCTACAATAAAGAAAGAAATCGCTAAGATTTTAAAAGAAGAAGGATTTATTAAAGATTATAAAATAGTTAAAGATGATGCTCAAGGAACAATTGTTTTAACATTAAAATATAACAAGAAAGAAAGAGTTATCACTGGGCTAAAAAGAATTTCCAAGCCAGGACTTCGTGTTTACGTTAAAAACGATGAAGTACCTAAAGTATTAAATGGTTTAGGAATAGCAATTATTTCTACATCAAAAGGAATTATGACTGATAAACAAGCTCGTAAAGAAAATATAGGTGGGGAAGTTCTAGCTTATATTTGGTAATTGAATAAAATATAAGGAGGTGTCAATATGAGCCGTATTGGAAATCGTATAATTACAGTTCCAGAGGGAGTTACTGTTGAAAATATCGATAATGTTGTCACTGTAAAAGGACCTAAGGGTACTCTAACACAACCAATGTTAAAAGATATTACAATGAAACAAGAAGGTAACACAATTATTTTAGAACGTTTAAATGAAAGTGCTAAAGCAATGCATGGTACAATGAATGCCTTAATCAATAACATGATTACTGGTGTAACTAATGGATATTCAAAATCATTAGAAATCATTGGTGTAGGTTACCGTTTCAATGTTCAAGGTGATAAATTAGTAATTAGTGCTGGATATTCACATCCAGTAGAAATGAAAGTTCCAGCTGGATTAACAGTAGAAGCAAATGGTAATACTGAAATAGCTATTAAAGGTATTGATAAAGTATTAGTTGGTGAATTTGCTGCTAATGTTAGAAAAGTAAGACAACCTGAACCATATAAAGGTAAAGGTATTCGTTACAAAGATGAACATATTCGTCGTAAAGAAGGAAAGAAAGCTGCTTAATAGGTAGGAAGGAGAAATAAAAATGATAAAAAAAGAATCTCGTAATAGTATGCGTATTAATCGTCATGAAAGAATTCGTAAAACACTTATGGGAACAAGTGCAGTACCTAGATTATGTGTATTCCGTTCAAACAAAGACATTTATGCACAAATAATCGATGATACAGCTAATACTACTCTAGTATCTGCTTCCTCATTAGATAAAGATTTAAAGATTGAAAACGGAAGTAATGTAGAAGCAGCAAAGGTTGTTGGAAAAGCAATTGCTGAAAAAGCAAAACAAGCAAAAATTACAAAAGTAGTATTTGATAGAGGTGGATACCTTTATCACGGACGTGTACAAGCTTTAGCTGAAGCAGCACGTGAAAATGGATTAGAATTCTAATAGGAGGGTATTATGCAAAAGAAATCTCGTGAGACTAAAGACAAACTTTTAGAAGAATTAGTAATTGATGTTAAAAGCGTTGTTAAAGTTAACAAAGGTGGACGTCAAAGAAGATATTCTGCTATCGTAGTTGTCGGAGATCGTAAAGGTAAAGTTGGTTTAGGAATCGGAAAAGCTAACGAAGTACCTGATGCAATCAAAAAAGCAATTCAAGATGCTAATAAAAATTTAATCACAATACCTCTAATTGATGGAAGAACAGTTGCACATGAAGCAATCGGAACTGCTGGAGCTGCTAGAGTTATAATTAAACCTGCTGCTGCTGGTACTGGTATCATTGCTGGTGGATCTGTTCGTGCTATCTTAGATTTAGCAGGAATTCGTGATGTTGTTTCTAAATCATTAGGAGCAAGAACTAAATTAAATATGGCTACAGCTGCCCTAAATGCTTTAAAGTCAATTAAGACTCCAGAGCAAGTAGCAGAGCTTCGTGGCAAGACAGTAGAGGAGATATTAGGATAATGAAATTACATGAATTAGAAAAAAATATCGGTGCTACTCATGCAAAAAAACGTGTTGGACGTGGATCAGGTTCTGGTTTAGGAAAAACTTCAGGAAAGGGTCAAAAAGGACAAAAAGCACGTTCTGGTGGTAGTATCAATCCAGTTTTCGAGGGTGGACAATTACCATTGTTTAGAAGAATTCCAAAAAGAGGATTCAAAAATTATAACTTTAGAACAAGATACGCTGTAATCAATTTAGATAATCTAAATAGATTTGATGAAGGAACAGTTGTTACACCAGCTTTATTAAAAGAAACTGGAATAATCAAAAATCAATTAGATGGAGTAAAAGTTTTAGGTAATGGAACATTAGAAAAGAAACTTACAATCCAAGCTAATAAATTCTCAGCAAGTGCATTAGAAAAGATTAAAGAGTCAGGTAGCAAAGCTGAGGTGATCTAATATGTTTAAGTCTATGAAGCAATTATTCACAGCGACAAATAAAGATTTAAGACATAGAATTTACTTCACTCTAGGAGCCTTAATAATATTCATATTAGGAATATCAATCAGAGTTCCTGGAACTAAAGATCTTACAAGTAATTTAGGATTTTTAGAGTTAATTAATACAATGGGTGGAGGAGCTTTGAAGAACTTCTCAATATTCGCCCTAGGTGTAATGCCATACATTACTGCTTCAATTATTATGCAATTATTACAAATGGACATTATTCCTTATTTTTCAGAATTGAGTAAACAAGGTCCAACAGGTAGACAAAAAATAAATCAAATAACAAGATATATGGGTATTGTATTTGCCTTTATCGAAGGTTATGCCTTTGCATTTGCCTTCATTGGTAAAACAGGTACTCCAATGGAATATATGTATATTTCAACTGTTCTAACTGCCGGAACTGCCTTTCTATTATGGTTAGGCGATCAAATTACTCAAAAAGGTATTGGCAATGGAATGAGTTTAATAATCATGGCTGGTATTATCGCAACACTTCCACAAATGTTTATTGATGCTTTCAAGAGTTTAATTACTTTTGAAGGAACAACTCAAGTAATTACTTTAGGTATAATTAAATTCCTAATTTTTGTAATTATCTATTTTGCAATCGTTATTGGAGTTATCTTCATTCAAGAATCTGAACGTAGAATTCCAATTCAATATGCAAACAAATCAACATCAGCATTTGGTAGTGCCGCACAAAGCTTTATGCCAATTAAACTAAACTCAGCAAACGTTATTCCAGTAATCTTTGCTTCCAGTTTATTATCAATACCAAGTATAATTGCACAAGTAATTAAAAATGAATCATTTGCTGTCTTTGTACAAAAGTATTTAAACTATACAACTCCAGTAGGATTCCTAATATATATAGTATTAATTTTCTTTTTTGCATATTTCTATACATTCATTCAAATGAAACCGGAAGAATTTGCTAAGAACTTACAAGAAAACGGTGGCTATATACCTGGAATTAGACCTGGTGAAGAAACAAAGAAATATCTTGATAAAGTGTTATCAAGATTAACAGTATTAGGTGCTTCATTCTTAGTAGTTATCTCAGGCTTACCAATAATTTTCTCTAAGTTTACAAGCCTACCAACATCAGTAACAATTGGTGGTACAGGATTATTAATCGTTGTCGGTGTTGCTCTAGAAACGTATAAACAATTAGAAGGAAGTTTATTAAGTAGAAGCTATAAAAGAGGATATAGTAGAAGGTAAAGTAATGAAAAATATAATGTTTATAGCCCCACCTGCTGCAGGAAAAGGGACTCAAGCTGAACTAGTAGTTGAAAAATATCATATTCCTCATATCTCAACAGGCGATATCTTAAGAGAAATTGCTAAAGAAGATAGTGAATTAGGACACTATGTATTTGAAACACTAGCAGCTGGAAAATTAGTAAAAGATGAAATTACTTATCAATTAATTGAAGATAGATTAGCAAAAGACGATTGCAAAAATGGATTTATAATTGATGGTTTTCCAAGAAACTTAGACCAAGCAGTTGAGTACGATAAAATACTTGCCAATCTAGGTTATCAAATAGGTAATGTAATTTATATAAACATCAATGAAAAAACATTAGAAAAAAGAATAACAGGTAGAAGAGTATGTGAAGACTGTAAAACAATCTTCAACATAAACGAACCTAATAGTGCTCCACAAATAGAATCTGTTTGTGATAATTGTGGCGGAAAGTTATATCAACGTAATGATGATAATTTAGAAGCTTTCCAAACTCGATACAAAATGTATCAAGAAAAAACAGAACCAATTATTGAGCATTATAAAAAACAAGGTGTATTATATGAAGTCAATGGTGAAGACACTGTTGAAAATGTATTCAAGAGTATAGACAAAATTATTAGCAATAATTAATGGAGATGATTAAATGATTACAATTAAAAGTAAACGTGAAATAGAACTACTCCAAGTAGCTGGTAACATTGTCTATAGGACACACCAATACATAAAACCATATATAAAAGAAGGAATTAAAACAAAAGAATTAGATAGATTAGCTGAGGCTTTTATTAGAAGCCAAGGTGCAACACCTTCTTTTAAAGGATATGAAGGGTTTCCAACCGCTTTATGTATAAGTGTTAATTCAGAAGTAGTACATGGTTTTCCAAGTGAATATGCTCTGAAAAACGGAGATATAATATCTTTAGATATCGGAGCATGCTACAAAGGTTATCATGGTGATTCTGCATGGACCTATAAAGTTGGGAATGTTTCAAAAGAAATAGACTATTTATTAGAACATACTGAGAAATCTTTATTTGTCGGATTAGAACAAGTAAAGCCAGGAAATAGAATTGGTGATATAGGACATGCCATTGAAACATATGCCAAAGAACACAAATTAGGTGTTGTTAGAGAATTATGTGGACATGGTGTTGGAACTTCAGTTCATGAAGATCCAGAAGTTCCAAATTATGGAACACCAAATACTGGACCAAGACTAAAAGAAGGAATGGTTATTGCAGTAGAACCAATGCTAACATTAGGAAGCCCTAGAATCTTTGTTCATGATAATGATTGGACAATAGATACACAAGACGGAAGTCCATCAGCCCACTTTGAACATACAGTAGTTGTTACTGCCGATGGATATAAAATATTGACAGGAGAGTGAAAAGATGGCTAAGGAAGATACAATTGAAATAGAGGGTAAAGTTCTTGAAATTATCCCAGGAGGGAAATTCAAAGTTCAACTAGAAAATGGACACATTGTGGAAGCCCACGTTTCTGGTAAAATACGAATGAACTATATTCGTATCTTAGCAGGAGATACCGTAATGATAGAACTATCGCCTTATGACCTAACACGTGGGCGTATTACCTATCGTAAATAATAGGAGGGATATTATGAAAGTAAAAGCATCAGTAAAACCAATTTGCGAAAAATGTAAAGTTGTAAAACGCAAAGGTAAAATAAGAATTATTTGTGAAAATCCAAAGCACAAACAAGTTCAAGGATAATAATAGGAGGTGTATTAAATGGCACGTATTAAGGGTGTAGATATTCCAAACGATAAGCATATTTGTATATCATTAACTTACATTTATGGTATCGGAAGAAATCTAGCAAAACAAATTCTTAAAGAAGTAAATATTGATCCAGCAACAAAAACAAAGGATTTATCTCAAGAAGATTTAGTTAAAATCCGTGATGAAATCAATAAGCATCTAACTGAAGGAGACTTACGTCGTGAAGTTAGCATGAATATTAAAACTAAGATGGAAATAAATTCTTACCAAGGAAGCCGTCATAAAAAAGGATTACCTGTAAGAGGACAAAGAACTAATCGTAACGCTCGTACTCGTAAGGGTAAAGGAAAAGTTGTTGCAAATAAGAAGAAAGTTTAGTTAAAAGGGTAAAAATAAAAAAAGGAGGTAAGACTTATGGCTTATAAAACTAGAAAGAAAAAAGTTAAAAAGAATGTTCCAGAAGGAATAGCACATATTCACTCAACTTTTAACAATACAATTACAACACTAACTGATAAAGATGGTAATGTAATTAGTTGGGCATCATCTGGTGCTATTGGTTTTAAAGGAAGTAAAAAATCAACTCCATTCGCTGCAGGAATGGCTGCAGAAGCTGCAGGAAAAGCTGCTTACGACATGGGAATGCGTAAGGTTGAAGTTCGCGTTAAAGGTTTAGGACCAGGACGTGAAACAGCAATTCGTTCATTACAAACTGCAGGATTGGAAGTAACAGCAATCGCTGATGTTACACCAATTCCACATAATGGATGCCGTCCACCAAAACGTCCACGTGGATAGTAAAAGAGATTAAATAGTGGCAAAAAAGAGGAGGTTAGTTTCATGTTACAATTTGAAAAACCAATATATAAAATAACAGATTCTATAGAGAGTAATTTTTACGGAAGATTTGAATTAGAACCATTAGAAAGAGGTTTTGGTACAACAATTGGTAATGCTTTAAGAAGAGTAATGTTATCATCATTACCAGGAAGCGCTATTAGTAGTATCAAGATAGATGGAGTTTTACATGAATTCCAAACAATTGATGGTGTCTATGAAGATGTAACTACTATTATCTTAAACTTAAAAGGTGTAGTATTCAAAAATCATTCAAATGAACCAAAAGTAGTTCGTATACATGCTACAAAAGAAGGAGAAGTAACTGCTGCTGATATTGAGCACGATGCTGATATCGAAGTAATCAATCAAGATAAAGTAATTGCTACTTTATCAAAAGGTGGTTCACTAAACATGGAAATGACTGTTACAAATGGTCGTGGTTATGTTAAGAGTGAAGTAAACAAGAAATTATATGATATCAAAAAAGCTGGAGTTATCGCTATTGACTCATTATATTCTCCTATCGAAAGAGTTTCTTACGAAGTAGGAAGCGCTCGTGTTGGACAAGATGAAAGTTATGATAAATTAATCCTAGATGTTTGGACAAATGGTTCAATAAAACCAGAAGAAGCAATTGCTTTAGCTTCACGTATTTTAATTGAACATTTCACTATTTTAACAGACCTTTCAGCAATTGCTGACGTAAGTGGAATGATGATTGAAAAAACAGAAGATCCAAAAGTAAAAGCATTAGAAACATCAATTGAAGATTTAGACTTCTCTGTAAGAGCATATAACTGCTTAAAGAGAGCTGGAATTCATACTTTACAAGACCTTGTTAACAAAAGTGAATCTGATATGATGAAAATACGTAATTTAGGTAAGAAATCTTTAAAAGAAGTATTAGACAAAATTAGAGATATGGGTCTAGTATTACGTGATGATGATTAATAAGTAAGGAGGATTTAACTATGGCATATAGAAAATTAGGAAGAGATAACAAACATAGAAGAAGTATGTTAGCTACTATGACTAAGCAAGTAGTATTAAACGAAAGTATCACTACTACTGAAACTAGAGCCAAAGAAGTACGTAAATTCGTTGAAAAAATGATTACGTATGGTAAGAAAGGTGACTTAGTTTCTCGTCGTAAAGCTTTAGCATTCTTACACAACGATAAAGCTGTTATTGATAAAATATTCAATGACTTAGCAAAACGCTATGAAAATCGTAATGGTGGATACACTCAAATCTTAAAACTAACTGAAAGACGCGGAGATGATGCGTTAATGGTTATTTTAAAATTAGTTGATGAAGCTAAACCAAGCGAAGAAAAAAAAGAAAAGAAAACTTCTAAGAAAGCAACAAAAGAAGAAAAATAATAGAGAACACTAGAAATAGTGTTTTTTTTTCTGTAAAAAAAAGAAATAGTAATGTATAATTATATATAGAAAAGTATCAAGGAGGGATTGTATGAAAGCCTTAATAACTGGAGCTTCATCTGGTATTGGAAGAGATATGGCTAGATATTTAGCCAGTAAAAAATATGAGCTAATTTTAGTTGGACGTGATAAAGGAAAATTAGAAGAACTCCAAGAAACCCTTCCAACTAAAGTAACAATCATTGTAGCAGATCTAGCAAACCTTCAAAAAGTAAAAGAGTTATATGTTTTAACAGCTAAAGAAAACATTGATATTTTAATAAATAATGCTGGCTTTGGAGACTTTGGTTATTTCACCGAAACAGATCTAAATAAAGAGTTATCTATGATTGATACTAATATAAAAGCTGTCCATGTCTTAACTAAATCATTTTTAAAAGATATGGAAAAGAGAAACTCTGGTTATATATTAAACGTAGCTTCATCTGCGGCTTTCCAACCAGGACCTTTAATGGCAACATACTACGCCACTAAGTCCTATGTCTATCAATTAACTGAGGCAATCAATTATGAACAAAAGAAGAAAAAGACTAATGTTCATATTTCAGTCCTTTGCCCAGGCCCTGTTAATACTAATTTTAATAATGTAGCAGGTGTGAAATTTGGCGTAAAACCATTATCAAGCCCTTATGTAGCTAAATACGCTATTGATCAAATGTTGAAAGAAAAGATGCTAATAATACCCGGATTCAAAATGAAATGTGCAAAATTCTTTAGTCGTTTCTTATCAGATAAATTCTTATTAAGAATTACCTATCGTATACAAAAGAAAAAAGTCAACTAATTATTGGCTTTTCTTTCTTTATATTATATAATAAATAAGCAAAGTTGGTGGTAAAAATGCATGATAATATAATTGAGATAAATAATCTAACTCTACCATACGCCTTTAAGGAATTTTCTATTACTTTTTCAAAAAATAAACTTTCAATAGTATCAGGTCCAAATAATTGTGGGAAAACAACATTAATAAGAACTTTAGACGGCCAAATAAAGACTAAAAATAATATTTTTTTAGGAACAGTAGGCTTAGAACATTACCAAATAACCGATATAGCTCTAAAAGTTAAAACTATAATTCCCGATGAATATTACTTTTCTACCAAAACTGTCGAGCAAGAAGTCGCAACAACCCTAAATAAACGCTTTTCAAACATTAAGAAAACAGCTATTAAAGAAACTTTAAAACAAAGTAAGTTAACTAAATATCAAAAGAGTAATCCTAACTCACTAGACTATTTTCATAGGTTAAAATTAGCTTTATGTCTTGACCTTATTCAAAGACCAGAATTATTACTCCTAGATAATATTTTAGCCAAGTTAACACCTTCTGAAAAAACAGAAATAATGACTTATCTTAACACTTATCGTGAAGAAAACAAAATATCTATCATTATGACCTGTTCAAACTTAGATGATAGTTTATATGGAGACTACCTATATGTAATAAAAGATAGCCAAATTATCTTAGAAGGAAAACCACTTGAAGTCCTAGAAAATGATAATATAATCAATAAAGTAGGCCTAGAATTACCTTTTATGATAGACTTATCCGTAAAACTAAGAGACTACGAACTCCTAACAACCATAGAAACAGACATGGATAGGATGGTGAATATCTTATGGAAATAAAATATGAAGTAACTGAAAAATTAAACTTCTCCCTAGATAACACCAAAATAACTGGCATCGCAACAACAAACAAAGATGAAACCATAGAAGTATTATCCTTAGAAAATTCAGATAAAGTAGAACTATACATAAATAATATTAAACAAACAGCTGAAGAAAAAGAAAAAATAAAAAGAGAAATAAGTGTAATCTCCGAATTAAATCAATTACCATTTCTAAGAACAATTGAAGATTACATGAATTATATCATCAAGAAAGATTTACTAAACATCAAAAATCCATCTAAAAAGAAGGAAGATTCCTTAAGAATAGTAGGTCTAGAGACAACCTATCTAAATAGAGAGTTAATAACACTTTCTTCTTCAGAAAAATTTCTAGTTCAAGTTGCTATTGCCCTATTATCAAATCCCAATATTTTAATCTTCGTTAATTCTTTCACTTATATCGATCTTCAACAGGAAAAAAGACTAATGCAACTTCTTCTAAGATTAAAAGAACAATTTCATAAAACTATTGTCATCATTGATGATAACTGTGATAAGTTATATAGACATACCAATAAAATGATATTTATAAAGAATAATGAAGTCATTCTAGAAGCTCCTACAACAGAGGCTTATACCAGAGTGGATTTCTTAAGTAAGCATCGTTTTTCTGTTCCAAGTATTATTAAACTCACTTATTTAGCCAGGAAAAACAAAGGTACCAAAATAATTTATCATAAAGATATTAGAGACTTAATAAAAGATATATACAAACATGTATAAGGAGGTAGAAATGCGCTTTCTTTTAAAATTTTCCTATGATGGAACAAACTATTCAGGCTTCCAAAGTCAACCAGGCCTAAACACCATCCAACAGCAACTAGAAAATGCTCTAGAAAAAGTCAATAACGGACAAAAGACAACTATCTGTGCAACTGGTAGAACAGATAAAGGCGTTCACGCTCTATGCCAATGTGCCCATACTGATTTATCAATAGATATAACTGAAGCAAAACTAAAAAGAGCCCTAAATAGTAATTTACCAGACGATATTCATATAATTTCCACAGAAGTTGTGGATAATAATTTTCACGCTAGATATAATGTAAAAGGAAAAGAGTACAAGTATTATATTAATCTAGGAGAATATAATCCTCTTGAAAGAAATTATGTTTTTCAGTATAATCATGAACTAAATATAGAAAATATGTCTAAAGCTATAAAATATTTTATTGGCACTCATGATTATAGGGCCTTTGTAACTGAAAATAAAGAAAAAGAAAATTGTAATAGAACTATCGATAAAGCATCAATTGAACAAAATTCTAATAAGTTAATTATAACTTTCCATGGCAATGGTTTTTTAAGATATCAGGTTCGCAACATGGTCGGTATTTTAATTAGAGTAGGAGAAAATAAAATATCCCCAGAAACTGTTGAAAAAATTTTAGAAAGCAAAGACCGCACAAAGTCTGGAAAAACAGCTCCAGCCGTAGGCCTATATTTAACAGGTGTTGAATATTAATAGCTAAAGCAATCTCAAAAATAAGTTTGGATTGCTTTTTGCTTGCTTTTATGTTATAATAAGAACCATTCAAAAAGGAATAACTAGATAAAAGGGGATTTGGTTATGGAAAGTGAATTAACGAAAGAAGAATATCAAAAGAAAATTAATCGCTGTAAAAGACTAGGTGCTGAATGGTTTCAACAGATTGTATTCAAAGTAGAAAAGTTAAAATTCAAAGTTCTAAAAAACTATTTTCCAAACGCTAAAGAAAAATATGAAAAATCATGTGACAGAAAATGTAAAAAAGCTTTGAGAAAGGCTAAAACTGAATCGGAAAAGCGTATGATAATAGCTAACTTTCGCGAACAAAAGCTTATGTTTGGAAAAGAACTAAATAGAGAACAAAATAGAAACTATCATCTGGATATGAAAAATCCTAAAGAAACATTAGGTTACTTGAAATGGAATAAAAGAGTTCATCAAGAAGGACTAATAACAGACTTAATAGTCTTACCAATCCTAGTTGGTGTAGCAGTTGCTGGTTTTCCAATAGTGCTGCCATTTGTAGCGATAGAAACACTCTCAGCTTTTATAAATTTTGAGTGTATTAACATTCAAGATTATAATATTTATCGCTTTAAACAAAATGAAACACAACTAAAAAAGATTGCTGAAAGAAAACAGAAAAAAGAAGAAGAAAACTGTGGCGAAGCAATAAAGGTTATTGCTGAAGCTATGCAAGAAAAAGAAAAAACTATAACACCAACTGCTTTACCAACAGTAACAGAAATAATAAATGGAGCAAAATCAAAAGAACAATTATTACAACTTAGAGCCATGGCTCAACGAGAAATAAGAGAAAGACAAATTCAAAGAGGTTTTAGCCAAAATAAAGAAGGGGGAAATGCAAAATGATAATAAAACCAGCAGCCACTACTGCAGTGGGAGTTACAACATCAACAGCCGGAGGAACATCTTATCTATACTTTACTAGTAATATGAGTGATGAAAAGAAAGCACGTACTTTAGCAATAGGAACAGCTGTAACAGCAGCAGCCGTAACTATTCAAGGTATCTCTGAAAGGGCTACTCTAGCCAATGCCGCAAAATACATGAGTTACACGACTGATGAAGAACTATCTATTCTTGCCGGATTAAGTGATGAAGATATCGAAAAGTTATCTGCCGAAGTATCGCTAGAAGACTTAATTGATGCACCAGACGAAAATACTATAGAGAAAAATAAACAACTAATAAAAACTTTATAAGTAAATAGATTAGGAAGGGTAAGTATTGTACTTGCTTTTTTTTTATGATATCCTATAAATAGTAGATAATAGGAAAGTAAAAGTAGGTGTATGTTTATGGGATTAATGCGACAATATGTAGGAAAATATGTAACCGCAACATCTGCCAGTACTAAAATAGATGCAACAGCCATAATTAAAGGTTGTAATGCCGTTGATAATGATGCGAACGAAATTTCACGTTTAGCAAACTTATTTAAAAGTGAAGCTGCAAGAATTGATAAAACATCTTTATCAATAGATAATAAAACAATGGAGGAAAATGTAGATGAGTGCAGCGCTGGAATAGAAGAAAGAAGAAAAGCTATTTTAGATGCGACAGATTATATACGACAAGTAACAGAAGATATATATAATCAAATTCAAAGCCAATACAATGAAAATGCTAAAGCAAGGGATAGAGCTATACAAGCACAAAAGAATAGTCAAAGTAAAGGATAGAGAGGTATAAGTATGAAGGAAAATGATGAATTTTTACCAATTGGATCAGTAGTTTTATTAAAAGAAGCTACTAGAAAGATTGTTATTATAGGTTTTGCAGGAATGGAAGAAGGAAGCAAGAAAATGTGGGACTATATAGGTTGTGCCTATCCCATTGGAATGGTTTCAAGTGAGAAAAATTTATTGTTTAATAAAGATCAAATTGAGAAAGTAGTAAGTGTTGGATATTCAGATGATGAAGATAAAAAGTTTAGAAGTGTACTAGCAAGTAGTCTAAAGGCGGCAAAATAATGGCATCTTTAAATTATGATGGTAAAAAAATTAATTTTGCTGTTGAAAATATAATCAAAGTCAGCAATGAGTTTGAAACATTATCAGACACTATCAAACGTTCAACTACAAAAATAGTATCCGCTAAAGGGTTTAATGAATATATTGGCGGAATCACCGGCGATACTTTCAAAGGATATACGACTGATTGCAAAAGTCTAATTGATCAATTAGTGCAAAATGTTAGAGAAATGCAAATAAAAGTTCTTGCATTCAGCCAAGATAAGAATGAAATTAATGCCTTTCTAGACACCTTGGATAGGCTTGACTATAAAAACCTTGATTTATCAGCTATTGATGACTACATTTCATTTGGCAGAAAAGCCAAACTATTTGCATCTGGAATTTTAGCAGATGTAGGTGCTGCTGGACTAGGTGTAGTAGAAGGTGTTGGGGAATTTTTAGAAACAGGAGCCGATTTGCTTGATATGGGAGCAACTGCCATATTTTCTGTTTTTACTTTAGGATATGATGTAATTACCGGTGAAAATACAACAGAAAAAATGTGGGAGGAGACTAAAGCTAGAGTTTCAGAAAAAAAGGTTGAAAGTGCTTTCAATCGTTTTTATAATGAAACAGAATTGGGTCAAGCAATCAAAAATAATGCCTATGGTTTTGAAACGGTAAGAAGTATTGGAAAAGGCATTGGTTATAGTGCCGGTATAATAGCACTTAATGTCTTTACAGGTGGACTAGCTTCCGGAGCAGGTATATTATCAGCTGGAAGTGTCGGAGTAGGACAATTAGCAGCGACAGCAGGTGTAATGGCAATTTCCAGTGGCTCAGAAGAAGCTTGGGCAGACGGAGCAACACTTGGCGAAGGTTTGGTGTATGGTTTGGCAAATGGTGCTTGGGAAAGTGCTCAATGGGCAATCGGAGCTAAAATAGGACAAATAGGTGGCTGGGGAGATAAAATTGCCACTAATGTATTAAAAAGTGCTGGCAAAGGGTCTTTAACTCGTATAGGGCTAGATACCGTTGATTCTGGACTAGAGGGATTCGTTCAACCAGCTTTAACTATGATATATAAAGACTACGAAGGAGAAACTTTTGCTGAAAAGTATAACAAAGCTTTCGAAACGTCAGGTGGATGGAAAAATGTTCTAACACAAGCATCGCTTGGTGGATTAATGTCCAGTGCTGGAGAAAGAATGGATGCTAGAAAACTGTTAAAAAGTAAGGAAACCGATGCCAAAATAGAAAGTAAAAGTAAAACGAAAACTGATGTAGAAATAGAAAAATTATCAACCGATGTTGAGAGTTCATCAAAACTTGCCACACAAGCAGCTGCTGGTAAAAAGATTGAAACAAATACAAAAACAGCTAGTGATCCAAATTACAAAGCAGAAAAAACAACAAAAACAGAAACAAAAACCGCAACACCAGCAGCAAGTGGACAAAAGATAGAGACTAATACAAAAGCAGCAAGTGATCCAAGTTATAATTCAGGAAAACCTGCGCAAACAGAAACTAAAGCTACAACACCAGCAGCAAGTGGACAAAAGATAGAGACTAATACAAAAACAGCTAGTGATTCAAGCTACAAACCAGAAAAAACAACAAAAACAGAAACAAAAACTACAACACCAGCAACAAGTGGACAAAAGGTAGAAACTAATACAAAAACTGCAAGTAATTCAAGCTATAATTCAGGAAAACCTGCACAAACAGAAACTAAAACTGCGACACAAACAACGGCAGGTAAAAATACCAATACAAACCCACAAAAAGTAGATACACCAAATTATAATACTAGTGAATATCGTTTGCAAAAAGATCAAATTGTTCAAGATAGCATAGGAAATAAGACAAAAACAGTAAGTGTATCATCTGATATGAAATCAGAAACAAATATAACAGGAAATTCTAAATCGGTTAAAAATAATGTTGAAATATCAACAACTGGTCAAAATCCAGCAATGGCGAATGTAGTAACTGCAACTACCGCCGCAACTCCTGTGATTAGTACTGTTGAGTTATATAAAAATGGAAAAGTATCCGCAGACTATGGAAACTATAAACTAAACAATTTAGTAGAAGATACAAAAGTAGTAACACCAGCAGTTGATGCTAAATTGGCAGATATAAATACCAAAACCGCAAACGACTTAAACTACAAGAAAAATGCTCCAGCGCAAGAAGATGTAAGCGCAAAAGCCGCAGCAGACAAGAAAGTTCAAATGATAGAGAAAACTCCAAGTGAGCCATCTGGAAACTATAGAGATTACGGAATAACAGAAAATGATACAATAGGCGATATGGCCAAAAAGTTAGATAAAGCCGTAGAAGAAGGAAAACTAACAAGAGCTCAAGCAGATGAAATGTACGAAAAAGCTGGAGAAGAATTAAAAGTAGTACAAAAAGAACAAATAGAATCTTTAAAAGCAGAAAATGAAAGCTTAATGGCCGACAGAAAAGCAAACATAGAAGAGAAAGAATTATTAATCAAAGAAGATGGAGCTAAAAGAGAAAACGTTCGAGGACATGATGAAGCAGTAAGACAAATCGATGAAATGATCGCCCAAAATAAAGAACAAATCGCAGCATATGAAAAAGAAGTATCAACACCAAGTTCAGAAACTACTCCAAGAGAAGTAAAACCAGTTGAACAAACACCAGAAGTAATCACAAAACCTACACAAGAAGAAGGTAAGCGAGTAGACCCAAGTGCAAAAGCAGTAGATGAAAGTGGATATCAACCAAGAAGACTAGCAGAAGAAGGTAAGCGAGTAGACTCAAGTGCAAAAGCAGTAGATGAAAGTGGATATCAACCAAGAAGACTAGCAGAAGAAGGTAAGAGAGTAGACCCAAGTGCAAAAGCAGTGGATGAAACTGGATATCAGCCAAGAAGATTAGCAGAAGAAGGTAAGCGAGTAGACCCAAGTGCAAAAGCAGTAGATGAAAGTGGATATCAACCAAGAAGACTAGCAGAAGAAGGTAAGCGAGTAGACTCAAGTGCAAAAGCAGTAGATGAAGCTGGATATCAACCAAAAAGATTAGCAGAAGAAGGAAAACAAGTAGATCCAATAATAGAAAACATTGGTGTACATAATTATAAAGAAGGCGAATATCATTTACGGAAAGATCAAGTCGTACAAGATGATTTAGCAAAGAAAACTTATGATGTTAATTCACAAAATGAATATCATTATGTAAGACCAGAAGAAAATCTAACAGGGAACTCATACAAAAAGATGACAGATGCTGAAATAGCGGCAGCACGTAAAAACATAGGAGAATATGATCCAAAACAAAATGCCGCAATGACAAAAGAAGTAGATCAAATGTTAACTGGTAATCAAGATGTATTGAATTATAAAGAAAGCGAATATCATTTACGAAAAGACCAAATTGTACAAGATGACTTAGCCACTTCTCAAAAAATAGATTCACAAAACAACAACATAAATCATTCAACACAAGAAGAAGTAAATGTAAAGGCAGTACAAGATGAGAAAGTTCCAACAATAGAAAAATCATCTCCAAGTGAACCATCTGGAAATTATAGAGATTATGGAATAACAGAAAACGATACAATAGGAGATATGGCTAAAAAGTTAGATAAAGCCGTAGAAGAAGGAAAACTAACAAGAGCACAAGCAGATGAAATGTACGAAAAAGCTGGAGAAGAATTAAAAGTAGTACAAAAAGAACAAATAGAATCTTTAAAAGCAGAAAATGAAAGCTTAATGGCAGATAGAAAAGCGAATATAGAAGAAAAAGAATTACTAATCAAAGAAGATGGGGCAAAAAGAGAAAACGTACGAGGCCATGATGAAGCAGTAAGACAAATCGACGAAATGATCGCCCAAAATAAAGAACAAATCGCAGCATATGAAAAAGAAGTATCAACACCAAGTCCAGAAAGTACTCCAAGAGAAGTAAAACCAGTTGAACAAACCCCAGAACTAATCACAAAACCTGCGCAAGAAGATGGAAGTGTAAAAGCCGCACCAGACGAGAAAGTTCAAATGATAGAGAAAACTCCAAGTGAAACATCAGGAAACTATAGAGACTATGGAATAACAGAAAATGATACAATAGGCGATATGGCTAAAAAGTTAGATAAAGCTGTAGAAGAAGGAAAACTAACAAGAGCCCAAGCAGATGAAATATTCGAAAAAGCTGTAGAAGAATTAAAAGTAGTACAAAAAGAACAAATAGAATCTTTAAAAGCAGAAAATGAAAGCTTAATGGCTGACAGAAAAGCAAACATAGAAGAGAAAGAATTATTAATCAAAGAAGATGGGGCAAAAAGAGAAAACGTACGAGGCCATGATGAAGCAGTAAGACAAATCGATGAAATGATCGCCCAAAATAAAGAACAAATCGCAGCGTATGAAAAAGAAATAAAATCACAAAAAATAGAAGAGTCAAAGAGAGTATCATCAGAAGAAATTAAATCCATTTCTAATGAAAAGGTAAAAGATTTATCAGCCCAAAATGAAAGATTCAAAGTTCAAGAAGATACAAAAAATGCAAGTGTTGAAAAAACAAGAATCAATGCAGAAGAGGATGCCAGAGTCAAAGTCGAGGAAGAAGCAAGAGTAAAAGCTGAAGAAGAGGCAAGAGTAAAAGCCGAGGAAGAAGCAAGAGTAAAAGCTGAAGAAGAGGCTAGAGTAAAAGCTGAAGAAGAGGCTAGAGTAAAAGCTGAAGAAGAGGCTAGAGTAAAAGCTGAAGAAGAGGCTAGAGTAAAAGCCGAGGAAGAAGCAAGAATCAAGACTGAGGAAGAAGCAAGAGTAAAAGCTGAAGAAGAAGCAAGAGTAAAAGCTGAAGAGGAAGCAAGAATAAAAGCTGAAGAAGAGGCTAGAGTAAAAGCCGAGGAAGAAGCAAGAATAAAAGCCGAAGAAGAAGCAAGAGTAAAAGCTGAAGAAGAGGCAAGAGTAAAAGCCGAGGAAGAAGCAAGAGTAAAAGCCGAAGAAGAGGCAAGAATAAAAGCTGAAGAAGAAGCAAGAATCAAAGCTGAAAACGTATTTCCACACGAAAATAATATAGATGGAGAGATTCACAGAAAAGTTGGAAGTCAAGAAAATGAGAAATTAGTAAAATCATTTAAAGAAGATATAGCAGCAGATTATAATTATGAGAGAAGATATTCACTAACACAACAAGAATTAGAAATAGCTAACAAAGTTTGTGCTAAAATAAATGCTGGAGAAGCAGTTAGGCTAAATGGAAATAATGCCAGATTTTCTAGTGATGCATTAAGATATATTAGAGATAATGCAGATCCTTCAAAGTGTAATGTTATTATTGATAGTGCGTTTAGAGGCATGGATGGTCAATACAAATCAAAATACACTAAGACTCGTTATGCAGTAAGAACTAACTTTAACTTAAGTGAAGCTATTTCAATCATGTCAAAACTTGAGGAATTAAGAGCAAGAGTTGATATGTCATTACCAAGGGTTGAAAGAGCAAAGCAAATATATGAAATGGTTGCTAAAGAATTTAGTTACTGCCATGATTATGGAGGCCATCATTCGGTAGTTGCAAGTCTAAAGGGAATTACATCTAATAATATTCTAGGTAAACCTGGTATTGTATGTGCTGGCTACGCTCAAGTATATAAGAACTTATGTGATATGTGTAATGTACCATGCGATTACATTAGAGGTAAATCCAGAGGAGAAACACACGCATGGAATGTAGTATTTGATGACAACGGTAATGCAATACCTGTTGATTGTACATGGAAATCAGGTAATCCAGGTGCAGATTATTTTGGACGTAGTAAAAAATTTGCAATGGAACATGTAGCAGATGCTGATGAAGTATATAGAGATTATTTGCCTAATGCTAGTGAAATAGATGCAAGTGTAATTAAGAGCAAAGAAACGATAGATAAAGCAATATCTATTATGAACTATAAATTTGGTCAGGGAGAAGGTTTGAAGAGAATAAAAAGATTTTATGAAACCGGTGATATAAACCAGATTACAAGAACTGATGGTTGTAGAACGGAAATAGCTTCAATGACAAGAGAAGATATTTTAACATACCTTGTCCAAAATGATATACAATCAAGTCACAGAATGTTAGATACAATAGGAGACTACATGACTTCAAAATATGGTACTAGATATAATAAAATAGCGACACTTAAAGCGTACCTAAGTGGCAATAGTCAAGTAATTACAAGAGATCACGATTATAGAACAATTATGGATAGTATGCCAAAAGAGTTTATAATGGATTACTTAAGAAAATTATAGGAGAAGAAAATATGGTAGAAATAAAAAATCGTATGCTAAGGGATTATTTAGAAAATGTATTGGGAAAGAAAATTGAAAATATTAGTTATGAAGAGTTAAAAACAATAAAAAACTATCCTTTTAAGTGCTGTTCAGAAGATCACGATGGTGATTTTGATGTTTTAAAATCTTTAACTGATGGTAACAACATTTTTGTTGAAAATTATGAATTATCCCAAAGAGATATTGATGAACTATTTAGAACAGATTGTAAAAGTCTAACATTTAGAAGATGTTTAATAGGAAAGGGTCTTACAATTCCAGAAAACGCAATATCAGAAATTTGTTTTCAAGGATGCCTAATAGAGGACTATGACAGCATTCTTACTTCAAATCACAGTGCGAAAAAAATAGAATTTAGTAATCCATATGATGAGGGAGAAATCGATTGTAAACTCATCCCGGAAAGTGTAGAAACATTAGTCCTAAACTATTGCATACTAAACAATTGTAGTTACCTAGGAAATAAAGCTCATTGTAGTTCCTTATTTGTGCTTGGAACTGATTTAGGAGAAAATCTAGAATTTTTACAAAGTATGAAGAATCTACAAAGGGTATATTTAGCAGAAAGGTATCTAAACGATGATAATGTAAAAGCAATCAAAGCACATTGTGATGTAAAAACAGACTTTATTGATTTACTTTTTGAAAAAGAAGAGGCCAAAGTGCCAGCAAAATAAAGTGGTAGCATTATTTTTTGATATTAATTAAATATACAAATGATATGTTATGATTGCCACAAAATGAAGTTATTTCATATAAAATATTTATTAATTCTTTCAAATCACTAAATTTTGTGGATAAAAATTCTTATATAAACAATAACACAATAAATATTGAACTATAATAACAAAAAAAGTATTGATTTTTAATACTTTTTTTAGTATAATCATAATCGGTACATTCGAATATCCCCACATAAATTGAGTCCTGGGAAAACTCGATTTAAGTAAAAGGAGAAAAAATATGACAAGTTATATGCAAAAAAAAGAAACTGTAAATCGTAAATGGTATGTAATTGATGCTGAAGGTAAATCTTTAGGTAGAGTTGCTTCATTAGCTGCTACATATCTACGTGGTAAACACAAACCAACTTATACTCCACATATTGATTGTGGTGATAACATAATTATTATTAATGCAGAAAAAGTTAATTTAACTGGTAATAAGTTAGAGAACAAAATGTATTATAATCACTCACAATATGTTGGTGGATTAAGAGAAAGAACTGCAAAAGTCATGAGAGAACAATACCCAGTTGAAATGATGGAAAGAGCTGTAAAAGGAATGCTTCCACATAACAGATTAGGTAGAGAAATGGCTAAGAAATTATTCGTTTATGCAGGAAATGAGCACAAACAAATGGCACAAAAACCAGAAGTGCTAGAAGTTAAGTAGGAAAGGGATTAGGTTTATGGCAAAAGAAAAGAAAAATATTTATACTGGAACTGGACATAGAAAGACAAGTGTAGCTCGTGTTACATTAACTCCAGGAAAAGGAAAAATTACAATCAATGGTCAAGATGTACATGACTACTTACCTTTCGAAGTATTAGTAATGGATTTATGTCAACCATTAGATATTACAAACACTAGAGAAATGTTCGATGTAGATGCTAAAGTAAAAGGTGGAGGATTCCAAGGACAAACAGGAGCAATCCGTTTAGGAATTACAAGAGCTTTATTAGATTATGATAAAACTACTCCAGCTGATTCTGAAAACAGCTATAGAAAAGTTCTAAAAGCTGCAGGATTCATTACAAGAGATCCTCGTAAGAAAGAACGTAAGAAACCAGGATTAAAGAAAGCACGTCGTGCACCACAATTCTCAAAACGTTAATTATACAGTTTCAAACCTTGGACAATATCCAAGGTTTTCTTTTTGTGACAAAAATTCTTCTTTAGCATATAATACCATAGAGGAGGTAAGAATGCTAAAATTAGAATATTTAAGAGAATCTTTAGTAATAGCAGTAGCCTTAAGCACAATAACTTGTGCCTTTGTTCAAAAAACTAAATGTTGTTTCCATAGTAGTAAATATCTAGCAATATATTCACTATTTGTTAATATATTTGTTGGAATAGTCTTTTGTATGACATTTACTAACATTGATTTTCCAAACAGTCTATGGATCGGAATGTTTTCCTTCCTTGGAGCTGACACTATCTACAAAACTTTAGAAGGGAAAGTGTCATCGTATACAGATATAACCAAACAAAAAGGTTTATATATATCAAAAGATAATTTAATTAATAAGGAGGAGGGAATCTAATGGAAAGACCTCTATATCCTTGTTACAACATGCGTATAACACAAGGATATGGCGAAGGAACACATGCAGATAGTTATGCCATAGATGATGCTGGCAAAGATACAGAAATAAGCAAACTAAGAGCCCCATTTACCGGAATAATAAAAAAGATATACACAGATGATGCCAATGAAGTATGGCTAGAAAGTATAGATAAAGTAGAATATCCCGATGGTACTAAAGATTATCTAACTATGATGTTTGCCCATGCCAATGATGTAAGTGATTTATTTGTAGGCAAAAAAATAGCACAGAATGAAGAATTCTATAGTGAAGGAACCAAAGGCTTCGCAACAGGAAATCATTGCCATATAGAATGTGGAAAAGGTAAATTCACTGGTACTGGATGGCATAAAAATAATCAAGGTTATTACTCAATTAACAATCCTAAAAAGCCCGAAGAATGTCTCTGGCTAGACAAATCAGTAAACATAATTAATGATTATAATTATAATTTCAAACGAATTACAGAAGAAGTACCAACAACTCCAAGCAAAGAACCAACTAAACCAACAACAGAAGAATTAACACCTATATTTACTTGTCCAAAAAGTGATTTATATGGAATTTATCTAAAGGCTGGACAAAAGGTATACATCAAATAATAAAAGACCATTTCATCAATTGAAATGGTCTTTATTTTATCCTAATGCTACATCTAAAATCATCATTATTGAAAAACCAATTAAAGTAAATAAGGCCATTAAGTCTTTTCTCGCATTAGACTGACTTTCTGGAATTAACTCTTCAACTACCACATAAATCATTGCTCCAGCAGCAAATGCTAATAAAAATGGTAATAAAGTTTGAATTTTAAGTACTAAGAAAGCTCCAATAACAGCCGAAATAGGTTCTACTATACCACTTAACTGTCCTATAAAAAAAGCTTTTTTTCTACTCATACCATCCCTTCGCAAAGGTAAACTAATTGCACTTCCCTCAGGAAAGTTTTGAAGTCCAATTCCAATTGCCAAAGTAATGGCCGAAGCTAAAGTAGCTCCTTCAATTCCATAAGCTAAAGAACCAAATGCCACACCTATAACCAAACCCTCTGGAATATTATGAAGTGTTATTGAAAATATCAACATTAAACTTCTTTTTAATTTGTCATTATTAGAATTATTGCTTTTAGGGGAAAAGTAATTAAATACTTTATCTCCGATAAATAGCAGTAATCCACCAGCTAAAAAACCTACAAATGCTACTAGCCAAGAATTCATTCCCAAATTATCAGCCATCTCTATTGAAGGATTAAGTAAAGACCAAAAAGATGCCGAAATCATAACACCAGCCGAAAATCCCAACAACGCATCCATAATACTTTTTTTAACTTCTTTAAAAAAGAAAACTATAGCCGCACCAAGCATTGTCACACTCCAAGTAAATATAGCAGCAATCATTGCTTGAAAAACTGGAGAAAGCTCTGAAAAAATATTAAACATTATACTCACCATTATAAATTATGTTTTTATTAAAAAAACGTTTGGGCAAGAAACCAAATAAGGTTCTTTTTCCTATTACCAAAGTAAGACAAAGTATTGTAAAAACCCTATAATTATTATAAAATATAAGCATAATGGTAATTATAATATATAAAAAAGGTGGGTAATAACAACATGGCATTAGATAAAAAAACTATTAAAAGAAAACTACATGGCATTCTTCATTATGAAAACACTATGGTTCATTCAACTTTTGATGAAAAGAACTTTTCTAAAGCTTTAAAAGACTTTGCTAAAAAAGATCCTGAGAACTTATCTTCATTTAGAAGTCTAGGTAAAAGAAAAGATAATAAAGAGTTTTATCCAGAAATAAAAAAGATTGATAAAGCTTATAATCTTTTATATCGTGACATAGAAGAGTACAATGATAAGGATATTCCTCCAATCAATGAATGGTTCTCAGTACGTAATGGCAACCCAATTAGACATAAACCATTTCCTTTATGCCGTGAATATATGTTAAAGTCAATCTTTAGTCGTCATTTATATATATATCCAACTTCTGTTCAAGGAGAATCAACTTGTCGTGCTAGTGTTGTTAATTATCTTGAAAAGGAAGGCTTCCAAATCAATAAAACCGCTAATTATGATGGTCTAGGTATTGAAAATATTGTATTTACATATTCTACTTCTCATGCCTACAACATGATTGTAAATGCTATTGCTAGACCTGGTGATGTAATTCTAATGACTGGTCCAAACTATGGTATCTTTGCTTCCTTTACTGAAATAGATAATGCTCGCCTTGAAGTAGTACCTTTACGAGAAGAAGATGACTTCTATATTAATCCTAAATTATTAGGAAAAAGAATTGATGAAATAAATGCCCAATTAAAAAAAGAACATGCTAAAGATGATTATATTCCACACGTTGTTGCTTTTTTAAATATGAATCCTCATAATCCACTAGGTAAAGTCTTAAATCGTAAAAAGAAGGATCTCCTAGAAGAACTTGGTGATATCTGCCTAGAAAAAGGTGTCTTCATAATAGATGATTTAATTTATCGTGATATTGGCTTTGATCAAGAAGATAAAGCTTTCTTTTTAGCAAGTATTCCTAAATACTTTAATAATACAATTACTTTAATTGGTCTATCTAAATCATATGGTCTAGCTCAAGTAAGAGCTGGAGCGATCATTGCCCCTATTCCAATCTGTAATGATTTATCTGCTCAATTATCTCATGAAGTAGATGGTTTTTCTCAAATTCAATCTGCTGCTCTAGCCGGAGCTTTTAATGGTACAACTAGACGTTATAAAAAAGCTAAGAAATATTTTAAAACTCTAATGAAGAAGTATCATTATCAATTGAATCTAATTGAAGCCTTAATATACGGAATAGATTATGAAAAATGTTCTAGTAACCGCAAAAAAATAATGAAAGACATCAAAAAATACACAAATGATCCAGCCAAAATAAAATTAATTACTGCCGGTACTCCGGGCTTAAAAATAAGAGCTCATACTTATCCAGAGGCAGGTTTCTTTATCGTTGGAGACTTTACTGAATTAAAAGGTAAAAAATATAAAGATATGGTTATAAACAATGATGAAGATTTAGTAAAATATATTTATCTAAAAACAAAAATCAACTTTTTAATTGGTCTAAGTTTCTCTTGGCCTAACGAAGATGAAATAGTTGCTAGAATAAACTTTGCTATCGATAAGAAAGATTTAATTCATAATTTATATTTAATTAATAAGGCGGTGAGAGAATTACAATGAAAAAACTAAGAAGTTTAAAATTTCACTTACTAAAATTAATAAACTCTATCTATGTTTTCTTTCATAAAGGTAAATTAAAAAACAATGTAATAATTGCCTCCTCTAGCACTTGGTCCAATAAGTTAAGGGAAGATTTCTTCCTAAAAGATGCCCTAAATAAAGAAGGTATTAATGCTAAAATAATGCCTTGGGAAGACTTATCTTCTCTAACTGATGAAACAATTCTAATTAAATCAACGTGGGGCTTTCATAAAAAATTATCTACTTGGAATAACTGGCTAGACTATTTAGAAAAGAATAAAATAACTGTTTTAAACCCTTTGAATATAATAAAAGATAATTTTGATAAAGAAAAACAATTTACCATTCTAGATAAACATAATATTAAACATATTGACACTTTATTTATCATGAATGATGAAACATCTCTAAATAAAATAGAAGGCTTTCTAAAGAAATATCAAACAATCGTCCTAAAACCAGCCATTTCCGAAAGTGGTTATAATACTTATAAAGTATCAAGTAAAAAAGAGTTAGAAGAATGTCTCCCTAAATTTAAACATGAGAAAATACTAGTTCAACCCTATATAAAAGATATTGATAAAGGAGAATACTCCCTAATTTATATTGATAACAAGCTCGTAAATGTAGTTTTAAAATATAATGATGTCTTTATGAATAGTAACTCTGTAAAATACATTAAAGAAGAAGACATTCCTAAAGAAGTTCTTTCTCTTGCTACCAATACTCATGAGATATCTAATTATAAAGATTATTTATTTATGCGTATTGACATAATTAAAAATGAATCAAATTATGAAATAATGGAAGTAGAGCTTTTAGATCCAAATCTTTACTTAAATTACATGCCTGATAAAAAACAAAGAAAAGAAGTCTATCAATACTTTGCTCAAAGTATTAAAAAAAGAGTTACTAAGAAATAGTCTAATCAACTATTTCTTTTATTTTTCTAACTTATGTTATAATATATTTAATTCTTATTTAATAAATGTAACTACAATTATATTGAGGGATGATAATATGAAAATATTAATTGTTGAAGATGAATACAATTTAGCTGATATTATAAAAGATCACCTAGTAAAAGAAAAATATACTGTTAATATCTGTGTAGATGGTGGAGAAGTAACTCTTGATATGAAAAATCAACAAGTAAAAGGAAATATTGTAGTTGATTCATCTCGACGCTAGAAATAAATCTAAAGAATAAATCAATTTATGAAGGCACCATAAATACAGATAATACAGCCAAGTCAATAAAAGTAACTTTAGATAAAGCCTCTAAAATAAAATTAACAGGAGACTCCTATGTAACAAGTTTAGAAGATGCCGATGAAAGTTATTCTAATATTGATTTTAATGGTTATAAATTATATGTAAATGGAAAAGCTATAAATTAATATTCCAAACAAAAGGAGAAAATCTAATTTTCTCTTTTTTCTTTTATATACTAGTTACTTAATTCACTACTATACCAATAATACTGACTTTCACTATTTACTTTAATGCATATTGCCTAAATAAAGACTTTTTTAATATACACATAATAGAAAAGACCTTAAAAGACAACCATCATACTAAAAGTTGGAATATAAATTTTTCTAAAAAGTTGTTAGTCAGTATGTTTATGAACTACTTAATTGTCCGTTTTCATCTCTTTCCTCAAAAAGCTTTCCAATGTCAATTTCCAAGACTTTAGAAATCCTATAAAGAACGGCTAAACTAAATGACTGCTGAACCCTTGATGATTCTATATTGCTAATTAAACTATGACTTAAATCACAACACTCAGCCAATTTCTCTTGAGTCATCTTCCCATATTTACTAAATTTACTATTATTGTGTAACCTATAGTATTTAATATTTTTACTTACCACTTCATATATATATCGATCATCTGCCGGACTAAACTTCATTTAATATCACCACCTATATATATTTTGTCATTTATAATAGATTTTATTTATATACATATAATATAAAAAAGTTCTACAAATAGTGTCATTTTGTAAAAATTATGTTATAATGCCATTGGGAAGTATACTTGAAAAAACAACTTAATTCATATCATAAATAATTAAGAAGTAAGCTATATTTACCTTTTAATAAAATAAAAAGGAGGAGAAAAATGAATAAAAAGAAATTGTTAATAATTCTTATTTTATCTGCTGTCATAATAGCAGTAGGTATTATCTTATTATTAACAGGCAATAAAAAAACAATAACTTATAATGTGTCATTTGAAACGGATGGAGGAACACCTATAGAGACACAAATAATCAATAAAGGAGAACAAGCAACTAAACCTAAAGACCCAATTAAGGATGGCTACTTATTTGTTGACTGGCTTTATCAAAATAAAACTTATGATTTTAGCAAAGAAGTAAATTCAGATTTAGTCTTAACTGCCAAATGGTCTAAAATTGAAGCAGATGTTGAAACTTTTGTTGTAAAATTTGATACTGATACTGGTAGTACAATAGCAAATCAAATTATTGAAAAAGGAAACAAGCTTACAAAACCAAAAGATCCAACTAAGGAAGGTTATATATTTAAGGGTTGGTTATTAGATGGTAAAACTTTTGATTTTGAAACAGTAATTGATAAGAATATTGAACTTAAGGCAAAATGGGAAAAGGAACCTGAAAAAGAACAGAATAACAATAATCAACCTAATAATAATCAAAACTCATCAAGTAACAACAATAACAACAATACTTCAAGCAGTAACAATAATAAACCATCAGTAAAAAAATATACTGTAACTTTTAATTCAAATGGTGGTAGTGCTGTTTCAAAACAAGTAATTGAAGAAAATGGTAAGGCCACAAAACCAGCAAATCCTACTAGAAATGGTTATATTTTTGTTGGGTGGACCCTAAACGGAAATATCTACAATTTTGATACACAAGTCAAAAGTAATATAACTTTAGTTGCAAAATGGAACGAAAAAGAAAAGGCTAAATATACGATAATTTTTAATTCCAATGGTGGAACTGCTGTAGCAAATCAAATTGTAGAAGAAGGAAATAAAGTAACACAACCAGCAGCCCCAACAAGAACAGGTTATACCTTTGCCGGTTGGACTCTAAATGGAAATGCCTATAATTTTAATTCAATTGTAACTGGTAACATAACTCTTGTTGCCACATGGAATCAAAAATCATATACAATAAAAATATCTATAGTTGATGACTATTCACCAGCCAGAATATTAACAGTATATGAAAATGGAACTCAAATAACAGTCAATGAAATAAGGTATAGCGATGGAACTCGTTTATGTTCAGGAACCAATCCAAACGTAAACAAAAATGCACTTACTGGTGAAACAACATTTATTGTGGTTTTACAAGATGGAACACAAGTAACCGCCTATGTTGTTTAAGGAGGAAAAACGAATGAAGAAATTATTTTATACAATAGTTACAATATTTTATTTAACAATAATCATAAATCCAACTAATGTCTTTGCACAAAAAACACAAGTTGCAGACATACCAAATAACACCTATGTTATTGGAACTCATATGTTCACTGAAGATATGCTTCTAACAACAAGTCATATTATGCTAGGTGCCACAACTATTGGAAGTGATAAGTTAGAAGACATGATAATTTACTATAAAACTCCAAGAGGAATATGGATAAATGGTCTAACTGGTGATAAAGTCACTTTACCAGCAGAATTAGAAATTACTCATAAGGACACAAAAAAGTATGAGGAAACAATACTATACGGCGATGTTGATCAAAATGGCAAGATAGATTCCAATGACGTTCTACTTATAATGCAATATGTTGAAGGAACTGTTGAGTTAACAGATGAACAAAAGAAACTAGCTGATGTAGATAATGATGGAGTAATAGATAGTGCCGATGCACAAGTACTAAGTTGTTATTACGTAGATGGCTTAAAGACAGATCCAAATGGATACAATATAACCTTTCCATATACAGGACATACAAAGTATCAAATAAGTATGGACCTAGATGGAGGAAAAGGCTCTATCTTAAATTCATATTACAATATTTCGTTATTAACGTTACAATCTCCAAAAAAGGAAGGCTATGTATTTATAGGTTGGACAGGAAGTAATGGTGATACTCCAGAATTAGAAGTGAAAATATCATCAAAAACAACTGGAGACCTAACGTATAAAGCAAACTGGATACTATTAGGTGATGCTGACCAAAATGGCAAAATAGAATCAAAAGATGCTCTACTTATAATACAATACGTAGATGGAATGACTGAATTAACTGATGTTCAAAAGAAATTAGCCGATGTAGACAATGATGGAGTAATAGATAGCGCTGATGTCCAAATACTAAGTTGTTATATCGTAGATGGAGTAAAAACAGATCCAGATGGTTACAATATAACACTACCATATACAGGCCATACAAAATATAAAATAAGTATGGATTTAGATGGTGGACAAGGTACAACTATAAATTCATATTATAATATTTCAACATTAACACTACAATCTCCAAAAAAAGAAGGCTATATATTTATAGGGTGGACAGGAAGTAATGGTGATACTCCAGAATTAGAAGTGAAAATATCATCAAAAACAACTGGAAACCTAACGTATAAAGCAAACTGGATACTATTAGGTGATGCTGACCAAAATGGCAAAATAGAATCAAAAGATGCTCTACTTATAATACAATACGTAGATGGAATGACTGAATTAACTGATGTTCAAAAGAAATTAGCCGATGTAGACAATGATGGAGTAATAGATAGCGCTGATGTCCAAATACTAAGTTGTTATATCGTAGATGGAGTAAAAACAGATCCAGAAGGCTACAATATAACCATTCCATATACAGGACATACAAAGTATCAAATAAGTACAGATTTGGATGGAGGACAAGGTTCAATTATAAATTCATATTATAATATTTCAGAAGTAACTTTAAAGACTCCAACTAAAGATGGTTATGTATTTATAGGTTGGACTGGAAGTAATGGAACTACCCCAGAATTAGATGTAAAAATTCCAATAGGAACAACAGGGGACCTAATATATAAAGCCAACTGGACAAAGGAAAATTAAATTAATAATTTAAACAAGAAGTATGTGTATAACATATACTTTTACAAAAGCAAAAAAAGCCACCGGACTATTCCGATGACTTTTTTCTTTTATATACTAGTTACTTAATTCACTACTATACCAATAATAATTACCTTCATTATTTACTTTAAATGTATGTTTATAAGTATTTCCTGAATCAATATTGTTTAAAGCATATTTCTCAGCTTCATCAAAATTACCTAATGTAGGTTGAATTAATGATGTAGAAAGGTCACTATTAGTAGTTTTCAATACGTACGTTACTGCAGATACTCCAGCAGTAAATAAAACCTTTTCATAAATAATTAAATCATTATCTTTAACCTCATATTTAATTAATTTATTATACTTATGTATCGGAGTGCTTCCTCTAGTCATAATTGCTGCGTAATAGCCTTTAGAAAGCTTAACATACCCTTCTCCGGTATTAAAACCATCAACTTTTATTGTGTCGATATTATACATATCTTTAACAGTTTCTTTAAATGTCTTCTCCTCTACATATATATCTGCTGTACAAAGATCATTACCACAAATGGGATGATTAATTGAATGCTGTACATTAGTACGTTCAGCATATCTATAGGCCTGAGCTAATAATAGTTTTACATTCAAATCATTAGCCGTTACCAATTTGCCAGTATAAGCATCTTCATTATAATCATACATTTCTTCATAACCAGCATCAGAATTATATTCTTGTAAATAAGGAACCATTTTTAAATAGTTATTTAATTCCTCTTCACTAAACCTTTTTTGCTCTACTTCACTAGTAGTGTTATCCGTTTTATTGGAATTCACCTTTTCTCTTTCTTTATCTAACAATTTATTTTGATAAAAAACTAATCCAGCTAGCCCAAGTATTACTATCATAAGCATCACAATCACTAATGTCGTACTTTTAGTATTTTTAACACTTACTTCTTTCTTCTCTTCCATATATTCACCTCTTTATTATAGAATAGCATAAAAAAAGTAACTTTACATATTTTTCAATTCTTAAATACCAAAGTATACACAACATCTGTAAATGAAGTTCTATGATAATCAAGTATCTAATTAAAAAGTCTAAATAGGCTTAAAAATTCAGCAAGTCTATGTTCCATCGATTGCTTTTATTTATGAAAAAATCTTATAATTAATAAAAAGGAGAAAAGAAATTATGGATTCAGAAAAAGTTGGCAAGTTTATATATCAGTTAAGAGTAAAAAATAATCTCACGCAAAATGAGTTGGCTACAAAAATTAATGTAACAAATAAGGCCGTCTCTCGTTGGGAAAGAGGAATTGGTTTCCCAGATATATCTTTATTAGAACCATTATCAAAAGTTTTAAATATATCAATATTAGAATTATTGAACGGTGAATATATTAAAGAAAAAAGTCAGGCTGAAAAGAAAGATATAAATGTTTTATTACAAACTTTGTTAAAAATAAATGAGAAAAATAAATATAATAAAACGCTTATAATATCGATAATTATACTGTTCACATCAGTAATAATCTCAATAGTATATTTTAATTTTCGGTTTTATGGCTTAGACAATAGCTATATTTTTAAACTATTCAATAATATTTCATTAATACCATTCAGTAATATTTACTCGGCAATAATAAATAAAAGTATCATAAGTTGTCTCCAAAATATCCTTGTTAATACTGCTATTTCATTTTTTATAAACATTGGTTTATTATTTTATATAAAAAATAGTAAGAACTTTTTTAAACTAACTCTCATAATAAATGTAATTCTTGAAATTATAAAATGGTTATTTCTACTTGGCATTTTTGATATAAATGATATATTGATAAGAATAACAATAGGTGTATTGATATTCTATATAAGTAAAAAGATAGGAGATGAAAGAAGTTGAAAAAGTTTGCAACGATGATAGTATTTATAATCATGTTATTTCTTATGGGAACAATCAGTGCGAATGCCAAAGAAAGCTATGAGATAGATGAAAATATAAAAATAAGTAAGTCAATGCAGAGTAGTGCCCCTGATACTTTTTATATGAATCCATCTGATGTCTTAAATGGCACTATGCGTTCAAAAACAGTCCCAACAAAATACTGGAATTTGACTAACAACCCATACACTGGAAACTTGATTGAGGTAAGAGTAAATTGGTTATACACTAATTATTATTTTGCACCTAATAGTAATGGGATTATGTATCTAGATTATAATATAAAGCCTTATAATACTGAGGGAACTAGAATGAATATAGGTGTATACAATATCAGTACTGGTAAGTTTGTAAAGTATTATGAAACAGGCGGAGTTCCAACTGCTGCTTGTATACAAATTAAAGAATTGAAAACTAACCAACACTATGCATTGGCGTTTACTGCCATAAGAGATCCACTGGCTTATAATGCGATTCAGGGAACAATAAAAATTTTCCATTAACATAAACTTATACATTATAAAAAAGCACAATGTTTTCACTAAGAAGACATTGTGCTTTATATAGGAAAGTTTGTAAAATATTGACAATTGAACAGAAATGAGTTAACGCTGTATTAAATACAAGAAGGTAATGTCTTCTTTTTCTTTACGCATATTATCAAAACTACTATAAAAGTGTCTTTTCTATCTTTATCACGACAATCATATACTTACATAGGTGAAACTTATGTTAAAATATAAACTTAAAGCAATAATCATTATTACTCTAACAATTCTTCTCTTATCTATTGATCTTATTTCAGCTCAACGATTACCCTTACTTGGAGTTATTGTAACTGTTGATCCTGGCCATGGCGGTAGAGATCCAGGAACTATGTATGGAACTATAAAGGAAAAAGATTTAAATCTAGAAATATCCAAAAAATTAGAAGAGGAACTAATAAAAAATGGCGCTATAGTCTATATGATTAGAGACTCCGATATCGACTTATCTTCCATATACGATTCAAAAAAGAAAAGGGGAGATTTATATCGACGCCTTCTAAAAATTAAAGAAAATAAAAGTGACTTATACATTTCTATTCACATTAATTGGTATGAAAATTCTAAACATAGAGGAGCAGAAGTTTTATATAATACAATCAATCCTAATAATAAAATATTAGCTGAGAAAATAATGGAACAATTTAAAACCAATCAGAAGAGTAAACGCAACATCAAAAAAACAAATCTCTACATGTATAAAAACACAACAACGCCAGGAGTCCTAGTAGAAACAGGCTTTCTATCAAATCCTTATGAACGTGGACTTCTCCAATCGAAAGATTATCAAGAAAAGTTGGCTTATTCTATTACCGAAGGCATAAAGGACTACTTAAAAGAAATTGAAAAGCAATCTCCATTAGAAAACTATGAGTTTTAAAGAATAACCCATAGTTTGCATTTAAAAAATAACAAAAATATGATAAACTACTATTATAATAGGAGCGAATGTTATGAAGAATGCAAAAGGATTTACATTGATCGAGTTATTAGCGGTAATTGTCATCATAGGTATCTTAATGGCTGTTGCGATACCTTCAATCGGATTAATAATTACTGATGCTAGAAAAGATATTTATTTAAATAGTGTCTTAACATTTATTAATGAGGCTGAAAAAGAAGTTGTAAACTCTACTTTTGAAATAGATGATCCAGATACAACTTATTATATTCATATAGCTAACTTAGTAGATGATCCTACCAATTTAGGTAAAAGCGGTTTTGCTACCTGGGCTGATGCTTATGTAGTCGCAACTATGGATCTAATTAATAATAAAGAAGAACATAATTACTATTTTTATGGCGTTGATCAAGCTGGTTGGCAAATAAGATTAGTTGAAAGAACTAGATTGAAGAAAAGTAACATCTACCAACAATCCCGAAAAAAAGTTGAGTATAGAGCTGTAGGTAATAGAACTAAAATCATTGTTTATGATGTCAATGGTCTAAAAGATACAACTAAATCTCCTTTCTTCTCATTAGAGGAAGAAGAGGCCAAGAAATGTTATACTTACAAAAAACTAACCGCTTCTACAATAAGTATTACCGCATATAGTCCAACCTGTATTAATGATGTTACTATCCCAAATAGAATCGGCGAAATGGATGTTGTAAAAATAGATAACTCAGCATTTGTAGGTAAAGGACTTGTTAATGTTCTAATACCAGATACGGTAGAGTCAATTGGCGAAAGAGCATTTGCGGTAAACAATCTAACTTCTGTAACTATTCCCAAAAGTGTTAAGACAATCGGTACCGAAGCCTTCGTAAATAATAAAATAAACAAGTTAAAATTAGATGCTTCTCTTCAAAAAATCGGAGCGCGCGCCTTTAAATCAAATGAAATTACTGAAGATATCGAAGCGCTTGTCCCTGGGTCATCAACTGTAATAGGATCATGTGCTTTCTGTAATAATAAAATACCAAATGCATCTTTCTTATATAAGAGAAATACTGATGGTAGCTGGGATTATACAACAATAGTAAGTTTTATGGGTGACGCAAACGAAATCCCTAAAGATAAATTTACTATACCAGGAACCAAGAAAGGTGTAACATTAAAGAATATCTCAAATAGAGCTTTCATGAGTATGAATTTATCAGGAAGAACTCTGGTATTACCAGATGGTCTAGAAACAATCGGTGAATTAGCTTTTGCTTATACAGGACTAACAGGTGTAGAATTCCCAAATACCCTAAAAACGATTGGTAACAATGCCTTTGAAAGAGACAAGATTAAAACCTTACATATCCCAAGCTCTGTTACTAAAATAGGCCAACTAGCTTTTAACTTAAATGAAGTTACTTCTGGAGATATTTGGATATATGGCAGAAACAGTAATGGCATTAACTATAAAACAATAATTGGTTATGCCGGAGCAAACAAATCTGATATAACAATTCCCTCTACCACTAATGGTATAAAACTTGAAAGTATAGCTGATGCCTCATTTAGAAGTTTAAGCTTAACAGGAACTTTAAAAATACCAGCTAATGTCCTTTTAAAAGGAGAAACAATGTTCTTAGGAGCAAACATTCCTAAAATAGATAATGGTGATGGAACATTAACGGATGGTTTTGTTTATGGCAGAAACACCGACGGAAGCATTAATAAGAATTATTTATTTGCCTACGCTAGAACAAATCAAGAAAATGTAGTTATTCCATCAACAGTAAAAATAATTGGCCCTGGAGCTTTCCAATATAGTAATACTATATCAGTAACCATTCCTGAAGGTGTACAAAAAATAAATAAATTTGCCTTCAATGCATGTAAGTTAAAAGGTACTATCACAATTCCATCAACAGTAACTTCTATAGATAACCAAGCTTTCTATAAAAGTTCATCATCCAATCCTAACTTAACAAAAATTATAAATAAAACAGGAAAAAGCTTTGATTGGAAAGTAATCACTGGAGGAACAGAAAAAGCCACTTTTGAAGCAGGTACAGTTAAAACATCTAGTGGAAATATCGAAATAACCAAAAATTAAAGAGACTTCTAACTATAGAAAGTCTCTTTCTTTGTAAACCAAAAAGTTACCCTCCACAACAATAACACTTTAAAAAAATAAAATTCTATGTTAAAATCTAGATAATAGGAGTAGCGTATTATGAAAAAAATAATTAGCAGTAAAAAGGGTTTTACCCTAATTGAACTTTTAGCAGTAATCGTAATCATGGGTATCTTAATGGCTGTTGCTATACCATCTATTAGCCTAGTCATTACAGAGGCCAGAAAGGATATCTATATAAATAGTGTTTTAACTTTTATTGGCGAGGCTGAAAAGGAAGTAATAAATTCTACTTTTGAAATAGATGATCCGGACACAACATACTATATTCACATTGCTAATTTAGTGGATGATCGTACAAACTGGGGAAAAAGTGGCTTTGCCGCTTGGAAAGATTCCTATGTTGTTGCCGCTATGGATTTAGTTAATTCTAAAGTTAACATTACATACTATTTTAATGGTGTAGATAGAGCAGGTTGGAAAATACTTTTACGCGAAAAAGAAAAGTTAAACAAGCATGACATTTATCAAGACTCTGAAAAAAAGATATCTTTTAGACCAATCGGTAGTAGAAGTAAAGTAATCGTTTATGATAAAAATGGTATAAAATCATCTGTCGAACCAGAACTTATCATGAGTGAAGGCGAGGCCAAGAAATGTTTTAGTTTTCAATATAAAAGTGCAACATCTGCCAAAGTAACATACTATAACACTAATTGTGGAACAGAGGTAACAATACCAAGTAAAATTGAAGGTAGAACAGTTGATGAAATCCATTCTTATACTTTCAACAACAAAGGTCTAACAAACGTAAAAATTCCAAGTACCATAAAAACAATTGGTAGTAGAGCATTTGCCTATAATAAATTAACTACTGTAGTTGTTCCTTCAAGTGTCACAACAATCGGTACAGAAGCTTTCATGAAAAATAGTCTTACTAAAATAAATTTAGCTGAATCCTTAAATACAATAAGTGCTAGAGCTTTTCAATATAATTTATTATCAGATACAATAGAGGTCCTAGTACCAGGTGCTAACACTGCAATTGGATCTTGTGCTTTTTGTAATAATAATCTTCCAAGTTCTGCATTTCTATATAAAAGAAATTCCAATGGTACAACGGATTATACAAGAATAACTGGCTATATTGGTGATTTAAAGGAATTTAGTAACAATAAGTTTGTAATTCCTGCACAAAAAGAAGGCGTTGCACTTAAAACAATTGGCTATGGAGCCTTCAATCGTATGACACTAGATAACTGGGATGTTGAAATACCAACCACTGTAACTAGTATTGAATCTGATGCCTTTGCTTTCGCCGGAATTAAATCTGTCAATTTAGATAAACTGACTAATCTAAAGACAATAGGTTATCAAGCTTTCTATGTTAATAATCTAAAAACTCTTCAAATACCAACCTCAGTAACTAGAATTGATATGTTAGCTTTCAATAACAATAAAGTAACATCGGGAGAACTTTGGATTTATAAGAGAACAACATCTGGTATAGATTATTCAACAATAATTGGTTATTCTGGTGGTAATAGAAATAATCTTACAATACCCACTACAAAAAATGGTGTAGCTTTACAAACCTTGGGCGATGGAGCGTTTCGCTATGTATATTTAACAGGAACACTAACCCTACCAGCAAAAGTTAAATTTACCGGTAGTACCGTATTTAGTTTAAGCAAACTAACTAAAGTAGATAATGGTGATGGTATCTTAACTGATGGTTTCATCTATGGAAGAAATTCTGATGGAAGTATCAATAAAACTTACTTATATGGTTATGGTAGAAATGGTCGTTATAACGTCACTGTTCCTGATACAGTCAAGATAATCGGTCCAAATGCATTCTTCTATAGTGAAATCGCTTCAGTAACTATACCAGAAGGCGTAACAAGTATTGGAGAAACTGCTTTTGATGTTTGTCACTTAAAAGGTACTGTTGTAATCCCTTCAACAGTTACGGAAATAGGAAGAAATGCCTTTCATAAAGAAATGAGTTGGACAGGCATTAATAGTGAATTAACAACCATAGTTAATAAAACGGGAAGAAGTTTTGACTGGCAGACAATCACAGGAGGACCAAGTGCTGCCACTTTTGAAACAGGTACTATTGAAAACTGGTATGGCGATATAACGGTAACAAAAGGTTAAACTAACTAACAAACACTTCTAATTGCAGAAGTGTTTTTATATGTAATGTAATCTAACTAATCACAAAATTGTCTATTGCTATTTCAAAAAAATTTAAATCATGATAAACTCATAATAAGAGGAGTAGCATATTATGAGAAATGTAATTAGCAGTAAAAAAGGATTTACCTTAATTGAACTTTTAGCCGTAATAGTTATCATGGGTATTTTAATGGCTATTGCCATTCCTTCGATTGGACTAGTCATTACTAATGCCAGAAAAGACATTTATGTAAATAGTGCTCTAACATTTATAAATGAAGCTGAAAAAGAAGTTTTAAATTCTACTTTTGAAATAGATGATCCTGATACAACATACTATATTCATATAGCTAACTTAGTTGATAATCGTGGTAACTGGGGCAAAAGTGGTTTTGCCGAGTGGAGTGATTCATATGTCGTTGCTACTATGAGTTTAATTAATTCTAAGGTTAATACCAATTACTACTATAATGGCGTCGATAGAGCAGGTTGGAAAATAACATTAGTTGAAAGAGACAAAATGAAAGCTAAAGACGTCTATCAGGATACTCGAAAATCTGTTAGTTTTAGACCAGTCGGTACTAGAAGTAAAGTAGTAGTTTATGATAAAAGTGGTATTAAGATATCTGTTGAACCAGAAATTGAACTGAGTCAGGAAGAAGCTAAACAATGCTTCAGTTTCCAATATAAAAATGCTACTACTGCCAAGTTAACTTTCTATAATACTAAATGTGGAACAGATGTTGTTATACCAAGTAAAATAGAAGGAAGAACAGTTGAGGAAATATACTCTTATGCCTTCAATAACAAAGGTCTAACAAATATTATGATTCCTTCATCTGTAAAAACAATTGGCTACAGAGCCTTTGCTTATAACAAACTAACCACTGTAATTATTCCTGCCAGTGTCACAACAATTGATGGCGAAGCTTTCAGAAATCAAAATATTTCTAAACTAAGTCTAGAAAAAACACTACAATCGATCGGTGCTAGAGCTTTTCAATATAATAAATTAAGTGAAGAACTAGGAATCTTAGTCCCAGGCCCAACCACAACTATCGGAACTTGTGCTTTTTGTAATAATAATATCCCTAATGCCTCATTTATCTATGCCAGGGATGCCTCAGGAAAATATGACTATACTAAAGTAACTGGTTATATAGGTGACTTATCAGAATTTCCAGACAAAATATTTAAAATTCCTGCAACCAAAGAAGATAGTAAAACCCATCAGACTTATTCTTTAAAAACTATTGGATCAGGTGCTTTTGAACGTATGGCTTTATCAAACTGGAAAGTAATAATTCCGGATACTGTAACGACTATTGAAAATAGTGCTTTTTCATCATCTTCAATAGGTGAGGTAAACCTAACTAATAATGTCAAAACAATTGGTAAAGAAGCTTTCTATAATAATAAACTAAAGCAATTACAAATTCCATCATCTGTAACCTCTATAGGAGCAATGGCCTTTAATGTTAACTCTGTAACTTCAGGAGATATCTGGATTTATAAAAGGACAACATCTGGAATAGATTATTCAACAATAATTGGTTACTCTGGAGCAAGTAGAAATAATATAACTGTTCCAACCCAAGTAAATGGTGTAACTCTAACAACTCTAGGTGAAAGTGCCTTTCGTCATTTATCCTTAAAAGGAACCTTAAAATTACCAGCCAAGATAAAGTATACTGGCACCATGACTTTTGAACAAAACAGATTAACAAAAGTCGATAATGGCGATGGAAATTTAACAGATGGTTTCATCTACGGAAGAAATTCTGATGGCACCATCAACAATACATACTTATATGCCTATGGTGGAATAAATACTCAAAATGTAATGATACCAAATACTATTGTCACAATTGGCCCAAATTCTTTTTCGCGTAGTTATATTAAATCAGTAACAATACCAGATAGTGTAACTGCTATCAAAAATAATGCCTTTGACCTTTGCCAGTTAGAAGGAACAGTCGTAATACCTAAAAATGTAACTCAAATCGGTTCAAAAGCCTTCTATAAAGAAATATCTTGGGTAAGTCGTAATGGCTCTCTAACAAAAATAGTTAACAAAACTGGAAAGAGTTTTAATTGGCAATCGATAACCGGAGGACCAAGTGCCGCAACCTTTGAAACAGGAGTTGTTGAAAACTGGTATGGTGACATTACTGTAACTAATGAATAAAAACGTTTCTAAAAGGAAACGTTTTACTTTGTCAAAATGTAAAGACAAGTATTACAAAACTAGCTCTTTAAAAAAAATACAATCCATGGTAAAATCTAGATGATAGGAGTAATTCATATGAGAAAAATGAGTAAAAAGGGTTTTACCTTAATCGAACTTCTAGCCGTAATTGTCATCATGGGAATATTAATGGCAGTTGCGATTCCATCAATTAGTTTAGTAATAACTGAATCTAGAAAAGATATCTATATAAATAGTGTCCTAACTTTTATAAATGAAGCGGAAAAAGAAGTTCTAGATTCTACTTTTGAAATAGATGATCCAGATACGACTTACTATATCCATATAGCAAATCTTGTAGATGATCGTACCAATCTAGGGAAAAGTGGCTTTGCTACCTGGGGAGATGCCTACGTTGTAACAGCCATGGATTTAATCAATGATAAAGTAAACTTAAGTTACTATTTTAATGGTGCTGACATCGCCGGTTGGAAAATAGCTCTTCAAGAAAAAACTAAGCTAAAAAAGACTGATGTCTTTCAAGATTCTAAAAAGACCGTTGATTATAGACCGATAGGTAAAAGAAGTAAAATAGTCGTTTATGATGAAAATGGCAATAAAGATATTTCTAAAATGCCTTACACTGAAATGAGTAGGACGGAAGCCAAGAAATGTTATAGTTTTCAAGACCTAAATGCCACAACAACAAGACTAACTTGGTACAATCCTAATTGTGGAACAGACATTATAATTCCTAATCGAATTGAAAATAGAACTGTCATCGAAATATATTCTGATACTTTTAAAAATATGGGTATAACTAGTGTTAGAATTCCAGAAACAGTTAAGACTATTGGGGCAAGAGCCTTTCAAGATAATAAACTAAAAACCGTAACTATTCCAAGCAGTGTAACAAGAATAGATTCTCAAGCCTTTACAAATAACGAAATCAACAAGCTAACACTCCCAACCACGCTTCAAACGATTGGTGCTAATGCTTTTAAAAAAAATCAATTAACTGGTACTATTGAATCATTAGTTCCTGGGGCTAATACAAAGATAGGCAATTGCGCTTTTTGTGATAATAAATTAGATAGTGCTTTCTTTATGTATCAAAGAAATTCTGATGGAAGTTATGATTATTCAACAATAATTGGTTACATTGGAGACTTAAGTGAATTTCCAAATCAAACCTTGATACTTCCTCCTGAGAAGGAAAATATTCCATTAAAAACAATCGGTACGGCAGCTTTTCAAAGTTTATCCGCCAAAAATTGGAAGGTCGTAATACCAGACACCGTAACTAAAATTTCAGATTACGCCTTTCAACACGCCGGAATTGCTGAGGTTAACTTGCCAAGTAATTTAAAGTACATTGGAACTTACGCTTTCTATAATAACCGTCTCCAAAAATTAAATATTCCATCATCTGTAACTCATATTAGTGCCTTAGCTTTTAATGTTAATTACGTTACATCCGGGGATATTTGGATCTATGAGAGAACAGAAAGTGGTATTAATTATCAGAAATTAATAGGTTATTCTGGTGCCAATAGAAATAATATCATCATACCTAGCGAGAAAAATGGTGTAAAACTAACAACGCTAGGAGCTTCCACATTCAAATTTTTATCGCTGACAGGTACCCTAACTTTACCAGAAAAGATAATTTTTGAAGGAAATGACATGTTTAATTTAAATCGCTTAACAAGTATTGATAATGGTGATGGTGTATTAACAGAAGGTTTTGTTTATGGTAGAAAATCGGATGGTAGTATTGATAAAACCTATTTATATGGTTACGCCAGGTCTGGAGCACAAAATGTTCAAATACCTTCAACTATCAAAACCATTGGTCCTTTTTCTTTCTATTACACCGACACAAGATCGGTAATTATTCCAGAAGGAGTGGAAGAAATCGGTGAATATGCCTTTTGTACTTGTCAATTAAAAGATATAACAATTCCATCAACTATGAAAACAATAGGTAGAATGTCATTTTACAAAACTAGTACCAACAATAAAGACTTTGCAACGATAGTTAATAAAACGGGAAAAAGCTTTGATTGGAAAGCTATCACCGGAGGACCAAGTGCCGCAACCTTTGAAACAGGAGTTGTTGAAAACTGGTATGGTGACATTACTGTAACTAATGAATAAAAACATTTCTAAAAGGAAACATTTTACTTTGTCAAAATGTAAAGACAAGTATTACAAAACAAGCTCTTTAAAAAACAACTAATCTATGTTAAAATCTAGATAATAGGAGTAATGCTTATGAGAAACATTAATAAAAAAGGTTTTACTTTAATTGAGTTACTAGCGGTGATTGTCATCATGGGTATTCTAATGGCTATTGCTATTCCATCAATCAGTTTAGTAATAACAAATTCAAGAAAAGATATTTTTATCAATAGCGCCTTAACTTTCATAAATGAAGCTGAAAAAGAAGTTCTAAATTCTACTTTTGAAATAGATGATCCAGATACGACTTACTATATCCATATAGCTAATCTCGTAGATGATCGTACCAATTTAGGAAAGAGTGGATTTGCTACCTGGGGAGATGCCTACGTTGTAACAGCCATGGATTTAATCAATGATAAAGTAAACTTAAGTTACTATTTTAATGGTGCTGACATCGCCGGTTGGAAAATAGCTCTACAAGAAAAAACTAAGCTAAAGAAAACTGATGTTTTTCAAGATACAAGAAAAACAGTAGACTACCGACCAATAGGTAAAAGAAGTAAAATAGTTGTTTATGATGCCAATGGCAATATAGACACAACCAAAACTCCTTATACTGAAATGAGTAGGACTGAAGCTAAAAAGTGTTTTAGTTTTCAAGACTTAAGTGATACCACTGCTAGACTAACTTGGTATAATCCTAATTGTGGACCAAATGTTATAATTCCAAATCGCATTGAAAATAGAGATATCATCGAAATATATAATGCCACCTTTGCCAATATGGGCTTAGAAAGCGTAGTTATATCAAGTACAGTTAAAAAAATCGGTTATAGAGCTTTTGCTTACAATAAATTAACAACCGTAACTATTCCTAAAAATGTTCAAGAAATAGGAGAGGAAGCTTTTTTAAATAATCAAATAACCAAACTTAACTTACAAAAAGAATTAGTAAAGATTGGGGCAAGAGCCTTTAAATACAATAAGATATCTGAAGATATATCAACTTTAGTTCCTGGACCAAACACCACTATTGGAACCTGTGCTTTTTGTAATAATAATTTACCAAGTTCTTCATTCTTATATAAGAGAAATAGTGATAGTTCATATGACTACAGTACTATAATCGGCTATATCGGTGATTTAAAGGAATTTAGTGATAAAACATTCATAGTTCCAGCTGAAAAAGAAAATGTAAAACTAACTACAATAGCAAATGGTGCTTTTACCAGTATGTCTCTTTATGACTGGAAAGTTGTTCTTCCAAGTACTTTGAAAACCCTTGGAAGTCTAGCCTTTGCTTATGATGGTATCAGTGAAATAAATCTACCTGATGGTCTAGAAACCATTGGTTCCTCAGCCCTATACAGTAATCGTTTAAAAGAACTTCATATTCCATCATCTGTAACATCTATAGATATTCAAGCCTTTAATGTAAATAAAGTAACCTCCGGTGAAATTTGGATCTATGAAAGAACTAAAAGTGGTATTAACTATGAAAAAATAATTGGTTACTCTGGAGCAAATCGAAATAATATCACCGTACCTACAGAGAAAAATGGTGTAACTCTAAAAACATTAGGCAGAAATGCTCTAAACTTCCTTAGCCTAACCGGTAAACTAACTTTACCTGCTAAAATAAAATTTGATGGTACTTCGATATTCACAATTGGTTATTTAACAAGCGTTGATAATGGCGATGGAGTACTAACAGATGGTTTCATTTATGGTCGAAAAGCCGATGGAACCGTTGATAATACTTACTTGTATGGTTATTCTGGAGCTAAAAAAGAAAATGTTCAAATACCTTCAACTATAAAAACAATTGGAAACAGTGCGTTCCACTATAGTGAAATTAAATCTGTAATCATTCCAGAAGGTGTTGAAACAATAGGAGATAATGCCTTTACGATTTGTCATCTAACTGGTAAAGTTGTAATTCCATCCACTGTAACCTATATTGGAAGAAATGCCTTCCAGAAATATAATCCTTGGGTTTTAATGAATGGCGACTTAGTCGAAATTGTCAATAAAACAGGTAGAGTCTTTGACTGGAAAGCAATTACTGATGGGCCAAGTGAAGCAACCTTCGAAACAGGAGTCGTTGAAAACTGGTATGGCGACATCACTATAACAAAATAGTAAAAACGTTTCTAAAAAAGAAACGTTTTTTTCCTACACTAATTATTTAATTATCTATTGTAAAAAGCTAGAAAAAAAGCTATAATTAGCATAGAGTAAAAGAATAGAGGGTGATTTCTAGTGATAGTTAGACTTATCAAAAAAACTAAAATTTACAATTTCACACTACCAACTAAAATAGCCGGAAATTATTGGATAACGGATAACGATTACTTAGGAAATACCAGAAATCTAATTAATGTTGAAGAGTTTGACGGTCACTGGAAAATAAAGAGTGACTTTGAAACAAAAATAATGTTAGGAGAAAATGAAATAGAATCAGCTATCTTAAGTGAATACAGCCTTTTCTTCTTAAAAATAAATACCGATAACGAATATGTAATATTATATTGTTCTCCCTCAATCGAACCTAATATAAATCGTCTTCGTGTCCGTGGAGACTGCGAAATAACTATTGGAAATGATCCTTCCTCAACAATCTGTTATAATTATCCCTTAATCTCAAGACAACAAGCCAGATTAGTATACAACAAAGGAATTTGGGTAATTCAAGATTTAAATAGTAAGTATGGAACTTATGCTAATAATGTTGCTATTGCCTCTAAACAACTAGAGTATGGAGACATTATCTTTATCATGGGTCTAAAAATAATAGTTTTAAAAGACTCTATAATCCTTAATCGAATCAGTAATATTGTTAATTATGATCAAAGAGTTCTTGAAGAAGATCATCCATGGATTCAAAATCAAACAGAAATGGATAATCCTGATGAAGAAAACATTGAATTTTATAAAGAAGATGATTACTTCTATCGTGCTCCAAGATTTAAAACTAAAATAGAACCAATAAATGTTAATATTGATACACCTCCTGGTAAACAACAAGAAGATAAAACACCTCTAATATATACTGTTGGTCCAATGCTTACCATGTCCATGATGTCAGCAACTACCGGAATAACCGCTTTACAAGGCTTAGCCGATGGTTCAAAGGATTTTAAAACAGCTGCTCCATCCTTAATAACAACCGGAGTAATGTTATCTACAATGATTTTATGGCCAAGTTTAACAAAAATATATCAAACTAAGCAAAACCGCAAAAAAGAAGAAACTCGTCAAGCTATGTATAAAAAGTATGTTGACTCTAAAAGAACAGAAATTCAAAACGCTATGAAAATTCAACGTCAAATACTAGTAGATAATTACTTACCAATTCAAGAAACAAAAGAAATAATTTTTGGTAAGAAAAGAAATTTATGGGAAAGAGAAATTGATCAACCAGACTTTCTTGACCTACGTTTAGGAATTGGTACTACTGAATTAGCCGGTAGTATAAACTTCCCACAAGAACACTTTTCTATTGATTCCGATAATCTTCTACAAGAAGTTTATAAACTAGGAGCTGAATCAAGATTACTAGAAAATGTTCCTATTTCCACATCTTTTGTGGAAAAAAATATTACCGCAATTATCGGTACTGCTGAAAATAAACAACAATTCATTGAAGGCTTAATTCTTCAAATGATTGCTTATCATAGTTATGAAGATTTGAAAATAGTTCTAATGACTAATGAAAAAAATTCTAGTAAATGGGAATATTTAAAAATATGTCCACACTGTTGGAGTAATGATCGCAGTATCCGTTATTTTGCCAATACTCTAGATGAAGCCAAAGAAATATCTCTTGCCCTAGAACAAGAACTACAAGCAAGAAAATATAAAGATGTAAATGGTACTAGAGAACTAAATAGTGCTGATTATAAAAAATATAAGCCATACTATGTAATCATAACGGATGATTATAAAACAGTTCGTGATCTAGAAATATTAAAAGATGTTTCTGATATGCAAGTAAACGTTGGTTTCAGTTTAATTGTCATCAGTCCAAGATTAGTAAATTTACCAAATGAATGTAAAACATTTATTAGTATTGGTGATAAAAAGTCTGGTATTTTTGAAAATGAGTTAGTTTCAAATAAACAAAAAGAATTTGATGCTGACTTTGACTTAAACTTAAATATGTACGAATGTTGCAAACAACTAGCCAACATTCCAATCGATATTGCTAAAGCAAACCAAACGCTACCATTAAGCTTAACCTTCCTAGAAATGTATAATGTTGGTATGGTAGAACAGTTAAATATATTAAATAGATGGAAATCAAATGATCCTACCAAAAGTCTTCAAACAGCAGTTGGCGTTGATAAGTCCGGCGAATTATTCAAACTAGATTTACATGAAAAAGCTCATGGACCACATGGTTTAATTGCTGGTATGACCGGTTCTGGTAAATCTGAATTTATCATTACTTATATTTTATCAATGGCTCTAAACTACCATCCATACGAAGTATCCTTCGTTCTTATCGATTATAAAGGTGGAGGTCTAGCCGGAGTTTTCCAAAATAAAGAGACAGGTATGAAATTACCTCATCTAGCTGGAACTATCACCAACCTAGATACTGTTGAAATGAACCGTTCCTTAGCTTCTATTCAAAGTGAACTTCGTAAACGTCAAAGAATGTTTAATGAAGCCAGAGATAAATTGGATGAAAGTACTATTGATATTTATAAGTATCAAGCCCTTTATCGTAAAGGTCTAGTAGATAACCCAATTTCGCATCTATTTATTATCTCTGATGAGTTTGCCGAATTAAAGGATCAAAGACCAGAGTTCATGGAACAATTAATTTCTACAGCTCGTATCGGTCGTTCTTTAGGTGTCCATCTTATTCTAGCAACCCAAAAACCAGCCGGAGTAGTTAATGATCAAATTTGGTCAAACTCTAAATTCCGTGTCTGTTTAAAAGTTCAAGATAAATCAGACAGTATGGATATGATTAAATGTCCAGATGCTGCTTCATTAAAAAATGCAGGGCGTTTCTACTTACAAGTAGGCTACAACGAGTTGTTTGCAGAAGGACAAGCCGCTTGGGCAGGAGCTCAGTATTATCCGGCCGAAAAGAGAAAGAAAAAGACCGATCAAAGTATTACCTTTATCGATGATACTGGAAATAATATAAAAAGTCTTGATAATAAACAAAATGAAGTTCAAGTAGCCTCTAAAGGTGAGGAAATCACTAATATTATTAAATACATAGTAGAAGAAGCTAAACAAGAATCTGTTTCCATTCCTCAACTATGGCTAGATCGAATACCAAATAATATATATGTTGAAGATTTAAAACAAAAATACTCTTATCAAATTAATACCAATAATATTAACCCAATTATTGGTGAATATGATGATCCAGATAACCAAAAACAAAACGTTTTAACCCTACCATTGTCTTCAAACGGGAACGCTATTATTTTTGGATCTGCTGGTTCTGGAAAAGAGTTAATGTTACAAACAATCATTTATTCCACTATAACAACTCATGACTCTAGTGAAGTAAATTTCTATCTACTAGACTTTGGTGCTGAAACATTAACAATGTTTAGAAATGCTCCACATGTTGGAGAAGTATTATTATCATCTGAAAATGAAAAGATTGCTAATTTATTTAAGATGATTAATCAAATTATGGATGATCGTAAGAAAGTATTTGTTGACTATAATGGTTCTTATGATTTCTATATTAATCATGGTGGTAAACAAATTCCTTTAATTGTTGTTGTTATCAATAATATTGAAGGCTTCTTAGAAATGTATCCAGATTACGAAGAAGCCCTAGGTCAAATAACCAGAGAATGTCTAAAGTATGGTATTGTCTTTATTCTAAGTACAAATGGACCTAATACTGTTAGATACCGTCTTCGTCAAAACTTTGCCCAAAACGTTGTTTTACAATTTAATGATCCTTCAGACTATTCAAGTGTCTTACCTGGAGTTCGTAAAAAAGAACCATCAAAAGGTTTTGGCCGTGGTCTAATAAATTTAGATGGTATCTTCGAATTCCAAACAGCTTATCCATTTAAAGAAGAAAAGATTGTTGACTACGTTAAGGTAATTTGTAATAAATTAAATCAAATTTGTGAATACAAGGCTAAGAAAATTCCAATTCTACCAGAAACAGTAACTGAAAATGATGTTATCCAATCTCTAAGAGGTATTTTATCAATACCAGTAGGTATCGAAAAAGAAACTCTAGAAATATCTACAATTTCTCTAAAAAATACTATTTACAATATAACAGGAGAGGATATTACATCACTTCAACCATTTATTTCTGGTTTAGCTAAAATGATTCTAAAAATTCAAAATAGTAAATGTCTAATTCTAGATGCTCTAAGTATTTTATCTGACAATCCACCACAAAATACAATTTATGATAGTGGAAATTGTCAAACTGGAATAGAAGAAGTTTTAAATGCTATTACTGCTAAACAAACGGATAATAGTGAAGATCCTATTGTTGTTATTATAACTGGCATAAATACTTTATTAACTAAACTGGATTCTACTAAGAAAGCTTCATTTACAACCGCTATCTCTGAAACATCTAAATTAGGTACAATTAAGTTTATTGTTGTAGAAACAATTGATAATATCAAGTCTCTTAATTATGAAGCTTGGTATAAAACTAATATTGATTTATCAGAAGGTATTTGGATAGGTAATGGTATTGGTAATCAATTTACATTTAAAGTAACAACAAATTCTCGTCTTTTAAGAGCAGAGTTAGAGCCAAACTTTGGTTATGTTATCACTAAAGGTAAAGCCAACGTTGTTAAATTCTTATCTGATGAGTAGGAGGTAATTATGAATAAAAATAAAATATTAATATGTTTATATATTCCTCTAATAGAGAAGTCTTATGACTTGTTCATTCCTATCAATAAAAAGATTGGCACCATAAAAAGACTAATCGAAGAAGGACTTTTAGAAATAACTGAACATGATTACATCATTAGTCCTGAAACAAACTTTTACAGTAAAGAAACAGGTCAAGTGTATGATGTTAATAAAACAGTTAAAGATACAGACCTAAAAAATGGATCAAGAATAATTCTTGTATAGGAGGTACTTATGTCTGAATATGAACAATATGTCCAAGCAGTTAATAAAATTTATGGCTACTTAGAAGCAATGAAAAAAGTTTGGACTGATCAAGATAATATTAATTATCTAGACAACTTAGAAACATATAAACAAATAGTTATAAATAATGCTAATCTCTTTGATCCTAATAAAAAAGTAACTACTCAAAGAATGGAGGAATTAGGCAATGACTAATGAATCTATAGGTATTGATAAAATAGCCTCTGAGTTAAGAGAAAGTGCTGGTATTATTAGAAACTTAATTCAAGGAAAAGATGCTCCTCAACTAGCTGAATTTGTTGATGTTGTAGAAAATTATGCTAAATATATTGATAGTATTATAGAACTAGAAGAAGCTGCTAATAAAGCTCTTCAAGGCTTAATCAATTCAAAAAAATAGAACTTTCATTATTATGAAAGTTCTTTTATATATCTGTTTAAAGTAACTTTAGGAAAATAGTATTTTAAAATATTTGCATAGTCACACCCATTCTTAGCAATCTCATTAGCTCCAAATATACTAAAACCTAAAAAGTGCCCAAACCCTCTACAAATAAATCTAACATAGTCTTTATTAACTATTATATTAATTGCTCTAGATTTTAAATTAAGTAACTTAACAATATCTTTCCCAATAAAGATAGCTTTATCTATCTGTAATTTATTAATAAATCCATTACTATCAACTTCTATTGCCATAATATCACTATTCTCACTAATATTACTCTTCAATAATCTCCCAAGTTCTGCATATGAATAATCTTTTATATTAACATAGTAAGGAGAAGCCATATCCCAACTACTAGAAACACTACTCAAGTAATTATATTTATCATCAACTAAAGTCTTCCCATAATTACAAAAATGTACAAACGGTAAAATATAATAATGATTATAAGTAAGAAATAAACAATCAGTCTCCTTAATAGCCTCATCTAATATCTTTTCATTCTCATCATAACTATTAAACCAAGATAATTTATAATATGATAATGGTCTATAATTAACAAAATCATTAAATGCCATTATAACCCTAGCTTCACTCATCTCCTTAAAAGCATAAGTTCGATATAAAACCGCTAATGCCTTCAAAGTCTCCTTCTCTAGCCCTTTATAATATACACTAGCTAAACATCCCATTAAATATTCCCTTAAATTAACCTCTATTGTCGCCATATTCTCAAGTTTTATAGTAACCATATAATAATCATTAGAATAATATAAATTTTCCTTTAAAACCTCTATATCACTCTTATTCTTACTAATATCTAAACTCTTAACAACAATTCCATCAATAACTAAATAAACTTTATCTCCATCATAATCAATCCCATTATTATTAATAAAGTTCTTAGTCCTTCTTGTAATCTCCTTATCTGAAGAATTAAACCCAATCTCTTTAGAAAACTCATAATTCATAGTCAAAAATAAGTATAAAACATCTTCAACGCCATTATTCCTAATCTCATATTTATAAAACATAATATCACCTAAAATTAGTATGTAATTATTATTTATAAATATACAAAAAAGAACTTAAAATTCAAAATATTTAAGTTCTTTTTCTAATGTACAATCAAGTCCTGTAATATAACTAATATTAGTAAATACCTTTTCTAATTCAATATCTTTTCCATTTAAATAATCAAAACTGGCACATACTATCACTTTTGCTAATTTAAGAGCTTTTAGGTATAAATCTAAAAAACTCTCAGTACTTGTAATATTATAAGTTGTTGGATTACGCCATAATTTATGATTTTCATTTAAATAGTTATGTCTATCCACTAAAGGATAATGATAACTAACTGCTTCAAATCTAAATGTTCTTCTACTTGTAAAAGTATCAACTAATTTATAAAAGAATTTTTTTATACCAATAGGATCTTCTCTAAATATTCTAATGGCACTCTTCATCTGTTTAAGCGACTTATAATATATTTTATCCATATTTTTAATATCAAATGTCATTTCAAAGGTATGATTAATTGTATCATCTAATTCATCTGAAAAACTCCTAGTATCAAAGCAAAAGTTATGTATTTTGAATTTATAAGGATTAATACTCTCTCTTCTTTTAATCATATCATTATCTAAGAAAATTTCCATAAATGTATGTATATTATTATATTTATATGTTGTTTTCTCTTCTTTTCTAAAATAACCAGTCTTATAAAAAACATAAGGATGTACTATTGAATCTAATACGTAATGACAAATACACCCAACTAAGTATGAACAAACGTCTACATCTTCACTATAATCCTTTTCTTTAATATAGTTAATTAAGTTAACAAAAAATTCTTGTGTCTTATTTTCATGAAAATACTTTTGAAATTTTCTAATATCTTTTCCCGGTAACAAACTAAATAAATTATAAAACATTAAAGAATCTGTACTTTGTCCAAACATTCTTAATCGTCCAACATCTAACTTTTCCTTTATATTACTAGGTAATATATCACATACATCTTGTGCAAAATACCCATGAACAACAGTAGCTGGCATAAATAACTCCTCCCAAACATATAAAATAACAGTTCATTTCTTCTTAAAAAATTCTTAATTATTATATCATAATTTTTAAAATTTTCATATTTTTACCATACTTTACAAATAATGTTATGGTATAATCTATAATAGGTGAGATTATGATAGAGAAACAATTTAAAACATTAGATGAACAAATAGAAATATTTAAGCATAAAGGCTTAGTCATAAAAGATGAAAAGTATGCTAAACAAATTCTATTAAGAGAAAATTATTTCTTTTTAAATGGTTATCGTCATCTATTTTATAAGTCACAAACAGAGAAGGTCTTTATACCAGGAACAACTTTTGAAGAGCTATATAGTTTATTTTTATTTGATCGTTCTTTTCGAAATGTCTTATTTAAGTATATCTTAGTAATTGAAAATAACTTAAAGTCTATAACTTCATACCAATTATCTAAGAAGTATGGCTACAAGGAAAAAGATTATTTAAGAGCCAAGAATTTTACCCAGATTCCTGAGCGTCAACGTCAAGTAAATGATCTTATCAAAAAAATGAAACGTCAAATTAGAATAAATGGATCTCAACATTCCGCAACTTCGCATTATGTATCCCATTATGGTTATATTCCTTTATGGATCTTAGTAAAAGTTCTATCATTTGGTGTAGTTAGTGAAATGATATCTATTCTAAAGCCTGAAGACCAACGTGATATTAGTAATATTTATGGTATTGATACTGATGATTTTATTGGTTATTTACCAATTCTAGCTAATTATAGAAATCTTTGTGCCCATGAAGATATCTTATATGAAAATAGAACTCAAAAGGCAATATCTGATACTATTTATCATAAACTATTAAATATTCCTAAAGATGAAGAAGGATATATCTATGGAAAATGTGATTTATTTGCCTTAATAATTATTATGAAGCAAATGTTAGTAACAGAAGACTTTAAAAATATGATTTATGAATTAGAAAATGTTGTTGAAACTCTAAATTATAATTTAACCATTATAAAAATAGATAAAATATTAAATCAAATGGGCTTTCCATTAAATTGGAAAGAATTATCAAAAATAGAAAGGCCAATGTATAATGAAGAATAAAGAAAATATTAAATTAGTACCTTTAATTATCTTTTCTTTTGTAATTGGAGGTATCGTTACTTTATCAATTTTAAAATGGACTCCAATTTTAGATCAAATAATTGGAAATAGAAATACAGTTATAACTAAAAATGGTACCCAAGTTTATGAAAAAAGCTCTCTAGCAGCCTCTGTTGAAAAAATATATGATGCAGTTGTAGTTGTTCAATCATATGCCAATAATCAGCTAGCGTCAACTGGAACTGGTTTTGTCTACAAAACAGATGACAAGTATGGTTATATTTTAACTAACCAACATGTTGTTAGTAGTGCTAGTAAAGTAAACGTTTTATTTACTAATGATAAAGAAGTAGAAACAACTATCCTTGGTGGAGATGAATACTTAGATTTAGCTGTCTTACGTGTACCTAAAGAAGAAGTGACTATGGTCGCAAATATTGGTAGCAGTGAGAAAGTAAGTATTGGAGATTCCATATTTACTGTAGGATCTCCATTAGGTGTTGATTATCGTGGTAGTGTAACGTCTGGTATTTTATCTGGTAAGGATAGAATGGTATCTGTAAATGTTTCAAATACTAGAAGTAGTGATTGGGTAATGCGTGTATTACAAATAGATGCTTCTATCAACCCTGGTAATTCAGGTGGTCCATTATTAAATGTTAATGGTGAAGTAATTGGTATTTGTTCTATGAAATTAGTCGATGATGAAATTGAAGGAATGGGATTTGCTATTCCAATAGAATATGCTATGAACCATGCAGACTCTCTAGAAAAGGGTGAGGCTATAAAATGGCCAGTATTAGGAATAAGAATGGCTAATACTACGGATACTGCTACTCTTCGTCAATATGGTATCAATGTCAATAGTAAAATAACTTCCGGAACAGTTGTTGTTGAAGCTGTAAAAGACTCAGCAGCTGAAAAAGCTGGTATCAAAAAAGGTGATGTAATTACCAAAATTAATGGTAATAATGTAAAGAACTATGCTTACTTAAGATATGAATTATATCAACATCAAGCGGGAGACACTATCGAAATAACCTATATAAGAGATAATAAAGAACATACAACTAAAGTAACATTACAAAGTAATTAAAGATACTAAAAAAATAACTCAAGAAAAGGAGTTGTTTTTTTTGTTTTATAGTTGTATATATAAAAATTATGGTTTGAGGTAGTTTTTTTAGTTTTGGATTTATCTTGTCTGATGGAATAAAAGAATAAGGAAGATTGATAATGAGTTGTTAGTTAATTGTAAATAAGTTAAATTGCCAACAACATGAATTGTCAATAGGTTGTAAAAGAGATGGAAAGAGACATAGATTGATTGCCAATAAGTTATAAGGTGTCACCAATATTAATCTAAATAAATTTTAAAAACACTTTTAAATGTTACCTGAATAATGTTATAATAAAGATGAGGGATAAGGTATGTTACTATTTATAAATAACAATTTATTTATAAAGTTTCACACAAGGGATAACCACATACTAAATCCATCGACTAATATTAATGTAAGATAAAAAGGGAATACTGCATTCTCTTTTTATTATTGTAAGGAGGAAAAATGGAAATTAAAGCAAACAATTTACGCCTACTTGTAATGGACAATTTTAAAGAATTTGGACAAAAGGTAGATACTCATCTAAAATTAATGCGTGGAGTAATGAATCCTAATGCTACTTTTATCGTTCCAACTAGATTAACTCGCTTTGCATCAGGTGAAGGAAAAGGAGAAATTCTAGAAAGCATTAGAGGAAAAGAAACCTATATTTTAACTGATGTCATGAATCATAGTTGTACTTATGAAATGCATGGTTATCTAAATCATAAAAGTCCAGATGACCATTATCAAGATTTAAAAAGAATTATTTCAGCCATGGATGGCGCTGAGGATAAACTAACTGTAATTATGCCTTTTCTTTATGAAGGTCGTCAACATAAAAGAAAGGGTAGGGAGTCTAAAGATTGTTCTTTAATGCTTCAAGAATTAGAATCCTTAGGTGTTGATTCATTTATAACTTTTGATGCTCATGACCCTAGTATTAGAAATTCTCTACATAGTTGTTCATTTGACTCTATTTATCCAACTTATAATATCTTAAAGGAGTTTATTGAAAATGAACCTATTGATTTTTCTAATGTTTTAGTAGCCAGTCCGGATATGGGTGCTATAGAAAGAGCTAAATGTTACGCTGAAATGCTAAATACTCCCTTTGGCTTTTGCTACAAAAGAAGAGATATGACTAGAGTAGTAAATGGTAAAAATCCTATAATCGCTCATGAATATTTAGGAACATCAGTAGAAGGTAAAAATGTTATTGTTGTAGATGATATGATAGCATCCGGTCAATCTATGCTAGAAGTGGCCGAACAATTAAAACAAAGAGGAGCCCAAAATATTTATTTAATAGCGTCATTTGCTTTATTTAGTGATGGACAAAAAAGTATAGAAGCTTTCAATGAAGCTTATGAAAAAGGTGTCTTTACAAGATGTTACACTAGTAATTTATGTTATATTCCAGAAGAAGCAAGAGAACAAGAGTGGCTTCGTATGGGAGATAACTCAAAGTATGTTGCTAAATTAATCGATACACTAAATAAGCATGAATCTATTAGTCCTTTACTTGATAGTAAAGGTAAAATCTTAACAAAAGTAAAAGAAATTAGAAGTACAGAAGTTTAGCTGTGCTATAATTAATAATAGGAGGAATGATATATGACAAGAACAGTAGGAACTGTAGTAAGAGGAATAAGAACCCCAATAATAAAAGAAGGTGATGACCTAAAACAAATAGTTATTGATTCAGTTTTGGAAGCCAGTAAGCAAGAAAACTTCTCTTTCAATGACCGTGATATTATTGCTATAACAGAAGCTGTAGTAGGAATTAGTACTGGAAATTATGCCACAATAGATGATATAGCTGAAGATGTAAAAAATAAATTCACTGGAAGACATATCGGTATAGTTTTCCCAATTCTAAGTAGAAATAGATTTGCTGTTTGCTTAAGAGCTTTTGCTAGAGCCATGGATAAAATAACTATGCTTTTAAGTTATCCATCAGATGAAGTTGGAAATGATATTTTAGATAAAGAAAGATTAGCTGAATCTGGTATTAATCCATATTCTGATGTTATAAGTGAAAAAGAGTATACTGAAAAGTTTGGCGATTTCAAACATATTTTCACTGGAGTTAACATGGTAGACTTTTATCGTGAAGTAGCTCAAAGTGAAAATTGTGAAATTGAATTTGTCTTTAGTAATAAAGCCGAAGAAATTCTAAAGTATACTGATGAAGTCTTAGCTTGTGATATTCATACTAGATTTAATACAAAAGAAGCTTTAAAGAAGAAAGGTGCTAAGACAGTTCTAGGAATGGATGATATCCTAACAACTAGTATCAATGGTTCTGGTTATAATAGTAAATATGGTTTATTAGGATCTAATAGAGCTACAGAAGATAAAGTAAAACTATTCCCAGAAAAAGGTGAAGAGCTAGTAAATGATATTCAAAAAGAATTAAAAGAAATTACTGGTAAGACAATTGAAGTAATGATTTATGGTGATGGTGCTTTTAAAGACCCAGTAGGAAAGATTTGGGAATTAGCAGACCCTGTAGTAAGCCCTTTCTATACAAAAGGCTTAGAAGGAAGCCCTAATGAGTTAAAATTAAAGTACTTATCTGATAATAAATATAGTAATTTAAAAGGTGCAGAATTACAAGCTGCTATAAGAAAAGAAATTGAAGAAAAAGATAAGAACTTAAAAGGAAAAATAGAGACCCAAGGAACTACTCCAAGAAGATACACGGATTTGATTGGTTCTTTATGTGATTTAACTTCAGGTTCCGGTGATAAAGGAACTCCTGTAGTATTTATTCAAGGCTATTTTACAAATTATGCCGACTAAAAAAGTGGAAACAAATTCCACTTTTTCTTTTTAAATATTTGATTTTAAATAAACAAAAAAGTACAATCCTGACAAATTGTACTTCCGAGTTTCATTTAGAAAAACCACTAGGATTGTCGAGCAACAGTTTCCTCGATTTCTCAAATAACCATTAGCTACCTGAGAAACACCGATAAAACAACTCAAACCCAAAATCTTAATAAAGTCAGTATTAAGACGTGGCATCCTATCAGCATTGCGAGTGACTTTCTCGCTACACGTGTACACTTAGATCGTGATAGGATACAGTAAACAACTGCAATTCCACACACAAGCACCAAACGAAATTAACCATTCGACACCTAATCAATCAACCCAGCAATCATACAAATTACCGAAAGAAAAATCAATCGATAATCAAATATAACGCCTGTCAACTATAATATCATATCTAAGATGTTTATATCTTACCATAAGAAAAATTAAAATGCAATAGTTTTTTTGAAAAAAATGACAAACTTTTTCAGAAATGAATTTCACATAGTAATAGCAATGAAAAAGTAAGGTATGATATAATAAGTTTGGTGAAGATAATGGCAAAACATAAAGGAAAAGATGCATCAGAATTAGGTGGTTACGTAGTGTTTGGTGTAATAGTAGGCTTTTTTCTTTTAATATTTTATTTTATAAAGCTTATAGTTGAAGAAGCACAAAGTATTATAAAGAATAATAAGAAAAAGGAAAGACAAAAGTTAAGAGAGGAGAAAGTTGTAAGTATGCAAGAGCAACACACAGAAAAAACATTAGAAGACGAAAAATCAGATGATTTAAATTTACTTATCCAAGAAGCTGAAGAAATATATGATGAAGCACTATTTCACGATAGTGACATTGATTTAGATGATGAATACATGAGACTATATAATATTAAAAATGAATTGGAAGATGAAAGTTTAATTGATATTTCAAAAGACCAAGTTGAAATGTTAGAAGAAGAATTAAAGGAAATTATAGATAATATGAATGAAAAAGTAGAAGAAGCCAAAGAAAAAGAGAAAGGTTTAAGAGCAGTCTCAGCTTTACTACTTGGAAAGTATCTGTTTCATGAAAAAGATGATGAAGAAGATGATTTCTTAGATGATTAGCTAGAAGTTAGTGGCGTATATGAAAAGAAAAATTATTACCATAAAATCAGAAAAAGATTATATAAAATTTATAAAAAGGGTAAGTCTATATAAAAGTGTTTTATAAATTAATACAGAATTTCAAGTGGAAGGACTACAGGAAAATGATAAAGTATTACAAATAATAAAAGGATTAAACATAAAAAATAGGCGTAAAAGAATTACCTATGTATATGATACAGCGTGTAACATTATAGATAATAATACCAAAGGATTAAATATATGTGGCTTTAAAAAGAATAAGTGTTATATTCAACAAATAAAAAACAATGGTAAATGTAATGGTTGTTGCAGATTATGTAAATATCAAAATAGTAATGGCTGTCCTACAAAAAATTTAGCTTGTAAATTATTCAACTGCTCAGAAGTCAAAAAGAGATATAAGACTATCGAATATAAAAATTTAGATATATTAAGACTTTTATCTCTAAAAAATAGATTAATAGTAAAATCAGATTATTTTTCTACAAGAGAGGATGTATTAAAAGATTTATATGCCTTTACATTAACATATTCAATATTAAGAGTTATATCTAGGAACAGAAGAAACTTTATTAGCACAACTAAAAATAGTAACCAAGATAGTATAAATACATAAAATACTACAGGTGATAAATATGTATAATAGAGCTACTAAAAAGGTTGTTATAGATGCTGGTCATGGTGGAAATGATCCAGGAGCTATTTCTGGTAATTTAAAAGAAAAAGATCTAAATTTAGAAGCTGCCCAATATATGTATAAAAGATTACAAGAATTAGGTATACCATCTACAATAGTTAGAAATACAGACGAGACGTTAGAAAGGAAAGAACGAATCAATAGAATAATGAATGCCTATGGTAATAGTCCAGACATAATAATGATATCTAATCACATAAATGCAGGAGGTCATAAGTTTAGTTACCATTACATAATTTAATTGGTTATTAAGATAATAAAAACTAGGTAATTATGTTTACCTAGTCTCTTTATTTATTTTTAAAAAATTGTTAATTTTGTTTATATCTGGATTTTTAATTAATAAATCTTCAAGCCATGCCTTTTGAGGACTTTTATCTTTTGTAATAATGCCATTTTTTATAGCTGAATTTATATTTGATACATTATATTGTTCATCTTTATTATTTATATAATATAATTGATCATTTGATAATGAGAAAGCCACAAATGGTGAATGTGTTGTAAAGATTAATTGAGAAAAATGATTACAATCTTTAGAAACGTTTAAATTAATTAAAAATGTAACTAAAGATGGATGTAAACTTAACTCGATTTCATCAATTAATACCAAGCTGTTATTCTCTAAAGATTCTAATAAGATACTTCCTAATATTATAACTTTCTTAGTTCCACTTGATAGCTGTGAAAATGTTAAATATGTATTATTACTATTCCAAAACAAAATTTGTGGTTTATCATTGTTTTCATCTATAGTAATATTAATTATTTTTTCATCAGCAATATTTGTTAAAGATAAAAATTGTTCCTTATTTTTTTTAATAATGTCAAACAAATTAGCTCCAGCTTTTTTATCAATACAAGAAGTATAGTCTATCATTTCATCAAAAAATGTTTTAAAATAGTCTACAAATATAGAAATTTCATTATTTTTACTATCATTATTTTCGTATAATATCGCAGTACTAATTTCACTTTCTATTATATTATTTCCCAAACCAATTATTTTGCTCTTGGAATTTATGCTTTTTTTATACTCTAATTTTTCCATCAAAACACCGTTTTTTGAATAGTCATCTTTATATAGCAATGTATATTTATAAATTCCAGGAATATTATTTTTTCTTTTTGGAATATACAATTCAATTTCAATTGTTGTTTTTTCTTTTTTTCTTAAATTGTTTTGTTCACCAAGCTCTAATGTATTAAATTTTATTAGAAACTTTTTAAGTTCTTCAGGTGACATATTTTCAATAAAATCAGCATAATCTTTTTCATTTGTAATTTTTTTTCTATATGGAAACATTAGAAAAGCTTGCAAGGTTTCAATAGCACTTAAAATGCTGGTTTTACCACTTGCGTTACTTCCTATTAAACAAATATTTTTTAAAAGTTTAACATTGTCTGCGATTTTTGAAGTATCATTATTAGAACGTTTGATTTTATTAGAAGCAATACTACTAATATTAATTTCTCTTTTTACACCTTTATAATTATCTATTTTTAGGCTTAATAACATACTATAACACCCCAAACAAATTATATAATATCTATTCTTGAATGTCAACATAAAGGTTTAAATCGACACCAAAACACCTAAAAAAATATTAATGGTAGAAAAAAAACAAAAAAATGGGGCCTAAAACGACTTCAAAACATTGACAAGAAGTTTATGGCATGGTATTATATGTATGTACTGAGCTATTGAGATGTAATCAGCTGTAAATATGCATGTTTAGTATAAAATAAAAAATAGTTTCATCCATGTGAAACTATAGGTTTCCCGACCTGTAGTAATTGTAACATATTTAATCTCAAAATACAACACATGAAAAACTAGGAAAGGAGAAAATATGTCACTAGTTGCTTCAAAGATAAGAATGAAGCGAGGATGCTATAACTCTGATAATTTATTGGAGATAGACGAAATTTATATTGTTGGTAGTGATAAAGGATGGTATAAGAAGGAAACAATACATAATCATGTAACAAAGTTTCCAAAATCAATAACAGTAAAAACTTCATATGGCCCTTATGTCATACCTGCAGTTAGTCCAAATGGTGAAAAATTTGTTAAGAGTACACCAAATAGTACAACTCGTGATAATTTGTTAAGCTTACCAAGAGAGTAATGACTCTCTTGGTTTATTTTTTTATGGTATAATATGGACGGGTGATTTAAGTGATAAAAGTTGTAGCAGCATTAATTGAAAATGATAATAAAGTTTTATTAGCTAGACGTTCTACTGGAGATATTAATGTATTAGGAAAGTGGGAATTCCCTGGCGGAAAAGTAGAAAAAGATGAGAATGAACTTGATGCAATTGAAAGAGAAATAAAAGAAGAATTTGAACTTATAATTAAAGCTAAAAAGTTTATAACTAATAATGTATGTGAATATCCAACTAAAGTTGTTGATTTAAGATTATATAAATGTGATTATGTATCTGGAAAATTTAACCTACATGATCATTCTGAATATAAATGGGTAGATAAAGAAGAATTATTAAAATATGATTTAGCTCCTGCTGATATTCCACTAGCGGAGTTTGTAAAGAAGGTGAAGTAAATGAAAGATGGTATTTATGAACAACTATTAAATAATGAGTTAAAAAGCAAGTTGAATGAATCAGAGTTCTTTTATAAAACTAATACAATTTTGAAATCACCAGAAAATGCTAAAAATTTAATAACTGAATATTTAAAAGAAGTAACTAGAAAAGCAATGGATTGTATTCAAGAAATAGATGTTGATATAGAAGATAGTGAAAGAGTACTAAAAGAAATTGAAATTTGTAATGAAATTCTAGATTTATTAAGAACAAAATTAGATTTTGATGAGTACAAAGATTTAAATTTATCTATGGATGCAGAAGTTTTAGAATACGCATTTAGGAAATTAAATAATAATTCATTTGATGGTAAAAATATAGTTAGACCAGTTACTTCTTTGGTAGAACCAACTTTATTTACTAATAGTTCTAAAGAAATATCGTTATTGTCAGAATTAAGAAAAGAAATAGCATCATCTGATGAAGTTATGCTATTAGTTTCATTTATAAGAATGACTGGATTAATGCCTATTTATAATGATTTAAAAGAATTTACAGCTAAAGGTAAAAAGTTAAGAGTTATATCTACTACTTATACCAAAGCAACTGAATATAAAGCAATAGAAAAATTATTAGAATTACCTAATACTTCAATAAAAATTTCATATGAAACAGATAATCAAAGATTACATGCTAAAGCATATATATTTAAAAGAAATAACGGTTTTTCTACTTTCTATATAGGTTCATCAAACTTATCAAAATCAGCTTTAGTATATGGTGATGAATGGAATGTTAAATTAACTGAAAAAAATTCACCGGTTATTTTTCAAAATGTTATTTCTGAATTTGAAACATATTGGAACTCTTATGAATATAAAACATTAAATAATACTGATGAAGATAAAGCAAAATTAAAAGATGCTTTATCATATAAAACTGAAAACATTAATTATTATCAAAATTTAATGACATATAAACCTTATGATTATCAAGAACAAATATTAGAGAAATTAGAAGTTGAAAGAGAAATATATCATAGAAATAGAAATTTAGTTATAGCTGCAACTGGTGTTGGAAAGACAGTACTTGCTGCATTTGATTTTAAAAACTTTTTAGAAAAATATCCAAATGCTAAATTCTTGTATGTAGTACATAGACAAGAAATTTTGAAAAAAAGTTGTGATACGTTTAGGCAAATTTTAAAGGATGCTAATTTTGGTGAGTTATATGTAGGTAATTATAAGCCTAATAATATAGATAGATTATTTACAACACCACTAGGATTAGAAAACATAATGAGACAAGTAGATTTTAATTATTATGATTATATAGTTGCAGATGAAATCCATCACGGTACTGCAAAAACATATGATAACTTCTTAAATTATTTTAATCCAAAATTATTATTAGGATTAACAGCAACTCCAGAAAGAATGGATGGAAAAGATATAACTGAATATTTTTGTAATACTATTGCTGCTGAAATGAGATTGCCAGAAGCAATTAATAATAAGTTGTTAGTTCCTTTTCAATATTATGGAATTACTGATCCAACTGATTTAAGTAATGTAAGATGGTCATCATTCGGATACAATAATAGTGATTTAGATAAATTGTTTGTAGAAAATGAATATAGTGCAAATATAAGAGTTAATACAATTATTGATAATTTATTTAAATACATTGATGATTTAGATAAAGTACATGGTTTAGGATTTTGTTCTTCTGTTAATCATGCTAAATATATGGCAGATAAATTTAATGAAAATAATATTCCATCAATATGTTTAACTGGTAATTCAGATAACAATTTAAGAAATAATGCAATAAAAGATCTCGAATCTGGAAAAATTAAATTCATTTTTACCGTTGATTTATATAACGAAGGTGTAGATATTCCGTGTGTAAATGTAGAATTATTATTAAGACCTACTGATTCTTTAACAATATTCTTACAACAATTAGGAAGAGGACTTAGAAAACATATTAATAAAGATTATTTAATAGTTTTAGATTTTATTGGCGAATGTAATAAACGTTTTAATTATGCAGATAAATTTAAATCCTTAATTGGAATAGAAGGAGTTAGTGTTAAAGAAGCAATTAATAACGGATTCCCAATGTTACCAGTTGGATGTTCAATTGCTTTAGAAAGAGTAGCAGAAGAGTATATTCTTTCTAATATCAAAGCTAATACAAATAATAGACAAGTTATTATTGAGATGCTTCAAAAATTTGAAGAAACTACACATAAAAAATTAACTTTATATAATTTTGTTAATCATTATAAATTAGATATTAATGATATTTATAAAAAAGATGTTTCATTTTATAGATTATTAACTGAAGCAGGTATTAAATCTTTTGAAGAAAAAGATCCTATAGAAAATATTGTAGTTGGTAGATTGAAAAATCTATTATCAATTAATTCCCCAAAATTTATTAATTATATTAAGACTCTTTTAAATGATGAAAACATTATATATAATGAATTATTAGATAGAATGACATATTATACTTTATTTAATAAACTACCGGAAAAGGAAGGATTTAATGATATAAGAGAAGCATTAGAATTTGTAAAGAATTCAGAATGTTTAAATTATGAAATTAGTGAAATCTGTAATTATCTTTACAATTCTTTAGAAGTATTACCAATAAAAAATGACTTAAATTTTAGCTGTCCATTAGAAGTATATGGAATATATTCTCAAGCACAACTATATTCTGGATTAGGTGTATTTACAGAAAAGTATGCTGGACCAATGTTACAAGGAGTATGGTACTTAAAAGAAAATAATCATGATATATTCCTAGTTACTATTAATAAAGAATCAAGTCATTTTGGAGAATCTATCTCTTATGAAGATTACGCTATAAATGATGAGTTATTTCATTGGCAAACTCAAAATTCAGTAGCTGATGGTAGTGATACTTTAAATAGATACATTAATTCTAATGGAAGAATTAGTTTATTTGTAAGAATAAATAGAAAAGAAAAGGGTCAAGCTAGTCCATATATTTATTTAGGGGAAGCTGAATATGTATCTCATAGTGGATCTAGACCAGTTGGTATTGTATGGAAATTGAAACATAAAATACCAGCAAAATATTTAGACAAAATGATGAAGATATAGAATATCAATAAATATCAAAAAAAATAAAATAAAATGAAATAAAAAGGAATATTATAAAATTAAATTGTTGACTTAAAAATTATGGGTGATACAATATAGTAAAATTGTAATAATTATATCAAAGGAGCTTATGGCTCTCTTTTTTGTTGCAATAAAGGAGGTGATTTAAAAAAGTAAAAATTCTACATAAATAATAAAAAATTAATATTTAGGATGATAAAATAATTTTAAAATTTATTGTAAATAAAGGGTTATATATAGTAATCATCCTATATATCAACCTACAAAGTAGGATGAATTTCGTAAGTACGAAATAAGAATAGCACCATAGCAATTCCTTATATTATAAGGAGTTTTTTTGTTTGTGGTGCTATCTTCTTATCCTGCTCTAATTAAAAACAGTAAAAATAATAGGACAATCATCCTATTTAGGAAGGAGTGATAGTTTGAGAATATTTAAATTATATTTACCAATAGACTTATTTAATAGAATTAAATTAATGTCTAAATTTTATAGAGTATCTATTTCTAAAATGATGACAGAATTATTAGAAAGAGGCTACTTAGAAATACTAAAGACAAATACGAAGGGAGAGTAATAAATGGAATACGATAAATATGTAAAAATACCATGGTTTATAATTTTAGATAGAAATATATGTGTTGGTAACAAACTTTTGTATGGAATAATTATGCTCTTATCTCATAAAGAAGGTTACTGTTATGCTGATAATAAATACTTAGGAAATTATCTTGGAGTAGGTCCAAGAAGAATATCAAGCCTATTAAAAGAATTAGCAGATAATAATTATATTACTATGGAATATAAACATAAATTTCAAAGGAAAATTTATATTAATGAAGAAAAGTTTACATCTGACCTACATGAAGATTTTTTCTAATGGGTTAGATGGTTTTTTAACACTCAAAGGACATATAGTTCAATAATAATATAATAAATATAATATAAAAATTAAATATAATAAATAATTCTAATAATATTATTAGTAATACTAATA
>CAKPHH010000005.1 GCA_934157235.1 uncultured Bacilli bacterium | reverse complement strand
TTAGTAGAACTACTGAACCTATTGGTAAAAATCTTTCTTTCATTTTACTTTTCTCCTTTCAAAATCTTAAATTTCGCTAGTTCCCTGTTCAAGGTTGTCTAAACTTTTTTTATCATACATCAAATAACTTTCGTCGTTATCTGTTGTATCTTCTATTTCATCGTTGCTCCATTCATTGGCAGTTGCTTCACTATTCTCATATTCATTATATTCTTCATCATCCTCATCATTAGTATTATTTGCCTTACTATCCATGTACACTTTAGCACCAATACCCGCTGCAGCTGATATACCTAAGGCGCCCAATACTGGTGCTGCTTTGGACTTATAATTTTCAGCTGTGTTTTTACTTTTTATTGTAGTAGAAATACTTATAATTTCATCAGATGGCTCATCAATTTCATTATGTTCTAATGTTCCCGTGTCATCTTCAAGCTGCATTCCTTCACCTGCTATATCTTCTGTTGGCGGAGTATAATTTGGTTTATCAATAGTTGGTGAGGTAGTGCTTGGTGTAAATGGCTCACTAGGAGGAGCTTGAGTTGTTGGAGTAGTCACAGGTTCTGTAGGTTGCGTACTTGGAGTTGTTGGACTACTTGTTACTGGCACATCTCCTGGATAATCATAGTCTCCTGGATCTCTATAATTACCTGGAGTTTCTTGTGGCGGTTCACTTGGCGCTGGTAGTGTACCAGTTACATCTTGCTCTTCTGGAGCTTTGGATGATACAATTCCTGTTTCATGCATTACATGTCCAGCTCCTGCTGCAAATGTTAATTTGATTAATGCTGGGGCTGTTTGTGGGGCTAATATAATAGTTGCGGCTGTAGTTGTTATTCCACCGGCATATTTAGCAATTTGAACTTGTGTACTATTTCGATCAATGCTACTAAAGCGTTCAAAATAATCATAGGATCCACTGGCTAAGTTTCCACTAAAATCATACTCACCTAATTCAACTAATTTGGATGAAAAAGTTCCAAATCCTAAAAAATTAGAACTTCCACCAATTAGTTTAAATAATGCTGCTGCATCATATAATAGCCCATCTACTACTATTTCACCAGGCATTATCCCACCTTGAAGAAAACCAGTAAATGTCATCATAGTATCTGCAAACCATGTATTATCTGATAAGAAGTTATCTATTACTGTTTTACATTCGGTTATAACACTTATGCCATCGGATATTTTATCACTTACTGTTGATGTTCTAGCAGCTAACTGTTCTACTCTTGCTTTATAGGCACCAGCATTTGTAAATGATGATATTGACCCTACTGCATTAGCTGCAGCTTTAAATCCGGTAAATATATGTTCTTTAAGATCGTTTCTAGCATTTCTTAAACTTGCTAAAGCTTTGCCTACTTTTTCTTCATTATAATTTAATTCTACGTTACCAGAATTCATCTATCATATTCCTCCTTTTTATCAATTTTCTCGTCGATTAGAAATTGCTTCAATTCTTTTTCTATATTCTTCTGCGCAGGCTTTTACATGAGCATTATATTCTGCCTCTTGTTTATTATGTTCTGCTTGAGCTTGACTATATATCGATTCACAAATACTATCACCATCTATTTGTATACTGTTAGCTTCACTAATCAAAGCATCCATATAGCTTTCCATTGATGCATATTCACCAGCACCAAACTTCATTGCATCTTTACCACAATTATTTTTGGCTGTTTTTAAAGTTTCTTCTGCACTACTTACATTAGAAATAGCTCCATGCACTTTGCTAATTGCCTTTTCCACTTCATCCATGTCAATCACTGGAAAACTTTTTAGACAATACCCGCACCATTTTCTTCCTCCTAGTAGTCCCATTTACTCACCTCTTTATCTTACTATTCTTATATATATAATACTATTTATGAGAAAAATATTCAAGTCATCATTGGTATGATGATTGAAAATTTAGATTGAAAGTTGACTCTATATTATTGATGTTAAATAAATTGCTTGCTATTTTAATTTTATAAATTATTAAAAAAACGTAAACATGAGGTGTGTTTACGTTTTTTTATTTTGCTTATATATGAATAATTTTGATTTATGATTAATTCATTGGTTCATTATTTTCATATTTTTTCTTATAAACTTCATAATTAGCATTTAGAATTCCAACAAATTCTTTTTCTTTTTCTGTTTCGTATCCTAAATGGCAAATTGTTTCAATTTGGTCATGATTAAATGCACAAGCTAAGTTACTGTCTAAAATTCCTTCTGGATATGTACATCCCCCATATTCATACATTTTGCGTTCTGGTTTTACTGCTTTACCATCTACAATTTGTATGTTTGTTGGGAAAATACAATAACTTGTTATCATTACTTCTTTTTTTCCACCTTTTAGTAATACTACTGAACCTATTGGTAAAAATCTTTCTTTCATTTTACTTTTCTCCTTTCAAAATTCTAGATTTCGCCTGTTCCTTGTTCTAGGTCATCTATGCTCTTTGTGTCATACATTAGATAACTGTCATCATCTGCTGGTGAATCCATATTATCGTCTGACCACTCTTCTGCATTTATATCCCCATTTTCTTCATAATCTTCAAACTCTTCATCTTCATTTTCATTATTAGCTTTATTATCCATGTACACTTTAGCACCTACACCAGCTGCTGCAGCTACTCCTAATGCACCAAGTATTGGTAGCGCTGCTGAGCTACTGCTCTTTGTCTTTCCTGTTGTAGTACCTTTTATTGTAGTAGGAATTGTTATAATTGAATCTTCAGAGTCAAGGTCTTCTCCTATGTCTACATCATCTAATATTTCAACGTCATCTGGTTCATCAAAAGTCATACCCTCTCCAGAAAAGTTGTTGCCTCCATTTCCACCGCTGTTTATTACTTCACCTTGATTATTTGGTGGGTCTGTTTCTTGCTCTGGGGTTGTTGTTGGAGTAGTATCTTCTTCTGGCTTTGTATCTTGCTCTGGAGTTGTTGTTGGGGCACCGCCTCCTCCGCCGCCAGAGTAGCCGCCTCCTCCGCCGCCTCCGTTAGGATAGCCGTCTGTACCATTTGGATCTCCAGCAGTTCCGTCTGCTGTATCTGATGGTAGTTCGCCTGTTATAGTATCATCTGCTGATGTTGTTCCTCCTCCAAATAATGATGGCATTACATTTCCTTGTTCAAGTTCAAATGTTCTTCTTCCCTCAATATACATACCAGCTGCTTTTCCAACATTGTTAAGGAATTTTTCTCCTTTTGTTGGAACTGCTTTATATACTGCATCTTTTGCTGCTGCAACTGCATCCTTCTTAAAGTACTCAGCTGCTGCCTCCATTGCTTCTTTTTCAGCCTTTTCTCTAATTGCTTTTTCACCAGCTTCTTTTATTAATTTAGCTTCAGCTTCAGCAACTGATGTTCCTGTCTCTTTTGCCATCTTTTCAGCAGCTTCTTTAAGACTCTTTTCTGATACTTCTTGAATTGCTGTTTCACTAATTTCTTTTTCACCTTTTTTGAATATACGTTCAACAGCTCCCTTAAGGCCTTTCTTTGTAGCTTCTTCTTGTTCCTTTTTCAATGCTGCTTCTGCTGCTGTTTTATAAGCTTCTTTACCTGCCTTTTCAATTTCTTCAGCTGTAGCATCTTTAATTGCCTTCTCTCCAGCTTCTTGAATTCCTTCTTTAGTATATTGTTTAATTGCTGCTTCAGCTTCTTCTTTAGCTGCTGCTTCAGCACTTTCTTTTACTTGTCTCTTTATTAAAGCTTCTTCTGCTTCTTTTGCGGCTTTTTCTTGAGCCTCTTTTAGTGCTTTTTCTTCTGCTTCTTGAAGAATTGCCTTCTCTCCAGCATCTTTGATAGCTTTTTCTTGGGCTTCTTTAGCGATGGCAGCTTCTCCTGCTTTCTTTATTTGAGATTTACTTGAATTTTCAAATACGTCTTCGCCTACTTCATCCATTACTTTCTTAGCAGCATCTTTTACTTCTGCTTCACTAGCATCGGCTACTGCTTTCTCGCCAATCTTTTCTATTGCATCATCGCCAGTTTCTTTTAAGGCTTTTTCGCCGGCTTCGCGAACTCCTTTATCGCCAGCTTCTTTTAAGGCTTTTTCTTGGGCTTCTTTAAGTGCCTTTTCTTCGGCTTCTTTGATTGCCTTCTCACCAGCTTCTTGAATTCCTTTATCTCCAGCATTTCTTAATGCTTTATCTCCAGCATCCTTTAATGCTTCTTCTGTTATTTTTGTTCCGTCTTTCTTTGCAGCTTCTCTTGCCGCTTTTTCGGCATCTTTTCTTATTGCTTTTTCGCCGGCTTCTCTAGCTGCCTTTTCTGATATTTCTTTTGCACTCTTTTCAACTAGACCTTTATATGCTTCTTTTTGAATTCTTTCATGTGCTTCTTTTACGGCTGTTGCAGCAACGTCTTTAAGATTTGTTGCTATAGGAACCTTATTTGCTTTTGCAAATTCGCCCAACTGCTTAACCAATTCATCTGGATTACCAAGAATTTGTTTTGTCATTCTTTCTACTTCTGCACCAGTAAAGTCTGCACTTGCTTTTGTAAATACCGTTTCTAATCCTTTTTGTCCGCTTTCTGCAATACCTGCTTGTACTTGTTTTTCTACTCCGTCTTTTACAAATTTTTCAAAACTTTCTACGGATGTATCTCCAATAGCATCTTTTACTATTTTTCCTGTAACATCTGGTGTAAGCTGTTCTGCTGCTTTTCTACCAAGCTTTTCAAATGCTTCATTTCCTACTCTTTGTGCTGCTTCTTCTGTTAACTCTGTACCAGCTTTTTCCACAGCTCTTTTTGCAACTCTTTCTACTGCTTCATTTCCTGCTTTTTGAATAGCTTCTTCTGTTATTTCTGTTCCTGCTTTTTCGGCAGCTCTTCTTGCTAGAACTTCTGCATTTTCTCTAACCATTTTTTCACCAAGGTTTTTATATGCTTCTGTTGTAGCAGTTTCTGTTAACTCTTTTGTTGCTTTTTCGGCAGCTTCACTCGTTATGTTTTTAGCTGCTGCCTCTCCTGCTTTTTGTGCACTTGTTTCAATTGATTCTTTTGCTAGTTTTTCACCAGTTTCTTGAATTACTTCTGCACCTGTTTTTACAGCGGCCTTTCCAGCTCTTGCTGCTTTTATAAAGTCTCCTACTTTATCTACTGCTCCACCAATTAAGATTTCGCCTGCAGCTTCAACACCAGCTTCTCTACCACCTGCTTTTAAGGCTTCTTCATAGCTCATACCTTCTCGCAATGCTGTAGATGTTCCTCTACCCATACCAGCAAGACCGGATGATGCAGCTTCAAATGCCATTCTTCCTACTCGTTTTCCACCTTCAGTTGCAAGCTTAGCGGCTAATTTTCCAGTTCCTTTGGCAGCATTTCCAACTATACCTCCACCAAGCATTGAAAGCCCAACGTATGCAGCAACTGAACCTACACCTTTTATTATGTTTGCTGCTGTACTGTCATGACTATAAATACTGTATTGATCCAAATAGTTATATGCTCCACCGAACATTTTATCGCCAACAACGTCAACTGCTGCTAAATCAAACATACTTTTTGCTGCAGAATCCCAGCCTAATGCTAAGCAACCAGCTCCAACTAAACTGAAGACACCATCAAACAATCCTTCTACTACGCCAAGTGCTCCATCAAGTAAATTCAAAGTTCCCATGCCTATTGTTCCAAGAACTTTTTGCCATCCTTTTGGTTCTACGAAGTCTTGAACTTTTTGAATGTTTGATACGATAATTCCTGCTGCTGATGTAAGATTCACACCTATGTTATTTACGCCTGCACTTGCTGAATCTATTAGTGCTGTTGACGCGCCAGAATCAAATAATTCTACACCTCCTAGTGCTGAACTAACATTTGACAATGATGTGATTGCACTGCTTAGTGAATCTACAGCACCAGTCATACTATCTAATGCTGATTTAACCTTCGTTGGTCTATATACAAAACTATCACTCATATGTGTTTCCTCCTAATCAGAATTTTTCTTTTGGGCTGCTGCCGCTGCTGCTGCAGCTTTTGCATGTTCTTCCTCACATGCCTTTGCTGCTGCTTCTGCTGTTGCCTTTTGTTGTGAACTTTGATTATTTGCATCTGCCATGATTGTTCCTGATAATCCTTTAATTTCATTCATACTTGCGTTGCCTGATTTAATTATATCGCTAAATGTGTCTAACATTGTTACTCCACCAAAATTAAATTCTTTTTCACCGCAATTATCGTATGCATTATTTATTTTTTTTTGTGCATTTTCCATGTTGTTTTCTACTGCTGCTAAACCATTTAGTGCAGTGGCCACATCATCTGGATTTAAATATTTCCATGTTTTGTTGCATACGCTGCATGCTACTGTTAGTGCTCCCATTATACTCACCCTTTCTATAAATAATGTGTAGTAAACAGAAAAAAGTTTTTTCTATTTACTACACATTACTGATGTAATGTGTTTTGTTTTTTATCCAATTTCTAAATGTCTACATTTGCACTATTTGCATAGTCTTCTACTTCTGTAGCTGCTGTATGGATATCTTGAGCGTTTGATGCAATGTTTTCTAGTACTTGGTTAATATTTTTATTATTGAAGTTTATCCAAGTTTCTTTTAAATTCATTGCCCAGTTAACATTTGAAATTGGTGCACTGTTATCTCCAGGATCACCAATATTATCGTCTACTACTTTGCTTAATTTTCGTAGTTGTTCTTGCATTTCTTCTACTGTTTTCTTTATAGTTTGGACGTTTTCTTCTACTCCTTGGGTGTTCATTCCAAGAATTTCATCATTCATTGCCATTCCTTATCCCTCCTTTAATTAGCGTTTGTGCTTGCATTATTTCTTATTGCTGATGTTGCGCTTTCGTTTGTGTCTTGTAGAGCATTTCCCTTTTGACCACAATATGATTGGCAAGTGTTAATTGCTTCTTCTGCATCTTCAAATAATGCTTTATGACTTTCATATTCTTGTAAGATTGCATCTGCAGCTGGTCCTTTAATGTTTCCTGCTTTGATTTCATCCATTACTTTTAATAATTGTTCCTTATTTTTTTTGAACTCTTCTCCAGTAGTCATAAATTCATTTTGTACTGATTCAATTGAAGATAAATCTGCTTTGATTTCGATATCTGCCATTTAGCTCACCTCCTATAATATTTCATAAAGATATTTTCGTATCCTTGTCAACCGAACCATATCCTTATGTTTTCATTTTACTATCAAAATTTTTTTATATCAAGTTTTTTCTAAAAAATATGTAAAATAATTTACTTTTTTACTTTTTTTAAAATACTTTTGATATTACGAAAAAAAAGAGAACTATTCGTTCTCCATTAAACTTTCATAAACTTTTTTTAATTGCTTACCTACTTCTTTGATATCTCTTTCTTTAGCTATGTTGTAAGCATTATTTCCAATTTTTGGTAATTCATTATTAATTATTTTTTTTATTTTATCTTCAAATTCATCAACATCTTTGGCTTTGTAAACATTTTTTCCGTCTGTTAACCAGTCTTCAAAGATTGGAATATCTCTTACAATAGCTGTTGTTTTACATGCACATGCTTCAATGATTGGAATTCCTTCTGTTTCTTCAAATGTTGGAAATAAATAAATATCACAACCATTCATAGCATCTCTAATTATGCTTTGTTCTACATAGCCAGCAAAAACTAAGTTTTCTAGTTTAGTATTTACTGCTTCTCTTACATCTTTAGTAGCTGCAGCTAGAGGGCTATAACCAAACCAGATGAATTTGTATTCTGGTAATCTTTTGGCAAGTTCTACGAAGTCTACAATACCCTTTCTGGTTATGTATAGGCCTATTCCTATTATTACTTTATCATCTTTAGTATAACCATATTTTTTTCTAAATCTTTCACCGGCTTGTTTATCTTCTTTAAATAAGTCTAATTCTATTCCATTAGAAATAGCATATATTTTCTTTTTAATACCATAGCCTTCAAGAAGTTTTTTAGAATATGGTGTTGGGGTTACTATTACATCTCCTAATGAATAACATTTAATTAACCATTTTTTAAACAAGTGGGCTGTTTGCTTAGCTAGAATAAAGCCATTTTTATAATCTTCTTCTGTACTGTGAGCATGATAGACAACTTTCTTGCCTTTTTTGTGAGCATTTTTAGCTAAAAAGTAAGATTTTGGTCCATAAAAATTAATATGAACAATATCATAATCATCTTTTTTATTAGTTGTATATTCTACTCCAACTGATTCTAAGGCCTTCATTTGATGCTTGATTGCTTTTCCTAGTCCACTTTTAGAAGTGTATTTTTCACCTTCTGTATATAGTAATACTTTCATAATTCACCTACTTTTATAGATTTCTTTTACCACACCTACTACAATATTCTCCATTTAGAGCTCCACCACAATATGCACAGAAGTTTTTATCATTGATGCCAGTTGCTCTTCCTTGCATAGCAACATTAGTTAGATCATTTGGTCTTGGTGCTGATGTTGGCATATTATGTGGAATTTTTATGTCGCCTGTTCTTGTGAATTGGGCAAGACGATAATTGTGTTTTGCTACGACATTTAACTTTTTAATGGCGTTGATGTACATAAATATGACAAAGATAACAAATATACATAAGAATAAATTATTGTTAATAAAAAGACAAAAGTCAAAAGTTCCATGCATGACTGTTGGTATTAAAATACTTTTGAAAATATTCAATTTCATTATTTGAACATTTCCTTTGATTGAAGCTATTTTTGCAATGCTTAGATAATAGCCCATAAATAGTCCAAAGCAAGCATGCCCTGGTACAGATAATATACCTCTTGTAATTCCTGTTATAAAACTTTTGTTGCCTACTACATATAAGATATTTTCAAATGCAGCAAATCCTAGAGCAACAAAGATTGAATAAACTATTATATCGTATGCTTCATCAAACTCTCTGTTTTTGTATCCAATGGTATAAGTCATAAAGAACTTGCATCCCTCTTCAATTAAGGCAACACCAATGAACGAGTATAATAAAATTTCAGCAAATGTTGACTCATCTGTTTTATCCATAAATGGTAATATTGGAGTGAGCAATTCACTGATAAACAGTACTAAGAAGCAAGACATTATACCACCTAAAAATAATCTTACTAATAAACTTGTTGGCTCTTTATTAACATCCTTGTTGTTTATATATTTGAAAATTACAACAATGGGTAGTAATGCTATTATAAATAATAGAATTGTTGTAAAAATACTAGAATCACTTTCCATATTGCCCTCCTTATCCCTATATTTTGATTATATCATTTATTTTAGAAGAAGCTAGATTTTTTTTGCTATTTTACATGTTGCTACTTATTTGAGAAAATATATGGTAATTTTGGCAACAAAAAAACGTTGATTTCTCAACGTTAATTTCAATATGGTGGAGCATAGCGGGATCGAACCGCTGACCTCCACGGTGCAAACGTGGCGCTCTCCCAGCTGAGCTAATGCCCCAACTGCTAATCACAGTCAGCAATAGAATTATAGCATAGCAATTTTTTCAATGTCAACACCTTTTTCACTTTTTTTGATAAATTCTTGCTAAATAGTCCTTTTCTAGGTAATATTTACCATTTATATTAAGTAAATGACGATTATTACGATAAAAATTATTTTTTGAATTGATAAGTTTGCTTTTAGTAAAATGATAGTTATTAAGATATCTTTCTAGCAAAAATTTATTATAATATGTTTCTATTTCTTTATAAGACCTAATTATTTGAATAATTAAATATATACTTATTATAATGACATTTATTTTTAATTCTTGATATGTAAAGATGAAAAATAATATTAAGAAAACCATACTTAGGAAAAATGTTAATTTAAAATTTAATTTGTAGGGAAAATAGTATGAAGTTATGGTATTTAATATTCTTCCACCATCAAGAGGATATATTGGTAGTAAATTAAAAAGAAGGATACCATAATGGTAGTTTTTGACGAGAATGGTATTAGATTCAATTTTAAGAAGAAGAAAATAGGCAATAAACTGGAATATTGGGCCGGCTAATAGAATAATTAATTCTTTTAATTGACTATAATTTAGTGGTATTGATAATTTTAGTATGCCACCAGTTGGATAAAATTTTATTTCTTGAACTGGCAATTTATAAAGTCTTGCGATTGTGTAGTGACCTATCTCATGAATAAAAAGAAGAAAAAATATAATTAAAAAATCTTTGAAAGTGGCTGTAAAGATGGAAATTAAGGCAAAAAAATAGACTGAAATATCTATTTTTATTTTAGATATAGTCTTTATAATTTAGATATTCTCCATTTTTAGAAAAAACTAAATATAACTTGTTGTCTTTAGTTTCTCCAAGAAGAGTTCCTTTTTCAATATAGTCGTATAATTTTAGATTCATAGCATTAATATTAGCATAAAATACTTCAATGCCATCGGCTTGATCTATTATTACGGTTGAGCCATACTCTTCTTTTTCTCCAATAAACACTACTACTCCACTTTCAAGAGTTGGAACCATATAGTTTTCGCTTACAGTTAGAACCACACCATCCTTGTAGGTATTCTCTTTGGTATATGTAAGGTGTTCATTAAAAACAGGCTTTTCTTCAGCTATTATTTTTTCAACTGGTACAATATTTCCAAAGTATTTTTCATAAGTTTTCTTCAATTTAGCAAAACTAATATTTTGTTCATAGATCACTTTAGTTATTTTCTCCTTAAATGTAATATCTTTTTTGACACAAATCATTCCAGCTAAAAAAATTAAGGCAGTAGCAAGTAAACGATTTAGAAATTTTTTGACATTGGTTTTTAATACAAGTTTTCTTTTTACAGTTTTATTATACATGGTTTCCCTCCTACTTAAATTTATGCATAAAAAAAATAAATATACTAATTTATATTTACTTTTTTATATTTCTTAGGTAGTAGTTTTATTATCAAAAATACTATTTCTACATAGATAATGTTTAAAAGCAGACTGTGAATAATTTTGTAGAACAGTGCCCCCATTGTGATTGGGATTAGATTAAACGTTACTAAAATGATGGCAGTTAATACTTCATATAAAGTTATTGTTAGGATAGTATAAATTGCTATGTTAAGGCAGTTTGTTTCTAGATATTTATGCATATATTTGATTGCCACAGCAAGTCCAAGAAAGATAATTGCATTGTAGAAAAGTAAGTTGGTATATAGTAAGTCGTATACAAGTCCAGTAATAGCTGCTGTTATGTAATAATTCTGCTCTTTTTTGATATTTAGTGGGTAAATTAAGATTAGTGATACGATTGTTAACATTGGCGTAAATAGTGATAGAGCATTTGGTGTGTATGGTAGGATATTTGAAAGTAGTCCGTCTAGTAGTATAGAGATTATGACAATTATTAGTGAAAGCATTACTTAGCCTCCTTTAATACGGTTACATAATGAATACTATTAAAGTTTTGTTTGGTTTTAATGTAGACATTACGGCTAAGGTTATATTTGTCACTTTCTATTTTTTCAACTGTTCCTACATATATTCCGGCTGGGAATACTTCACCTAGTCCACTTGTCACTACTACATCATTTTCTTTAACAGGGATTGTTTTATCAACACCTTCAATTTTTAAAAGGTTGTTTTCATAATCATAGCCATTTAGGATGGCATAGGTATCGTTTCCTTCTAATTTTATGGCAACACTTACTTTGTAATTTACGTCATCTGAAGTAATTAGTTTTACTTCACTAGTAGTTGGATAAACCTTTGATATTTTACCAATTAGACCGTTAGCAGTTATTACAGCCATATCTTTTTTTAGACCATTGTTACTTCCTTTATCAATTTCTAAGGTATTAAACCAGTAACTTTTATTTCTTGATAGAATTGTAGCGTTTTCAATGTCATATTCTGTTAATGTTTTGTTTAGTTCTAGAAGTTCTTTAAGTTCTTTAACTTCCTCTTTTAAAGTGTCGTTGGCATTCTTTTCTATTGTGCAACTTTTAGTTTGATCCTTGTCTTTAGACTTTTGGGAGTTTGAAAATGGATAAATTGTTAGTTTTTGGAAAAAATTGGTAATTTCTTTGGAAACTTTTTCTGGCATAGATACGTCTCTAGTAAATGTAAGAGAGATGGCTAATAGGATTAGAATGGCTAGCGATGTGGAGATAATTATCACTGTTTTTTTCCTTTTATCTAGCTTTTTTTTATACATGTTAGTTAGGCCTCCTTGTCGATTTAATTATAGTATATTTTAGAGTTAGGAGCAATTAAAGATTTAAAATATTGTTATGTTCATAGAAACTATAATAAGAATCATCTCCGATTATTAGATGATCAAGGACTGGTATGCCCTGAAGTTGTCCTATTTTTACTAGTTGATCTGTAAAGGCTATGTCAGCTTTACTTGGAGTTAGATCGTTGCTTGGATGGTTGTGAAGGCAGATGATGCTGGTGGCACTTACTTTGTAGGCCTCCTTGAAAATTTCACGTGGATGAGTAGTACTGCAGTTAATTGTACCCATAAATAATAATTTCCTTTCAATTAATTCTTGTTTGTTATTTAGATAGAAGCAATAAAATAATTCTTGTTTTTTGTCTTTGAAGAGATAACGTGATGCACTATATATTTTGGCTGGATTATTCATTTTTAAGAGTTTTTCAGTTGGATTTAAATAGATACGTTTTCCTAGTTCTATCGCGGCAAGTAGTTCAAGGGCTTTTACCTCACCTATTCCTTTTATTTGAGTTAATTCGTTTAGAGAAATATTTTCTAAATCTTTTAAAGAATATTTTTTTAGGATTTCAAGTGCTAATCCTGTAACACTTTGACTTTTTGTACCAGTCTTCAGAATGATTGATAGAACCTCTGTATCACTTAGATTTGAACTTCCTATGCTTTTTAGACGCTCTCTCGGACGTTCTGATACTGGTATACTTTTAATTGTATTGTAAATAATATCACCCTTTTATATTATTTAACAAAAATGACGATTAACTTTCTTTTCTTGTAATTTCTTCATAATTTGCTAGAACAACTTCCTCGATTGTTAGCATTTCACTTTCACTGATGTCATTGTTGAGAAGTAAATCAAATTGAGTAACGTTGTTGTAAAATTCTTCATTTTTTAATTCAACTTCTTTTATATAGACCTGATAGCCTTGATTTTCATAAAGTTGTTTTAATTTTTCAGCCACTTTTAAATTTTTTGTGATACCTAAATATACATAGTACTTGTCATTAGACTTTTCAACTAATTTGGTTTCAATATTTTTAGTGTTTTCAGCTAGATTTTCTTCAGAAGAATAAATTCCTTCTTGAAGAAAGTAATATGATTCGCCTGTTTTAAAGGTGGGGAGAGATTTAAATGCTTCAATATTTAGATATTTTCCTAGAACTATTCCTACTATAACTGAAATAAAACCATAGATTATTGTTTTCTTCATATTATCACCGTGATTATAGTAACACTTGTAGAAGATAGTTTTATGTCGAAAAAAAAGCAATCTTCTAAAAAAGACTGCTTTTTTTGCTATTTTTCTAATAATGCTAATTTTTCAATTTCCTCAGCTAACTTTTTACGGTCTAGGTCAACGATGTTACTTGGAGCTTTATTTACATAATTTTCGTTAGCAAGTAATGCTTGACGACGAGCAATAGATTGTTTTAATTTTGCAATTTCTTCTTCTTTTGCTTTAGTATCAACTGCTTCTTGTTCAAAGAAATATGTAATATTAATATGTGCTGATTTATAATTGCAACTTACCATATTATCAGGATCTTCACTGCATAATGCTTCTTCTGTTATCTTTAATTGGGAAGCATATATTTTAATTAATTCTTCTTTGCAGATGAAGTTTACTTTAGCTTCTTTTGTTATTTTGTTTGAAGCTTTTAAATTTCTGATGGCAACAATATCTTCTAGGACACTTTCTAATTCTTCTTTTTCGTCCTTGTAAACTTCTTTTTTGTTATAAGTAGGATATGGTGCTATCATAATTGACTCTGAATCTTTAATTGGTAATTTTTGGTATATTTCTTCTGTTACATATGGCATAAATGGGTGCAATAGCTTTAATATGTCAGTTAAAACTTCTAGAAGAACACTTTTTGTGGTGGTAGTCATATGACCTTTTGTTAGTTCAATGTACCAGTCACAGAAATCTTCCCAGATGAAGCTATACAATTCGTTTCCAACATTGTGGAAATCATATTTATCCATATTTTTGATGACATTCTTTATTAAAAGATTTTTCTTTGTTAAAATCCACTTGTCATATAGAGCTAACTCTTTTGGATTTATTTCTTTTTCTGTAAGATCAGATATATTCATTAAAACGTAACGTGAAGCATTCCATAATTTGTTGATAAAGTTCCATGATGATTTAACTTTTTCTTCATCATAACGTAAATCCATTCCTGGAGCTGAGTTTGTTGTTAAGAAAAAACGTAAAGCATCACAGCCATATTCTTTTATGACATCCATAGGGTCAACTCCGTTGCCTAATGACTTACTCATTTTTCGACCTTCTTTGTCACGAATTAAACCGTGGATTAGACAGTCTTTAAATGGGCGTTTGTTAGTGAACTCTAGGCCTTGGAAGGTCATTCTATTTACCCAGAATGGGATTATGTCATAACCTGTTACTAAGACATCGTTTGGATAATATCTTTGAAGTAGCTCAGTATTTTCTGGCCATCCTAAAGTTGAGAAAGGCCATAATGCACTAGAGAACCATGTGTCTAGAACATCTGGATCTTGTGTCCAACCTTTTCCTGGACAATCTATTTGGACTTTTACTTCATCGTCTTTATACCATGCTGGTATACGATGACCCCACCATAATTGACGAGAAATGCACCAGTCATATGTTATTTCCATCCAGTGATTCATTATTTTTTCATAGCGAGGTGGAACAAAGTTAACTTTTGTATCTTTATTCTTTTGATTTTCTAGAACACGGTCTGCAAGTGGACGCATCTTTACAAACCATTGTTTTGATAGATATGGCTCAACTACGGCATCGCTTCTTTGACTATGTCCAACAGAGTGAACCATTGGCTCTATCTTTATTAGTAGGTCGGCAGCTTCTAGATCTTTTATTAATTCTTCACGGCATTTTTCACGACTCATACCGCAATATTTTCCAGCATTTTCATTCATAGTAGCATCTGGATTCATAACAATTATTCTTTCAAGATTATGGCGAGTTCCTACTTCGAAATCGTTAGGATCGTGAGCTGGTGTTATTTTAACAACTCCTGTTCCAAATTCTGGATCTGCATGTTCATCTGCTACTACTGGAATTAATTTATTAACGATAGGTAGAACTACGTTCTTACCAATTAGGTGTTTATATCTTTTATCTTTTGGGTTTACAGCAACGGCAGTATCACCAAATAGAGTTTCTGGTCGTGTAGTTGCAACCTCTAAGTATTCATCTGTTCCTTCGATAAAGTATTTTATGTGATAAAAGGCACCTTTATCTTCTTTGTAAACAACTTCCTCAGTTGATAGAGCAGTCATTTGAACTGGATCCCAATTTATGATTCTTTCCCCACGATAGATTAGACCTTTGTTGTATAAATCAATAAATACTTGATTTACTGCTCGGTTTAATCCTTCGTCAAGGGTGAATCTTTCTTTTGAGTAATCAACAGAGATCCCCATTTTGGCCCATTGTTCGTGGATTGTGTTAGCGTATTCTTCTTTCCATGCCCATGCTTGCTTTAGCCATTCTTCACGTTTCATGTTTCTTGGATTAATACCTTGTTCTCTTAATCTGGCATCAACCTTTCCTTGTGTTGCAATACCTGCATGGTCCATTCCTGGTAACCATAGGCAGTCATAACCTTGCATTCTCTTATAGCGGATAATAAGATCTTGAAGAGTGACATCCCATGCATGACCTAAGTGTAGTTTTCCTGTAACATTTGGTGGAGGTATAACTATACAAAATGGTGTTTTTGTACTTTTTTCATCACACTTGAAATACTCTTTTGCTTTCCATTCATCATATTTTCCTTTTTCTACTTCTAGATGGTTGTATTTTTTATCTAGCATTTTTCATCACTCCTTTATAAATAAAAAAATCTCAGTCTAAAGGACGAGATTTTCGTGGTACCACCTTAATTTAATATCAATACTTCTTTGATAGATTAATATTCTTCATTTGATAACGGCTTCTAACCGGGATTACTTACTTTATTTCAGAAATCATGCTCCTCTGCTACCTTCATTATTTGATTATGTCCATTTTCACCTAGCCATGAACTCTCTGCAAAAATCTAAATAATTACTCCTCAGATTCGTCGCATCTATGTGTTAGTATAGCCTATTTCAGATTATTTTTCAATATTTTTTTGCTTTTTTTGCACAGAAGGTAAACTTTTGATTTTGGTGGTTTGCTTTAATTGCTGACTGAATATTTTTGATTTTAGACTTTTTATATGGTAATATAGTTTTACGGAGGTAATTATGAAAGTTGTTAATAATGTACAAAATATAAAAAGAGATGACTATATTTCTTGGGATGAATATTTTATCGGAATTGCAAAGTTGTCATCAATGAGAAGTAAAGACCCTAGTACACAAGTAGGATGCTGTATTGTTAGTCAGGATAATAGAATTTTGTCAGTCGGCTATAATGGTGCTCCAAATGGATTTGATGATGATTTGTTTCCTTGGGGACGTATTGGTGATAGTCTTGACACTAAATATATGTATGTTTGCCATAGTGAATTAAATGCTATTTTAAATTATCGTGGTAATACTCAGGATTTGCAAGGTGCTAAAATTTATGTCAGATTTTTTCCTTGCAACGAATGTGCAAAGGCAATAATTCAGTCTGGGATTAAAGAAGTTATTTACTCACATTCTTATGATTATGATAATCATAGCGATGAGATGGAAGCTTCCATTAGAATGTTTGAAAAGTGCGGAGTTAAGTATCGTAAATTCGAAGCAACTGAACGTAAAAGCATTATTTTAACATTAGATGATTAGATAGAAAAAATTTATATAGTTAGGAAGAAAAAGCTACACACTTTGTGATGTGTAGCTTTTTTTGTTGTGTTTGTTGACTTTTACTTATTTTTCAATTTTTTCTACGTCTGGATATGATTTACCTTTTAAGTCTATTACCGCCTTTTTTATGGTTAGATTGTGAGATAATTTTCCAGAATCTGGATCACTAATTGTTTCTGTAGCAACTATTTTTTCTATATTAGACCAGCCATCAATTACTTTTCCGAAAGTAGCATATTGTTCATCTAAGTATGGGGCATCGTCCAGCATGATGAAAAATTGACTGCCTGCCGTGTCATTAGAAATGCTAGTCCTTGCCATAGATACAATGCCTTTTGTATGTTTTAAATTGTTTGTGAAACCATTTGATGTAAATTCTCCTTTGATTGTATATCCTGGTCCACCAGTTCCCGTACCACTTGGGTCTCCTCCTTGCAAAACAAATCCTGGTACTAAACGATGAAATGTATTGTTGTCGTAAAATCCACTTTTAACTAGTGAAATGAAATTATTTACAGTGTTTGGAGCTATTTCTGGGTATAGTTCAATAACAACTGAACCATAATTTTCTATGTACATAGCTACGACTGGATTTGTCGTGTCATATTGTGCTAAAGATAATTCGTTTGTATTTTGTGTATAGTCAATATTCAAAAGATTTTCCTCCTTTTTTTCTGAATTTTGTGTACATCCATATGTAAAAATTGTAATTATCATTAATGTTGTTAGTAGTAATATTTTTTTTCTCATTTTATTCAGCCTTTTCTTTTTATAATTTTATGTTACGTTGTGTAATCTATTCTGCCATTCTTTTAATAATGTCTCTTGCAGCTACTAGACCAGTTGCGGCCGCTGTCACAATATTTCCAGCCTTGCCTGCTCCATCTCCTATGAAATATATATTATTGTTAGAAAGTTTAAAGTTATTATCTGTTTCTATTTCATTACTGAAGAATTTTATCTCCGGTCCATATAATAATGTGTCATCGTTAGCAACTCCTGGTATTATTTTATCTAAAGTATCTAGTCCTTCTATTATATTTGTGATAATACGATGTGGGAGAACGAGTGCTAAGTCTCCGGCAACACAATCTTTTAAGGTTGGTTCAATAAATCCTTTATTTATACGGTGCCATTCACTTCTTCGCCCACTTCTTAAGTCCTTTAATGATTGAATAATTGGCTTTCCATCACCTAAAACGTTTGCAATTCTAGCGATGGACTCACCATATAGACGAGTATTAGTTACTGGTTGAGTTAAATTTACTTTTGATATGAAGGCAAAATTGGTATTGGCACTCTTTTTTTCCTTTAATGCATGACCATTTACACAAATATAGCCATAATAATTTTCTTTTGTAACGTAGCCTCCTGGATTTGTACAGAATGTTCTTATCTCGTCATTGTATGTTTTTGTTTTTATAAAAATTGTTGGGTCATAAATAACATTTGTTATGTCTTCCATAATGTCTTTTCTAACTTCTACACGAACACCAATTTCTATGCTTTGAGATAAATATGGAATATTATATTTGTCAGCAAGTTCTTGGACCCACTTAGCTCCTGTTCTACCTGGTGCTACAATTACGTTTGTGGTTGTTAATGTGGCCTCCTTTTTACCTGTTAAATAAGTTACTTCATGAGTGTTTTCGTTCAATGTTTTAATATCTGTAACATTTGCTCGATCTATTAGTGTGACATTATTTTTTTCCAAATATTGGCAAATTCCTTCAATATATTCTGGAAGGTGGTCACTTCCTAAATGTTTTTGTTTTATTAAAAGTAACTTAGCTCCAGATATTGCCACTTGTTTTCTTATCTCATTGGCCTTTTCTTGATTGCTTGGGTACACTTCCGCATCCATTTTGAACTTTGTAAAAATTGCTTCAGTTTCGTCGATAAGCTTGCATGCTGAACTTTCTGGCATATATTTTGTTAAATCACTTTTTCCTAATCGTGGAATGAAATTTAACTTGCCATCTGAAAATGTACCTGCCCCACCATAGCCTGATAGGATTCCACATGGGTTACAATTTTGGCATGAAACTCCTTTTTTGTTCATAGGGCATGTTCTTTTTGCCACTTTAAATCCTTTGTCTAAAATTGCTATTTTTAAATTTTTGTTCTGTGTTATTAATTCATAAGCACTAAATAAACCCGCTGGTCCTGCACCTATTATTACAACATCATATTTCATTTTATCACCTACTTTTTTATTTTAGCATATTTCTTAATCTTTTACTATTTATTTGTAAAGTCGCGGCGTTCTTTTATTTTGCTTGAAGGTTTAATACTTTTAGTTTATCATTTTCTATGGTACAATGATTATGGTGATAGTAGATGACAAGAGAAAAACTAAACCAAAAAAAGCAAAAGGAAATTTTTGCTGAAGAAGTAAGGGAAAAACGTAAGAAGATTTTTTTGATTACGGTGAAAATTTTACTTATTATTACAATATGTGTTGCACTGTTTTATTGTTTAAATACTTATATTTTTACTGGTAAGTTAGTAGTTAGGGAATACAGGGTTACCAGCAATAAGATTCCTACGGAATTTGATGGCTTGAAAATAGTTCAATTTTCAGATTTACATTATGGTACGACTGTAAAGCTACCAGAAGTAAAAAAAGTAGTAGAAAGAATAAATTATTTACAACCAGATATAGTAGTTTTCACAGGAGATTTAGTTGATAAAAACTATAAAATCGATTCTAGTGGGCAAGAAAAAATCATAACTGAACTTTCAAAAATTAAAGCCGCTGTTGGTAAATATGCAATTGATGGTGATGAGGATGAAAAATATTTTAATACAATCTTCAATCAATGTGGATTTTCAATTTTGAACAATAGTTATGACTTAATTTACAATAACACTAATGAACCTTTGTTACTTGCTGGCGTTAGTAGCAGCTTAAAAAAGGAAAATAATATTGATGAAGCTTTGAACTACTTTTCTGGAGAAGGTGTTAATAATAATATTTATACTATTGTGTTAGAACATGAACCTGATTTGACTGATGATGTTTTAAATAAGCATTCGGCTGATTTGATTTTGGCAGGGCATTCACATAATGGAAGTATTAGGACACCTTGGAAAAGTACTATTTTTAAAGTTGTTGGTGCTAATAAATATGATAATGAATATTATAAATTTGAAAATTCCGAGTTATTTATATCAAGTGGAATTGGAACAAATGGTAGCGGTGTAAGATTGTTTTGTATGCCTTCGATAAGTCTATATAGACTATCAAGAGAATAATTGTTTTATTTTGTTAAAGAGAGAGTTATTTTTACTCTCTTTTTTTTCTGCTTTTACATAAACTGGAATGGCACCTATTTTTTCTGTATTTAGGAATATCTGAATTTCTCCAATTTTTGATGAATTTTTTTCTATGCTTTCATAAATTATTTCTGCTGTTTTGATTGATTTTGTTTCGGCTTTTGTCAATGGATATGTAAAAGATGTTTTTATATATCTTTTTTCCTTTAAATTTTTATAGTTTTTGTTATACAAATTTTTGTTAATTATTGTTACTGATTTATAACTACCAAATAATTTTTCATATATACGTTTGTGGTTGTTATATATGTCAGGATCTTTTAAAGTCACTATGGATAAAGTTAAATTATCTTTTTTCGCAACACTTACAAATGTTTTACCTGCATCAGGCGTATAACCATTTTTTCCGCTTATACAATATTTGTATTCTTTTAGCAATTTACTTCTGTTGTACCAGAGATAAGTTCTATTTTGTGATGTTGTTACATATTTCTTAGTTGATGATATTTCTCGATATGTTTTGTTTTGGTAGGCATATTGTGATAATAAAGCCATGTCATAGGCTGTTGAATAATTTTTTGTGTCGTCATCTAAGCCATGCGGATTGGAAAAGGTTGTATCATTCATGCCGATTTCTTTAGCCTTCTTATTCATCAATTTGACAAATTCTTCTTCACTTCCTGATGTAGTAATTGCTAGGGCCATTGCAGCATCATTTCCACTTCTCAACATCAATCCATATAACAAATCTTTTACTTGCATTTTTTCGCCTAATTCTATATATATATTGGTGCCATACATGGATAATATTTCTGGACCAATTTCCACTATTTTATCTAAATCATTGTTTTCAATTGCGACAATTGCAGTCATTATTTTTGTTGTTGACGCTATTAATCTTTTGGTATGCGAATTTTGTTCATATAGTACTCTGCCAGTTTCTATGTCAATTGCGATGGTGGATTTTGCAGTATCTGATATTGCTTTAACAGAAATGGTAAAATTTTCCAGTAATATAATTAACAATATAATTATTTTAAATAGTCTCTTTTTCATTAACTCACCCTTTTTATAACTATTACTCTACACATTTAATTATATTTATTAATTTTTTTTTTAGAATTATGTGGGTTAATTATTTTTTTCATTAAATAATATATTGAGGTGATTACATGTTTGATGAAAATAATAGTATTATCTGCTTAAAGGAAAAATTTTTAAGCATAAAAAATAAAGGATGGATTAAATCATCCTTTAATGGTTGGGGAGATTGTGGCCTGACCTTTGAGAAAGAACTTGGGCTCTTTAAAAATGAATTAGAGATCCCAGACTTTATGGGAATTGAAATTAAAACAAAGAATGCATTTAAACGTCCTTATTTGTCATTGTTTAGTTCCAATTTTGATGGGAAATATTTGTTTAACATTGATGACTTTGTCACAAAATATGGTTGGCCTGATGAAAAAATAAAAACCTCCAATGTATTTTACTTAATAGCTAATGCTAAAACTTTTATAGAGACTCCTTCTGAGTTCAAGTTTAAACTTAAAGTTAATTATAACTTGCAACAGGTATTTCTGGAAATTTCTGGAAAAAGTAACTATAATATTACTTCTTTATATTCTTGGAGTTTTGATATTTTAAAAGAAAAAATCGATAGAAAGTTGAAATATATGGCATTTGTTGAAGCAAAAAGAAAATTAGAAAATAGAAATATTTATTTTTGGTATGATAGATTAAGTTTATATTGTTGCAAAAACTTTGATACTTTTTTATCTTTAATAGAAAATAATATAATAACTGTAAGGTTTAATATAGGTTTGTACACCGATGAAAAAAGATACGGAAAGATTCACAATCATGGCATTTCTTTCCAAATTTTGGTAAAAAACTTAAATTTATTATTTGATTCTATGTCATTTTAGTTCTTTCTTTTCATATTAAAAAAATCCCATGTTATTAAAGTACATGAGACTTTTTTATGAATTATAATGCAAGGGGTTGCATTAAAACGTTCTGAAATTGTCCTAAGCAAAATAAAAGCGTTGATTTTTCAACGTTAAATTCATAATGGTCGGGAAGACAGGATTTGAACCTGCAACCCCTTGGTCCCAAACCAAGTGCTCTACCAAGTTGAGCCACTTCCCGATATTATGGTGCGCCCGAAGGGATTCGAACCCCTGACCTTTTGGTTCGTAGCCAAACACTCTATCCAACTGAGCTACGAGCGCATAACCCTCGAACTACTTCTTGAAAGTTAAACACGTCTCGTTAATATATAAAAAATGGTGGCTCCAGCGGGAATCGAACCAGCGACACAGGGATTTTCAGTCCCTTGCTCTACCGACTGAGCTATGAAGCCAAATGGCGGTCTCAACGGGACTCGAACCCGCGATCTTCTGCGTGACAGGCAGACGTGTTAACCAGCTGCACCATGAGACCAAATTGGTTGCGGGAGAAGGATTTGAACCTACGACCTTTGGGTTATGAGCCCAACGAGCTACCAAGCTGCTCCATCCCGCGATATTATAATGGCGGAGGAAAAGGGATTCGAACCCCTGCGCCGTTTGCACGACCTCCCGGTTTTCAAGACCGGTCCCTTCAACCAGACTTGGGTATTCCTCCAATTGTCATTTCTATTTCGAACGACAAATTGATTATATCACATTGATTTTATGTGTGTCAACAATATTAATTACTTTTTAGTCATTTTGTATAGCAATTAATCATTGGACATATTTAGAAAAAAATCGGGATATATTTTTTATATACCCGTTTTATACAAATTGGTGCCTAAGGCCGGACTTGAACCGGCACGAGGGTTGATTCTCGCAGGATTTTAAGTCCTGTGCGTCTACCAATTCCGCCACTCAGGCAATGGTGACCTGTATGAGATTCGAACTCATGACCCTTTGATTAAAAGTCAAATGCTCTACCAACTGAGCTAACAGATCATATTATATGGCTGCCTCGGTTAGATTCGAACTAACGCATGTCAGAGTCAAAGTCTGATGCCTTACCACTTGGCTACGAGGCAAACTTAAGTGGTGGAGAGAGATGGATTCGAACCATCGAACTCAATGAGAACAGATTTACAGTCTGTCGCGTTTAGCCTCTTCGCTACCTCTCCAAAAAAATGGTGCCGAAACCAGGACTTGAACCCGGAACCTACTGATTACAAGTCAGTTGCTCTACCAATTGAGCTATTTCGGCATTAAATATGGTGGGCGATACAGGACTCGAACCTGTGACCCCTTGCTTGTAAGGCAAGTGCTCTAACCAACTGAGCTAATCGCCCAAATGAACCAGTTGACAGTATTAAATATACCAATTATTGTTTGTTTTGTCAACTGTATTTATCAATTTTTTTATTTTTTTTCCGTTTTATTTTTATTTAATTCTTTTAACTTGCTTTCTATCCATTTTTTTAGCATTATATCAAGAGTTCCAAAGCCATGTTTTGTTTCTACTATTTTATGTACTCCATTTTTTTTACTTTTATATTCTATGTTTTTTATGCTTAATCTTACATGATGCATTTTATCGTTTTCATCAATTACTTTTACCGTTATTTCTTCACCTATTTTTACATAGTCGTTAATATTTCTGACATAGCCATCTGAAATTTCAGAAATATGTATTAGTCCATTGTAGTCTCCAAGATTAACAAATATGCCATATTTTTCTATACCTGTTACCTGTCCCTTAACTAACTCTCCCGCTTCATATTTTTTCATTTAATACACCTTCTGTTTCGATTATAACATTTTTGACATTATATAACAAGAATCTTTCTTTACTTACAACATTTAAAATAGTATAATGTTTTTGGTGATTTATATGAATATTAATGATATTGAACTAAGAATTAGAGCTGTAATTGAAAAGGTAAAACCATTTCTAATTAGCGATGGTGGTAATCTTGAATTTATAAAGTATGAAGACGGAATTGTATATGTGAAGCTATTTGGTGCTTGTCAAGATTGTCCTATGCTAGACGTTACATTAAAGGATGGTATAGAAGAGTTAATAATCAATGAAATTCCTGAAGTAAAAGAAGTTAGAAATATAGATTAATCAAAGCCAATCTATATTTTTTATTTTGCTTTTTTTATTTATTATTGTAAATATTTTATCCACATACTCTTCATACTCCTTTGAACGTTTAATGATGGGTACTAACTTGCTTTCTTCTTCTCTTTCATTAATTATTTTTTCACAGATATCAAAATAGAAACTAGGATAAAGCATTCTTCCCATAAGACATTGTAGTCCATATTCTGTACAATCAAATTCTTCAATTGTTGTTTTAATATTAATATTTTGATATTCATTATTTATAAATATATATTTTAAATATTCACTCAATTCTCTTTCTTTATAGTCGATTACACAACTCAGAGGATTCCAACAATCATGACCTATTCGTCTATGACATATGGTTTTATTTTCTTCTTGGTTGTTCAATCCCTTTATATACGAAATATAGCTAATTGCATTCTCTGCCATTCCTATATAGTAATTGATACTTTCATCAATTGTTTTATATTTTCCATTAATATGCATATGTTGATATTCAAAATAGTCTGTTTTTTTTGTCCATAACTCATACCAATTTGTCCTGTCTAAATAGTTTTTTTGATTTTGATTTATAATTTTCGGAGGTCTTTTAAACCATATGTAATGATAGTTGTTTTTTTCAATTTTCAGGAGTACATATGTATTTTCATTATATGGCGTGAATATATCTCCAAGTTTATTTATTTTAAATTTATAAAAACCAGGCATATTTTTTGTTATATTATATATTTCTACTATCTCATTTATATTTTGAACCTTGAAAAAAATATATAAATTTTGATTTTCCTTTATATATGTGTTGTTGTAATGTTTAATTATGGCTATTTCATTAAAATTGTAGTAATACATAAGCATATTTTTCATTTTATCAACTCAACTAAACTTATGCGAGAGATTGAAATTTAATTCATTATATATCAGCTATAACTTTTTTATTTACTAAGTCTAATTCCATATTACTATATTCTCTATTTTTATATGTACTCCTAATACATGTAGTTCTATAACTTTGTTTATTATATTTATTCTTAAACCTAGGATAATTACTACGTTTAGAAAAGCAATCCTTAAAAGCATCCTCTAAATTAAAAACTGCACATCTTAAACTGCAAGAATCTACCTCTTTTAGGAATGGATAGCCAACATACAATTCTTTTATTTCCGTACACATGTCAAAAGCCTTGATAAAACTGTTTTCCTACATTTATCCAAAAAGTAATTATGGATAAGTCTAACACATCCAAAAGTTTTACTTAGCAGTTGTTTTTGATAACTATTAGGATACAATCTAAACTTATAGGCTTTATACATGTAATACACCTCCATCATCTTGACTTACTATAACAATATATAATAGCATATTTTATTTTAATTACACATTCGAAGAGAAAATTCCTTATAAACAAAAAAGATGATTTTACTCACCTTTTATATTAACCTATAATCGCTAACATTTCATTTATAGTTTGTTTGTATTCTTCTTGAATTGAAGAATATTCTTTTTCTTTTTCTATGTATTCTTTACTTTCTTCGGCATATTTCTTTGCTTCTTCTTCATTACGTTTCTTTTCTGCCTCTAACTTTTTATTATGTTCTTCTAATTTCTTAATTGTTTCTACTAATTGTCTTTTTACTTCTTCTGTTTCATGTTGTTCGGCCTCTGCCTTTTCTCTTGCCATTTCTGCTTGTTCTCTTGCTTTTTCAGCATTTCTTTTTGCCTCTTCTAATTCTTCTTTTAATTGGTTGGCTTTGGCTAAACTATCCTTTAGTTTTCCTACTTCCATTTTTGATGACTTTGTAGTTTTCTTGGCACTATTTTCTTTGTCTGGAACATTTTTTGAAGCTATATCATCGATATTTATTGGTGTACTTGAAATTTTAAATTTATCTTTTGGAATTCTTATTTCTTTTAGGATATCACTTATAGGCTTGATGCTGTCCTGATGTTGTTCTTTGGTATCATCTTCTATATACTTATTTATTTTTGCAGTTGATGTTTTATTCTTGCTTACTTTTACTTTATCAGGATCTACGGCTGATGGCTTCTCTATATTTTCAGTTGTATTTATTATAGGTGGCCCAACTAGACTTTTTTCAACAGTTTCTTCTGGAACCTTTTCAGTAACACTCTCTTTTGATGATTTTTCTTGGAAAATAACTTCTTCTGCTTCAATTGGTTTACTTGATTCAAGACCATTGTTCAATAAGATATTATTTTTCATGTACTCTTTTATTTTTAAGGCTCTTTTTCCTGCTAATTGTGGTAATAAGCTTCCTTCTATTTTCAATATACTAATTAAATCTTTTAATTTTTCGTGTTTGCATTCTATCTTTGCATAGTTTTTATTTTTTATATGTATAATTATTGTTTCTTCCTGATTGGTTGGCTGTGTTTCTGGAATTGGCGGCATAATTTTTTCAGAGTGGTTTTGTGCTAAGCAAAAATCATCATACTTTTTTTGAACGTTTGCGTATGATTCTTGCTTCAATTTTATTTTTTTAGAGTCTGCTTCCTTTTTTGATAGTTCAATACCAAAAATTGAAAACTCTGCAGTGTTTAATATAGACATCTTAAGCCCTCCTATTCAGATTTAGATAGTTCTCTCAAAACATCTTTTATTTTATTCCACTCGTTTTCGTTTTCAACACCTAACAATTTTGGCTCTTCTCCTGAACGATCAATGTTAGATACATATACTGTTATGTTACCATTTTCATCTTTTTCATTTTTTGTATAAACAACGTATTCCTTATTAGTATCTTTGAATTCAAAAGCCAATATTACCTCTACATTTTCAATAGCGCCATCATTTGAAACAATTGACATTACTTTCTTTTCGTTTTCTCTTTCTTCTTGCATATACAATAGCCTCCCATATTATTCTTATATAGTATATTTTATCATAATTCTACACAATTACAAGCATTTTAACTAACTTTTTTTAAAAGGAAAGTTTTAGCGCCATAACTGCAATAGTTTTTTTTGTAATCTTCTAACCCTTTTATATTATTTATTTTATTAGCTTTTTTATTTGTTGAATCATTGTAGCCTTTTAATCTTACTTTATCGTACGAAAAATCGCCAAAAATATAGTCAAAATTATCAAAATAATCTGTAATTTTTTCTTTTAGTTCTTCTGCGTTTAGACAATTTCCAATATTTTCCAATATTTCATATGTTTTACCATTTATTTCCACTTTTTTCATATTACACCTCTCTATCATTATATCATGTATTGATAATATATAATTAAAATTTTATATTTAACTGGTTGGGTAGGTATTTAAATTGGAATTTTTTTCAAGTGATGAAAAATAATAGCTTGGTATCTCTCCTTGAATTATTTTAACTGTTAGCGGAGCCTCAATGTTTAATTTTTCTTTTTTAGACATAGTCGGCATGACAACTTGTTCTTCAACTGAAACATGTACACTTATTTCAATAGCTAGGTAATTAATTCCATATTCTTTTATTGTTGTTTTTAAACTTGATTCTACCTGTCCAATAAAAGACATTTTTATAGGTATTGAAGGTCCAACATTTATAAATAGCGAGTTTTTTCTTAGTGAACCCATTGGGACACGACAAACTATGCCATTTTTGGTAATTTTTTCCATTTTAAAACCTTCTGATATAGGCATTTGTCTTATGTTACCGTCCTCTAAATTGGTTAATTTTTGATGGATGTTTTTGTTTATTTTAGATAGAAGTAAGTTAACTTGCTTGGTATTGTAATCTAATATTTCAACTTTATTTTCAGATCTGTTCAATGTAAATAAATCTTCACTTATTCCTTCTGCTAAAATGTCATTTACGGTAGAATTTATTATATTACTGGCAAATCTTTTGGCTTCTACGTTTACATATCTTGCTAATATGGGACTTAATCTTTTTCCAAGAACAGACAATAAAAAAAGGGAGAAAATAGTAGTTAGCAAGATTATTAAAATGAGTGTTTTTGATTTATTCATGATAACTAATCTTTACTAAAATAACATCTTCCCCTATTTTAGTTATGTCTTTCCAATTAATTTCTGTATCACTTTCTCTATTTAGAGAGAAAAAGGTCTTGTTTGCTTCTATTACTAATGATTCAATCGTTCCATCTGATGTTACATTTGCATCAATAATATTTCCAATATTTTTTCCATCATTTACGCAGACAATACTTTTAGTTTGCAAATCAGATAAACGCATGATGACCACCTACTTATTCAAGTATATTATTTTTCTTTACATTATATGAATTACTTTAAAACTTTTTTCAATTGTTTTATTGCACGTTTTTCTAACCTTGAAACTTGTGCTTGGCTAATTCCTATTTCATCGGCAATTTCCATTTGAGTTTTTCCAATTATGAATCTTTTATCAAGAATCTGACGTTCTCTTTCTTTCAAAGTACTCATGGCCTCCTCTATAGCAACATGACTTGAAAAATCTCTGTTTATTTCCCTTTTATCCTCAATTTGATCACATAGATAAATAGTGTCGCCACCGTCATTATATACAGGTTCAAACATACTAATCGGATCTTTTAACGAATCAAGAGCACTAATTATTTCACCTTCTGAAACATTCAACTCTTTAGCAATATATTCCAGAGATGGTTCTTCTCCCTTATCCTGTATGTAACTTTCTTTTAATCTCAAAGTTTTATAAGCAATATCCTTTAGTGATCTACTTACTCTGATAGAATTATTATCTCTAATATATCTTCTTACTTCTCCTAAAATCATAGGTACAGCGTAAGTTGAAAACTTTACTTGATGAGATAGATCAAAATTATCTATAGCCTTTAATAGCCCAATACAACCAATTTGAAACAAATCATCCATATTATCAGAGCGATTACTATACGTTTTTAAAATTGATAAAACTAATTTTAAATTTCCTTGAACTAATAAATCTCTGGCAAATAGGTCTCCTTCTTGGTATTTTTTAAATAATTCAACCATTTCGTCATTACTTAAAACTTCAATATCATTGGTATTTATACCTGTTATTTCTACTTTGTATTTTGACATAAAAAACTCCTTTCTATTCTATAGTGATAGAAAAGGAGCTTTTTTATACATTTTTTTAATAACGCTCTAGAAAACTAATTTTCTCATTTTCTGTTTTTGTTGCTAGAACTGTATCTATGTTTACATTTTCTGATGATTTAAAGATGTTGTAAGGAATGTTTTTATTTTTCTTTTCAAGTTCTTTGATTAGCAATTTAATTTCCAAGCGTTTAGAATCTTTCTTTGATTCTTTTTCGGTCATTTTGCAGGCACAATTTATAAATTCTAGATTATTGTATTTTGTCCAACTTATTATACTTTCTTCTCTAACTAGATATAAAGGTCTTATTAATTCCATGTTTTCGAAATTAGTACTTTTTAATTTTGGCATCATACCTTTATATTCACCACCATATATAATAGATAGCAAAATTGTTTCGATTACATCATCAAAATGATGGCCTAGGGCAATTTTATTGCAGCCTAACTCTTGTGCTCTCGCATATAAGAAACCTCTTCGCATTCTGGCACATAAATAACATGGTGAATTATTGGCCAGTTTGTCGGCAACTTCAAAAATATTAGAATTATATATAGATATGGGTATGCCAAGTGTTTTTGCGTTTTCAATTATTTTATTTCTGTTCAACTCATTATAACCAGGATCCATTACAAGATATACTAATTCAAACTTTACTTTACCATGCTTCTGTAACTCTTCTAAGCACTTTGCCATTATGTTGGAATCTTTTCCACCAGAAATACAAACGGCTATTTTATCGCCTTCCTGAATTAATTCATAATCACGAATGGCTTTCATAAATGGACGCCAAATTTGTTTTCTATATTTAGTGATGATACTTCTTTCTATTTCTTCTTTACGATTCATATTACTTTACCTACATTATTCCTGTTCCAGATAATCGGCACCCTTATGTGGTTCTTCTCTTAACAAGTCATTGTAATCTTGTTGGCGTAGAGCTTCATATATTACGATGGCTACACTATTGGAAACATTTAGGGCTCTAACTTTATCAGTCATGGGAATCCTCATACAATGTTCTAAATCATTTTTCAATATTTCTTTTGGGATACCAGTTGATTCTTTACCAAAAATAAAATATAAATTGTCTTTTTCTTTATTACTGTAATCAAAACTAGTATGAGGCTTTCTGCCGTATCTTGTAAAGTAATAATATATACCTTTGTTTTTCGATTTAAAATCCTCAAAGTTTTCATACACTTCATATTCTAGTTTGTCAATATAATTTACACCGGACCTTTTTAAATGTGCATCATCTAAAACAAAGCCAAGGGGCTTTATCAAATGTAATTTAGTATTTGTTGCTACACAAGTTCTCATAATGTTACCAGTATTTTGAGGTATTTCTGGTTCAAATAGTACTATGTTATTCATATTTACTCCTAACTAAAAGGAGATTACTCTCCTATTTTATTCATTTCTATAAATTGTTTTGTTCTTGAAATTGTTATTTTTTTGTCAGATTTTCCCTGTAGGATTCCGCAAATTTTGCCGTTTTCAAACATTATTAAGGCTGGATAATTTTTGGTTAACGGAATTCTATAGTTATATTTTTTATTGAAGTCTTCTACAAATTTATCTGCATCTAGATTACTTACATTTAAGTATATTATCTCATCTTGAAGATTGTCTCTTTTGATGAACTTGATGAAATCTTTTTCAAAATTGCGACAATTCATATCACTTGCTGTACAGATATACACCAAAGCCGATTGATTTTCCAGTATGTAATGGTCAAAATCTTCAGTTGTTATCTCAGAGATGACACCTCTTATTACAGGGATTTCCTTTTTACCTTCATTATAAACACTGTAACAATTACATAGATACAATGTTAAGCTAATAGTAGCAGCAAAGATTAATGCAATTATTATGTAGTTCTTAGGTGCTATTTTGTTTTCTTTCATTAAATCACTCCTATCTATATTTATTTTATCATACTTAGAAATTTTTTTACATAGATTTTTTATTGTTTTTATAATAGTGAAATTTCATTGATAGAACTAGCTTAAATATTTTGTCAATATATCTTTTATCACAGATGGAGATTCGTTGTAAAAATCGAATCTTAGGGAAACTTGATTCAAAAGTTTTTTATCTGTTATTTCTTCTTTTGTTTTGTAATTTAGAACATGAGTGTTTTTGTTATCATAGTAAGTTTTAAAACTACGATTTTTTAAGTCAAGTAACTCATAATTGTAATCATTTGTTTCTAAATTTAAGATATTTCCTTTTATTATCATATTTTCAATTAGGCCATAATTAAGTACTTCAACATTTGGATAGAAATTGAATTTTTGATAAAAATCTGCAAGAAAATTTATCATTTCCTGTTCAGTTAATTCGACTGATAAAGTTATTTTATTCAAACCTAGTCGATGTAAATAGTAAGCTGTGTATATATTATATACATTTAAGCCATAATCTCCGATTATATTTTGCTTGGTATTATTAAATGTAAAGTAGTCAGAAGTTAGACTGTTATTTTCAACTTGTTTATCAATAATTCGTGAACATCTCGGCAACTTATAGTAAACATTACCATCATTTTTGTATTTCAAATATAAAGTATGATTTGGGGTATATATACAATTTACTTTAAGACTTTTACACGCTAATAATTGTTCTTCATTAAAAACGGTTACAGAAATTTCTGATGTTTGTTTTATACCTAAAGCTTTGAAAATCGGCTCTTTGACATTTAATTTTTTCGTTGATAATTCGCGAATATTTTTTAATTTTTCTAAGGCTTCACGTCTAACTTCATTTATTTCTTGAATTGATAGAAATATGTTATCACTGCATTCTACAAATATTTCTGAACAGATAAAGTTAGTATTGCCCAATTTCAGTACTTGAGTTGCTATTCTTTCCTTGGAGATTGGTTGATTTTTAGCTGCAGCCACAACGTTTCCTTCAACTTTTATTTCATTTTTGTAGTCAGATACTTCTATTTGTAATTTTTCATTCAATAGGGCTTTTACTGACACTTTGATTGGAACTTTTCGTATGGGCAGTTTTTTTAATTCGAGATTTAATTTATAATCGATAGTTTTACAAACCGAATCGCATTCTGTTAAGCCAATCTTATTATCTATGTAACAAATATCAGTAGCGTAGTTTACTAGTTTCATCTTTTTATCATAAAGGTAATTTACTATTAAGCCCTTATTAGATTCTAGAAACCGAATTCCATCTTGCTGATTTAATGGCTTTGTTAATTTTATTTTTATTTTGTCTTTAGTGATCTCTATAACCTTACCAATTTCTAAGCCAATATGATTGGGAGTGTTTTGGTTCATTAAACTATTAGTGTCACAATTAAATAAATGTCCAGATGTGAAGCCTCTATTAAATAGTGTTTTTAACTTGTTATTTTCAGTTTGAATGTCTACCTTATTATAATTATCGATCAGATTACGATAATATCTAGTGATAAATCCTACGTATTCGGGACTTTTCATTCTACCCTCTATCTTAAAGCAGTCAATATTGCTTTCTAGGAGTTTTTCGAAATTCTTGGAACTATTTAATTCTTTGGTACTTAATAAATACTTGTCACTTAGAATGATTTTTCCACTATGTTTAAGACTATACGGAAGACGACAACTACCAGCACATTCTCCCCTATTTCCAGAGCGTCCGCCCATTTGACTACTCATTAGACAGCAGCCTGAATAGCAAATACAAAGGGCTCCATGAACAAAAATTTCTTTTTCGATAGGAACATCTATGGCGTTTATTTCTTCTAAAGACATTTCACGGGAAAAAACGACTCTTTTCACACCAAGATCATAAAATAATTTAGCGGTTGCTTTTGAAGAGGTATTTGCTTGAGTTGAAGCATGAACTTCTAAATCGGGATATTTTTCTCTGATGAGACAAAGCATTCCAAAATCTTGAATTAAAACGGCATCTATTCCACTTTTATATAAAAATTCTATTTGTTCTAAAAAGCTAGAAACTTCACTATCTTTTACTAGGGTATTCATGGTGGCATAAACTTTTACTCCAAAAAAATGACATAATTTTAAAGCTTCTATTATTTCATCATTGGTAAAGTTACTAGCAAATTTTCTAGCGCCAAAATTTTTACAGCCTAAGTATACAGCATCTGCTCCATTATAGACAGCTTGCTTTAAACATTCCATATTTCCTGCTGGTGCAAGTAGTTCATGTGTTTTCATAGTTATCACCTCAATTTCCTAGTAAATTATAACATATTTTCTAGATATATTAAATTACTTATTTATCATATATTTTATTATGAATAATAATGGAGAAAAAATAAAAGAATTAACTCTGGAAAACTATATTTGGGGTATTTACATAATTATTGCTTTTGTTAATATTTATGGAAATGAACTAATTAAAAAGTCTATAGTTCAAAAAGATGCAGAAGCTAATAAAAAAGCGATGAAGATATTTAGAGTAATTATAATCATAAACATCATTATTTATATATACTTTTTAAAACGTAATTATAAAGATTTAGAAAAACACAATTATGATGAGGCATACGCTGTTAGAGTTTTGGGTAGTGTTTTAGTTTTAGCCGGTACACTATGTTTCTTTTATTTTCAAAGTAAAATCACAGTCGAGGCGGATTCCCTTTCAAATATTTGATTTTAGATTATTTATTTCTTTTTCTAGTGCTCTTAACATTTTCTCGAGTATTTCCACTTCAGAACTATTGTTAGGGGGAGTCTTTTTTTGTGATTGTCTTTCTTGCTGAACTTGTTTATAAAAAGCGTTTGTACAAAGGACTTGAGCTGTTAGCATTAACCAGTTTCCTAAAGCATTTTGTTCATTAGCTGTTAAATCATCTATTAATAAATAGCCCACAATAACAGCACTGGCTGAAAAGGCTTTAGGAGAAACATCTGGTATTAAACTCATTTTACCACCTATAAAATTATATTATTAAACAAATTAGAATATATTTTAATATGGAAAATAAAGAGGGAATATTAAGGGAAATAAAGATTGAGAATTATATTTGGATTGTTTATTTGGTTTTAATTATTACTTCTTATTGGGCGAATAATGAAGAAGCAAAATACTTTCTATTTAACGATATGAGAGCAAAAAGTAAGTATCGTGGTGCTTTGATTTTTATATTTTCAGTGGCTTGTGTTATTTATTATTACTTTTTTCAGTCTAGTTATAAATCATATAAGGGTCTTACTAAATATGATAGTGATAGTAAAATCTTTTTTGAGACTATTAATTTTATTGGGGCAGTGCTAGTCTTGATTGCTGGAATTATATTTTTATTTATTGCGATATTTGATGAACACATAGAAACAGAAATTGCTTTTTAAAAGAAAAAGTGGGCATTTGAAATTCAGCCAAATGATGATACGAATTAATTTTTTTAACTTACAGATAGAATGTTTTTTATTTTTTCATAAGTTTTAACTATGTTAATCACAGTCTATAGTTTTGGTTATACCTTGTATAGTTGTAACCATTATTTATAATATTTGCTTCTTGACTTACTATAATATATCACGAACAGATGTTTGTCAATGCAAAATTATATATTTCTTTTTGAACTACTTCTCACAAAAAAACTTGCAAAGAAAAAAGTCCAAAGGACTTATTCATAATTGTCAGCTTTTACTTCCATAAAACTTTGTGGATGAGCACAAACTGGGCATACGGCTAAAGCTTCGGTACCTTCATATACGTAACCGCAATTTCTACATACCCAAATCTTTGTTCCTTCTTTTTTGAAAACTCTTTCATCTTTGATATTCTTTAAAAGTGTTAAATATCTTTTTTCATGTTCTTTTTCGATTTCTCCAACTTTTTCAAATAGGAATGCTAATCTAGTGAAGCCTTCTTCTCTAGCTGTTTCAGCAAATTCCTTGTACATTTCAGTCCATTCATAATTCTCACCAGATGCAGCATCTTTTAAATTCTCTTCGGTTGATGGAATAGCTCCATTGTGTAATTCTTTAAACCATAATTTAGCATGCTCTTTTTCATTGTTGGCAGTTTCTTCAAAGATGGCAGCTAATTGCTCATAGCCGTCTTTTTTTGCTTTACTAGCATAATATGTATATTTGTTTCTTGCTTGACTTTCTCCCGCAAATGCAGTCATTAAATTTTTTTCTGTTTTACTTCCTTTTAGTTCCATTGTATTACCTCTACTTTCTCCTATTTTGATAATAATTTTTTACATTCTGAACAAAAACCTTCAAATGTTATATTAGCAGATTCTATTAAAATAGAATTTTCTTTAGCAACAGTTTCGATAAATTCAGCTTGATTGGTATCAAAAATATCAATTATTTTTTTACAATTCTTACAAATTAAATGAATATGCTCTTTTTCGTTACCATCGTAGTGAAAATTTCCTTCTTCATCGACTATTTTTTTAACTTGATCATTATCTACTAAGTCATTAACATTACGATATACAGTAGCTTTACCAATATTTTTTTGTTTTTTAGATACTTTTTCATAAATTTCCGTAATAGTTGGATGAGTCTTGTCTTTACGCAAAGTTTCTAAAATTATTTGTTTTTGTTTAGTGTTTCTCTTTTTCATAATCTTTCCTTATTGATAATCATTATCAATTATAATTATAACATTTATTTATTTTTTGTCAACCAGTTATGATACTTGCACTATTTATTTTTATTGTCATAAATTACTATAGGTGAAAAGTATGAAAAATAAACATCCATTCTTTTGTAATTGCTATGCATGTAAACAAAAAAGAAAAAGTAATATATTATATTTGATTGGAATGATTGTGGTATTTATTATATTGTTCTATCAGATGTTACTTTTACTTTTTATTACGACAAGACTTAATGTTGTTATTTTACTTTTTGAATTCTTGTTACTCTGCTTCTTGGTCTTTTTCGTGTTTTTTTGATACGAGTAAACTGCCCTTTACTATGTACTCTATTAAATCGTTTACAATTATAGTATTGTCATAATGATTATTAGAAAATTCTATCTTCCACGGTTTAGCAATTAGGACATTAAATAATAATTCTTCATCTGTTGTATACTTATATTTTTTTTGATAATACTTATATAAGTTTTCAAATTCAATATCTTTATAAGAACTTTTAAATAGACCAACTAAATCATAAATAGGATACCCACGTGTTGATTTATTCCAGTTTATTAAAAAGGCATTGTCTTTAGATATAAGAAAGTGATCCAATGATAAATTATTATGTAATAATACTTGACGCTCTGTTGTTTGCTTTGTTTTTTCTTGATACCATTTTTCAAGAGAATTCTTTGAATATGTTATGGCATTATAAACATTAGAAATGTTTCTTATTAATAAATACTCTTCTGGAGCCATGAAGACTTTATTTTCGATATAATCTTGCAAGTCATGGTAGTAATAGTCTAGATTTTCTAATTCCTTTTGAGTAGTTTCATAAATTTCTTTAACTGTGTCTAAATTTAGATTTTCATATATAGTTGTATAATTATGAAGAAGACTCAAAGTATAAATTAGATTTTGAGCTTTATCTTCATTACTAATATTTTCACTTTCTATATATGGATATATTTCGTAGGTGTCAGTAGAATTATTAATAGGTAACAAAACATTTTCAAAGTTGCGGTTTAATAAGTAGTCATAGATTTGATGATTACTACTGGTCTTTATTTTTATGACATACTTACCTTTCTTAGTGTCTATTATTTTGGCACTTTTTAAGTATTTAACATTTTCTATTGTTAAATCGTACTTTTTTAGTAAGTCCTTTAAACTAGTCATTTGTAGTATTTGGAATAATTATTTTACTGCCAATTGTTAAATTAGATAAATCATTATAATTTTCTAATTCTTCTTTTGTAACATGATATTTTTCAATCAAAGACTGAACTGTTTCTTCTTGGCGAAGTATATAAATTGAATATGTTGAGAAGGTCTCTTCACTACTATCGAGAGATGTAAAAAGAGATCCTACACTTTTTTCCTCTTTGGAAGTTTCTACTTCTTCCTTTTCTTCTTTTGTTTCCTTTATTGGCTCAATATCAGTAGTATCTAATGTCAAATCAGCATCACACTCCCTTGTATCCGGCTTAGTATTTCGCTCTTTTTCTTCTCTACTTGATTCAATATCTTTGAGCTTTGGTTCAATACTTGGATGTTCAATAGTTGAAGTTTCTGTTTCTTCCTTGATATCTATAACTTCTACTCCCTCTATTTTTACTTCAATGTTACAAATCATTGTTTCATCGTTTTCTATTTCATAATAAAAATCCGAAATACTTATTTTAGCTGTACTTAAATCTAGTTTTTCTGTTAAGGCTATTTCAACAGGAATTGTATAATCAAATTTTTCTTCTAGACGTGAGGCTTCAGTCAGTTTGTAATTTCCACTTACTTTAAACTCACCAGTAATGTTGCTTTCATCTACAAATTTCAAAGTATGATCTAGGGAAATGGCGGTTATTTCGCCAATCATTGATGGGAATTCTATATTCTTTTTCAAAGTTATTATCTTTTTCATATTATCCTCCTAAATCATCCTATGAAAAAAGAAGAATTAATATTCTTCTTTAGTTTTTACTTATTAAAGATTTCATTATATATTTCACTGTAATTACTTACATAGTGAAATTTAATATCGTTTCTTATATCCAGAGGAATTTCTTCTATATCTTTTTCATTTTCAACCGGTAGATAGACTGTTTTGATACCGGCACGATGGGCACCGATTACTTTTTCTTTTAAGCCGCCAATAGCAAGGACTCGTCCATGAAGTGTTATTTCACCAGTCATGGCAATACTAAAATTAACGGTCTTTTTAGTAAAAACACTAATTAGAGCACTTGTTATAGCGATACCAGCGGAAGGTCCATCTTTAGAAACGGCACCTTCTGGAAAGTGAATATGAATATTATTTTCTTCTAGAAGCTTACTATCTATTCCAAATTCGTCCTTATTGGCTTTTATATAGCTCAGAGCGATTTGGCAGGATTCTTGCATAACTTCACCAAGTGATCCTGTTAGGATTAGGTCGCCTTTTCCCTTAAAGATATTTGCTTCTATTGGCAAAATATCGCCACCAAAAACAGTATAGGCCATACCATTGACAACACCAATTTCATTTTTGTTAGCATTTTCAGTATAGAAATACTTTTTCTTTCCTAAGTAATTTTCGAGATTATTTTCATCTATTTTATAGAAAATAGTATTTTTTTCTAATAATATTTCTTTGACAATTTTTCTAAGAAGAGTGGCAATTACTCTTTCTAATTCACGGACTCCAGCTTCTTTAGTATAATTTCTAATCATGACCATAAGTGCTTCATCTGTTATTTGAATTTGTAAAGGAGTTAGACCATGTTCTTCTAATTCTTTTGGTACTAAGTGTCTTTTGGCAATATCTAACTTTTCATATTCTGTATAGCTCGATAAGTTAATTATTTCTAAACGGTCTCTTAATTCATAAGGAATTTGTTCAATGTAATTTGCAGTTGCGATAAAGAACACTTTAGAAAGATCAAAGTCTTCTTCTATATAATGATCGGAAAATTTATTGTTTTGTTCAGGATCTAGTACTTCTAGTAAACTACTAGCAGGGTCACCTTTAATATCTTTTGTCATTTTATCAATTTCATCAATTATAAAGACAGGATTAGAGGTTCCAGCTCTTCTGATTCCTTGTATGATACGACCAGGATTAGCACCGATATAAGTTCTTCTATGGCCGATTATTTCTGCTTCATCGTTGATACCACCAACACTTATTTTTGTTACTTTGCGATTTAAGCTGTTTGCAATGCTTATAGCAAGAGAAGTTTTTCCAACTCCTGGTGGACCAACTAGACAAAGAATGGGACTTCTAGAGTTTTTGGTATTTTGCTTGACTGCTAAGTATTCTATGATACGTGTTTTGACTTCATCTAGGGCATAATGGGAACTATCCAAAATAGCTTTTACTTTACTTAAATCTTCATTATCCTTAGTATAGTTATTCCATGGGAGATTTAATAACCAATCTAAATACTCTCTAATCATACCTAATTCAGGAGAATTACTATTTATGGCTTCATACCTAGCAAGTTCACGATTTATTTTTTCTTTTACTTTGGCGTTACACTTTAATTTAGCAACTTTTTTTCTTAAGCGAACTACTTCATCATCTTTACTATTTGTCTCCCCTAGTTCGCGTTGCATAGCTTTGATTTTTTCTCTTAAGAAATATTCTTTTTGGGTTTCATTTAATTCTTTTTCTACTTCCGATTCAATTTTTTGTTCTAGAGCAACTAATTGAAGATCCTCATTCATATCTTCAATTAAAAGTTTACATCTTTCGATTGGATCTATTATCGTGATGTATTTTTTCTTTTTATGATAATCTATAGTTAGAAATGAGGCAATTAAATCACATAGTTCATCAAGTCCAGAGACATTATTTAATTGGCTCATGATTGCATTTCCAATATAGGGAACTTTATTAATATAGCGTTCTAAGTGTTTTATTAAGATACGTGAATATTTTTCACTATCTTTATTTTCTTTTATGTCTACATGATTATAATCGGCTTCATAATTGTTATTTTCAAAAGTATAGTTTGTTATTTCAACCCTATCTAGACCTTCAAGTACTACCCTTGTTTTACCATTTGGAACATTTAATTTTAACTTTATGCGTCCCAATACTCCATAATTTGGTAATGAGGTGATATCTAGAGATTCCTCATTAAGAGGATTTACAATTAAGATAAGTTCATCATCACAATCAAAAGTTTCATGCATATGTTTATCAATATTTTTGTCATATTCAATTCTAACTTCGTTATTTGGAAAGATGACCATATCATTAATAATTAAAACTCGTAGCTTCTCACTTTTCAAGGATATTCACCTCCAAATTTTTAATACTGCTTTTTATTATATATGAATTTTTGTTTTTTTCAAAGCAATTTTGCATTATTTTACATAAATTAAGATTATTCTCCTAAAAGAAAATAAAAAGTGATTGAGAATCACCTTTTATTTATTTAATTCTTTTAATAAATCTATTGTTTTACGCATTTCTAAGTCGTATTGAATCATATCTAAGCCACCAAATTGTTTTAAGAATTCTTCTTTTTCCATTTGATATTTCTTAGCTAATTCATCAGCCTCTTTATCAGCTTCTTCTTCAGATACTTCGATTTTTTCTAGATTCATGATTTCTTCTAACATTAAACGGTATAATACGTTAGCATAAGCTTCTTTTTCCATGTGATCTCTTAAATCTTTTTCTGTTGAATTAGTGAATTGATAATATAAATCTAGAGAAATTCCTTGCATTTTCATTTGTTCTTCAAATCTATGAATTAATCTATCTACTTCTTCTTCAACCATTTCTTCTGGGATGTCTACTTCAACATTTTTAGCAACTTCTTCTAAAATTTTATCAATATAATTATTTTCAACATCTACTTCTTTTTGAGCAGCGATTGACTTTTTAATTTCTTCTTTTAAAGTTTCTTCAGAATTTACACCTTCCATAGCTAAATCCTCGAAGAATTCTTCATCTAATTCTCTATTTTCTTTTGTTTTAATTTCATTAACTTTAACTTTGAATACTACTTTTTGACCAGCTAAGTCTTTAGCACCATAATCTTCTGGGAAAGTTAATTCAATATCTTTTTCTTCTCCTACTTTCATACCAGCAACTTGTTCTTCAAAGCCAGGAATAAATGTATGAGAGCCTATTTCTAGAGAATAGTTTTCTCCTTTACCACCATCGAAAGCTACACCATCTTTGAAACCTTCAAAATCGATAACAGCAACATCACCGTTTTCAACAGTTCCATCTTCTTTAGTTACTAATTCAGTATATCTTTCTAATAAATGACCAAGTTCATGATTTACTTCTTCATCTGTTACTTCAACTTTTTCAGGTTTAATATTTAGACCTTTATACTTTTTAACCTTTACACTTGGTTTAGTAATAATTTTAAATTCAAATTCTATACCATTTTCATCAACATTTTTAAAATCTACAGAAGGTTGTACAACTGGTATTAATTTTGATTCTTCCATTGCTTTTACATAAGCAACTTGTAATAATAAATTAGCAGCTTCTATAAATAATGATTCTTTACCAAAATGTTTTTCAAAAATATCTCTTGGTACTTTTCCTGGACGGAAGCCATCAACTTTTACTTCTTTTTGTTTTTTTGCAAAAGCTTGATCTAGAGCTTTGTTCCATTCTTCTCCTTCTATTTTAACTGGTACAGTATGAACATTTTTCTTTGTTTCTTCTTTAATTTCTTTTGTTTTTGTTTCTTTTGCCATATATATCCCTCCAACTTCTAATATTATATCTTATATTTATTTTTTAGACAACCTTTTTGTTAGGGAATTTATTGATAGTGAACCATTAAAAAGAGAAATTTGACTTTTATAAATGGTTGTGATAGAATCAATTTAGTTATTAAAGCAATGAGTTAGATTAGTAAATATTCTTTGCATTTAGAGAGAGCAATTGTTAGGTGGAAAATTGTAATGGCGGAATATTGAATGGACTAACGAGTGTCCTTTGGAAATTATAGTATAAAGGATCGGGTATTCTTCCGTTATAAGTTGAACGTATATGATAGTATACGAACTATGTTAGGTGGCACAAGACTCTTGTCCTATATTAGGATGGAGTCTTTTTATTTTAGGAGTTGATTAGATGTTTATTTATGTTAAGCGATGGTGCTTTAATTAGAGTAAAAAAAATAAAATAAGAGAAAGAAATGAGGTAAATATATGCAAACAATTTTAACCGGATTACGTCCTACCGGCAATTTACATTTAGGACATTATTTTGGAGCTGGACAAAACTATGTTAAGTTACAAAATGATTATGACTTTTATTTAGAGATTGCTGATGTTCAAGCTTTAACTGATAATTTTAATAATCCTGATAAAGTAAGAACTAATGTTTATGAGATTACTAAAGATTTATTATCTATTGGAATTGATCCTGATAAGGTACATATTTTTATTCAGTCTAAGATACCAGAAATTGCTGAACTTACAGTTTTTTATTCAAATTTAGTAACAGTTGCAAGACTTGAAAGGAACCCTACTGTTAAAACAGAAATTGCTCAGAAGAAAGAACTTTTTGGAAACGATGGAGAATCTATTACATATGGATTTTTAGGTTACCCTGTTTCACAGGCTGCTGATATCACAGCTTTTGATGGAGAAAAAGTTCCTGTTGGAGATGACCAATTACCTTTAATAGAACAATGTCGTGAAATAGTAAGAAAGTTTAATTCAATCTATGGTGAAGTATTAAAAGAGCCAGAACAAGTATTGAGTAATACTACTAGAGTTAAAGGACTTGATGGTAATGATAAGATGGGTAAAAGTTTAGGTAATGCTATTTATTTAGTTGATGATGAAGAAACAATTACAAAAAAGATTATGAGTGCTGTTACTGATCCAAGTAAGATAAAAAAAGATGATCCAGCTAATCCTGATGTATGTATGGTTTATTACTATCATAAATTAGTTAATAAAGAAGAAAATATTAATAATATTTGTAAAGAATGTAAGGCTGGTTCTAGGGGTTGTGTTCAATGTAAGAGAGAACTTATTGCGGCTATGAATGAATTTTTAAAACCAATAAAGGAAAAAAGAAAATATTATGATGATAATCCGGAGTTAGTTGATAAAATACTTAAAGAAGGAACAGAAGCTGCTAAAAAGAAAGCTGAAGAACAAATGAAAAAAGTTAAAAAGGCAATGAAAATAGATTACTAATAGGTAATCTATTTTTTTGTGTATGTTAATCTAATAATTTCAAATAATTCATTAAAATTATTACTATAATTGTCTTTTATTTCACTTATAAATCTATTTAATCTTTCAGGAAAAGATAAATTATCTTTAGAAAAAACCTCTTCATATAAGTAATTGAATTTATCATAGTCCTTACTATCGTTTAGAGATTCAAGTTCTTTTAAAAGATAGTTTCTTTTAAAAAGTTCATCTCTGGTTAAAAAGAGTGTGTCTTGATATGTTTCCAGTACTTCATATTCTACTTCTTCTTCATCTAATAAAGTAGTTTCATCAATTACATCTTCTTCCTCATCTAATAATAAAGTACTCTTCCCTATTACGAGGCCTTTACTATTGAATTCTAAGGCAATTACTTTATTTAAATCACAGAATAGACAACCATATTTTATATCTTTTTTATTTTTATAAGAAATGGTATTTCCTTTTAAGAAATTTAAAAGTTCAGAAGATACCTTTATTTTACAAGATAGGAAATTCTGCATTGTTTCTTTAGAAATTCTTATTAAAGGTATTCTTTTGATGTTTTCAAAGCAATCATCTTCTTTCCATTCGTAAAATTCAAAATAATTCTCAGGATCATTAAAATTTAATAATATGTCATATATATAATTCATTTTCTTTTTCCTTTCCAAGTATAAACAATTATTATTTCGGTTAATAAACCAATTATATAAAGCCAGCAGCTGGGTTGGTTTAGTATAAAACTTAAGTATTCTTTTATAGTATAACCAAATGCAAATAAATTAATGTATATAATTATATATGTTAGGCCAATTATCATAAAAAGAGCGGCTATTAACATGATCATTATTTTTGTTATCATAATAAAATTTATGCTAGATTAGATTTTTTTACGCATGAAAAAAGCACGAAGAAGTGCTTTAATTGTAAAATATAGAATTGATTATACTTTCATTGTAACTATCACAAGTAGTTAAATTAGAATCTTTTTCACTAGTAAATTCGTACATATAAACTCTCTTGTTACGGGAAGTTAAATAGACGTTTACTGTTTCGTTGCTTTCATATTTTATGTAGTACCAAGTGATACTATTTATTTGGAGTTCTTGCGGTTTACTAGTGTTATAGTATTTAGACATTTGATTAGCCAAATCTTTGGCATCGGTATAGTTTTTTAAGACATTGAATTTATAACTACAATTACTAAAAGTAGAATCAGGATTGGTCTTTATGCCACCAATTGTATTATTAGAATGCTCATTTTTAATGTCTTCAGGCATGACTATCTCATAATATTTATTGATATTTACATTTTCTTCATATTGAATCTGGCCATCAAACTTAGGATTTTTTCCTAGTAAAGCAAAAATATTAAAATTAGAAAATGGTCCGTTTGTTACATCAGCAGCACTTATAATAATTAAGGCAACTAGAGAAACTAAAGCATTTATAATAAAGGCACTTATGGCAGATGATGGTTTTACTTCACCGGCATTTAGGACTAATTCTCTTAATTTTTCATAAGGAATATCTTGATTGCTACTAATTAATTTATCTACTTTATATTTAGCGTAGTTTAAATAAAGCTTATTAAAAGTAAATGCTAAAATAATATTAAAAATAAACGATAACAAAGGATTAATAAAAATAAAAACAGCTGTTCTTAAAAGAAGTATTATTAAAGCCAAAATATTCATACGACGATAAAATAAATAGTACTCAGCAAGGATAAGAGCTTCAGTACTAAAGTTCTTTTTACAGAATGTTTCATATTTGAAACCAACAAAAGTCATCACCAAATTTTTTCTTTGAAAATTATTAATTGATGGAAACTTATTAGGTTGTTTGGTAGGAATAGAAGATGAAGATTGTTTTTGTTCGGTAGTTTCGTTTAAAGGAACAATATTTATATTATTGTTAATTTTATTTTCAGAATTGTCTTGATCATCGATATCAAAAGAGTCAAAGACACTTCCTTGGAAGAAGTCATTTTCTTCTTTTTCAGATGAATCGTCATAAAATGATTCTAAAGGATTTTTGGAATTCATATTATTCCTCCTCTTCTTTATAGTCTAACTCCTTTTTTGGGGAAGATTCATTTTTTAATTCTACTCTATTAATAGTTTCAAATTTTTTAGTTATTTTATCTGTGGTAATAGAGACATTTTCAACATCTTTATTTACAGTTTGAATACTTCGTGCTAGTTTATCCCAACGTTCTTTGTACCTAGCAAACTCAAGGCCTAGTTTATTTAACTCTTCATGGATAATTGAGGTATATTTATCTCTTTCCATGTTTTTAATAATCATTTCGACTACTGTTAAAGTAGAAATTAAAGTTGTTGGGCTAGTTATCCAAACTTTTTTCTTGTATGAATAGTCAATTATATCTTGATGATAGGCATTTATTTCAGCAAAGATAGCTTCGGCTGGTAAAAAAAGTATCGCTTGATCGGCGGTTTCACCAGGAATTATGTATTTATTACTAATGGCATCAATATGCTTTTTCATGTCTTGTTTAAAGAGTTTTTCATAAGTTTCTCTAATATTAGCAGGTATTTTTTTATCAACCATTAGTTGGTAGTGCTCTAACGGAAATTTAGAGTCAATAGCAATAGTTCCAAGAGGTTCAGGAGCAAAGACAACAGAGTCAGCAATTACACCAGTACTTAAAGTGTATTGAAGTCTAAAGATGTTGTCATTTTTTTCACCAAAAACACTAGTTAAAATATGTTTTAAGTTTACTTCACCAAAAATACCACGAGTTTTTTTGTCGGTTAAAATACTTTGGAGACTAACAATGTCGGTAGAAAGATTTTCTATTTTCTTTTGAGCTTCATCTATTTTAGAAAGACGTTCAATAACATTCATAAAAGTTTTATTAGTTTTTTCAAAGTTTTGATCTAGTCTTTCATTTACTCTCTCGTTAATAGCAATTAGCCTTCTTTCTAGTTGTTCATTTAGGGAAGTGAAATCTTTTGTTAGGTTGCGATTTAAATCTGATTTAAAGTCTCCCATTTCTTTCATCATACTTACTTCTAGTTTTCCTAATCTTTCAGTTATATTACTTTCGTTAATATTTTTGAATAGAGAAATTATAGTAAGTATAACATTTATTATTAATAAGATGATAATTATATATTCCATGAGTACTCTCCTATTCTATATTTGCTTTTTTACCAATTATTTTGGATAGTATATAAGCTATTACAATCATAATAGACATGATGATAATAGTAGTTATATCAGTCATACTTTCTACTAGGCTTTTACCAATATAACCCCAAAAACTTATCATGAAGATTTTACCAATTAAGATAGCTAGAAGAAATTTCTTTTTAGGCATTCCAGAGACTCCCGCTAAGATATTTATTAAAAATGCTGGGGTAAAGGGCAAAGTTATTATGACTGTTAGATTTGATAAAGAAATATTTTGAAATTTATCAATGGCCTTATCAACTTTCTTCATAGTTTTTTTACTTAAATGTTTATAAATTATGTTGTTTGAGACATAGTAAAAAATGAGATATGATATATAACAGCCAAGACAAGTTGATAGCCAGGACATTAGTATTCCTGGTAAAAGTCCAAATGTATGAGTATTTAAAGCTACAAACACACTTAATGGTAAGATGGGAATAAATGATTCTAATACTATTAGTAACATACCTAAAAGAATTCCACCATTTGAGATAATTTCTGTACTATGTTCAATAAATGTATTTATTATGTCCAAGTTATCCACCTTCTGTTACTATTATAATACAAAACATTTGACTGGTCTAGATAGTACAATTTATCTTTACAATACAAAAGGATATTAGGTGTCTAATATCCTTATTTTTAATTTCTTTTACTGTTTAATTTGTAACTATTGTAACCACCATTGATGCTTATTGTTTGATATCCTGATGAGTTTAGTTTTTTGGCAATACTTTTACTAGTATAACCAGCTTGACAATATAAGTAGTATGTTTCATTTTTGTTTAAGTACTTAGGAGGATTTAAGATTAAATAATCATATGGGATATTGATTGCATTTGGAATGTGACTTAGTTCATATATGTATCTACTTCTTATATCTATGATATTTATAGTTTTATTTTTATAAATATCTAGGAAGTCAATCATATCAATAGTCATATTTTCACCTCTATAATATTAGATGAAAAAAAAGAATCTATAACAATTATAGATTCCTATTATTTTATAACGTATGGATTATTTTCAGTTCCATCACCATTAGTAATCATGATACGACTACTTAGTTTGATAACTGGTCTTACGTTATTATAATCGCTGCATCTTGTTGATCTTATGACACCATTACTACCAACAACGTAAGCATAAGCTGACGTATTAGCAACAGCAGTTGATGTCCACCAACTATATTTTATGGCTAAGTAGTTATAGTTTTGACAAGAAATGCTACTTACACTTGTACAGTCTGGATCGATACTAGCATTAATATAGTCTGATACTGTTAATAGACCTAGCTTTTGAGCTTTCTCAGTAGTTTGACATTCAATACTGTTATTATTAGTTTTACTTGTTGCATCACGTTTTGCTGTACATACATCAAGAAGGGATAATTTTGTTTTGTCTTCTGCAGTAAAGGTTCTTAATCCTTCTTTTTCTTCATTATAGATTTCTTCAAGATATTCTTTAACACGACTTGCTGAATAATTATTTATACCAGCTCCATAGTCTAAAGCTTTATTATATCTATCATCCCAAGAAGTTGTGTATCCAGCATATTCGTTTGTTACTAAATACATATTATGGTTTGAATCCATTTTAACTACACGCCAAAGTGTTTCACCTAATTGAACATAATTATTAACTTTTTCTCCACGGAAAACATAGTTACCATTCATTTGGTATAGTCCATAACCAGATGTTACCACTTTAGAATCTTCAAGAATAGCACTAGATAATGTTTTACTAGCATAGTCTTCACCACAATTTAAGTTTGGTGTATAAACATAATCATTACCTGATTTTGAAACACTAACTTTTCCAGTACAAGATACACCTTTTTTAGTGTATTCAGATAAGTCTTTCATATAACCATTTTGTACTAAAGTTAGGGTTTCTACTTCTACTACTTGTAATTCTGTCTTTGGTAAACTTTCTGGATAGTCAGCAAAATAGTTTTCTGCAGCGGTAGTCATTATTTCTTCTATTCTTTCATAACTATAAGTTTTTCCTCCAAGGGAAGCTAAACCTAAGACAACAAATAAAAGTATTATACCACCAATAATTATAACTGCTATTTTTATTAAAAATCCTTTTAGCTCATTGTTAATAACTGAAGTTGAAGCTTTTTTGTTAGAAGTTGATGAAGTATCTGAATCATCATCCTCTTCCTCATAATCATCAGAAGCATCAATGTCTTTTTCTTCATCATCAAATTTTTCATCTAGTTCATCGGCTTTGATATCATTTACTTTTCCATTTTTTTTACCTAAATCAAACTTAATATTCATATTTTAAGCTCCTTCCTTATATTAATTATCAAAGAAATCATCGAAGAAATCATCGTCGGATTCATCATCTGATAACTCTAAATTATTAACATTTGTTTTATTTTCAACTACAGGAGTTGTTTCTAAAGGTTTAACATTGTCGATAGGTGGTGTTGGTTTAATTTCTTGATGAGATGCTTCTTGAGCTTTGTTACGCTTTTCTTCCTCTTCAAGTTCTGCTATCTTAGCATCTATCTTTTTAACTAATTCATCAACATCGAAATTGAAACCATCATCTTTAGATGAAGACTCTTTTTCCAATGGTTTTACACTAGGTGTTTGAGTGAACTCAGCAACTGGACTTGGCTTACTTTCGCTTGGTACAAAGACTGGCTCGTATGGTTTTTTGGCTGGTTCTTTTTCTCTTTCTAAGAATGGAGAAGAAAAATCAATCATTGGATTAGAAGTTGAGGATGAACCAAATGAACGTCCTTGATATGTCTTTTTCTCTGAATAATCGAATTGATCAATTTTTTCTTTTTGCTCCGGAAGAGTACCATTTGCTTCTGACTCAGCAGCGTTCATCATCTCTAATAATTTCTTTTTCTTTTGATTTTTAACAAATTCTTTTATATCGAAAGTATGAACTTCTCTTTTTGGTCTGTTAGGGTACTTTGCTAAAGGATATTTTCTACCCCAATCTATTTGCCAATCTGGAGTTAATTTAGTTTTAAATGGTTGTTTACGCATACGTAGGATTACTGTTTCATATTGTTTCATTCTTTGTAAGTCTGAGACAGTTACTAAAGGTGTTGAAGCAGTCTTTTCATCTTTCTTAGATTTTACTTCACCACACATTTTAGAAATTTCTTCTAGGGCTTTTAATTCTGTTGTAATTAAGTAAATAATATTACCACAGTTACCACGGATTGTTTCAGCATCATCTTTACCATACACAGCATCTAATTGTGCAAAGTTTTGAATAATCATAGTAAATCTAATACGTCTTGAACGAGCAGCAGTAATCATAGTTGTTACATCTTTTAATGGTGGCATGTTAGCAAACTCATCAAGAATAAAGTTAGTTCTTACAGGTAGTTTTCCACCATGCTTTTGCGCAGTTGAAATTAAAGTTTCATAAATTTGTTTTAATAGAATAGTAACTAATGAGTGATATGTTTTCTTTTCATCTTGAATAACGATGAATACAGCAGTTGGTCTTTCACCAATACTTTCTAGGTCTACACTACTATAAGATAACATTTCACTTAAATTATCACGCGAAGCAAATAATTTTACTTTTTGTTTAAATACAGATAGGATACTGCCTTTAGTTTCTGTTGGAGCCATAATGGTACTTGAAGCATTGATGGCTGCAGCACTAGCTGGGTCTTTAGCATTAAAGTATTCTTTAATATAAGTAGATCCACCGAACTTTTCTTCCCCAACTGTTGTTGCTAGAGAGATACTATTAATATTAATTTCATCTTCTTTAGCATCTTCAAATAAGCCTAGAGCAATACCTGAAAAATAATCAGCTGAAGTTTTTTCCCAGAATGGATCAGCATTTTTATTACTATCATCATAAAGGATATTTAAAGCTAAGTCATCAAGTAGCTCAATAGCCTTGTCGTGATTTCCTGATTTATAAAGTTTATATGGTAAAGTCATGGGATTCCATGCACTACCATTTTGAGGGTCACGGAAGTTTAATAGTAAAATTTGATAGCCCATTTCTCTTAGCATAACGCTTGACTTTTCGTAAATCTCACCTTTTGGGTCGGTGATAATCATTGATTCTCTGGCTTTTGCTAAACTATGAACTTGTGGGAAAACAACGCATTGTGTTTTACCTGAACCAGTAGCACCAATAATTAGTGAGTGGTATTCACCATTATCTACCCATAACTCTTCTTTGGTAACAATTAGTGGAATACCAGCAGCTTTAGCTCTTTTGGCTTGAACTGGCACACACTCTAGTTCTTCTTTAATTTCTTTATCTTTAGCCCAACGAGAGTAACCTTTATCTTTCTTTTCAGTAGTTATTCCAAGACCTTTTTCTCTTTCAAAAAAGTATGAACTAACACTTATGAATAAAGCTGCTAAAGCTAGGATAAAGAATACTATTGTTGTTAAGATATACTTTGGTCCAAAAGCTGGTAATGGGTTAAAGCCTGATAATGTACCTTCGGCTGCAAAAGTAGCAAGATTAACGATTACAATTGCTACTACATATAGTAAAAATACAGCAAAGATACCAAATATTAATAAATCATGTGAATCTGCGCGAAATTTTAATTTCATGTTACTACTCCCTTTCGTTTATATTATAACATTTCCTCACAAAAAAAGGCATTATTATTTATTGATTACTAACAATTATTCTAAATTCTTTATTCTTTAATTTATATAACATATCAATTGGTGTTTCAACACTATATTTGCTACAAGATAAGACAAACTCATATTTATTGTCCTCATCGACGTCTATTATAGCACTAATATATGGTTTACAACCATTTAAACCTTTATTTTGCTCAATAGATTTATAAATTGGGTATATTATATCATTTTTTTCCATAAAAACAATGCTAAAAATATTTTTAGGAGCTGTTTCCATAGGAAAAGCGTTACTTATAAAGTAGAATGTTTCTTCTTGGTTGTCATTATCAATATCTGTTTTAATGTAATTACTGACTGTTAGTTCTTGATTTAGGGAAAGATTATTTTGTTTTAATACTTTGTTTACATAGGTAAAGTCTGTAATTGATTCTTTGGTAAAATCTTTAACTTTCATGTCATAGTTTGCTCTATAAGCAAGGAAAGTTCCATCGTAGTTGTATGGTTTTCTTTTACTATCAAATATATACCATTTATTATCATAAACTACATTGTATTTACCAATATTTTTATTATCTATAACGATATTAAACTCTTCCCAGTTTAAATCTGTAATATTGGCATTTTTATTCATATTAGTCCATTTATTATTTTCAAGTTGCCAGACACTACTATTTTCTATGATAAGAGTTGTTTTTAATTTACTTTGTTTAAGGTTATCTTTTCCGTATAGGAGAAAGAGAACGATAAAATAAACTGCTATTACAATTATAATTACAATATATCTTTTTTTCATTATACTCTCCTATCCAACTTTAAAGTAATTAAAGCGACTGGTGTTATACCATTTATATTGAGTCCACATGTCAGTAGCACGACTACCAGGGTCCATCATGATGATTCTATCACCAACAATACTATCTATTGCTACCCAATGCTGTCCAGTATCGCCTTTTACTTCAGCAACTACATAATAACCTTTATTTAATAATTCTTTTAGTTGATTTAATTTAGCTTCTCTTGTTTTACCAGCTACTGATATAGAGTTTACATATTTAAACTTAGGAGCTATACGTTGAACGGCATACCAGCTTAGGTTACCACCATTGACGAAACCATTGTTTCTATTCATGGCTTCTACAAAGCTTCCAGGATTGAAGTCTCCTTGAACTATTGTTGCTACGCCAGATTTTGCAATTAACATAGAAATTGAAGTTGCTAAACAACCGATTTGTTTAATGGTTTGACCAGAATCACCTAAAGTAATATTTATCCAAGAACCTTCAAACTGTTTCCAGTTAGCATATGGTCCAGAGACACCAACAGCACAGTTAGTAGTACCATTTACATTACAAGTATTTTCAGCAATACTTGAAACTAGAGAATAGTCTGAGATGATGATTTGTTTATAATCCATACCGGATTCAGCTAGAGTTTTCCATCTATTTTGAACAGTTCCTTGATAACCAATATTAGTAACGTAACCATTACTATCAACAGCAACTTCCCCCATTACGGAACTTACTGCTGTTCTTAACTTAGAATTTTTAGCTAATGGTCGTTTTATAGTTATGGGTTTTGTTGTTTGTCCGGAATAGATTGTGGCTCCTGTTCTATCGGCCTCTGTTGCACTAACAGTAGTTGAACATCCTTGTTCTGGATCACAGTATACTTGATCTTCTGTACAGTTTCTGATTTGAAGAATAGTTTGATTCCCTTCAGTTACTAGTTTTACGCCTCCAGCACCATTCATGGTTACTGGTCTACTTAAAGCAAAGGAACGAGCTACGATAGCTTGAACTTTATATACTTCAGTATTTTGTCCTTCACCTAACTCACCATAAACTACACCAAGAATATACTTTTCAAAATCTACTAATGATTCACCTTCAATTGGTGTTCCTAAACCTTGATCAGTACAATTCATTAGACGAACCTTTATACTTTTACCATTGATTGCTTTATTAACTACTGTTGTACCAGTATTTACACCTTTGATATTATAATTACAAGTTCCTTGAGAAGAACAGTTTCCAGTATTATAATCACCTATAAAATTACTATAATTTCTAATATAAGTAATTGTTTCTAAACCAAGTTTTGTTCTTTTTTCTAAATCATATTCTGGGAAGTAGTCTTTAAAGATTGATTCGGCAAGATTTTTTGCATAGGCATCATCATCTTGATTATAACCATCATAAATATCTTCACCAATTGCTTTTAATCTAGCCTTGGTCATACTTTTGTAATTTATACTACCATCGTAGTATGTTAAGGTATGATAAACTGCGACTATTTGAATAGCATCTACTAATTTACCCTCTTGTTGGAGAGAAAGTTTTACATCATTAATTCGGGAATAAAACTCTTTAGCCTCTTTATTTGAAGTTGAATAAATGATGTCTCCAGTTGATTCACCAGAGGCATCACTTGCTCCTATTGCATCTTCAAAGTCACCATATACTATGGAACTAGTCATTACGATAATTAGAATCACACCAAAGAATCCTAAGATTATTGGTAGAATAATAACTACTACTTTCTTAATATTTATAGTCCCTTTTCCTACACCTTCAAACGGACTTTTTCCATCTTGATCATCACTACTTGAACCAAGTTTTCCACCTTTATTTCCGCTTTCACCAAGTAAATTTTCTTTTGGTAAGGAGATATTTTTTGCTCCTGCTTCACTGGCTGGTAGACCATTTTCTGCAGCACCAGTTCCATTTTTTGCAGCGGCGGCTTTTCCTATAGCATTACTGGCACCTGATTCACTTAGTTTGTTAGAGGCATCTTGCATCTTTTTTCCACCAGGCATTCTGTCCATAGCTTTAGTCATGCCTTGGCCTAGTTTTTCACTGGCCTTTCCACCGGTTAATTTATCAGCGGCTTTTACGACACCACCAGCAGCGACAGCATAGGGATTACCTGATGCGATAGCTACGTCAGCTGCATTTCTAACATTATTGGTATTATTTTTATTGGCTCTTTCTTTTTCAGAAAGGTTGCTATCACTGCTATTATTACCATTTCTATTAGCTTTATAAGATGACATGCTATCACCACCTAACTACTTTCTATAGACCTCCTCCAGTACCGAAAGAGTCTAGTTCTTCTTTTGTTACTGTAATATTTATTCTCATACGTCTATTTCCACAAACGAATAAAGCTTCACCTTGAGAATAACGTTTTATACTTTCTTTTTCACTATCATTTAAATCGATAAGTAAAGATAAATCTTCAACAGCTTGTTTTCTTAGACCCATTACTAAGTAATATGATGAGTTATCGAAAATTGCTTTACCTTGAGTAATAACAGCTGGGTCTGAGAAGTCACTTGGTTGTTGAGTTATGATGATTGTTCCTGTGTTATATTTACGGGCACGACGTTGTACTTGAGCTAAGAAATCAGCTCCTAAAGTATTTTTGTCACCTAATAACACGTGAGCTTCATCAACCATTAAGACTGTATCTACTTCACTATCTAAGCATAGTCCCCAGGCATATTTTAAAACATTGAAGAATAAAGCATTTTTTACGGTTGTATCACTATTCATTAATTCTTTAATGTTAAATACCATGAAGTCACTATCTTTACTAATTGTTGTATGACCATCAAAGTAGAATTTTAATTCTTTTGTAATTGGTCTAACTTTTAATTCAAGACGTTCCATAATTTCACGTTCTTGAGTTTGTTCGGTCATTGACATTAAACGTCCTTTTATAGTAGCGTAAACATCACTAAAAGTTGGATAATCAGCACTTGTATAGTGTGAGAAATCTGTATTAAAGTCAATACCAAAACGTTTATATGTATCTTGTACTACTTCACTAAACATAGTTAAGACATCTTCTTGAATTGATGGGTCGTAGTATTTCATAAAGGCTTTTAAGAATTGTAAAGTTCTAGTTAATACTGTATAACCTAGACCTTGTTTAATTTCTTCTTCATCGGCATCGATTACAACTTCTAGAGGGTTAATTAAACCAAATTCTCCACCTTTACCAATATCTACTGTGTCGCCACCAAAAGCTTGAGTAATATCTCTAAATTCATCTTCAGGGTCGATAATAACGATTTGGCAACCATTACGAATGTGACCTCTTAGAAGAAGTTTAGCTGCTGTTGATTTACCAGAACCAGAGGTACCAAGCATAATCATGTTAGCATTATTTCGATTATTTTCTTTTCTTATTTTATATAAAAATTGATTAAATAAAATTACACCACCAGAGAAATCTACACCAAGTAATGTTGATAGACCTGGATCTTTAATACTATCAAAGATGAATGGATACATAGCTGCAATTGTTACGGAAGGAATTGGAGTACCTATTCTTTGTTCTACATCTTGGGATGGGAAAATTGGTAAAATTGATTTTAAAACTTTCTCTTGTTCAAAACGTAGAGATACAGCACGTAAGTCCATAGCATCTAAGTAGTTTTTAACATTTACTTTCTTTAATTCTAGACCTTCTTTAGTAGGTGCTGTAATCATGATATGCATTTGAAAGTCAAAGATGCGAGCTTGACTAGCTGCTAACATAGAAACGAAATATTCCAAACTTTCAGCATCTTGACGATATCTTTCACGAACTGTTAAGTCTTTTTCACTACGATACTTTTCTTTTAAATCAGCAACCTGTTTATTTAACATCTTAGCCATTTGTTGGAATGGTACTGGGATGTGTTTTACAACGACCTTAATACCTGGCATATTAGTTAGGGATGCTAAATAACCTGGTTGAATGTATTTAGGATAAGATACTACTGTTAAGATAGTAGCATAGTTGTCACTAATAACGAAATCACTAGGATTGAAATGTAGCCCTTTTGGAGCTAATTGGCTTCTTATTCCGATACTCATTATGACATCACCGTCCCAAACTCAGTATTAGATCCCCCATTTAAGAAATTCTCTAAGATAATACGTAAATCAGAATTATTAACTTGAGCGGCATTTAAACCACAACTTGCTAAACCATTAATCATTGTTCTAACACGTTTTTGTAGTAAATCTACGTTTTTATCTTTAAATAAAATGTAATATTCTGTATCAACAATATTATTATTGATAAACATATTTCCTTTATTTATGTCTTGTAATATTAATTTTCTAATGGCAGGATTTGGTGCTTCATTGTAAAGTAATTGTAATTGGGCCATATAAACAGAAATATCTACAGGACGATCGGCTACTACTAGCCAAAATTCAAAGTCTAACATATTATAGAAGTTCTTTAAACTTATTAAAATGTTATCTTGAGCTTGTGGATCTAGAATAAAAATGTTTCTTGGTGTGATTTTTATTCCAGTTACTTTTTGATTACTTGTAGTAATTATAAAACCATTTTGGATACCTTTTACTGGTAACCAATCTTCTGTATAACCAGATGTTACTTTTTTAGCCATTCTTTATAGCACCAACCTTTCCAACGATATGTTTGTCTTGATGTTAAATAATCGTATATTTCGATGATTATATTTAAAACATTGTGATAGTATGGCACAGGGGCTACTAGCAATGCACATATAATGCCAGGGGATAATGCTAGTATAGTGCCAAGTGTTGAAGTGATTGGAATTGTTGCTAGTATTAGGACAGTTGCAACAACTCCAGATATTAAAAGTACTAAATCACCAGTTCTAAATATACCTAATATTAATTGCCCATTCTTTGTATTAGCGGGTATTAAGTAATCATTCATCTATATCACACTCCTTTTTATTTTTTATTAGTTATGTTCAGATACATCAACGCCAGCCTGTCTTACGTTGACAACATCTGGGCCAGAGCCATATCTTGTATTATGCCTGTCGGCTCTATATTGATTTCTTCTCGCTGGTGTACCTGTATTATCCATTCTCTTTTTATCTCGCCAACTACGACTCTCACCATATTTGCTAACTTCGGCATCAATCTTTTTATCTTTTGATTGTAATGTTCCAGATATAGTTCTCTGTTGATCAAGTGCAAGTGCCATCTCAGCTGCGTTTGTAACATTATGTGTCACACCATGATCATCCTTCCATTTGTATGTTCCGGTTGTTCCATCGTTGTTCATATATGTGAATCTGCCTGCCTTAGCATCGTCCGCCATCCTATCGGTAAAGGCGGCGGCAGCAATTGCGGCATTATGAACTGCATCAGCACTATGTGCTGTAATTCCTTCTCTGGCTAATTCAGCACGACCTCTTTGCATTTGCTGGTATGTCATTTTTTCATTTCCTGTAATCATTTTTGCGGCCAAATCTCGTCCGGAATTATAAGCCAGACCAAGTCCCGGAGCTGCTTTTCCACTATTTATTGCATTTATATTAGAGTCAACAGAATCTCTTGTTGCATTTAGTGCATCATGGAATGTTCCGCCAGCTCTAAGTGCCCCTGCTCCGGCTAATATAGCAGATAATCCGATGTTACTCATTGTTCCTTGTAAGCCTAAAACATCTTGAAGGAATTTAGGTGCTTGTCTTGCAAAAAGGAATAAACCAATTACTATGAATACGAATGCTATGGCACCTGTTAAACCAGTACCAACATTTACCCTTACTCCATTTGCCAACATGTCATGAATTAGAGCTATTACGAAGTATAAAACTGCTAACCTAACAAATAAATCTATATATGTTGTTGTGATTGATTTTGTCCATAAACTAAATGAATCAGCACCTTTTCCTTCTTTTGCAGAAATATTCATATGGCTTATTATTGGAATTGGAGCTATTAAACGTAAAACTGCTAACTTAATAGCACGAATGGCAATATCTACAGTAAAACCAATTAAAATTATGGAAATTATATAAGCGGCAACTCCACCGATTGGACTATAGGCAAATACATATCTTCCTGCACCAGCTAGTTTTTTTATTGCGCCAAAGACTGTTCCTACACCACCGCTTTGGGCAGAACACTCTAAGTTTACCATTGAAATTATTTCTTGGGTTGTTCCCTTCTCATATATTTTCTCAATAGCGGAATCTGTGCTACATACTCTATTTTTAGGATTGCTTTCGTATTCTTCGCTACCGACGATTGGATCTTCATACTTATTGTCTTTCATTTCTGAGAGCGGTTTTAAATTGTATCTTATAAATCCCTGCAGAATACTTTTGGTAAACTCATCGCCCGCCTCTTTTAAACTGGCATTTTTATCGTTACTATTATCAAGAGTACCCAAAATAAGTTTACCAAGAGTATTATTTGTTAAAATTCTATCTTGCAATGAATATAATGCTCCAAAGATAATACCATTACTATTTAACTGTTCTTCCCATTTGTTTGAAGGGTTAGGAATATTTATTGGAGTAATTAAGGCTAATATTACTAGAGAGGTAATAATTCTACTGATTATTTTTCCAGCACCATTTTTCTTATCTGTTACCCTATTTGGATCAACGATTCCTTCTAGAATGGTTACCGAAAATTTAAACAACATAAAAATACCAATTACCATTTGGCATCTATAATATATTGTTCTTACTAGTTCATTTGTGAATAGTTCGGCGGTTGCTACTTTAAAAAACACCTCATAAACTACTCCTAAAATAAGGAATGCTGGTCTATCTATAAGTGTAGTTAATACGGTTCTTATTAAATCGGAGATTACTCCAGCCGGCATTAGATCTGTCATTTATTATCACCTCTTTTACTTATATTTAAATACGCAGACTTCATTTGTTGTTATTCCAAATACATTTAATACTACCATTATTAAGTCTGGTAGCAAGAATAATGCTGCGGCTAAAATCAATCTTGTTATTAAGTTTTTTTGAGCTTTAGCTAGACTTTCATCATCTGAAGTTAATATTGCTCTTACAAATTCAACACTACTTAAAATAAGTATTAAAAATGGTCCAATGACTTTCAAATAATTCATAATTTCTTGTATTAACCAGGCTACTGAATTTGGATCTTCGGTACTACCAAGTATGGCATTAGCACCGTCACCCTCACAAATCATTTCATTGTTTTCAAATTCCGACTTTTTATTGTTCGCTGTCGTTGTTTTACCATTTGTTGTCGTAGTTTTTTTAGCAGCAACTTGTGCATAATCATTAATTTTTATATCGTTTGTTACTAAACTTTTTGCTGATACACTAAAAGAACTAAACATTATTAGTCCTATTAGTAATAAGAAACAAAAAGTAGTTCCTTTTTTCATAAAGATCACTCCAAATACATTATAACACAATAAGTATATCAAAAGAAAAAAAAAATAGCAATTATTTGCTATTTATTTATTATATATGCATTGTTCCAGCAATTAGCCCAACTCTGTGTATTAATTGATTGATCATCTTTATCAGCACCAATTGCAACTACATTCATTACTAATGTAACTAGTTGTGGTACTAAGAAAACTAAAATAGCATAAACTACTCTTTTTATTAATCTTGATTGAGCTGCTTTTACTTCTTTTTCATCACTTGCAATAACCGCTTTACCTAGATCACCTAATCCAAATAAAATTAATCCAACTGGAATTAAAATACAAACATATTTTAAAATACCATGTTTAATAATTTTGATTACTGGATCTAGACCTTCACAAACGCCACCTGCTTGACCAACTTTTGCTATCATAATACCTCTCCTTTGCTATAAATATCATAGCCTATTAACACTTATTTGTCAATTCTTATCTTCTAAATAATCCAAATACACGACCAGAATCTGTATTATCGGGTTCAGATAAGGTTAATAAACCTAATCTTCCTAAAAAGTCATTAATAGCACCATTTCTTTGTCTTTCATCTAATGGTGGCATATTATAAAATACTTTTAGGCCTGTTTCTAACTCGAAGTCGGAAATATCTTTGCTTGATAATAAGCTTTTCATTAAGATTATATTTTTACTTTTTATTCTACTAAATATAGTAGGCTCTTTTACTATTGTTTTATTTAGTTTCATGATACTTGGTTCTACTAAATAAAATACTTCTTGGCAGACTTCATCATGAGGATATGAATTTAAATCTACTAATATAACTTGTGCTTGAGTATTTTGAGCAATTATATCTTTTAGATCATCTTTTTTTACTGATATCATATTTTTACTATTAAAGTAGGCAAAATCTTTTTTATCAACTTCAATAGCAACTACAATAGCATTTAAGGCTGCCTCCAATTCATTTTTTAGCATATAAATTAGAGTTGTTGCACCTGCGTTATCAGTTATACTTCTAAATCCGATTACAGTTGAAGTTTTATTTTCTCCTAAATCACCAGTTCCAGATACAACGACAGGCCTTACTGTATGTTGTAGGGCTTCAACATCTTCGTAGGTATTAGGTCTTTCTAAAAGATACTTTACTCCATCAATATTAGTTGTAAAATTATATAAACCAAAGGAAATTAATTTTGAAAGAAATATTGATGTACACAATTTAGAATTTTCTGGGATAAAGAGTATTACTTTATCAGGATCTAATTGCTGACTAATAATTTGATAGTTATTAGGATTATCATATTCTTTGATTGCTGTAACATCTAAAATTATTTTGTTAAAGAAAAAGTCTTTGAACATGCCAACTATTTCACGGGATTCATAGCTACCAGTAATTGTTTTTATGATATCTATGTCCAAATTAGAAAGTTTTTGTTGTTGTTCATTTGCTATGATTACATTCATACTTCTTCCTACCTACCTGATGATGTTGGTACGAATTGTTTTGTTGTACCTGACACTTGAAATATTTTTAATTGTGGCATTATCTTGTTTATGATTGGAATATCAATTGAGATAGCAGTTACTACTTTATAGTAAACTTTCTTCTCTTGGTCATCAACAGCATTAACGGAACGTTCTGGCTCTATACGTTTTATGCAATAACCATTCTTACACTCATATCCTTCAATATTTAATGTTGTTTCAGGACTATATCCTAATTCTTTCATATAATTTAATATTTCTTTATCACAAGCACTAGATTCATTACCACAATTTCCTTCATATTGTTCAATTGTAGTGATTATCTTATTTTTTACGCGGAAAGCTTTGGTATAAGTAACATTAAATGCTAAGTAACCAGATACTATCACTAGAAACACAACAATAATTATAATATTCATTAGTCCACCAAACGCATCACGCATAGCTAATCACCTCTTTTTATTTATCTTCTTTCCATAACAATCATGCCTTTATAATCGCCACTGATATTACCCCATTGTGAATTAATGGAACTTTTGATATTTGGCCACATAGCCCAGAAAAAACCAATTACAGCTGCGATTGCGATTAATGTAATTACTGTTAAATTTAATTCACCTGTTGCTGCTTTCATTTATATATGCATCTCCTTTCTATCATTACAATTTTATTATAACAAATCAGACTTTGTTTATCAATATTTTTACATACTAAACATCATCATCATTGATATTAATATGATTAGCATGACACCAATTCCGGTTACGACTAACATAACCATAGTTTGGCTTTCCATATGATTTAGACGTTCTTTATATTTAGTTTCACGAGCTTTATTTTGTAGATTAGATACTGTTCTAGAAAACATCATTAATCTTTCTTGTTTTTTCTCTTGTGAACCTAGACCAAGTCTATATAATAAACGCATCATACGCATAGAATCACGAACGGGATAAGTATTAGCAAAATCCATATATGGATCAATGCTAGAATCACCAGAATTTATTTTGTTTATTAATTCTCTTAATCCTGGTTTAAATATATCAGGAGCATCATCTATTGATTTACCTAATGCTACTGGTACTGTATAGTGTTGAATTAAGATTTCCAAACTCTTTAAATAGTAAGGTAACATTATATCTATTTCATGTAAATGTGTTTTATAGAAGCTTTTTAATTGCATATAAGGTATTTTAAACCCTACAACACCTACTACTATGGATAATACTAAGTTTAGGAAGAATTGTGGATTAAATAAGCTTCCGGTTGTACTTCCTGATGTTGATGTTAAGGCTAAGACTACTAAAAATATAGTAATAGCATTTGTGCATCTTTTCATGTAAAGTTGATCAACATCAACATCTTCACCATACTTAGCGTATACTAAGAAGGTATAATCATCTTCTCTTAAGGCTTGTAAATATTTTTCATTATCAATCATAAATTTCTTTTTATCTATTGTTCCATTATAGAATAAAATTCCAATTATGATTGCTCCTACTATTAACGCTTCCATTATTCAGCACCTACATTCTCATTATAATATTTTTCTCCTTTTAATAAGAAATATGTATTGATGATTAGTACACCATGTAATAGGGCTTTTATGTACCATCTTTTTAAAAGGATGATGTAGGTTTCCCTACCTAGTAAGTATTGAACAAGCATAACCATTAGGTATAACATAATACCGAATTGTAGGAATGATTTGTGGAAAGCTGCTCTTTCAATACGGTCTCTATAAACACTTTCAACTAACATATCGATATCTAGTTGCATGTTATCAAGAGAATCAGCAGAGTTTCTGGCACCTTCTTTAGTAATTTGTAAGAATAATTGGTGCATGTTCTTTACAATGTAGTATGGGTAGTTTCTACTCATATGGGCAAGCGATTCATCAATACTACCATTTTTATAAGCTAAGTCTATCATGTAGTCGACATCACTTTTGACAGGGTCTTCTAAGATTCCAGAGTTTCTAACTCCCTCTAGAGCTTTAACGAAACTTTGTGTTGTAGCAAATTCCATGATAACGTTTGAAGTATATACTTGAATTTGTTCAAAGATAAATTCACTATATACTCTTTTACATCTTAAATATGATAAGTAAGGAACAAAGGCAATAACTGCTACTATATAAACTAAACAGATTACAAGGTTGTAGAAATATAAATATGTTACTACTCCAGCAAATATAGACATTGCTACAACTTGTACTGTATATTGTTTAGCAGTATATTCTTGACCTAATTCTTTTGTTTTTTCTCTTACTACTTTAAATGAATAAGGAGCAAATCTATCATACATCTGTTGGACTTGGACTGTAACAAACTTACCAAGATTTTGGCCTTTGTAATTACGATATCCTACGATTCCTACAGCAATAACTATTAATATTAATAACTCTTCAATATACATATTTATTACTCCTTTTTATTGATTTTTTTATTGTTGATTACTCTCTAAAGTTGGTAATTTCACAGGTGAAGTCGCTAGGGTTTGTAATTCAACTTGATTATTGATTGGTTGTTGTACCGGTTGTTGAACTTCTGTTTTGATTGGTGGTAGTACAAATGACTGTTCTGGTGCTTGTGTTGTTGGTACTTTGTTTGGAGCAATTGGTGCTACTTCTTGAACAGGTACTACAGGAGTTTCTGCGGTTGGTTGTAATGGAACTACTGGGCTAGGTGTAACTTCTTTTTGAACGACAGTTGGCATTACGCTTGGTTCTACAACTGGAACTGGTGTTGGTTGAATTGTTGGTAAAGCTACTTTGTCAGTTGGAGCAACACTTGGTACTTCTACTTTTGGTACAATTGGTGAAGCTGCAACTTCAGGCTTAGTAGCTTCTACTACACTTGGTGTTTCTACAGTGTCTGGTTGTACTTGTGGTGCTGGAGCAGGTGTTTCTGTAGATACGTTTGGTTGAACAGCTACTGGAGTTTCCTCTACAGTTGGTGTTTCTTTATTTGAATCAACATCAGCATTAAATGGGAAATCATCAGCCATGTGACTAGCAACAGAATTTATATCAATATTTTGATTTTCTAAGTATTCAATTAAATGTTTACTTGGTTTTCTTAAGAATGGTTCTTTACCAAATACTTTTTGATAAATTACTCTACTTTGAGGTTGATTGTTCTCATCAACATAGAATTCAGTAACTTCATCTACTTCACGATGGAATTGACCTCTTTCTTTACTATAATAAGCTCTTATATGAACACCTAATTGGATATAACGATATATAGTTGATAGGAATTGGTTAACATCTAAGTCTGTTTCCATCAAACTGTATAAACGATAAGGTATAGCAGAAGCTTTATCAGCATGGATTGTTGATAAGATGTTGTGTCCTGATGAAATTGAGTTTCTTACGGCAGAAACAGCCTCAGCACTACGAACTTCTGATAGTAGAATCCATTTGGGATTCTGACGCATACATGTTACTAATACGTCTGTATAACTAGCAACATTATTTGTTTTCATAGCAACTATATCTCTTTGTGGAAAAATCTTATCCAAATGTAATTCTAGAGTATCTTCTATAGTAATTATTTTTTCATTTGTTTTGGTATGACTAGCAAGGTATTTTACAAACTCAGTTTTACCTGAACCAGTTTCACCAGAAACAATTATGTTACAGTGTCCTTCAACACATTTAATTAAAATGTCATGTATATCTTGAGTGAAGTAATCTTCTTTTAATAATTTTTCTTTTTCCAATCTGATTTTAGCTGGAGTTTTACGAATAACCATAGCAATACCATTAGTTGCGATTGATGGGTGTACGAAGTTTAAACGTAATTCAGCAGATTCAGCATCTAGAAAAGGTTTAGCATTATTAAAAGTTGTTCCCATGACGTTGGAACATTGGAAAGCTAACTTCTCTATAAATTCAGGAGTTGCTCCATTTACTTCTACTCTAATGGAACCTTGTGTTAGAGAACGAATCCATATTTGTCCGTTATTATCATAAGATATATCGGTAATGTCATCATTTTCTAACAGTGATTTTAAAGGTCCAAAGTCTAATTTATCAAAAATATTCTCGTTCATCTAACCATCCACTCTTTCTATCTTTTATTATTATTGTTCATCTGTTACTGTTACTTCATTAATGAATTTTACTAATCCTTCATTACTTATATTTAGTTTACCAGGTTTATCAGATAAACTTTCATTTGTTGGTACTGGGATCAATGTTGTTTCATAATTTCTTAAATATTCAGTTTTCTTTAAAATAATGTAATATTCTTCTGGTACAGCAAAGACAATCATAGCTGGAGTTCTTTGTTCATCTAGATTAGCAAATACTGGTTGTCCAGAGGCATCTTTTACTGCTAAAACTTTTACGTTCTCAATTAGTTTTCCTAATCTTATTTTATCAGCATTTTTATCATCTTTTTGATCTTCTGATACTTTATTTACAATTTTTAAGTAAATATCAATATAGTTTTCTGGATATATTGAGTTACCATATGTTGATTGTGTTGTAACAGCCATATTGTATAATACGTATCCTTTTGGATATTTCATAATAATACTATTTGGCAATTGTCCTTCTTCTACTACAGCTGTTGAGTAGAATAAACTTCCTTCTGGAATAATACTATCAGGACGAGCATACTTGTCAATTACTTGTGATTGATTTGTAAGTACATTTCCTTTTAGCATTGATGGTGGAACTTGAATTGTTCCTACTTTGTCTTCAGTTATTTGTGTTCCACCTTTGATTAGTTCTTTGGCATAAGGAACAGTTATAGGATTGATTGCACTTTTAACACGCATGTTATAGCCTATATACAATACTAATACTGCTACTACTACACCAATTACAGTTACTGTGTTTTTGTTTTGTAAAATTTTCTTAATACCATTAGTCGCATTCCCCATTTTACTTTCTCTCCTTCTCTTTAATTTGTATATGTTGTTGAAGCCGTATCTGTAGAATCTTTTATGATTGGTTTCCCTATTTCACTATCATCGTCATTATAGGCATGAGTTAAATAGGTATCATATTTTTTAGTTGACTCTACAATGGAATCAACACTTGTTGATAATAGTAAGTTTTGACCATCAAAGCTTAATACGGTAGCTGAATCTACTTTAACGCTTACCTTTGGTGGTACTTCGTTTAAATCATAGATACTTACACGATAGTTTCTAGTATTATCAACACTATCAGCAAATCTTCTTAAGAAGCTTTCAACGAATTTGTCTTTATCCATACGGATTGCTCCATTATCACGATAATATTTTACATCGATAGCATCTTCTATAGAAGCTTCAACTGTTTCTTTTACTAAGTAGTAATCTAGTTCACTACCTGTTGAATAATTTGAAATTAGGTTTATTAGTAATAGTCCCATTAAGGCTAATACAATTATACCTACTGTTAACATTCCTTTATTCATATATTAGCCTCCTTAATTACCTAATAAGACTTGAGAATATTTTTCACAAGCACTATCATTTGCTTGATTGTTACAACCTAATTTTCCTGTTTTCTTAATATATTTATTATCTAGGTATGATGAACCAGATACACTTCTAAATAATGGACTGTTATATACGGATACACCATTGGTAATTGTAAATGTTCCAGTAAAGGTTGTATATTTACCATTACCTGCTTCTTTAGAGTAACTTCTTATTCGATTTAAAGCGGCTCTATCTAAGTAGAATCTATAGTCTAGATCATTCGATGAATCAGACTCATCCGCATAAATTGAATTTTGTTTTTTCTGAATATTTTCTCTTAAGATTGATGGTGCAATGATGTAGTCTTTATTTTTAAGAACAGTAGCATCACTGGTCCAGTTATAACCTGGTTTTCTACCAGTTTCAGTGTAATCATCTGCTTCTTTTCCTTCAGTTGATGGGAATAAATCTTTATTATCTACAGTTCTTATTCGGTATGATAATGTTTTTTCTGATTTGCTATTTTTACAAATTTCGGTATTTTTCTCATAACATTCTGGATTATTACAATCACAGTCTGGAGCATTTGCTGATTCATATAAAGCATAGAAACAGCTTACATCAAGATTCCAACTATAATGACCAAAGTTTTTAGCTGTTGCTTGGATGTTATACTCTATATTTTTTATTACTTCATCTGTTGGTAGATATTTTTTATCTCCTGTTAGACCATAGTACCACCAATCAGTATTAACATTAGCAGAATTTAGATTTGTACAGAAGTAATCTTTCTTTTTATGCCAAGCACTATCTTTGATTGGCTGATATTTAATTTCTCCTGTTTTATTATTAATCCAAGTTCCTGGGAAAGACCATTCTGTTAAGTATTCCCTTTCAACTTTTGTCTCTCCGTAGCAACCAGAACGATCAATGATGATTTCAGAGCTGTCGTTTAGAATATTTCCAGTTAAGGTTGCTTTATCATAAGTAATCCAGTTATCTTTATTTGGATTATCTTTTGTTTTATTATTTACTTTGATTGTAAATTCCGCAGTTTTTGTTGAGCAAGAAGCTTGTGCGTTACAACTATTAACGAAGTCTTCATAGGCTTCTAAATCTTCTTGATATTTTTCTTCAGCATCATCTTCACTGAAACTGTCACTACAGCTGCAACCAGTAAATTCACAACTATCACTGCATCCCTGTCTATTCCATTTGAACCCATTTAGTGGAACGTATTTACCGCTATTGTTGTCTTGCATTGTTCTTGCTCCTTCATACTTGAAGTAGTATGGGGCATAGGCTGCACAGCCGGAACCGGCTTTCCAAGTTATTACACCAGTCTTTTTATCACAGGAATACGATCCACCATTTGTAGTATAATCACATGTTGATGAAATCTTTTCGTATGGTTCATAAGCAAGTTTTAGACTTGGAACTGTCGTTGTCGCAGTCGTTTGGGTGGTTTTAGAATTATTACCATATACTTGTTTATAACATTTATTAATACAATTTTGTGTATATTGACCATTATCACATTTATTAATACAACTATCAAAATCACTGTTTGGGCCAGCCTGATGTTCTTTACCATCAAGTTCATTACAAATAGGTACTGGTTCACAGACTGGATATTCACTAGGTGTAGGAGGTGTTCCTTCAACAACAGAATCACATTCTACTTTACTAGTTACTTTTACTTTGTATTCAAAACATAAACCAGCTTTGCTTGCGACTGGAGGGCCATATTCAACAGTTAAGGTTTCACTACAAACCTTTTTACAAGAGATAGAACGCTTAGAATTAGGTAAGTTAGTACTAGTCCTTTTAGTATCTGTTGCATAATAAGTATTTTTATTTACATAAGAATATTCTTTATCATTACTATTTCTTAATTTGGTTGCATTACAAGTTAGACTTTGACCTTTATTAAATCTATTTATATCAGAAGATTTAGAACTTAAGTCAAATCTATTTTCTGGTGGTATTTTTGCGTCAGGCTCTTTGATATTTATAGTTGTTTTTAGACTGTTTTTGTAAGCTTTAAGGGCATTAGAAATAATCATTTTTACAGTATCTTTACTATGATTACTAGTAACATATTCTGAGTAACAATATGGAGCATATTCACGGTACTTAGCTTCTGAATTAGTAGCTTTAGGATTATATTTTAGGAATAAATCCTTAATACCTTTTCCAAGTTCATCAGTCCAGATACCATTACGTAGATTAGCACATAGACCATCATAATTGGTATTTTTTACTTGAGTTGTGGTTGTTTTACTTGGAATAGTAATCGTTCTAATTACGGTATCGGAATCTATTGTACAGTTAGCATCATTTGCATCAGTAAGAGTAAACTCAAATCTTACTCTTTTAGGCTTATTGGCAATATTGGGCCATTTTTCATTAACGTTATATGTTATTTCTTTTACGTTAGAACTTGCATCTAACACAACTGTGTCTTCATTTGCAGAGTCATCTGAAGCTGATGACATATCGGTAACTTGAATTTTTACACTAAATTTTCCTTTAGTAATACTAAGTTTAATTACACCATTCTTAACATCAGTAACATCAGCGTTAGCACCAAACTTTGATGCTACTGTTCCAGATGTACATTTACTAGCGGCTGCATAAGTATTAGTGCTAATGCCAAATACTACTGCTATCGCTATTAATAATTTAACTATTTTACTATATTGCTTTAGCACTTTCTTCACCTGCTCTCATTGTTTCTTCTATTTTTTTGTAATTAGAATTTTCCTTTACGGAATAATTTTTAATCTTTTCTTTATCTCTTACCATTCTAGCATCTATTTTGAAAGAATAATGATTTACTCTACCATAGAATCTTGTACAAGTTATTAAAGTTATAATATTGTCATTTTCATCTACAGAAATATCAAAATCATAAAAGCTATCTTTCAGAGACTGATCAATATATTCTTTTAATTCTGTTTTAGAAAAATCTCTCGTACTATGGTCAAGTTCATTATCATTAACTATTGATACAGAGAATATTTTATATAAATAATCTTTACCATCGATTGTATATTGAATATATTTATTTTTCTCAGCAAATTCTAGGTATGTGAAGGATGGTAATTGTTCAAATCTACTTTGATTTTTATCGGCGATTAGAGGATTTGAGGAAACATTTCTAATGTTATGGCCTAAGATAAAGACTCTATTGGTAAGTTTTTTCTCTTCATCTTCGGTCCAAGTAAAGTCGTCTAATAATTCGTTGAAGTCTAGACCATTACCGTAGATGACCGGATAATCAATATTTGTACCTTGAACTCTTATCCAACCAAGAGTGGTAAAGTTTGGATTGGCTTTAGCATACTCTGAAACATTTTCTACTCTTGACTTTTTCATATAGTAAGGTTTGTTATTGTTGGCAATTGTTTTTATTAAGCCAGCAATTAACAGTACAATTACTATTATGAAAATAATGGTCATGCTCATTGTAGCAAAAATTAATTTCCTTTTATTTTTCATACTATCCCTACTTTGTTATGGTATATGGTTTTTCCTTTGTTCCATCACCTGTTGTTATTTTACAATTTTTATCTAGGTAACCAACAAGTCTTACTCCAGCTTCATTAGCTGTTCCTTCTATAGCATAGAAGACAACTCCTATTTCAGAAACCATGTAGCGACGGTCTTCTTCTTTAGAAGAATTCATTAGCCAATAACTATGTTGTGAAGGATCACTTTTAGCAGTATACATTTCATACATGTTTGGAGCATGAAATTTAACTTTATATTTTTTAGTTGAGGCTTCGCCTTTATAAGTTGCTAGTTTTTTATAAGTTGGTACTTCTATTTCTGTTTTAACAAAATATTTTTCATCAATGGCATCACTAGCTTTTTGATTTATTATATAACCAATATTTCCTTTTTTATTTGGATTATATATATAAGTTGTTGTATTTAGTGGATAAGCTATTTTTGAGGCATTACCCATTTTTATAGTAACATCAGAAATAACTTTAGTTGTTCCTTCTTCTGTTGACTCAATTATTTGCCATAGCATATTAGAATATTTTACATATTCACCAGATTGTCTTTCATTTAGGTTGTCTCCTACATTTCCTTTTTCTAGGTCGCCTATTTCATATGGAGATTCCTCAGTACCATTACCATTAGTTATTAAAACCGAACCTTTGATAGTTAGAGTTGGTCTAATACCAAAGTTATAGTCTTTTTTAAAGGACATATATTTTAGATTAGAACCAGCAAAGTACTTTCTAGTTGTCCATGACTCTTTAGAACTCTTTTCGTTTGCTATAGTTACTATGGTATCTGGATATAAGTAACTCTTTCCGTCTGTATCTAGACTTTTATTGATATCTTGAAGTGATAAGATATAAACATTTTTCTCAGCCGTATATCTATTACACTCTTTAGTTTTAGTATCAGTTACTAAGTCATTACAGTATTTAGTTTTAACTACTAAATCTTTAGAAGACTTAGCAATATGTTTATAGTAGTATTTTAACCATTCATCTAGGCTTGAATAATTTACATTAGCTACATCATAAGCCGCAACTATTTTAACATTTTCTCCTTCAAGTCCTACAATACGGAATTTTACGCCAGAGAAGTAAATATAGTTATTTGGATTATCACCTATATAAATACCTTTTTCTGTTTCCTTTTCAATGGTATTTTTTAATTCTTGAACTACTTTGATAGTTCTTTTCTTTATAGTTTCATTTTTAAAGCTATCAAGAACAGAGTATGTTATTTCATAAGTTCCAACTTTAGAAGTATCTACTTCACCAAATATATCAACTTCTTTAATATCTATTTCACCATCATTATTATCAACAACCTTCTTTACACCAGGTTCTTCATATTTATCACCTTTATTGATAACCATTTGTTCAGAACCATTTAGTGTTATTACAGGTCCTTTATGATCAGTTGTTGATTTCAAAACACCACATTCTAGATAAGTATAATACTTATAACCAGAGTTAGTATGTTTTACTTTTACCCAACTATTAGTTATAGAACAAGGCTTTTTACTGAATGGAACATAAAAATCCTTATCAATATAAGATTCTCTTGATAAGGTTTGTAAGGTAACTGTTGCCATTCTAGTACCGGTAGGTAACTTGTCATCATTAAGTTCATAATACCTTTTAGCCGCTTCTAGCATAGTCTTTTCATTACTTTTAAAAGTTAGATATGGTGATAATACTAGAAACCAAATAAATAAACCGATAATAATTAAAGTAATAATTAATCTTATTTGTCTTTGTTTTATTTTCATAATAATCTCCTTACTTTAACTTATATACATATTTATTGTTACGAACAGTTAGAATTAACTTAATTTCTTTAGCTGTTGTTATGTCATCTGGTACTTTTATGTAGACATACTTTCCATAATAGTTATAAGTATCAAGGGCATTTTTAATTTTTAACCCTTTCCTAGTCTTACTATTATCTATATAACTAATTTTACCATAAGTTGTTAAAAAGTCAATCATATCTTTGCCTGTAAAGTCGTTGGAAGAGAACTCCATTTTTAAGATTTTAGTACCTTTTGAACTAGTAAAAATATTTTCTTTTACTAAGCAAATATCATTTTCACAAACTTTTCTACTGTATTTAGTTTTATCAGATATTTCTAGGTTATCTAAAATTAATTCTTTTTCTTCAGAAGATAGTTGAATTGTTGAAACATCCCCTAGTTCTATTTCTTCATTTTCTTTTATTTTAGAAAGATTATTTAGTTTTAACTTTATTTTACGTAAGTGTTTATTATTACCTTGTAATTCTTGATAATATAAAACAAATCTATTTACATCTTCTTTTTCATTGACACGATAAATTAATAGGAGATTTCTTTCTTCACCATTACTTAAAGTTAAATCTTCGATTGTAGTACCAAGATCCATGAACTCTGTTTCATACATTTTATTTGTTGGAGAATAATTGGAGGTTCTATTCATAACATGGAATCTATTGAAGTTGACGCTTCTTTTTTGAACATTGTTTTTAATAGTTACATCTAAAACAACAAAACTATTTCCAGCTTCAATCTTGTCACCTTTATAATCTTTATCACTGTAGTAACTATTGTTTATTTTAACAGTGTAACCATTAGTATTTATTAGGTCTCCTTGTTTATAAGCTTTATTAGTTACAAAGATAAAGACATAACTTCTATAAATAATTATAATTAATAAAATACTAAGGGCTATGTTGATTGGAAATCTATGTTCTTTATAAACATAACCTAAGTTTCTTTTTAGTTTACGAATAGTTCTTTTAATACTGTTTTTATCGATATCAATACTAATTTCAACTTCATCACGATCGCCTTCAGCTAATTCTAAGTATTCAGCATCAGCTTTGAAATCGAATTTATTTAAATCAACACCAAGTATTCTAATAGCAAGAATTATAAAGACGGCGTATTGAGGCAAAGTAAAAATAAATAAGATATCTCGTAGAGCTCTTATAGCGGTTGATTCTAAGCCGCCACTATAAGCATTAAAGAATGAAGTTAAAAGACCAAAGACAATTAGTAATCCTGTATATTCAACAGCTAATAAAAAGTAAAGTTTCCATGGCTTGTTTTTATGTTTTAAGAGAATCATTAAAGCAATCGATGAGGCAATTATTAAAAGTAGGAATAAAACAGAAAAGAAACCAGTATATTTTGATATTGGTTCATTATAAACATCATAAGTAAATAAATCTAGGAATTCATTTACAAAAGAACTTAATGTTATAGTTTTATAGTATATATAAGCACATAAAATGATCATAAAGATATGAATCTTTTTAAAGTTTTTAATTAAAAAAGCATATGGTTTTCTAATAATCACTATAACCAACTCCCACTAACCTATCTTTAATAAGTATAAACCAAATAGAGAAAAAAAGATAGTCAATTTTTGACTATCTTTAATTTGTATATGTTGTTGATGCCGTATCTGTAGAATCTTTTATGATTGGTTTTCCTATTTCACTATCGTCATCATTATAGGCATGAGTTAAATAGGTATCATATTTTTTAGTTGACTCTACTATGGAATCAACACTTGTTGATAATAGTAAGTTTTGACCATCAAAGCTTAATACGGTAGCTGAATCTACTTTAACGCTTACCTTTGGTGGTACTTCGTTTAAATCATAGATACTTACACGATAGTTTCTAGTATTATCAACACTATCAGCAAATCTTCTTAAGAAGCTTTCAACGAATTTGTCTTTATCCATACGGATTGCTCCATTATCACGATAATATTTTACATCGATAGCATCTTCTATAGAAGCTTCAACTGTTTCTTTTACTAAGTAGTAATCTAGTTCACTACCTGTTGAATAATTTGAAATTAGGTTTATTAGTAATAGTCCCATTAGGGCTAAGACAATTATACCTACTGTTAACATTCCTTTATTCATATATTAACCTCCCCTAGTCTGTAACAATTATTTGGCTGTATTTTTCACAAGCACCATCATTAGCTTGGTTGTTGCAGCCTAAAACACCTTTTCTCTTAATGTATCTGCCATCCAAGTAAGCTCCACTTCCTCTAAATAATGAACTGTTGTATACAGAGACTCCGTTTACAATGGTAAAGTTTCCGGTAAATGTTGTATATTTTCCATTACCAGCTTCTTTAGAGTAACTTCTAATTCTATTTAAAGCTGTTCGATCAAGATAAAATCTGTAGTCTAGGTCGTTTGATGAATCAGACTCATCATCGTAGATGGTGTTACCTTTCGTTTGAATGTTTTTTATTAATACTTCTGGGGCAATAATGTAATCTTTATTCTTAATAACTGTAGCATCAATAGTCCAGTTAAATCCAGCTTGTCTTCCCTTTTCGTTAGGATCTGTTGTTTCTTTTCCTTCGGTTGATGGGAATAGTTCTTTATTATCTACACTTCTAATTCGATAAGAAATAGTTCCTCTTGTAGTTTCTCCTTTATCACCTGGGTCGGCCTCACACATATCAGGATGCTTTTGGTAATATTCTGGATTAGTACACTCTGCAGGAATACCATCTGAATTACTCTTTTCGTATAGTGAATAGAAACAACCTATATCAATATTCCAACCATAATGTCCAAAGTTTTTAGTTGAGGCTTTAATATTATAATCTAGATTTTTTAATTCTGAATCACTAGGAAGATATTGTTTGTCTCTGGTTAGGCCATAATACCACCAGAACACGTTGACATTAGCAGAATTTAAATTTGTACAGAAATAATCTTTCTTTTTATGCCATGCATTGTCTTTTATCGGTTCATATTTGATTTCACCAGTTTTATTATTAATCCAAGTTCCTGGGAAAGACCATTCAGTTAAATATTCTTGTTCTATTTGATTTGCTCCGTAGCAACCAGATCTATCTAGAATAATTTCTCCTGGGTCGCTAATATGACTTCCCGTTAGAGTAGCTTTGTCATAATTAATCCAATTATCTTGGTTAGGATTGTCTTTGGTTCTATTATTTACTTTAATTGTGAATTCTGCTGATTTTGTTGAGCAAGATGCTTTAGCTTCACAGTCACTAACAAATGCATCATATCTATTTAAGTCACTTCTATAAGCAGCATCTGCTTCAGCTTCAGAAAGAAAATCTCCTTGGCTACAACCTGAGTAGTAACAATCATCACTACAACCATTTGAATTGTGTTTAAATCCATTAGAGTCCGGATAATATGCACCACGGTTGTTATCGTAGGCGGTTCTTTCAGATTGGTATTTGTAGTAATATGGAGAATAAGCAGCACAACCAGAACCTGGATTCCAATTTAGTTCTCCATTTGAGTCCCAATAATAATTTCCACCAAGCGAATCATAATCACAACTTGTACCAACATCTTGGTAAGCTAATTTTAGACTTGGAACTGTTACTTGAGCATTACTTAATTTACTATTAGACTTCTTACCATAAACTTGGTTGTAACACTTGTTAATACAGTTTTGAGTATATTTTCCTTTATCACATTTGGTGATGCACTTATCGAAATCTTCATTTGGTCCAGCTTGATGTTCTTTACCTTCAATTTCATTACAAATAGGAACTGGTTCACAGACTGGATATTCACCTGGTTGTGGTGGTCCTCCTGTTACTACGGAATCACATTCTACTTTACTCTTTACTTTTACCTTGTATTCAAAACATAGACCAGCTTTAGTTGCGACTGGAGGTCCATATTCAACAGTTAAAGTTTCACTACAAGTTTTTTTACAGGTAACAGTGTGTTGAAGATATATAGAACTTGTTTGAGTATCAGTTGCATAAAACGTTTGCATGTTTACGTAAGAAAACTTACTACTGTCACCAATATTCTTGGCATCACAAGTTAGACTTTGTCCTTGATTAAATCTATTATAATCCGCACTTCCTGCGTTACTTAAATTAAATCTATTTTTAGTTGGTATTTTTGCATCTGGTTCTTTAACATTAATTGTTGTTTTTAAACTATTTTTGTAAGCTTTAACAGCACTTGCTATATAGAAGGCAATGTTTTCATCGTTGTAGGAAGTAATTACATTTTGTTGATAACAATATTGGGCAAGTTCTTCAGCATATTTATTTGTGGAGTTTGTTGCTCTGGGATTGTACTTTAAAAATACTTCTTTACTTATGTATTTATAAAATTTGTCATTCCAAACACCATTACGCAAATTAGCACATAAGGTATCATATTGGGGATTTTTTTTGTATTGTGTTTCAGGTTTATTAGGTAATATAAATGTTCGAATATAAGGTGCCGATTTTTCAATGTCACATTTTTCATCATCTTTATCATTTAGTGTAAAGTTCACAATAACTTTTTTTCCTTTTTTCTGGTCATCTTCGCTTAAATTAACGTTAGCATCATAAGTGAATTCTGTACTAATATTACCATTCTTAGCGTTGGCATTTAAAATAATAGTTTCTTCCTTTAAAATTCTTTCGCCTTCACCATCTTTAGGAACATAGTTTTCATCGATAACTTTAATATTTACCGTGAATGTACCTTTTGTAATAGAAAATTTGATGATCCCATTATTTTTATCACTTTGGTCATTTATACCAAATCTTTTTACAACAGTATCTCTAGTGCATGCTTCTTTAGCATATACATTTGAATTTAGAAATGTAAGTGTAAAGATTGCTATTAAAAGAATTAGTCTAGTCATTTTTTTTCTCATAAATACCTCACCCTATCTATGTATTTTATTTTTCAATCTATCTTGTCAGCAATTATTATCTATATATTTGATTTTATCATAACTATAAAAAATGTCAATGTGTCTTAAAGACAAATAAAGAACTTAAGTAGGCTTAAGTTCTTAGTTAGTTTTCAATACACTTTGTACTGCCATTAGGAACAGGAATGGCTTTTAAATTAGACATTTGTAATCTTCCTCTAGTTAATTTTGAAGCTTCGAAATTGTTGGAAGTTTCCGCACTTATACCATGTGTTCCATCGGATAGAGCTATATAATATCTGGTTACACGCTTACCTTCTGGTAATATTACGGCATCAGGGCTTGAACAATTAATTTTTGTTGATGTGTGATTTTTATGGACACAGATATTGCCGGCACTTGGACAATATAACTTAGCATCTTCACGACTTTTATTCTTTTCGCACCAAACAGGAGCAGTTGCGACATTAACTCTTACATATCCAGACACATCTCTATTACCCCATGATGACTTTCCACCCTGTTCTAAAATCGTTGGAACTGTTATATTCTGATCTTCAATAAAAGTTCCATCATATTTTATCTTTTTTCCTCGAGTGTTTATTTCAATGTAATAATCGCCATCATCTACAGCTGAGGAGACTGTATTTTCATTCCCACATCGAAGCCCATCAGCTGTCCAAAGAGTTTGAACAGCATTAACATAGGACTTAGCCGTTTCAATAAATGTATCCTTTCTAGCATTTTCAATGGTTCTTGATACAGCTGGTATCGCTACCATCATTAGAATACCCATTATGACTATTACGGCTAATAATTCAATTAGAGTAAATCCATTATGGTTTATTTTTTTCATATTTGTTTCTCCCTTTCATTTTCAAAGGATGAATATTATCATTTATTTGTAACTATAATATCACCATGACTAGTCTTAACAGTACCTGTTTCAAAAGTAGCAGCAGTAGTTCCACCAACTATATCTTTCCAATTGAAACTTTTTCCAGTTTGGTTGATGATTTTTGTGAGTTTTTGATTATTTGAAAAAGCGATTCCGTATATCTTATTTACTTCAGATGGTATAGTTATTGATGTTAAATTATTATTATAAAAAGAACCATAACCTATTGTTTTTATATTTTTTGGTAGTGTAACTGAACTTATTCCTGTACTACCAAAAGCCCATTGGCCAATGCTTGTTACTGTATCTGGAATTACAACATTCCAATTTTTCAAAATACTATATCCGTTGAAGGCTTGATCAGCTATTTTTAAAAGAGAAACTCCTTTTTTCTTTTCAGGAATCACAAATTTCTTATTTGAAAAATCATTTAGGCTTCCCATATAACCAATTAATGTTGTATAATCCATTGTTCCATCGGCATTTCTTTTATAGATAAAAGCATCTTTAACCGGAATTTTATTGTCACTAAAGGCATATTGACCTATTGTTGTATTTGGTCCAGGTACAAGATCTTCTATTGAATCTGTTAATTCATTATTTCTAAACGCTTCACTTCCGATAGTTTTTAGAGAGGTTGGCAAACGTAATTTTGATATTTTATTGGCTTTGAAAGCAAGGCCACCTATTGTCTCAGCTCCATCTGCGACATTTATTGATGTTAAATTATTATTATAGAAAGAACCGTAACCTATTGTTTTTATATTTTTTGGTAGTGTAACTGAACTTATCCCTGTATTACTAAAAGCCCATTGGCCAATGCTTGTTACTGTATCTGGAATTACAACATTCCAATTTTTCAAAATACTATATCCGTTGAAGGCTTGATCAGCTATTTTTAAAAGAGAAACTCCTTTTTTCTTTTCAGGAATCACAAATTTCTTATTTGAAAAATCATTTAGGCTTCCCATATAACCAATTAATGTTGTATAATCCATTGTTCCATCGGCATTTCTTTTATAGATAAAAGCATCTTTAACCGGAATTTTATTGTCACTAAAGGCATATTGACCTATTGTTGTATTTGGTCCAGGTACAAGATCTTCTATTGAATCTGTTAATTCATTATTTCTAAACGCTTCACTTCCGATAGTTTTTAGAGAGGTTGGCAAACGTAATTTTGATATTTTATTGGCTTTGAAAGCAAGGCCACCTATTGTCTCAGCTCCATCTGCGACATTTATTGATGTTAAATTATTATTATAGAAAGAACCGTAACCTATTGTTTTTATATTTTTTGGTAGTGTAACTGAACTTATCCCTGTATTACTAAAAGCCCATTGGCCAATGCTCGTTACAGAGTCAGGAATTACAACCTTCCAATTTTTCAAAATACTATATCCATTGAAAGCTTGATCAGCTATTTTTAGTAACTTAACACCTTTATTTTCTCCAGGAATAATAAGGGTATTGTTTTCAAAGTCTGACATTTTTCCCATATATCCCTTTATGGTGGTGTAATTCATACTACCATCAGCATTTCTTAAGTAGACAAATGATTTGCTAGCTGGTATTTTATTATCACTAAAAGCATATTGACCTATTGTGGTGTTTGGACCAGGTACAAGATCTTCTATTGAATCTGTTAATTCATTATTTCTAAACGCTTCACTTCCGATAGTTTTTAGAGAAGTTGGCAAACGTAATTTTGATATTTTATTGGCTTTGAAAGCAAGGCCACCTATTGCCTCAGCTCCATCTGCGACACTTACATATGTTAAGTTATTATTGTAGAAGGATCCATAACCTATTATTTTTATATTTTTGGGTAGTGTAACTGAACTTATCCCTGTATTACTAAAAGCCCATTGGCCAATGCTCGTTACAGAGTCGGGAATTATAACATTCCAATTTTTTAATGCACTATATCCATTAAAGGCTTGATCAGCTATTTTTAGTAGTGAAACCCCTTTTCGTTGAGCGGGAATGGTAAAAGTATTATTGGAAAATGCCGAAATGTCTCCAGCAAATCCAAGAAGTGTAGTATAATCAATGGTTTTATTGGAATTTCTTTTATAAACAAATGACTCTGAAACAGGTATCTTATTATCCCTGAATGCATATATGCCTATTGTTGTTGGCCCTGGAACAAGTACTTCTATTGAATCTGTTAGTTCATTGTTTCTAAACCCTTCGCTACCAATTGATTTCAAACTTACTGGTAAACTTAACTTTGCAATTTTATTACGCATAAAAGCGAGGCCGCCTATGGCTTCAACACTAGATGGTACGTTTAGTGTTGTTAAATTATTGTTATAGAAAGCCCCATATGAAATTGTTTTAACACCATCTGGAATATAAAGGCTTTCTACTCCTTTATTACTAAAAGCCCATTGGTCTATTGTTGTGACAGTTTTATCACCTATAACATTTGGAATACTTACATTGGCACCACAGCCTGGTTTATATTTTGTTATAGAAACTGTTGTTTCTGATAGACTTTTGTATTCGTAACATTTGCTTGCTTTTTCTTCGCTAAGCGAAACAAATGGTTTTTTTGTGTCATCTTTAATACCATTGGCATCATATACTACGATTTTCTTTCGGTTACCAACTGGCATGAAGTTTACTTTTCTGTTTTTATCTTGGTAAACGTTACTTTTCTTTAACCTATTCCTACCAATTAGAGTTACTTTCCAATTAGCCATATCTGAACTGTTAAAATAATAATTATGAGTTTCTTTGTTATTAATTAAATCCATGGTGGCAACGACGTAGGAATCTGCCCAGGTAGCAAAGCCACTCTTACCTAAGTTAGTGGCATCATCTACTAGGTTAGCTATATGAATATAATATGTTGTATCAGGGTCATCTATTTCAAAGGTTGAGTTTATAACTTCTTTTTCAGCTTCATTTATAAAGGTTTTAGCACTATTAATATAAATATCTTTTCTAGAATCTGTAATTATCAAATTAATTGAAGGTATCGCAACAGCCATTAAGATACCCATTATGACTACTACAGCCAAAAGTTCAATTAAAGTAAAGCCCTTTTCATTTCTCATATTGATTACACTCCCTATATTACAGCAAAAAGTATATATTAAACTTCTCATCTTCTATTCTTACGTAAGTGTATCATTAATGGAAATGTTTTTCAATAATTAAGAAAAAAAAGATAGTCAATGACTATCTAATTATTTAATTTCAACTATTTCTATATCGTATGATCCATTTGGACTTTCAACAGTTACAACATCTCCTACTTTATGTCCTAATAGAGCTTTAGCAATTGGACTTTCGTTTGAGATTTTGCTTTCAAAAGGATCAGCTTCTTGACTACCAACTATTTTGTATTCGTCTTCTTCGTCATCATCAACATATTTGATAACAACTGTACTACCGATTCCAACTTCATCTTTTGAAACCTCTGTAATAATTGAAACGTTTTCTAACATTTTTTCTAATTGTTTTATTCTTGCTTCGATTTGAGCTTGTTCATTACGAGCAGCATCATACTCAGCATTTTCTGATAGATCTCCTAATGATCTAGCTTCTTTTATAGCTTGGATGTTTTCTGGACGTCTAACGTTGATTAAATTATCTAATTCTGCCTTTAATTCATCTAAGCCTTCTTGGGTTAAATATACTGTATTTTTATTTCCCATTTTTATCACCTCATTAAATGTTTATTACAAAATGCAAGTTAAATCTCTAGACTTAACTTGCGATAGTATAACATACTTTTTTTCTTTTAGCAAGAACTAATTATTTATTTTTTGTTGGTACTAGAGTTAATTGATATGCTTTATCTCTTTCGATGTTTTTATCTATTTTTGTTAATGTTTTCTCACTAAACCAATCAGAATTTCTTGCAGTAAAAGGGTCTTCTCCTTTATTAATTAATTCACAGGCTTTTTCATATTCTTTTTGTGTTAATCCTTCAAAAGCATGTGGATATGTAGTTGGATATCCTTTAGCTAGTTCTAATAATTCTTCTCGCATTGCATCACGAGTTTTAAATTTATCCACTTCATTTAGACGTCTAGCATTTCTGATTATTTCGCTTGCTCCTAATAAAGATACTAGAATAGCTCCACCAGCAACAAATGGTTTTTGTTCATCCGGAACAAACTCTGTCTGATAGATAACAGCAGGCGCTATACTAGTTGCGAAGGAAACTAAACATGACAAACCTAAAAGTCCTCTAAATTTACCAACTTTAGTATACCCTTCTTTAACTTGTTCTTCCATAGTATCATCTATTTTTGCGATATTTTCTTCTGTATCAAGATAATCATCATAAATAGTCCCATCAGCAAAAACAACTGTTAAGCTACCATCTTCTTCTCTGTAACAATTTTTAATGTAATCAGGTCTTTTTTTCATTGAAAAATCTTTCATTATAATCACCATTACTCCCCTCAAAAGTAGCCATATTATAACATATTTTTGTTATTTTTTCAAGTTTTTTCTATATTTCTATTTCTTGATGGAACATATCATCAGTCATTCCAGCAATAAAATCTATTACTTGACGTTTTTTTCCTGTTTCTTTTAAATATTTTTCTGACTGAGTATTTAAAAATATTTTGTAGATAATACTATCTTTATTGTTATTTTCCAAGTCATTTAAATATCTGGTGTATATTTTATTCATACCTTGACGATAATATTCTATTTCTTCGGATGTTAAACTCTTACTGTAAATATTTTCTGCGTTAAACTTTTTTAATTCTTTTAGAGCGGTGAATACTTCTTCACTCATGGTAATGTATGGTTTGTTATAACTATTATCAATGATATCTGTTACGATGGTATTAATAATATCTTTATTGTCATTACCTAGTACTTTAGTAATGTTTTCTGGTAAATCGTTTCGATCAAATAAACCTAAATTTATAGAGTCTTCTATATCTCTACCAATATAACCTACAATATCACTAATTCTAACAACACAACCTTCAATAGTCATAGGATGATTTTTAGCGGATTTTTTTAAGTCTGTATAAGAATCTAAATATTGTTTTAGAAATTCTTCTTTAGTTTTTTTTGTTGGTTTATAGATATTTGATAATAATTCACCATTATGACACATTATTCCATCTAGAACTTGTACGGTTAGATTTAGTCCATTACCATTATTTTCTACATACATATAATGTCTTACACTTTGAATATTATGAGCAAAATATTCGTTTAATTCACGTTTTGATATTTCATTTAAAATTGCTTCTCCAGTATGTCCTAAAGGAGTATGACCAATATCATGACCTAGGGCAATAGCTTCTATTAAGTCTGTATTTAGACCTAGTCCGCGGCCAATTGTTCTAGCTACTTTGCTTACTAATTGAACGTGAGTCATTCTTTTGGAAATATGATCATTGTGTTTAAAAGAATATACTTGAGTCTTATCAGCATATCTAGTATAACTATAGGCGTGAATTATACGATCTACATCTCTAAAAAATGGCGTTCTTATGTCATTATCATCTATCGATTCAAAGCGAATTGCTTCATTACTTTTGGTAGCGTATTTGGAATAAGTTTTTTCTTGAGCTAAAAAGTTATTTTTAATAGATTCTAAATTTTTCATAATATACACCTCTTAATACATTTTCTATTTTTTCTCTTTTACTTTTCTTTCATGTTCAAAAATTTGAAAAACGACATCTTTGAACGGTTTATTGCCAAAACTATCAACGTATTCTTTTACTTCAGTTGCGGTTGCGAAGGAAGTTGGATTCATATCTTTTTTTCTAACGAAAAGGTAGACTCCTCTTTGTTCTATGTCATAGTCTACTATAATATGATCATTTCTGGTTGGTCCTTCTTTTTGTGTATAAATGTCCATAGTAATTTCTGATACTATTTCTCTAGCTGTTCCTAAAATATCTCTTTTAACGATGATATCATCGACTTTTTGAACGTCATTATTTCGATATTGAAATAATGGGACTTTGTAGTATTTACCCATATTTTATGTTAATCCTCCTTTGTAATTAATCTTATCATTGAATATACAGGTAATTCATGATCAAACTTAATTTTTAATACTTGTTCGGGATGTCTAGCAAGTTCTAATTCTTGCATATTTTCATCATATATTTTATCTATTTTGTATTTGTATACTTCACCATCAGGAGTAAATATCTCGGTGTTATCTCCTGGTTTAAAGTAATTTCTTTCAACTAGTATTAGACAACTATTTTCTTTATCATAACCATTTATTAGACCAAGGTAATCTTGATTTGATAATTCTTGTCTTCCGGAATAGTATTGGTCAGTATAATCGGCTTCTTTTAAGAAATAATGGGTAGATACTTCTCTGTTAGCAACTCTACTTAGACGATATTCTAGTTCTTTCATTACTTCTTTCGTTAAAGTCTTAGCATAATAGCGATCAATTATTTCACGGTAAGTTCCTATTACAGTGGCAAGGTAATAAAGAGAGCGCATTCTTCCTTCTACTTTTAAACTTTTGACACCAATATTAATTAAATCAGTAATATACTCAGCCATATTTAAATCTTTTGTAGCTATAGTAAAATCTTTGTCTTCAGTAGTTGTGAAAGCAAAGCGGCATACTTGAGCACAGCCACCACGATTAGCATCTCTATTGGTTACATAATTTGATAGAGCACAGCGACCAGAAAAACAAGTACACATAGCTCCGTGAATAAATACTTCGATGTCTACCTTTGTTTTTTCAATTATCTCGCGCATATCTTTTTTGCCTACTTCACGAGCTAGAACGACACGGTCAATACCTTCGTTTTTGAAGTATTCTACAGCTTTATAATTACTAGTTGAGTTTTGAGTTGAGAGATGTACTTCTACTTCTTTAAAATTACTTTTAATGTAAGAGATGATGAAAGGATCGCTTACAATGAAAGCATCTATTCCACATTTTACGACAGAATTTATGTATGACTCTACATCACTCATATCCTCATTATGAAATACTATGTTTAAAGTAAGATAAACTTTCTTATTTAATTTATGGGCAAAACTACAAGCTTCTTCTATCTCTTCTAAAGAAAAGTTAGTAGCATTAGCTCTTAAACTATATTGTTCACCACCAATATAGACAGCATCAGCTCCATAAAGTAAGGTTACTTTTAATCTTTCTAAATCTCCGGCTGGTGATAATAATTCGATTTTAGTCATTTTTCTTTACCCTATATATTGTCTTTTTAAAGAAGAAGTTAGTTGAAGTTGTTAAGTCTTTGTACTTTTCAATATATTCTTTATCTTGACAATTACCTTCTATATATTTTTTGGTATCAACTAAAATATTACTAAATAAGTCTTCAGCAATACCATATTCTCTTAAAATAATATATGGACAATTGGCCTCATATAAATCTTTTATAACAGAAGAAGCATTAGTTAGAGTATTTAAATAAAAGTTAGTACCTAGGTCATCTTCTTCTACTTTGTATTCGGTATTAGTAGCTTTTTCTATGATAGAAAGTTCTTTTTTAGGTGTTTTATGCAAGTCAGTATAATAGTTAGTTAGTAACTTTCTTTTAGAAAAGGCAACACTTGGAATACTAAATGTTTCAACCATGCAAGTAGTTTTACTCTCTCTTAGTATTTCTTTTATTTCCTCTAATGTTATTTCTTTACTTATAAGGGCATATTTAACACCTTTACTATAATAATAGTTACAAGTCTTATAATTATTGACCATATAGGTTTGGCTCCAGACTAAATCTGTTTTTAAGCCTAGTTCTTTTTTTAATTGTAGAATGGCTAAATCATAAAAGAAAATACCTTTTATATTTAAAGTATCTAGTTCTAAAAGGACTTCTTTTAAGGTTTCTATTTCATCATTAAAGAAGTTTTTGTTTAAGTTGATAAAAATTTCTAAAGTAGGATTAGTTTTTACTATTTCTTTTATTTCTTCTAATGTATAAGTAATAGAACTTTGAACTGAATAGTCTTTTAAAGATAGAATTAGACCAGATGTATTTTCTAAGTTTTTTTTATTTTTTACATTTGCTTCGATTAAAATTTTCATAGTTCTCCTCATTTCTAATTTTAAAAGTTAAATTATGTATCTATATAATATCATATCTTAGTTGTTCCAGGCTAAAAAAAGAAGAAAGTTCTTCTTTTTTGATATTGGAATTATTTTTTAGGATCTATTTTTCTACTAATGGAAATACCATCACCTAGTTCTAAAAACTCTGTTTCATAATGTTCATTTTCTTTTAGATAAGTAATATACTCTTTTACTTTACGAACTAAGGCTCTTAGATTACGACTTTCTATTTCTTCTTCATTTTTATCAACTAAGCCATGAAACTTAATATTATCGGTTATTATAACACCAGTTGGGTTTAAATTTTTCTCGAATTTTTCAAAGAATTTTATACTTTGAGCTTTAGCAGCATCAATAAATATTAAGTCGAACTTTCCAGTAATATTTACATCTAGGGCATCATTAAAAATTAGAGTTATTCTATTTTCAAGATTTAATTTCTTGATATTTTTTAGGGCTTCTAGATATCTTTTTTCATCTCTTTCTATGGTTGTGACAGATAAAGAGGGATTGGTTAGAGCCATCATTATAGCAGAATAGCCGATAGCTGTTCCTATTTCCAAAACGGAATTTACGTTGTTTTTTATTATATAATTAGTTAAATATTCAATACCATCATCAAGCATAATGGGAACATTGTTTTCCTTAGCATAGGTACGAATTTCATTTATTATTTCATATACATTTGTCACTTGTCTTCACCTTTATCTTTTCCATTTTCCATTCTTTATTAGTTCATCTTTTTTTCTAGAATGTTCAGAAGCTGTTTCAAAGAAGTAAGTATTTCCTTCATTATCAGAAATAAAGAATAGATTTTTGGTCTCTGTTGGATTAATTGCGGCATCAAGAGCTTGTAAGCCAGGCATAGAAATTGGTCCAACTGGTAGTCCTGGTATCATATAAGTATTGTAAGGGTTTTTATTGTTCATCATCTCATAAGTAGCAATACCTACATCACTAAATTCTAAGCCCATTCCATAATAAGAAGTAGCACAACTTTGTAATTTCATTCCTTGAGCAAGACGATTATGAAACACAGAAGAAATGTCCTTGAAGTCTTTTGTTTTGCCTTCTTTTTCAAGAATTGAGGCAAGTGTTAAAATCTCATGTACTGATAAAGAAGATTTTGTAATACTATCTTTATAAGGAGTTAAGTTCTTATCCATTTCAGTTAACATTGTTTCAATAATAGTTTTTACAGGTACTTCTTTATTAGCAAAATAATAAGTATCCGGGAATAAGTAACCTTCTAGTGGATAATAGATATCACTGGCAAGGATATCATCTGTTAAAAACCAATATTTAGTAATTAGTTCTTTTAAATAAGCTGGGTCTTTAAAAGTATTTTCTACTTTTTCTTGAGAATTGGTAGTGTTTTCTACAATTATTCCGATGTAGTCAGTTACCCTTTTTCCTTCTTTGAAAGTTAACTTTATGGCATCGGGATTATAACTGTTTCCTTCTACTAAACATTTTATTACTTCTTCTAGAGTCATACTTTTCTTTAAGGAATAAGTACTGGCTTTAAAATTAGACACATTGTTTATTTTAACATAAATTTTAAAGAAAGTTACATTTTTAATAACATCATTTTCTTTTAAAATAGTAGCTATTTTTGACGTACTGGAACCTTTAGGAATAGTAACAGTAATTTCTTTCGTATCTTTTTTGTTTACAGGACTTTTAAAATAGTTCCAAGTACATAAAGAAGCTACGGCTACTAAGATTATGAATATGACCGCTACAAGTATAAAAAATAAAGGTTTTGCTTTTCTTCTCACTGCTTAGTTCTCCTTCTCACTTAAAAAATAAAGAGCTATTGCTCATTATTTTGTTGTTCTACTTTTTTCTTAACTTCTTCTTGTAGAGTTTCTAAGATTGTTTCAATTACTTTCCACTCTTTTTCACTTTCAATTGGTTCTAGTTTAGTTTGAGGATCTCCAGGGTTATAAATTGAAGCGTATACTTCAACATTTCCTGTTTCATCTATAGTATTATCTGTATAAGCAATATAATTTTTATTTGTTTCTTCACTTTCAAAAGTAAATAAAACATCATATTCTTTTTCTTGACCATTTTCATCGATCATTACAAATTTATTATTTTCCATTTTTTCTTCCTTCCCTATCTAAATAAGATTGTAATATTATCGTAGCAGCGATACTATCAACAACTTTTTTTCTTTTTTTTCTAGATACATTTCCCATAATCAAAGTATCGGTTGCTGTTTTAGTAGTTAGTCTTTCATCTTGTAAATATATAGGTATATCTAATTCTTGTTCTAGTTTTTCTTTGAAGTTTAAGCTTAGTTCTCCTTTGGGACCAATAGTATTGTTCATATTTTTAGGAAAGCCTAGGACAATTGCTTCAGCATTTAAATCAGCAACTATCTTTTTTACTTCTAGTATTAGGCGTTCATATTCCTCATTATGACGAATTACGGTATAACTACTAGCAATTGTTCCAGTAGCATCACTTTGTGATACACCTAAGGTTCTACTTCCTAAATCGAGACCTAAATATTTCATTAATTACCTTTTTGGAATTCTTCTAATAATATTTCAACTATTTTAGCACGGTCTATTTCTTGAATTTTGCTTCTAGCATCTTTATAACTTGAAATATAACCGGGATCACCAGATATTAAATAGCCAATAATTTGATTATTAGGATTATATCCTCTTTCTTTCAATGCAACATAAACTTCATTTAAGATATCTCTAGTTAACTGAGTATCAATATTTTTTAATTCGAATAAACTAGTTTTATCTTGTGACATATAATCACCTCATTTTTATCCTTGTTATATATTTATTTTAACATTAATTTTTTTCTATGACAATACTTCTATGCGGAATAAACAAAGGCCATATACATTACAAAGGCTAAGAATAATAAAGTTACAATGATACCATTTATTTTTTCAAAGTTTGTACTTTTATCTTTTACACCTAGAGCCACAGTAACTAAAGCTCCGCCTAGTAAGCCACCAATGTGAGCAGAGTTATCTACTCCAGGCATTAAAAAACCTATTCCTAAGTTCATTAAAATTAAAGGAATTATTTGACTTTTAACTACATTACCTAGATAAACTCGATAATGGTAACCAAAATATACTAAAGATCCCATTAGACCAAAGATAGCACCAGAGGCACCAATAGAATAATAGTCTCCTCCGAAAGTCATAGAGAATAGTGAACCGATTAGTCCAGAGAATAAGTATACAATTAAGTATTTGGGTTTTCCTAAGAAACTTTCCAATTGACTTCCTAAGATTGCTAGTGCATAACAGTTAAATCCTAAGTGAAGTAAATTAGCATGTAAGAACGTTCCTGTTAGAATACGATAATATTCACCATTTCTAATAGCTGGACCATAAATACAAAATTTTTCGATTATATTGTTATAAAAACCAAATGTGATTGGAATTATATATAAAAGAATGTTTATAATAACTAATGCATATGTAATAATTGGTTTTTTCATTTTGAAAACATTTTCTACTCTTTTAGCATCATCTTGATTATGTTTATTAATATCATTAGTTATCTTCATAAATAGTTCCATTCCCTTCTCTGTAAATGATAGTTTTTTTGATAAATCTGGAAAGGCTTTTTGTAAAGTCTCATTTTTATCGAAATCTTCTTCTTCACTTATTTTTATGCAAAGTGCGTTAGGATTTTCCGCTAAATTTTCAGTTACATTATCACCAAGATTTAAAAAGATGCTTACAACGTTCATTTTAAATGAAAGTGTTTTCTTACGTATTTTCTTTAAAATTCTTTTGGTTTTAAATTTATCAAAATCAAATTGTTCATCATTATGAATATAACCAGAGACAATTCGCACTACTTTGTAATCTTCATTTAGGTTTTCAAGCCAAATTTCATTTTCAACACCCTGAAGAATTATCGGATTATAATTCTTTTCGGTTATAAAATAATGAAGTAATTTCATTACCATTACATTTTTGCTGTCTTCCATTATTTCTGCTTCCATTTTTTCCTCCTAAAATATAATAATATTATATACTAAAACATAAAATAAAAAAAGAGGTGATTATTTTGTTAAAGAAAGTATTTATTTTTATATTATGTTTGGCACCTTGGTTTTTATCTTCAATAATTCCTGTGGATTATAGTTATTTTGACTCTTTGAAATTGCCATTTTTCACTCCACCAAAAGCTTTTTTTGGTATTGCTTGGTCAATCATTTATATTTTAATTGCGATTAGTATTTATGGTATTGTTAGTTATTATAGATTTAAGGATATTCCAAAATCTTATAAAACGGCCTTGTTAGTTAATTATATATTCAACCAGGCTTATACTTTAATATTTTTTGGTTTAAAAAGCAACTTTTTAGCTTGGGTTGATTGTCTAGCCTTATTTATTTCTTGTTTATTTTTATATCAAGAAACTAACAATTTAAGAGAAAAAAGCAGTAAGTTTTTGGATCCTTACGTACTTTTAGCATTGTTTGCGACTATTTTGTCTTTGACGATATATGTTATTAATACTATTTAGTTATTAATTCAAATCTTATACCGAGAACAGAATATTCTTCTTGCTTTGTTTTAGGATAATATTTTTCTAATTCTGCAAGAAGCTTTTCTTTTTGATAATTAACATCAGCCAAAATACTAATATCAAAATCGGTAAGTAGGTCTTTAAATGTTTTATAGTTTAGTAAGCCTGTTACAATGACATCTGTGTACTCAATATTGTCTGGTTCTTTAGTAATTCTTATTACATCGCCAAGTTTTATTAAACTTCTTTTTTCATCTAATAAGCGTAATTCTATACGTTTAGTTCCAAGTTTAATATAGTCATAAAATAAGGGTTGGACTTTTATAGTATGCATATTATTCCTCCTCTAACTCTTTTAATTTGTCTTTAAATTCTTGTGGTGGTTCCACTTTAAAATATAGTTCTTCATTGGTTCTTGGATGTTTGAATTTGATACTTGTTGAATGTAACATTTGACCAAATTCACTACATTTTCCTTTACTATAAGTTGGATCATTTAAGATTGGATAACCAATGTAGGCTAAATGAACTCTTATTTGATGAGTTCTACCAGTTTCTAATATACATTCAATTAAAGTATTTTTCTTAAATCTTTCTAAAACTTTAAAATGAGTTATAGCGTTTTTAGCATTTACATCAGTTACTTGCATTTTTTGGCGATTGTTAGGATCTCTTCCAATTGGAGCATCAATTGTTCCGGTATCTGATTTTATAACGCCTTCAGTAATAGCTAGATAATGTCTTTCTACTTCTTTATTGGCAATCATACTAGCTAGTTTTTCATGAGTTTCTTCGTTTTTAGCAACTAGCATTAAGCCAGATGTATCCTTATCTAAGCGGTGAACAATACCAGGACGCATATTACTTGTTTTAGAAATGTTAAAACGATATAGGAGGGCATTTACTAAAGTTTTAGTATAATGACCTGGAGCAGGATGAACCACCATACCTGATTCTTTATTAATAACCATTAAGTCATTATCTTCATAGATAACATCTAAAGGAATATTTTCTGGTTCAATAGTTATTTCATAATTTAAATCATCATTGATAGCAATCTCATCATTTGCTTTAACTAAATAGTTAGCATTTATATTTTTACCATTAACTTGAACTTTATCTTCTTTAATCAGTTTTTGAACTTTACTACGAGAAATAGATAGTTTATCAGCTAAATAAGAATCTATACGTAATGGTTGTTGATCTTCTTCTACTATAATCATGGTACTTCTCTCCTTTTGCTTTTGATATTTTATCATATAATAGTTGTTTTGTTAAGATTTTTATGATTGGGATTGATATTGTTTTTTTTTGAATTAATATTAATTATTTCCTTTATCTTTCTTTTTTTCTTCGAGAATATAATGAATTATTAAAAAAAATGCTCCTACAGTTATACCAACATCGGCAATATTAAAGACTGGAAAATTATAACCAAAGATAGAAAGCGATAAGTAATCTATTACTTCACTATAAATGATACGATCAATTAGGTTACCAAGTATTCCTCCTAGGATAAACCCAATAGCGATACTAGAGAGGTTTCCAAAATTTTCTTTTTTAATGTAGTAGACCATTATAGCAATATATAATACGGCAATAATAATTAGTAGGAGAGTTTTATCTTGAAGGATTGAGAAAGCAGCACCATTATTTTGCAAATAATGGATTGAGAAAAAGTTTTTAATTATGACTAATTCTTGATGAAGATGAAGAGATGATTTGATAATTAATTTTACTAATTGATCTACTACTAGGATAATAAGTGCAATTATATATATTTTAGTTTTATTATTTTTCATTTTCTTCACCTTGTAAATTTCTTATTTTTTCAACGATTATTTGGAATTGATTTAAACGTTTTTCAACAGTTCCCCTAACCTTTAATAAATCTCCTTTTTTGATGGTTGGATAAGCGTTAAATACTTTAGGGAATAAAGTGTACTCCATTGTTGTTGTTTCATCGCTACCGGTTAGGAAAGCCATTTTTTCACCATTTTTAGTGTTTATAATTTTGATTTTATCAACAAGAATTAAAGTATCTATCTTTTTAGAAAAATTATTTTCCACTTCATTTAATGGAATACAATATGGATTATCTTTTTTATAAAGAGTTGTGGGATGAGAAGATAAATAGAAACCAAAGACCTCTTTTTCTTTTTCTAATAAATAGTCATTTCGATATTCATTTTGGAATTCAATTTCTGGCTTAGCAACAAGACTAGGATCAATATCTTTAGTTAATTCGGCATAGTTGAAAAGATTATCTAGATTATAAATTAGGGTTGCTCTATTATAACCAAACTCTTTAAATACATTGGCATATATTAAGACTTCAAGAGTCTTTTTACCAATACCTTTAATGTGAAGTCTGCTAACGCAATCAAAAATATCAGTAAATTCATTATCCTCTTTAGCTTCTTCTATAGCTTTAGTAACAACAGTCCCAATTGATTTTATATTTGAAATTGGATAAATTATTTTGTTACCCTTGGCAATATAACGATTTTTAGATTCATTGATAGTTGGTTTTAATACTTCAATTTTATTTGCTTTTGCTTCCATGATATATTCATGGGTTTTAGTTTCACTACCAATAAAGTTTGTGAGAAGATTGGCAAAGAAAATCGTTTTATAATGACATTTTAAATAAGCCATTTTGTAAGCAATAATAGAATAAGCGACAGAGTGTGATCTATTGAAACCATAGCCAGCAAAGTTTAAAATTAAAGTAAAAATTTCTTGAGCTTTGTCTTTACTATGACCGTTAGCAATGCTTTTAGAAATAAACTTTTCTTCTTCGTTTTTTAGAAGGTCTACTTTTTTCTTACTCATAGCTTTTCTTAGAATATCAGCTTCTCCATACGTGTAATTTGCAAAAATTCTGGCAACTTGCATTATTTGTTCCTGATAAATTAAGATACCATACGTATTTTTAGTGACACTTTCTAGAGACTTGTCAAGATATTCAATTTTTTCCTCACCATGTTTTCTTCTGATATAGGAGTCTATGTTTATAGCAGCTCCTGGTCTAAACAAGGCAATAGCGGCAAAGATATCTTCAAAACTATTTGGTTTTAGTCTTCTAAGAAAGTTACGCATACCGGTTGATTCAAATTGAAAGATACCTGAAGTGTTAGCTGTTTCAAATATTTTTAGAGTTTCTTTGTCATCTAGCGGTATTTTAGAAAAGTCTATATCTTCATTTGTTTCAGTTTTAATATCATTGATAATATTGTTTATTATAGTTAAGTTTTTTAGGCCTAAGAAGTCCATTTTTAAAAGACCTAGTTCTTCTAAGTATTCCATGGAGTAACTTGTTAGGTACATTCCATCACCAATAGTTAGAGGAACAACTTCATCTAAGTCCACTCTACTCATTACAATACCAGCAGCATGAGATGAAGTATGACGAGGAAAGCCTTCTAATTTTAGTGCAATGTTATACATGTTAGTTAGAGTTGTATCACTATCTATTCTACTTTTAAAAGCAGCATTTTTATCGTAAAAGTCTTTTAGTTTTTCTTTGGTAAAACCAGGAATGAATTTACATAAACCATCGACTTTGTAAGGCGGAATGTTTAGGACTCTAGAAACATCTCTTATTACCTGTTTGGCACTTAAGGTACCGAAAGTTACTATTCCAGAGACACGTTTTTTTCCATATTTTTCGATAACATAATCAATTACTTCGCCACGGCGATCATCAGGAAAGTCAGTATCAATATCAGGCATACTCTTGCGTTCGGGATTTAGAAATCTTTCAAATAATAAATCGTATTTTAAAGGGTCAATATCCGTTATCCCTAAAGTATAGGCAACTAGTGAACCAGCGGCACTACCTCTACCAGGACCAACTAATATTTTGTTCTTTTTGGCATATTTGATGAAGTCATAAACAACTAAAAAATAATTGGCAAACCCCATTTCATTTATAACTTTTAGCTCGTAAGCAAGTCTTTCTTTATATTCTGATGGAATGTTACCTTGACATCTTTTAGTAAGTCCAGCTTTACATAGTTCAAATAGATAATTTGTTGGATTGTCACACTCATATATTGGTAAGAGATTTTCACTAGGTGGAAATTCTAAGTTACAGGCATCAGCTACTTTTAAGGTGTTCACTAATCCTTGATTATCGGTTAAGTCTAGGATATTGTCGATGGATAATTCATGATTTTCAATGTCATAGTTTATCTCTTCACTAATAGTTTTTCCATCTCTGATACGATATAGATAAGGTAAAAATTTAGAATCAGCTTTTGTTAAATAAAGAGCTTCTCTTAGAAAAATCACATTTTTGGTAATGACTAAAGCTTCTAGTTCTTCTTTTTTATTTTCATAACCTAAATAGATATCTGAATATATTTTGGTTAAGTCAGTATATCTTTCATTGTATTTAAATGGGAGTAAACAAATAAGCTCGTTATTATGTTCTAAAATTTCTGTTTCTGTTACTTGTTTTTCATTCTGTATAGTTGATAATTTTATTAAGCTTTTGTAACCATCATAGTTTTTGGCTAATAAGATGATGTTGTAGTCATTTAGAAGTACATTAAGGCCAATGATTGGTTTAATCTCATTTGCTTGACACTTTTTGATAAATTCCATGACACCATACATGTTGGTGTCAGTTAAAGAAATGCTAGAGATGTTATTAGTTTTAGCATAGTTAATTATATCATCTATTTTTAGTAGACTTGATAATAGTGAATAATTACTTTTGTTAAACAAAGGTATAAACATAATAACATCTCCTTTCAAGAATATTTTATCATAAATATTGGAATATAAAAATGTAAATATTTGGACAGTTTAATATCTATATATATTTTACGTAATTTTTTGATTTATACTAAAGATAATGATAGTATTTTTTATTGATATGGTTTTTTTGGTACATCTTAAGGGTTTTTTTATGCATTTTGTTTGACTTTCATATCTTTTTATGTTAAAGTTATAAAGCAGATGAAGAAAACCAAAGGAGGGAAAGTATGGCAGTTAATATATCAAAAAGAGTTGGTAACGTTAAAAATCAAAGATCTCACGCTTTAAACGCAACTAAAAAAAGACAAAATTTAAATTTACAAGTTTATAGACTTGAAGACGGTTCTAAAGTTAGAATATCAGCAAAAGAAAAAAGAACTTTATTAAAGAATCAAAAAGCTGCATAATCAATGATGTGCAGTTTTTTTGTCGGAAAAATCCACTAAAAAACTAGTGTTTCTTGCACTAGTTTTTGCTTTGATAATTTTTATTTACAATCATAATTTAGAGCTTTAGCTTGTTGTAGAACTTCATCTATTGTTGACTCGTAAGTGAACTCTACTTTTGTTGCGATTGAACCATTATGCTCTGTTGTTAAAGAAGAGGCATTTAAGTTCTTTAAATCAATGATTGTTTTTATTTCAAGACCATTAGTTATTTGTGATGTTGCTTGTTTATAGCCTGGAATATTTATAGTTTCAAGTGCTTTAAAGGCATTGTAGTAAGTATCTGTTGTTGATTTACTTGTTTTTTCTTTTCCTAAAGATGCAACATAAGTTGTTGTTTTGGTATAAGAATTTAATTTGTTATCATAAAATGTTAAAGTCATATCTGAATTAATATCTAGACCGTTAGGGGTGTTAAGATTTGTATAATGACAACTGATAGTGCTTGATAACATTCTTGTCATATCCATATCCTTGATTCTTTTACTAACTTGTGGTGCCTCTGGAGTTATGCTATCAATAACAATATTCAAGATTGGATTATAGGCAAAACCAGACATTATGCAAAAAATTCCTAAGATTGCTAAAAAGATGGCAGGTCTTTTACTTGTTGATTTTTCAAACTCAGCAACCTTTTCAAAATCACTAAGATTTAATACTTGAGTTCGTGTTAATTCTTCTCTTGTCATTTCTTGTATGCCATTAGTTACTACGTTTTTTTTCTTTCTCATGTATTTTCACCTCTATCTTAATTCAATTATAGCAAAGATTAGAAATTTTACCAAGAAAAAAATAATCATTTCTGATTATTTTTTACGTGCGTCATATTTTTTACGTTCTTCGGTATTTAAAATTCTTTTTCTGATACGAATATTATGTGGAGTTACCTCTACTAATTCATCAGAATTAATATAGTCAAGTGCATACTCTAGCGAGATTGGTCTTGGTCTTTTTAAAACTACAGTGTGATCTGATCCAGCTGCTCTAGTGTTAGTTAATTGTTTACCTTTAACAACATTTACAGCCAAGTCATTATCACGATTACACTCACCTACTACCATACCTTCATATACTTCAGTTCCTGGTTCGATAAACATAATACCACGATCTTCTAAGTTACCGATGGAATATGCAGTTGCTGAACCATTTTCCATGGAAACTAGAACTCCTAGTTTTCTTTCACCAACATCAATATTTTCATATGGCAAGTATTCTTTAAAAGTATGATTCATAATTCCATAACCTTTAGTTAGAGTCATGAACTCTGTTGAAAATCCAATTAATCCACGAGATGGAATTGTATAGATTAATCTAACTTGATTTTCAAAATTAGACATACTTTCCATTTTACCACCACGAGTACCAAGTTGTTCAATTACTGAGCCAACACTTTCTTCTGGAACTTCGATTTGTAATTCTTCATATGGTTCACATTTTTGACCATCGATTTCTTTAATAATTACGCTTGGTTTTGATACTTCTAGTTCAAATCCCTCACGACGCATATTTTCGATTAAAATTCCTAAATGTAATTCTCCACGTCCAGCCACTAAGAATGATTCATTTGTTGCTGGAGAAACATGTAGACTAACATCTTTTTGAGTTTCACGCATTAGACGTTCTTCTATTTTTCTAGCAGTTACTATTTTACCATCACGACCAACGAATGGTGATGAATTAGTTCCAAATGTCATTTGTAAAGTTGGTTCATCAATATGTAATTGTGGTAATGGTTCAATGGCATTATTGTCACAGATTGTCTCACCTACTGAAATATCAGAAAGTCCAGCTACAGCAACAATATCTCCAGCTTCAGCTTGTTCTATTTCAATACGATGATAGCCATAGTAACCAAATAATTTTTGAATTCTAAATTGTTTAGTACTACCATCTAGTCTACAACAAGTAACTACTTCACCAGTTTTAATTTTACCATTATGAACTCTACCAATACCAATTCTACCTACAAATTCATTATAGTCTAGTAAGGCTGGTTGGAATTGTAATGGTTTTTCAGGCTCTCCAGATGGTGCTGGTATTTCTTCTAGAATTGTATCTAAAACTTCTGTAAAGCCTGGAGTTTGTTCATTCAAGTCATCGCTTAAAGAACAAGTTCCATTTAGGGCAGATGCATATAGTACTTTAAAATCTAATTGTGAGTCGTCTGCTCCTAGTTCGATAAATAAATCTAGTACTTCATCTAATACTTGTTTACATCTAGCACTTGGTTTATCAACTTTATTGATTATAACGATTGGTTTTACTTTAGCAGCAAAAGCTTTCTTTAAAACGAATCTTGTTTGTGGCATTGGTCCTTCATAAGCATCAACTACTAGTAAAACACCATCTACCATATTCATGATACGCTCTACTTCGCCACCAAAATCAGCATGACCTGGAGTATCTAAAATATTAATTCTTACTCCTTTATAGTCTAAGGCTGTTGTTTTAGCAAGGATTGTTATTCCTCTTTCTTTTTCTAAAGCATTTGAATCCATAGAAACATTACTAACATCTTCATTATCTCTAAACATTCCAGATGTCTTTAAAATTTCATCTACTAAAGTAGTTTTTCCATGGTCAACATGCGCTATAATTGCTACATTTCTTTTTTCCATAATAGGTACACCTCTTTTTTACAACGTTCATAATTATAGCATAAGAGTTTAAAAAAAACTAGATGTTTCTAATAAGTTTAGGTTAAAAATTTACGATTTTTGAGGTATTTTCTTAATTTTTGTTGAAGATAAAGGGAATTTTTGGTAATTATATGGATGATTTTTGGTGTCTATTAGGCGTTGTTCTGGTTGGAAGAGTCTTTTTAATTTTGATTTTAGGTTTTATTTTCTTATAAAGATAGCTTATAACAAGAAGAATTAATAGTATTCGAATGGGAATTTTTAGTTTTGAAACATATTCATTTAGTATTACCCAGTTGTTACCTAGAGTATAGCCAACGTAGACAAAGACAAATGTCCAAGGAATTGATCCTATTATGGTGTAAATTAAAAATTTTGGAAATGATAGTCTCATAAAACCGATAGGAAGTGATATTAAGGTTCTTATTATAGGAAAGTTTCTACCAATTAAGGCGGCCATAAGGCCATATTTTTGATACCAAGAATCTGTTTTTTCTAAGTCTTCTTCTTTCATAAAAAAGTATTTTCCATATTTTTTGATAAAAGGTTTACCACCAATATAGCCCATTAAATAAATTATTATGGCACAAAAAACACTGCCGATTAGTCCGGTTATAAAGGCACCAAAAAAAGTAAAGATTTTTCTACCGGCTAAAATACCTCCGGTTGCGAGGATTGCTTCACTTGGAATTACTATAATTACGGCTTCTAAAACCATACCTAGAAACATTCCAAAGTAGCCATAGTTACTGATTAGTTGGATTACAAACTCACCTATATTCAAGATTATCACCTATATAATAATATGAATAAAAAAAAGAATTAATCATTAATTAACTCTTCAAGATATTCATACAGGTATTCATATTCTTTCTTAGATAAGCCTGAAAGTAATGGATGATGTTTTTTCATTATGGCCCCATTAAAGGTTCTTAACATTTCAAGATCATTTATATCATCACCAATTACGTATAGTTCGGCAGAGGAAAGATTTTCTAGCTCTATTAGTTTTTTCAAGCCTACCTCTTTATTGGTAGCATTAGAAATCACATTGATGTGTTCTGTACTAATGTAGGAATAAGTATTTGTTTTTTCGTGAAGTTCTTTGACAATTTTATCAGCTAGAGTTCGATCTTTATAAGTTGCGATAACCTTAGTACAGTCAGATTTATTTTCCGTAATATTATAACCATCTTCTAAAAGACATTCGGTATTGTTGTCAGTAAATATTTTTTGAACTTTTTCTACTTCAGTAGCATTTAATAGTGTTGTATAGATGCAGTAGTCAAGATTATTAAATAGTGTTGCTCCATCTTCACATATTAGATAACTATATGGGATTTTGTACTTGTTTAATAATTCCTTTACACTAGTATAGCTTCTTCCGGTTATGATACAAAAGAGATTTCCCTTACTTAAATATTTTTTTAGAGCTAAAATATTTTTGTTAAGTTCGTTTTCATTTTTGATATATAAAGTATTATCAAAATCACTAGCTAAAATTTTCATTTTTCTCACCTACATTTTATACTCTTATTATAAATAATAATTTTTATAAAAAAAAGTGTTGACATATCAATAACTTTTGGTATAATTAATATTGTCTACTTTATTTAGTCGATTTCAGTCATCGGAAATTAAGACTGAGGTTCGATTAAAAAGTTTATGCGGATGTAGTTTAATGGTAGAACCTCAGCCTTCCAAGCTGACTACGTGGGTTCGATTCCCATCATCCGCTCCAGAAGCAAAAATCGTCGCACCAAAGCGATGTTAATGATTAAATCAATCAGAAATGATTGATTTTTTTGTCGTTTAGGAAAGATGTTAATGATATTATGATAAAAATAAGAACAGAAAATTACTAAGTAAATTAGTGTATTGATTTTTAAAATAAACATAATACATTTGACATCATTAACATCTAAATAAGTTCAAAAAAAGAACTAATTTTTTGTTTTAGTTCTTTCTATGATTATTTATATAATCTAATAGCTTGATATTCATAATGATCATTAGCATTTGAGATTCCTACTGAAATGCCTTTACCATTATTAGCTGTTTCTTTAGCAGAAGATTTTTCTTTGGCTTCTTTTAACAATTCATCAATTTCAGAATCAGTAATTTCTTCATTGTTGGCTTTAATCAAAAGTTTTGTATACTTTATAGCAGTAGTTTCATCATACTTGTCATTATCCATATAAATAGCACTCATATCAAGAATATCTTTTTCTTTATTTTCAAAACTCTTTAATATGTCCATCACTTCTTTAGATTTCTCAATAATAGAGTGAACATCGTTATCCATTTTTACCTCACATTCAAACTTGATTTATATTATCAAGTTTGTTACTTACAAATATTTCCATCACTATATGATATATAAATTGTATTAACAAATCCAATACCATCATTATTTATTCTATATTGAATTATCGTAAAATTCTTATTTTTATCATAATAATAGTTTTCATTATTACATTCTATTTTATCTAAAGTATTTAAATATCTATCTATTAAAATATTTACTTCATCTGGTTGTTTAAGAGTTTTTAATTTAGTTGTATATCCTTCCATTCCTCCTGTTCCTCTATAATAAGAATATCTAGGAATAGGGATACTTATATTTTTCAAATAATCTAATTCATAAGAACTTCTGAAAAAAGTTTTGTTAAAAATTAAAACTAGTACTATTAAAAATAAACCGATTAAGATAATTAATCCAACAGACAAAACAACTAATTTTTTCTTTTCTCTTAACTTAATATATTTACTATAATCAACTAATCTATCTGCTGATAAATCAAATTTATTTTCATTCATTGTTTCGCCGCTTAATAAATCATTAATAGTAATATTTAATTCTTTACATAATTGTTGAAACAAAGATACATCAGGCATAGTTTTTCCATTTTCCCATCTACTTACTGATTTACTTGACACACCTAATTTTTCAGCTAACTGTTCTTGTGTAAGTTTATTTTCCTTTCTACATGTTGCAATATATTTTCCAATTTTCTCTTGGTTCATACTAATCCCTCCTTTCTAAACAATTTTATATTATATATTTAAAAATATACAGGACATAACCTGAGAGTTTAATAAATTGTAATTTATGATTATTTATATAATCTAATAACTTGATATTCATAATGATCATTAGCATTTGAGATTCCTACTGAAATGCCTTTACCATTATTAGCTGTTTCTTTAGCAGAAGATTTTTCTTTGGCTTCTTTTAACAATTCATCAATTTCAGAATCAGTAATTTCTTCATTGTTGGCTTTAATCAAAAGTTTTGTATACTTTATAGCAGTAGTTTCATCATACTTGTCATTATCCATATAAATAGCACTCATATCAAGAATATCTTTTTCTTTATTTCCAGATGATTCAACTGGTTTTAGGTAGAATGCAACATCATCAGTTAGTGCAAACCAATATTTACCATTATCCACAACCATATAATCATCACTAGCAGGTGTATTTAATCCACCATCCATTATTTCAGTATTAAATTTAGCAAGAATAGTATTTACAGTTTCTTTCTCAACCCATCCATATTTTTTATAAGTTTCTTCTAAATCCTTTTTAGCATCTTCTAATTCTTTTTTAGAATCACTAACTGGATTGCTACATCCAGCAAGTCCTAAAACCATAACCCAACAAAGTAAAATTGCAAATAATTTCTTTTTCATTTTCATTTCTCCTCCTATATTACTCAAACATTATTGAGTCCATAATAAATTTGCTAACTTCTTGCCATTCACCCATTTGTTCTTTTGTACAATTAAAATTAACTAATCTTAATTTATCATTAACAGAAAATGTAATAATATGATTATAGATTTCTGTGTCTGATCCCTCTGTTGTAAATTCCATTTCACCAATTTTATGATTGTTTCTTTCCCAAAACTTTAATTTTTCATCTTTTGAATAATTTTTATAAGTCGATTCCATTGTTTTGACATATTCTTCTATCTGACTATTTTTCATAGCAACATCATTCATAACCAGTGCAACATTAATTGTTGTTTTGTCATTTGTGTAAACAAGTGATGGTGCATTTCCATTTGGATATTTAATATTAACAATTTCATCACTCATTATTTTAAATTCACTTGGAATCTTTATTTTAAATCCATCAAACATTTCATATTGTGTTTCAATGTTATTACCCTTATTAGTAGTAATGACTAATGTGTTTTCAATTTCACTTAAATTTTCAGTTTTTGTAATATTTGGTATTGTTATAATAGCCCAAACAATTAAAACTACTATGCTAATTAATAGGCATACATTTAAAATTTTTGTTTTGTCTTTGTATTCTGGTATTTTCTTTTCCTTTAAATAATATTGATGTATATTTTTAATATCTAAATCATTCTTTATATCAAGCACTATAATAGGAAGTGCTACAATAATAATTAAAATTGTATTAATGATTGTTATATTAAATGGAATCATATTATTTATTGTCAGTATAATATTTGGTATAACCATAATTGCTAATAACAATATAAGGATCATTTCATAAACATAGTAGTTCTTAAATGCCTTATTTTCTTTTTTCATCATTTTTTTAAATTCATTTTTCTTCATCATTTCCTCTAATTTTCTGTTTTTAACAAACTATAAAATTGTAATTTAGTAATTACCTCCAATAACCCAATGCTTCAAAATCAATACTGTCAAATTTTATAATTTTGTCCCAATCTCTTTCCAATATAATGTTATCTATTTGTTGTGCTTTGTACATTTCATCTAAAGTTTGATATTTTTTTTC
>CAKPHH010000004.1 GCA_934157235.1 uncultured Bacilli bacterium | reverse complement strand
ATAATCGAATAGATAAAGTACGCCATATGTTTAATAAAAAAGAAAATTAAGTTACTATTCGCTAAATTACAATTTATAGGGTAAAGATAATAGGAGCCGAAAGGCTCTTATTTTTGTGCCTTTAAATCCTATTCACTTACAAAACTTTTCTTATTATATATGTTAAATCGTATTCACTCTAAAAAGTTTGTTGTATTAAGAATGGTGTCGTGATAGATCCTGCTTGTGGTTCTGGAGGTATGTTTATTCAATCAATGAAATTCGTTGAAGAACATCAAGGAAATGTATATAACATTGGTATCTATGGACAAGAAAAGAATCCAACTACTTGGAGATTGGCTAAGATGAACTTAGCAATTAGGTCAATGTATGGGGATTTAGGTAAATATGCTGCTGATACATTTACAGAAGATCTACACAAAGATTTAAAAGCTGACTTTATACTTGCAAATCCTCCTTTTAACTTAGAGTGGGATAGAGATAAAGTAGAAAACGATTCTAGATGGAGATATGGGTTAGCACCAAAAAATAATGCAAATTATGCTTGGTTACAACACATGATTTCTAAGTTATCTCAAAATGGAAAAATGGCTTGTATTCTTGCTAATGGTTCTTTATCTGCAGGAGGACAAGAAGGAGAAATTAGAAAAAAACTTATTGAAAATGATTTAGTTGATTGTATTATAGCAATGCCTACTAATTTATTCTATACAGTTACAGTTCCTTGTTCTATTTGGATTATAAACAGAAATAAAAAACAAAAAGGTAAAACATTATTTATAAATGCAAACAATTTAGGAACTATGGTTACTAGAAGATTAAGAGAACTTAGTTCGGATGATATAAAGAAAATTGCAGATACTTATCATAATTATCAAAATGATGAAAATTATTCAGATAATAAAGGATTTTGTTATTCTGCAACAACAGAAGAAATTAAATCAAATGATTATGTATTAACACCTGGTAGATATGTAGGTGTAGAGGATAGTAATGAAGATGATATTCCTTTTGAAGAAAAGATGAAGAATATCACATCAGAATTATCTAAACAATTTGAAGAGTCTCATAGGCTTGAAGAAGAAATAAGGAAAAATCTAAAAGCGATTGGATATGATATTTAATCATACAAATTGTGATTTGCAAAAGGAGGCTAATAATATGAAATTCAAAAATTTACAATTAGAGAATGTTATTGTTTTAGAGGATAAAAAGAGAAAACCATTATCAACAATGGATAGAAGTAAAAGAAAAGGGATATATCCATATTATGGTGCTCAAGAAATAATAGATTCAATGGAGGATTTTAAATAACCAAATCTATTTTTGATTTCTTTTCCTTCCTCATCTATGAATTGTCTAGACATAACTCTAGGTACAATATAATGTATTGCTGAGTATATATCTACATAAGAATTTCCCTCATTTACCATTTTATTAAATAAACTATCATATAATGGAATTTGTTCATCATCATCTTTTATATAATCTAAACTAATCAATTCATTAATAAGTGATTTATGTTTAATTTTTGTTTTATCTTCTTTATCTTCTTTATCTTTTAGATTATTAATATTATATTCTTTAATATTATATTGTCCTTGATTTACCATATTTGGTTCATCCAGGTATGGATTTTCCATATCTGGTTTATTTTGCAATTTTAAATCCTTATCGGCTGGATTTTCAAAAACTAGATAATTATATTTAAAAGTTCCTTTATCTGTCCTTAATTTAAGTATTTCTACATAATCATGGTCTTTTAATTCATTTAAAGCACTTCGTACTGAATCTAATCCATCTTTAGTAATTGCAACTAATCCATTTAATGAATAATCCCAATCATCTGGAAGACTTAACATTTTACTTAGCAATCCAACAGCTTTCAAAGAAAGTGTTTTATCTTTTAAGTGAACAATAGGCATAACTGTAAAGTCACCAGATTTATAAACTTTAAATTCTCCTCTCATATTCTTATCCTCTCTTTCATAAAAAAAAGATGAAATTAATCATCTCAGTTATTCAATAATTAGATAAGCATTAAATCTTACAATTTGATGTACATAATTGCATCTTCTTGGTGGATTTGGATAGAAGGTTTTTCTACGAAATTCCCTTTGAATACGGTATTTTTGAGTTTTTGTCATTTGAGCTTGATTTGTCCTTCAATCACTCCAGAAATAAAAATAATTAACGCAAAAACTGCTATTACTCCTAAAGTAGATATTCCCCCAGTTACTCTTTTTAACTCTTCATTGCCAATTATCTCTATATCAATCACCTTCCCAAATAACACTAAATATTTTGAATAATTTAACTTTCTTATCACAAAAAACTAAAGTTACAAATTCATTATCCATCAAAGAAAGAGAAACCTCTAAAACAACCAAACTATACTTCATTTTCTTATTTTCCAAGACATCTTTAGAAACATCCGAAATAACAAACTTCTTCTTAATATCCTCTATATAAACAATCTTATTCTTATATAAAACCTCAAGCTTATCATTTGGAACCATCAACTCTATATAGTTTTTCCCTCTAACTCTTCCATCAAGTATTACATAAGTATTAATTCTCCTAAACCAAGTATAAAAGAAAATTCCTATAAAAAGGACAAATAAACAAAAGACAAATCCTCCTATTAATTTTTTCTTTTCATAATTAACTAATCTCATAAATTTTACCATCTTCTAATTTTAAGACTCTATCAAACAACTTATAAAAATTATTTCTATGACTTATCATAATAACTGTTTTTTCTTTTAAGTATTCCAAAATATCTCTTAAAATATCTTCCGTTTTACTTAAATCGATCTGACTAAACACCTCATCAAAAATATAAATATCACTATTTCTAACTAAAGCTCTGGCTAATATCAATCTTTGTTTTTCTCCTGAACTAAAATTAAATCCATTCTCCTCTACAATCTCTTGATACCTTAATTCTCTCATCTTAACTATTTCACATACTCTAGTAATTTCAACAACTTTTTCAAATTCCTCTTTAGAAATATTTCTATTTAAAACAATATTATTATAAATTGTATCATTAAATAAAGTTTCATTATTACTTATATAAGTAATATTATTTCGTAAGTTATCTAAGTGATAATGATTAATATCAATATTATTAATTTTTATATTTCCATAAGAAACATTAATATACCTTAACAACATCTTTACTAATGTACTCTTCCCCATCCCAGATTCTCCAATTAATAGAACTTTATCTTTATACTTAATATTTAAACTTAAATCTTTAAATAAAACTTTATCTGAAAAACTATAATTAAGCCCATCTATAGAAATATCTCCACGCAAATTATATAAAGAGTAATAATATCCTCCTTTAAAATTTTCTCCCCTTATTGTAAATAAATCTTCAATTCTCTCTATTGCGACTACATACTCTTGATATAAACTTCCTAAGTTTAAAAGATTACTAAAACAAAATATAAAATAATTAAATATTGTCTGATAAACAAATAATTGTCCTAACGACATCTTATTTTTAATGACTAAGTAACTTCCTAAACCTAGTATAATAACATTTAAAATATCATTACCAAACTTTTTAAAAAAGTAATACCATTCATTACTTAAAGATAATGCATAATTCTTCTCTAAAAACAACTGATACTTAATTTTAAATTTATCAATAAATCTCTTTTCTTGATGACTTCCTTTAATAGTTTCAATATTTGAAATAGCTTCTACTAAATATGAATTAATTCGATCATTATTATAATTTACATACTTTAATTTCTTTCTTTTAATATAGTTAAAAACAATCTGCCCTAAACAAAAGACTATACACATTAAAAATACATATAAAAATAATCTTCTATTTAATTTAAATAAGAAAAAAGCAAATACTATAAATCCTAATAAATCAGAAAAAATTCCCAATAAAAAAGATGCCACAAAATTTTTAACTACATTTAAATCTCTAAATCTAGAAATAACTTCTCCTGTAGTACGATTCTTAAAATAAAGATACGGAAGTACGAGAAGATGTTTAAATGTTTCTAAAGTAAGTTCTAAATCCAATACACTAATAACCTTCATAAGTAGAAAATTTCTTAATAATTCAGCAACTTCTCTTAGTACATACAAAATAAAAATATATATACTCAAAAACAAGACATAATTACTTAAATTATAATTAATCGAAAATGTTAATAAATATTTAAAATGAAATGCTGTTAAAATCTGTAATATAAAATAACAAATAGTAAGTATTGTTATTAAAATAATAAATATTTTTTTACTACTTATAAATTCACGCAATATTTTCTTCAATATCTTAACTTTATTAAATATTGGTAAAGGTTTATTTGGCTTTAAAAATATATAATTACCAGTAGACATTAATTTAAATTCACCTATAGTTAAAACAACTTTTCCTTTAGCTGGATCCATTACTAAAATCTTGTTGCCTTCTAAATTAATATCATAAATAACTACAAAGTGTTTATAACTTTTATTAACAATAACGTGAGCAAGACAAGGTAAGTTATTTTTTTCGATTTTTGACAAGTCTCCACTAACACCCATTGCTTCAAAGCCAATTTTCTTTGCCCCTTCTACCAAATTATAAGCTGATACACCAGATTTATTAGTATAAGTAACTTCCCTCAAATATTCTTTTGATATTTCTCCTCCATAATATCTAATAACTGAAAGTAAAGAACAAATACCACAATCTTTTATACCATCCTGTAAAACTATCTTCATATAAACTTCTTCTCTAGCACCTCCTACTTTATTATTCGCAAAAAAAATAAAAATTCTAAAAAAAAAGAAACAATTTCTTGTTTCTAATAGAAGACAATAGTAACGTGCTATATATAAGAAAATATTTTTTGTGAGAAACAAATATTTTTTATTAAGTCTTCCACTTACATAATATCATATCTTTTAATTGTAAACAAGTAATTTACTTAAAAAATCAACAAAAAACCCTTGTAAAACAAGGGTAATTTTTAAAATGGTGTCCGCGAGGCGTATAACAAAAGATATTTAATAGACTAAAACAGTTATATATTTTTGTTGAAAAATATAAGAAAAAATTAAAATAAAAACAAAAAAAGAAATTAGTTTTAATAAAAAAAAGACGTAAATAAGACGTAAAAATAAGTACTACGACTATAACATAAATGGTCTTAATTTGCAACTCAATTAAAATATTTTTCTACTTCTTTTCGAAAGACTTTAATTTTCAAGTCACAATCAATGATGGCATAATACTTATTGCCAATTTGTTGGATCATAATAGAATATAAGTTAGTATTATATAATTTGTTAATTTCTTCTACTTCTCTTTTACTTAAAATATAAGTTTTTTGCACAATATCACCTCGCTTTCGGCGATATTATTGCATAAAAAAAGAAGTACTGCAAATTACCAATTTAGTAATTTCAGTACTTTTTTCTTTTTAATTTTCTAATTTCCTATATGCAATTTTTCTTATTATGATAATTTATATTATGCTTTAATTAGTTTGCCTTGTTTTAATAAATTTAGCATTAATGTGTTTTGTGCTGGTGTTCCTCTATAGTTTGAAATACCATTTGTTGCAGCTAACTTACTTCTGTATGAATAAGAACTATTTACTCCAATGCTTGCTAAAGCGTCCACAATTGAGTTTCCATTATAATTGGCTTTTAAGTAGCTCTTATTACTCGAATTAGTGTTAGAACTGGTATTTGTATTGCCTGAGTCATTTGCCTTTAATTTACCCTGTTTTAGCAGGTTTAAAAGTGTTGTGTTTTGTGCTGGTGTTCCTCTATAGTTTGAAATACCATTTGTTGCAGCTAACTTACTTCTGTATGAATAAGAACTATTTACTCCAATGCTTGCTAAAGCGTCCACAATTGAGTTTCCGTTATAATTGGCATATAAAAAGCCACTATTATCAGTGACTGAAGTTGTTTCTATTGGCTTAGCTGTTCCGTTAAGTTTTACTTTAACCATATTAATAAATCTATCCCAGCCCATATCTAAAGTTCTATGTGGGCAATATTTACCGCTATAATCTTGATGCTTAGTTACTTTATCAATTCCCCAGCCATAACGTTTAAGAATATCTACAATCAATTCAACAGCGTTCTGCTCGGCTTTGATAAATCTATCTCCACCTGATTTAGAGTAGCATATTTCTATTGCTATTCCTTCTCTATTTCCCTTTCCGTTTCCACCATCGCCTGCATGCCAACCATTTCTATTTTCTGGAAGTCCTTGTACCGCTTCAATATTGTCAACCGCATAATGATAGGATACTTGTCTGCCACCTTCCGCGGCTGATTTATTCATATATCTAATTTCTTGATCTGCAGAAGCATCATTTGCAGTATTATGTACCACGATTCTTGTTGGTTGCATTGAATAAGGACTTTTCCAGCTATACAAACTAGAACTCATTAAGTTTTTTCTTACTTTTACCATTTTTTCATCTCCCTTTAAAAGAAAAATCTCACCATAAGTGAGCTATTTTTTATTTATTAAATTTTTAAATGTTTCGTAAAAACCAGTACTTGCTAAACCACTAAATAAGCCAGTTAATATAATGTTTAATGATATACTATCTAAATGACTTAATATTGCTAAAATCATTCCTAACAAGCCTACGATTAATGGTATATACTTGTTTATTTTTTCGCTTGTAATTGCATTTTTAATTATATAACCTACACATAAACAAATGCCAACAATTACAATATCAAAGTACTCTGCTAATCCTGATATATCCATTCATATCACCTCCTATCTAGTCTTTAAATCTTTTATATCTTCCTTTATATGTTTAATATCTTCTTCAATTTTAAAAGTTCTTTCCATTACAGAATTATGTTTGTCAACTTTTATTTCAAGTTGATCTATTCTATAAATAGTTAAATCTTTATTCTTTTTGTTCGTGGTTATTGTTGCTATCACACTAGGAATTGCCACACATAACCCACTTATTAATGCAGTTATTATACCTCCCATTTTATTTTCCTTTCTATAAATAAGCACATTTAGCTTTAATCCAACTAGTTTGTGTAGATGATCCTACAAAATACAAGTTGCTATAAGCTATATCATTTTTAAATAATAAATAAAATGTTTTTTCTTCGGTCAAATTATAAATTCTTGAATTTACAAACCTTTGACTCGCAAATGCTCCTGCCGTTAATGGCATTACAAAATTAGATGCCAAACTTCCTTCTGTCATTTCACTTGAACTCTGACTTAATGCTAATCTTGAATAACAAGTAGTTGCTGCACTTGTGAATTGAATTGTATAGTTATATTCTATTTCCCACGCACCAACTGGAACTGTTAATTTATTATTCGTTCCACCATAGTAGTTTGCAGTTGTAACCGTAGCGTACACATCATTACTATTTCTTATAAAAGTTAGTTCCCACTTTTCCGGATTCATGGGAAAATCAAAAGGAACTTTTAACATTGAAAAATAAAAGTCATTTATACTTGTGTTCTCCAATGTATAATCAGTTCCCATAAATAAAGTTATTGCTGAACTTGTTATAGCTGTAATTATTGCATATTTAGTTACATTATTTTGTACAAATTTAACTTTCATACCTACACTTAGTGTGTCTGTTAAATCTTCACTAGAAATAACAGCGGTTTTAGTTTTGTTATTCCAACTTGAAAACGAAAAAGCAGAAGCTATTCCATTCCATCCTTTTTCATCAAAAAAATCTTTTATTAATTTAAAATTTAGTTTCATAATATTCTTATTAGAATATTCAACTTATGCAGTACGTACAAAAATGTAGCATGTGAAGTATGGTTGTACATTGTTATGAGGTTGTCCACCACCTTCATCTTCTATAAAGCCACTAGCTGGCCCGTCTGATGCATTGTTCCTTAAAGTACCAACATAACCTCCTGTAGTAGAACCAGAGACTTTAATTTTGTGAGAATGCTTAGGCATCTCATCGATTGTCAAAGTATGCTCTTTTTCTCCACCAGTTTTATTTGCTGCTGAAAAATCACTATCGGCCTCATCAACTCCGACTATCGCTCTACCTTTAGCAATTCTCTCCCAAACTCCACCAAAAACTTCACCTGGATTTTTAGATTTTATACTTAAGTATATACTGCCTACAGGGTATAGTAAATCAACATTTATCATAATGCTGATATTTAATATCTATTTATGCTATTCTTTTCCAAAATGCCATGACTATATAAGGTGGCCTATTCTCGTGTGCTAAAGGTGTATGCATTATTGGATTATTGGCAGTTAACTTGGGACTATTGCTATTAGTTACTCCTGTTTTTAATGAGTAGTAATCAGCACCAGGAGTTGGTTCATAACCGCCAGTAATAGGATCATTGTTACCCTCATTCGGATATATATATGTCGGAGGCAATTCTTCTTTTGTCAATTTATGAGCTTTTTCTCCACCTGTTTTACCTATTTGATTATAATCAGAATCGTTTGGATTATATCCTACAGGAAATTTTCCTTCAGCAATTCTCTCCCAGGTAAAACCTAAAAAGTTCGAATGATCTAAAGCATCAAAAAAGACCTCTACTTTGTTAAGTGGAAAGGCCTCTACTAATAATTTTGGATTAAGCATAAATATCACCGAGATGACCAGATATTAAATATCTGTCACCTCTTTTCCTGTTATAGTTGAAGGTTCTAAATATAAACCTCCTGTCTGTCTGTCTGTCTGTCTGTCTGTCTGTCTGTCTGTCTGTCTGTCTGTCTGTCTGTCTGTCTGTCTGTCTGTCTAAGGATAAACTTTTAGACATAGCTAAGTCAATATCTTTCATCATATTTTTCCTTTCTTTTTTAGTTTGTTATTATTGGAACTATTTTCCAATGAGAAGAATTCCAAGCTTCTGCGGTCGTAATTGCTGTTGTACATTCATATATTGCATGATTTTTAATTACCATATCTCCAACCGCATAAGTTTTGGTTGCATCATAAGTATCTGTGTTTAAGCCGAGAGCTGTTCTCAAACTTAATATTTCACCTGTTAAATTACTTGCAGCATCTTGTGTTAGAATACCTTTTATATCTTCTACAGTAGCTGCTACCTGATTTAAGCAAGACTCAAAAATATTTGTTATATCAGGTGTTTGAATTGCTTGAATTACAATTCCACAATCAGTTGTTTTGGCACGTGTATCTTCAAGCATCGAACTTGTTATTTTATCTATTTCTTGAGCTACATTTATATTGTATAGTCTCAGTTCATAAATATTTGAATTACGCGTTAATGTCGGAGGAACAGGAGACGTAGCGTATTCACCGCTTAAAACATCAACAGATATTTTTCTATTTTCTTTATCAAAACGTAAAACAATACTGTCTATTCTAGACTGTGATGCATCCGATAAATCAATATTTATTACTTTATCTGATAAATTTTGATAAAAATAACCATTTATTAGTGCTGTTCCTTTTTTTAATGTAATTGACATATTATCATTAGCAACAACTTGCAATTCATCATTAAATACACCATTCGTAAATAATTTAGAAAAAAAAGAAGCGATAAAATCGCTCTTGTATTTTCTATCACCATTGTTTGATGGAAAGAAACCTGATTCTTCCATTTTTATCACCTCTAATCTAATTCAAAATCTTCGGCAAGTGGTTGTCCAAAAGTTGGATAAATTTCTCTCTTGCCATTTTCTATTACCTCTTCAACTTCGGTAATTCTTAAAGACTGTCTAACATTACAATTTTCAACTTCAATATCAACAATATCACCTAAATCCCATTTGTTTTTATAATCGTTTCCGGATGCAGTAACTTCAATGGATTCTTCTCCAGAAGACAATTTTTCTTCGCCTTTTGTTGTCAAAATGTTCTTATATTCTGTTGATGTCAAATTTGTATTACTCTCATTCTTGGCATCTACGAAGACCTCAACCAAATCAAATCCGGAAGCATCTCCATCCTTAATTTCGACAAGTACTCTATCACTACCCTCTCCGACTCCTCCAACAAGAACATAATTACATTTATTAACAGATGTAGATAAATAGTTTGATTTTTCACAATTTTTTCTTAATGTAGAAAAACAATATTTTTCATTTATAGACTGAGAACTAGTTCTGTCCAGACCAACATAATTCTCAAATCTAAAAACTTTATTCTGTATATTTGGAACAATTCTAAAGCCAACATTCCCATATTTTGATAATTTGCATAGATACTTATACAAATTTTTATAACTACATTGAAATTCAATCAATTTACTCTCTAAAGTAGTTTCCTCAACTTCAAACTCTGATGATAATGGCGTTACCTCACTCAATAATTTTTTTTGTGCATCAATGACATTTCCTTTGAAATTTATTGTCTTTTTAATGATTCGCCTATTTGTTAGATAAGAAAGAAATTTTCCAGACACAGACAGCTGAACATTCTTCCCATCATCTGTCAATTCAACAGTGTCTATAATACCAGCTTCTGTGTAATCTTGCCGAATAATAATTCTATCTTTTTCAAACAATAAACTTAAATTATTTTCGTAAGGAGCAACAACTAATTCAAATTCTCCTGATTCATAATATTTTCTTCGCCATCTAAGTGAGATAAATTGATCAATAACTCCTAGTAGTTCCAAATTTTTATCAAAAACATATAAAGCCTCATTTTCTGAATACTCAACCTCTCTTGATACTTGGCATAACATGATAGGAACATTACCATTTTTTAATTTACTACTAGTAATGACATAATAATTATTCGCAAAAACTAAACCATAATAAATAACATTATTTAACAGTTTATCTTCATTTTGCCATTCATCTCCATTCAAGGAAGATAATATAGTTCCATTGTATCCAGCTGCTACAAACATACCATTACCATATCTAGACCTTATCAGATATGAATTGGTGTTGGAAGTTTGTTTTGTCCAATTAACACCATCTTTTGAAGTAAGAATTATCCCATCAGCACCAGTTATAACAAATAAATTTCTTCCAAATGTAATACCAACTAATTTTTTTGTTGTTCCGGCATCAATAACTTTCCAATTATCTAAATCAGAAGATATTAAAATTGTGCCTGTAGAACCAACTGCAACATATTTACCATTTCCATATGCAATATCCATTATAGACATATTCTCTGGACCGACATGCTTAAAGTCATGCCTTATTATTTCATCTCCATTTATCGTTTCAAAGAATTGTACTACTGTATAATTTCTTATTCCGGTAGAAATGTTGTAATTGTAATATCCAGTTATTAAAACAAAGCGATTATTTACAAATTTGCAAGTATTCGAATTCATAGAGAAATTTTCACCAGTGTCTAGGATTTTATATTCCCATTCTGCACCATCTTTTGAAACCAAGAAATACGTTTTATCTGTAGAACCAGAATTTCCAGATACAACAAATAAATCATTTCCATATGCTAAATTTTCTGTAGAAGAAATTTTATCAGCATCAAAATTATAGTCATGCCAATTGATTAAATCGTCACTATATGCAATACCGCAAGGTGATGAATGAGCAAACCAAAATTTACCTTCAGCATAAATAATATCTTTACCATTTCCTGGTATATTTGTATCTCTATATTCCCATTTCATTATATTGCCTCATAATATAAAGAATAATTAACTTCAGCTGTTAAATTCTCTATACCTTCTTCAGCTAATATCTTAAAATAATTTTGTCCTGGTTTTAATTGAAGATATTTTGTTCCAAAAAGTAAGTAGTTATTTATATTTTTTTCTAGACCATCTCTTTTTAATATGATGTTTTTATTATTTATTTCTGTAGTTATTATAATTTCATCACCTATTTTCAATTCAAAATCTAATGTTAATATTTCTTGAGTTGCAATATTTTTAACAGAAGGTTTTTTTACTTTACCAGTCGCAATAAAATGAATATTTAATCCAGATTCTATTTTTGTTGGATTAAGTATTTCAACAGTCATATTATTATTTTTCTTGTCAAATTCCAAACCATCAGATGGTATTTCTAAAGGAAATTCTATTCCACCTTCCCATGTTGCTATGGAAAGATTAGTTTCCTCAACATCTGTAAAATATGGATTGAATGCTATTAAAGAAATTGTAAAGTACCTTACTGGACCAGTTTTTTCAATATCCACTTTTTCAACTCGGCACTTTATTTTTGCAGAAAAATCATCTTCATAATAGAAAAGTGTTCCTTCGTCATTATCAGGAAAAACATTATATAATTGCTGACGTCTTTCAACAAACTTATCTTTTATATAACCATATATGATTATATTTCTTTTATTAACGCTTCTACCTACATATAATGATCCTATTCCAAAGGCTGAACTGATTCCATATAGTTCAGAATTTTTCTCGTGTATTCCATCATAATCAGATAAAAAAAAGGGAAACTTGTCTGTAAGCTCGATTTTGTTTCCAAAAGAATTTTCATATATTATTTTTTCCATAGTTACCCTCTTTTCAATTTCCAAATTAATTTTCTCATTTCATTTCTAGCTTGACGTGCAGTATCTGCTGGTCCAACGTATTTCGAATAATTATTAATATTAATTGTTGGATTAAACTCAGCATTTTTTTCATCGTTTAAATTTTCATCATATGGAGTATTTCTTGAATTTGAATTTAATGGAATTACTTTAGTTTGATTATTTTGTTGAAGTAATAATTCTGGTCCTGCTTCCGCAACAATAGCGGCACCATTCAACAATGTACCACCATTTGCCAAATAAGGAATTTTTCCAATTTTTTTAATATTTATTCCAATTTTTTTACCACCAATTTCAGGAACCCAGTCAGGGACATCAAATGAGACCTTATTTAAACCTTCTATTAAGAAATTTAAACCATCTATTACTATATTCAATAAGCCTATTACACCATTTAGTGGAGCTTTTGCTATTGCTAAGAATGAATTAAATATTCCAGAGAATATATTCTTAATACCATTCAGTGCTAATTCCCAGTCTCCAGTAAATACTCCTTTAACAAAATCTATAACACCTGAGAATATTTGTATTATAGCATTATAGTAATTTTCACAATTGGCCATAAATGCATTTAATACATTACCTATTAGTCCAAAGGAATTTGTCCAGTCCGTTTGAAAAATACCTGTAATGAATTCATCTATACTTGCAAATAAGTTTTGAATATAAGTCCAACCACTTATTATTGCATTTTTGAAGTTTTCATTTGTATTCCACAAATAGATTAGACCGGCAACTAATGCAGCTACAGCGGCAATAACTAGAACAATTGGATTTGCGGCTAAAAAGCTCAATGCGGTAGAAACTCCAGAAATTGCAATTTTTCCGAGTGCCATAACACCATTTAAGCCAGCCTGGGCCAACCTTAATGATTTTGTTGCTGCAGCTGCAACACCTTTTTTCATGGCATTTAATCCCATTGCTACAGTTTCATTTGTAAACAAATTAATAATATTACTTATACTACCGGCTAACTTGCCCATAATCAATAATAAAGGACCAATAGAGGCCACTAATAGACCAATAGTGACAATAGTATCCTTTGTGCCATTATCAAGGCTGTCAAACCAGTCTATTGCTTTCTGAAGACCATCAGCCATCTTTTCAAGATGTGGGAGTAAACTTTCAATTATACGTTGACCCAAACCTGCGAAGGAATTTTCAAACTTATTTTTTATTTGTGAAAGCTTTGCTTCCATACCATCATACATTTGATTTGTTGCATCTGTCGCGGCCCCAGTTACATCTGTATATATTGTATTCAAATCATTTAATGATGTAATAACTTTCATGGCATTGTCTTCACCTAAAGCCGACCAAACATTAGATGCAAGAGTAAGAGCCTTTTGCTTATTTTCCATATTTTCTAAATCGTTAATAACAGAATAAAAGACATCCTTTGCAGTAGCCTTCCCTTTTTGAAATTCACGAAATAATTTCCGAGTGTCTGAACTAAAAGAACTTAAATTTTCTTCTATTCGACCGTCACTTAATGAAATAGTAAATTCTTTAACAAAATCGTTGACTTTATCTAGATTATAAGCACCACTAGTTAAACCATTATCCAATATTGAAAACATTTCTTCCGCACTAAAACCGGCTTGACTCCATATCTGTGAATATTCAGCAATATTGTCAGCAAGTTCACCGGTTTTATCCAGACCACTTTGAGCACCTACAACCAAATAATCAAATGCTTTTTCAGCTGTTAAACCCATATTAACCATAAGGGCTTTTACGCCTCTCAATGTCTCACTAAAATCCATTCCGAAAACATTTTCTAATAAATAAGCCTGTTCAGTTATATTTTGAAGATCCACATTAGAAATATCACCTAAATTTTGCCAAACCAGCGACATCTTTTCAGAAATATCACTATAACCTTCACCATAACCATTTTCATGTATATTTTTTAATACTTGTTCAAGTTCTTTAGTTTGATCAACACTTTTTCCTGTTGAAGCCAGAAATTTATTAACAGCTGTTTCAAGTCCCATAGCACTTTTGGCTGCTGCAACATCTATCCCTACAATTCCTGCTGATAGAATAGATGCTTTTTTTCCAGCTTCAGTTAATTTTTCCCCTGTTGCTTTGATACTTTTAGAATATTCCTTTAAGTTGGCCGTACCAAGTTCAACCTGTTTACTAACCTCTTTCAATTGTATTCCATATTTATCAAGCTGATTTTCCGCGGCTTTTAAAGCTGTTCTTTTTTTTGTGATGGCGACTTCATTACGGTTTTCAGAGTTTTCTAATTCTTTTAATTCCTCACGTAATATTGTAACTTTGTTTTTTTGAAGATCATATGCTGAAGTCAAATAATTTTGTTTATCAAGCAGTTTTTGACTTGACGATGTGTTTTTGTCATATTGTGTCTGAACATTTTTAAAATCCTGATAGTTTTCTTTTAAAGATGCATTTACACTATTTAGAGATTTTAAGAAATCTGTTGTACCATCGGCGTTAAAGACCAAACCGACTTTTTTTAAATCACTTGCCATATTTCGCCTTTTGCATTCTATTATACATTTCTACCATTTTGTAAAATTCGATAGGATCAAGATGAAGCATTTCGTCTATACTTAATCCTATCGTTATGGCTGTATATTTAATTGAAGCCCAGTTTATCTCTTCTTTTTCTTCTTCCCTGGTATAAATTTCTGGTCTTTTTTTTTAAAATCGTTTTGTGCTTCCAGATTCTCTCTAACAAACTTATTTATTTTTTCAATGTCTTTGACATCAACAAGGCGAACAGCTTCTTGAAAGCCAAGTTTTTCATCATAATTGGCACGTACAGTAGCATAAATAAATAATGACTGTATTTTAAGAAGGTTCTGTCTAGTTCTCATATCTTTTTGAAGTTTCTTTAAACCACCTTCATAATCTTCTAAATATTGCATCATTAAAAAAGACCAAACCAGTTCAATGTTTTGGCCATTCCTTAACGTAATTATTTCCATAATACCCTCCTATTTTTATGCACCAGGACTGATTATTTTGTCTAAATCATCAGCTGAAACAATTGGTTTTGCGAAAAATTTATCTTCTGTAAGTCCTTCTGGAAAATCAGTTCTACTACTATCAACATAATTTTTAACATCACCATTGTCATTAAATGCATAAGCTCTAATTGTAACTGTATCGTTTTGTTCAGAAAAACTATCACTTGAAGTTTCAATATCATCTGTATTTTCAACTAATTGACATTTTGGAAACCATTCCATTCTAATTTTTCCACCAACTAATTTAACAACTTTACCATATGCAAAATAAGGCCTTTCTTTTGTACCTCCTGATGAGACTAAACCATTGGTATTAACAGTTTCTCCTCTCATTTTTGCTAAATCATCGGAAGGAAATGCTACTACCTCTACAGCTAGATCTGTGCTAGATAGTTGATGAAAATTTGCATAATCTTTTCCAGATGCTCTAACATTTACTGGATCACCATTTTCAGTTGTACCTATTTTTTTAACAACTTCAGTTTTAATAGTATCTTCATAAGAAGTTAAATCAAAATTTCCTGACGCATCAGGTTTATTAAATGCATAGTATTGAGCTCCTACGGTCTCTTTTAACATTGGTTTTTTAGTTTGCATTGACATATTTATTCCTCCTATCCTTTTAAATGCATTTCATTTAATATTTTTTTATAATATTTTTCTTTATTAGATTCAAAAGTTGGTATTAAGTGAGGCTGTGGACTGGTTAGTTTTGTTCCTTCTTCAACCATTCTTCCATAATACTTGCCCCAGCCAACTTCAATTTCATCCTTTTTTTTGTTGTAACAAAAAGTATCAATTAAATGTGTATAATTGCTACTTTTAATTCTAGAATATGGCTTTGATAATTTTGATAAATCATTAATAAAATCTTTTACACCAATTTCCAAAATACCAATTGGATCACGTACACTTGTTGCAATATCGTTCAATTCATCCATTAAAGACACTATACTATCAAATGCCTGAGCAGACATCTTCAACAACCTCTACAGAGAAATATGAATGCCATTCTCTTTTATCTTTGATATATTCTATTGAAATTATTGGATGAATATCATTTTCATTAAGTTTTTTCTTTAACAATAACAATTTAGGATCCCTTGGCATTGATGAACGAAAAGAAACTTGATAATTTACATTAGTATCAAATTTCCGTCCTGATGCAACAATATCTTCCCAACGATATTCAAAATATACAATTCGCGGAAGTTTATCATTCGTTTCTAAATACTGAATTCCCTCATTAGATGGAATATTACAGTTCTTAAATATATTTTCTAAATCATTTTTTGTCATTCGATTCATCTCCTAAAAGTTCAGGATTAGGATATTCTTGAAGTGTAATGTCACTTTGCAAATATCCATCCTTATTTTTAAAATGATAAATATTAAAAACTTGATAATATTCATCATTTATCTTTAATACATTCTGTGATGTAATATCTCTGTCTTGAGATATTCTTATTTTTAACACTATTTTTTTATCCCTCTTATCATTTTCAAAAATAACATTATCAGTCAATGATAATTCCTGATAAAAGAAAGGTTTTTCATACAATTGCCTTATTTTTTCTACTGGAAAACTATCATCAGTATGTGAAATTTCAAATAAAAAAAATGAGCCATCATCATACACTGGTATCGACGTTATATTTAAGTTGAAGTGCGACATAATCACTCGTGTACAATTCTTTAAATTCTGCTAATCTTTTATGATTTGCATATAAAATATAATTTTTTAATAAAGATCGTGCATCAAGATCACTCTCATAATCTAACATGCAACCGACATATTCATTAATATTGTACATTCCTTCCTTAGCATAATTAATAAAACTATCATCTGGTAGTTTAGGAGATATAAGTTGCTCTTTTCTTACTTCTTCGACAATTTTTTTTATTTTAGATTCGTCAAAATTCATTTTATTTATCTCCAGAAATTAACTCTTTTAGTTCCTCAAGAGTAATATCTTCTGGTACTTCTAATTTCTTTTTCTTCGCAACTTTAATCAATTTTTCAAATTCTTTAGAATCTGTTGTATTTTGAAATTTATCAAGAATTAATTTTTTCAAATCAACTCCCTCTATTTTTGCATATTCAATTAATTGATTCTCATTCATTTCTTCAAGAGAAACTTCTTTGATTAATGGTTCTTTTAATTTATTTTTATCGCTGAGTAATTCTTCTATTCTTTCACTAGATACATCTTTTTTTTCATATGGATAAACTCTTCCTAAATCATACGAATGATTATCGTCTTGTAAATCTGTAAAGTCTTTAATAATTATATACATTTTTCCCTCCTATATTAAAAAATGCTGGAACTTAAGCTCCAGCATTTTGATTTGTATCTGTTTTTGTCTCTGGTAATGAAACAACTGTAGAAATAGTTTTTATTGTTGGAACATATTCCTCTAACTTAGTTACATCAAATACATATGCAACGTTGTCAGCAACTGCTCTACCATTTGCATATACTTTTCCTACAATTAGATCGGCATCTTCTACAGCCTTAGTCTCTTTATATTCACTGATTTTAATTCCATCCATACCCATAGTGTATTTGCCTTCTAATGTTAATGCTGCTTTTCCTTTTGGATTTTCTGTACATTCAACTACCTCTAGATTTTTGTATGATGAAACTAAATTACCTTGATCATCTAATATTGCAGGATCAACATAGTTCGCTCTATCTTCTGGGTTACAAACTAGATAAATTTTACCTAAAATTCTTTTACCACTATTAGTTAATGAAACTTTTGCTGCTGCTAAACCTTTAGGGCTGAATTTAGTTAAATCAGTATTAACTGTTTTATCTTTATGAGTTCCATCTTCATTAGTTTTACTAAGTTGTTTGTAAATTCCTATTGGTTGTTCTTTACCACTACCACAAAGATAACCATAAGCAAGACCTGCTTGTAGAGTTTCTTGAAGAATTGCCATAAAATACTTATCCATAAATTGATAACTTAATTCTCTTATGGCTTTTGGAATTACTAAATATGCATCTAACTTACATAAATCAGTAACTAAGCCACTTATATTTGGTGTTAATTCTCCTGATAATGATGAAGTTATACCACTCCATGCATAACTACCAGATTTTTCAGCGACAATCCATCTTTTAACTCCAGCTGGAGCAAAATTAATTAGTTTTAAAATTGGTTCTGACTCTTTTACATTTTCTAAAGTTAGATCTACAATGCTTGTTGGAATTAAATCAATTTGAGAACCAGATATTGCTTGTTTGATATCCTTGAATTTTTCATAAAATTGCTCTTCTTCCTTACTTAAGGCACGTAAACCTAGTTTATTTGCATAATTACTATCAGACACTGCCTTTACTGCTTGTGTTTGAATTTCGTTAATCAAATCTTTATGCTTTTCTGAAGCAAACATTTCGATTACTTCGGCAAGTGCAGTAGGTTTGTCCTCACTTTCATTTAGCATTTTTATTGCTTTTTCTTTTAATTCGTTATAATTTTCGTTATTTAATTTCATTTTATACCTTCTTTCTTTTCTTATAAATTAAAAAAAGATTCCCATGAATCTTCTTTAATTTTTGCATTATTATTTTCTTTTTCAAATTCTTCTAGTTTAGTTGTTAATTCTTGATTCTTTATAACTAAATTTCTTATGTAAGAATTTATATCTTTAATGGACTGTTGAATAGTATCATTTTTTTGAATAGAAGTAGCGAAACCTTTTTCAAAGGCACTTTTATAATCCATCCAAGTTTCTTTGTCCATCATACTTTTAATTTCTTCTTCTGATAAACCAGTTTTATTTACATAAATATTAACACTTGGCTTAGTAATAATTTCCAAATCATCAGCAGCCTTTCGCAATTCATTAGGGTCACCACATGCATCTGTCCAGGCATTGTGAATCATAAGTAAACCATTTTCTGGCATTATTCTTTCCTGACCGGCCATAAAGATAACACTAGCAGCACTACAAGCAAAACCATCAACTTGAGTTATTAAATGGCCATTGAAGTCTGATAACAAACCGTATATAGCTAAACCTTCAGATACACTACCACCCATAGAATTTATTCGAACTAATAAATTAGGTGTATTTACTTCATTTAGTGCATCCTTAAAGCTGTATGCATCAACTCTACTATCATCTTTTATTTCTAGCCACCTCTCGATAAGAGAAGGCTTGCGAATATCACCATAAATATATAATTCTGTTAAGTTATCATCAACTTTAACAAATTGAAAATATCTATCATTTTGTTCCTTCATTCTCATCACCTCCTTCCAATGCTAAATCTACATTTTCATAATTCTTGGTTATGTAATGTTTATCAGCCCATGCAGCATCAACTTTTGGAATTCCAATAAACTCATTAATTTCATTGTGACTATAACCATTAGAAAATAATTTATCCATGTTAACAGCACTTTCCAAAATGTCAAAATGTTTCATATTAAGTCTGTTTATTCTAATTCTCTCTCCCCTTAAATAATTGCTTTCTCCAATAATTTTTGCATTTAATCCATCTTCAATAATCTGAAGATGAGGGAGTATTCCAAATGTAATAAAATCATTAGTAGATGTTGATTTATCTGTTTTGTTCCCATAAAAAATATCCAAAGGAATATTAAATGTCATTGCAACTTTATCAGACCATTTTTTTTCTAACTTAGACCATTCATCTGAAGTTGCACCTGTACCAAAATCGATTTTTTCTAAACCAAAACTATCTGACAACAAAATAATGGCATCTTGTTCATCGAAGAGACCTCTAGTTATTTTTTGTTTATAGTCTTCATAAGATAATTCCTTTTCCGTTATAGGATCTTTTAATTTAGGTTGTCCTCCAGGTACTTTTAAACGAAATTTAGATAAATTGTTTAATTTATAGTGAGAACTTGCTATACCAATTAGATTACCTAATTCTTCATAATAACTATCAAGTGTTTCTTTAATTTTTGATGACTTTAGATTCAAATAAATTACATCTTCAGAAGTGAATGTTTTTCTTAAGAAAATAGAATTTCCATGATCATCACTAACTTGAACATTGTAGTAAACCTTTGGCAATAAGATACTTGTACTTACTTGAAATGTATCAGCAAGATATAAACTTCCATCCAATTCAACAATTAGTGCCTCTCCGTCATCTAAATATTTCTTTATTACCTCATAAAAAAAAGAAGTCGCTTCTTTATTTGGATTCGGTTGAACATTCAAAGTATAATATTCCTTTGAATTATCATCTCTTGATATTTTTCCATTTTTCTTACGATAAATTTGGATTTCGGACTTAGAAATCGTCTTCGCTATTAAATCAATTGCGTGTTCTATAGCGTGTCTTTTTATTTGAAGTTGCTTTTGCTTTGCCATGAATAGTGTTTCAATATAATTTTCCAACTGACTTTTATCACTTTTAGCAAACCATCTATCTAATATTTTCATGTTTCACCTCCTCCTAAACATAAACATATTCAATGTTTTCAACTAATAATTCTTCACCACTCAATGCACAAATCATAGCCATGAATGGATCATTTTTTCTCAACTTTTCCTCTACTTTTTCGAAATACATATTTCCATCTTTTTTTGTACGTAAACATGTATTATTAATGCTCCATCGCATAATTGCACTATCACCTATATTCAGTTGTCCTCTTTCAAATAAGACTTCCAATTTAGGTGCTACAATAGCAGCGATGGAAGCAGGGTATCGTATCATTCTTATTAATCCATCTTTATTTTCTTTTGTTTCAACAGAAACATTAGATTCTTCAAATGTCTTTTTTATCAGTTGATAACGATAATTGTCCAATATTATTTTCTTAATATCATAATCATTAAAATAACTTAAAGCCCAATTAACGATTATTTTCTCATCAATTGATGGTGTATCTACAACTACAAAATCTTCAAATCCTTTTTGACCAGCATTTTCAAATGGAAATTTAATGTCTTTGAAAAACTTATTAGATGAGCATATTACAGTTTTTTGTCTCCAACAAAATTCATCCCCATCTTTAGTCAAAATACCAACAGATGCAAAGTCTCTAAGTGATGCAAAGTCTATTCCTATTATTGCTGGTTGTTTTTCTTTTTTCACCATCACTCTAGGAATTTTATTTTTTACGTCACTATAAGATGCTTTCAGTATATTTTCCCAGGATGTTACAACAAGATCATCTCTTTCTTGTGGAATATTCATTCTTTTACTCAAGAATTCACTTCGTTTTGAAGGACGTTCTTTTTGTTCCAAATAATCTATCATGATAGCATCATATAATTCCGGTAAATATGGAAGTGAAGGATTAGCCTTTTCCCATAACTCAGGATTATCAACTTCTGTTAGATCATCCATCTTACATAGAAATGGAAAATACCTCAATTTGTTATCTCCTGTTTGAAGAATTTTAGTACATGAGTCTAACAACTCATCGAGTGGTCCGCCTCGCACATCACCATTTGAAGTAATTATAAAAATTCTTCCATGTTTTACTTTTCCTAAGCCACCTTGATAAACTTTTATATTTTTATCTGTTAAATAAGCATGATACTCATTAAAGAGTACTAATCCACTTTTTTTACCATCTTTTGTAGCAGCATTTGAAGTATTAAATCTAAACCTAGATCTTGTTATTTTATTTACAAAATATTCTTTATTCCAATAAAAATATTTTTTCATTATATTTTCATTTTTATCTAAAACACTATAAGCAACATCAAATGTGTCATTAGCTTGTCCTTCAGATGTTGCTACTATATCTATGTTATAATTCTCTACACCATAATATTGCGTGGTTAAAAAATGTAATAATGGAACAATAAAACCATCTTTTCCATTGCCTCTTCCTTCTAAAATAATAAAAGTCCTGAAAACAGGAACATCATCTTTGTACATAAAAACAAAAGCATAAAGAAATTTTTGATATGGAAAAAGTGGATAATACCACCTTTCTACAAACTTAATACATTTACGATAAGTACTTTCATCAAAGAAAATATCATCCCTTGACAGTGTTGGAATAACAATATTCTCAATTAATAATTTTCTTTCATTATTAAAAACATTAGGTGATTTATGGTAATACTCTAAATAATTATCTATTTCCTTACAACAAATCATTTTCATCGCCATCATATGTATCAGTATTTTCTTTTGTTTTTGGTGGTTGTGGTGGTATAAATGGCTGGTTTATCCCTAAATCATTAATGATTTTTAACATGATTTGTTCAACTTTTATCAAATTAGTTACAGATTCGTTTGCTTTTTCTTGCTCTTTACCATTGCCATTTTGAAAAACGTATCTAACACCTTTTTCATATATATCATCTTTTAATCCCTCACGAATAGCAAGCAAACTCAAATATTCATTGACTAAATCGTCATAGTATTTTCCAAATTTAGATAAATTATCTAACTGCATGCTGATATCCTCACGAATAGCAATAAAGTCTTTTTCGGACAGTTTTTTAATAGTCTTAGGATATTTTTTTATTTTTCCAATTGTTACCTCTTTTGCTTTTTTCACATTATAACCACCTCCTACCCTTCCACACACGCGTACGCGTGAGGATATTTTTAGTCGTTAACCACACACCCGCTGGCCTTTAAAAATATACAGTGCCAGTTTTTGACCGGGGGTATGGTGAAGAAAAAACTACCATTTTTCTTCTGTTAAAACTTTTTTTCTTTTTTTAAATTTAAATTTGGACCTTTCAGATACTATTTCGTGAGCTTCAAACAAAAGAGATACTCCATTATCAACATCAAGACAAAGTGATGGATCTTCTTTTATCGGAATAATATGATGTGCTGTTGTTGCTCTAACTGGTTTTATTTTTGATGGTTTATGAATTCCATCAGACCATTTGCCAGAAAAGAACTGACACTCATATTTATCTCTCTCTAATACTTTTTCTCTCCAAATATCATAATCGGTAGAATGATAAAATGCATCTGTATTGCCTTTTGTAATTTCGACAGGCCAATTATATATCTTTCTTCTTTTTCTTCTTTTTTTCATTCGTCATCAACAAAAAAGTCAGCAAGGCCGACTTTTACTTTACATTAATTTCACTATACACATTATATATTATATTTTTCTAAATGAAAATAGCGGCCTTTTCCAACCAATTTCCATTTTTGTCAATATCCTAAAAGTTGGAATAAATAATCATTCGGAAATAAATATTTTTGAATTTCACGTATTAATCTTTGATTATTGCTACCAATTGTACTTCCAGCTGTTAGTTTACCTTTATTATTTTTTCTTTTATCAAATATCTCTGCAATTTGATCATATGTCATGTTATCAAAGTAATGTAATTTTATCACATCAAAATATGGATCATCTTTGAATCTATCCAATATTTTATCAATAAATTCAATTATCACCTTTGTTTTGAAAATGTGTTTCTGCAAACTTTTTATTGAGTCATTTATTATATCCTCTGTATCTTCGTGTTTATGGTTTACACTTATTGAAGTTATGGACTTAGATTTTTCTTGTAATCCGAATTGCTTATATTCCTTTATTTGTTCTTGTCTGTCAGTAATTGATTTCTTTAACATTGGATAATCTCTAAGGATTTGTTCTGTATTTTTATACGTTGAAAAATTATGTTTGATTATGTTTCTTTTTTCTAGTTCATTCAGAACTATTTTTACAACTTCCTTTTCATTCATTAGTTTTTCCTCCTATTTTTTCTTCATCTTCTATTAAATATTTCATTCTTTACCTCCAGCATTCTCGTATAATCTGTTTTATATTTTCATCAACATTTTTATAAATTCTTTCAAGTATATCCCTTTCTTGTGTATATATTTTTTTATTTTTAACATCATTTAAGGCTTCAATATAACCTTTTAAGCGATAAATTTCATTATTCCTTTTAACATCGTTCATAGTAGTTATATAATTAAAATCATTAAGTTTTTTTAATCGCTCTTTTTTTCTATGAATAATGCTATGTATTTCTTCCATTATTTATCATCTCCTATTATTTTTATCTTGTTGAATTAATTTATAAATGTATTCAACTACTTCAATAAGTATTCTTTGACCTTGACAATGGAACTTAAAAGTATCATATAATTGTTCTTTAGTTATTTTGGAATAATCAGTATGATAATCTATTGTTGTTTTTGTATATTCGTTATAAAGTTTATTGCTTATTATTTTCATCTAATACTCCTATTGTTTCTTTATATTTTTGTAAAATTCCTTCTATTATAAGTGATTTCACTTGTTTCATATATATATCCATATCATCAACGGTTTCTAATATATCTTTTTCTAATGTTTTTATTTCATCTTCTAAATAATTTATAAACTCTTTTTGCTGCATTTCCATTAGCTCACAATCCATTGCTCTTTGTTCTAACTCTGCCATATATAGATCTTCTGGATCAGGTTCTACATTTTCTGCTAAAAAATTATTTACTTTATATATATATATTTTTTTATGTTCTTCAAGTTGATTCTTTAATTCTTGATTTTCTTCTAATAGCATAATTCTATTTTGATAATATGGCATATCATCAGTAGCCATACATTCCATTGAAGTAGGACAAAATGTTGTTTTTCTTTTTATGCAAGTGTCACATTCTCTTTTCATTCAGACACCTCTTTTATTTTTAAATACAAATCTAATAAATCAGGATTATTTAATAACATTTTGTTTTTATCAGCTTTATTTAAAAACATATCAATTACTTCTTGCTGTTTTTTATTTTTTCCTTGTAATTGCATTATATAATTAAATAAAATTTCTGATTTTTCTGGTTCAAGAATAAAATCATAAAAACCATTACACAATTCTAAATCTTCTAAAATTTCCTTTACTTCTTCATTCATTCTGATGCCGCCTTTCTTTCAACGATTCCACCTTCTCTAATATATTCTTTAAGCCTGTCGCTTAGCATGCAGTCCCAATTACTTTTTAAAAACCAATCATACAAATTAGAAACAAGAATTATTTTAGGTGGATTTACTTTTAATATTTCTATTAGATCATGAATATTAGTTATCATCTAGACACCTCTTTATCTTCTAAAATAATCTTAAATCCATTTAATCTATCTAAAATCCATTTATCATCTTCCGTTGGTTGTTGTTTAATTAATTCAATTACTAAATCAATAGCATTTATTGTTCTATCAATAACTTCTTTTTGTTTTTTACATAAATTACCAATTGTTTTAATTTTATCTTCTAATTTTTGTATGTTATTTATATCATTATAAGCACACTCTCCAATCGCAAGAGTAAAAACAATTTCTAATAAATCTAATTCTTCTTTATTCATTACTATCACTTTTTTCTATTTCTTGCATATCTTGTAATACGTATAAAAATTGTACATCTTGAGTTTTGTTAAAACGATTTATTTCTTGTTTTCTTAACTCAGTCCAATTATCCTTTAAACTCCTCACATATGCTTTAACATCATCAAATATTGTATCTTCATCTAGTCCTAATATTTTTGTTATATCTTCCATTTCTAGTCTAAATGTTTCTTCATTTGTTTGAGATACTAATAATTGTTCTTTTAGTTTTCCATTTTCAATTTCGAGATTTTCTAATCTTTGAAACAAACCGCCACTAGCATTATTCAGTTTAGTTTTAAGATTTTCTAAACCTCTTAATATGATTTCTTTATCAGCCATACTTTATCTCCCAACGTAGTTATCTTTTTTTGTATAGTGAACTTAACAAAATGGAATAATTCTATTAAGTTCAATTATTCTATACTTTTTTTTATTTTTTTCTTTGCAGTCTATAATTTTTAGCAATCATAAAAACCATAACTTTTTTAGCTGAACTTACTTTTTTTCATTTTATTAATGATATATATTAAAAAAATATTTTTTACTAATTTAAAGATAATTCATTCTGCAATTTATATCCTTCTAATTCCCATATTTTATCTTCTAACTTTTTCATACATATTTGTTCACCAATAGACATATTGAAGTTTTTAGGATCCACACAGCTTGAACTTTCAACAACTACAAAACCATTTGGTAAAGTTGCTTTTAAAATAGTTGTCTTATCTCCATATTTTTCAACTGATATTAGTGTCTGAGATAATATACTATCTATATCTTCTTTTTTTACTGAATCATCAACAGATGTACTAGTATTATCCTCATCAAATTTAATAAGCTCTGGTGTTAATATTGTTATCTCATCATTCAAGACTTGTTCAAGTGGATATTTGTAACCAAAACAAATATTAGTTTTCGTAAATATTAAATTATTTGTTTTATATTCAAGTACTTCATCCTTGAAAATAAACTTAAAACCTTCCTCTAATCTTTTTTCGTGAAAAAAGAATAATAAATCTATTACTTTAATCTTCATTTTAAATTCCTCCTATAAATAAAAATTTTTTCTCGCATTTAGTTGATCTTCATCATCCCAGCAAATATAGATTAACGTTATTTGAGGCGAAGCATGATTCAACATTTTTTGTAGTGTAATCAAGTCTTTTGTTTCTTCATAAAATGTTCTTGCAAAGCATTTTCTTAATGAATGACAACCAACTAAATATTTAATTCCTAACGCATCTGAATATTTTTTAATTCTCATCCAAGCGTTAGTTGTTGAGATTGGCTTATTAATACCAATTCTTGACTTAAACAAAAATTCATCGTCATAAAGATTATTTCTTTGAATATATTCAAGTACATCTCTATGCAATTTTTGATTTAGCTCCCAATATTGTTCTTTATTGGTTTTATCCTCACGAATATACATAATTCCTTTTTTCAAATTATCGTTGACTGATAATTTTAACAAGTCAGATATTCTAAAGGCTGTATTTAATCCTAGTTTAATCATCAACCAGTCACGATCATAAATAAATTTTTGACTTGATGATAATTCAGTATCTCTTTTTTTTTGAAGCATAATCATCATATTTATTACATCTTCCTTTTTAAAAGGGCGAACTGATGATCTGCCATATTTTACAGGAAAATACTTTGACATATTATTCTCCTTCCTTTTCAATTTTTCTTATACAAATAGTCCACTTTGATAATTCAGTATCTTTAGCACATTCATTTTTCAACAAAATAGAAGTGAGCAATGCAATAAGTATTAACATTGATGATGCTGCTACACAAAGTGCAACTATTACGACAGTTTCTTCCTTTTTATTCATAATTTTTTGCAAAATAATTAATTAATGATCAATCAAACTCATAGTCTCAAACTCATTGATCATACGTAAAAAATAAAGAAAGGAGTGTGAGGTGCAACTCTGGGTCGTTAACTACGAATACTATGACTATTTTTACATAATTTTTTAATTAATTACTTTTTTCCTCCTTCACAATATTTTTTTAATTCTTGCATAGAAACTTTGTCTCTCATTTTAGTATTAATTAACTTATTCAAATTATCAACAATACCTTGTAATTTAATAACTTTTTCTTTATTTTGATCATTTTCTTTTACGATTAAATCAAATTGTTTTTCAATATTTGAAAGTCCTTTTACTTTTGAAGTCAATTCACTATTTATTTTTACTTTTTCATTCTGAACATCAATTATCCTTTTCCTTAATTTTTCATTCTCATCCTTTAATGGCTTTGCTGCATCAACCTCAGCCTGAAGTAATAAATTAATTTTAGATAATTCTTTATTATCTTTTCGATAGCGATTATTTGCAGCGGTTAAACCACCGATTTTGGCATTGCATAACTCTAACTTTTTCTGTAATTTTTCATTTTGATCTTTTAAGGATTTTATTTCATCTATATATTTTCTTTTAAAAAACATGTTACTTCACCTCTTCGTAATTTTTTAGAATAGATTCTTCAATTAATGTTCTTATATCCTGCTTAATTGGATGGACTATATCGTAATATTTGTCATCAGAGCTAGATTTTGAAGATGGGAAAGCAATAAATAATTTTTCTTTGCCATCTAAAATTTTAATATTATGAATTGCTATTGCATCATCCAGAATTACTGTAGCGAATCCTCTCAATTTACTATCTTCCTTATTTACTTTTTTTACTGCTATTTTTGTTATTTCCATTTTTATTCACTCTCCCTTTTTTATTTAAAATTTCTATTCTTAGTTCATTTTGAATTTTTTTTATATCTGAAAAAATATCTTTCATGCTGATCATCTTTTCATACATTGCAATTTGATCATTTTGCATCTTTATTATTTTTTCTTTTGAAGCAACAAGATCTTCATACATAGATTCTTTTTTTAGTGCCTCTGTGTTTCTCTTTTTTACTGAAAACATTTTAAACCTCCTAACTTTTAACTAAAAATAATAAGTAATTATATTGTTTAACATTTAATTCTGATAACGATTCAATATCTAATAAATTTAATATTAAATCACTAGGAATTCCCTTTTTGTTTATTTCAGTTAATAATTTTTTTAACTGAGAATAATCTATCTTTTCCACTTTTTATTCCTTTCTCCAGGTGTTATTATTAACAACTGTCTTTTTTATATCTGAAAACTGTTGATTTTCTTTATTGTAATTTAACCTTGTTATTCCAACTCTTCCATTTCGATTCTTGCCGATGATAACCGAAATTTCTATTTCTGATTTAGACAAATTTTTATCGTGATTTTCGTCGTGTAATAATAGAACTGTAGTTGCCGACTGCTCTAACTCTCCAGATTCTTTTAAGTCACTAATTTTTGGTGTCTTGTCCTTTTGATTTTCAACTTGTCTATTGAGTTGGGAAACAAGAAAAATAGTGCAGTCATTTTCAAGACTAATTTGCCTTAAATCTTTAACTATTGATGTTATTTTTTCGTATAGTGACAACTTTCTATCACTGCTGCTACTAGTGGATATTAATCCTACATAATCGATAAATACTATCGTATGTTCATTTTTCGATTCCGAAACAATTTTTCTACGAATTGTTGAAATAGTCTGTCCTTGAGAATATATTTTTATTTTTTTATTTGCTATTTGATTGCAAGATTCCTTTATACATTTTTCTTGATAAGCAGTTTCAGTGTTGTTTAAGTATTTCATGGGTGTACCACTATTAATCGAAATAAGTCTTTGATATACTTGTTTTTCACTCATTTCCATGTTGAATAAAATACAATTATATTTAGATGATAGATCTTCTAAAATATTCAGAATAAAGCCTGTCTTTCCTATTCCTGGTCTCGCAGCAACAACAACCAAATCATGTTCTTGTATATTTGCACATTCAGATAATTTTGAAAACTTCAAATTTATATTCTTATTCTTTGAATTTATTAAATTAAATAATTCATCTGAAGAGAGTCTGTGATCATTTATTTTTATTGACATAGATTCAAATCTATGTAAACTATCAAACAACTCATTTTCAGATATTTTTGAATCTTTGAATTTAGTTATTTCGTCCAGGATTAATTTTCTAACATATCTTTCAAAAATAGTTTGTTGAAGATAGTCTATATCGGTGATAGGAGCATCAGCTATTGCTAAATTCATAATCTGTAATATTTCATTTATTTGAAATTTTTGTGTAAATAAATATTTATAATTTTCAATAATACCTATTGTGCTTATAGTCCCATATTCTTTAAATTGCCTTATCAGTAATTCAAGAATAAATTTATTTTTATAATCAAATAAATTTTCTGGACTTATAACAATTTTTTTCATTGACTCTGGATTAAGAATTAGATTACCTATTAAATCAAGTTCAATTTGATTATCCATCTACAATTCCTCATAATACGTACTTGAATTTCGCTCATCAAGCTGATTATTTCTTTCTTTTTTATTTCTAAAATTAGCAATATATTTTTTTGCTTCTTCTGCAGTACGTACATTTGCTTTTGACCAGTTATACAATATTCTGTCTATGTATTTAATAACAAATTGTCCGCTTGTTGATGCTTCTTGAACTGCTAATTTTAATATTTCAATTGGATAATCCCAACTTTGAATCATTTCAATTTCTAAAGGACTTAATAATCTCCCAAATTCCTTTTCAATAATTTCAAAAATATTCTCAGTTGACTGCTCTAATATATTATTACTATTATTATAACTATTCTTATCTATACTGGGTTGCCAGATGGTTGCCATTTGGTTGCCAGACACATTTTTTCCTTGAAAATCATAAATTTTATTGTTAATTGCTAATTGATTTCTCTCTTCTAAATGAATTGTAGGATTATACCTGTCTTTACGTATTGTATTATGTATTAGCCAGTGCCTAATTACACAGACTTTATTTTTAAAGGGTATTAAATAATTTTTAGCAATTAATATTTTAAGATCGTCCTCTGTACATCCAATCATCTTCATAATCTTTGTTGGTGAATCAATAAAGCCATCGTCATCCGCTCTCATACAAAAATCATAATATAGTAATCTTGCCGAAATAGGCATTTGAATAAACATATCGGTATCAATGATGTTCATACTAAGCATTCGTTTTTGTGCCATATCATATAATCATCCTTTCTTTGTTTTTATTGATAACCGAACCCTTTCTTTTTCTATTTGTTCAAATTATTGGTTTTCTTTAAGTATGAAATGTTAATTCCATAGTATAAAATAACTTCTTCCATTGGGACCTTATATCTTGGTAGTCTCAAATATTTATCTTTTATATTGCTTTCAATTGCTCTTCTTTCACTTAGAGCAGTACTGTAGCAACAACCCCTAATTTTCATAATGTCATTAGTCGTAGCCCATTGTTTATTTATTAGTTTTAGTAATTCTGCTGAATTCAAATCAATATTACTCATTATCTATTAAGAATTGTCTTGCCTCATAATAGGAGCAAACATATCCTTTTGATTCATCACATTTTTGAGCTACTTCATCAAATTTATTTATTGAATTCAAAATAAAATGAGTAAATAAATAAGCTATTGCAAAAAAGCAAATAATTGCAATTGTATTCTTTACCCATTTTCTTAGTCTTAATTTTTTCTTCATATTATCAAATCCTTTCATTATATTTTTTAGTCTCGCCAGACTTTTATAATATTTTTTTTATGTTATTTTTGTGCATATTTTCACAGATATTTCTAAAAAAAATATTTAATGGTTCATTATAAAAATTCAATAAGTTTTCCAATGTTTCTATTGAAAAATTAAACTTTCCGGATTCATATTTTCTGATTGTTTCATACGATAAACCGAAATTTGCTGCAACTTGTTCTCGTGAAAAGCCGCATCTTATTCTAGTTGCCTTTAATTCTTTAGCAATTAAATCTATCATTTATTAACCTCCTATCTGATTCAATTATATGTGCATATTTTCACAATGTCAATATTTTTTGTGCATTTTTTCACTTTATAATTGTATTTTACAAGCAATATGGTAAAATATAAATGAAAGGAGGTATCTATAGTGGCAAAATACTTTAATAATAATTTAAAGCATATAAGGAATATTCTCAATATATCTCAGCAAGAAATTGCTGATAAAATTAAAGTTGATCGTTCATCTATATCACGGTGGGAAAAAGGGGAAATAGATACCCCTCTTGAAGCAGCATTGAATATAGCAGATTTTTTCAAAGTAAAATATGAATTTTTCTTTGGTCAAGATTTGACAAAAATCACAAAAGAACAATTGCAAAAATATTTGAAAGATTAAACGTCAACAGAGTAAAAAAAAAGACCTCGTGCAGCAACACGAAGTCAAATTTGAAAAATCACAAAAGTCTGGCGAGACTAAAAACAAGATAACAGTACAATACTGATATAATGTATTGGATTTTTCTATTACATTATATCATAAATTTCAATTTAAAATCAACAGAAAGGGTGATATAATGCCTGTCTATAAGGAGAAAAGTAAAAAAAGATGGACAAAAGATGGAAGAGCATATTACTTCAGAGAATATTACATAGATCAATATGGAGTAAAAAAACAATATCGTAGTGAATACTATATAGACCGTGAAAAAGCAGAAGAGGAAAGAGCAAAATGGTTACTACAACTAAAAATCGATAATGATGCATCTTTAAACATATCTTTTAAAGAGGTTTATGAAGAATGGTATGTTTATAAATCAATGACTTTAAAATGTACAACTGCTTACAAATTAAAAAAATCGTTAGATAAAAATATATTAAATTATTTCAAAATATATAAACTAAATTATATAAAAATGAATGTAATAACATTATATTATAATTATTTACAAAAACAAAACTTATCACCTAAATATCAAAATAAAATGGTGGGTTATTTAAAAGAGTTATTAACTTATGCATCAGACAATTATAATTTTGATAGAAAAGTATTATCAAAAATAAACAAGAAAAGAATCACATCAATAGAAAATCAGCAAAATTCAGAATGGAACTTTTGGACATATGATGAATTTAACCTTTTTATAAGTTATGTGGATAATGAGTATTGGAGTCTGATTTTCAATTTTATGTATTTTACCGGCTTGCGAATCGGAGAATTTATAGCATTAACATGGAACGATTTAAACTTCAAAAACAAAACACTAAGAATTAACAAAAGTTACACAAATAAATCTGGTAACAAAGATATCCATATTGTAGATCCAAAAACAAGTAATTCAATAAGAGAAATAGATTTAGATGATAATTTAATTGATTTATTAACCAAGCATTACAAAAACGAATCACAAATATATAAGTTTCAAAAGGACATGAATATATTTGGAAATATAGATTATATTGCTCCAACAACATTTGCAAGGTATTTAGATTTGTATATAAAAAAAGCAAACGTAAAAAGAATAACACCTCATGGGTTCAGACATTCGCATGTATCATTATTATTTCATCTAGGGTGTGATGAACTTGAAGTTGCGGAAAGAGTTGGTGATACAGTAGAAGTAATTAGAAAAACATATTATCATATGTTTCCATCCAAGAAAAGTAATACTGTAAAAGCATTAAATGATTTAAAAAGTCTTAAAAATAAGACGTAAATAAGACGTAAAAATGTTAAAACACAAAAAAAACCTTGTAAAACAAGGGTAATTTTTAAAATGGTGTCCGCGAGGCGACTCGAACGCCTGACCGATCGCTTAGAAGGCGATTGCTCTATCCAGCTGAGCTACGCAGACATAACTAACTGACAAATAGAATTATACAATAAAAGTCTTACTCTTGCAAGTGATTTTATTACTTTTTTCCATTTATCAGTTAAATTCAAGCTTTATTTATAGATATTTTTAAACATAAACAATATTATTCAGAAGCCTTAACTATAGCTGCATTAATCTTCTTTGTATAAGTCTTTATTGGATCATCAAAGTCTTTAGAAATTGTCTCTTTAAATACAGTTTTAAACTTTTTACCATTATAAGTTGCTGAATTAATACCAGGTATAGCAAAAAAATCATCAGGATCAATAAATTTAACAGATGCATCAGTTAAATTAGCATCTACAATTGATCTTTGACTACTACTAATAACTGCCCCAACACTACCTGTGAAGTCTGTACCATTCAAGTTAGCATCACTTATACTAGTACCTGGAATAAAACTAACTCCGGCTAACTTACAATTACTATAATCATATTTACTAATAACCGAAGGATGAATAATTACTCCTTCGCTGCCAGTAAAGTCTGCTCCTTTAATTTTATATACATTCTTACCGCCAATAGGTCTCATAAATTTTACTCCAGCAAAATGACAATCTGAAAAGTCTATTACATCAGACTCATAAATAGAGCCTACACCAAGCTTGTCAGGATAAAGTTCTATTTTTCCATTATCAATATTAGCGCCTCTAAAGTCTGTTCCTTGGATAATACAACCTATTAAGTTTCCTTTTAATGTCGCATCTTTAAAACAACAGTCAATAATTAACTTAACTTTTTCCTCTCCTAATTCAATAACAGCACCCTTACTACCAGCAAAATTACTTCCATTAAGAACACCATACGTAATTGGTGATTTGAAAGTAACATCAGTAAAGTCATTTACTCCCCCATACCTAACATCATCACCAATAACAGCATTTACACTTCCTCCAAATTTACAACCTTCCAAAAAAATGGAAGAAAATTCGCCTAAGAATTTAACTCCTGAAAAATTAACATCACAACATGTTTTTCCAGCCAGCTGACTAGGTTCAATAACAACACCAGTCAATTTACTAAAATCAACACGATGTGCCCTAAAATTTTCAAAACTAACATTAGACATATCAATTTTTTGTAATGTTTCCATCGGTAAAGCAAATGATTTATCATATGCACAATGATTAAATAAAATCTCCTCTAACTCTTCAGTCGTAAAATCATCTAATTTAATAATACCATCAAAATTGAATAATCTTCTTCGTAAATATTTTCTTACTTTTTCAATTCTTGCCTTCTTTTCTTCTTCAGTGTTGTTAACAATTCTCACATAATCACTATTAGTTCTATCAACCATTTCATTTTTCTTATCAATCTTTTCCATAAAGTTATACCCCCATTAACCTATTTTTGATTTTTATCCTTAGGACCAAGTTTTTCAATCCTTTTAACATAAACCTTTGCTGGTTCCTCAAACTCTCTAGCAAGTGTTTCATTAAAGACATCACAAAATGCTTTCTTATCATAAGCTGCAGTCTCAACTCCATGAATATATAAAATATCATTAGGTTCATTAAATCTTATCGCCGCATCTGTTAAATCTGCTACATACATATTCTGTTGTGGACCAGAAATAACAGCACCTTCACTACCATTAAATTTAGTTCCTTCCAACTGAGCATCTTTAATAAAAGACCCTGCAGGAAATCTTACTCCACTTAACTTTGCATAACAATAATCTTTTTCAAAAACAGAACCAGGACATATAACTGCTCCCTCACTACCTGTAAAGTCTGCCATCCTAATTGCAAAGTCACCTATAGGACCAAACGAACCAGTAAATTTCACTCCATTAAATCTACATTCACCAACATTTCTCACAATTTGTCCAGACACTCTAGACTCAGCCAGATCAAATGGATCAAGTTTAATCTTATCACCATTTTTAGCATGTGCCCCAGTAAAATCAGTTCCAGCAATATGGCATTTTGCAAAAGTACCAGATAATGTAGCATCCTTCAAGCAACAATTTCTAAGTGAAGTAACTTTATTTGGTCCGGTTTCAATTACTGCTCCCTTGCTACCACTAAAATCATTATCATCTAAAACACCTTTAGTAATTGGTGCTTCAAATGTAACACTTCTAAACATATTTAGTTTTCCAAGTTCAGTACCTTCACCAATAACTGCATTTTTACTTCCACCAAAACGACAACCTTCTACATAACAATCTCTAAACTTATCCAAAAATGTTACTCCTGTAAAATTAAGATAAAGAGCCTTCTTATTATATAGCTTATTAGGATCAATTTTAACACCAGTTAATGGTCCAAAATTAACATCATCAGCATAAAAATTATCAAAACTTACATTAGACATATCAATCTTTCTTAATATTTCTATTGGTAAAGCAAATGACTTAAAGGTTTTATCTTTACTATAATTAAATAATATTTTATCTAACTCAAAATCAGGATAATCTAACCTAACAATGCCATTATAAGAACCTATTGCTTCAATTATCTTTTGCCTTACCTTATCAATTATAATTTTTTCTTTCTCTTTTTCACTAAAAGCAAACTTCATACAATCATTCCTCCTATAATATAACTCTATTATTTATTTGCATTAGCAACTGAATCATTAATTCTCTTAATATAAACTTTTGCAGGTTCTTCAAACTCTACAGCAATTCTTTCACTAAAGACATCAGAAAAAGATCTATTTTCATAACCAGCACTTTGTATTCCTGGTGTAGATAAAATCTCCTCAGGATTATTAAATGTTATTGCGGCATCTGTTAAATTAGCTATCTGAATAGAATTTTGTGGTCCTGAAATAATTGCTCCTTCACTACCTGTAAAGTTAGTTCCTTTTAATCTAGAATAAGTAATTAATGAACCAGGTGCAAACTTAACACCACTTAGTTGTGTAAAACTATAATCTCTTTCAAAGACAGCCTCTGGATATAAAACTGCTCCTTCACTACCTTTAAAAATTGTCTTTCTAATTAAAAATCTATTAATAGGACAAAAGTCTACCGTAAATTCAACTCCATCAAAATTACATCCTTCAAGATCTTTTAAAATTACTCCTTTATGATTAGTATCAGCAAGTTTATTAGGATCGATTTTAACCTTACCACCATCTTCTGCTTTTGCCCCAGCAAACTCAGCACCAGTTATACGACATCCTGCAAATGTACCTGTTAGGATTGCATCTTTTAAACGACAATCTACAATTGATGAAATTCTATCAGGCCCAAGTTCAATAACAGCATCTTTACTACCAGTAAAATCAGAGCTAACAATATTACCTTTCGTAATTGGAGATTCAAATGTAACATCTTTAAATACATTTTTCTCACCAAGTGCAACATCCTTACCAATAGATGAATTTTCAGCCTCTAGAACACCATTGCAACGATTCAAACGAGTTTTAATACGATCACCTATAACCGCATTCTTACTTCCCGTAAAATTACATCCTTCTATATAACCAGATCTAAAACCATTTAAAAATGTAACACCAGCAAAAGAAGTATAGAAACAACTTTTATTATATAGTTTATTAGGATCAATTCTAACACCAGTAAATTGACCAAAATCAATATTTTTGGCATAAAAATCATTAAAACTTACATTAGACATATCAATCTTTTGCAAAATTGAATTCGGTAATGCAAAGATCTTCTTTTTAGTATCTCCCTCTTCTACATAATTAAATAAAAGTTCATTTAATTCTTCTGTACTAAAACCTTCTAATTTAACAACCTTGTCTTGTTTTCCTAATACTTCTATCAATTCTTTTCTTACTTTTTCAATTATTATTTTTCTTTTCTTACCCTCATCAATAACAAGTCTCATAAAACTACACATCCTATATTTCACTTTATATAAATCGATTATTTATCAGAAGCAGTAACCGCATCATTAATTTTCTTAATTAAAAGCTTTGTTGGCTCATCAAACTCTTTAGAAATAGATTCCTTAAATACATCGGTAAATGCTCTATTACCATATCTTGCTGATTTAACTCCCTCCATTTGTAACATTTCTTGAGGATTATTAAATCTTACAGCCGCATCTGTTAAATCTGCATTCTCAACAGATTTTTGTAATCCAGAAATAACAGCACCAACACTACCTTTAAAACTTGTCCCTTCTAAATTAGCTCCAGTAATTAAAAAATCAGTAGGAAATCTAACACCATTTAGTTTAGCTCCATGATAATCATTTTTTAAAATCGCCTTAGGAAAGAAAAACGCCCCTTCACTTCCCGTAAAATCTGCTCCTGCAATTGCAAAATCATATATTGGTCCAAAATCATAAGTAAATTTTACTCCATCAAATTTACATCCACTAACATTTTTAACAAGGTCTATACCAGCATAATTATTACTCTCAAAATTATACACATACACTCCATTAAAGGAAGAAAAAGCCAAATCATTTGGATCAATTTTTATCTTACCACCAGCCTCAGTACAAGCTCCAGTAAAATCAGCTCCTGCTATATAGCAATCTAAAAAAGTTCCCTTTATTTTCGCATCTTTCAAACGACAATCTATAACTGATGTAATCTTACCAGGACCAACTTCTATAACTGCTCCTTTACTACCAGAAAAATTAGATCCAGCAATATTTCCTTTTGTAATTGTTCCTTCAAAAGTAACATCACCAAAATTATTTCCTCCGCCAAGTTTAACAGTATTTAAAATAACTGCATTCTTACTTCCTGTAAAATTACAATCATCTATATATCCTCCTGAAAACTTATCTAAAAAGGTAACCCCTGAAAAATTACATCCACGAATATTTTTTTCATATAATTTATTAGGATCAATTTTAACACCGGTCATTCCTCTAAAATCAACTTTATCAGCATAAAAGTCAGCAAAGTTTACATTAGACATATCAATCTTTCTTAATATTTCTATTGGTAAAGCAAATTGTTTTCCTTGTCTATCACATGTCAAACGATCAAACAAAACCTCATTTAGCTCATCAGCTGTAAAATTATCCAACTTAACAATATTTCTTTGCTTTTCTACTGCTTGTACTAACTCTTTTCTTACTTTTTCAATTATTATTTTTCTTTTCTTATCTTCACCAATGGCAATTTTCATTCAACCATACCTCCAAAATTATTTTTAATCTTTATTAATAGCTCTATCTATTTTAGTATAAACTTTCGTTGGTTCATTCTCCGAAAAATTAGCAACTGCATCATTAAATACATCAAGGAAACTTCTACCTTCACAAGTTGCAGTTTGAGCTCCTCGAAGTGAAAAACAGAATTCAAATGGATCAGCAAATTTTAAAGAAACGTCTGTTAAATTTGCTAGAGCTATACTTGCTTGTGGTCCTTCTAATATAGCTCCTTCACTACCTTCAAAGTTTGCTTCTGTTAAATTGGCATCTGTAATAGGATCAGTTGTAAATTTAACTCCCTTAAATACACTTGCTTCATAATTTCTTTTAAAAACATTATATGGAGATATTACAAATCCCTTACTACCTGAAAAGTCCGTATTATAGATACTAAACCAACCATGAGATGTAGTATCTTCTATAAATTCAACTCCATCAAAACAACAGCCATCTAAAACTCTTGCATATCTTTGTTCTAAATGTCCAAATGCAAGAATATTAGGATTAATTCTTACGCTTCCTCCATTACTACCATGTGCTCCTGTAAAATTAGCACCCTCTATGTAACAATTTCTAAAAGTACCTGAAAGTGTTGCATCCTTTAAATAACAATCTTTAAGTATATTAACTTTCCCAAGATCAAGTTCAATAACCGCGCCTTTACTACCTGTAAAATCAGTTCCTGAAATCGAACCATTTATAACGTTATTTATTGGTTTGGTGAAGGTAACATCTGCAAATTCATTTCCTCCACCATATCGCATTCCTCCAGCAAAAATAGCTCCCTCAACATGTTTACCATCAATTATTGTTCCAGCATTTCCCTGAAAATTTGTCTTTATTACTGTACAATTTCTAAATTCATCTAAAAATGTAACATTAGAAAAATCAACATTTTTAATCTCTAATAAATACAAGTTATTTGGATTTATTCTAACACCAACTAAATCACTAAAATCAAAGTTTACTGCTTCAAAATTATCAAAACTAACATTAGACATATCAATCTTTTTATAAATATCTCTAGGTAAAGCAAATCTTTTTGATTTACCATTGTTACAATAATCGAATAAAATTTCATTCAACTCATCTTTAGTAAATTCATCAAAACTAACAATCCCATCATATGACTTTAATTTTTTTATCAAATATTTTCTTATATTATATATTCTACTTTTATCTCTGTCTTGATTAGTACGTACAATTCTCATTAAGTTTTATCTCCCTATTCTGCCTTTTTAATAGCATTATCAATCTTAGTATAAACTTTTCCTAACAACTCGCGTTCTTCATTTCGACAAGTCTTTACAGCCTCATCAAAACCAATACCCTTATAAGTACAAGTATCAAGACTTCTAAAAGATCTCAAAATATAGTTTAAAGAATAACTCTCAGGAAAATAAGCATCTGTTAAATTACAATTTACAAGTTCTGTTCTTTTTATGTCTAACACAGGATCTTTTTCATTAAATACTGACCAAATGCAAGCACCCTTACTACCTGTAAAATCTGCTCCAACTATTTTTTCTAAACGAATGCCTCCTATAGCTGCACAATCAAAAGTAACTCCACTCAATTTAGCATGATTTAAACTACCTTCAGTTAATAAATGTGTTCTTATATCAAATCCTTTACTTCCCGTAAAATCTGCTCCTGTCATAATTGTAAAACGTTTAGATGGCTCTGTAAACTCAACTCCATCAAAAACACAATTAGATAAATCACTTGAAGCTAATTTATTAAGATTAATTCTAATATTCTCTCCATTTTCATTTTTTGCCCCTTTAAAGTTTACTCCCCTAATAGAACAACCATCAAAAGATCCCACTATAGTAGCATCTGTTAATGTTGCTCCATAAAGAACATTTATTGGTTGTTGAACCCCAGGTACATTTAAACTTATAACCGCATTCTTACTACCAGCAAAATTACAATATGTAATATCTGCAGAAGTTATTGCTCCCATAAACCTAACATCAGTAAAAACGTTGCTTCTAAGAATAGTATTTTTACTAGGATTTATAAGTGCTCCTTTACTACCAGCAAATGAAACATCATTTAGCGAACAATTATTAAACTCTTCTGTAAATTCTACTCCTGCAAGATTAGTATCTGAAAATTTTCTTTCATACACTCTATTAGGATTAATTTTAACTCCCTTAAATCCTGTAAAATTAAAACCACACACATTCATACCATCAAAGCATACATCTGACATATCGATCTTTCTAGCAATTTTTCTATCTATTGCAAATCTTTTTCCATTAGTAGACTCACAAAATAAAACTTTTTCTAAATTATCAACATCTAACTTTATTGGTTCTCCTTCATACTTTTCTAACTTAGATGTTAAATATTCTCTTATTCTTTTAATTCTCTCTTTTTTTACTGTTTCCTTGTTCAAAAACTCCATCTTATCACTCCATTCTATTATAATCAACAACGCCTTTTACCTTTTTTATGAGAATAACAAGTCTCTTATAAAAACTCTACTCCCTAGTAATTATTTATTATACCTTAAAGTCTCTTCAAATCAAAGAAAATAATAAGAAATAACAAAAAAACGTGCTTATAACACGTCTCTCTATTTATTTTTAGCTTGTTCTAAAACACTCTTTACTTTAACATAAGCACTTTCTTTAGCATCCTTACTTACAAGATAATCTTTTAAACTCATTCCATTACAAACTGTATTATTAATTTTTATATCTTCTCCAACTGGTCCAAAATAAGCATCTGTTAAATCTGTATTACTTACATCTTTATCTTCGATCATATCTAAATCAATTAAAGCTCCCACACTATTTTTAAAACTAGCACTTCTTATATCCCAACCATCAAACCAACCATTTCTAAATGTAACTCCTTCAAAATTAGTTCCAAATGCTGACTTTTCCTTCCATTCTTCTGGAAAAATAACAGCTCCTTCACTACCTCTAAAATCACATTTATCAATTCTACAATTTTGTATCTTCCAAGCAAATTTAACATCTTGTAACTTAGTACAAGTCATATCAATATCCCTAGGAGCTGTCATTAAAGTAGTACTACCTGTAAAATCACATCTAGAAACATCAGTACCAACCCAATTATCTAAGAATGTAACTCCATCAAACTTACAATCACTCATCACCCTCATATAAGGATCAATAACTGCTCCCTTACTACCTGTAAAATCACATCTAGAAATTCTACATCCCTTAAATTCTCCAATAAACTCTACTCCATTAAATATACAATTTACTAAATCTTTTCCTTGAACTTTCTCTGGATTAATCTTAACTCCTGTTAATCCAGTAAAATCATAATTATCAATTGCTACTCCATCAAATGATACATTAGATAAATCAAGCTTTCTTAAAACATCATAAGAAAAAGCAATAATCTTAACTGTCTTCTTATTACTATCAACATAATCTTTAAATATCAAACTCTCTAAACCATCTATTCCTGAAATCCCATTCAAATTAAGTTTTATTGGTTCTCCTTCATAATCCTTTAACTCTTCAATTAGAAGTTGTCTAATACTATTAATCGTTCCAAATTTATCATTCTTATCAAATACCTTCTCCATATAGACCTCCAGTAATTACTTATTATACCTTAAAGTCATCATTAAACCAACTATTACTTGTTATTTTTATCAATATGACTAATAATTTCTCCATTAACTAAAAAACTAACCATCGAAACATCATAATTATCAAATACAGAATACGCTATACTATATAAAACTTCTTCTAATACTTTATCATTTCCATCAAATAAATAATCATTAAAGTTTAAAAACATAATATCATTCTTCTCTTCATACCCAAGTAATGAAACATTACTATTTAAAAAACTCATCAAATTACTCTCATATATATAACTAGTTGCTAACTCCTCAACTATAATATTAACTTTTTCCCTATCATCATTAACATACTTAGTAACTGGAACATAATACAAATTATCATTAATATTTTCTAAATAATATATAACTACTTTATTAATATCATTAAGTGACGTAATATTAAAACTTTTATTAATACCTATACTCTTATCCAAAATCTTATTAATCCTCTCTTTAGAATTAGGATATTCCTCTAAACTCTTCCCCTCTACCAAAATACTAACTCCTAAATAATCACCTAAATCCATCACACTATAAACGATCGAAGTAATCATAGCTTTCTCTTTTTCTTCACTTACTTTAAGTATTTCTTTAGAAAAATCAATAGTAACATACTTATTCCCAATTATTACATTATTAACACTAGTCCCTCTCGGTATAACTTTTTCTAATCCATCAGAAAAACTATTACTTCCACCCTCTGTCAAATTAATAATTAATTTTTTTATTTTTTCTTCTTGTGTTGCTCCATCTAATAATACCTTAGTCTGTATCAATAACCCTTTATCATTAAGTAAATAAATATTATTTGTTTTAAGTCCTACAACTTCTTCTATTTCTAAATTAGTCCTTATAACATTATCATTCTTATAATTAGTAATTGTAAATACTGTAAGTAAAATAAATAAACTTAAAGTTGTTAAAAAGATCTTTTTTAAAGCTTTAGTCCTAAGCACAAATAATCACCTAAATAAATATATGAAAAAACGTGCTATTTTAGCACGTTTATAATGATAATTCTTTAAGTTTTAATAATTCAACAACAGCACCAGCTCTACCATTAACACCTAACTTTTGCATTACATTAGAAATATGATTTCTAACTGTTTTTTCACTTATACCAAGTTCACTAGCAATTTCTTTAGTACTCTTATTCATTATTAAAAGCTCAAAGACTAACTTTTCTCTAGCCGTTAATATTGTACTAGCCATTTTCACTTCACCTAAAGTATTGTATGAAAAAACTCTCAATTGTTGTATGTATTTACCTATTTAACTCTTTTGAAATTTAACTGTTGTAAACATTTTATTCTTATAAGACTTTTGTACTAGTCTCATAATATCATTCGCTAAAGTACTATCATGTTTAGAAGCAATACAAACTACATTAGCATTACTATTATCGATCTTAACAAAACAATTAGTCCCATATGTCTTCTTAATTTCTTTTTCTATTGCTTCTTCTTTTCCTTGTAATTCATTTAAATACTTAAGTTGCTCATAAGCATTATTCTTCTCTTCTGAAGTACTCTTATCATTAGTTAATAATTCTTGTAAAACATCCATCTCATTCTGTCTTTCCTCTTCTAAACTAACTCTCATCGCTACTAAAGAAGATGTCTTTTCTATCTTCGTATTATTAGTCTTTTCAACTGTCTTCTTATCTGTATTTTTATTAGTAACCAATAAATCATTAGGCATTGTAATATAATATACACTAAGTACTAGTATCAAACTAAATAATGTTAAAAACCATAAATTCTGTTTACTCATAACATGAATTCCTCCTTACTTTAGTAAAATATATGTACAAAAAAAAAGAATATGAAGAATTTCACTATTCTTTTAAAGTAACTAGTCTTATTCAACCTCATTAGGAGTTTCAATTGTAGGCAATCCATCTGTTAAAAATAAGACTACACACTCTCGATTAGTTTCTTTATTATAATTTTTTAATACATCATCAACTTTTACCAAGGCTTGATAATAATTAGTTTCTCCACTTGTTACTAAGTTATTAATACTATTTTGTAACAATGTAGTATCATCTGTAAAATCCGTTACAACAGAAGCTTCCTCACTAAAAGTAATTAAAGCAATTTTATTACCTTTTGGTATAATATAATTAATAAGTTCATTAACATCTTTTTGCATTTGTGTAAGTTTATCTTTAACCATACTACCTGATGTATCTAATACTAAAATAATATCCGTATAATCACTTCTGTTTTTTTCTATTGTTTCAAGTTTTATATTAATTCTTGCCTTACCTTTAGAAACCCATTTAGCTGATTTTGTATATTGCCAAGAGCCTTCTTCTTTTTTACTATAATCTAAAGTTGTTGATTGTACTACTACACTAGAAACAGGAGTAAGTGTCGCAAAAGAATTTCTTAAACCGATAATTAATAATTAAAAAAAACCAATATAAGCTATTAGCTTCTTAGTATTTTTCTGTTTAAAAATAGACTTTACTCCATCTAATTTAATCATACAACCACCAACTAATCGTATCTTATCCTACAAATAGTACAACAAGTTTCACAACTTTTTTCTAGAGTAAATATTAAAAGGGTTACACCCATATCCTAATCAACTCTATTTCCACAATTCGGACAAAATCTAGCATCCATTTTAACCATCGTTCCACAAGTACGACAAGACTTCATACTTTGTTGATTACTTGTATTATTATTATTTTTCTTCTTACCAAATGTTTCTGCCAATAACGCCCATATCTCATCATTAACTGGCGTTGGACCTTTATATTCTGCATCTGAAAAACCTAACAATGGCCAAAATACTGCTCCAAGGAATAAAAGTCCTATTCCAAAAATATCTTCCTTGCCAAAACTTCTAGCAGTACTAATAGAAAGTATAACTACAAAATAAATCGCAAAGAAAATTGCTAGTAATAAGCCAATAAAGGGAAGAAGGAATGAAAACATTGAAGTAACAACTACAACTATTAACCAATATGGATTAATACCAGAAATCTCACATTGAATAACTATACCATAAAATGGAACAAGTGCTTCCCAACCAGACCTACCAGCTTTCTTAAAAGTCTTCCACATACCAACAATAGAAAAAACTAATACAAAATCAAAAATAAATACAAATTCTCTACTCATTATACTCCTTTTCCTATTCCTCTATAATCTTACTAACAGCCTTCATAACCCCTATCTTACCATACTGATAAGTAAGTCCACCTTGCATATAAGCAATATAAGGCTCTCTAACTGGACCATCACAAGAAAGTTCAATTGAAGACCCTTGCGTAAATGAACCAGATGCCATAATAATTTGACTATCATACCCAGGCATATCACTAGGTTCAACTATTGCATTAGAATCAATTGCTGAAGCTTCTTGAATACCCCTTGTAAACTCTATTAACTTATCTGGATTTCTAAAAATAATATTTTGAACAATATCCGCTCTTTCCTCATCATACATAGGATCAACATCATAGCCTAATTCACTTAACACTCTACTCGTAAGAATTGCCGTTTTTAAAGCCGAAGCCACTACACTAGGTGCCATATATAGCCCTTGTAAAAACTGCTTATTCATATTCATACTAGGACCAACTTCTTTACCACATCCAGGTACTGTTAATCTCTCAGCACATAAATTAACTAAGTCTCTTCTACCAGCAATATAAGCTCCATTAGAAGCAATTCCTCCTCCTAAATTCTTGATCAAAGATCCTACAAATATATCCGCACCCACACTAGCTGGTTCCTTCTCACTAACAAATTCACAGTAACAATTATCAACCATCACAATAACATCATTATCAATTTCCTTAATTAACTTAATAACCTTCTCTACTTTTTCTAAAGATAAACTCTTTCTTGTTGAATAACCCTTACTTCTTTGTATCTCAACTACTTTAACTTTATTATTCTTAATAAACTCCTCAATCTTCTCATAATCAAAATCATTATCAACTAAATCTATCTGTTCGTATCTAACTCCAAAGCTCTTCAATGAACTAGGATTATCTCTAATTCCAATAACTTCATCCAAAGTATCATAAGGTTTACCAGATACACTTAACAATAAATCATTAGGTCTTAAAAGTCCAAAGAAACATACTGTTAAAGCATGCGTACCAGATATAAATTGCCCTCTAACTAAAGCATCTTCACATCCTAAAACATCACTAAATACTTCTTCTATAATATCTCTTCCAAAATCATTATAACCATACCCAGTTGTTCCATTAAAATGTCCTTCACTAATCCCTCTTTTATGAAAAGCATTAAGTACTTTTACACTATTATAAGTACAAATATCATCAATCTTCTTAAACTCTTTTAAACAATCCTCTTCACACTTATTAACTAACTTTAAAACTTCTTCCGAAATACCTAACTCACTATACATAAAGTCCTCCTAATTATTATATTTTCCCCCATCTACTCTAATTATAGAATCATTTATATAATTAGCCCTTGAACTAGCTAAAAATAAAACTACTTTCGCAATCTCTTCTGCTTCCGCAAATCTTCCTAATAATATTTTCTTCTTCTCTTCACTAACTTGTTCAAATGATAAATCTTTATTCATATCTGTCTTTACCCATCCTGGACAAACACAATTAACATTAATAAAAGGTGCAAATTCTCTTGCTAGATTATGTGTCAAAGAAATAACTCCTGCTTTAGAAGCATCATAATCACAACTTTCTGGATAATATGTATCTATCGCATTAGTAGATGAAATATTAATAATCTTCCCTTTCTTATTATCAAGCATAACTCTACCTACATACTTACTACATAAATAAGTTCCAATCAAATTAACATCTAATATTCTTTTAAACTCCCTAACTGATTTATCTAAAAGTAAACTATCTCTACATACACTTGCATTATTAACTAAAACATCAATTCTACCAAAATGGTCAACTACACTATTAACCATTTCTTCTACTTCTTCTTCCTTTGATACATCACATTTAATAACCATTACTTCCACATCATAATTATCTTTAATATACTTCGCTAATTCCCTGGCCTCATCTTCATGATGACAATAATTAATAATAACATCTAGTCCTGCTTTCGCAAACTCTTCTATCGTACTTCTTCCAATTCCTCTATTACTACCAGTAACTAAAGCTACACCTTTACTCATCTTACCACACTCCTAGAAAGCCTTACTATATTTAATAAACTCTTCAACTGCTTTACTATCTTTAATATCTAAAGAACTAACAACCGATACCCCATCTTTTACATATATAAGTGCCGGTACTTTTAACTTACTTTCACTAAAACCAAACCTACTATACGCTGTATCTTTAGTATTTTCTTTATCTAAATCATACTCCAAATAATAAATATCTTCATCATCTAGCTTCTCTCTAATCATACTACACTTACTACAATCACTAGACTTATAAACTAAAACTGTAAAAGTTTTCTTCGCATTATAAGCATCAATAACCTTAGACTTATTTGCCACATATCTATTTACAAAAAATAACAAAAAAGGAACTGTTACAATTAAAGCTACTAAAACTCCTAATAAAAACTTATTACGTAATTCTATAAACTCTTCATTCTTCATAAACAACACCCTTTCTCATACTAATTTTACTATAATTAAAATTAAGAGACAAGGAAAAAGAGTTTAATGTTAAACTCTTTCTACCTTTATTGCAACCTTCTCATCATTTAATTCAACCATTTCAGTTAAACTAACATCTTTGATTAAGTCATCTCCTAGTACTTCACCCATTACATAGTCTTTATACATATTAAGCATCTCATCAACAGCTTCTGTACCATTATAATATACTTTAATATGATCTGTAATTACAAAATCTGCTTCTTTTCTTAAACTTTGTACTTTACGTACAAATTCACGAGCAAGTCCTTCTAAGATTAATTCTTTAGTAAGTTCAGTATCAAGTACAATACATGTACGACTATTACTACTAGAAGTATATCCTTCTTTTTGTTTTAATGAAATTAATACCATATCACTAGTAATATTAAAGTCTTCTCCGTCTAATTTAACAGTAAGACCATTTTCATTAATTTCAGAAATTTCTTTACTTGTAAGTTTACCAAGTATTTCTTGTAATTCTTTTACTTTTGGTCCTAATGTTTTACCAAGTACTTTAAAGTTAGGTTTAACTATATACTCTAAGTAATCAGTCATATCTTCTTTAAATACTACTTCTTTTACATTTAACTCTTCTTGAATTACTGGTAATAAATCTCCTATAATCATTTGATCACTCTTTGGTAAGATCAAACTCTTAATTGGTTGACGTACTTTTATATTAACTTCTTCTCTAGCAAATCTACCTAATGAACAAATATCTCTTACTAAGTCCATTCTCTCTTCAAGTGTACTATTAATTAAATCTGTATTTTCTACTGGGAAATCCTCTAAATGTACTGACTTTTTACCAGTTAATTTTTGATAAATTTCTTCTGTAATGAATGGAGTCATTGGTGCACATAATTTACATAATGCAAGTAATACTTCATATGTAGTTAAATATACACTCTTCTTAGACTCTGTCAACTCACTATCCCAGAAACGTCTACGATTTCCTCTAATATACCAGTTAGATAAATCATCATTTAAGAATGGAACAATTGCTTTAGCAGCTTTATTTAAGTCATATTCTTGATATGCTTCATTTACTTTCTTAATTAAATTATTAAGTTTAGAAAGTAACCATTTATCCATTAGCTCTCTATCTTTAACTGGAATATCATACTCTCTTGGATCAATATTATCTGCATTAGCATACATTTCAAAGAATGAGTATGCATTTTTTAATGTGGAAATATATTTTGAATAAACTTCTTTTAAACCATCTTCATCAAACTTTAATGGTGTCCATACTGGAGAAGCATATAACATATAAAATCTAACTGTATCTGCGCCATTTTTCTCCATAGTTTCAAATGGACTAATTGCATTACCTTTAGACTTATGCATCTTTTGTCCATATTTATCTAATAATAAATCGTTTACTAATACATTTTTATAAGGAGTAACTCCCTTAACAAATACTGAAACTACTAGTAATGAATAGAACCACCCTCTAGTCTGATCAATTCCTTCACTAATGAAGTCTGCTGGGAATTGTTCTCCCCATAACTTTTTATTTTCAAATGGATAATGATATTGTGCAAAAGGCATTGCTCCTGAATCAAACCAACAATCGATAACATCTTTAACACGATTCATAGTCTTTCCACACTTAGGACATTTAATATGAATATCATCTACATATGGTCTATGTAATTCTATATCTTCTCCTACTTCTTCAATTGCTTTTTCTCTTAGTTCTTTTCTAGAACCAATCATAATATCATGACCACAACTACATCTCCATAAAGGAATTGGTGTACCCCAATATCTATTACGAGAAATAGCCCAATCGTTCATATCTTCTAGCCAGTTACCAAATCTCTTTTCACCAACAAATTCTGGATGCCAATGAACTTTTTTATTTTCAGCAATAATTTCTTGTTTCTTAGCTGTTGTCTTAATATATAATGATGGTTTTGAATAATAAACTAAAGGAGTTTTACATCTCCAACAATGTGGATAATTATGTAACATCTTTTGTTTTTTGAATAATTTATCTTCACTTGCTAGATACTTAATAATTTCAAGTTCTAGTTCTGAATCAACAACTAATCTACCCTTCCAAGGTCCTTCTGTATAACAACCATCTTCTCCTACTGGATTTAATAATGGTAATTCATATCTTAATCCTATTTCGTAGTCATCTTGTCCAAATGCTGGAGCTATATGTACAATACCAGTACCATCTTCCATAGTTACATAAGTATCACATGTAACAAAGAAAGCTTTTTTATCTACTTTTAAGAATGGTAATAATTGTTCATACTCTAAATACTCTAAATCACTACCTTTATATTCTTCAACTACTTCATATCCTTCTCCTAATACTTTATCTGCTAAAGGTTTAGCAAGAATAAAATTATATCCTTTAGATAAACATTTAACATAAGTCTCATTAGGATTAACACATAAAGCAACATTAGCCATTAAAGTCCAAGGTGTTGTAGTCCAAACTAAGAAATAAGTATTCTCTTGACTCTTTACTTTAAAAGGTACATATACTGAATTAACTGTAATTTCTTTATATCCTTGTGCAACTTCATGTGTCGCAAGTCCAGTTCCACATCTAGGACACCAAGGCACAATCTTTAATCCATCATAGATATAACCTTCATCAAATATCTTCTTTAAAATCCACCACTCAGTCTCAATATAATTATTATCATATGTAACATAAGGATGTTTTAAATCAATGAATTGTCCCATTTCTCTAGTGAATTTAGAAAAAGCCTTTTCATTAGTCCAAACACTCTCTCTACATTTTTGGTTAAATTCTTTGATACCATATTTTTCAATATCACTCTTATCATGGAATCCTAATTCTTTTTCTACTTGAACTTCTACTGGTAATCCATGAGTATCCCAACCTACTTTTCTAACAACACGATATCCTTGCATTGTCTTATATTTACAAATTGTATCTTTTAATAATTTAGCCATCATATGATGAATTCCAGGCATACCATTAGCTGTGGCTGGTCCATCATAGAAAACAAAGTTTTCATGACCCTTACGATTTTTAATAGTTTTTTCTAATATATCCATCTTTTCCCATTCTTCTGAGATTTTAGTCTCAATAGAATTGATAGATCCTTGTTCTAACTTTTTAAACTTCATAAATATTCCTCCTATCCTAAAATAACATAACTATAATAAATTACAAATATTATTAAAAATGCTATTCCTTCTCTTTTCTTAATCTTATAATCATTTCTTGAAAATATAAATAGTAATAAAGCCGTACCAATCATTACTATTAAATCAATATAACTAAATGCAATCTTACTAATTTCTCCAAGTATCGCAACAGGTAATCCTATAACTATTCCTATATTAAATATATTACTACCTACTACATTGCCTATTGCTATATCATATTCACCTTTCTTAGTAGCCATAACTGAAGTAACTAACTCTGGTAAACTTATCCCAATTTCTTTTGCTAAGGAACTTGCTGAATCAACTACAAAGTTACTTCCTATTATAATCATAACTAAACCAAGCACGGTAAATTCTAGTGCACTTGTTCAAATGCTACTATTGTAAGTCCAATTAACATCTTAGATACTTTAAAGTTTCTGGCTACATTACTAACACCATCTACAAATATATCGGCACCTTTTATTAGTATTACAAATCCAAACACTAATAAAATAATATTAATAATTATCTAAACCACATCCCTTCAAAATAAATAAAAACGACCAACTCATCCATAAGGACGAATTAGTCGTGGTACCACCTTAATTTATAAGTTTAAAATAAAAAAACTTATCTTATCTACTATAACGCGTCACCGTATTTATCTTATCCATAAATCACAACTTGAAAGTGATCTTAATATTAACTTCAAACTCATTTCCACCTAACCATGAGCTCTCTAAATATCCATTAATATTACGTCTTTCGCACTTGCTTTCCAACCTAATATAGCATAATCTTTAACTTTTTACAAGACCTATTTTTTGATAAGTTTCTTTACGCAAAGTCCATCGCTTCTTCTCGCAACTACTCTCATATCATACTTTTCAGCAATTCTAAAAACATCATCTCTTAAGAATTCATTTTCTTCATTTTCTTGAAATAATTTCCAAACTTTATGACAAACATCTTGATCATCTAAATTAATTGCCTCAAAAATAGTATCAACAGTAACTTTTTCCCCTGTATAAGGATTAACTCTACCTACAGTTGCTAAATTAACATTAAAAGCTGACACAAAATATAAAAATATTGAACTTCTCTTATCTAAATTCTTATTAAATAAAGTTCCATCCCAATACTTAGGCGTATAATATTGTTCTTGTCTTCCTAAAGCTAAAGACATTACATGAGACTGATATTTACCTACTTGTAATCCATCGTAATCAATAAATTGTGGATTTAATTTTTCGTCAAAAAAGATATTATCACAAGTACCTAAATCCGGAAATACAACATCTTTTGCTCTCACTAAGACACTCTCAATACTATGATGTCTCTTTGCATACCCTTCTAAGTCCATTCTCTCTTCTAAACTCAATCTATCATCAAACTTATTATAATTAATTCCCTTTGCTTGAGGCATTGTATATCCTAAAAAATGATCTTTCATATAAGCAGCAGCTGTTGGAATTAAAATTTCTTTCGCATTAGGAATTCTCTTCGCATCTAAAATCTTTTTTTCAAAGTCAACTCCAATTAATTTCATAGCATGTAAATATTCTGGAGAAAATACCTTTAAAATACTTCCATCTCTTAATCTATATACAGCAGAAATTCCTTTATCCGATAAAACCATTGATTTTTTTATTAACTCTCCAGTAATAACTCTTTTATTCATAACCTTTCCCCCTCAATGTGCTTTCATATTATAACACAAAGGCCAAGAAAAAACAATTAATTATAACAACTCTACCAATAACATAAAAAAACTAAATCCTACTTTGGATCTAGTTCTAACACTTCTATTTCTTCAACAACAGCCATTTGCTGTTCCATAATAACTTTTAACTTACGTTTAAATATTTTCATATTTCTTTCTAAAAGATCTGCTCTATTTTCTATTTTTTCTGCTCTAAGTAATGATTCATTAACTATTCTACTTGCATTACCCTTTGCATCATTAATGATCATTTCAGCTTCATTTCTAGCCATTCTTTTAATATTATCGCCAGTCTCCTCAGCTCTTAATATTGCCATCTTCAAAGTATTTTCCAATTCTTTATAATGTTCTAATTCTTTTTTCAACTCTTCAATCTCTCTTCTTTGTTCCTTACACCTCGCAACAATATTCTCAGTTTGAACTATAACATCACTAATAAATTGATTTACTTCTTCACAATTATAACCATTTGTCGCATAACTAAACTTTTCCAAAATGATCACCCTATATTAAATCAAACTCTTAGAAAAAATCATCCTCATCATTTTCTGACTTTTCTTCTTTTTTACTACTTTTACTGCTAGTACTCTTACTACTAACTTCATCACTAATTTTACCTTCTACATTTACATTATTAGGTGTACATAAAAATATTCCCCCACCTAGCTTTTGTAAATCTCCACCTATTGCATAAATTGTACCTGATAAAAAATCAACTATACGCTTTGCTTGATCTGGCGTAACTCTCTTCAAATTAACAACAACAGCGCTTCTATTCTTTAAATAATCTGCTATTTGTTGACTTTCAGAGTATGCTCTAGGTTCTAGTAACATCATCTTACTACCAGCCATACCATTTTCTACATGATATGCTTCTCTAGATGTTTTATAAAAACTTTCTTCAGTTGTATCTTCTACGGCTTCTTCTGACTCTCCACCAACTAATTTATCAATAAACTTATTAAATGCCATACCATATCCTCCATATTATCTAAATTAATTACTATAAATAATTTTATCACATATTTATAACAATTTAAAGTATTAAATAACTAAATTGTAACATTATTTGGAATAGAATTAACTTCTGCTACTCCTCCAACACTATTAGTTAAAGAAGTACTTTCCTTATACCAAACTGTATTAATGTCAACATTATTACTCATTGGTCTAGGATTAGGTAAATCAATATACATAGATACTGGTACTTTAAAAGCATTACCAAACGCTATACAGTTACCTGGTTTCAAATTCTTTAATTGCTGAACTATTTCAATCGAAATATTAGGTACCATATTCTTTATATATTCCAAATCCTTTGGATGTAATGTTCTCAAAATAACAAAGTTTGTACACTGTGAAATACAAGTATCTGAAAGTTCACTAGGTCTTTGTGTGATTAATCCTAAGAATATACCATACTTACGACCCTCTTTAGTAATACGTTCAAATATATTATATCCAAGTAAATCAATATCTTTATCTTTAATAACATATCTATGAGCTTCTTCAATAATAATATGAAAAGCTTTACTACCTCTAGGTGTAATATTACTAGCTAAATCAAATAACATCTTTGAAATAATCTTTGTAATTACTTTAGCCATTCTATCATCTACATAGTTAATGTTAAAGTTAACTATCTGACATTTAGACCCATTATTACTTAATAATAAACTATCAATATACTGTTCTTTAGTAATATATTTGGGATAAGAGAAAAACTCTTTATATTCTCCATTAACTAAACTATGTAATCTAACACTTAAAATATTAGCATAATCAAATACTTTTCCACTCTTTAAAATACCTTCATTAATAAGAGCAAAGTCCATTGCCATTTCTAGATCTGCTAATGAATAAAAAGGATTTCTATCAGTAACATCAACTTCATCTTCTCCAGCTTCTATTATATAACCTCTAACAAACTCTACAACAAGTTCCATCTCTTGCATCTTACCAGTTTTATCAACAAATAAACATTGTTTAAAAGTTCTAACATAACCGGGTTGAATAATTTGACTCTCCAAGTTTAACTCTGCTGTATTAAATTTAGTAAGTACTGCCGTTACTTGGTCTCTAATCTTAGTTGATTCATCTCCTGATAATAATATATCTTGTAAAGCTCTCGCTATAATATCATTTTTCTTTCTAATAACTGCATCACTTTGTCCTGTTAAAATAGGAACTAAGTTTAAAGTCTTTTCAATAATAGGCAATTGTGAAGGAGTATCCGCATCAAGTAATAACGCTATATCGTCAACATCTAATAACCATACTGGTATACGTAATACTTCATCTGTTGCTGATCTTGTATTAGTTGTATAGTATTTATAATTAAACTCTTGATTAAGTTGATGTAGTCCTGAAAAAGCCGCATTATATTCACCAAAGGCATCAAAGAAAAAGAAATTAGCACTTTTAGGAACTTTTCCATTACCAATCATTAATTTTTGTAAAATAGATGCTACTGTACAACTCTTACCAGAACCAGAGTTACCAAGTACTGAAAAATGGTTACTGAAAAAGTCATTTAAATCAACATTGATTCTATATCCATCATAAATATTACTAGTACCAAAATTAGTTTGTCCAGCTACAATATTCTGACTACCAAGAATTAATTCAAGTTCATCCATTCTAACAAGTCTAATTGATGACTTAAAAGAAGGTCTCTTAGTTGCACCTGGAATAAAAGACTTTTCAACTAATTCACCTACAATAACAGCATTCATCTCTGTTTGTGAAATGTTAACTATTTCCGCAACGATTCTTTTATTACCATCTTCAAAGACAACATGTAACCCAAGTAAGTTAGGCTGCTTATTGATATCAATGTTTAATTTAACTAAAACGCGGTTATCAATAATTTCTAAAATTGAACCTATCACTAAAAACACCCTCTTTTATCTTATATAGAGTATAACAAAAAAAAACAATAATTAAAAGACCAAATTAAATAATATAGAAAAAAGTCCCTTCATCAGGAACTCTTATCCTTCATATAAACCATGAATCTTTTGTCGATCTATATCACTAATATCTTCTAACTTCCAATTATCATCTTTATCTTTTCTTAAATTAAAAGTAATATCATATTTCTTTCTATCAGTAACATTCTTTAACATTTTAATTTTATAATCAATATACTTACTATCTTCATCAACCATTGTATCAGTCTTATCTATTTCCTCATCCTTAAATTCATCTCTATGTTCACTATAATACTTCTTAGATTCATTAATAGATGTTGCATAATCTAAAACTTCAATTTCCACTTCAACGGTTGCATCATCTCCAGTAATTTCTTCTCCTTTAATTTTATAAGATAAGTTTTGATACTGTTTTTCCATCAAACTACGATACTCTTTTTTCTGTTCATCTGTCATTGTTGTATCTTCCGCAATAACATTATCAAGTTGTGTTAAAACTGCTGTATCCATCTTTTGATATTTACCTAATAATTCTTCTACTTTTTTTGTTGGTGTATTCATTGTATTTGCACATCCTGCTACCAAAAGTAATATAAAAGATAATCCTAATAATATTTTCTTCATAGTATTTCCTCCCATTAATAAGATGGAAGAATTTGTTTATTTTATACAAAAAAAATTACAAAATATGTAATCTTGTAATTTTAAAATTCACAGTTACCTGGAGTTCTAGGGAATGGTATAACATCTCTAATATTTTCAACTCCTGTTAAATATATTAATAAACGTTCAAATCCCATACCAAATCCTGAATGGTAGCAACCACCAAATCTACGTAAATTTAAGTACCATTCAAGTCCAGCCTTATCCATTTTTAACTCATCCATTCTCTTAACAAGTTTCTCATAATCTTCTTCTCTTTGTGATCCACCCATTAATTCTCCAGCACTTGGTACTTCCAAATCAACTGCCGCAACAGTCTTACCATCTGGATTTTGTTTCATATAGAAAGCTTTAATATCTTTAGGCCAATCTTTAATAAATACTGGTCCATTAAAGTATTCTGTAATATATTTCTCATGTTCTTTGGCAATATCTTCCCCATATTCAGGTTCAAATTCCCACTTAACATCAGCTTTCTTTAATATTGAAATAACTTCTTCATGACTAATTCTAACAAATTCACTAGTTATTAATTTATTAAGTTTTTCAAGTAATCCTTTTTCAACAAAACTATCAAAGAATTCCATTTCTTCCTTACAATTATCAAGTACATATTTAACAACATACTTTAACATTTCTTCCATAACATCCATATCACCTTCTAAGTCACAGAAAGCAATTTCTGGTTCAATCATCCAAAATTCATTAGCATGTGTCTTTGTATTAGAATTTTCTGCTCTAAATGTTGGTCCAAATGTATATGTTTTTTTATAAGATAAAGCAAATGTTTCAGCTTGTAATTGTCCAGATACTGTAAGTGCTGCTTGTTTACCAAAGAAGTCTTTACTATAATCAACTTTTCCAAGTTTAGCTACTCTATCTAAATCAAGTGTTGTTACTTGGAACATTTCTCCAGCACCCTCACAGTCACTTGCCGTAATTATTGGAGCGTGGAAATATACATATCCATTTTCTTGGAAATATTTATGTATTGCATAAGCTGCTACACTTCTAACTCTAAATACAGCATTAAATAAATTAGTTCTAGGTCTAAGATATGCTTGTTCTCTTAAAAACTCTCTTGTATGTCTCTTAGGTTGAATAGGATAATCCTCACCACAATCTCCAAGTAATTTAATAGACTTAGTTTGTACTTCAAATGCTTGTCCCTTTGCAGGTGATTCTATAACTTCTCCTACAACTTCTATTGCACAACCTACATGTAAAGATTGTATCTCATCAAAAGATTCTAACTTATTATCATATACTACTTGTACACTCTTAAAGAATGTTCCATCATTAAAATCAATAAATCCAAATTCTTTTTGTTTACGATGATTACGAATCCATCCTTGAAGTACAACTTCACTTCCCATATAATCATCTAATTTTTCGTATAATTTTTTAACATCAATTGCCATAATATCCTCCTTACATATCATAAGCTATCTTCCAAGCTATATTTCTTCTTACAGCTTTATCGATAGTTTCCATATCAATTTCTTTATTTTTAACAGCTTCATACACTGAATTATACATCTTAACAAAGTCCGATGTAATAATCAAATCCTCTCCAGCATTAACAGCAAGTACTGCTGCACTACCATTTTCTACATAACTATTAACAGCACTCATCGATAAATCATCAGTAATAACAACACCTGTAAAGTTAAGTTTTTCTCTTAATTCACTAATTACTTTTTTACTTAACGTCGCTGGATATTCACTATCCATACACTTAACAATATTATGTGAAACAAGTACTGTAGGAACTTTATTTTTAATACCCTCTTCAAATGGTAAATAATCATTCTCTACAAAGTTCTCATAACTTCTCTCATCTATCGCAATACCAGTATGCGTATCACCATTATTACCATATCCCGGAAAATGTTTAAGTGAGGAAGAAATTCCCTCTTCGTTAGCGTAATTAACCATCTTTCCAATTAAAACTGCTGTCTCTTTAGCATTTCTATTAAACGTTCTAATATTAATAAAATCATTACTATCAATAGACACATCTGCAACTGGAGCTAAATTTAAATTAACTCCTATACTTAATAATAATTTTGCTTTTTCTTTTTCTGTTTGTTCCAGTAACTTTTCTCCTCCTGACTCATAATAACTTCTAGGAGCTAAGAATTTACTTTCTCTAAAACTAGGATATCTGCTAACTCTAGTAACATATCCCCCTTCTTCATCAACCGCAATTACCAAAGGTACCTTACTAATGCTTTGTAAATCATCTATTTCTTTTTTAATTGACTCTTTAGTTTGATTATTAAAATCTTTTGCAAACATAATATAGCCACCAGGATAATACTTCTTAATCCAATTACTAGCTAAATTACCATCATACCTAACTAAAAACAATTGCCCTACTTTCTCTTCAAGAGACATGTTTTTCATCTTTTTGTTAGCTTCATCATAATACTTACCAAATAAATCATTACTAACTACTGTTTCTTTCTTATAATCATCAGACTTCTTGTTTACCTCTTTTTTAAATAATTCATCTTTTCCAATAAATACTCCAACACCTACTACTAAAGCACTAATTACAACTATTAAGATTTTTTTCATAAATATCTCCTATTTATCCATAATTTTTCTAAATTCCACTGGATTACTTGTCTCAAATAAAATATCTTTTTTTATAACTGGATAATACATCTTTAATCTATTAGCGTGTAAATATAATCTATTTTCTTTATCTCTAATTCCGTATTTATTATCTCCAACTATTGGATTACCTAAACTAGAAAAAGCTACCCTTATTTGATTCTTTCTACCTGTTTCAATATTTATACTAACTAATGAATACTTACTACTTTCTTTAATTACTTTATAATTAGTAATAGCTTCTTTTCCATCATTATGCTTTGTAACATATACCAAATTAGTCTTAGTCTCTTTAAGATTTTGAATAATCTTCTTTTCTTGTTCTTTCAAATGTCCATGTACAACTGCCACATATTCTCTTAAACTAACATATTCATTCCAATTTTCTTGTAACTGTTTTTTAATCTTTTCATTTTTAGCAAGTACTAAAACTCCAGATGTTTCTTTATCTAATCTATGTACTATAAATACTCTAGCATTTCTATCTTTACTCTTTAAGTAATCTGAAACAATATGATATAATGTCTTTTCTTTTTCTTTAGCAGTTGCGATTGTTAGAAGTCCCGCCGGTTTATTAACAACAATTATATTATCATCTTCAAATAAAACTTCAAATGGTAATACTTTTTTATTTTTACTATCTGTATTAATAACTATTTCCATTCCATTAATAATTGGATAATTATATTGTCTAATCTTAACATTATTAACAAAAATAGCTCCATGTGTTAAATATTGTTTAATTTTTTTCTTAGGCATATATAAATTATTATACAAATAATCTAAAAGTTCCCCATTCTTATTAACCTTTAATTTCATATTGCCGCCTCTTTCATACCAAATATTATAATACAACTATTATCTTTAAGAAAGAAAAATTTATCTAAATTTCTCTTCAATAAATTTCTCTACTCCTTTATGTAAATTATCAGTAGTAACTTCTTCTGCCACACTCTTAACGTCTTCTAAAGCATCTCCCATCGCAACACCATATCCAACATCTCTAACCATTTCTATATCATTATAAGAAGAACCTATCGCTACAACATCATCTATCTTTATTTTTATCTTATTACAAATAACTTCTATTCCCTTAAATTTATTAATACCTGCACTAACAATAGAAACTGCATACGTACCATTAATATATTGCTTAGTACAATTAATATTTAATCCTAAATCATCAAGTATAAGTATTACTTTCTCTGCATCATTTAAATCATTACAAATAATTTCTAATTTATATATATCTTTAATATCTTCTAAATTAACTAATATAAATTTCCTATCTTTTCGACAAGCATATATCTGATAATCCTTAAATTCTTTATAAATCTTCCTAACACTAACTACACTAATACTTTTCTTAAATAAGATTTTTTCTCTATTAACATCATAAACAACAGCGCCATTAGAAGCTACTACATAATCTAAAAAAGAAAAGTCTCTATTGTAATACAATATATCTCCTAAACATCTACTAGTCGCGATCGCAAATAATACTTTTTCTCTTCTAATTTTATCTATTGCTACCATTGTTGAATAATCTATAGCTAATTCTTCTCCTACTAATGTCCCATCAAAATCACTTACTAATAATTTATACATATCCTATTCCCCTCTGAATTTAATTAAATCTTCACATTGCATTAATAAAATTACTTCAATAAATGCTAAAGCATATCCTGCTATTATATCTGAAGCATAATGTACTCCTACATATATTCTACTAATACCAATACCTAATGTTAAAATTCCTAATACAATACAAATTATATTTCTTAAATATTTATTTTTTATTTTCTTAAAAGCTAAATAAAATAAAAATCCATATACACAAACGGCTATCATCGCATGTCCTGATGGAAATGAATAGCCCTTCTCAGTAACTAATCTAACTACATTCGGTCTATCTCTTCTAACAATATGTTTAATTATTGTATTTAAAATAATTGAATCAAGTGCCGATATAGAAAGTAATAAAGCATCTTTATTTCTTAAAGCCACAATAAATATTACTACTAAAGCAACTATCGTTAAAGGATTACCACATGCTGTAATTGCCTTAAACAATGTATCTAGAAAATCACATCTAAAACTTATAATAAAATTATAAATACTCATATCAAAAGTAAGATTCTTATCAAATAAAACTATCCCTAGCATACTAAGAAATATTACTAAAAGGATACTTATCAAAACTAAATATTTCTTTTTCATTATATTTCTCCCTCTAATCTTTTTCGCACACACTCTTTATAAACTTCAACTCCTGGTTGATCAAAAGGAAAAACCTCAAATAAATATCCTGAATAAGCTGCACTTAACATAAAGAATGCGCATAAAGCACCCATATTATTTTCCGTAATCTTATCAAGAGTTATCACATTACAAATTACATTATTTTTAGTATGAGCTTCAACTACTGAATCTAAAACTAAATTATTAATATCATCTAATTTTCTACCCATATATTTAAAATCACTTATCTCTAATATCTTTATAAAAGTTTCAAATATAATTGGATTTCCTTCTTGTATAAATTGTCCTAATGAATGTAAATCTCTTGTCCCAATAGTTGAAACTGGAAATATACCCTTTTTATCTTTACCTTCAGTCTCTCCAAATAATTGTTTAATCCACTCTAAATAATAACTAAACTTTCCTTCATAAACCGAATAATTTTCTATATATTTTCCCATTTCAAATAAACTTTTTCTAAGACAAGCATACTTATAAGCTTCTTCTTTTAGTTCATAAATTCCTTTATAATATCCTCTTATTAATTCTTCAATATCAATATTAAAATCTAATGGTAATAAATGACCTGCTGTTATTAAAGAATACCTTCCTCCAATATCATTATCTATTACTAATGATCTATATCCATAATTCCGACACTCCTCTCTCAATTTACCTTTTTCTTTATCCGTCGTAATAATTATTCTCTTTTTAATTTCCTCATCATTATATTTCTTTTTCATTAAGTCTTTTATTAAATCATAACTAATCTTAATCTCCATAGTTGTCCCACTCTTACTAACAACATTTACATAAAAATTCTTCTTAGCTAAATAATCTAATTTTTTACTTATCTCTTCACTAGATAAATTATTCCCTAAATAAACAACTTCAAAACTATCATCTTTTTTAAAGATCTTATTCAAAGAAAAACTTCCTAAGTAAGAACCTCCAATTCCTATCACAACTAAACAATCAGCATTCTTCTTTATCTCATCACTTAGTTTTAAAATCGTTGAAACTTCTTCTTGAGAAGCCTCTCTCATCCAACCAATCATACTACTATTATTAAACTTATTAAATATCTCTTCTTTTCTTAATAAGTTATTTCTATATAACTCGTTATCTAATAAAGCTAAATCAAACTTAATCATCACGTCACCTCTATAAAAACATTATAACAAAAAAATAGCCTTTCGGCTATTAATTTAACGTTTCAATACTTTCTCCTTTGGTACTTCTCTTTTAGTTACTTCTTCAAGTGGAAAAATATATGGCAATTCTAATATTTGAGCACATTTTTTCGCTAAAGAAACTCTTCCAGGACAAATTTCTATACTATGTTTTCTAGAGCCAACATCAGCATAAGATCTAAAGTCTCCAGCCCCATAACTGAATTGTCCAACTCTAACTCTACTTGGTCTACCTTCAGCATCAACTGCCGCAACATCTCCAATATAATAATCAGTTGTTCTTTTTCTACCATTTTCTGAAGCAATAATTTGTACTCCTACAAGTTCTAAATCATAACGAATTGCTGTTATAATACTTGTTTTCATACATTCATCAAAATCTTTTTCATGTAAAGTTCGATCCTCTAATCTACCTTCATCTGCATAAATAGGTACTGCTATACAATTTCTTCCTATTGAATCAATTATTTCATAACGACTACTTTCTATCATAATATCCTTATCCCCCTCAAACGTTCTAAATTATACCACATTTCCGAACAAAAGACAAATTAAAATTTGTCGCTTTGGTCGTCACCGATCAAAATTCCTACTTCATAGATAGAGTATCCTCTATTCTCCATAGGCTTAAATTCCGATAGTCGCTACCGTACTCACTTTATTTATTCATATTTATTTAATTACTTTGATAATACATTTTTAATCCTTCAAACATAATATTTATACTTGCATTTATATCTCGATCATTTTCACATCCACACTTATCACATATCCAGTTTCTAACATTCAAATCATTCGTTTTACTTGTTGTATTGTCACAATGACTACATTTCTTACTACTTGGAAAATATGTATCTACTTGATAATAATATTTTCCTAATACACTGCATTTCCATTTGAGCATTTGACATATTTTATCGAAACTGGCATCTAAAATATTTTTGGCTAAATTGTGATTATGTGTCATTTCTTGTACTTTTAGTTTTTCACTAACTACTATATCATGTTCTTTTACAAGTTTATTTACAATATTATTTATATTATGTTTTCTACTATTTTTAATTTTACTATAAATTCTAGCGATTCTTTCTTTAGTCTTGTAATAGTTATTACTACCCTTTATTTGTCTCGCTAGCTTCCGTTGTAGTCTTTTTAATCTCTTTTCTCTTTTTAATAACTCTTTTGGATTATTATATTTTTCTCCATCACTAGTTACTACTAAATCTTTTATGCCTAAGTCTATCCCAACTATACTTTGTGGAGTAACTTTACTGAGTCCAAACTCTTTTTCTTCAACTACAATGCTTACATAGTATTTATTAGTTGTTTCTTTTTCAATAGTTGCATTTATAATTTTTCCCTTTATCTCTTTTAAAGTTCTATAACCTCTTATATCAACTAATCCCAGTTTGGGTAATTTAACTTTTTTATTTACTAAATCTAATTCTATATTACTATATTCTCTATTTTTATATGTACTCCTAATACATGTAGTTCTATAACTTTGTTTATTATATTTACTCTTAAACCTAGGATAATTACTACGTTTAGAAAAGTAATTCTTAAAAGCATCCTCTAAATTAAAAACTGCACATCTTAAACTGCAAGAATCTACTTCTTTCAAAAATGGATACTCAGCATACAATTCTTTTATTTCTATACACATGTCAAAAGCCCTTATAAAACCACTTTTCATACACTTATCCAAAAAATAATTATAAATAAGTCTAACACAACCAAAAGTTTTACTTAGCAGTTGTTTTTGATAACTATTAGGATACAATCTAAACTTATAGGCTTTATACATGTAATACACCTCCATCATCTTGACTTACTATAATAATATACAAACAAACGTTTGTCAATATGCAATAGCATATTTTATTCTAATTACACATTCGAAGAGAAAATTCCTTATAAATAAAAAAAAGCAAACATATCACTACGTTTGCTTCTATTTTAATAATTTTATACTTCAAAACTTCTTTTATCTTTATCAACATAATCAACAACTGCTTCTATTCCTAAAGATTTAAGTATTTCTACTAATTCTTTTTGTAAAGCAATTACTTCTTCTTTATTAACATCAGTAAATCCATCTATTGGTACAAAGATATGACTAGTTTCTTCTGTAACTTTACTTTTTTCACCTTGTCTCCAAGTCCATCTCCTTGTCTTTACTTCATTACCAGAAACATACACAACTTCTCCTACATCTGGATGTTCAACTTCTTCACTTCCAAAAGAAACAAATGTATCTTCTGCTACTGCACCTCTTATCTCTAAATCACCCTTAAAGTTAGCTACATCATGTACACCTACAGGTAAAATATATTTAATAGATAAAGCATTACATATATCAACAATTGGATTAATATGAGGTATTTCCCCTCCCTTAGAAATTCTAGTCATTAAAGCTTCTATTGAACACATGAATTTATTAGGATTAATTCCTAAATTCTTAAATGCCTCACGATAAGGAATGATTAAAGTATTTTCTTTTACACGACCTTCACCAAGTCTTTCTCTAGCACTCTCAATAGCTTCTTCTAACATTTTATCTGTAAAGTCTAATTTAGTTTTGTTATCAAAATTATTAAAATAAACTATTCCAAAATACGCATTTGGAACCTTCTCAAAAAATTCTTCTGAAACTATAAATTTCATTTTAATCATCTCCAAAACTCATTATAACACGAGTCTAAATAAAAGGAGCTTATTTTCGATAAATGTTAATATCATGAGTTTTTTTATCGTTAATCAACTCAATACTATGACGCTTTTGAATACATCCATCAACAATAGTTTCATCCTTACCATCTTTATGAACTTCTATTTTATAAACAGTATCCATAAATATATAAGTAATTTTAAACTCTTTCCAACCATCTGGAAAACTAGGTTCTATTTTTAATTTCTTACCAAATTTCTTAATACCTAAAATATCTCTAAGAGCCACATTATAAAACCATCCTGCAGAACCTGTATACCAAGTCCAACCAGCCTGTCCTAAAAAACTCTTATTAGCATAAATATCAGCCGCAATAACATAAGGCTCTCCATTATATTTAGAAACTAATTCTTTATCTAAAGTTCTATTAATCGGATTAATCATTTGATAATATTGATAAGCCTTCTCCCTATATCCCATTTTTATTAAAGCCATGATATACCAACTAACCGCATGAGTATATTGTCCCCCATTTTCTCTAATACCTTCATGATAATTCATAATATATCCAGGATTATTTAAAGACTTTTTAAAAGCCGGATTTAATAATTTTATAATTCCATTATCACTATCAACTAAATTCTTCTCAACTTCCTCAATTACTTTTAAACCTCTTTCTTTTGATGCAACAGAAGATATAATCGAAAAACTCTGTGATATTAAATCAATCTTACATTCACTATTATCACGACTACCAAGTTTATCTCCATTATCAAAATAAGCTCTTAAATAATAGTCCTTATCCCAACCATATTTATTTAAATTATCTCTTAATTTTTCATTAAACCTTTCATACAGTAAAGTATCGACATTAAGTTTATTATCCTTAATCATCTCTATAAATTTATCAATAATATTGTATAAGAAGAATCCTAACCAAACACTTTCTCCCTTACCTTTAATACCAACTCTATTCATTCCATCATTCCAGTCTCCACCATTCATTAATGGTAAACCATGACTCCCTAAATTAGACATTGATAAACTTAAAGATTTAAAACAATGCTTAAGAAGTGTATCACTATTATTAGAATAATTATAATAAATAGTCTTTTCATATTCATAAGTACCAAGTAAATCACATGTAACATAAGGAACCTTAACTTCTAATATATCACTATCTCCTGTTACTTCAATATAATTAATAGTTGCATAGACTAGCCATAAGAAATCATCCATATAGCGACTTCTAAGTCCAAATTTACTCTCCTCATGCCACCAATGTAAAACATCCCCCTCTATAAATTGATGTTCTGCATTTATAAGAATTTGTTTTCTAGTCATATCTGGTCTAACTAAAACAATATTCATCGCATCCTGTAATTGATCTCTATAACCAAATGCTCCAGATACTTGATAAAAACCTGCTTTAGCCATAATTCTAGAAGATATAGTTTGATATAAGTACCAACCATTAATCATATAATCAAAACTCTTATCTGGACTCTTAACCTTAACTCTTTCTAAAGTATCATTCCAATACTCACATACCTTCTCATAAGCCTTTAAAGCATACTCAATATCACTATATTTTCTAACTAAACCTTCTCCAATACATTCACTTCTATTAGCGCCCAATGTAAATATTAAAGTCTTCTCTTCTTCTCCATTAAGTACAATATCATTCTCAATACTCTTAATTAAAATCTTATCATAAGAAGCCTTTGTAATTTTTTCACTAGAAGACATATAAACATAAACATCACTATAATTAATACTATAAGCATTACGAAGTCTCAAGAAATTATCCTCTTCCATAAACTCCGATAAAATATGTCTAGCTGTTTTCTCATCAAAATTACCAAGTGTTGGATTAATCCAAAAATTAACTTTAATATTCTTCTTCCATTTAGTCTTATTAGTTAATTTTACTAAATATAATTTAACTGGTTCATTTACTGAAACAAATTCTATAATTTCCTTTTTCAAATCATTTGACTCACTCTTTAAAATACTATATCCCATTCCATGAACACATGAATCTGGTTTAAAGATTAAATCATTAAATTTAAACCCTTCTGAACAATCATCAACAACTAAATCATTAGTCCAAGAAGTTATTTTAAATTCTGAAGAATTATCAAAATAAGTAAATCCAGCTCCATTATTAGTAATAATAGTACCAAACTCTTCATTCGCTATAACATTACTCCAAGGCTTTGGAGTTTTATTATTATAAATAACATACTCCCTTCCCTTATTTTTAAAGCCTCCATAGCCATTATCAAACTCTAACTTATCTAAATTAGAAGTTTCGCTATTTTTCTCATACAACTTCTCTTCATAATCACTAATTTTATTCTTCTTTTGTAACTCTAAAACAGCTTCTTCTAAAGTAATATGATCTTTTATAATAAATCTAAGTCTAGGAACAATTCCAAATAAACTAATTTCTTCTCTTGATAAACTTCCTCCATCAATAACTTTAATAATACCAGGCGTATGATAAAAACTATTAACTGAATAAATTCTATATATCTCATCATCTATCTCTTTATTAATAACTTCTCTATATTCACCTTCATTATTAATAATAACTACATCCACAAATATTGAATTGTTTTTATAGTATTCAAATGCTTTAAGTATACTAAAAACAAATGGTAAATCACTTATATCACTAATATCTACTAATATAATTGGTCTATCTCCACTAATTCCAAATTTCCATAATCCTGGTTGTGCTAAACTATTTTTTCTTAATAAATCTAATCTCTCTTCTGTAAGTGCTATTTTAGTTGTCTGATATAAATAGTTAAGCATTATATTATATAGTCTTAATTCTTCTCCCTTAATATTTAAACTCTTAGTATTAATAACATTATTTAAAGAAGCTAATTTAAAGGTATTATTAATATCTCTAGGTGTATTATAAGAATTAATAATCTCTCTTATTTGCTCTCTACTTCTACCAAACCCAACTATAAAGTATACTTCTCTACTCTCATTAGCAGCTATTTCTATTTTATTTCTAATACTACTAATAGGGTCTAAATTATCTCCTACATAATTACTAAGTTTTTTAGAAATACTTATTGGATTATTAAGCCTTTGACCTCTACCAATAAAATTACTTCTTTCTGTTTCATAACTATATTTATCCATAGGATCTAAAACAATTAGTCTACTAACCATATAGTTATTAACAAGAGAATCTCCCTTACCTTTTCTCATCATAATCAAAGAATTACTCTTACTATCCCATTCACTAGAAACAAACATATTATTAAAAGCCCTATGCGAAACATCATCCATATTTTCTGATAATATCACTTCCATATAAGTTGTAAGTTCCAAAGTCCGAGAAACATCACTATTATTCTTAAAAGTAACTTTTCTAATTTCAGCATTATGATAAGGAGTAACAACAATCTCTGTAGTTGTCATAATCTTCCCATCAGTTCTTAAATATTTAATCTTATCAGAAGCAAACACCACTTCATAATTATCACTCTTTTTATTAATAGGAGCGTAAGTATTAGACCATACATAATTAGTATCTAAATCTCTAATATACATATAAATTCCATGATCTTGTTCACTAGCTTTACGATATCTATTTAATTGTAAAGTTCTATATCTTGAAAAACCATTACCCTTATCATTAATAAGTAAACAATATTTTTTATTAGATAAAACTGAAAATTCTGGCATATCCGAAATATAATTAAAGGTCCTAATATCATTAGATATTTCTTCTTTTTGATAATTATATTTTTTATAATCTGATATCTTCATATCAATATCTGTCCTTAATTGTACTTTTTCTTTAAGTAAAATTTCAAAAGTCTTAATTAACGTATTTTGATGAAAATAATTCTTAAGAGAATCCTCTTTCAAATAATTAACTAATCCCATTAAAATCATTCCTTGGTGATGAGCAAAATATGCCTTAACGCAAGTCTCATTATCACAGTCATATGACTCATACAAACCATATTTATCAAACATATTCATTTCTTTATATTTCGAAATATTAGAAATTACTTCTTTAGGAAATAACTCTAAAGCCATAATTGATGCATATGGAGAAATAACTATTCTCTTATCCTTATCTTCTTTCATTTTTAAGTAAGGAGTCGAAAACGCCTTATACTTATAATTTAAGGCATCATCAAGTTCATTATAAGCTGATTCACTAATTCCCCAAGGCAGTTTTTTAGATATCTTTTCTATATAACTTTTTTGACAGAAATAAGCAAACTGATAAGCTTCATCCAACAAAGTATTTGGATAATTCTTCATAAAAAGAAATGGCATATAATACTCAAATGAAGTACCAGACCAGGAAATAAGTCCCTTATGTCCTTTATACATTGTTAAAGACTTATCCAAAGAAAACCAATGTTTAACTGAAACATCACCCTTACAAATAGCTAAATAACTAGTTAAACGAGCTTCACTCGCAAAATTATTATAATTATAAATTGAAAGTTTTCCTTCATTATCATCATACCCAATACTAAATACAGATCTCTTCGTATATAATTTCTTAAAATTAGCATTATTAATCAACTTATCACAAAGTTTAACTAATTCTAAGTTTTCATACTTATTTAAAAACTCTCTTGCTATCACAACACTCGCTATAAAGTTACCTGAATCAACAGTTGAAACAAATCTAGGATTAAGGACCTGACAATTTTCTATATTATACCAATTATATAAATGTCCATTCCACTTTTCTAAAGAATCAACACTCTTCAAAATATCTCCAAGTAAATTAAAAGCTTCATCTAACTCAATAAAATTCATTTCATACGCTGAAATAACACTAGTTAAAGAATACCCTATCGCTGTTGGAGATGTTCTTAAATCTAACTTTTTCTCTCTATTTTCCTGATAATTATCCGGTATTAAATAATGATATTCTTCCTTTATATTATCATAAAAATATTTCCAAGTATCTAAAGCTAATACTTCTAATTGTTCTAAATCATTATCACTAACTTTATTATTAGAAGTCTTATCTAAACTAACTAAATATAAAATAAATGGTGCTGTCAAAAACATAAAAGCCATAATATAAGTTATAAAATTATTACTTATCAAACCAACAATAATAAGAAGAATTATGACTACATAATTTGGAATAAATAGTCTTAAATAACTTTTTAAACTATTATCTGTATTTTTAGAAACTTCTTCCGAACTAACCCAATTAAGTAAATTTTTATGAGTCTTAAAAAGTCTATATAAAGTTCTAAAGAAAGCATCCATATAAAGTACTGTATAAAAAGGAAGCGTAATAAAAGTAATATAAGCTCTATATAACAAACTTCTTCCTCCCAATAACAAGTTTTTATAATAGACTGTAACTTTTTTAGTTTCATTTTTCTGTGTTAGTTTTTCTCCAAAGAAAAATATAATTGAAATTGCTACTTCTAATATTACAAACCCAATCCATAATAATGATTTGCTAAACTTCATATTAGTTGCTAAAAGTAAAATTAAAAGTAAAGTTGGAAATAGAAACATTCTTACAATATTATCAAGTATTTTAAATTTACCTAATACATTTATTGGATTTTTAACTTTCTCTTTCTTTTTATTTAAAACTTTATTTAAAAGCCATCCAATAATTTGTACATCTCCTCGAGCCCATCTATGATGTCTTCTAACATCTGTTAAAAAGGAAGATGGAAAATTATCTATTAAAGAAATATCAGCTAAATACCCTACTCTTAAATAATTACCTTCTATTAAATCATGCGACAAAATAAGATTATCTGGAAATGTTTCTGCTAACAACTTATCAAAAACCTCTAAATCATAAATACCTTTTCCAATAAAACTACCTTCTCTAAATAAATCTTGATAAAGATCAGGTACAAAAGCTGAATAAGTATCAAAGCCTCCTACTCCTGCAAATATTTGACTATATAAACTCTTATTAGTAGATTCTATATCTACATCTACTCTTGGTTGCATTAATCCATATCCAGAAATAACTTTAGTACCTTCTTTATTTAAAATCGGTTTATTTAAAGGATGAGCCATAGCTCCTACTAAATTAAGAGCCGAACTTAATACTAATCTCGTATCTGTATCTAATGTAATAACATATTTAATATTTAGCTTTTTATTTTCCAAAGTATTAACAAAGAAATTCTTTTTACTAAAAGAAGGTGTTACTTTTCCTAATAATATTTTATTAAATTGAATTAACGCTCCTCTTTTTCTCTCATATCCTAAATACTTATTCTCTTTATCATTAAAAAATATCTTACGATAAACAAAGTAAAATAAATCTTTCCCATATTTTTTATTTAAATTAGCTGCATAACTTTCTCCATATAAAGAAAACTTACTATCATAATCCTCAACACCTTTAGAAGACTCCTTAACATCTCCTAATAAAGTAAAGTATAAATTACTAGATTTATTAATCAAATAAAATGTCTCTAAAGTATCAAACATCTCTTTAATTTTATCTGTACTACTAATAATAGTTGGTATTACAACCATCGTTGTTGCTTCAGTTGGTAATCCTAATGAATAATCCATCTTAGGTAATACATTAATAGGTACTATTCTAACTAAAATAGTATTAATAATTCTTATTACTAATTGATTAACTGGAATAAGTAATATTAAAAATCCCAACCATCTAAGATCTATAAAATAGTTAGATAAAAATAAACTAATACTTAAAGTTAATATTAAAATGACAAACAAATATATATAAGTTTTAAGTATATTATTCTTCTCTTTAAATAAATAAAAACCAATATGCCTCTCTTCTTTTAAACTTATACCATAAAGCTTTTCTAATAACTCATATTCACTACATCTTTTTCTCTTAGCTAACTTCGTAATTTGTCTTCGATAAAGCACCTTAGATTCAATAGTCATACTCTTATAAACTTTATCCATCAATAATAGTTTTTCTGTAAAAGAAACATTTTTAAATAACTCTTCGTCACTAAGCTCTAATAATCTTTTTAAATCTCCAAATACATTAGAAATTAAAATATTAGTAGAAATCTTTTCTTGATGAAAATCATTAATAATTTCCTTTAATCCAATATTTTTACTCTCTAACAATTCATTTATCTCTTTAAAAACATAATTACTTTTATTTCCTAATCTTTTTATTTGTTGACTAAGTTCATAAATATAATATTTATTATTATAAACATCAAAATTATTATCAGTAAAAGTACTTAATTTTACTTCATCCAAATTGCAAGTATCTATTGTTTTACTAATTTTTTCTTTTACAAGTAGTTTTTCTTCTTCATCTAAAGCAAGTAAATATAATTTTTCTATATAAATAAATTCTAATAAATATTTAATAGCTGAAATTTTACTATATGAAAGATTTATCTTATTATCTTTCTGATACTTTTTCAATTCTGCCACTAATACTTTAAAAGGAATATTGTAATTATTAGAAATTGCTACCTGCCTAAGGGTATAATAAAGATTCTTAGTATCTTTTATACTTTTACATATTTCTACTCTATCACGAACAATATCCGTTTTAAGTTCTGCTAATAAATAAAAATTATCAATTATCCATTCATTTGTAATTCCCACGTAAAAGCTTTTTCTTGTTTGTTTAATTAAATAATTATAATATTTATTTATTTTATTAAATCTCTTTAAGAACCCAAAATACATATCATTCATAGCATCAACTCTCCTATTAAAAATTATACCATAAAAGTTCCTAAAAAGAATATGAAATTGACCTTCAAAAACAAACAAAAAAACCTTGATAAACAAGGTTTAATTATCTATGGCGGAGTAGGAGAGATTTGAACTCTCGCGCCAGTTGCCCGACCTACACCCTTAGCAGGGGCGCCTCTTCAGCCTCTTGAGTACTACTCCATTCCTCTTGTGCGTCCGCATATATAATATTACATTAATTTAGTCACGTTGTCAACAAAAAAAGACCAATAAAATGGTCAAATAAAAATCCAGTATAACTGGAATTACTTTTAAAATGGTGACGAGTACGGAATTCGAATCCGTGAATGCTGCCGTGAAAGGGCAGTGTGTTAAGCCGCTTCACCAACTCGCCATATGGCGCCCCAACTAGGACTTGAACCTAGGACCCCTTGATTAACAGTCAAGTGCTCTAACCGACTGAGCTATTGAGGCAAATTAATGGTGGACCTGACAGGACTTGAACCTGTGACCCCACGCTTATCAAGCGTGTGCTCTAACCAACTGAGCTACAAGTCCATTAATTAACTGACTTCTTAAGTTTACAATATTTTTTAAACTTTTGCAAGAGAAAATTAATTTTTTTTAAATATATTTCTCACAAGTAAAGTATCTTCTATTTTCCATAAGCTTAAATTTCGATAGTCGCTTCCGTACTCACTTTGCTATTGTTTTACTTCAATCTATTGTAGTTTTCAGCCAGAATAACTGCTTCTCGGATTTCATAATATCAAACAAGAAAATATTTGTCAATACAAAATCATACATTTTATTAAAAACCATTATTACTTTGAAAAAATTCCTTATAAATAAAAAAAGTAAGAAAACCAAGTGTTTTTACTATTTTCTTACTTTTGATTCTAAATAATTAATTATTTTTTCAAATGAATAGTACATAAAGTGTGCAAATCCTATACATAACAAGATAATTACTATCATTCTAAAGTTCAATACTGAAAATGAAAATAAACTTCTAAAGCCAAAGAACCCTGTAATATATAGTAGTACCATAGTTGAAAATAAAGCTATTCTTAACTTATTAAATGGTAAACAAGTTTTAAACAATAACATAAATGCTACGTACCCTGTAATCACAGCTGATAAAGTAGATGTTTGTTCATACGTAAAATTAAATAATTTACTAGCAATAAACACTACTAATATATTTATTATAATTGTAAAAGCTGGAGGTACTGCTCTTTTTAATACTCTTTTTAAGAAATGCTTCTGTACCAAATCATAATTATCTTGAAGTGCTAATATAAAGGAAGGTATTCCAACCGTAACAGCACTTGCTAAAGACAACTGAATTGGTATAAATGGATATGGCATATCTATAAATATAAAGATTATAGCCAACAATGTCGCATAAATTGTTTTAACTAAAAATAATGATGAACTCTTTTCAATATTATTAATTGTTCTTCTCCCCTCTGCTACTACATATGGCATAGATGAAAAATTCGAATCTAATAAAACTAGTTGACTAACATTTTTAGTTGAATCAGAACCAGATGCCATTGCAATTGAACAATCCGCTTTTTTCAAAGCTAAAACATCATTAACTCCATCACCTGTCATTGCTACAGTATGTCCTAAATGTTGTAAAGCTAAAACTAGTTTTTTCTTTTGTTCTGGTGTAACTCTACCAAAAATGTCATATTCCCAAGCTGCATCTAATATATCCTGATCAGTAACAAGTGTTGTTGCATCAACTATTTTAGCATTTTCCTTAAAACCAGCCCTACAAGCTATTCCATATACTGTATGAGGATTGTCCCCAGATATAATCTTTAATGCAACACCCTGCTCTCTAAAATATTGTAATGTTTCATTCGCATCACTTCTAATTTTATCTTGTAATAAAAGTAGTGCTAAGGGTCTAACATTATCAAGTTGCTTATTTAAAGCTTCCGCTAAAAGAATAACACGATATTCATTAGTATACTCCTCTACTTTCTTTAAGAATTTATCATCCTTTTTCAAAATAAACTCTGCTGCTCCTACAACATAAGCTTTATCTTTTAAAGCAATACCCGAATATTTTTTAGCTGAAGAAAATGGCATCTTATCAACAATTTCAAAAGTATCACTTTTTCCATACTTATCAAGTAACGCGATTGCCGTTGGATTATTATCTCCTAAATTATAATTAATATTTCCAATTATTTCACTGATATTAATATCTTCAACAAAAACTTCCGCCATAACTTCCATTTTACCTTCAGTTATAGTACCAGTCTTATCTAAACATAAAGTATCAACTCTAGCTAAAGTCTCAATACAATATAAATCTTGAACTAATACTTTTCTTTGTGAAAGTCTAATTACACTAACTGCTAAAACTGTACTTGTAAGTAAAACTAGTCCTTCGGGAATCATTCCAATTAAAGCCGCTACAGTCGAAACAACAGCTTGTGAAACTGTATTTCCTTCTATATACATCTGTCTACTAAATAAAAGTATACCTACCGGAACTATTAAAAATGATATTGTCGAAATAATCTTATTTAAACTTCGCATAATCTCTGAAGAAACTGCTTTAATATACTTAGTATCACTAGAAATCTTAGCTGTATAATTATCATATCCAATATGTTCTACTTGACATATTGCCTTACCAGATACTATAAAACTACCGGATAATAACATATCACCCTTTCTTTTAAAAACAGTATCAGCTTCTCCTGTAATAAAAGACTCATCAACTTCAACTTCTCCATCTTTAATAATTGAATCAACTACGATCTGATTACCTATTTCTACTTTAATAATATCATCCAAAACAATCTCATTAATTCCAATTTCTTTTTCAATAGAATCTCTAATAACATGCACTTTAGAAGCCGCTACTACTTTTAACTTATCCAAAGTTTTTTTACTTCTAAGTTCTTGAATAATACTAATTAAAGTATTAATTGTAATAATTATTATAAATGTCAAATTCTTAAATGATCCAACACATATAACGGCAATAGCTAAAACTACATTAATAATATTAAATAATGTTAATACATTTTCTTTTACTATTTCTGAAACAGTCTTTGTACCCACTTCAGTATATATATTAACTAAATTATCTTTTATTCTTTTATCGACTTCATAATTAGTTAATCCACATTTTATATCTGGAGTATATCTTTCTATATTTTTCATCTACATCACCAACACTATCTAAAATATATCATAAATAAGAAAATTAGTCCATCGACACTCTTTATCAAAACGACAATTATTTAGCATTTTTATAAAAAAGTCTTGTCAATTGTCGATTTTTAGTATAAAATAAATATGCAATCAAGAAATGGGCTGTTAGCTCAGTTGGTAGAGCAACTGACTCTTAATCAGTGGGTCTAGGGTTCGAATCCCTAACAGCCCACCATTTATATTGATTACACAAACCTAACAAACTTATTTGTTAGGTTTTTTATTGCTACAACAACATCTTAGACATATATTATTAATATTGACTATTACTATCCTAAATCAAAAAAATTAAATTATACAGCTAAAATTACACTAAGTAAAAAAAAGTGGCACCTTTTCGGCACCTTTTTTTATTTATCTCTCAGTACACGTATAACCATTATTTTTCATATTATTTAAAAAATCATTATACTCAGTATGTGAAGTTATCATTTCTAGTAATTTTTCATTTTCTTTAACATTATAATTTGCTGTAAGATACGTAATATTATTTTTTATTTCTACTACACCACTAATTCCTTTTGTATTAGAATTTTCTATAGCCTCTTTATTAGAAATTGTCCAATCATCATTCTCCGCTTTATAATTATTTTTAAATTTCTTTTCAACATATAATGTATGATATACTATTGAACCATTTTCAAATGTCGTAGTACTCCTAATAAAACCATCATATTTATTACTAGTTTCCGTCATTGAACAAACAACTAGTTTTTTATTATTTGTATTTTCTTGTTGCTGATTGACATTATCCTCATTTTGTCCACTTTGATTATTATTTTGGCCTTGGTTGTTATTTTGTCCTTGATTACTATCTTGATTTTGATTATTATTTTGGCTCTGATTGTTTTCTATCTGGCTATTATTTGGGCCTGTACTAGCCTCTTGAGGTTTATTTTCATTTTGATTGGTTTCATCTTGTACTTTTTCATCATCATTTTTACTAGTATTATCTGTTATTTCTTGTACCCCATCACTATTTTTTTTATTGGTTACATCATTGTTAGTACTCTTCTTACCGCATCCATAAACACATAATAAAATCATAAAAATAATTACTACAAACCTTATTTTCTTCATACTTCAACAACTCCTAACAATATTATATCACATTAAAAAAAATTATATTATAGCAATCACACCACCAAAGAATTATCCCAGTCTTTTTCCTCTGCTTTTCGCATACACTAAAAAAAGGAGAATTTATATATCAATTACCAATATTACCATATGCCTTCCAAGACTTTGAATCATATATCGATACTCATACCATGGGACTTCATTATCATAAACATCAACAGACTTATTTAAATAATCTAAATAAACTACTACAAAAAAACAACTATTCTTACAATTATACTGAAGAAGAACTGATAAACCATATTAATGTTTTTCCTAAAACAGATCAAGAAAATATCCACTTTAATCTTGGCGATATTATTAATCTAATCTCTACTGGAAAAGTATTCATCCTACTATTCATCAAAAACCAACAGGTAATTTAAAAAGACAAATCGAAAAGCAATACACAACCTATGAAAATCTTTTAAGTCTCCTAAAAGAAAATGCTCTTAAAGTAAAAGGTTCTGGCTATACATTCCTAATCATTGGAAACAATAACACTTTAGAAATATTCAATACTAAAAATCAAGAATCACCTTATCTCTATGGCTACACCAATATTCTAGCAATTGATCTCTGGGAACACACCTACTACATAAACTATGAGCATGAACGAGCAAGATATCTTGATAATCTTTTGCCTTTATTAAACTTTACCCATGCCAATGAAACCTACAAAAAAGATAGTAACGACTAATAATCGTTACTATTCTTTTATTATTTTCACTTAACAAATCTCTCTAGCAACCTACAACTTCCCTCATCATATTCAAGCATTCTCTCCGGATGCCATTGTACTCCAACTTGAAATACCTCATTATCTCCTTCTACTGCTTCAATTAAATTATCATCACTATAACCTACCACTCTAAATAAGACACTCTTACTAATAGTCTGTAAATGATGTGAATTAACCATAATCTTAGAAGTACCAAATAACTCTCTTAGTAATCCTTCATCCAAAGTAACTCCATGTACATATCCTTCTTCTTTTTTATGACTATCATTTCCAATAGAAATTAACTTAAGAGAACTACCATATAAACACATTGATTGCATTCCTTGACAAATACCAAGTAATTTTAATTTATTTTTCAAAGCATAAGAAATTAAATAATAATCAATAGGTCCTACCTCATCTCCTCCAGTAAGTAAAATACCATCTATCTGCTTTAACTTATCATCTACTACATCTTTTGTATCATTATCATTAATTAAAATAACTTCTCCACCAAATTTCTCTATAGCAGCAACATAATACTTGTTTGCTAAAGAAGTATTTTCCCTTCTAATTAAAACACCTATCATAAAGAAAAAAGAAAAGTTATTATCTTAACTTTCCTTTAGCTCCTTTCATTCCTTTTACTCCTCCGTTAGCAGCAAATCCTTGTAAAATATTAGAATCAAATGAATGAGTCTTACTAATTCTCTTCTTATACTCTTTAATTCCAATATTAATCATTTCATCTAACATACTAGTAAAGTCAATTCCTTTAGCCTCCCATAAATAGAAAGCTAAACTTCCTGGAATAGAATTTATTTCATTGATATATACCTTTTTAGACTTATCATCAATTAAAAAGTCAATTCGAGAGTTTCCAGCAGAACCTAAAGCTTTAAAAGCCTTAACAGCTACTTCTTCAACTTCTTTTCTCATCTTATCACTAATATCAGCAGGCAATTTTCTATTAGTAGAAGCCATACCTTTAGAAGTCTTTACAGGACCTTTTCCCTTAAGCTTACCATTCTTGCCTCCACCAATATATTTATCTGTAAAAGTTAAGAATTTATTACCAGATAAAACTTCTTCAATTTCACTAACTTTTTGATGTTCATAATTACCCATAACGGCAATATTAACTTCAACTAAGTTTTTAACAACTTCTTCAACAACAATCTTTGAATCATATTGAAGAGCTTCATCTAAACCTTCAATTAAACTTTCTTCATCTTCGCAAACACTAATACCAACAGATGAACCAGTTGTAGCTGGCTTTACAATCACTGGATATTTAAGTTTAGAAATTTTCTTAATAACCGCATCCTTATCTCTTTTATAATCAATATCATAAAACCAAACATAATCAGTCATTGGAAGTCCTGCACTAGCCCAAACATCTTTCATAAAAGCTTTATCTTGTCCCACAACTGCAGCATATACATTAGGACCAACAAATGGAATACCTATAGTTTGTAAATAACCTTGTAATACCCCATCCTCTACATTTGTACCATGTACTACTGGGAATGCTATATCAATTTCCTTAACAACAGTTCTAGGAAATTTCTTTTTTTGTAATACATAAGAACCATTTTTATAATATAAAACTACGTTCTTAGCATATTTCTTTATCAAAGATAAATCTTGATATACGTCGATATCTTTTAACATATCACCAGTATACCATTCTCTATCTTTTGTAATATAAATTGGAATAACTTCATATTTTTCTTGATCCATTTTATTCATAGCTTGAATAGCAGAAATAATACTTACCTCATGTTCAACTGTTTCTCCACCAAAAATAACACCAACTTTAATTTTCATAATCAAAAATCCTCCTACTCATTATATGTATCTGGCAAATCGTTTTCAAATAAAGCATATATATCTTCTTTGCCATTATATATACTGTTAATAAAAGCATACGCTTCTCTAACATCATTAAATACTATTATTTTATCTTTGTCAAATCCTTGTCTTAATAAACCTTCATAGATTGGTTTAGTCTTCTTCTCTCCAATAAGTACAGCATAATCAGCAACGCCTGCAATTTCCTCACCAAATTGTCTATTATAGTATTCTTCTTTTTCTCCTAACTCTACCATACCCGGAGTAACAACAATCTTTATACCCTTCATCATTCCAAGTACTAAACAAGCATTTTTAGCTCCTACTGGATTAGAATTATAAGCATCATCTATTTGATAAAAATTGCCTATCTTTTTAAGTTCCAATCTATGTTCTATCGGTCTAACCATTGATACAGCACTACTTAACTCATCATATGAAATACCAAATTCCCTGCCACAAGCTATTGCTGCTAAAATATTATAAACATTATGTTCTCCCAATAACTTAGTTTCAAAATGATATTTATTTTTATCATTTCTAAATACTACATCAAAACTTGTTCCTTTATGAGAAGACTCTATATTAAGAGCTCTAACATCAACATCATGATTATTAATACCAATCCAAATAGTTTTAACCTTATTCTTTAATTTATAATTAATTTGCTTTGGATCATCTCCATTAAGTACCGCAAATCCATCACTTGGTAATGATTCAATTAATTCAAATTTAGCTTTAATAATATTTTCTTCACTACCAAACGACTCTAAATGCGCTGTCCCAATAGTAGTAAGAATTCCATATTTAGGTTTAACAAAATCACAAAGTTTCTTTATATCTCCCCTAACATAAGCCCCCATCTCAGCTATAAAAACATCTGTAAATCTATCCAAATTATTATTAATAGTCATCATCAACCCATAATCAGTATTTAAATTCTTAGGAGTCGCTAAAGCATTATATTTAATATTTAAAATATCACTTAAAACATTCTTACAACTAGTCTTACCATAACTACCAGTAACACCTATTACTTTTAAATTATTCATACTTCTAAGTTTATTTTTAGCTTTACTCTTATAATATAAATACACCAGTTTTTCTATTGGTTTATTAATAACATTCGCCATAAATATAATGAATGCATTTAAGTAAACCATTACTCCTTCAAGTAAGAGCAATTTCCACATAGTATGACTATCATTTATATTAACAATTATAAAATAAAATGGTATTGCATATAAAACACTAGTCGTAAAAATTAATCTTTTAATTCTTTTAGTCACAACCAAAGGCTTTTTATTTTGATCAGTATCTATTTTCTTTTTCCAACTAAATCCTACTATAACATTTAAAACTATTAATAAAATATTAACAATAATTGTAAAATATTTAATATCATAAAGAACTAAACTTTCAATTAATAAAACTCCAATAATTATCAGTTCTATATCCATAAATTGTTCTCTATTTTTAACTAACCATTTAATATAACGCTTATTTTCATTATAAAGGTTTTGTTGTAACATATGTAAATTTCTTTTTGTCTTAAAAAATAATAGAAAAACAATCGCTATAATCAACAAGACTTTTAATGTCATGGTCTACCTCCTAAATAAAACTATTTAAAATATTAACAACTTGTCCTAAGTTTTCTAAATAAGCATAATGTGTACCAGGTAAAACTATAAGTGCAGCATCTATCATTATTTTTTCAAGTTCTTGTGCTTCTTTAACAGGAACAGCCTCATCATGTTCTCCCCAAATTAATAATGTTGGTTCTTCTATTTTTCTTGCATAGCTAGCTAAATCTTCATTAACTACATTTACTAATGTTTGTCTCATTATTAGACTAGCCATTCTATAATCTGGTGATCCAATATATTTTTTCATAAATTCTCCCAACTTATTCATTCCAGGAAGTCTTTTTATGGCTTTTAAAATTTTTACTGATAAGGTTAAGTCTTTTTTTTCTTTCATACAAGGACTACCAAATAATACTAATTTTTCAATTGGATTATTCGCTGAATAATATATTGCTACTCTTCCTCCAAATGAATGCCCTATAATGGTTGGTTTCTTTATATTTAATTTTTTAACTAATTCCTCAACTAATAACGCATAATCTTTTACAGTCCATGGTTCTAAAGGTTCACCACTTTCACCAAAGCCCGGAAAATCAATAATTGTAATTCTATGATTACTACACAAATTATCTCCCAATGGCTTCATCATTTGAATGTTTTGCCCCCATCCATGTAATAGTAAAACATCACTACCTTCACCATATTGTATGTAATTAACATTTATATTGTTTATCTTAATTTTCATGCACTTATCACCCATATTAAAATTATACCATAAATAGCACTCTAAACTAAAAAAAACATAGACTTAATAGTAAAATACTGTAAAAAAAAAGTGATTATTTATCACTTTTTTTATAAACTCTATCTTTAGTAGTTGCCAAAGAAACACTACCTTGGGCTTTTTCTCCATTTAAAACTCGAGTCTTAACATCATCAAAGCTAGCAATTTCTTCTAGTTCAAAACCAATTTTGTTTAATCCAATAACAAAATCACTAAAATTAGTAATACATGAATGACCATCTAGTAATTCAGAGCCTTTTTCCCCAGCTATAATTGAGAAAGATTTGCTATTAGTATCATCTCTACCATCACTATAATGACCAGATATACTATCTATTCTAACAGAAACTTTATCAGCATAAACACTAGGTTCCCCAACCAAGTATCCATTGTCATCTAAAGAATTTGTATCAACAAAAATACTAAAGTCTAATCCTAAAGTAATATCTTCAATCACTCTACCATTATTATTTAACTTTTCAATAACATCTCCAAAAGTTTCGATTATATCAACCGAAACATCTGCATTATGTCTAAATAAAAATGCTTCTGTATAAACATCCCAAATAGGACCATCGCCATAAGAAAATAAAGTGTATTGCTTCCCTCTTTCTGCTATTTCTTTAAAAGTAAGTAAACTTTTTCTATCATAAATTCCTTTTTTCATCTTAATATCTCCTTTTATTTAAAATTCATAATCAAATTATATGTTAATCTTTAGCCCTTTAGTACCAAATAAAAGTCCTAAAGGTTCCCATATTATAGCATAGAAAAATATAAAAATCAAAAAAAAGTGTTAAGTTAACACTCTCCTTCATAACACAAATCAGCTATTTTTCTAAAATAGTCTCAAAAAAATTAACTTGTTCACTATCATCAGGAATTTTTATAGCAGCGTTTCTCTTTAACTTTGTCATAAAAGAAACAATTGTAGCTAAATCATCTTTAGAAGCATAAACTCCTTCACTACCATAAACACCAGCTGTATCTGCTAAATATAAAAGGTGATAATTTTTTCCATTATATAATCCATCAAATAAAACATACTCAGAACTATTTTCTTTACTCTTTTTAACATCAATGTCAGAAAATCCCTTACTCTCTAACTTTGCTTTAAGCGTATACATATTAGCCTTTATCTCTGATAAATTAGAAGTTTTTGAAGATAAAACATAAGCAAAAGAATCATAAGACGCATTCATAAAAACAGATTCATAATCGTTTTGTCCAATTTCTACTCCCGATACAAAATTCCAGCCATCAGGAACACTTCCAGTTCTACCATTGATTGTTACTTTATTATTATAAGTTACAACATCATCTTTCTTTTCATTGTCTCTTTTATTTGTAGTCATAAGATAACATGAAACAATAGTTATAATAGCAATTAAAATAACTAATCCAATCACAATAAAATTACTAGATCTATTTAATTCATTAATAGAAGTAACATCACTAGACATACTTGAATTAACACTAACTTCGCTGTTCATATTAGTTGCCATATTAATTACCTCATTAGTTTTAACAAAATTATTATCTGTGGCAACATGATCATTACTTGAAGTAACTGGTGTACTACTCAAAACATTATTAGAAGTTACTTGTTCATTATTCTGAATAGTCTGATTAATAATATTTTGATTATTACTCTCAATTACTTGAGTATTATCTAAGGTTTCTACTTTTTCATTTATATCTAAAACTTCTGCATCATCATTACTAGTAGAAATAGCTGCAAGCTTATTTCCACAACTAGAACAAAAAGCACTTCCAACTTCATTTTCAAAATTACATTTAGGACACTTCATAAAAACATCTCCATATCTTAATAAGATTATATCATAAAAGAAATAAATATAAAATTATTTTATTTTTACAAAGGAATTAATAATTAAATCAAAATCCTCATTATATAATTCTGACTTATCTTTATCACAGATCAATCTATAAACATATATATCTTTATTCATAAAACGTGTTGTAATAGTTATATGTTTTTCATCATTTTCATAAACATTCATACAAAAAGTATCTAAACAATTAGCCGAAACCTTTTCATAGTCTTCAGTAACCATATCTTTAGAAATTAAATTTGCCCTATCTTCATTGCTAACACTCTTTTTATAATCATTATTTAAAACTCTTATAATAATTTCAGCATTACCTTCTTTTTCTCTAACAATATAACTCCCATCTTCTAAAGAAACACTAAAATTAGAACTATAATTAAATCCATAATTATCATCTTTATATTTTAAAGAATCATTATTTGGAATAATAATCGCTAAAGAAAGAATTATAACTAAAATTACCCCTAATATAATTATCATAAATTGATATTTTTTCTTCATAAAATCATCCTCATAAAAATGATACCATACAACAAAAAATAAATAAATATAAACTCTTCGAATAATATAGTAATGGTGATATTATGAAAACTAAATTCATAACAATAATTTTAATACTTTCTAATCTTATCTTTTTTACTCATATATTAAATGCCAGTGCTACAAAAATAAAAACCAACAATAGCGAAGATAAAATTACTGAAACAAAAGAAAATTATAAAATCCAAATCTACTATCCCATAACTGAATATAAAAAGTTAAATAATCAAATCAACACTGACATAACTAATTACCTAAAAGAATTTAAAACTAATGTAAAAAACTCAACAATACCTGTAAATCAATATTATCATTTGATTATTCTATATGAAAAATATGAATACTCTAACTACCTTTCTTTTATTTTCCGTATTGAGGATTTTACCGGTGGAGCTCATCCTAATCATCGTATAAAAACAATTGTTTACAATAAAGAAACAAACGAATTAGAAAATATAGATAACTTAATAAAGAAAAATAAAAACTTTCTTAACACTATATCAACTATAAGTAGAGACGAATTAAAAACAAATAGTCGTATAACCAACCTATCCATGTTATATGAAGGAACCAAACCAACTCAAGAAAATTTCTCAAACTTTGTCTATTCCAAATATGGCCTAATCTTCTTTTTTACTCAATATCAAGTAGCACCTTACAGTCAAGGAGAATTCAATGTAACAATTCCATATTCAAAGTTAAATAATCAATGATATAATGATTAAATGGCTACACCATATCAAAATATTGCTAAAGAAACACTCATATAAAACGAAATGTAAACAGGAAAAAGTTTGCATTTTTTTAATAGTTACTGTACACTAGAAAGTCAAGGAGTAGATATTAATGAAAAAAGTAGAATTAAAAAATGCTAAAGAAAAATTTGCTAAAGCAAGAGAACTTTGCCCAGGTATGGAAGAAGAACTATATACTATGACTGATTATTTAGCAACCATCATCAAAGATACATTAATACCAGCAAGACTTATCCTAACTGTATCTGATATTGAAAATGCTATAAAAAAAGGCAAAAACAATTATAAAGGAAAAACATTTCCTGAATTTTTTATAAAAAATCCTTGGCGTGCAGAAGTAGCAATAACAGCGCTTTCTCAATGTGTTGATGCAATCGCCGATGGAGATTTTGCTGATGAATATCGAAAACTAGGTAATGACTTTTTTGGTGCTGTATTGCCAAAAAAAATAAATACTGCCTCTGGTGAAGATTATCCAGAATACGCCAAAGTTGCTGCTGAATATTGGGCAAACTCACTTCAAACAAGGGACTTTAATAATGGCGATGAATTAACATCAATATTTGCCATGGCTATAGCCGGTTCAAAAAGAGAATACACTGAAGCAGAATTAAAAATATTTAAAGAAAGTTTAGCCGAATATGTTTATGAAAAAGTTGAAACTTATGGAAATTGTACTGTAGATGTAGATTATGGACCATGCTACATTCTAGCCAAAGCTGGAAAATTAATCGATGTAGACCCTTTTGATTATTCATGGAAAACTAGTATGATTGTTACCAAAGAAAAAGTTACAGTACGCGATGGTTATGGTGCCGACAGAAGAATTTTATATCAAAAAACCAGTGATATAAATCCAAAAGAATTAAAAAAATAACGCATATAAACAAAAGACTTCCAAACAATAAAATTGTTAGAAGTCTTTTTAGTTACTTGAAAATATTAAATATAAACATATTACTTTGTCTTGACAAACTTTTTATCAACTCCTACTAAAATAGCTTTAGGTAATGGTGGACTCAAATCTAAACTAGTTGGATGCCATATATCTAATCCAGTGTGACTATTATCAGATCCTGCTGCCATAAACTGAAATGCCGCTTCTTCTTCACCAAACACAATTTCCTTAGCTTTACACATCACATTCCAATTAGGACTACTTTTAACTACTCTTCCATCTCTCGTAAAACAATTGACCCTTGCTACTTGCCATCCATCAATATTACCCTTTTTAATTTTTACTATAATGCCATCATGTTCAAACTCACAATCTTCTCTTAATTTAGCTTCATCAACCGAATGTAATGGTGGAATATTCATACTACAATTATTAGGTCTCCATAAATGAAGACAAAAAGGATGCGTATTAATATAATCTTCTACTCTAGGATGAAGTTGAAATACAACCTCATCATCCGCAAATATTTTTTCTTTAATCATTTGCATTTCTTCAAATGAAGGACATCTTTTAATATCAGCACCATTTTTTCTATGCAGTGTCACACTTACATGATCCCAGCCCACTCCATTAGATACTACTAGAAGAAAAAACTCCCCATTCTTATGTCTATCAATAACAAAAGCACCATTATATTCATTACCAACAATACCATCACCATATAAATCTACTCTTATAAGATTTCTTACGTTATCTAAATTTTTCAACTAAATCCCCTCACTTACTAGAGGCATATTCTATACTATAGAGTTTAGATTGTCAACTATATTAAATTTACCGTTAAAATAATAATAAGCAGAACTTTTCTTTACTTTTCAATTAAAATGTGCTATAACATGCAGCATAAAAAGTGAGAATTATAATTATGTATTATAATGTGAAAGAATTAAGAAACATGTATACCGAGGGTGAAAATGATTCATACCCACAAGATGTTGTTATATTGCCGCTTTCACCAATTGAAATAGAATCTCTAATAGCAAAAGAAAATAACCCAACAGTAGCAGCTAGTTTAAGAGCATATGTAAAAGGAAGAGATAGCTATTTTTACAATAGCCATGATGATAAATACTTCACTTGCGAAGTTGTTAAACAACATCAAGAAGAAAAAACAGGCACAACACATAAGTAATTGAAAAGATGATTTTAAAATCATCTTTTTTTCTTTTTTACAGTATTATTGTTATTTCAAAAAAGTACTTTACATCACAAAAAAACTAACTATTCCTAGTTAGCATCTATCATTTAAACTCACGTAACCGAGCTTCTTATTGATATGGAGCCAAGGTCATAGATATCTACAACTTTTTCCAATACACGAAATTGATACATAAATATCAATCACTAAATATAGTTTATCAAAAAAATGAAAAAAGTGGCAATTATTTCTTGGTGTCTTCATTCCTTTTTTTAATTAATACCGGTCCTGATTCTTGAATTTCTGGCATAACAGGAGAATTTAATGCCTTAGTATAACTTTCTACTTGCTCATCAATAAATTGTTTATCTGATACTAATCCAGCATCAGATGTTTGATAAAAATGATTTTCTTTTGAACTGCTATCAAAGTCAAGCATTAAATTAAATAATTTAGACATTTTATTAACCATTTCCGTATCAGTACTTGATATTATTTCTTGTGCTATTTTATCATTGCAAGAAATAATCGAACTAGTTTCTCCAGTGCTTTGTATAGGTATTAGTAGTCCAACTAATTGAGCTGTATTCAAGGCAGTTCCCAAATTCAAATAACTGTTTTCTGGATTTGTATAATCTTTTTTAGGACATATATCTTGAAATAAATCTCTAAATTCAGGTAATGAATAAAATCTATATAACTTTTTTTCTAATTCATTATGTTTTATGATTGGAGAACAACCATTTTTAAAATTCATTGCACAATATAATCTTATAAAATCAATTTCAGAAAATTCAGGATACTTAACAGTTTCTTTAATCATAATAAAACCTCCATCTATATAATATTATACCATATATAGTGTGGATTTTCTATTTTTTAGTATCATTTATATTATTTAAATATTAAATTTCAATATTGTAATCATCTTTTTCTTTGGGATGATTTCATTGTAAGACACAAAAAAATCAATCTTTCGATTGATTTATATATCAAGTTCAAACTAAATAGTTCGAACAGATTCCTCAATGGAGCGAACGAGGGGAATCGAACCCCCATCACAGCCTTGGCAAGGCCGTATTCTAACCATTAAACCACATTCGCAACTGGAGGGGCCTACCGGATTTGAACCGGTGATCAGGGTGTTGCAGACCCACGCCTTACCACTTGGCTAAAACCCCATTGCACTTACGATTATATCAAATGATTTTACAAATTTCAATAAATTTATTCCATTTTTATAATTTTATGCCAAAAAAGAAGCAATATTACTATTGCTTCACTACAAAATCACAAATATTTTTGTAATTATACTTAAGTTCCCCACTAACAACAATTGGTAAAAGTCCTACAACATCATTGTAATAATACATCGTATCCCCAGATACAACCATGACATTTGAGTCCTTTACCTTCCACTCTGATACCTCATCAAAAGTACATAACAATATTGGATGTTCTATATCATTTCTAAAAACTTTATATAGTGCCCCTTCATCTGTTAAGAAATAATACCTGTCCTTATCCCTCTTAACTTCTTTTGCTCCATACATCTTCTTTAAAACATTATTAGAAACATCATTTGTCCAAATATTTTTATGTTTCAAATAATCTTTAGCCGAAACTTCTACTAACTTATTAGCCTGAACAGTCTTAAATCCATCTTTTACATTACCAACTTCTGTAACACTTTCTTGATCTGGATTTATCATAAACTGCTTCTTACTACTCAAATCAGTATAATAAAATTTACCATCATATTCCCCATTGATATACATATTAGAAGAAATATGTTCATCTAAATCTAAGCGACCCTTTCCTCCATTAACAACATCATATAAATAAAAGGCTGTATAATCACTACCAGAATTCATATCCGTATTAATTGATACATAATAATTTCCTGTTAATAAACTCAAATTATTTTCATATTGATCTCCATTTAAAAATTCCTTTTTAGCAAGTTTACCATTCTTTAAAATATAAAATCCTTTGTAAAACCAAACTGTAAAGAATGTGTCTTTTGGAACATTTTTCAAATAAAATTTATAACTAGTTGAAATCTCTTTAGGAACAGTTTCCTTCTTCCAAGATACTGCATCATACTTCTTACTTTTCAACGTCTTAACAATTTTATTTATAGAAGAGTCACCTAACTGCTTCAAATAACTATAACTAACTTGAGTACCTTCGTAATTACAATAAACATCCGAAGTCTTCTTATTTCTATAGATTGGATAAATACATTGTAAGTCTCCCTCATCAAAAAACTTAATATCTTCAATTACTCTCTCACGTCTATTATAATCATTCAGAAAACTAAAATAATAAGTCTTTTCATTTTTATCTACAACTTTAAAAGAATACAAATTCTTCTTTCCATCAATATCTAACTTTTCATCTATTAAATATGCATTATCTTTAGTCGCAATAGAATACTTAATATCTTGATGTACAATAAAAAACTGTACAATTAACTGAAATGCCAACGCAATAACTCCTAAAAAACACAAAATCGTAAGTAACTTTTTCATACTACCACCATCCTAATTATAACAAAAAAAAAGGTCCAAATAAAGACCTTTAATCATCATTATTATCATCTTTACGAGAATAATATTTTTGCTTCATATCCATCATGTAACTACTAATTTTCGTTTCAATTTCTGGAAGTGCCTCTACTCCTATATTTGAAAGTGTAATAAATTCTTTAACTGTATCAATATAAACTTTCCCCCAAATAAGTCCACCTTTTACTTTTAAATCATTAAATAAATCTGGAGTAACAGAATCTAAAAAATATCCAAAAACAACTCTCTTACGACCAATAAGTATTCTCTTATCCGTAAGAGCAACAACTGCCGTACCCAAAATATCTAAAGGATTATCATTCTTCTGTGCTACAAACACATATAAAACTTTCTCTCCAGGATTTAAATGTTTTTCAACGATAGATGAATTTTTCTTTAATCTCCAGCCAATCGTAGAAGGATGTTCTCTTTTAAACTTCAAAGCCTTTTCATAAACTATGCCCATAATTAATACCTCCCAAATAAATATAGATATTTACTACAATAATTATAACACAACTAACTAAAAAATAAAGCCATAAATTGTTCTTAAATGTCGTTTAAAAAATTAATAGAGATTATCAAATATTCATATTCTTAATTGAGGACGTGATACTATTAAAAAAACTATTGGAATTCCTAGAGCGTTACTATATTACTACGATGATATATTTTGGACTACTTTTTTTAAAGAACTAGGCTTTAACACTATCCTAAGTTCCAAAAGTAATAAAAAAATTCTAAAAGATGGTATTAATATTTCCAATGATGAAGCTTGTCTTGCCTTAAAAATGTATTTAGGTCATATTATAGATTTAAAAGATAAATGTGACTACATCTTAGTTCCAAGAATGTATTCTATCAAGAAAAATGAACAAGTCTGTACTAACTTTAATTGTTTATATGATTTAGTAAACAATTTATTTGATCTTAATATTCTAAACTACAATATTGACTTAACTAAACGAATAAGTAAATTAATTGCTTTTCTAGAGCTAGGTGAAACTCTAGGTATATCATACATTCAAAGTTATAAAGCCTTTAAGGAAGCTGAAAAAGTTGCTTTAGAAGAACGCACAAAAAAGGAAGAAAATCAACGAAAACTCCTAGAAAGCAACAATTTAAAAATACTTCTAGCTGGTCATCCATATAATTTATATGATGAGTTAATCGGTAAAACCATTAGTGATTTTCTCTCTCAAAATAATATTTCTATTTTTTATAGTGATCGAATAGATCATACCATCATAGACCAGGAATGCCATAAACTATCAACTGATATTCATTGGACTCACAGTAAAGAAGTCGTTGCTAGTATCAACTATTATCAAGATAAAGTCGATGGTATAATTATCATTTCTTCTTTCCCCTGTGGTCCAGATTCTCTAAGTAATGAATTAGTAACAAGAAAAATTAAAAATATTCCTATCATCACTTTAATATTTGAAGATCTAAATAGTGAGGCTGGAATAATTACTCGTTTAGAAAGTTTTATTGACATCTTAGAAAGGAGAAATCTATGCCAAAAATAATTAGTTTTCCCCATTTAGGAGACTACTACATCCCTATTTCAACATTCCTAAAAAGAACAACCAAATTAAAAGTTATGCCTTCTCCACCAATTACTAAAAAAACTATTGAACTAGGTGCTAAATATTCACCAGATTCAGTTTGTCTTCCTTTCAAATATAACTTAGGAAACTTTATAGAAGCCCTAGAAAAAGGAGCCAACATTCTTTTTACAGCCGGAGGTGGTTGTAGATATCGTTATTATGCTGAAGTAACTGAAACTATTCTAAAAGACCTAAATTACGAATTTGAATTTTTTAATTTAATCACAGATGGAAAACTAAAAATAACAAAAGTCTATAAAGAATTTAAGAAATTAAACCCTTCCCTAAGTTTTTTCTTCTTTATTCACCAATTACTATATACCTTAATCTTTATTTGGAATATGGATAAAATCGATAAAATCATCAGAAAACGTATTGGATTTGAAGTAAAAGAAAATTCTTATTTAAAAGAAAAAAGTAAAATGTTTGAAGCCTTTAAAAGTACTAAATCAATTACTAAACAAATCTATTATTACTATAAATATAAACATAAAATTAAAAAGATCCCATATCAAAAACCAAAAGACTGTTTAAAAGTAGGTATCATTGGTGAACTCTATACTGCTATGGAGCCTTTCTCTACTTACTTTCTCGAGAAAAATCTTGCCAAAATGCATGTCGAAATAAAACGTTATACTAATCTTAGTTATCTTCTATGGCAAAAAAAGTTTCTAGAAAAACACATGCTAAGAGTAACTAAAAAATATTGTAAATATTCTCTAGGAGCCGATGGACTAGATAATGTCTATCGTACTATTAAACTAATCAATAAATCTTATGATGGAATAATTCATACTAAACCATTTGGTTGTACTCCTGAAATTGGAGCCATTCCTATTATTCAAAAAATCTGTCAAGAAAATGAAATGCCTATTCTCTTCTTTTCTTACGATGTCGAAACATCAGATGAAGGCATAAAAACAAGACTAGAAGCATTTGAAGACTTAATCAAGATAAGGAGAAATAAAAAATGATAAAAGGATATTTAGGTATAGATATAGGATCTATATCTACAAAAGGTGTAATTATCGATAAGAATAATAAAATACTAGCTAAAGCTTATTTATGGACAAAAGGAAACCCAATAAACGCCGTTAAAGAAGTTTTAACAGAATTAAAAAAGCAAATAAAAGATAAAAATATAAAAATAGTCTCTGTCGGTACCACTGGTTCTGCTAGAAAACTAATCGGTACTATTTTAAATGCCAGTATCATAAAAAACGAAATAACCGCTCACGCTATTGGAACTCTTTCAAAATATCCCAATATAAGAACAATTATTGAAATTGGTGGTCAGGACTCTAAAATAATTTTAATTAAAGATGGTATTGTCACTGATTACGCAATGAATACTTTATGTGCTGCTGGTACTGGAGCTTTCTTAACTAGTCAAGCCAAACGCTTAGAAATTCCTATCGAAGACTTTGGAAAAATTGCCTTAACCAGTAAAAATCCTGCTTCTATTGCTGCTAGATGTACTGTTTTTGCTGAAAGTGATTTAGTCCATAAAGCTCAACTAGGTTATGAAAAGAAAGATATTGTAGCTGGTCTTTGTAGAAGTATTGCTCTAAACTATCTAAATAATGTTGCCAAAGGCAAAAAAATAGAAGATCCAATCATCTTCCAAGGCGGTGTCTCTAAAAATATCGCTGTCAAGAAAGCCTTTGAAGACATCCTAAACACCCAAATAATTACTGATGAATTTGGTCATCTAATGGGAGCTTTAGGTGTTGCCATTCTTTCTAAAGAAACCCCTGAAATTAACTTTTCTTTTGACATTATAACAGATAATTTTAAAACAACTAGTACAAACTGTGGAAGTTGTCCTAATAACTGTGAAATAATTCGTATTGAAAAGAATAGTCATTTAATTGACTCTTGGGGAAATCGTTGTGAAAAAGGCAAAATAAAAGTATAAAGAAAAAAAGATAAATAGCTAAACTATTTATCTTTATTTTTTCTCAATATATTCTTCATATGGAACACATCTATCTATAATAGTTCCATCATCTAATATTTCAATTATTCTATTTGCAACTGTACTATTAAGTTCATAATCCCTTGAAGTAAATATAACTTCACCTTGGAAATTAATTAATCCCTTATTTAAAGATGTAATACTTTCTAAGTCTAAATGGTTAGTAGGTTCATCTAATATTAAGAAATTAGGTCCTTCTAACATCATCTTAGATAACATACAACGCATCTTTTCCCCACCAGATAATACATTTACTTTCTTAAATACATCATCCCCAGAAAATAACATTCTACCCAAGAAACCTCTAAGTATTGTTTCATCTTTTATATCATAATATTGTCCAATCCACTCCATAATATTCTTATCAACATCAAAGTATTCTGTATTATCTTGAGGTAAATAACCAGGTACAATAGTTTTACCCCATTCAATACTACCTTTATCATATTTATCTTTACCCATCAAAATATTAAATAAAGTTGTCTTAACCATATCATTATCGGCAATTATCGCAATTTTATCACCTTTAAGTATTGTAAATGATACCTTATCTAAAATCTTTTTGCCATCAACTACTTTAGTTAAGTTTTCTACTTTTAATATTTCTTTACCGGCTGGTTTTTCAATCTTAAAATCAATATAAGGATATTTTCTAGAAGAAGGAACAATCTCATCTAATTGAATCTTATCTAACATTTTCTTTCTCGAAGTTGCTTGTTTTGACTTAGAAGCATTTGCTGAGAATCTCGCAATAAAGGCTTGTAATTCTTTAATCTTTTCCTCTTTTTTCTTATTAGAATCTCTCATTTGTTTTTGTAATAATTCACTAGACTCATACCAGAAATCATAGTTACCAACATAAAGTTTAATCTTACCATAATCAATATCCGCAATATGTGTACAAACTTTATTTAAAAAATGTCTATCATGTGAAACAATAATAACTGTATTATTAAAATTAATTAAAAACTCTTCTAACCATTTAATAGCCTCGATATCCAAACTATTAGTAGGTTCATCTAAAAGTAAGATATCTGGATTTCCAAATAAGGCTTGAGCAAGTAAAACCTTAACTCTAAGTTTTACTGGTAATTCTCCCATTAAAACATAATGATACTCTTCCTTAACACCTAAATTATTTAAAAGTGTACTAGCATCAGACTCTGCATTCCAGCCATCTAAATCCATGAATTCAGCCTCTAAATTAGCAAGTTTCATACCATCTTCTTCACTAAACTCAGTCTGCTCATACATCTTATTTTTCTCTTCCATTATTTCATATAGTTTACTATTTCCCATAATAACTACATCAATAACTCTCTTATCATCAAACTGATAATGATCCTGCTTCAAAATAGAAAGTCTTTCATTCTTAGAAATAACAACTTCTCCAGTAGTTGTCTCAATCTCACCTGATAATATCTTTAAAAAAGTTGATTTACCAGAACCATTCGCTCCAATCAAACCATAACAATTACCATTAGTAAATTTTATATTAACATCTTCAAATAAGACTCTTTTTCCAAATTTTAAACTAACATTATTTACTTGTATCATTCATCTTCACCACCGCTCTTTAATTCTACTATAAAAGAAAAAATAAGGCAAGTACAACTACTTGACCTTATAAAATATGGAAATCACTTTAGCAAATTTATAAAGTATGATATTACTTTTATTTATCGCAAAACCTTTACCTAAAGCCTTACCACCTATTGTAAGAGCCGCAACTATAGCCGCTATAGTAAGTCCTGTAAATAATACATTTAAATGAAACTCACTCGCTATAACAACCGCAATAGTAGTTGCTGCTGTACCAGAAATAATTCCACATACATCTCCTACTACATCACAACAAAAGTTAGATACTTTAGAAGCATTCTTCTTAAACTTAACTGCTACATCTGCACCTTTTACTTTTCTAGAATTCATCGAATGAAAAACCTTTTCATCACTACTAGTAACCGCAACCCCTACAATATCAAATAAAATACCAATACCTACAAAAAGTAAAGTTACGATAACTCCCCCAATTAAAGAAAGTTTTGGTAAAGCTACTTGTGATACATAAGAAAGTCCAAAAGATAAAGTAAAGGCTATTAAAATAATTTTAATAATCCACCCCATATCCGTTTTCTTCTTATTAACTCTTTCTCTTTTCTTAGTTTCAACAACTAATTCTTGAAATTCATCTCTTTCTAATTTCTTTTTACTATTCATATACCCTTCCTTATTATATAGAAAAAATAGTATAAAAATACTATTTTAAACTTCAAAAACTAATGGCTCTAAACATAGTAAACTTTGAACCTTAGGTCAAGTAGGATTTCCCTTATTTCTACGTATCCGTTACCAGATACATGGTTCCCCTTTAAAGAAATAAATATGATGTCACCATTCATACGACTTGATTACCACTTAGTATCCACTGCAATCCTATGTTAAGCGCACTCTAGGAGATTTCCCCACCAACACTTTATTATTTATTCTTTTTTGCAAGAGCAGTTTCATAAAGCAGTATTTAAATAAGTTGGCCCACTTATTAAAATAAGATCTTTAATCCCAATACTCTCACTCAAGACAAGCTACGCTGCACATAACTTTCGCCACAATACAGGTTCTATCCTATCTCGTAACAAGTCCATCAGTCTAAACGTATAGGCTTATCACAATAATAGGTCTCCACGGATAATGGGTCGTTTGTCGTATGCCATTACGAGCGCCCATTCTCCTCATCTTCAGCATTCACCCTACACTGGGCGCATAAAGCAAACACCAAAGGTTTCACAGATATGCTCTATAACGGTTGTTTAATCCCGTCTTCCTAATAAAGTAATTGACTAGAATAATGTGCCATCAATTACACCTACATTATATCATATGTCTTGAAATATGTCAAATTGACACTTTTATCACCTAAATAATTTATAATTCTCTTCTTATCCTATTGACATTCCTATTCATTAAATGTCTACCGATATTTCTATACAAAACTTCCTTAAACTTAGACATTTTTTGTTTATGCTTTAAAAAGAACTCATCCGGAGAATCATATACTCCAAAATCATTATTTATACCCTCACTTTGAATATAAGTATTATTACCATTCCACTCAATAACTGGATCTTTTAAACTTTTAACAGCAACTCCATATCCATAAAATTCTCCATCACAATCTCTAAACTTTTCCTGAAGCCTCTCTAAATATTTTTTATCTAAAATAAAGCCCTCCAACTCATACCATTTATCCTTATAAAATACTTCGACAAAACTATGAACTACATCTTTAGGAGCCCAATTATATATAAATCCTGTCATAGCTCCTTTTTGTAATTTCTTATCTATTGTAAATCCATGAATTCTACAAGGTATATCTAAAGCTCTTAAAAGTGCCATAAATAAAATACCTTTAGTATTACATTGCCCATATCCATCTTCTAAAACCTTAGAAGCAGGTATTTCATCACAAACATTATATCCAAATAATATCTCATCTCTTACAAAATTATATGTCTCTTTTATTTTATTAAACTCATCTAAACTTTTCCAACCCTTACTATCTATAAGATTTAAAATAGTATCGCAAGAGTAATTTAGTAACTTTGTCTCTTTCAAATATTCTTTCATTATTTTCACTTTCCATATAAAAAGACATAAGTCTCCTCATATCTTTAATATTAAAACTAAAATTCTTAGCTATTTTTTATTTTATTAACAAAATAATTAATTTTACCAGCCCAAGTATTACCTTCTGCATACTTAGGAGCAATTTTTTCAACAGTATCTAAACCTACACTATAATAGTTTTTATATAAATTGTTGATAAGTCCCATAATTCCTTCATCTAAACTATCAAATTTCTTAAAACTACCACCATTACAACCAGGTCTACCTTTTTGTCCACTAACGTTGTAGCAGTATCTAGCTAAATTAGAACACTTTGTACCACAACCAGTTTCATGTAAAATAATAGCTGTCGCAATATAAGGATTAACTCCTTTTTCAATACAATTAGATGCGATAAAATAGCCTTTTCCACCCATAATATCATTACCTAAATTCTTATCAAGTTTAGCTGCTAACTCTTCCATTGTTAAACCATCAAAAACTTCAATTCTTGGTGGAACTAAAACAGATGCTGGAGCAGTTTCCATCACTGATTCTGTAATAGAAGAATTATCAACTCTATATTGCAACATATCATTTTTACTAAGCACATTTTCAGATGCTGTTATATTATTTGTATTAACTTCATAAAAAGTAAGATCATCATTACTTTTTATTGATACTTTTTCCTGTAATCGTAATCCAACAGAAACCATTAATACAGCTACGATTATTAAAAGGTAACTAATAATTTTTGTCTTTCTCACGAAATTTCACCTCTACTATATATACAAGATATATTTTATATTATTAAGTAATATTTGTCAAATTTCTAGTTTCTAAGCTTAAATGTACCTGGAGCTTTTTTATAAACTAACTTTAACGAAATTAAAATATATAAAATCGTAAATTCTAAACCAAATATCGAAAAATATAAAGATGGCATCTTAATAGAATTAAGTGAATAACATACAAAATAAGTAGCTGCTGTAATAAAAGTATAAGAAAAACTCTTTATCTCTAACTTATTATTATAAGGTTGTAATAAATAATAAATAACTAAATAATGTACTGAGAAAAATACACTGAGTATAATAATAAATAATGGTATCGTAATATAATTAACAATACTAGTACCTCCAGTAAATATTAATAATAGTAAAACTCCAAAAGCTATAGTTACAGCTGGTAATAAATTTATCTTAATTATTGTTACTAATCTTTTCTTAAATAAATTAACAATAACATCACTTTCTCTATAAAAATTATATGTAAGCATTGCATGATCACAATTATAAAACATTGCTTGAGTAACAACAGACCCTCTATTAATAAAATACATAATAAGAACAAACCAGCCTAATCTATTAAGTATAAAATTATGTATATCTGTATAACTATCTCTGTTATTAATCACTAAAAAGATACAAACAAGCGTCGCAATAAAAGCAATAACACTAATCCTCTTAGAACTTCTCATCAATATTTCTCTATGTCTTTCAAAGAAAATTGTATTAAATAAATCATACCCTTTCTTATTAGCTAACTTATCACTGGAAATATTTTTATCTTTTTCCCTAATTTTAACCATATCTTGTCTAGCATAACTCCCAGCTTCACTAGAATTCATTACTACTTTTTCTGTATTAATTTTCTTAAACATCAACTTATAATCATCTATTCCCATCAAATACTCATAACAAAATATACTTATTAAGAAAAAGACTCCACAAGCACCATAAATAAAAGTATCTGGAATGATAACTTTAAAGAAAGGTAATGCCGCAACTGCTAATAGTATTCCTAATATTACAAATGTATTTTTATAATCTGCCGTTAAAAGGTATCCTTTCTTCTTATAAAAAGAAACACTGATAGCTTCTCCAATAACTCTAGCAAACATACTAAATATAACTAAAACAAAAGCTTCTAATAATGAATAATTTAAAGCCAATCCAAATACTAAGAAACCTAAAGAATTAAGTACCAAAGATAATCCTAAATCCCATAAGAAATTAGCTCTCATAAATTCTTTAGCATCCATATTAAATAAAATTATACAAAAATACTTCTTCGTATCTGCACTTAAAATATGAAAATTAATAAACATTCCAATAATCGTAAATATAAAATAAATATGTAAAAAAGTCTCACTAATCTTCTCAGGACTAATAACACTACTAATAAAATATATTACTAAAAAATATAATAATCTAAATACAATAAATCTTAAAGCTGAAACTAAAATACTAAATACTCTGGCAAACTTCTTTAAACCTTCACCCTTATATACATCATCATTTAATAAATCTCTAAGTATTGGTAATCTTTTAAAGAAATACATATTAGCATTAATAGCATATGTTAAATCTATTTTTAAAGCCATTTTCAGTGTCTTAAACATTTTTACTATCCTTTAAACTATTAATGATCTTATCTTTATATTTCTTTGTATTTAAATTATCTTTTTCTACAAGTTCTAACTTCTTATTATTAAGTATGACTATTTCGTCACATAGATCCATGGCTATTTCCAAAATATGTGTAGAAAAAATAATAATATGTTCCTTCTTCAATGATTTTAGTAATTTTTTCATTTCATCCTGAACAACTACATCCAATGACGTTAAAGGCTCATCTAATAAAATAACTTTAGGATGAGCAATAATATTAACAAGTATTTGCATTTTATTTTTCATTCCATGTGAATAATCTTTTAATAACTTATCTTGATCACCTTTTTCTATATCAACCATTTCAAAGTAGTCATCAATTGTTTTATCCTTATCAACTTTATCTTTATTTATCTCTAAAAAGAAACTTAAAAATTCTCTTGCTGTTAAAAACTCTGGTACAATTGGTGTTGATACTACATAACCAATATCTGCCGTTGTAAGTTTATTTTTACCATAATTATTTTCTAAATAAAATACTCCTCCATCAATATCAATATCTGCATTTAATGAATTAAAAAAAGTAGTTTTACCAGCTCCATTACGTCCAATTAATCCATAAATTTTACCTGCTTCAAAAGTAAAATTTATATCATCTAAAACTAATTTTTCCCCATATTTCTTTGTTAAACCAATTATTTCAAGCTTCATCTACTTCACCTCTGTAAGAAATATTATACCATGTCTGCTATCAAACATAAAGAACCAAGAAAAAAGAAGAATCAAATTCTTCTTTTTTTCTATTTTAAACCACCATATAAATTATTATACTCATCAAGTACTAAAGACATTTCTCTCATAATATTTTTATCAATATTCCCATTTTCTAAACACACTTTCAAGAAAGACTCCAATTCACTTAAATTAACATATCTTAAACCAAATTCTGAAAGTCTTTCTAATTCATCCAAATCAGTCTTTTCAAAATCTGGTATATCATCACACAAAACCCTATAATAAAATATACTACTACAAACCTTTTTACCAGTTCCAAAATAGTTTTTATCATAAGTAACAATTTGCATAAATGGACCATCCAATTCTTTTATTGTAATACCTGTCTCTTCTCTAATTTCTCTTAATAAGGCTTCTTCTAACTTCTCATTTTCATTCAAGTGTCCTCCTGGAAATTGATACGTATTATTATTAAATTCCATTAATATTTGATTCTGACTATTAACAATTAATCCTTTAACCCTTATAACTTCATAATCTAAATCTTGAGCCCTTAAATTATATTCATTAATAATTATCTTTTTCATTGTAATCTCCTTTAGTAAACATATCTTTCCCAATAATCAATAACTTCCGGAGAAACCGTTGAAAAATAAGTTTCAATCATTGATGAAATATATTCTGATTTTTTCCATATTGGATAATTTTTTGAATCAAAACAACTATATTTAACTTTAGCTGTCATATATTCAAAAGTTGAGGCTCTATCCTCTGTTGCACTAGATTGTGCATAGTTATTAACAAAATATGAATCGGCTTTTCCCGTTCTATTATATGAATAATCTCCAATCTCATTACCATAAACAAAGTCAGTTGGATTAAACACATTCCAAGAACTAAACTTTCCGCCATTCTTTTCAATATAATATTCAATACAATGTAACATTTCATGATGAAAAGTATCTACTAAAGGAAAATCAGTCGCAATAGAAACTGTAATCCTTCGTAAGTTAAAATCCGTAACTCCTGTTACATTAGCTGAACTATAATTCTTTATAAGAAAAAAGTACAATTTAACATTATTATCACCAAATTCTCTAAAAAATCCCTCTGGATATTTTAAAAGTGCATCATTTAACTGTTTTAGAGCTGATTGTATTGTATCATTATCAGGAATAACTGTAGTATCCATGTCTCCTACTCTATATCCTTCAACTTCATTTCCATATAAAATTCTAATTCCAAAAGTATCTTCAATACTCTTTCTATAAATATCAATTTTTTCTTCTATAGTTGGCTCCGTAACTATATCCTCAGTAGTTTTAGGAGAAGCTGTATTACTTGATGTGCCAGTATTATCATTATTATTAACAGAATTATCATTAACAGTAACATTACCATTATTATCATTACCAGAACCATTATTAGTATTGTTACCATTATTACCATTAACAGAACCATTATTAGTATTATTACCATTAGTAGCTGGAGGTAATCCATCATTAGTAGTAATTATTACATTATTATCATCTTTATCATTACTACTTATAATATCTTCAATAGGATCTAATTTAGTATTATCTTTATAACTTAAATATCCACCAAATCCAATTAAAAATAAGGAAATGAGTACTAATAAATATCCAAGTTTGACAGCAGAAGAACTCTTCACATATACCAACTCCATTATAAATAGATTATAACAAAGAAAAAGAAAAAAGCCAACAAAAGTAGCTTCTTTTTCTAGTATAACATTTAAGTTAGGCACTCTTCTTAACTAAAGTATTTTCTTTATTCATTAAACTTATTTGATTATAAATATCTTGAGCTTCATCCTTCTTACCCTCTTTATATAAAGAACTTGCCCTAGCCATCATCTCTTCTATTTTTGCTTCCAGACTTTGCTTATTCTCAGTAAGATTACCAAAATCTAGTAAAGCTTCTTGTGCCTGTTTTGAATTACATAATTTTTCAAACTGACTACTATTTACTAAAATAGCTTTAGTTTTATCATCACTCTGCTTCATAATAATCTTTTTATTAACATTAGAACTAGTCTCTACTACCCCAGAAAAAGGTATCACAGGAGTAACTGTTACTTGTTCATTTGGTATATTATTTTGCTGTTTCTCCATGGAAGGAGCAATTGGTACAACCTCATTATTATTAGAAGTATCTGGTACTACAGCCTCGTTATCATTAGAAACAACTGGCGTAACGACATCACTATTCATAGAAGTGTCTGGTTTAGCACTTTCTTCAACAGGAGTCGCTTCTTTTTCTGAAACAGAATCAACAGTATTTTCCAACACTACACTAGCCTTTTCTTCATTAGAAACATTGGCTTTATTAAACATTGATCCAAAAATATTAGGTATCTGTGGAACTACATTATCATCAACATTAACAGGCTTTGCCTCTACATCTGAAGTCTCCTCTTCAACTTTACTAACTTTAGGAAGAATTGATTCCAAAGGACTATTAACAGGTTTTACCTCAACTGCATCTTTTCCAAAAGTCTTAGTCTCTTCTAAAGAAGTACTTTTAGAAGAAACATTCTCAACAGCAGTAACATCTTCCTTACCAAATCCTAAATTATCTAATTTATCAATCATCTCTGTAAGTTTCTCAACTTCTTCAGTAATTTCACCTAAAAGTTTAATATAACTATCACGAATTTCTGAATCCTGAATACTAGTTAAATCTTTTATTCTATCAGCAAAAACATCACATAAAATAGCTTTCAAACTCTCAACACTATCATCATTTATATTAACATTTTCCATGTTATCACACCCTTAAACATTAGCGATTTTTTTTAAAAGTTGTTGAACATCATTCCATTCAACATCATCAGAAATTTCTTGTATTTTAAATCCTTCAGCATCCTTAAATAAACGTGAAATATAAATAACGAAATCACCTTCAGTACCTACAACTTCACCCTTAGTATATACAATATATTGTTTCAACTTATCTTCAGTAATCAAATATGTAACTAGTTGAACGTCTTCTCTTTCACCCTGAGGATTAACTATTTCAATAATTTCTTTCTCGCTCATGCAAACACCCTCTATTCTAATCATAATTATAGCTAATTTTTAACTATAAGTAAACTACTTTTTAATAACTAAACTACTTAATTCACTAATATGTTTCTCTAAAGAATTAACAAAAATATCTATCTCCTCCTTAGTAGTAAGATAAGATAAACTAACTCTTATACTATGACTAGCCTTTTCCATATCATTAGTAACTGCAAAGACAGCTAAAGAATAATTTCCCGTAGAACAAGCTGTTTGTGTCGAAATATAAATATCATCTTGCTCCAAGGCATGTAACATAGTCTCTGGCTTTATATCCTTCAAACTAATATTAACTATATATGGTAAACAAAATTCATTACTATTAATTAAAACATCCAAAGAATTCAATCTATTAATTAAATAATCATGCAATTCTAAAACATGTTGATTTTTCTTATCAAAGTCAACATAAGCTAGTCTTAAAGCTTTCGCAAAAGAAACTATTAAAGGCGTTGCAGGCGTACCTGATCTAAAAATAGTTGTTGATTTACCACCATGTATTAAAGGTTCTATATCAATATTAGCTTTCTTAATCAAACAACCAATGCCCTTCATTCCATAAAACTTCTGTGCTGAAACACTAGCCAAATCAACATAAGCTAAATTAACCTTCATCTTACCAATAGACTGTGTCATATCACTATGAAAAAAAACTTTAGGATACTTCTTAACTATTTTACTAATAGCTTCTAAGTCTTGTACTACTCCCACTTCACTATTAACAGCCGCAATAGAAACTAATACTGTATCATTCCTTATTAAATTCTCTAAATCAGCTAAATCAACTAATCCTTTATTATCTAATTTGACATAACTAACTTGATAACCTAACTTTTCCATATATTTAACAGCTTCACTAACTGAAGAATGTTCAAGTTCAGTCGTAATTATATGCTTACCAGTATGTTTAAAACAAATACCCTTAATAGCTAAATTATTGGCCTCACTTGCCCCAGATGTATAAATAACCTCATTACTACTAACTCCAAATATATCAGCAACTTGCTTGGTAGCTGCATCAATTAATTGTTTAGCCTCTATGCCCAACTTATGTAAAGAATTAGGATTACCAATATATTTCTTAGTAACCTCTACATAAGTATTTAAAACTTCTTCATTTACTGGTGTTGTTGCACTATAATCTAAATAAACCATTCTACCACTCCTAACAATCTACTACTGTATCATTATCTCCAGATATATGATAAAGATCATAGTTTAGTCTAGCAACAGCTAACTCAATAGTCATAAGTTTTTCACTATCATCTAACTTTTCATCATCTTTTAACATATTAACAATTTCCATAGCAACCTTAATAATTTCATCTTTATTTTCATGTAAATTAATCTTATCCATCATGTAATTCAAAAAAACCACCTCTTTCTATATATTATAATACTAATCATTATATTCCTTAATGATTTCATATAACTTTTGCATTTTTAAATCTAATTTTTCAATTTCCGAGGCACACGCCACTAATTCTTCTTTTATTTCAGCCGGAACACTTTTTGGTAATTTATAGTCAAGCTTATGTTCCAAACTAGCCCAACAATCCATTGCCACCGTTCTTATTTGTATTTCTGCTTCTACATATTCAGTAATCTCCTCAAGATGTAATGGTATCAATACATTCAAATGATAACTACTATATCCAGAATCCTTAGGATTCTTAATATAATCACTCTCATCCTTAATAATAAACTCATTAGATGACTTTATAATACTAACAATATCATAAACATCTGAAAGAAAAGAACAAACTATTCTAATACCAATCATATCATGAACGTTTCTAATTAAATTGTCAACAGTAAGTGTACATCCTTTTTTCTTAAGCTTATTAGAAGCACTATCAATACTCTTAATTCTTGACTTAACATGTTCAACTAAATTATAACCACACTTAAACTCATGTTCCTTTATCAATATATCAATTTCTGTTTCTAACTTCCTTAAAGCAAATTCATACTTTAACATTACTTCCTTATATTCTTTTTCTAAAAATAAATCCATTAATCCTCCTACTTATTAGTATTTTGATAATAATCTCTTTCCGCTATAGTCTGTGAAACTCCATCTAACTCTTCAAAATCATCAACTTCTCCATAAGTAAATACTTCTTCAATTAAACTTAAAACCTCTTTTAAACTACTACATTGCTTATAATCAATTCCATATCTATCAAGAATCATAATTTCATTATTCGTTAAAGATAATCCATTATTTAAATTAACTAATTCCAAAGATTTAAAATCCATATTAGAAACAATTTTTTCTATATCGTACTCCATTAAATTCCCCTTTCTAAAACATTAAAAATAGAACTTATCCAAAGCCCTATTTACATAAATAACCATTATTCTTCATATGAGTCATTAACTCTCCCTCTGTGTATTTATCATTTATTTTTAAAGTAACAACATCACTACTCTTAGTATTAGGATTAATTCTTATCTGTAATCCATAATTCTCATAAAACTCAATATTATTAAGTATAACAGTCTCATCCTTTTTAGCATCTATAGTAACACGTAAATAATTATCACCAGTAGTAATTTTAACACTATCATCTAAATATGCATAAGATTTTTCTAGTGCAAATTTAAATGCTTCCAAATTATTATTTCCCAAATATTTATCTGGAAAAGTAATTGTCTTGGTAATTTCCATTTCACTAATTTTATTACTATCTAAAGAAGCTTTTAAATTCTCTCTAATTGTAATACCAAACTCATCAGTTTGTTTTCTACTGCATTCAACATATGGTTGTTTAGTCGTTGCTATCAAATAGAAAAGAATCACAATTATAATAGCAGCAATAACAATTGGAAAAAACATGTTTTTCTTTTTATCCACTATAACCACCTCACACCATTATTATATCAATAACCCTTAAATAGTCAAGGAAAAGAAAAGTACTCTTTACGAGTACTTTATACTATTTAATTTCAATAACTTTTTTATTTTCAACTTCTGCTTTCTTAGGAACAGTGATTTTTAAACAGCCATCTTTGAATTCAGCATCAATTTTATCTTGATCCAAATCACCTAAATAAAATGATCTTTCATACTTTCCATAAACTCTTTCACGACGAATGTAATTTTTATTTTCATCGCTTTCTTCATTATCACTATCTTTAGAAGCTGTAATAGTTAAATAGCCATCCTTAGCTTCAACTGTAATATCTTTTTTTGAAAAACCAGGAACATCCATATCAATATGGTAATTTCCATCTTTTTCATATATATCACATTTCATATTTTGTTCCCTCTTAGCAGGTAAAAAATCATCAAAAACATCATCTAAATAAAATTTTCTTGGAATTAAATCCATACTTATCATCTTCCTTTCATTTACAATATAAGTTATACCACCATTTTTAGCACTTGTCAATAGTAAGTGCTAAAATATTACAATTATTTAAAAAAAAGACTAAAACATTTTCTATTTTATGATATACTATATACAAATAGAATAAAGGTGAGGTAAAAGAATGAACAATTTAGAAAAAGAAAAGAAAAAATTGGATACACCAGACATAATAATTATCTCTGGTATAATAATAGCTATCGTAATCGCAATATTCGGAACTATATTTTGGGTAAGATATAAATATAATAAAGAACATAAAAAAGAATTATCTACATACACAACCATTCCAAATAATAAAACTTATCGTTATAAACTTACAGATAATAAAATAGATTTCTATGATGGAAAAGAAATTGTAGATACATATACTTGTATCAGGAATTGTTCTATTGATAAAGAAAAAAAAGATCAATTCATATTAGAATATGATTCGTTTATTCCAATCAATGATAACAATAAATACGTAATTTACAACATTGATACAAAAGCTACTTACTATACATTTGATACCTATCCTGAAAAAACTAATAACGAAAAAATAGGTATAATAACTAAAGATAAGAAAAAAGGTTTAATTAATAAAAAAGGTGGCCTTGTTCAAAACACAGAATTTGATGACATTGAAGTAACAGAAAATTATATCATCACAATAAAAAATGGTACAGCTAATATTTATAACAAGTTTAATAGTAAATTAACTAACAATGAAATAAATAATATTGAAGAAATTTTACCATTAGAAAAAGACGATAAATTATACTTATATTTAACAAACAAAAATAATGAAAAATCAGTTCTAGAATATGATGCAAAAACAAATAAACTTAGTTAAAAAGAAGTCATTAGTTATACTAATGACTTTTATATATAGAAAAAGTATAGGTCCAAAACCTATACTTTTTTATCTTAACTGAAATCTATCTAAGTATTCATTTACTAATTTAAGAATCTTTTCATATTCTAAAACTAATTCTTCAAAGTTACTATCAACAAATGCTGAATCATTTTCTTTACTCTTCAACTCATGTTGATAACTAATATCAGCTAACTTCATAAATCCTAAATACTTACAATCACTCTTCAATGAATGAACTTCAATTGCATAATCATGCATATTAGAATCAGTCTTATATTCATTAATTCTACTCCATTTAGAAGGAACATCAGCAATAAAGTCACCTAATGTCATATTATACATTTCCATATCTCCAAGTAATCCTAAAGCATTATCCATATCTACACCATTATCACGTAAATACTTCTCCATAGCAGCATCACTCTTATCAACTGCAACACTACTTGCTTCTTTTACCTCTGGAGCTTTCTCTTCTGTTGGTTTTTCTTCAACCTTAGTTTCAATTTCTTCTTTTACTTCAGGTGTCTTCTCCTCAGTAGGTTCCTCAACTTTGGTTTCAGTTTCTTCTTTTACTTCTGGAACTTTCTCTTCTGTTGGTTTTTCTTCAACTTTAGTTTCAACTTTTACTTTTACTTCAGGGGTCTTCTCCTCAGTAGGTTTTTCTTCAACCTTAGTTTCAGTCTCCTCTTTTACTTCTGGAACTTTCTCTTCTGTTGGTTTTTCTTCAACCTTAGTTTCAGTCTCCTCTTTTACCTCTGGAACTTTCTCTTCTGTTGGTTTTTCTTCAACTTTAGTTTCAACTTTTACTTTTACTTCAGGTGTCTTCTCCTCAGTAGGTTTTTCTTCAAACTTAGTTTCAGTCTCCTCTTTTACTTCTGGAACTTTCTCTTCTGTTGGTTTTTCTTCAACCTTAGTTTCAGTCTCCT
>CAKPHH010000003.1 GCA_934157235.1 uncultured Bacilli bacterium | reverse complement strand
GATAGTGAATGCGAAAATAGGAAGTTGCCAAGAATTTTTTTTGTATTAAGGACTTCACAAAAGTGGAGTTTTTTTATACATATATTAAGGTAAAGACCTTATTTTTTCAAAGCTATCAAGGCTATTTATTAAGTATTATCATTGAAAATATGTCAATTTCTAGTAATTAATAAAAAATGAGTTGTATAACTTATTTTTTTTGATTATAATAATTTGTAGGTGATTAAAATGGATTATAAAATAACAACATATTCAGAAGAAGAAACAATTGAATTAGCACAAAATATTGAATCAGAGAAATTTCCTAATATGGTAATTTGCTTAATTGGCGACTTGGGTACTGGTAAAACGGTATTTACAAAAGGTTTTGCAAAAGCAATGGAAATAGATGAAGAAGTAACCTCTCCAACTTTCAATATTATTAAGGAATATACCTCAGGCGAAATGCCTTTATACCATATGGATGTATATCGACTAGATAATAAAATGAATGGTATAGATATTGAAGAGTATTACACAAAAAAAGGTGTAACAATAATAGAATGGGCAGACATGATCCCTGATTATTTACCAGAAAAAAGATTGGAAATAAAGTTCAAAAGCTCAGATGAAGATGAAAATAAAAGAATAATTACATTAATTCCATATGGAAAAAAATACGAAGAAGTTTGTGAGGCTGTTTTATGAGAATTTTATATATAGATACTTCTTCAAGTTATCTATATTCAGGTATTGTTGCTGATAAAAAATTAGTATGCGAAGTGAAAAAAGAGTTTGGACATAGCCTATCAGAAGAGGCACTACCAAGTATAGTTAGTTTATTTGAAAAAGAAAATTTAACAGCAAAAGATATAGACAAAATAATTGTCGTTAATGGCCCAGGTTCCTTTACTGGAATAAGAATTGGCATAACAATTGCGAAAGTATTTGCCTGGAGTCTAAACATCCCCATAACAACAATTTCTGCATTAGAGGCAATGTCATTATCCTGCAATACTGATAAAGTACATGTTCCAATTATTGATGCTAGACGTAACTATGTTTTTGGCGCTATTTATAGTAGAAATAATAGTACTATGCTCAGCCCAATTCACATAAAGCTAGAAGATCTGTTTGTAGAATTGCCAAGTGATGAAGAATATGTATTCATAAGTAATGACAACTTTGAGGAACTAAATAATATTGAGAGATACAATCCAGATATTGAAAAAATTGTTAACTATTTTGAAAACAAAGAAACAATCAATCCTCATGCCGTTAATCCGGAATATTTAAAATTAACAGAGGCAGAAGAAAGCAAGTTAAATTAAAATGTTAATTGAATTAAGTGCAGAAGAATTGTTAAAAGAAAAAGCCTCATTTATAGATTTAAACGAACTATCAAAAGAAATTGGCAAAAACCCTTTTGGTAAAGTATTAGTTTATAAAGAAAATGATGAGATAATTGCGTATTTGTATTATAGTGAAATATATGAGCGAATCGAAATCAATAATATTGAAGTAAAGTCAGATTCTCGTAATAAAGGAATAGGAACAAAACTTCTAAAAAAATTAACAGAAACTGTGGAAAAAAGTATTTCATTAGAAGTTAGAGAAAACAATTATCCAGCTATAAGACTCTATAAAAAGTTTAACTTTAGTGAAAGAGCAATCAGAAAAGGTTATTATCAAGGAATTGATGGTATTTTAATGGTAAGAGAATAACAAAAGTCAAGAGAGTGGTAAGAATGAAAAATATGTATATATTGGGAATAGAAAGTAGTTGTGATGAAACTAGTGCTTCAATCGTTATGAATGGTACTAAAGAAATTGCAACCGTTATTTCCTCACAAATAGATGTTCATAAAAGCTATGGTGGTGTAGTCCCAGAAATAGCAAGTCGTGAACATGTTAAGAATATTACAATTGTATTAGAAGAATGTTTACAAAAAGCAAATATGACTATGGAACAAATAGATGCCATTGCTATAACATATGGTCCTGGTTTAATTGGTTCTTTATTAGTCGGATTAGAAGCTGCTAAAACCCTAGCTTTTGTACATAATAAACCTTTAATACCAGTTCACCATATTGCTGGGCACATATATGCCAATAGCTTAGTAAAAGAATTGCAATTTCCATTACTAGCAGTAGTTGTATCTGGTGGACATACAGAACTAATTGAAATGCCTGCACATTATCGATTTAATAAATTAGGTGGAACCTTAGATGATGCCATTGGTGAATGTTATGACAAAGTAGCTAGAGTAATTGGTTTGGAATATCCTGGAGGTCCCAAAATAGATAAACTATCCTTAGAAGGCAAAAATACTTACAATTTACCAATACCATTAAAAGATGATAGTTATAATTTCTCCTTTAGTGGTTTAAAAAGCGCCGTAATAAACTTAGTACATAACGAAGAACAAAGAGGAAATGAAATCAATAAAGCTGATTTAGCAACTTCGTTTCAAACAGTCGCTGTAGAATCAATTATAAATAAGGTAAGAAAAGCAATTGTTGATAAAAAAGTAAAAACAGTAATAGTTGCCGGTGGAGTAGCAGCTAATCAAGGATTAAGATATGCTATGGAAAAATTAACATCAGAATTAAACGTAGAACTATCTATTCCTCCGATGAAGTATTGTACTGACAATGCTACCATGATAGCAGCTGCTGGATACTATGCCTATTTAGATGGTAGACGAGCTGATTTAACTCTAAACTCAAAATCACAAGATAAATTATGTTAATAAAAAGACTAGTGATAATGTATCTTAAATGTAGGATGCATTAAAAACTAGCCTTTTTTAATGAAAAATGTCACCAGTACTATAAATATAAAATGACCCACTAATTTTATAGTTGTCACTAAAGTGCGAAAAAAACTTAAAAGCATATTTAAATATATACAAAGTATGATATAATTACTACAAGATCACATAGATAAAGATGTATCAAAAGAAAGAAGGGGCAATATGTTAAAGTCAGGTGTCGGATATAGTATTAATGAAGACAATTTAGTAATGGGAATGGAAACTGCTAAATCAGCACTAAAAGAAATTTCAAATGCTAAAATTGGTTTTCTTTATACTTCCGAAAAAAATAATATTAAAGAAATAATTCAAGGAATAAGAAAAGTAACCAATATGCCAATTATTGGTAGTACCAGTAATGAAGCCATTATCGTTGAAGATGGTATAATTACATCTGAAAATGGTTTTGCTGGAATGATGGCCATGGAAGATAAAAACTTAACTATTGGAGTAGCAGCTCATGAAGCCGGAAAAGATTCTAGAGCAATTGGCAGACGCGTAGCAATCGAAGCTGTAGAAAATGCTAAAACAACTAGAGCACCAGCTTACTTTTATATGATCGCAAGCCCAAAAGAGGAAGAAGAGTACTTAATGGGAATTCAAGATGTAATTGGACGTGTACCAATGTTTGGTGGAAGTGCTGCTGATGACAAGGTTGAAGGAAACTGGAAAATAATTTGTAATGACAAAATCTTTACAGATGGTGTAGCCGTTGCTTTCTTTTACACCGATAATGAAATAATCACTTCTTTTAATGGAAACTATAGAGAAACAAACAATATAGGTATAATAACTGAAGTAAAAAATAATAGAACCCTAGTTAGTATTGATGGAATATCTGCCTTAAGAAAATATGCAAGTTGGATAAATAAGTCTCCATCTAGTCTAATAGGAACAAAGCTATTAGAAGCATCTGCAAGTAAGCCTTTAGGCGTAAAGGATCCTTTAGGAAATTTAACCATTATCCGTCACCCAATGATTGGAAACGATATGGGTACTAAAACAACTACTGATGATACTATTACTTTGGGAAACAAAGTTGTTCCAAAAACAGCTATAATCCAATTAGAAGCTACAACCGATGAATTAATAGATGCTTCTGTAAATACTTTAAGAGATTTAAAGAGACAACTATATACAACTCCAGCAGCCTATATCCTAATCCATTCAGGAAATAGAAAAAAAGTTATTGGAGATAGACTAGAAGAAGTACATAAGTTGTTGGTAAAAGAGACAAAAGGTGTTCCATTTATAATGCCATTTACATTCGGTGAATATGGCTATGATTCTCACTCTGCCAATATTTGTGGAGGATTAATGTTATCATTTACTGTGTTCGGAAAAGATTAAAAAATTTATTTTCAATAAAATAACAGAATCATAAGAGAAGGAATGAAAAAATGCAAATAATAATACTTGCAATCATATTTATAGTATGGTGTGCAGTCTACTTTCCCATATGCGCCATTTCAAAAGTTACTAAAGAGGGAAAACTCCTAATCTTGATTTCTCGAACTTAGGTGAATGGTCATTTCAATGATATGCAAAGTTTTATGGAAATGTAGTTTTACCAGATCCGGATTATGAAAAAAACTATCCATTATAACTGACTACGTCGTAAATAAAAAAGAAATGGATATTGAGAAAATTACTAAAGCGGCAGGATGTTACTATGATGACTGTCTTTTAAAAATCGACTACTTAAAAAACAAAAGAATTATAGGTGATCTGTATATAGATACCAAAAATGGTATCATAAACGACTGAAGTGAAGAAGACGAAGAACTTTTAAAAAAGTATCAAGGATTCATATATGGAAATCATAGGCAAATTAAAGAAATAGCCACAAAAATGCCTGGTGCCGAAATAAAAAATCTAGATGCAGTCGAAGAAAAGGCTTTTCAAGATTTATGTTATTTAGATGATAAGCATTTATTAAATGGAATAAACATAAATAGAGTTAATAGAAAAATAATTTATTACACCATTGAAAAGCATAAAAAAGAAAAAAATTATATTACTATGAACTATCCAAATTGTGGAGCTATAAAAGATGTTGACCATCATGGCAAAACAAGATGTGACTACTATAAAACAATAATAGAACATTAAGAAAAAGATGAGAACAATAATCAATAATTCTCATCTTTTTATTTCTTTTTCACAATGAATTTTTTCTCCATGGCTTCAACAACAAAATACAATAGGTAAGAAATAACCCCAAGTATCACAACACTTGTAATAACTAAATTAATATTAAATACTTGTGAACCATACATAATTAAATATCCAAGTCCACGCTTAGATACCAACAACTCTCCCATAATAACCCCAATCAAGTTCATGGAAATATTTATTTTACAAGCACTAATTATTGTAACAAGATTACTAGGCAAAACAACCTTTGTAAATATTTGCCATTTACTAGCCTTCATTGATTTAAGTAATGTAATATAGGATTTATCAGTTGAAATAAACCCATTATATATATTAATAATCGTAATAAATGCACTAATCAAAAGAGCCATAAAAATAATTGAATTAACACTAGCACCAACCCAAATAATAATTAAAGGTCCCAGTGCAACTTTTGGTAGTGAGTTAAGTATTGTAAGATAAGGATCAATGATTTTAGCAACTATCTTGTTACTCCAAAGAATTGTTGCAATAACAAATCCTAACATACTAGCAATTAAAAAGCTTATTAAAACTTCATATAGTGTAACCCATATATGTTCAAATAAACTACCAGTCTTAATTAAAGAAAATACAGTAGTAAAAACTTGACTAGGTGAAGAGGATAAAAATGTATTGATAGCTCCAACTCTAGCAAGTACCTCCCAAATAACTAAAAAAAGTACAATAATTGAAATTCTAATGACATGTACAATAATCGTTTCATGTTTTTTCTTTTTTAAATAATCTAAATGTTCATCACTATAAGTTGACATCTAAATCCCTCCAAATCTTTTCATAATAATCATTGAATTCCACACATTTTCGATTATGAATAGGGTTCCTTTTATCGGTAAGATTTATTTCATAAACACTTTTAACAGTAGCCGGTCTACTAGACAATACAATAACTCTATCTGACATACTTATTGCCTCGGCAATATCATGGGTAATAAGAATAGCAGCCTTTCCTTCAGCTTTAATTATTTTATACATGTCATCAGATAAAGTAAGTCTAGTTTGATAATCAAGGGCACTATAAGGCTCATCCAGTAATAATAAAGAGGGATTAGTCGCTAAAGTTCTAATTAAAGCAACTCTCTGTTTCATACCCCCGGACAAGCTATCAGGGTATTTGTCTTTAAATTCTCCCAACCCATATTTATCCAAAAGTCTAATAACATTTTCGGTAGTTTTCTTATCCTTCTTTCCATTAATTTCTAGACCCAATAGACAATTATCCAAAATAGTGAGCCAAGGAAATAAGGAATCATTTTGTAACATATAACCTATATTTTCATTACCATGAAAAATAATATCTCCATCAGATTTTTCTTCTAGATTAGTTAATATAGAAAGAATTGTAGATTTTCCACAACCAGACGGACCAACAATAGATAAAATTTCATTCTTATTTACTTCAAAACTAACATCATCAACAGCTAGTGTTTCTCCTTGATCATTGTGATACATTTTTTTTAAATTTTTAATCTCCAATAAAATATTTTTCATACGCATCCCCAATCTAAAGTATTTTATGACTCGTAACCTTAAATGGTATAGATATTTATACTGAGTTATCAAAACAATGTCATTCTTTACTGAATTTAGTCTAAAAAAAATTTCAAAACGTCAATAAACTTTACTTATGATTTTGGTTGTGATATACTCGAAGTATGATACATAATAGGGTGGGGAAATATGAAAAAAATTAAAATACTATTGCTTCTAACAGCAATAACAACACTACTTTTTACCGGTTGTGGAAAGAATGAAAATGAATTAGTCATGGTAACAGAAGCAGGATTTGCTCCATACGAATACTACAAAGATGGCAAGGTAGTTGGAGTAGATATTGATATAGCAAATGAAATCGCTAAAGAATTAGGAAAGAAATTAGTCATAAAGGATATTGCTTTCGACTCAATTATAAATGAATTAAAATCGGGCAAAGCCGACTTTGCCGCAGCAGGGTTAAGTATTACAGAAGATAGAAAAAAACAAGTAGATTTTACTGTCGAATACACCACATCTAATCAAGTTGTAGTTGTAAAAAAAGATAGTCAAATAACAGATATAAATTCTCTAAATGGAAAAAGAATTGCTGTTCAACTAGGTACAGTTGCTGACTTATATGCAACCGAGAATTTTAAAGATTCTGAAATTAATCGTCAAAAGAAATTTCTAGTAGCAGCAGAAGCTGTAAAAAACAATAAAGCTGACTGTATCATCATGGATCAAGTTCCAGCTGAACAGTTAGTTAGTGAAAATAGTGAATTAAAAATCTTAGATGGAATCTTGTTTACAGACACTTACGGTATGGCCGTTAAAAAAGGTAACACCGAATTATTAGAAAAGATTAACACAGTACTAGAACGTTTAATGACTGAAGGAAAAATCGAAAAGTACGTTATAAATCATAGTAAGTAAAGAGGTACAAAATGAGTTTTATTAAATGGATAACACAAATTTTTAATAACTTATCCGAAGAATTTTACCAATCAATTATCGAACAAGATCGTTATAAATTTATTTTAGAAGGTCTAGGCCGTACAGTAGTAATTGCTATATTTGCTGTTATAATTGGTGTTATTCTAGGTATTCTAATTGCTCTAATCAGAAACTATCATGAAGAAACTGACAAAGGTAAATTTCTAAACAAATTAGCTGAGTTATATGTAACAATCATCAGAGGGACACCCGCTGTCCTACAATTAATGATAATCTACTATATAATTTTTAGAACAGTAGATATAAATCCAGTCTTAGTAGGTATAATTGCCTTTGGTATAAACTCTGGTGCCTACGTATCAGAAATAATAAGGTCTGGAATTAATTCTATCGATAAGGGACAAAAAGAAGCAGCTTCTTCACTAGGATTAACTTATAGAGAAACAATGAAGTCAATAATCCTACCTCAAGCTATAAGAAATGTCTTACCAGCCTTAGGTAATGAATTTATAACCCTATTAAAAGAAACATCCGTAGCCGGTTACATCGGTATTGTTGACTTAGTAAAAGCAGCTGATATAATTGCCTCTGGAACATATAATTATTTCTTCCCATTAATCATTATTGCTATAATATATTTAATATTAACAATAGGTTTATCAAAACTATTAACAGTATTTGAAAAGAAGGTGTTAGATCATGCTAGAGGCTAAGAATATTGAAAAGAGTTTCGGTAAATTAAAAGTTCTAAATAAAATAAATTTAACAGTCGAAAAAGGTGAACGAGTAGTAATTATCGGACCATCAGGATCTGGTAAAAGTACTTTCCTACGTTGCTTAAATTTACTAGAAAAGCCAAACAAAGGAGAAGTAATTTATAATGGCAAAGTTATAACTGATAATAATAAATTAGAAATGCGCAAAAAAATCGGTATGGTTTTCCAAAGCTTCAATTTATTTAAAAATTTAACCGTCCTAGAAAATCTAACTTTAGCTCCAATTAAAGAAAAGGTTCTTACTGAAAAAGAGGCTAATAAAAAAGCCATCGAACTACTAAAAGAAATATCTCTATACGACAAAAGAGATACCTATCCAAACAACTTATCTGGTGGACAACAACAACGTGTTGCGATAGCAAGATCTCTAATGATGAATCCGGATATTATTCTTTTCGATGAACCAACATCAGCTCTAGATCCAGAAATGATTGAAGATGTTTTAATTCTAATGAAAAGAGTAGCAACTGAAGGCATGACTATGATAGTAGTAACTCATGAATTAGACTTTGCCAAAGATATTGCCACTAAAGTTTTATTCGTGGATAAGGGCGAGATTTTAGAAGAGGGAACGCCAAATGAAATATTTAATCATCCAAAAACAGAACGTCTAAAAGAATTCTTATCAAAAATAAAATAGGTTATTCATGGAGAAATCCATTGCAATAAACGAGTTTCTCGAGATCTCGTAAAAAAAATCGTCAAATAAGGAGGAGAAGAAATGGAAAAAATACATGTAACAAGTGAAATTGGACCATTAAAAAAAGTTCTATTGCATCGTCCTGGTAATGAATTATTAAATTTAACACCAGACACATTATCTAGACTTCTTTTTGATGATATTCCATATTTACCAGATGCCATTAAGGAGCATGATGAATTTGCAGATGCCCTAAGAGCAAATGGTGTAGAAGTAGTATATTTGGAAAATCTAATGGCCGACGTTCTAGACCTAAGTGATGAAATTCGTGATAAATTTATTAAACAATTTATTTACGAAGCAGGTATTCGTACACCAAAGTACAAATATTTAGTTTTTGATTATCTAGATCAAATAACTAATAGTAAAAAATTAGTATTAAAGACAATGGAAGGTATTCAAATTAGTGATATTCCAAGAAGAAAAAGAGAAATTGAAAAATCGCTAGTTGACTTAATTGAAACAGAGGATGAGTTCATTGCTGATCCAATGCCAAATTTATATTTTACAAGAGATCCATTTGCAAGTGTTGGTGAAGGTATAAGTTTAAATAAAATGTATTCTGTAACTCGTAACAGAGAAACAATTTATGCTGAATACATTTTTAAATATCATCCAGATTATAAAGACCAAGCAAGATTATATTATGATCGTTATAATCCATATCATATTGAGGGTGGTGACGTTTTAAATATCAATGACCATGTTTTAGCAATTGGTATTTCACAACGTACAACTGCCGAAGCAATTGATCAAATTGCTAAAAACCTATTTAAAGATCCAGATTGTAAAATAGACACTATTTTAGCATTCAATATCCCAGAAAGTCGTGCTTTCATGCACCTTGACACAGTGTTTACACAAGTTGATTATGATAAGTTTACATACCATCCTGGAATAATGGGAACATTACAAGTGTTTGAAATTACTGAAGGAGATGATCCTAATAGTGATGAAGACCTAACAGTAACTGAAATCAATGCTCCATTAGAGGAAATTCTAACAAAATATGTTGGACGTAAAGTAACCTTAATTCCATGTGCAGGAGGAGACAAAGTTTCAGCAGAACGTGAACAATGGAATGATGGTAGCAACACATTATGTATTGCTCCAGGGGTAGTAGTTGTTTATGATCGTAACAACCTAACAAATGCTGTACTTCGTTCATATGGATTAAAAGTAATTGAAATTCATGGAGCAGAATTATCTCGTGGACGTGGAGGTCCAAGATGTATGAGTATGCCATTAGTAAGGGAGGATATTTAATGAATTTACATGGTAGAGATTTCCTAAAATTATTAGATTATACTCCAGAAGAAATAGAATATCTAATCGATGTTGCTATTGATCTAAAAAAGAAAAAACATGCCGGTATTCCTCATGATGAATTAAGAGGAAAAAATATCGTTTTACTATTTGAAAAAGATTCAACAAGAACTCGTTGTGCTTTTGAAGTAGCAGGACTAGATTTAGGTATGGGTGTAACTTACCTAGGACCAACAGGTTCACAAATGGGTAAAAAAGAAACAATAGCTGATACAGCAAGAGTTTTAACAAGAATGTATGATGGTATTGAGTATCGTGGCTTTGATCAAGAAATAGTTGAAGAAATAGCACGTTATGCTACAGTACCAGTATGGAATGGCTTAACTAATGAATTCCATCCAACACAAATGTTAGCTGACTTAATGACTGTATATGAAAACTTCGGTAAGTTAAAAGGTTTAAAACTAGTATTCTTAGGTGATGCTAGAAATAATGTTGCTAACTCACTAATGGTTATTTGTTCAAAACTAGGTGTAAACTTTACTTGTTGTTCACCAAAAGAACTATTCCCAGCAGCTGACTTAGTAGAAACTTGTAAAGGTTTTGCTAACGCCTCAGGAGCAACAATCACTTTAACTGAAGATGCTATGGAAGGTACTAAAAATGCTGATGTATTATATACAGATGTTTGGGTATCAATGGGTGAAAAAGAAGAACTTTGGGAACAAAGAATTAATCAACTTCGTCCATACCAAGTAAATAGTGAAATCATGGCTAACGCTAACTCTAATGCAATATTCTTACATTGTTTACCATCATTCCACAATACTGGTACAACAATTGGAAAACAAATCTATGAAAAATATGGCTTAAAAGAAATGGAAGTAACTGATGAAGTATTTGAATCAAGTCAATCTAAAGTATTTGATCAAGCTGAAAATAGACTTCATACTATTAAAGCTGTAGTATATGAGACATTAAAATAATGAAAACAATCGTTATTGCTCTAGGGGGAAATGCTCTAGGAAAAAGTCCAAAAGAACAATTAGAGTTAGTAAAAGAAACTGCTAAAAGTATAGTTGACTTAGTAGAAGAAGGAAACAATGTAGTTGTTTCTCATGGTAATGGTCCACAAGTAGGAATGATCAATTTAGCAATGGAAGAATCACATAAAAGTATTGATTCACCAGAAATGCCATTTGCTGAATGTGGAGCTATGAGTCAAGGATACATTGGTTATCATCTACAACAATCAATTCAAAAAGAATTAGCTAAAAGAAATATTAATAAAAATTGTGCAACTATAATTACGCAAGTTGAAGTAGATAAAAATGATAAAGCTTTTGAAAATCCAACTAAGCCTATCGGAAGTTTCTATACTGAAGAAGAAGCTAAAAAGATTGCAGAAGAAAAAGGTTATGCTATGAAAGAAGATGCTGGTAGAGGTTATCGTCGTGTCGTAGCAAGTCCAAAGCCTATTAAAATTGTCGAAATCATGACTATTCATGATTTAGTAGAAAAAGGCAATATCGTTATTGCTTGTGGAGGAGGTGGAATACCGGTAGTAAAAGGGAAAGATGGCTATGAAGGTGTTGATGCTGTTATTGATAAGGATCGCACTAGTGCTAGATTAGCCCTTGAATTAAATGCAGACGTTCTTCTAATACTAACTGCTGTAGACCAAGTTTATATTAATTATAAACAAGAAAATGAACAAGGTCTAAGTAGTTTAACAATTGAAGAAGCTATGAATTTAATTCAAACTAAAGAAGTAGCAGAAGGTAGTATGCTACCAAAAGTAGAAGCTTGTTGTGACTTTGCTAAAGAATCTAATGGTTATGCTTTGATAACATCGCTACAAAAAGCCAAAGAAGCTTTAGCAGGTAAAACAGGTACAATTATAAAAAAGTAAAGAGGAGAGTAAAAATGTCAAAAAGAAAGAAGAAGTTTAGTCTTGCACTATCTTCATTCACAATAATTATATTATTGATTTTTGTATTAGGAATACTTTCACATCTATTACCAGGAGCTCAATTTAAAGGTGAAGAAATCGTTAATGGTTCAGGAGTTGTTGGTGCAAAATTATCAGAAATTCTATTATCACCAATTTTAGGATTTGCTGATGCCGTAGATGTAAGTATATTCGTTATGATTTTAGGTGGATTCCTTGCAATAATTAATTCAACAGGAGCACTTGAAACAGGAATACAAGTTTTAATCAAAAAACTAAAAGGAAATGAATTAGCATTAATTCCAATATTAATGTTCATATTCTCAGCTTGTGGTACTACATATGGTATGCTAGAGGAAACAGTTGGTTTCTATGCAATTCTTGCCGCTACAATGGTAGCTGCTGGTATGGATACAATTGTCGCTTCAGCAATCGTACTATTAGGTGCTGGGTCTGGTTGCTTAGGTTCAACTATCAACCCATTCGCTGTAGGTGCTGCAGTATCATCATTACCAGAAGGTACACAAGTTAACCAAGGTATTATTATCTTAATCGGTACAATATTATGGTTATCAACTCTAGCAATCTCAATTTACTTCGTAATGAAATATGCTAGAAAAGTTAAAAAAGACAAAGGATCAACTATCCTAAGTTTAAGAGAACAACAAAAAATGGAAAAGAAATATGGCAAAGAAGAAATTGATGAAGACATTTCATTAAATGGAAAACAAAAAGTAACTTTAGTTCTATTTGCACTTACTTTCTTAATCATGATTATTGGATTCATTCCATGGGGTGAATTTGGTATAACATTCTTTGATGGATTTACTGGTTGGTTAACTGGTAGTTCATTAGGAAATTGGTACTTCAATGAATCAGCACTTTGGTTCTTAATAATGGCAATTATCATTGGTATCGTTAACAAAATGCCTGAAAAGAAACTTGTTGATACATTTGTAGATGGAGCAGATGACATGGTAGGAGTTATCTTAATCATTGCTGTTGCTCGTGGTGCTAGTGTATTAATGAAAACAACTTACTTAGATAATTATATTATTTACAATGCTGCTGAATTATTAAAAGATGTACCTGCATTCTTATTCGCACCAATGAATTATATAATTAATATTGTATTATCAGTATTAGTACCATCATCATCTGGTCTAGCAGCACTATCTGCTCCAATCATTGGACCATTAGCTAGTCAACTTGGACATAGCGTTGAAGCTACAATAATGACTTTAGTAGCAGCAAATGGACTAGTAAACTTAATTACTCCAACTTGTGGAGCAATCATGGGTGGTTTAGCACTTGCTAAAGTAGAATATAGTACATGGGTAAAATGGGCATGGAAAGTAGTTTTAACAATTGCTATTGCTAATATTATCCTATTAACGTTATTCACACTAATATTTTAATAGTTAACAAAAAAGCTCAAAAACTTGGGCTTTTTTATTTGCCGGAAAAATGGTATAGTAAAATCAAATAAAACAAACGAGTAGGAGAAACAGTATGGACCAACAAAAAATAGGTAAGTTTATCTGTAGTTTACGTAAGAAAAAGAATCTCAGTCAAACTCAATTAGCCGACATGATTCCAATAAGTAGACAAGCAGTAAGTAAATGGGAACGAGGAATAACTATTCCGGACTCTTCCGTATTAATAAAACTAAGTGAAATATTCACTGTATCAATTAATGAAATATTAGCCGGAGAAAAAATCCCAAAAAAGAGCATAAAAACACTTGAAAAAGTAACTTTAAATATATTAGATGAAACTAACGAAAAAAGCAAAAAAATTAAGAAAATATCTCTTACTTTTGCAGCAGTAATATTAATACTACTTATCGCCTTTTTAACATATTATTTTATCAATTCCTATAATTCTATAAAAGTTTATAGAGTAGATGGCGAAGGGAAAAATTTTGCAACTACCAATGGTATGTTTATCACTACAAGACAAAAGACATATTTTAGATTAGGTGAAATAACTCATGAACCAAATGTAAAAATATCCAAAATAAAATTATATTATACGATAAAAAATAAAGACAATTTACTTGTTGAAACAGAGTCAGAAAGCCTTCTTCTAACTGACTATTATGGTTATGATGCTTATTTTCCATTTGACAAAGTAAACACTATAATTAAAAATTTATATCTTCAAATAACTTTTTCTAACTCCCAAAAAGAAACAATAAAATTAAATGTAACAAAAGACTTTTCAAATAATAACATCATCTTTCAAAAGAAAACTAAAATATCAGATGGTACTTCTTCAAAAACTACTAAATCAGAATTAACTCCAGAGAAAAAGAATATAATTGAAAGTATCAAAAGTAAAGGCAAAAAAGATAGGGATGGTTATATCTATGAAACTGCCAATCTTATCTTCGTATATTTTGAAGAAGAAAAACAATTAGAAGTAATTAAAACAGAAGACAATCAAAAAGAAGAGTGGTTTTATTTCTTAAAAACAGATCATTTATTTTATCAAAAGTCAAATAATACAAAAATTATTTCTACAGAAACTTCATCTGATAAAGATGACAAACTACATCAAAGTTTTACCAATAATTACCTAAACAAATACCTACTATCCTGACTAGAACCTAACAAGTTCTAGTCTTTTCTTTTATTAATATATTAAAATAAAGACAAGGAGTGATAATATGAAAAAAAATTTAAGAAAAAATAAAACATTTTTTATCATTTTATCACTGTTAATAGTATGGGTAGTAATATGTACTTTGCAATATCGAGAGTACTTAAATGAAACTCAACTAAGTTATGATGAAATGGTAGACTTATGTGAACATAGTGCAGAATATAAAAACGAAACAAAACTATGTAGTGAATATATTAAAGGAACCTCTCTAACGCCTAATGCCATAGTAATATTTTTCTATATTATAAATAATTATAGTATTAATTATCTTCAATGGTTTGGTTCCTTAATAGTAATCTTTGTCGTTATCTCAAGCATACATAGTGAACTACATTCTGAATTTATAAAATACAAACTACAAAGAGAACCTTACAAAGTCTACTTAAAAAAACTTATTTTAACTTCACTAAAAAATGCCACTATCTTACCAATAATTTTTATTGTTTTATTTATACTTTCTTGTGTTCTATCCGGAAATTTAGATTTTAATGATACTTCAAAGTTAATGGTTGCTAAAAATTTAACCTCTAATCTTCCATATTTAATGGTAACATACATTCTAGTTATTTTTCTACATAGTATTTTCTATTGTAATTTAGCCCTTATTTGTATTAAGAAAAATAAGAGTAGATTAGTCGCAACAATATCAGGATATTTGCTATTTATAGTATTGGATATAATTTTAGAAAGTATTATCGGTGGCTTTATTTTTAAAGACCTTAATCTTACAAAGTATTCTGGCTTATTAAGTCTACTTGGAATATACATCTACTATGATATTCCAAACCTATCACTATTAATTATTTATTCAATATTTCTAGTAATATCAAGTTTTATTATTTTACTAAATACTTATAAAAATGAAGAGGAGGTATTAATTAGTCTTGAAGGATAAACTCAAATTATATAGTTCAAACTTTAACTATTATACCAAGTCACAAAGTTTCAAATTTATCTTTATTTTTATGATTATTTTTTCATTTTTCACTACTAGTACAATGCCTTATGTTAATGGCAGATACTTACAATACATACCAGGACTCTTATCGATTTTAAATAACAGAATATTTATAGTCATAATATTAGTCCTTCTCTTTGCCAATACTTTAAATACATATACATACTTTAATAGTAGTGATTTTTATATTATTCGTCTTAGTTCAAAAAAGAAATATCTGAAAGAATTAATTAATAGTACAATTTTCAATAATATTTTAATACTACTTCTTCAACTTTTTATGTTACTAATCGGACTAAATATTTTCTGTGGCCACGATTTAGGACTTACCAATATAGAAAATTATAAAATTATAAATGTAGTTTATGTTCTAATTTTTATTTTTAAAAACACAGTAATATTAATTCTCATTTCTATAATAAATGTAGTTTTATTAAATGTCGTAAATAAAAATATTTTAACTATCATTAATATTTTGTATTATATAAGTTTTATCTTTGGAACAATATTATATGACTCTAACAACATTAATAACAGTTTAAAAGTAAATTTAATAGACTACCTAACATCTCAAAAATACTCAAGTTTTGTCTATGCTCTTACAATAAATACGGTATATATTTTTATATTATTACTTCTTATTTTTGTTCTATTTCAATGTACCTATAAAAACATAAAGCAGGTGAGTAAATGATAAAGAACTATTTTTATAAAAATTTTAAATCACTTATAAAGAGTAAAATAAAATATATAATTTTATACTTCATGATACTGTTTTTTTTCATTATTTTTCAAAAAAATCTAAATCATATGCAAGTGGATAAAGTATATTTAGAATCTTTAGGATTAAGAATATCATCAGATTTAAACCTTCTTTCAGTACTGATCATTATCTATCACTTAGCAATCATATCCTATATTAATTTCTACTTAATTACAACAGAACTAAAGAATAATCTCAGTAACATATTTTTACGAACAAGTATAAATACCTGGTATACTACAAAAACTATCTCCATTAGCATCATTACTATAATATTTAAGGCAATTACTCATATCGTAATAACTATATTCTTTCTTTGTTTCTATAGTAATTTTAAAATATCAATAATTTTATTTTTTAAATATTTACTTTATTCCCTTATTTTTAGTATCTCTTTTCAACAAATCACAACATTTATTTATATTATTAAAAACAACTATATCAAAATAATCTTTCTATTAACATCCATATTGCTTCTTACTTTAATTAATACTCATCATTTTAACATATTAATATTTTTGTTTATATCAGTTTTATTTTATTTACTTAATAAAGTTTATTTCAAAAAAAATTATTATTACATATTTGAAAAGGAGAAAAAGTAACTTATGAAAATTCAAGTAAAAAATGTTTCTAAATCATTTAAAGAAGTAGAAGTTTTAAATAATATCAATTTAGAATTTAACAATGGCAAAATATACGGACTAATTGGTAAAAATGGTTCTGGAAAAAGTGTATTATTAAAAATGATTTGTGGTTTTTATAAACCTACAACTGGTAGTATTGAATTTGATAATCATGATATTATTAAAGAAGGTGTATTTGCTCCAAATACTAGGGCACTAATAGAAAATCCTAGTTTTCTACCGGATTTAACAGGATATGAAAATTTAGAAGTACTAGCAAATATTCAAAGGAAAATCACAAAAGAAGATATTGAAAAAACTCTAAAAGACGTAAATTTATATGAAGACAAAGATAAAAAGTATAGGACTTATTCTTTAGGTATGAAGCAGAAACTAGGTCTTGCTCAAGTTCTTATGGAGGATCCAGAACTAATAATTTTAGATGAACCATTCAGAGGTATAGAAGAAAGTACTGTAGATAAAATAAGAAAATTATTATTAGAACTAAAAAAGAAAAATAAAATCATACTAATTGCAACTCATGATAAAGAAGACCTTGAAAAGTTAGCAGACATTGTCTACAAGTTTGAGAATAATACTATACAAATAGTTGATGTTAAGAAAAAACATAAATAAAACTCAACCTGAATCAATCAAGTTGAGCTTTTCTATTTATAAATCAATCTAACTTTTCTTACTTCTCACTATAAATCAATTTATCGTATGAAACTTTACTATTTAAAACACCATTATCTATCATAATATCTTGTAAATGATCAAATGATTCTTCACTAAATTTAGTGGTCTTAGGCCAAGCATCTATCTTTCTATATCTAGCAACTACTTTTTCTAAATCATTTAGTGAAGTATCAGGAAATTGACTAAGTATTGCTTCTGCTACTTCTTTGTCAGAACTATTATGTACAAAGTCTAATCCTTTCTGAATTGCCTTTGTAAAATTACTAATCAAATCACTATTTTTCTCAATATAACTTTCTCTTGCTGAATAAGATGTATAAGGAACAACTCCACCAAGTTCTCCGATACTAGCAACAACATATCCATATCCTTGTTGTTCTATTTCTAAGGCATTAGGCTCAAATAATGTAACAAAGTCTCCTTGACCAGAAATAAATGCTCCACCCATTGCTGCAAAAGCAATAGAAGTATCTATCTCTAAATCATTTTTTGGATCAATTCTATTCTGTTTAAGTGCCCATTCAAAAGTCATCTCTGGCATACCACCAGCACGTCCTCCAATAACACTTTTTCCCTTTAAATCATTCAAAGTAAAATTATCAATTTTTTCTCTAGATACTAAGAATGATCCATCTTTTTGTGTAAGTTGTGCAAAAGTCTTTAAATAGTCTTTTTCTTTTGCATTATAAACATAAATTGTTCCTTCACTTCCACAAAAACCAATATCAGCATCACCTGATAATACAGCTGCTGTAACTTTATCAGCACCAGCAGTTAAAATAAGTTCTATATCAATTCCAACTTCCTTAAAATAACCTTTTTCAATAGCAACATACTGTGGAGCATAGAAAATTGTATGGGCAACCTCTGCCAACGTCACTTTTGTTCTTTTATTCTCATTTTTCTTAGAATGGTTAAAATCTAAAAATAGTGAACCAACCATCAAAAAAACTAAAACAAGAAACAAACAATAATATAAAATATTCTTTTTCATAAATCTCCTTTCAACTAAAATATTATATGAATAATTACTATTTTATGTTATATTATTAAGTAGAAAGAAAGAGGAAAATATGAGAGTACTAGTAATTTCAGATATACATGGAATAAAAACAAATTTACCATTAATAAAAGAAAAATTTTTTGATTTACGATGTGATGGCCTAATCGTTTTGGGCGATTTATATTACAACTATGGCAACACTAATCAAAAGGATTATGATCCAAAATATGTAGAAGAGTTTTTAGATGCTTTTTCTGATAAAATGGTCTGTATGAAGGGAAATTGCGATGAATACATTAATATTCACGATGAATCATTTGATATAATTCCTGATTATTTTAATGTTAAATTAAATGATAAAGATCTTTATCTAACGCATGGCCATGTTTATAATGAAGACCATTGGCAAAAAGAAAATACAACTTTACTTCTTGGACATACTCATATTGCCAAAGTTACTACCAAAGGTACTAATACTTATATTAATCCTGGTTCAATCTCCTTACCATTAGGTAAAGATCCTGCCAGTTATATGGTTATTGATGATGATAACTACACAATTATCGATATAACTGATTGTATTCTTTATGAAGGAAAATTAAATTAAACATGGTTCAGGTTGCAAAAAATTAAAAAGTATGATATAATATAGCCACATTTGAGGGGAGAAGGGTGAAAATGAAAAAATTATTTAAAGGTTTAAAATTATTAGTAGTTATGATTTTAACAGGAATCATAATGACAACAAACATCTTAAACGTTAGTGCCGTAGCACAAACAATTTCGTTAGGTGCAGGTGTAAAATTACCTGCTTATCTAGCAAACTTATCATTCAAAACAAAAGTATTATCATCAGGAGAATATGTATACTGCTTAGATTATCATAAAGCAACAAGCCAAAATGTAACAGCTACATTAGTTGGTGAACTAGATGCTGGCTTTGCTTATTTAATGGAACATGGTTATCCTAAAACAAGTATTACAGGAGATTCTTCAAAAGACTATTATATTACACAAACTGCAGTTTGGTGGTATCTAGATGATACAACAGGTTCCTCAAACTTAACAAAAGCATTTAAAGAAACATCAAGTGATCCTAATAACATTCGTAAATACGTAAAAGACTTAGTTGCTGGAGCAAAACAAGCTAGAGCAAATGGTTATGCTAAAACAAGTATTTCACTATCAACTTCAACTAAGGAAATGACATTAACAAGCGATTCAAAATATTTCGAATCAGAATATTTCAATGTAACATCAAGTAATATCAGTACTTACAATGTATCACTTAAAAATGCACCTACCGGAACAATTGTTGTAGACGCCTCTGGTAATAGTAAGACAAAATTTAACAAAGGTGAAAAATTTAAGGTAAAAGTTCCAGCTTCTAATGTAACTGGTACAAGTCTTGACTTAACTGTAACAGTAAGTGCAACAGGAACAGTAAACAAAGCCTATGAATATAAGCCATCAAATAGTAAAATGCAAAACTGTTTCCCATCAGTTTTAAGTCCAGAAACACAAAATGTTTCAGCTACTGCTAAATTAACATTAACTACAACAAAAGTAAGTATTATCAAATTAGATAAGGCTACAAATAAAGCCTTAGCTGGAGCAACACTAGTTTTAAAAGATTCTAATGGTAACGAAATTACAAGATGGAAATCAACAACAAAAGCTCATGTAATTACTAACTTAAAAAATGGTACATATACAGTTGAAGAAGTAGCAGCACCAACAGGATACAAAACACTTAAAGAACCAGTATCATTTACAATTACTAATACTAATAAAAATTTAACAATTAAAGTATATAATGAAGCTAAATCAACAGCTGTAACAATCACAAAAATTGATGGTTCTACAGGAAAAGCTTTAGCAGGAGCTGTCCTAGTAGTTAAAAATGCAAAAGGTGAAGAAGTAGCAAGATTTGAAACTACAACTGATCCAAAAGTATTTACAGATTTAAGTGATGGTACTTATACAATCGAAGAAATATCTGCACCAAATGGTTATAAGAAAAGTAATGACATCATTACAATAACAATTGATGAGGATCATGCTACACATCAAGTTACATTCTATAACTATCCAGAAGTACCAGTACCAGATACAGCATCAAGCTCAATTATCATGACTATAATTGGTATATTATTAATTGGAACTACTGTTGGATTTGTAGCAAAAAATGCCAAAGAACAATAAAAAAAAGAAATCAAGAATCTCTCCTAGTGTGACAAGTACGATCTGTGCATTAGTAATACTAATTGGAGGATTCTTTCTTTCTTATAACTATATTGAGTCAAAAAAAATTATGGCTTATGATTATATGGCCAATGTCTTCTATACTGATAATACTCAAAACATTATCGAAGATGATGGTACAAAACAAGAGGAAGATCAAACAGTAGATGATAACGTAACAGACCAATATATTGGTTACTTAAATATACCAAAAATCAATTTAACTAAAGGTTTCTACAGTAAAAAATCTAAGGAAAATGATATTGATAAAAACATCTTGGTTGTTAAAGAATCATCATATCCAGATGTTGACAAAGGCAATCTAATTATAGCTGGACATTCTGGAAATAGCTGGAAAGCATTCTTTAATGACTTATACAAATTAAATAAAGGTGATTATGCATACGTAACTTATAAAAACAAAAAGTATGCTTACAAAATAGTAAATATATATAAACAAGATAAAGTTGGTACAATTGCTATTTATCGTGATTACAACAAAACAACATTAACTTTAGTAACTTGTACAAACTATGAGTCAACAACACAGACAATATATATAGCAGAACTACAAGAAATAACAGAAAGTTAAAAGGTAAAAAGAGGGTGAGGTTATGGCAAGATTGTCATTTATAGAAAAACTAAGTGTTTTATTTAATCTAACAAAGTCATCTACTTTATACATAATTATTCTTTTTGCAATCGCTGCTTTAGGTCTAATTTTAGTAACAAGTAGTAAGAAATCCGATAAAACAACAAAAATATTTTATGTAACAATCTATATAATATTAGTAATGACACTATTATATACTTATAAAGATAGTTTAAGTAATATGCTAGATTACATGATGAATAATTTATTTATAATTATTTATTTCCCTAATCTTGCCATTTATCTAGCAGCCATAATTACAACCAATATTATTTGTTGGGTAAGCATATTTAATAAAAAAACTCAAAAAATAATCAAAAAAATAAATATTGCTATGTATTGCATCATTACTTATATTTTAGTCCTAATTCTAAATATAATTAATGAAAATAAATTAGATGTTTTCAGTCAAACATCAGTCTATGGAAATAAAACAGCTCAAGCTTTAATTGAATTATCAAGTACAATATTTATAGCTTGGATTTTATTCTTAATAATTTACAAAATTATCAAACCATACTTTATTAAAGAAAAAGTTCCAACTAAAGTCATTGTCAAAAAGGTAGTTCAAACACCTGCCAATTATAAGCCTATAGAAGCACCTTACCAAGTAAAAGCCATCAATAACAGTATAAAAGTTGAAAAAGAAAAAAACTCAAACGTTAGTCAATACAATGATTTATTAACTATTGATGACTACAAATTATTATTGAATATTCTTAAAGAACAAAAAGAGAAAGAACAACAAGAAAAAGAAAGACAAGCAAGAATCGATAAAGAGCAATCTAAGTATCAAGAATTGCAAGAATTATATAGAAGTGTAAGATAACACTTCTTTTTCTTTGCCTAAACCACAAATATAAGATATAATAAAAAAGGAAGTAGGTAGAAAGATGAATTTAGATAATTTAAATGACAAACAAAAAGAAGCCGTACTATATAATGATGGCCCACTTCTTATTATAGCTGGTGCCGGTGCTGGTAAGACTAAAACCTTAACTACAAAAATAGCTTATTTAATAGAAGAAGGACTTGCTGCTCCTTATAACATTCTAGCAATCACTTTTACAAATAAAGCTGCCAAAGAAATGCGTGACAGATTATATTTATTAATAGGTGATGAAGCTAGAAAGTTACAAGTATCAACATTTCATAGCTTTGGTCTAAAGCTTCTTAGAGAAAACTATGAATTACTAGGTTATGATCGTAACTTTGTAATTATGGATAGTGATGATTCCCTAACTGTAGTAAAAAAAATAATCAAAGATTTAAACTATGATCCTAAAATATATAATCCAAAAGCTATCAGAAATAAGATAAGCAGTTGTAAAAACGAATTAATATCTGCACACGACTATGAAAGATATGCCGTAAGTGATTATGAACAAGTTATTCAAAAAGTTTATGAGAAGTATGAACACAAATTAAAAACAAATAACTCCGTAGATTTTGATGACCTATTAATCTTACCAATAAAACTATTTAAAGAACATATAGATGTTTTAGAAAAATATCAGGATTTATACAAATATGTTTTAATAGATGAGTACCAAGATACAAATGAGGCTCAATATATTTTAACTAAGATGATTAGTGAAAAGAATAGAAAGATAACTTGCGTCGGTGATGATTCACAAAGTATTTATAGTTTTAGAGGAGCAAATTATAAAAACATCCTAAACTTTGAAAAAGACTACAAAGATGCCAAAACAATTCTTTTGGAACAAAACTATCGTTCAACAGGAAACATTCTAGATGCCGCTAATCAAGTAATCAAAAATAACCGTGATAGAAAAGATAAAAACTTATGGACTAACAAAGGACCAGGAGATAAAATCAAATATTACAGAGCTTATAATGAAAGAGATGAAGCTCAGTATATTATTAGAAAAATAAAAGAGCTTGTTAATCGTGATGTAGAATACAAAGATATTGCTATTCTTTATAGAACTAATGCTCAATCTCGTGTTGTTGAAGAAGAAATGTTAAAAGAAAATTTACCATATCGTGTAATTGGTAGCTTCTATTTCTATTCTAGAAAAGAAATCAAAGATTTAATTGCTTATCTAAGATTAATTCACAACTCTAAAGATAATATTAGTTTACTTAGAGTAATAAACACTCCAAAGCGTGGAATTGGTTTAAAGACAATTGAAAATTTAACTATAAGAGCAGATTCTGAAGGTATAAGCATTTATGATGCAATCGAATCCGGAAAAGAGTTAGAATTCAAAAACACTATTGAAAAGTTAAAAAGTATTGCTGAAGATTTAACACTAACTGAATTAATCGACAAAGTATTAGATGCCTCTGGTATGAAAAAAGAGTTAGAAAGCGAACAAACTCTAGAATCAGAAGTAAGACTAGAAAACCTAGAAGAATTTAAATCAATAACTAAAGCCTTTGAAGAAAAAGAAGGATTAATTTCTCTAGAAGATTTCTTATTAGAAATTAGCTTAGTAAGTGATGTTGAGGAATATAAAGACGATCCAAATCGTATAAGTTTAATGACAGTTCATTCTGTAAAAGGTTTAGAGTTTGATCATGTCTTTGTCATAGGTATGGAAGAAGGACTATTCCCACATATGAACTCTCTTATGGAAAACGGTGCTTTGGAAGAAGAAAGACGTCTATGTTATGTTGCTATTACTAGAGCAAGGGATGACCTACATTTAGTAAATGCCCGCCGTAGAACTCTATTTGGAAAAGAACAAGTTAATCCAGTAAGTCGTTTCATAAGTGAAATTAATCCAGATTTACTAGAGACAAATGTTAAAGATGAAATACCTAAAAAAGAAGAAAAAATCGATACAGCCGAGATGTTTAGAGAAGAAGATGTTGACTATAAAGTTGGTGACTTTGTTTACCATGAAACATTTGGTACCGGTAAAGTAGTAGAAGTTACTAATACGCTTGTTAGTGTAGCCTTTAAACATCCACATGGTATCAAGAAATTAATGAAAAATCACAAGAAATTATCAAAAATCAACAATTAATAATTAATAATAAATAATATAGTTTTTAGGAGGATAAAATGAAAGATAAAACATTATTAATTTTAGCTGCCGGTATGGGTAGCCGTTTTGGTGGTCTAAAACAAATTGCTCCACTAGGACCAAATGGTGAGTTCATTATTGATTACTCAGTATATGATGCCATCAAAGCAGGATTCAACAAAATAGTTTTTCTAATTAAAGAAGAAAACTATGATGTCTTTAAAGAAACCATTGGAAAAAGAGTAGAACCATACATCAATGTTGAATACTGTTTCCAAAAAAATGATAATATTCCAGAAGGATATTCAATTCCAGCAGATAGAGTAAAGCCTCTAGGAACAGCTCATGCTATTCTTTGCTGCAAAGACAAAATCAATGAACCTTTTGCCATCATCAATGCTGATGATTTTTATGGAAGAGATGCTTATTTGAAAGCTGCTAGTTTTATAGACAAAATGAATAATGAGAAACCCTATAAATATGGTTTGGTAAGTTATCTGGTAAAAAACACTTTAACAGAAAATGGTTCTGTAAAAAGAGGCGTATGTGAAGTTGAAAATGGAAAACTAATTAAAATAACCGAAAGTGTTATTGATAGGGTAGATGGAAGACTAATGGCTAGTCCATTAAATGGTAGTGAACCATTTGAAGTGTCTCCTACAGATAAAGTATCTATGAACTTAATGCTCTTCTCACCAAGTATCTTTACATATATCGAGGAGAAGTTCCCAGAATTCTTAGATAAAAATAAAAATAATCTAGAAAAATGTGAATATTTAATCCCAGAAATTCTCTTTAAAACAATAGAAGATGGTTACTCTACTGTAGATGTATTAGAAACAACCTCTGCTTGGTATGGTGTAACTTATAAAGAGGATGCAGATGCGGTTAAAAAGGCTTTAAAAGACTTAGTTAATAATGGAGAATATCCAAATAATCTCTGGGAAAAATAATAAGAATTAAGAACACAAACTATCAAAAAATAGTTTGTTTTTCTTTGCTTAAAATATCAAAAAAACATCTAAATATGGTATAATATATATAGAAAAATCATTATTAAGGAGACTATATATGAAAGAAAGAATGGAAGAGTTAATCGAAATTATTAATGAGGCTGATTACAATTATCATACTCTAGATAATCCTACAATTACCGATCAAGAATACGATCGATATTTGCGCGAGTTGTTTGAAATAGAAGAGGCCCATCCTGATTGGATTAGAGAAGATTCTCCAACTCAACACGCTGGTGGAAAAATAATAGAAGGCTTTAATAAAGTAACACACAAAATACCAATGATGTCATTAAGTGATGTTTTCTCAGAGAGTGAAGTTATTGCTTTTGATGAAAGAATAAGAAAAGAAGGCATAACTCCAGAATATATGTGTGAGTTAAAAATAGATGGTCTTTCAGTATCTCTATTATACGAAGGTGGAAAACTAGTAAGAGCCGCAACTAGAGGAGATGGTACAGTAGGCGAAGATATTACTCATAATGCTAAAACTATCAAAGTTATTCCTCTAAAGTTAAAAGAAAAAGTCGACATCGAAGTACGTGGCGAAATCTTTATGAACAAAGAGACTTTAGTAAAATTAAATGAGGAACGTAAAAAACATAATCAACCATTACTTCAAAATTGTCGTAATGCTGCAGCAGGATCAATTAGACAATTAGATTCCAAAGTAGCTGCTGAACGTAAACTAGATAATTTTATTTATCATTTACCAGACCCTTTAGATTATGGACTACATACTCATGCTGAAGCTATAGAATATATGCGAAAATTAGGCTTTAAAATCAATCCCAATAATCGTCTTGTAAAAAACATTAATGAAGTACTTGAGTTTATTGAAGAAAAGGCTAAGCAAAGACCAACTCTTCCTTATGATATAGATGGTATTGTTATCAAAGTAAACAGTATCGAGCAACAACAAAAACTAGGATATACTGCTAAGTATCCAAAATGGGCAACAGCTTATAAATTTCCAGCTGAAGAGGTATTAACTAAGTTAACTGATATTATTTTTACCGTAGGTAGAACTGGTCAAATAACTCCAAATGCAGTATTAGAGCCTGTAATAGTAGCTGGTTCGACTATCTCCAGAGCAACTCTTCATAACGAAGATTATGTAAAAGAAAAAGACCTAAAAATAGGTGATGTAGTTTCCATAAGAAAAGCTGGAGATGTTATACCAGAAGTTGTTGAAGTGAAAAAGGAAAGAAGAACTGGCAAAGAAAAAGACTTTGAAATGATCACCACTTGTCCAATGTGTAATACTAATTTGGTAAAAAAAGAAGGTCAAGTAGATTATTATTGTCCAAATAAAAAATGTCCTGCCAGAAGCATTGAGTCTTTAATTCACTTTGCTTCTCGTGATGCCATGAATATAGATGGCCTAGGTGATAGAATAATGGAAGATTTTTATAACTTTCACTTCATCGCTACTTTAGCAGATATCTATTCATTAAAGAATCATGAACAGGATTTAACTAGATTAGAAGGCTATGGAGATAAATCTGTAACTAATCTTTTAAATGCTATCGAAGAAAGCAAAAGAAACTCCCTAGAAAGATTATTATTTGGCTTAGGAATTCCTCATGTTGGAGCTAAAACTGCTAAAATATTAGCTAAGAAATATAAAGATCTTGATAATTTAATGAATGCAACTGTTGAAGAATTAACTACAATTCCAGATATAGGTGAAATCATTGCTAAAAGTGTAGTTGAATATTTTAATGATAATCATCATCGAAGTGTTGTTGAAGAACTAAAAGAAATTGGTCTTAATACAAAATATTTAGGTCAAGAAGTAGAAGAAAATTCTGAATTTAATGGCAAGACCTTTGTCTTAACAGGATCTCTTCAATTATTCACTCGAGAAGAAGCCGAAGAGAAAATAGAACAACTAGGTGGCAAAGCCTCAAGCTCCGTTTCTAAAAAGACTAGTGCTGTAATTGTTGGAGCAAATCCTGGTAGTAAATATGAAAAAGCTAAAGAACTAGGTATACCAATTTGGACAGAAGAAGAGTTCAAAGAAAAATTAGGATAAAGTCAAAAGTATTTACCAATTACATAAAGATTAACTAGAACTACTTTAGTTCTAGTTTTAATTTGTAAGGCAAACCATTAGTGTAGAATAAGTATAGAGATTTACCACCTAAAAAACACTTTATAATTGAGTTGACTAAAAACAATAGAAAGCGAGGTTTTTAACTGTTTTTTATTCTATAAAGGTTTTGTTTTCAAATCTCTACACTTTGGAAACACTATCCATTTGTACCTTAAATTTGACTATTTTGCAAAAAAATGGTATTATATGTCCACGAAACTGAAGAGGTGGGTATATGAGAAAAAAAGGAATAAAAGCAGAAGAATATCATGAATTTGAACAATTTGAAGATCCAGAACAAATAGAACTTGTAGATGAAGACTCTCTTGATTTAGATTCTGATGATTATGAAATAATAAACGAAGAAGAAAATGAAGATGATTTATCAACTACAGACTTATTAGATGATGAGAAAGATGAATCAATGGAAGAAAAAACGCCTTCATCAAAGAATAAGACTATGAAAATTTTCAATATCATTTTCTATGTATTAATCATTCTAATGCTTATGATAACAATAGATATTATTTCTGTAGCACGATACAATAAAGGACCATACTTTGCTATAAAAACTGCTACTTTAAAAGATGGCGGAACTAAAGTATATTATGGAATAGGCTACAAAGTAATAAAATATCATCAATCACAGGGAAGAAGAGATACAGAGATTGGTTCCTGGTCTATGCCATATAATGTAGAACCAACTGATGTTCAAGCTCTAGATTTGGCCATTGCTTACAAAAATGATGCCCTAAAGACTTACCAAAAATATAATAAAAAGTTCTTACGTATAAGTGGAGATTTTATAAGTTACGATAAATCTAAAAAAGAATTAACCTTTGGTTATATTGATCCAGATGGTTCATATACTCTAAACATCATTTGTAAAATGTCTAAAGATGCTGAAGTAAAAGAATTTACTGAAAATCAAGAAATCACAATAATTGGTACTGCAAATGACTATAAACAAAAGAATGATACCAATCCTAATACACTATATATAAATGATTGTTTTGCTGAATAATCTAAATTCTACAAATGCTACCTCTAGCATTTGTTTTTCTTACTTACTAAAAATTTACATCTTAAAATATCCATGATATAATAATAAAGTTAAAGGAGGTCTTTCTGTATGGAAGATAAATTATCAAGAGAAGAAGTCTTACATGTTGCTCATCTAGCTAGAATTGAAATAGATGAAGAAGAGCTAGCCATGTATCAAGTAAAATTAAAACAACTTTTAAACGAAATAGAAAAAATAAATGAAGTAAAAGTATACGACGAAGATATGTTAATTTGTCCAACTGAAAATAAATGTGTTTTACGTGACGATGTAGAAGGAGAAATGTTAAATCCTAAAGAGGTTCTAAAAAATGCTCCTCGTCATAGCGGAAACTATATTTCTGTTCCAGTAGTAATAAGTGAAAAGGGTGGTATGAGTGCATAATTATTTAGATTTATCATTAATTGAAATTAATAAATTATTAAAAGAAAAAAAGATCACACCTAAAGACTTAGTAGAAGAAGCTTTTGAAAAAATTGAAAGTAATAAAGACTTAAACTGTTTTATTACTCTAAATAAAGAAGAAGCCTTAAAACAAGCTGAAGAGTTAGAAGGTAAAGAAGTAAATTCTCTAACGTTTGGTATTCCAATAGCTCTAAAAGATAACATTCTAACTAGAGGACTACGTACAACTGCTGCTTCTAAAATATTAGAAAACTTTGACCCAATCTATGATGCTGATGTTGTTGAAAGAATAAAAGCTGCTAATATGATTATTATTGGTAAGACTAACATGGATGAGTTTGCCATGGGTTCATCTAATAGAACATCTTTCTTTGGACCAGTAAAAAATCCTTGGAATAAAACAAGAGTACCAGGTGGATCATCTGGAGGAAGTGCGGCAGCTGTAAGTAAGCGAATTATACCTTTTGCTCTAGGTTCAGACACAGGTGGATCTATTAGACAACCAGCATCTTTTTGCGGCATAGTAGGACTAAAACCAACATATGGACGTGTATCACGTTATGGACTAATTGCTTTTGGTTCAAGTCTCGACCAAATTGGTCCTATGACTAAAAATGTCTATGAAAATGCTGTACTTTTAAACACAATCTGTGGAAAAAGTGAAAAAGATTTAACTTCTGTTGAAACTAATGAAGACTTTACAAGACTAATTGGTGAAAAAATAGATGGCATGAAAATAGCCATCCCAAACTTCTATGTAAGCGAAGCTATTGATAAAGAAATAAAAGATAAATTAAATGAAGTAATCGAAATACTAAAGAAACATAATTGTACAATCGACTATGTTGATATAAATTATATTGATAAAGCCGTTCCCCTATATCAAATTATTGCCATGGGCGAGGCTAGTTCTAACTTAGCCAGATTTGACGGTATTCGTTATGGTTACAGTTATGAAAATCCAAAAGATATCGAAGACTTATATCTAAAAACTAGAAAAATCGGTTTTGGTGACGAAGTAAAAAGACGTATCATGATTGGTAGTTACTTATTATCTGGTAAAAATGCTAAATTATATTACAACAAAGCCCTAGAAATAAGAGATGATATGCGTAAGAGTTTCCTAGAAACATTTAAAAATTATGACTTAGTCATTGGCCCAAACAACACAACTGTTGCATATGAACTAGATAAAGGTCTAGATGATGCTATAAAATCATTCATGGATGATGTCTTAACTATTCCTGTTAATATGGCAGGCCTTCCAGGAATGAGTGTTCCAATCGGCTTTAACAGTGAAAACTTGCCAATCGGTATGCAAATAATTGGTGCTCCATTTGAAGAAGCAAAGATGTATCAACTAGCTAGTTTCGTAGAAAAAGAACTAAATTTAGACTTAAATCCTAATGGAGGTGAAAAACATGACTAATTACATTCCAACAATTGGTATCGAAGTCCATGTAGAATTAAAGACAAATACTAAAATATTTTCAAACTCCCTAAACGGATATGGTCAAATGGCTAATTCTTTGACTAATGTAGTTGACTTAGGTTATCCAGGTACATTACCAACATTAAATAAAGAAGTCGTAAATCTAGCTATAAAAGCAGCTTGTGTTTTAAATTGTAAAATAAGAAAAGAAATGCACTTTGATAGAAAAAATTACTTCTATCCAGATAATCCAAAAAACTTTCAGATTACTCAAGGCCGAACTCCAATAGGCTATGATGGTTATGTAGAAATAGAAGTTGATGGTACAAAAAAGAAAATTGAAATAGAAGAAATGCACATTGAAGAAGATACTTGTAAGAGTACCCATCGTGGTGATAAAACTCTTCTAGACTTCAATAGAGCAGGAGTTCCACTAATTGAAATAGTAACTAAACCATGTATCAGTAGTAGTACTGAAGCAAAGTTATATCTAGAAAAATTAAAAGAGTTACTATTCTATACTGATATAAGTGATTGTAAAATGGAAGAAGGTTCAATGCGCTGTGACGCCAATGTCTCAATTAGAAAAAATGAAACAGATCCATTCGGAACTAAATGTGAAATCAAAAATATTGGTTCAATTTCTAATGTTGGTATAAGTATTGAAAAAGAAATTATCCGTCAAACTGAATTATTAGAAAAAGGTGAAACTTTTAAAGAACAAACTAGACGTTATGATGATAAACTTGGCGATACAGTTCTAATGCGTATTAAGGAAACAGGTAATGACTATCGTTATTTCCCAGAGCCAGATATTCCATACTTATATTTAACAGACACTATGATCGAAGAGGTAAGAAACACTATCGAAATGTTACCTGATGAAAGAAGAAGCCTTTATATGGAAAAGAACGTTTCTGAAATCAATGCTAAAAAACTTGTTCAAAACAAGCCATTAAGTGACTATTTTAATACTCTATTAACTGAAGATATAGATTTTAAAATTGCTAGTAACTTACTTTTAGGTGACATTTCTGGTTACTTAAATAAGACTGAAAAATCAATTACAGATACCACTCTAACTAAAGAACGTATGGTAGAGTTAGTAAATAAAATATCTGATAATACTCTAACTAGTAAAAACTTAAAAGATATTTTAGATAAAGTTTTAGAAGAAGATAAATCAATCTCTGAAATTATTAAAGAATCAGGTATTGAAAATATAACAGATGATACAGCTCTAAGAGAAATAATTAAAAAGATTGTTTCTGAAAATAGTGAAAGTGTTACCGACTACAAAAATGGTCATGATCGTGCAATTAAATTCTTAATGGGTCAAGTAATGAAAGAAACAAAGGGTAGTGCAAATCCTAAACTAGCTATGAATATACTTATAGAGGAACTACAATAGTTTTTAAATAACACCTAAATACTCTAACAATTTGCCAATTGAAAAAGGCATATATATGATGTATAATAAAAATACTAGGATGTGATGATTTTGAAATATATAAAGAAAAATAAAAAGATATTTATTGTCATAGGAGTTTTCCTATTATTTGTAGTATTATTAATTCCAATAAAAACCGTTTTATTTCCAAATTCAGGTAAAGCAATTTATGGGAATAGATTAGATGGAATTGAAAAAGTACCTATATCTAATAAAACTTCTACGAATTTAAAAGATAAATTTAAAGAAGATGCCGTTAGAAATGTTACTTATCGTGTTTCTGGGAAAACTGTCGAACTAATTATTACAGTTGCTCCAGAAGTTTCTGTAGATACTGCCAAAAAATATGGCGATAAGTCCTTAGAAGTATTCAGTGAAGCTCAAAGAAAATTTTATGACTTCCAAATTTTTGTAACTAAAGAAGAAACTTCCACTGAATTTCCAATTATAGGCTACAAACATCATAGTAAAAGTAGCATAACTTGGACAAAAAATAGAACAGGAAGTGCCAAATGAGAAAAAAAGCATTAGTGATTTTAATCCCATTAGTAATAGCGAGTGTTTTATTTGTCTTGGTTTATCGTCATTATAACAAAGAAGATAAGACGACAACTTTAACAGTTGCCGAAAAAAAATGGGTTGAAAAGAACAAAGATAAAACTTATGACTTTGAAGTTATAAACGATTATCCTTTATATGGTATGAATGGCGATGGCGTAATCTTTAATTTCCTAGATGATTTTCAAAAAAATGTTGGTATTGAATTCAACAGAATTCCTTATTTAAAGACCTCAACTCCAAAAACAGAAAGTTATCGTATTGAAATATTAGATAATGATGCCACTCTAAGTAAGAATAATTTATTCCTATTCAATGATAACTACATCATAGTTGGAAAAAACTATGAAAGAATAAATAGTACTAAAGATATGCGTAATATTATCTTCGGAGTTTTTGAAGATGATGCTGATGAAATAAGTTACTACTTAAAAGGTGGTAATAACTTATCATATAAGTCCTATAAAGACATTCAAACTCTATATACTGCCTTAGATAACAATGAAGTGAACATGATTGTCGTACCAAATATTATGTACCTAGACTATACAATTGAAAAAAATAAATACTACATTAATTATTACTTAACTGAGATGAAAAAACAAATAGTCCTAACTCTAAGTAATAATAATGAAGAATTAAATAAAATAGTAACTAAATATTATAATAAATGGCGTTTAACTGTCTATACTAAAGAGTACAATAAAGCTTACCTAGATTATTACTTACTAAAGAATAATCTAAGTGCCAAAACGAAAGCTTCCCTAATCTCTAAAAACTATACCTATGGTTTTGTTACTAATGCTCCTTATGAAGTACTAGTAAATGGAAAACTAGCCGGTATAGCAGGGGAATATGTAGATCGTATTTCACGTTTGGCTGATATTAACTTTAAATACAAAGAATATAAGTCTAAAGAAGAATTACAAAAAGCTATTGATAAAGGTGAAATAGATGTTTATTTTGACTATTATAACTACAACAATGATAAATATTATGCAACTTTATCAACCTTTATTGAACAATACGTAGTTCTAGGCTATCAAAAAGATAATCATATTGTTAACTCCTTTGAAAGTTTAAAAGGCCAAGATATAGTTATGTTAAAAGAAGATTCTTTATATAACTATTTCTCAACAAATTCTCGTGCTAATATCAAAGGTTATGACAATATAGATCAATTACTAGCTAATGCATCAAATAAAATGATAGTTCTAGATAGAGAAATATATAATAATTATCAAACTACTAAATTTAAAAGCTTTAACCTTCTATATATAGATAATATGTTAAATGATTATAAATTTATGGTTAAAAAGGATAACGAAGCCTTCTATGATTTATTCAACTATATTATAAATACTAACTCATATTACAATTATCGTAATGCTGGTATTGAAAACTTACATGCTTCTATTTTAGAAGGTTCAACATTCCAACAAGTATATACTATTGTTTTAGCAATTGTCTTTATCCCACTAATCATTTTACTAATAATGTATCTAATTCTAAAGAAAAAGAGAAAAGTTAAAAAAGTAAAAGTTAGTGAAAGACATAAGTATACAGATATGTTAACATCATTAAAAAATAGAAATTACTTAAACGCTAAAATGCCAGAATGGGAAGAATGTAATGTATTCCCACAAGCCATTGTTATGGTTGATTTAAATAATGTCAAATATGTAAATGATAATTTTGGTCATGAAGAAGGAGACCAATTAATCATTAAAGCAGCTGGTATCTTAGTTAATACTCAACTAGAAAATAGTGAAATAATGCGTACTGATGGTAATGAATTCTTAATTTATTTAGTTGGTTATAGTGAAAGACAAGTAGAAACTTATACCAAGAAAATAGCTAAAGAAATGAAAGGCCTTCCACATGAATTTGGAGCAGCCGTTGGTTATAGTATGATTTTAGATAAAATAAAAACTTTAGATGACGCTATTAATGAAGCAACTATTCAAATGATAGCAAATAAAGAAGATTTAAAATAAGAGGTCGATAAAAATGGAGCGAGCAAAAGGGTTCTTAAAAAAAGCAACTGAATTAATCAAAAAGCCTGAAATGAGAATACTACCCGGACATCTCGCTTTTTTCTTTGTCATGTCACTAATTCCTATAATTGCTTTATTAGGAGCTATAGCGACAAAACTATCTATCTCTGTAGAGGTTATTCAAAGTGCTCTAAATGTTTCTGTTCCTGATGGAGTAGAAAACTTTATTGAAAGTATTTTATCAGGAGAAGGGCTAAACTTTAATATTGGTGTCTTCTTTTTCTCAGCTTTCATTTTAGCTTCTAATGGTACTCATTCCATAATAGTCGCTTCCAATGAAATCTATAAAATAACTCCTCGTGATGTAATTAGACGTCGAATAAAAGCTATTATGATGACTTTTGTCCTAGTTGAAATAATCTTCTTCCTTTTAATAGTTCCAGTCTTTGGTGATAGCATATTTAGTTTACTTACTACATCTTTTGATAACTCTAAGACAGTACTTTTCTTTTACAAAATATATAAGTTATTAAAATACCCAATAAGTATCATAATAATTTATTTCAATATCAAACTAATCTATGTAATTGCTCCAGATGAAGAAATAGAAGGTTCTACAACAACCCATGGCGCTATATTTACAACAATCAGTTGGATTATCTGTTCAGAAATATATTCCTTCTACCTAAATACTTTTACTAAGTATGATATTTTCTATGGAAGTATGTCTAATATTATAATCCTTCTATTATGGGTTTATATGTTATCTTACATATTTGTCCTAGGCTTAGTAATAAATGCTGGTAGTTATCAAAATAAAAAAGCCTTAGAATAGGCCCAATCAAATAAATAAAATAAGTATCTTTTTATAGTTAAGCAACATAAAATCTAAATGTGTTAGAATGTCTTGACTATAGAAAGGTACTTTTTACTTGCAAAGATTGAAAAAATTTTCTTATAATGCTATAATATAACCGTGAGGTTTGAGAAATGAAAAGAATAAAATATAGATGTCAAAATACATTTGACAAAATAAAAAAGTCCCTAATAAATGCTAAAGAAAAAAAAGTCATTAGCAAGTATATCAAAAACAATCAAATATTTATAACATATATGATTACTTGCTTATTAAATGCCACAATCTTAAGATTTTTTTGTATCAATTCTCTAGCAAATTACTTATCAATAAAAGCTATAATGGGAGATTTAGCTGTAATTGTTATTTTAGGTTCATTTGGGTATTTATTCCATCCTAAAAATAGATTTACATATTACTTGATACTAGACATATTCCTAAGTGGAATATGTATGATTAACTCTGTATATTACACATTCTATTCATCTTTTGCATCAGTATCAATGCTATCTCTTACACAATATATTGGTGATGTCGGTGATGCTGTTGTTGAAAATGTCTTACAACTAAAAGATTTAATATATGTGATTGGACCTTTGGTTTTAATTTTTGTTCATATTAAATTAAAAAAGAAAAATTATTATAAGAAGATCGAAACTAAAACAGAGCGTAAAAAGAAAATGACTAAGACTCTTATTACTGGATCTGCTATTTTAGGTCTATTTATTATAACACTTACATCATTAGATGTTTCAAGATTTGTAAAACAATGGAATAAAGAATATATCGTTACTAGATTTGGTATATATATTTATCAAAGTAATGATTTAATTACTTCCATTCAACCAAAACTAAATTCTATGTTCGGTTATGATAAAGCTAAGAAAAGCTTCAATGACTATTTTGCTAATAGAAAAGGGCAAAAGACTAATGAATATACTAATATCTTTAAAGACAAGAATATTCTAGTAATTCATGCTGAAAGTATGCAAAATAACGTTATTGGATTAGAATTTAATGGAGAAGCAGTAAGTCCTACTTTAAATAAATTAGCTAAAGAAGGAATGTACTTCTCAAACTTTTATTCCCAAGTTAGTGTAGGAACAAGTAGTGATACAGAATTAACTTTTTCAACATCACTAATGCCAACTAAGTCAGGTACAGCCTTTGTTGCTTACTATAACAGAACTTATAATTCAATTCCTAAACTATTAAGTGAACAAGGATATTATACATTTAGTATGCATGCTAACAAAGCTGATTTTTGGAATCGTCGTACTATGCATAAGAGCCTAGGCTATAAAAAATTCTATAGTAAGAGCGATTACGAAGTAACACCAGAGACTTCAATTGGACTAGGTTTATCAGATAAAGAATTCTTTAAACAATCTATTCCTAAGCTAGTTAATATCAATAACAAATATGATAACTGGTATGGTGTTATGATCATGTTAACAAACCATACACCATTCTCTGATACTGCTAAGTATGGAGAGTTCGCCGTAGATATGAAAGAAACTATCACTAAAGAAGATGGCACAACTGAAGAAATATCTCATCCCTATATGGAAGGTACAAAATTAGGAAACTATTTTAAATCCGTTCATTATGCTGATAGTGCCTTGGGCCAACTACTTGAAGATTTAGAAACAAATGGTTTACTAGATGATACAGTTATTGTCTTATATGGTGACCATGATGCCAGATTACCTAGAAAAGATTATAATTTATTATACAATTACAATAAAGAAACTAATTCTATTTTAGATAAAAATGATCCAAATTACAAAGAATATGATTCATATCAATATGAATTAGGTCGCAAAGTACCATTCATAATTTGGACCAAAGATATGGCTGGTACAAAGTACAATATGGAAGTAAAAGAAGTTATGGGTATGTATGACGCTATGCCAACACTTGGTAACATGTTTGGTTTCTATAATGAATATCAATTAGGTAACGATATCTTTAACGTACTTGGTAGTAACATAGTTTGCTTCCCTAATGGAAACTGGGTTACTAATAAAGCTTATTATAATAGCCAAAAAATAGAATATCTATCCTTAAATGGTGAAGCTATAAGCGAAGAAGAAATAAAAAAGAATACTGAGTATACTAATAATTTATTAGATGTTTCAAATAATATAATTGTCTTCAACCTCTTAGATAAGAATGAAGAAAATAAAATTACAATAGAACAAGTAGAAAAGGGGAATAATAATGAAACTAAAAAAAAGAGTTAAAGTAATCCTAATAATTGCTTTAATAGTAATACTATTAACAGTAGCTTCTATATTTGCTTATAAAGCCTTTTCTAAGCCAACTATAAAGGAAGCAAAAGTACTAAAAGAAATAAAAGAGTATGGTTATGTTCTTAAAGACAATAAGAGTAAAAAGTATCAAGCGTTATTTAAAGACTTAGTAAAAATCTTAGAAAAAGATAAAGTTAATTATGAAGACTATGCCTCTAAATTAGCTGAAATGTTTATCGTTGATTTCTATTCGCTATCTGACAAAACTGCTAAGACAGACGTTGGTGGAGTAGATATAGTTTACCCTGATATTTTAAATAACTTCTTAGAAAACGCCGAGGATACATTTTACAAGTATGTTGAAAGCAATGTCTATAACAACAGAAAACAAAGTCTACCTACCGTAAATACAGTAACAGTAGATAATATCGAAAAAACCTCTTTTACTTACAATAATATAATTGATGAAAATGCTTATAAAGTGAAAGTTAGTTGGGATTATACTGATGAAGAATTTGCAAACTATCAAAAAGAGGCTAACCTAGTATTTGTTAATAAAGATAAAAAACTATACTTAGTAGAATTAAAATAAAAAAAGAACATTTCAAAATTGAAATGTTCTTTTATTGTGCTATTCTGTAGTGTTGCTACCAGTTGACGCTCCGCCAGTATTGTTATCAGATTTATCATCATTTTTACTATCGCCCTTATCGTCATTCTTAGTATCGTCATTGTCATCAGACTTATCGCCTTTATCATCTTTCTTATCGTCTTTATCATCTTTTTTTGCTGGTTTTTTATTTGGATTAGATAATGTTAATGTAATGCTACCTCTAATTAAATCAACTCTCTTCGAAGCTGGATAATTTTGATTTGTAACTATACCTGTACTATCTCCAGTAAATACAACCGAAATTCCCAATCTATTAGCAGTTGCTCTGGCTTGAGCTTCTGTACTGCCTATAAAGTTAGGAACTAGAGTATATAAACTAGATGTTCTATAAGGACCTTTACCAATAACTTCTTTTTCATAAGGTGAATTAATAGAGAAATTAAACTGTGTAACAGCTTTATGTTCAGCTAATTCTAAGTTTTCTTTCATAGCTTGAACTATATCCTTACGACTATTTTCATTTGGAATATAATTATATAATACCATTCTCATTCTTTCATCATAAATCATTTGACTATTTCCGGCTAAGTATAATTGTTGAATATTGATTAAGTTAGCTTCATCTGATGATAAACTCTTTTTAACGATATCTTTAATTATATTATAGAATGATAACATTTGTTGTTTTGTTAAGTTTGTATCTAAACTATTAGAAACTGTATCAAAAATCTCCATAAATTTAGAAACACTATTAACAGTTTTAATCTTATCTGCTAAAGCAATAACAATTTCTTGTTGATGTTGATTTCTGCCGAAATCTCCATTTACTAATGCTTTTCTATTTCTGGCATAAACTAAAGCTTGTTCACCATCTAGAGTCTGATAACCTGGATTAATACAAATTTGACCGTCTCTAGAAGAATCATCTGTACATAATTGTTGTTTTACATCGATTTGAACCCCATCAACGGCATTAACTAATTTAACTAAACCCTTAAAATTAATTTTCGCATAATAGTCAATATTAATACCTAAGTATTGTTCAATTGTATTTATTATACAATCATTACCATATCCTGCCGCATGTGTTATTTTATTTTCTGCTTTATTAGACCAACAAGCAATAGGTACATAACTATCTCGAGGAATAGATAACATTGTAGCATTTAAAGTTTTAGGATTAAAAGTAACTACTATTAAAGTATCACCATTCGCAATCGCATTTTTCTCAAGTACCTCATCGGTAGAATCAATACCCATAAGTAACATTGTAAATGGCTCTGTAACTAACTTACCAGTAGAGGCTGTCTCAACTTCACTGGTTTCAGTCTTTTTCATTTCTTTTTCTTTAGTTGCAATTATTTTAGTATCCGTACCAATTTCTTCATATCCACTAATAGTAGCAAACATTGACGGATAATTAGTAGGTAAAATAACTGCATCAATACTCTTTACATATAAATCAGCAATCATTGATTGATAATCGCCATAATCAATAATTTCATTCTCATCATATAATTTGTTATCTTTAATAATTTCTTGTGGAATAATATATCCATCAGGTGACTTTTTGTTATTCTTATCAAGTACTCCAATCTTAAAATTCTTAAGATCACTAATCTTAGTAACTTCTTTATTTGCCATTACCACAACACTAGAAGAATAAATAACTTTATCTTTATTCATATTACCTAGTTTTCCGTATACATAAAATATTACAAGACCAATAGCCATACAAATAATAGTATATAAAACCATAAATATGATATATCCAATTCGTTTAGACCGTTTCTTTTTAGGCCTTTTTTTCCAGATGCCTCTAGTCTTATGGATAATCAATAAATCTAGAATTATTAAGATTCCAATAACTATGTATCTAAGCATGTCTTCAATCGATACTAACATTAATAATTCATATATCGCAAAAGCACTACTTAAAAGTGCAATAACTGATAATATTGTGATTACTATTTTTAATATTGGTTTATTCTTTGTTTCTTTTTCTTTAGTCATACCTAAAAGCCTCCAAATGTCCAAATTATACAACTAATATTATACTCAATTTTTTCTAATATATCAAGTTTCTATCCTACTTTATATAATTCAATCTGTAAATGTCAAATCATGTCAAAATACCATAAATAAACTTAAAGAAGTTAAGTAATCATTCTAAAAATGTTATAATATAATAGAGTTAATATGATGGAGGTAGAAAATGAAAAAAATATTTTATTTATCAGTTTTTATAATTTCACTATTTTTCATGAACGCATTGAATGTTTCTGCCTTTTCTAAAGAAGATTATAAAAATCGTAATTTGTGTGGAGCCTATGAAGTAGCAGGCTTTCATGCCGATGGCGTTATTGATCCTGTAGGCTGCTACAGCACTTATGCAGAAGCTAAAAGTGCCATGATTAAAAATGGGGCTAATGACTTAGCTGTCCTAACTAAAATCAATGGTGCAACTACAATTATTGATGCTAATGTTGCCTTAGTTGATTTAAGTGTTCACACTACAAGCTATGTTAAATATTATGATACCAGTGATTTAACTTATAATTATACCTATATGAACAACTATAGTAGATATGGTGGCGTAGATGGTGTCTTAATAGATTCGGCTTATTCTTCAAAAGGAACTTGGGTTGTTAAAGTAACAATTGCTAACTTTACAGGATGGATAACTTATGAAAATTGTGAGATAGTTCCAATCACTTGGGTAAAATCAAGTGCCTCATATACAATAACTAGTGAAACTATACGACATAATTATGTTTCCAAAATTCAAGAAGGATACTCAGGATCATCCGGAAGTACCATTGGTCCTAAACCAGATATGTTAAGTGAAGGAAAGTATTATAGTTATGATGGTCATTATTTCTATAAAACTTTAGTAGCTTTAATAAAAGATTACAGAGCTAATAACAGAAACAACTCAGTCAATAAAGATAATCCTTACTATAACTATTACATGTATTTATCAAATCATAGTAGAACAAGTTACTCTTCAGCTAATATTGATGAATATATTCGTAATAACATGGGTATTACTCAAGACTCCTATGGTAAAGCTTCAAGAAATGGTAATTCAAGGTTGTATGGAAAAGGTCAATTTTTCTATTATGCTCAAGAAAAATATGGCGTAAACGCAATTTTATCTCTAAGTTTAAGTAGAAATGAAACTGGTCATGGTCGTAGTTACCTAGCCATTGTCAATAATAATGGCTTTGGTTTAAATGCCGTTGACACAAATCCTATAGAGGGCGCTAACTGGTATGCATCATTTGCTAGTAGTATCTTAGGCTATGCTTCAACTTATGTAACCTATGGCTTTTCTCATCCAAGATCTTGGAAATATTTTGGTTCCCAGTTTGGAGATAAAAGATTGGGTCAAAATGTAAAGTATGCCTCTGATCCTTACTGGAGTGAGAAAATGGCCGCTAGTTATTACAGCATGGATAAAGCAAAAGGACTTCAAGATTATAACTTCTATCAACTAGGCGTTGTAACTGCTTCTGTTGATACTAGAAGTGATGCTACTAATAGTGCCAAGTTTGTTTATAAGTACACAGAAGCTGGAGATGCTCTAGTAATAATAGGAGAAAAAAAAGGTCAATCAATAAACGGAAATACAACATGGTATAAAGTAGTCAGTGATTTAAATATTGATTCTAACTTTAATGAAATAACATCAGGAGACTATAACTGGAATTCCTATGTCTATGTTCCTGCTGCTTATGTTTTAAAAATCAATAAAGGTAAAAATGGTTATATATCACCAAATGATGTAACAGAATATATTGATAAATATTATAAATATGATTTATATGATAGTAATAATATCTTAAAACCAAAAGTTGCTAAAACTATCAAAAATACACCATATTATTATGATTCTGCTCTTCAAACTAAAAAAGGCCTAACAGTTTTAAAAGATCGTTATGTTATGGTCTATGCCGCAGCTTATGAAAATAATAAGCCAGTTTCATATCTTGTAACCTCAGATTACTTTAAAGATCAAAAAGATTGGGTTAGCGCCGATTCTCTTGATTTTATAACTTCTGAATATGGTAAAATGTACATGAACTTAGATGGCTGCTACTATAATGAAGTAAATTCTGAACCAATCGAATTAACAACCAATGTCATCTCTGGACTATATCATAATTCTTATGTTCCAATCTTTGAACAAAAAACAGTAGATGGCAGGTTATGGTATAAAATTCCTGTAAATTTAACCGGTAATACTAATGTGTATGGTTGGGTTTTAGCTAAAACTAACGATGCCGGCTTTACAGTATCTAAATATGAAACAGATAATACTCCTCCAGTAATTCATGCTAGTGAAAAGACAATAGTTCAAGGAACAAAAATAGATTTATTAAATGGTGTAAGTGCAACAGATAAAGAAGATGGAAAAGCAAAAGTAATCGTTCTTAATTCTAATCTTGATATTGATAAAGTAGGAACTTATCAAGTAACATATCAAGCAACTGATAGTAAAAATAAATCAACTACACTAACAATTACAATAACAGTAACAGAAAATAAAAAACCTGTTATAACTGCTGAAAATATAGTAATAACTCAAGGACTACCATTTGATCCTAAAAAATACGCAACCGCAACAGATGAAGAAGATGGAAAACTAGAAGTAACAGTTTCAGATAATAAAGTTGATATCGATAAAGTAGGAACTTATCAAGTAACATATCAAGCAACAGATAGTTATAAACAAACCATAACCAAAACAATAAATGTAACAGTAGTTGCCAATCAACTACCAACTATCATTGCTACTGATAAAATAGTATATCTAAATGAAGATTTCAATAGATTAGATGGTGTAAGAGCTACTGATCCAGAAGATGGAGATATTAGTAAAAAAGTAAAAGCAATTGCCGATACTGTAGATATTACTAAAATAGGTGAGTATAAAATCATTTATGAAGTAGCAGATACATATGGTAACAAAGTAACTAAAGAAATAAAAGTTACCGTAACTGAAAAGAAATTAATAAAAACAGATGGAAGATTCTATTTCGATTATTTAAAAGAAGTAAATAATAAACTTCAATTAAGAGGCTATCTAACTATAGATGGTATGGATAACACTTTAAATGAAAATATTAGTTATAAAATTCGCTTCGTAGATGAAGCTGGTAAGTCATTTGAACAAAATGCGACAAGGATAAAGGATTTAACTGGTATCACAAGACCAATTTCCTCACCTGATGGCCATAAATATACTCATTCTTGGTTCTATATTGATATTGATATAGATTCTCTTCCAAGAGCTAATTATACTATGTATATCATTGCCGAATCAGATAAAAACTATAGTAAAGTACTAGTAACTAATAAACTATATAAGACTGAAGTAACTGGACATGAAACAACTAAAACAACAGTCTCAATAAAGAATAATTATGGAAATAAAACCTCTGCTGTAACTTTATATATAAGAGATGATTTTCCAACAAAGACAGTAGGTAGTTATTATAATCAATTTGATACTTGGAGAACCCTAGAATTTGTCGACGGAAAATTACATCTAAAAGGAGTTTCATATTCATACGGTATGGATTTATCACCAACTGCTAAAGTAGAACGAAAAATAATCTTTGAAAATAAATCCACTCTAAAGACTTACTCCTTTGACTTAGGAAGTATCACCAATGGTCTATATAAAGTTGCCTTACCAGAATCTGATAATTTAGATAAAACAAGAGCTTGGTATGATGCAAAAGTAGATTTAAGCAAACTTGAAAAAGGTACTTATTCCATCTTTATCACAACAAAGTCCAATAAAGTAGATATAGCTGAATTAACTGATAACTTAAGACGAGATTTAAGTGCTAAGAAAGCAACTATAAACGACAAAAACTATCAGTTAAAGCTAGATACTAAAAATGGTAATAATATCGAATTAACAGTTAGTTAAGATCCCCCTGCCACATCCAACGAAAAATTGGAATTGATTTAAGCCGGTGTTTATAAGGGTTTGCAAGCATATATAGGCTTGCAAATAATTCTTGGGAACAACTCGGAAACAAGTTTTGTTAAATAGTGGAGATGTTTTAGATAAAAAGTAATGTAAAAAAAGAAGACATTTAGCGAAAAAAGTAGTATAATGTAATCATAGAAATTCTATATAATTATAGAATTTTTTTTTTAAAAGGAGGATATCTATGAGGCTAAAAGAAATAGAAGCACAAAACTTTAAAGGTATTGAAAAAATTAATTTATCTTTGGAAAGCTCTCCACGTAATAATGTGTTTACTTTAGTAGGTATTAATGAAAGCGGTAAAACGACTATATTAGAGGCCATGAATTCATTTGAATATAATGAAGAAAAACAGTTATCTACTATTAGCAATGCTATCATTCCAACACCAGAAGAAATAATACCTGTTAAAGATAGAACAAACTTTAATGGTAGTATAAAAATTATTACTACATTATTATTGGAAGAAAGTGATAAGGTAGAATTAAAGAAATTTCTGGAAAATAATTGTAATTTTATTTTATGTGAAAATGTTGATGAAATAAAAATAGAGCAATTATATAATTATAAAAACTCTAAATACGAGGGTACTACTCAAAAATGGGATTTAAAGTTAATTGGAAAGCCTAAAGGTTCAAGCTCAAAAAAATTAGCAGAGCTTGGAGAAGAAGAACGGAAAAAAGCAGTGGATATGTTAAAAACAAAAATGCCAAAACTATTATATTTTCCTTCAGCATTATTTGATTTACCAGATAAAATATACTTGGATCCTATACCTGAAAATGATTATAAGAACAGGTTCTATAGTTTAGTTGTACAGGATGTTTTAGATTCGCTAGGTGGATCATTAAATATTAAGGAACATTTAATTGATAGAATTAAATCTGAAGATAAAAATGATAGGGATAATTTAAAACAAGTTTGTTTACTGATGGGGCGAAAGTTATCTCAAGTTATTTTAGAAGAATGGTCTATGGTTTTAACGAACAAAGCCAAAGGCATATCAGTTGAAATTGATAAAGATCAAATAGGAGTATTTATTGAATTTAAAATTGAGGGTGATGATGGTTATTTCCATTTAAGTGAACGTTCTCAGGGCTTTAGATGGTTCTTTGTATTCCTTCTTTTAACACAATTTAGAGGATACAGAAAAAATGAAGATAAACATATAATATTTTTATTTGACGAACCTGCTGCAAATTTATCTCAAAAAGCTCAAAAACAACTAATAAAAAATTTAGAAACAATTAGTGATAAATGTACAATAATTTATACAACACACAGCCAACATCTTATTAATCCTAATTGGCTTGAGGGTGCATATATTGTTACAAACGATGCTTATGATGGTGGTGAAGAAGACTACGAGGCAAAGAATACAAATATTAGACTATATCGTTACAGACAGTTTGTTGATCAATATCCTCAAAGGGTGAGCTATTTTCAACCAATTTTAGATGTATTGGAATATGTTCCTAATGAACTTGATATGTGTAATAATGCTATTATTGTAGAGGGCAAAACTGATTATTATGTACTTAATTATTTCTTTAAAGTAATCTTAAAAAGAGAAGATCTTCACTTGATTCCTGGAATGAGTTGTAATAATGTTGATACATTAATTTCATTGTATAATGGATGGGGAAAGAACTTTATTGTTTTACTTGATTCAGATGATGCTGGAAAGACAAGTAAAAAAAGATATGAAGATCAATTTGGAGCTATAGTAGAAGGAAAAATAATAACTTTAAATGATATAGATTCTTCTTGGAAAAAGAAAAATATGGAATCGATCTTAGATAATAAAATAAAACTTTTTATTGAGAAGAGTTGTTTTCCAGATAAACAAAAATATACAAAAAATCTTTATAATAAAGCGATACAAGAACTACTTATGTGTAATAAAGAAATTAATATCCCAAATGATGTAAAAAAATCATTTGAAAAAATATATGATTATTTAAATAATTACTATAATTAAAAAATAACCGGTGACTAAACATCATCGGTTTTATTATTGTCTAAGTTATCTATTACGGCAACGACTTCATCCAAAGTGCTTGTAAATAGGTGTGAATAAGTTTTTAAAGTTTCTTCAACTTTTGTATGGCCTAAGTATTTTGCTACTACTTGAACGTTAGCTCCTTTATTAACCAGAAGAGATGCACAAGAATGTCTGAAATCATGTAATCGGATCTGTTTAACATCAACTAATTTACAATTAACATTTTTATGATTAGTAAGTGTATTACTGCATACTGGAAGCATATCTCCTGCGACAAAGAAATTATCATTAAATCCAGGAACCTTTTCTGCCTCGCTTTTCATCATTTTAAGGTCATTTGTGAGGACTTGATGCATCTTTAATATTCTTATACTACTTTTAGTTTTAGAAACCGAGAATCGCCAGTTTTTAACGGATCCGCAACGGTCATTAATTTGCTTTGTTATACTTAAAGTTCTATCTTTAAAATTGATATCTTTCCATTGCAATCCTCTAAGCTCTCCACGTCTTAATCCACAGTAATATAATATCTCAAAAATACCAATCCATTTGATATCAGTTTCAACAGAAAGAAATTGTTTGAATTCTTCATAAGTAAAAAATAACTGTTCTTTTGGGAATTCATTAGGATCATTAAAGTTATACATTTTAGGATATACCTTAGCAAAGTTAAACTCATACCATGCAGTAACATAATTTAAAATAGTTTTTGATAATTTATATATGTCATTTTTAGTTCTTGTAGCAAGATGAGTACTATTTATTTCATCATGCCATCTTTCAAAAGTAGGGTAGTTAAAATCTTTAAGTTTAACTTTATATAGTGATTTTAAATAAGGTAATTTATTGTTGTAACCATATAATGTATTTTCCTTAACTTTATCTTTTCTAAAATCAATAAACATTCTAATCATTTCTTCAAAAGTTACATTATTAGTATTCTCATCTTCTCTTAATTTTAATTTAAATTCAAACTGAATTATCTTATGATGATGTAAGAGTAACAGGAAGATCGGCAGAAGAACAAAGAAGATTCAGAGAAGAAGTCCTAAAAGCATATGGTTATCAATGTGCTATAACAGGAAAATCAATAGAAATTAAAAATTATAATTCAACAACTTATTTGTTAGAGGCTGCTCATATAATTCCATATAGTGATTCTGGATCATTTTCAGTTAACAATGGGATTGCTTTATCAGTAGAGATGCATAGAATGTTTGATAAAAAGTTATTTGCATTTGAATATACTGATGAAGGTGATTTAAAAGTTGTAGTAACCGAAAGTGATAGAGTAAAAGACAAAACAGGAATTCTATCTAGAATTAATAATAAAATAATAAAATTACCAGAAGATGAAAATAATTACCCTGATGTAGATGCAATAGAATATAGAAGAAAAAATTATTTATTAGCATAATTTAATATAGCTCATTTAATGAGCTTTTTCTGTGTTATAATAATTATAGGTGGTAGCAATGATTATAAATGTTGTGGCAGCTTTAATAGAAAAAAATAATAAAGTATTAATAGCTAAACGTTCCACAGGCGATCCTAATGTATTAGGAAAGTGGGAATTTCCTGGCGGTAAAGTAAAACAAGACGAAGATGAAAAAATCGCAATAGAAAGAGAAATTAAAGAAGAGTTTGAATTAGAAGTTCATGCAAATAAATTCTTAGTAAATAATGTGTGCAAATACCCTCAAAAGACAGTTGATTTAAAATTGTATAGTTGTACTTATATGTCAGGTGATTTTCATTTACATGATCATTCTGAATATAAATGGGTGGATAAGAAAGATTTATTAGATTATGATTTAGCACAAGCAGATATACCACTAGCCAAATTTGTTAAGGAGATGTAATTATGGATAAAGGAGTTAAATTCGTTTTTGATAATTTTGATAAAGCTTTAGAATTTATAAATAATCATCCAGAGTATGAAAAATTTAAGAAGAGAATACAAGTGGAGTATAGTAGAATTAAGTATATAAAATATACAGGAAATATGTATGAACATTTTTTGAAATTTAAAGGTGGAAATCATAAGTATGCAGATGATTTTATATTCTTAGAGCAAAATGGTATTTTAAGTAATGAATCATTAGCAGATTACCTAAAAGACAATTATCCAGATGAAATGAGCCATTATTATGGGATAAATGATTTAATAGTAGGAAATGTATATTCAAATAGTGAGATAGCTAATACATTTAAATGTTCAAACATGGGTGGAATGAGAAGGTCTAAAGATACTAATTCATTAGTATTAATTGCAAAGCATAATAATCCTTTATATGATGATCAATGGACAGATGATGGCATTTTAAATTATACAGGAATGGGAACAGAGAATGATCAAAGTATTGCATTTGCTCAGAACAAAACTTTAACAATAGCTAAACGTGAAGGAATAAAAGTATACTTATTCGAATCATATAAAGATAACGAATACTATTATGATGGAGAAGTTGAATTAGCAGGAACACCATATCAATCTGAGGAAGCTGATATTAATGGAATAATAAGAAAAGTAATTAAATTTCCATTAAAAAGAATTGATCAATCTAAACCGATAATAATTGATATTGAAGACATTGAAAAAAGCGAAAGCGAAAAAATAAAAGAAGTAAGAAAGTTTAACGTAGCAGAAATTAAGAAAAGAGCTAAAATAGCAGAGACTGATAATGTGTACACTAAAGAGGTAAAAACAACGTATAGAGAAAGAAATCAGTATATAGCAGAGTACACAAAAGAAAGAGCAAATGGTATATGTGATTTATGTGGTAAAGAAGCACCATTTAAGGATAAAAATGGCAGGCCATATCTTGAGTCACATCACGTAATAACATTAGCTGAAAATGGTCCTGATGCTATATACAATACAGTAGCTATATGTCCAAATTGTCATAGAAAAATACATGTGTTACATAAGCAGGAAGATATAGATAATTTATCTAAAATGATTATGAAGTATTTATTAAGTGATGAGGATGAAGAAAATATAAAGAAATGGAAAGAATTATTTAAAAATTAGGTATTGATGAAATAGTCAATATCTTTTATTATGCAGCAATTATATTATCAAATTATGGTATAATATTAGCTAATCAGGAGGTTTTATATGTTTAATAAGATAGAAGATTTATATAAAAAACAAAGCTCTTATAATAGAATTACAAAGAAAATATTTTGGACTTACATTATAATAATGCCTTTATTATGGATATTAAATATTGGTAGGGCATACATTTTAATGATTTTAGTTTTAGTCTCTGTATTCTTTATAATGAAGAAGATATGTGAAAAAGAATTAAATGCAAAGTTATATTTTAATTTTGATAAAAAAGACAATAAAGGGTTATCATTAGATGAAATAATAAATAATAAAGAAAAAGAATTATTTAAAAAATTTCTAAAAGATGAGAAAAAATATAATAAAAAAGCTTTAGAATGCATTTTAAATCATTATAGAACTTACATAAAGCCAAAGATAGTAGGAGATAATTTCTGGGCAATTATAGCCATAGTTATATCAATTGCGTTGGCATTTGTAACTAAAGAAGGATTTAATATAAATAGTTTTGAAAAATCCCTGCCATATTTGATAAGCATAGTGTTAGCATCGGCTATAATTTACTTTTCAATAAAGAAATTTGCTGAAGTAAAAAAGGTATTAAAAGGCGAAGATGGAATTTATGAGAGATTAGAAATAATTTTTAGTGAGTTATATGTTGAATATGAAGAAGAAAAAATAGAAGTTAATAAAAATTCAAAAATAAAAAAACAAGCAAAATCTAAAAAGCAAAAATAATAATTCTTTGGAACAACTTGGGAACAACTTGGGAACAAGTACATAGGTAACGATAGGTAAAATAGGGCTATTTACGAGAAATATAGCATGTTATAAATCAATAATATTGAGAAATATGAAAAAAAAGTGATGCTATTTGCAGGCCCCCTGAAGAAAGCAGTCCCCCCAAAAAAAAAGCTCTTTTATTTTTAACAAATAGGTAGAGTAATAAAATGATATAGATTTTCTAGAACTTTAATAAGCATTCATAACCATATCTTATTCTTTATAAAAAGAAAATACAAGAAGCAAAATATTAAAGCAGAAGAGTAAATTAAACACAAAAAATAAAGATTCATACAATCATGATATGAATCTTTTTATTTCTTAATAATTATTTACTTAACAATTATCAAATTAATTTTATTACATGTTGATAGTTCCTTATCATCGTAACTACTAGCATTACATACTGAACCAGATACAGAATCTCCATTACTACAACTATCAACAAAAGTGGCAGTAATATTAAATTTAGGATTAGCAGACCTTGTAGCACTTAAAACTTGCGAACCTGTATTTCCATTTTGAATAAAGAAAAGAATATTTTCACAAGATGGTTTTGGAGTAGGAGTAGTACCACCGCTATTTCCGCCATTACCATTATTACTTGGAGCTTTACCATTACTTATTGTAACTGTAACCGTTGTACCTGCTGATACTGTAGAACCAGCACTAATAGATTGATTACTTACTTTACCTTTTTCCACATTACTATTGTATCTATAAACAAAGTTATAATTTAAACCAGCACTTTTAAGTTTAGTCCCAGCTGCACTCTTAGTTAAACCTATAACACTAGGAACAGAAATCTTCTTACCATCGGAAATTGTAACAATTATTGTATCGTTATTCTTAATAGTATCTCCCTTTTTATAAGAATATCTAATAACATCACCAATTGCGACACTATCGCTAAATTCATGTTGTTCATCATAATTTATATTATATTTAGTTGCCCATTCTCTAAATTCACTTAAACTCTTAAAGCTTGGCATTCTTAACTTACCATTAGAAATTGTAATAGTAATAACCGTACCTTCGCTAACTGCATCTCCCTTATTATGACTAGCTGAAATGATTTTATTTTCCGCTATATTTTCATCGTATGCATCTTTAAATTCTACTTTTAATTTATTCTTAATAATCCAACTAGTAACCTCTTCAACACTCATAGTTTTTAAGTCTGGAACAATAATTTTAGGTCCCTTACTAATTGTAACCTTTACCATAACTACATTTTCACCAGTTAAAGAAATCATCGTACCAGCCTCAACATTTTGACTTATTACATTATCTTTTTTTATACTATCAGAAAAGTCATATACAAACTCATATTTAATTCCATTTTTAGCTAAATAAAACATTGCTTCATATTTACTCTTATTAGTTAAATTACTTAACTTAATTTCACTGAAATCACGTTCTTCACCATATGAGAAAACAAACTTTATTTCCTCATTTCTTCTTACGTTACCAGATTTACTTTGTTCAATTAAAGTATTAGCTTTAGAAGTAGACTTAACAAATTCTACTTTGATATTAGTCAAATGATTATCTTCAATATATTTTAAAACAGTTTCACTTTCCCAACCAATCATACTTGGAATAATAATCTCTTTACTTGGGTTAGGTCCTTCACTAATTGTCAAAATCAACTTTTTAACATTTTTTAACTTAGTACCAGGTTTTACATTTTGATAAATAACATGGTATTCTGAAACAACATCACTATATTCATAAATTTGTTCTAAATCAATCTTATTATCAGTTGTCCATTTAACTGCACTACTTAAACTTTTATCAACTAAATTTTCCATTACTTTAATAGTTGGCATTTTAATTATATTAAACATAACTAAACAGCCAAATGCTTGATAAATAATTAGTACTATTAAAGCTAAAATATTACTACCTTTCTTCTTGCTAGGATTAGTAACACTAACAGAAACAAAGAAAACTGTAAATAGTAACAAAAGTAAAGCTAAAACGATATCTTTTAAGTTTACTCCATTAAGAATAGTTCCTCCAAAAAATCCTAAACAACTAACAATTGTCAAAATAACTAAAATATTAATAATTGTATTTTTCTTTTTCTTATCTTTTGTATCTTTATTCTCTATTTTCCTTACAAAATCTTCTTCTTGTTTATTCTTTTTTTCTTCTGGAATAGTAGTATTTTTACTATTTTTCTTTTTTGCCAAATAAACCACCTCTATCTTCTTATATAATTATATACTAAATAATGTAAAATATAAACACTAACAATTCTCTTAAATGTCAAAGAATGTCTATATTCAAAGATTTGACTAACTTTCTTATAAATGATATTATTTTAGTAGAAATGTTACATTAAGAGGGATAAAAATGAGCAAAGTAGTTAAAAGCAATTTAAACAAAATAATTAGTATTTTCATCTTAATACAACCAATACTAGATCTTATAACAGGTATCTGTTTACATGTATTTAATTTTAACTTAACTTTAGGCATTATTATTAGAATGCTCTTTTTATGCTTTATTGCTTTCTGCACAGTTTTTATTTATAAAAAGAAAATATCTCTCATATACTACTTAGTATTTTTTATCTATAGTATTTTCTACATAATAACTTTAGGTAACAATAATTTATTCGGTGAAGTACAAGGTCTTCTTCGTGTATTTTATTTTCCTTTATTATTAATATCTTTTTATGAATTGAAAGATGAAATAAGAATAAGTAAGAAAACTCTTTTCTATACTTTAAGTCTATATCTAATATTTATATTTATTCCTATAGTCTTAAATTCTGGTTTTAAGAGTTATCAAATTACTAAATCTGGTACCTTAGGTTACTTTAATTCAGCTAATGAAATATCGGGAATTATATCTGTTTTAACACCAATTATCTTCCTTACCTTTTCTAATAAAAACAATTATATTCCTAAATTACTATATATATTACTGTACTTAGTAGTTATTTTAACAATTGGTACTAAAACACCTTTATTATCACTATTAATAACTATTGGTATGACCTTTATTTGGATAATTATAGTATCCTTTAGAAAGAAAAAGTATAAAACAATTATCTCTTCATTTTTAATTATTTTAGTAGGTATGAGTACTTTAATTTTAACCATCCCTCAAACCAACTTTTATAAAAACATTAAAGTCCACCTTGATTACCTAAAAGTTAAAGATGTAATGGATATTATTGATAATGGTAATTTAATAGATCATTTTATCTTTAGTCAAAGAGTAACTTTTTTTACTGATCGAAAATATCTTTATGATAATTCTCCTCTAACTAATAAATTATTTGGAATAGGTTACTACGAACAAGAAAATAAACAAGCCAAATTAATTGAAATGGACTATTTAGATATTTATTTTAATCATGGAATTCTAGGCTTTATAATTTTCTTTTCATCTTATATATATGTATTAGTCAAAACTACTTCTAAAAAGAAGAAAATCAATTTTGATTTACTTATGTTAAATACTAGTATATTATTAGTTTTATTCTTATCACTATTTACCGGCCATATTATAACAGCTCCATCTGTAAGTCTAATTGTAATATCCTTAATAATGGTTTTAATAAATTATGGTAAAAAAGAATATATATTAAATTTATATAGTCTTAAAAATAAAAGAAGGAGAGAAGTATAATGTCTGATATAAGTATAATTGTTCCTATTTATAATGCGGAAAAATATTTGAATAAGTGTCTTGATTCTTTACTGAATCAAACTAAGAAAGAGTTAGAGTTTGTTTTAATAAATGATGGCTCAACTGATAAAACTGATTCTATTATTAAAAGTTATAATGATAAGAGAATTAAATATTTTAAAAATAAAAATCAAGGAATTGGTAAAACTAGAAACTTCGGAATTTCTAAATCATCTGGTAAATATATAATGTTTTTAGATAGTGATGATTACTTAAGAGAAGATGCTTGTGAAATTCTTTATCAAAAAGCACTTACTACCAACTCTGATTTAGTTATTTGTGATTTTTATAAAGTATATGATTCTGGTAAAATAGAAGATATAAATTTACCATCGTTTACAGAAACAACTCTAAAGAAAAGACCAACTCTTATTAATGAAGTTAATCTAGCTCCTTGGAATAAAATATATAAAAGAGAATTAATTACTAAGAATAACTTAAAGTTCGTCGAAAATCTAAAATATGAAGATGCACCTTTTGTCATAGATGCCTTCATAAATGCCAAAAAAATAGCCAAAGTTGATGAAAAACTAAATTACTATGTAATTCATGGAAATAGTGAAACAACTGTAAGAGATAAAAGATGCTTTGATATTTTAAAAATAATTGACTTAATAAGACAAAATACCAAAGATAAAGAATATCTTCAAGAAGAAGTAAATAAATTAACTGTCAGGATAATTACTAATTATACAATTCAACAAAGAAATCAAAAAGATAAAAGAGTAGGACTAGAATTTATTGATACAGCTTTTTCTTACTTAAAAAAAGAAGTTCCTGATTATAAGAAAAATAAGTATTTTAAAAACAGAAGTTTTATAAAAAGGACAATTGAAAAGAGTAAATTATTAACAAAATTATATTGTAAAATATATAAATAAAAGAACATAGTAGATGTAAATGTAGTGAATGGAGTATTAGAAATGAAGAAGTACATAATAGGATTCTTTAGAAAATGTGATATGTTGACAATGACTGGTACAACCATTGCCTTTTTAGGAATGATTTGTGCCTTTAAAGCCCATTTTACCGTAGCGGCCTTTTGCCTTTTATTATGCGGTATCTGTGATTCATTTGATGGGACTTTAGCAAGAAAATACAAATATAGTAAAGAGGCTCAAGAATATGGAGTTCAACTAGACTCTTTATCGGATGTTATTTGTTTTGGCCTTCTACCAGCCATTATAACTATCCTGATCTCAAATGGTAGTGTTTTAAGTACTATAATTTGTATTTACTACATGCTTTGTGGTGTCATAAGATTAGCTTATTTTAATATGTTACACGCAACAAAAACCGCAAAAAAAGGTGAGTATGTTGGCTTACCAATCACAACAGCCGCCTTTGTATATCCTGTGGTTTTATTTCTCATAAGATTAATTAAACCAGATTTACTTAATATCATCTTACCAATTATCCTATTATGTATGGGAACTTTATTTATTGGTAGATTTAAATTTAAAAAACCAAATATTAAAAAAATAATCTCTACACTTTTTAATAAATATACTATTAATCTAATATTTTTACCTTTATTTATAGATATATCCGGTGATATCTTTTATAGAACACAATCACTTCATTTATTTACAATTTTAAAGCAATCCATATTTGTTATTGCTAATCATTTTATTCCCTTTATATTTATTTATCTATTAATTACTTTAATATTTATTATCATTAATAGTCTAACTAATAGAAGTGGTATCACTAAAATAATTTTATTACTGCTATCACTAATTATTTTTATAATTAGTGATATTAAACTAAATATTATGGGAATACCAATAGAACTATCTGATATCAGTTATTTAAATCCAGATAATATGGGAATGATGACTACTGCTACAACGACAATCGGAAGTTGGATATGGTTAACTATTGCTAAAGGAATTCTCTTCCTTGCTCTAAGTATTGGTATAATTTACTTAGATAAGTTTAGTAAATTAAAAATAGAAAAACTTTCTAAAAGATTAACTGCTTTAGCAATCACAACCGTAGCATTTACACTTATTATTATCTTAATGGTAAATAAAAATACTTTTGTTATTAATAAGATTTATGGTACCAATAAAGAATCATTATATCAATATGCTTCTGTTGATAGTTTTACAGAGGACTTTGGTTTCTTCCAAGGAATAATTCTAAGTTCCTTATCTAAAAGGGAATTAGTACCAGATGGCTATGATGCAGCTTATGTTGAAAAGCTTTTAGAAAAATATGATAATCAAAAAACTTCAGGAGAATGGAAAAAAGCTAATGTTGTTTTCTTGTTATCAGAATCTTTCTCCGATTTAGAAAATATTGATGAAGTAACATTTGATAAACCTTTAATGAGCGAACTAGATAGTTATGCCAAAGATAAAGACAAAATGGTCTTCAATTTATTAGTTCCAATCTTTGGAGGAGGTAGCGTAAATACTGAGTTTGAAATTCTAACTGGTGCCTCAATATCTTTCTGGTCCCCTGGTTTTATTCCTTACAATCAATATTATAAAGGAACGACTGGTAAAGATGCCCCTAATATAATTAAAGAGTTCAATAATAATGGTTATACAACAATGTATCTAACTCCATGGGGAGAGACCTCATTTAATAGTAAGAAAAACTATGAGATATTTGGAGCAACAAAAACAATCTATGGTACTGATTTAAAAGGATCTAATAAAGGAATTTACTACTCAGATAAATCATTAATGGAAGATATTTATAATGAGTTAAAAGATACTAGTGAAGGTAATTATAAGTTCATAATGGCTGCTACCGCACAGAATCATTTTCCATTTTCAAAAGACAAATACGATAAATATGATATAAATGTAAAGAACACTACTTATTCAGCCGAAGATACGGCTTTGTTGAGAAGTTATGCTCAGGGAATTTATGATGCTTCAAAAGAATTAAATAATCTCTATCAAATGATTAAAAAATTAGATGTTCCAACAATTATCGTTTTCTTTGGTGACCATCTACCATATATCATTGATAGTCATAGCAGTCAGCCTTATTTAGAGTCAAGCTATTTTACTTCTCCAGATAAAACAATTTGTAATTTACGAGAATATACAACTAAAGCTGCTATATTATCAAACTATGATATCAAAACCGATGATATAGAATACATGAATGCTAATTACTTAGGAGCCTATGTTTTAAATAAATTAGATTTAAATATTTCTAGCTATTTTAAGTATGTTGAAGATATGCGAAAGAAAATCCAAGCTTTTAATAGACAAGGACTATATCAAAATAATGAAATAATTCCATTTGATAATACTGATAAAAATATTCAAAAGGCAATTAAAGATTACAAATATGTTCAATACAAAAGATTTTACGAAATTTCTAAATAAAAGAAAACTAAAAAAACTTCTTAAAAGTAAATTTGTTAAATATGTTATAATTGCATCTTTAACAACCCTAATAAATGTTTTAGTATACCTAATTAGTTATCACTTAATTACCAAAAGCATTATTATTAGTAACATACTTGCCTATACCTCATCAATTTCTTTATCATTTACTTTAAACGAAAAAGTAGTGTATAAATGTAAAAAGAGGAAACATAAAAAGCAAATACCATTATTTTTAGGAAGTAAAGTATTATCATTTTTTATAGATTCACTAGTACTATTATGCTTAGACAAATATTTTGCCTTAGCTTCAATCCTAGAAAAACTAATTGCTAACGCTTCAACAACGCTTTCAAACTATTTTATATGTGACAAAATTATCTTTAAAGAAGAAAAGACTATTTTACCAAATCTAAAATAGTCTTTTAATATTAGTAAAATACCGTGTGCTTGTTTGACTATTATCTTTTTCTTATGCTATAATTAAAAAGTAACTAGTAATATGAAAAGATCTTTACTAGAAAAGGAGTCTAGAAATGAATACATTAAAAAATATATGGGTTAATTTTAGAAAATATCAATTTCTAATGAGCCAACTTATTTCAAGAGATTTTAAAGTAAAATATAAACGTTCTGTATTAGGAATAGTTTGGAGTTTATTATATCCAATACTAATGATGACTGTAATGGCCTTAGTATTCTCACAAATGTTTAAATTTAAAGTAGATGGTATAAATTATTTAGTATACTTAATGACTGGTATCGTTATGTTTAACTATTTTAGTGAAGCAACCAATACGGCTATGACTTCCGTAGTATCTAACTTCTCATTAATAAACAAAGTCTATATACCTAAATATATCTTTCCAATTTCAAAATGCATCTTCGTAGGAATTAACTTTGTTTTAACATTAATACCTTTATTTTTATTAATAATAATTACACAATTTGGTTTAGGACAATATCCCGCAAGTATAAATTGGTACTACATCTTATTACCATATATTTTTGCTTGTCTATTTTTATTCTCAGCTGGAATTGGCTTATTACTATCATGTATCTCAGTATTCTTAAGAGATATAATCTACATTTATGGAATAATCATAACAATTTGGAATTATTTTACTCCTGTATTCTATAGTATTGAAATCTTACCAGCATACTTACAAACAATATTTAAATTTAATCCATTATATCAATTTATAAATAGTGCCAGAGAAATAGTTTTATATGGTCGCTGTCCAAGTCTTGTAACCTTAATAATAATTGGCTTAATTGGCGTAGGCACTCTAGTATTTGGTAGTATTGTCTTTAAAAAGAATCAGGACAAATTTATATATTATATTTAATTAAAGGTGGGATAGATAATGATAAGAGTAGAACATGTATCCATGAAGTTTAACCTTGGCATTGAAAAGAATTATTCAATGAAAGAAGCTTTTATTGCTATGTTTGATAAAAAAAGGAGACAAAAGCCAACGGAATTTTGGGCTTTAGATGATTTAACATTTAATGTGAAAAAAGGTGAGGTTGTAGGCCTGATTGGTAGTAATGGTGCTGGTAAATCAACTTTGTTAAAAGTTGTATCCGGAGTAATGAAACCAACCAAAGGAAAAGTAGAAGTAAGAGGAATAATTTCACCAATGATTGAATTAGGAGCTGGTTTCGATCTTGAGTTAACCGCAAGAGAAAATATATATTTAAATGGTGCTATTTTAGGATATTCAAAAGAATTTCTAGAAGAAAAATTTGATGATATCGTAAAGTTCTCCGAACTAGAAGAATTCCTAGATGTTCCAGTAAAAAACTTTTCTTCAGGAATGACAGCTAAACTGGCATTTTCAATTGCTACAGTAGTAAATCCTGAAATTCTAATAGTTGATGAAATCCTATCAGTAGGAGACATTAAGTTTCAAGAAAAAAGTAAAGGTAAAATGTTAGAAATGATAAAAGGTGGAACTACTGTACTATATGTATCACATTCTCTAGAATCGATAAAAGATTTATGTGATAAAGTTATCTGGATTGAACATGGAAAATTAATAAAAATGGGTAATGCTAAAGAAATATGTGATGAATACTATAAAAAACAAATGGGTAAATAAAGGAGATAAGAAGTATGAGTATATTTAAAGATAAGGTATTATTAATTACTGGTGGAACTGGATCATTTGGAAATGCAGTTTTAAAAAGATTTATTGATACAGATATTAAGGAAATAAGAATTTTTTCTAGAGATGAGAAAAAACAAGAGGATATGCGTATTGCCTACAAGAATGACAAAATAAAATTCTATATAGGTAATGTTAGAGATTATAGAAGTGTTGAAGATGCTATGGATGGTGTTGATTATGTTTTCCATGCTGCTGCTTTAAAACAAGTTCCATCATGCGAATTCTTCCCAATCGAAGCTGTAGAAACAAACATTTTAGGAGCTAATAATGTTATAGAAGCGGCTATCAACCATAAGGTAAAAAAAGTAATCGTCCTAAGTACTGATAAAGCTGCTTATCCAATTAATGCAATGGGAATGAGTAAAGCCTTAATGGAAAAAGTAGCTATCGCTAAAGGAAGAAACCTAGAAAAAGGTAGAACCGTAATTTGCCGTACTAGATATGGAAATGTTATGGCTAGTAGAGGAAGCGTTATTCCATTATTCTGTCAACAAATTGCTGAAGGAAAACCAATAACTGTAACAAATCCTGAAATGACAAGATTCATGATGACTTTAGAGGATGCTGTTGACTTAGTAATTTATGCTTTTGAACATGGTGAACAAGGTGACTTATTTGTACAAAAAGCTCCAGCCGCAACTCTTGAAACTTTAGCGACTGCTATTAAAGAATTAAAACATAGTAATGCCAAAACCAATATAATTGGTACAAGACATGGTGAAAAACTATATGAAGTACTAGTAACAAAAGAAGAAATGGTAAGTGCCGAAGATTTAGGCGATTACTATAGAATACCAGCTGATAAAAGAAATTTAAATTATCAAAAATATGAAAATGTTGGCAATAAAGATTTAGAAACTATTGAAGAATATAATTCCCATAATACTAAAAGACTTGATGTTGAAGGAATGAAAGAATTACTATTAAAATTAGACTTATTTAAAGAGGATAAATAAAATGAAGAAAGTATTAGTAATAGGTTCTACTGGCATGTTAGGACATGTTGTAAAAAAATATTTAATTGATAAAGAATACGATGTCTATGAAACAACCAGACATAAAGATAATAAGTACTATTTTGATGCTCTAGAAGATGTTAAAAAAATAGAAGAAATCATTGCTAGTATCAAACCAGATTTTATTGTAAATTGTATTGGCATTTTAAATAAAAAGGCCGAGGATTGTCCAAGCCAAGCTATTTTAGTAAACAGTTATTTTCCACATTACTTAGATGAAATGTCTGAAAAGTATAATTATAAACTTATTCATATAAGTACAGATTGTGTCTTTTCTGGTCATGATGGGGGAAGTTACAAAGAAGATAGTCCTAAAACAGCAACTACTGTATATGGTACTAGTAAAGCTTTAGGTGAAATAAATAACAATCGTTCCCTAACCTTAAGAACCTCAATTATTGGACCTGATACTAACCCTAATGGAATAGGTCTATTCCAATGGTTCATGAAACAAAAAGATGAAGTTCATGGTTTTAGAAAAGCCGTTTGGTCAGGAGTAACGACTATCGAACTAGCAAAGCAAATAGAGATAGCTATGAATTCTAATTTGACTGGTTTATATCATATTACAAATGGTCAAAAAATAAATAAATATGACCTATTAACAATCATAAAAGATGTTTTTAATAAAGATATTAAAATAATTCCAGATGATAATTACGCTTGTGATAAAAGTCTTGTCATAACAAGAGAAGACTATAAGTTTAATATACCAAGTTATCATCAAATGATTGTCGAAATGAAAGAATGGATAGAAAAAAACAAAGATATATATGGAGGATTTTAAATGAGAGTAATGACAATAGTTGGTACAAGACCAGAAATAATTAAATTAGCCTGTGTTATCAAGGAATTAGATAAATACACAGATCACATTCTTGTACATACTGGACAAAATTACGATTACGAATTAAACCAAGTTTTCTTTGAAGACTTAGATTTAAGAGCTCCTGATGTTTATATGAATGCAGCTGGAGAAAACGCTGCTGAAACAATCGCCAATGTAATTGAAAAGTCTGATAAGTTATTTAAAGAGTATAAACCAGATGCAGTATTACTATATGGAGATACAAATTCATGTCTATCAGTAATTTCTGCTAAGAGAAATAAAATTCCTGTATTCCATATGGAAGCTGGAAATAGATGCTTTGATGAAAGAGTACCAGAAGAACTAAATAGAAAAGTACTAGATCATTTAAGTGATATAAATATGACTTTAACAGAACATGCCAGAAGATACTTAATTGCTGAAGGTATTAGACCAGAAACTATTATAAAAACAGGTTCAAGTATGCAAGAAGTATTTGCTATGAATAAAGACAAAATTGCTCAAAGTAACGTTTTAGAAAGACTAGGACTAAAAGAAAAAGAATACTTTGTTCTAAGTGCTCACAGAGAAGAAAATGTTGATAGTGAAAAGAACTTTATTAACTTATTAAACTCTATAAATAAAGTTGCTGAAGTATACAAAATGCCAATTGTCTTCAGTGCACATCCTAGAACAAGAAAAAAGATCGAAGCTATGGGCTTTAAATTTAACGATTTAGTTAAATACATGAAACCTTTAGGATTTAATGATTACAATAAGCTACAACAAAATGCATTCTGTGTAATTTCTGATAGTGGAACTATAACTGAAGAATCTTCACTACTAGGCTTCCCAGCTATCACAATACGCCAAGCTCATGAACGTCCTGAAGGAATGGATGAAGGAACTCTAATAATGTCTGGTGTTGAAGAACAAGGTATTTTAGATGCTATCAAAGTCGTTACAGCACAAAATGTTAAGATGAATCCAGTAGCTGACTATCAAGTTCCACACTTAGCTAGTAAAGTTGTGAGAATTATTCTAAGCTATACAGATTATATTAACAGAACTGTTTGGAAAAGATATTAAATAAATTAATAAACTATAGGGCGGTGTTAGTATGAATAGGATAAAGATTTTAGAAGTAAATAATATAGATTTACCAGGTAGAAGGTTCAATGGCTATAATATGCTTGAAGAACTATCAAATAAAGATTTTGATATTAAACAGGCTGTTATAATTAAACAATCAGAAAATGATAATGTTGTCAAAATATTAAATAGTGACCAATTACTAAGTCAGTATTATCATCTTTTTGAAATAGAGGAAGCATTGTCAATTCATAATATCTTTTCCATTACGGCACCAGCCTTATATGATATGAAAGAATATAAAGAAGCCGATATTGTGCATCTTCATATGTTTCATAATACAAAATTATCATTATATGATTTAAAGAAGATAGCCAAGGAAAAAAGGGTCGTTTTATCCTTACATGATCCTTGGCTTTTTACCGGTCGATGTGTTCATTTTTATGAATGTAATTTATGGAAAAAAGGCTGTAAGAATTGTCAAAATCTAACTACATTATTCCCCTTAAAAAAAGACAACTGTAATGCCTTATGGAATTTAAAAAAATATGTTTTTGAAAACAGCAACATAAATATAATAATTTCAACTCCATGGATGAAAAATTTAGTAGAGGAAAGTCCTATAACTAAAAATCAAAAGAATGTCAGTTTAATACCATTTGGAATTGATTGGAAAAAATTCAGTAGTGTAACTAGAAAAGAGGCTCGTGCTCATTATAACTTTAATAAAGATGATGTTGTCTTATTTCTAAGAGCCCAAGATGAGTTTAAAGGTACAAACTATGTACTAGAAGCTTTAAAAAATTTAAATACGAAGAAGAATATAGTAGTATTAACCTGTTCTAGTAAGGGAAAATTAGATGAAGTAAAAGATAAATATAAAGTCATTGATTTAGGTGAAATAAAAGATGATGAAATGATTATGGCCATGAATGCCTGTGATATATTCTTAATGCCTTCAATCGGAGAGAGTTTTGGTATGATGGCAATTGAAGCTATGTCCTGTCAAAAACCAGTAATAGTTTTTAATAATAGTGCACTTCCTTCCGTAACCCATGCTCCTGAATGTGGCTATCTTGTAAAAAACAAAGACTCTAAGGATTTAGAAAAAGCTATAAAATACTTAGTAGAGCATGAAGAAGAAAGAACTAGAAGAGGTAAATTAGGTTTAGAAATAGTAAAAAAAGAATACGACTTAAATACTTATAATAAAAAATTAAGTACTCTATATAAAACAGTCAACAAAGCTACAAAAATAGACATAAATATAAAAGAAAAGGCTAGTAACCAAGATACCCAAAATATAGATAAAATAAAATGTATACTGAACTATGTAACTGAAAAAACATTCTATGGTAATAAAGCCTTAGAGAAAAAATTACTATATAAAGTTGCTGAAAAATATGATGTTTTAAATGAAACAGTAGCTTTTGATAATATTGAAGCTGAAACTTTAATAGAAGACTATAACACAAAAGTATATGAGTTGTTGAAAAACAATCAAATAAATACAAATTCAAAGTTTAAAAAAGGGTTATACTTGCTTAAAAACAATCCAAAGAAATTAATAAAAATTATTTATAAAAAAATTTTTAGAGGGTAAGGTATAATATGAAAAAAATAACTGAAAATTGTAGTGTATGTACAGCTTGTGTTTCTAAATGTCCAAAAAGTGCTATAAGCATTAGTAAAAAAGTATACAATGAAATAAAAGTAAATAATAAATGTGTAGACTGTAACATTTGTAAAAATAATTGTCCTGGAAATAAAACAAAAGAGAAAAACAATCCTGTATTTAAAGTGGCTAGAGTAAAAAGTACCACTAATATAAATAAAAGCTCCTCAGGTGGCTTATTCGGTGAAATAGCAAGATATGTTCTAAAACATTCTGGTATTGTGTATGGTGCTGCATTCTCTGATAACTTTCATAGTGTAAAACATCTAAGATGTACTAATATTAATGATTTAAATAAGATTTTAAAAAGTAAGTATGTTCGTAGTAACATGAGCAATAACTTTTTATTAGCAGAAAAAGATCTAAAGAAGGGAAAAACAGTATTATTTTCTGGTACTCCATGTCAAATTGCTGGCTTAAAATGTTTTCTAAAAAAAGAATATTCAAATCTAATAACTGTTGATATTATTTGTCATGGAACTCCTTCTGAAAAAATTTGGTCTAAGTATTTAACATCTCTAGAAATAAAATTTCAATCCAAAGCCAAATCTGTCGATTTTAGATATCTTAATGAAAAAGAACCAGCAAAAATCTTTCTTGTGGAATTTAAAAATGGTAAAAAATACAATGACGTCTTATATAATACCACATATGGAAAAGCCTTCTTCACTGGACTTATAGATTATCCAAGTTGTGGTAATTGTCAATTTAAAGCTTTTAAAAATTATAGTGATATAACGCTATGTGATGCCTGGGGCTATGAAAATTCTAAATACAAACACAAAAATTCTGTAGTAATGCTAAATACTTCAACTGGCAAAGCTATCTACAATAAGATAAAAAATAAGCTAATCGAGTTTGATGATTTCGATATTGAAAAACTATTAACATCAAATTATCCAATTCTTTATCCAACTTATAATCATTATAATCGAAATAAAATAGAAAAATTGAGTACTAATATAAACAACCAATTAAGTTATTGGCAACAAGAGAAAAAAGGTTTAAAAAAGGATAAAGATGGAGTAGGAATAATTAACTTTCATTATGAAAACTACAACTATGGAGCTAATTTAGTTGCTTATTCTTTAAGTGAAGCTGTTAAAAAAGTAGGTTATAACCCTTATATAATAGATTTTGATCCTTTTAAAGAATTTAATCCTTTAGAAAGATATCGTACTATAGAGTTTTTAAACTTCCGTAAAAAATATTTAAATATGACACCAAGATTCAAAAATAAAGATGAATTAAATATTTTAACTGATTATCTAGATATGTATATTACTGGTAGTGATCAAGTATGGCGTAAACAAATTACTGGAGCTAACATGGAAACTTACTTTCTAGATTTTGCTAAAGGTAAAAATAAAATATCCTATGCCGCTAGTTTTGGTACCAATGATTTTGAAGGAAACGAAGAAGAAACAGAAGATTGCAAAGGACTACTTAAAACCTTCTATAATATTTCTGTAAGAGAAGAGGAAGGGCAAAAAATCCTTTCTAATAGATTTAATCAAGAGTCAACTGTTGTTCTTGATCCAACATTATTATTAAAGAAAGAAGAATATGAAAAGTTAATAACTGAAACTTATGATGAAAAAATAGATGTTGCCGTTTATTTTGTTATGGACCATGAAAATACAATCTTAAATGATAAAAACTTTAATAGACTATTCCCTAAGAAAAAAATAGTAAATATTAAAGGAAACACTGAAACCCTAGGAACAACAACTATCTTTAAATATAATAGTATTTCTAAATGGTTAGATGGAATCAGAAAATGTGAATATCTAGTAACAGATTCCTACCATGGTGTAATATTTGGAACAATATTTCATAAAAAAATAATTTGCATTGGTAAAAAGAGTAAAGCTCTAAGTAGATTTAAAACTCTTTTCAACAACTTAAAAGGAAACCTAGAGTCTATTAATTTCAGTAGTCTAAATAGTGTAAAAAGTACCGAAGTAGCTATTAACTATGAAGAAATAGATGCAAATATCGAAAAACTAAAAGAAAGTTCGTTTGCCTTTTTACAAAATAGTTTAGGTCCTACTAAAGTAAAAGTAGATATTGCCTATGAAGAATTATTTCTTCAAAATAAAATGTTAAGAAAACAAGTAAAAGAATTAAATACTAAATATGAGGAAGCCGTAGAGGAGAAAAACAAGATTTTAAACTCAAAAAGTTGGCGCTTAACAGAAATATTAAGAAAGATAAAACGTATTATGAGGAGATGTAAAAGTGAATAATAAGGTAAGCATAATAATACCGGTATATAACGGTGAAAAATATATAAAAGAAGCCATAGATTCCGCTTTGAATCAGACTTATAAAAATATTGAAATAATAGTCGTTAATGATGGCTCACAAGATAATACTGATAAAATTTGTAAAAGTTATGGAAATAAAATAAGATATTTTAAAAAAGAAAATGGTGGAGTTGCCACTGCCCTAAACTATGGTATTGAGAAAATGGCTGGTAAATATGTATCATGGCTAAGTCATGATGATGTTTATTATCCAACTAAAGTAGAAGATGAAATGGCTTGTCTTCAAAAGCAAAAAAACAAAAACTCTATCATCGCTTGTAATGTTGAATTAGTTGATCAAGATTTAAATTTCTTGGAAGAACATCATTTATCGCCAGAACTTGAAAAATATCCTTTATCATACTTAACTTTTAATGTTACAACTGGTCTAAATGGTTGTGCTTTATTAATCCCAAAAGTTCTATTTGAAAAGCATGGTGGCTTTAAACCAGAACTAAAAGCTACTCAAGACTATGATCGTTGGGCTGCTTTTGCCTTATCTGAAAAGTTTGTTATTTTAGACAAAGTCTTAGTAAAATCAAGACAACACAAAGAACAAGGATCAAGAACAATCAAAACAGTTCAACATGAAGTTGATGAACTTCATTCTAGATTCATATCTCAAATATCAGATGAAGAGTTTAAGGATTATTTTAATAATGATTTATCAGAAATGCTTAATACTATACTATTATTTAAAAACTCTATGCATAGTTATAACACTGCTATTGCTATGTATGAAAAAATATTAAAAGTATTTAAGTCTGAAGAAAAAACTTTAATAAAATTTTTTAACACTAATTTTTTATATGAACAAAATAGTAATTTTAAATTCACTAATTCTAATAAAAAGAAAATCTTATTTTACAATAATGTTTGGATAAAAGGTGGTATTGAAAGAGTTTTAACAACAATCTTCAAAAACTTAAAAAATGATTATGAACTATTCTTTGTCGCTTCAGAAATAGATTATGAAAATGGTTTTAAAATACCAAAAGAAGTAAATATTATCAAAGTAGGTAAAGCAATAAATACTAATTTACCTGTTGCTATATTAAGTATTTGTAAATTATTAAAGATAGATTTATATATAGGAAATCAAAACCTAGATTTAAATGTTTTAAATACCTACAAACTACTTAGTGAAAATAATATAAAAACTATTGCTTCCAATCATTATAGTTATTATTTACCAGCTGAATTACCATATCTACAAAATGTTTTAGAAATACGTGACAATTGTTATAAAAATGCTACTGCTGTAGTATGGACTAATTCCGTAAGTGCTAAACTTCATGCTATAAAACAAAATAATTCTTACTATATTCCAAACCCTAATTCATTTAAAGTATCGAATAAAGCAACTGAAAATAATAAGAATATTATTTGTGTGGGTAGATTTAATGATAGCCTAAAACACATCGAATTAACTCTAGAAGCCTTTAAAAAAGCTCTTGATAAAGATAAGGAATTAAAGTTAACTGTAGTTGGAAAAATAAATTTAAAAATGAAACTATTAAATGGTACCAATAAAACTTTAGGAACTTTATTAAAAGAACTAGCTATTCCTAAGGAAAATATTGATTTCGTAGGAGAAACAAGTAATGTTGAAAAGTACTATAAAGATGCTAGTCTTTTAATACTAACTAGTCAAAGTGAAGGTTTTGGAATGGTAATAACTGAAGCCGCAACTTTCGGTATCCCTACAATAGCATTCAATATTTTAGGACTACGTGATATAATTGATAATGAAGTAGATGGTTACCTAATAAATACCTATGATGTTGATGAAATGGCTAATAAAATAGTTGAGTACTTTAGTGATAATACTAAAATGACTACTATGAAAAAGAATATTTTGAAAAAAGCTAAAGAATATGAAGAAAGCGTCATTATTACTGAATGGAAAAAATTAATTAAGTCAATATTAGAAGATAACTTTGAAACTAACATTAAAGAAATGTTACCAGCAAGTGATGTAATGGGAATATTTGATAAAACTATAAAGAATATTAATAGAAATATAAGATATATTCAAAGTACCCAACAAAGTAATGGTGGACTTCTAAAGAGATTTTCTAATAAAGTAAAGTATCAATATGAAACATATGGTGCTAAAAAAGCTATTAAAGAAATCTGTATTTATCCATTTAGAGTACCTAAAAAAATACTAAATAAAATCAGTAAAAAAGGAAGATAGAAGTATGAGTAAAAATGATCCAAAAGTAAGTATAGTAATTCCTGTATATAATGGTGCTGATTACATGAGATATGCCATTGATAGTGCCTTAAATCAAACTTATAAAAACATTGAAGTAATAGTTGTCAATGATGGAAGTAAAGATGATGGTAAAACAAAAAAGATCGCTAAAGAATATGGTAATAAAATTAAATATTATGAAAAAGAAAATGGCGGAGTATCAACAGCCCTAAATCTTGCTATTAAAAAGATGACAGGTGACTACTTTTCCTGGTTAAGTCACGATGATGAATATTTTCCAACTAAAGTAGAAGAAGAAGTAAAGGCTTTAAAAAATACTACTAAAACTATTGCTATCAGTGACTTTTGTACAATTGATGAACACGGCGTTTTTATGAATAATATTACTTTTGAACATGAAAAAGTTGAAAATAGTAGTTACTTTCCACTTTTTGAAGGTAATTTAAATGGTATAACTCTTCTTATCCCTAAAGATGCTTTTGATAATTGTGGAGATTTTGATGAAAGTCTAAGATGTACTCAGGATTATGATTTATGGTATAAAATGTTAAATAAAGGTTACAAGTTAAAACATATTCCTAAAGTCCTAGCAAAATCTCGTCAACATCGTAATCAAACAACTTATTTAAGTCCTAACACTAAACGTGAAGGAAATGAACTATGGATAGAATTAGTAGATACACTTCCTAAAAAAGAAAAAGAAAAATTATATGGAAGTGAATATAATTTTTATCTATATATGTTAGAAACAACGCATAATGCTGGCTATGATCAAGCTTATAAACATTTAAAGAAACTGCTTAATGAAAAATACCCAAATAAAATCTTTAAAACTACTTGCAAAATTATAAATATAAAGAATAGACACAAAATCGATAAGATACAGGGTATTCTTAAAAGAACTTTCAAAAGAAGTTTTAAAGAAAATATAGAATTAATAAATAGAAAGGTATTTAAAAGATGCAAAAAATAACTATCCTTGCCCTTCATTTGGATTATGGTGGTATTGAAAAATACATTTCCTATTTATGTAAGATGTTTGAAAATAAATATGATGTAGAAATTATCTGTACCTATAAATTTCAACCTAAACCAGCCTTTGAATTTTCTAATAAAATAAAAATAAGATATCTTATCGAAGATGACTTAAAAGATCTAAGTATAAAAGAATTATTAAAGAAAAAAGAATTCTTAAAAATAATAAAAGAAGCATCAAGACGTCTTAAAATAAAGAAATTATCTTATAAGTTAAATAAACAAGCCGTTCAAAATCTTGATACTGATTACCTCATCACCACACGAACTTTTCATAATAAAATCGTAAACAAGTATGCTAAAAAAGATATAATCAAAATAGCAACAGAACATAATCATCATAATAATGATAAAAAGTACATTAATGATTTAGTAAAATCTATTACTAATTTTGATTACTTTATATTATGTACTAAAGAGTTATATGATTATTATAAGGATATGGTTAATCCTAAATGTGTATTGATTCCTAATCCCGTTGTAATTGATAGTAAAATTACTTCTAAGTTAAACAATAAAAATATTGTTTCTGTAGGTAGATTATCTCCTGAAAAAGGCTTTGAAGACTTAATAGAAGTCATGAAAATAATTTCTGAAAAAGATAAGGATATTACTTTAACTATCTGTGGAGATGGTTATTTAAGAAGTAAAGTAGAGGAGAAAATAAAAGATCTAAAGCTTGAAAAAAAAGTAAAACTATTAGGTTTTGTTAAAGGAAAAGATTTAGAAAATGCTTATGTAAATTCTAGTCTTTATGTTATGCCAAGTATTAGTGAATGTTTTGGCTTAGTCCTATTAGAAGCCATGCACTATGGCTTACCTTGTCTTTCTTTTGATAGTGCATCAGGTGCTAGAGAACTTCTAGGAAATGATACCGGAATCCTCATAAAAGATCGTAATAAAGAAGAAATGGCTAATAAGATCATAGAACTTTTAAATAATAAAAAAGAACTTACTAAATATAGTAAAAAGTCTTTAGAAAAAGTATCAAATTATAGTATTGAAAAAATAAATGACCTATGGGAAAAAGAAATATTAACTAATAATTAATATTTCTTTTTTTCTAACTAAAAAAGGACTTTAAATTGTCCCTTTAAAATAACCATTTTCCAATAAATTTTATTTTCTTAATTAAATAAACAATTACTAAAGATATTACAAATATCAAGATAGAAATAATTGGTACCGATAAAATAGTATTAAAAGATCTAATCTGAATTAAATTACAATCAAATAATATATACATTATTAACATATGAATCATATAAATACCCAATGTACAATTAGATATATCAGTAACTCTCTTACTAAATACACTCTTACCAGCAAAGTTATGATTCTTAAAAAATAAGAATATTCCCATCGCTTCAATAACAGTAAATATTGAAAAATCTTTCATTAAATCAGAATTATTATAACCTAAATATCTAGATAATATGTAACACCCTATAAAACAGAGAAACACACTAACTACAGAAAGAATATAAATACTTTTAGTAAATTTTTTTGAAACTTTATAATTATATAAGAAATAACCTAATATAAAAAAACTATAATAATTACAAATAATATCTATAGGTAATAACTTTAAAAATAATGTAATATATTCATAATAAGGTAAGAATTGTAAGTATGAAATAGTTTTTAATAAAGAAGAACTAATAAATATAATTAAAAAGTACTTAAAAATTTTCTCATCACTATTCTTTATAAATCTATATATAAAGGGTGAAATAATATAAATACCTATTATAACTGGCATAAACCATAAATGAAAATGTCCAGTTATCAAAGAGCTTAAAAAGCTACCAGTATCAATTCTCTTAGTATACACACAAAATAGAGCATATATAAAAGACCAAATCACAAATACTAAAACTAATCTAAAAATATTCTTAGTATATAGTTTTTTCAAATTACTTTGAATTTTATCGTTTAAAAAAAATACTCCTGAAATCATTAAAAATATTGGAACAGCACTTCTAACTATGCTATCATACATATCATAGCTAAGCCATTCAATACTTTTAGTTGGTGTATCAATAAAATTATGAGCTGAAACATGGATAAATACTACCATAAGAGCAGCAAGTATCCTAAGTAAATCCATGTTATAGTCTCTTTGACTATTATTTTTATTTATCATAATGAACCACCCTCTATAATAAAGTATATCATGTTTTTCCATAAATGAAAGGATTATTTTACCTACTAGTAAAAATTATAAAAAATGGTATAATATAACTAATGAAGGGAGACACCGTATTTATGAAAAAATGCATAATAATTATGAATCCTGAATCAGGCAAAGTAAAAAAAATAGGCAGTAAAAAAAAAATTTATGATATTTTAAGAAAATATGGCTATGATGCTGAAATAAAATATACTAAACATCAAAAAGATGCCGTTGAAGTAGTTAAAAATCTTCCAAACGATATAGATTTAGTCATAAGTGCTGGCGGAGATGGAACTCTAAATGAAGTAGTTACTGGTAATATGTCTAGAACTAAACCATTAACTCTTGCGAATCTTCCTATGGGAACGACAAATGATGTTGGGCACTTATATGGCCTAAGTAATAATTATGAAAAAAATCTAGAATTAATTTTATCCGGAACCATAAAAAAAGTTGATGTTTGTTATATGGATGAAGAGCCATTCTTATACGTTTGTTGTCTAGGAGACTACATTGATATGTCTTATAATACTCCACGTGAACTAAAAAAGAAGTATGGAAAAATAGCTTATATCATGTATGGTTTAAAACAACTTCGCAATAAGATAAATACTTATGACATAAAGTATAAAGTAGATGGTAAAGAATATATCGGAAATTTTGCTTATATCTTTATTACCAATACCTCTCGTGTTGCTGGTATGAACGATATTTACTGTGATGATATCAAATTAAATGATGGTATGTTTGAAGTTGCTTTAATTCCTTTAAAAACTAAAAAAGATATGTTAAAAGCTTTCTTTGAACTAAGTAAATATAGTTTAAAGAACATTTCCAATGTAACATATTATCAAACAGATAATTTTGAAATGGAATTTATTGATCCTCCAAAAGTATCATGGTGTATTGATGGAGAAGAGTATAAAACACCAAAACTTTCCTTTAAGTTTAGTGTTACCAATAAAATGAAAATGTTACTACCCAAGATGAATATAAAAAGATTATTTGAGGAAGAGTAGGAAAATAATATGAAGTTTAAGAAGTTAAAAAAGAAAATTAAAAATACCAAATCTAAAAAGACAATTAGAGTTTATTTGATTTTAAGATTTTTAGTAATTGTCTGTATGGTTGCTCAAGGTATGAAAGGTAATTGGGAAAATGTTTTACTATGTGTCTTAACACTACTTCTTTTCACTTTACCAACCTTAATATCTGAAAAGTTCAAAATAGAACTACCATCAACTCTAGAAATAATTGTCTATATGTTTATCTTCGCTGCCGAAATACTAGGCGAAATATCAAATTTTTATGGTCTTATAAAAGAATGGGACAGTATGCTTCACACTATAAATGGTTTTATTTGTGCCGCTATTGGCTTTTCTCTAATTGATATTTTAAATAGAAACAAATATGTCCATTTAGATATGTCAGCTTCTTTTGTCGCTTTAGTTTCTATTTGTTTTTCCATGACCATTGGTATCTTATGGGAATTTGCTGAGTTTTCTATTGATAAAATCTTAACTAAAGACATGCAAAAAGATCGTATTGTTACCAAAGTATCATCAGTTACTCTAAACCCAACTGGTGAAAACATCCCTATAGTTGTAGATAACATCAATAAAACAATTATTTATAGTGACAATAATACCAAACAAACTGTCATTGAAAATGGTTATTTAGATATTGGCTTAATAGATACCATAAAAGATTTATTTGTAAATTTTGTTGGAGCTGTAGTTTTCTCAATTATTGGCTACTTATATATAAAAAATAGAGATCAATACAAATTAGCAGAAAAGTTTATCTTAAGTCCTAAAAAAGCCGAAGACTAATCTAGCAGTAGGAGTACACATATGAAAAAAAAGAAAAAGAAAAATAGTCAGAAACGTATATTTATAAAATTATTTTTATGCTTAGTATATTTAATAGCGATGACTGTTCTTTCCGTTTGTGCTTATAGAATCTTCCAAGAAAAAGAAACTATTAAGCCCTGGGAAGAAATAAGTGACATGGATGAATATTCTTATATTGAAATATCTAAAATGTCTGAAAAGTTTGCTTATTATTCAACTAATAAAAAATCAATTCACTTTGTAATTGAAGAAGAAGATACCGGTCAATGGCATACTTATTTAATTGCTATAAACGCTAGTGACTATCAAAAATATAAAGATATAATTGACTACACTTATGAAAGAACAACTAAAGTACCAGAAAAAATAAAAGTATATGGTTACCCAGTCATCATAAATAAAGAATTAAAAGCTCTAGCAATCAAGAATTTACCTAATTTTATGCCAGCCGAAAATGAAATAGTTATAACCGATGAAAACTTTGAAACTTATTTAACAAATAGCTACTTAGATACAACCATGTCTCGTAAAGATAACTTTTCTATACCTTTATTTATAGTATTATTAATGATTTTAGTCATGCTATTCTTGTTAATTTTTACTATATTTGATAGAGATAAAATAGTTGACGATGTCGATGATATTGTTGATGAAATTATAAATAAATACACTAAAACCAAGGAGAGATAATATGAAGTATAGTTATAAAACTAAAGGTACATGTTCTACTAATATAGATTTTGATATTGAAAATGATCGTATCTATAATGTAAGCTTTACTGGAGGGTGTAACGGTAATTTAAAAGCTGTTAGTAAACTTGTTGAAGGTGAAAAAGTAGAAGATGTCATAAAGAAACTATCTGGAATAAAATGTGGCTTCAGAGATACATCTTGTGCTGATCAATTCTCTAAAGCTTTAGAAAGTGTTAAGACCAAAAGTGAATAAAAAAAGAAAAAAAGGGTTTGATTCAAACTACCTAATTTTAACAGTTTTATCCATTCTTTTAATACTTCTAGTAATACCAGATAACTCTATTTTTGGAAGTAGTATTGATTGGTCAACTCAACATATAATATTTCCAGATTACTTTAGAAAACTCTTCTATAAAACTCTAAACTTATTTCCAAGTTTTGCCTTATCTATTGGTGCTGGACAAAATATTTATAATTTCTCTTACTATGGCTTTTTAAGCCCTTTACTTTTAATATCTTATCTTTTACCTTTCATAAGTATGAAAGATTATATAATAGGCTTAAACTGTCTTATATTTATAAGTACAAGTCTTTTAGCGTACTATTTTTTCAAAACAAAAACGACTAAAAGAGTAGCCTTTCTAACTAGTTTATTCATTATATTTTCTGCTCCCATCTTATATCATTTACATAAACATTTTATGTTTGTAAACTATCTCCCATTTCTCTTTTTAGCTCTAATAGGTGTCGATAAGTATTTAGAAAAAGGCAAGATGTCCGTAGCAGCATTTTCTATATTCATGATTATCATGACTAGTTATTATTACTCAATACCTAGTATTTTAGTAATTTGTATTTATGCCGTTTATCATTATTTAGAACTAAATGAAGAATTTAATCTAAAAGACTTTCTTAAGAAAGGCTCTTTATTTTTAATTCCTATTATAATTGCTATTGTATCAGCTGCTATTCTTCTTTTACCAACATATTATACTTTAAAAACAGGACGTACTAAAATACCAACCACTTCCAATCTGTTATTGCTAACTAGATTAATCCCTAAGTTTAATGTTGATGCCTATCTTTATGATAATTATTCAATGGGCTTAACTATTATAAGTGTCCTATCAATCGTATTTGGCTTACTTTCCAAGAAGAAAAATAATTTATTTCTAAGTATAACTCTAATCGTCTTAACAAATATTCCTATCGTTGTTTATCTTCTAAATGGAAATCTCTATTTTAGAAATAAAGTCTTTATCCCATTTATACCTCTAGTATGCATTTTACTATATCAATTTATAACTGCTTTATTATCTAAAAAAGTCTCTTCTAAGAATCTTTTAATTGCTTCTAGTTTAATTGCCTTATTATCCCTTATAACTAAATATAATAATCCAAGTATCTATTTAGATTTATTAGTATTTAATATCCTAACTTATCTATATAATACTTCTAAAGTAAAAGAAAAACTCTATGTTTTTATTCTTTTACTATCTCCAGTTATAACCTTTAATATTTCTAATTATAATGATATTTATATGCCAATAACTGATCAAAATATTGATTTAACAAAAAGTATAAGTAAAATCTTATCTGAAGAAAAAGACCTTGTTCGTTTCAACAATTTAAATAATACTCTTCAAAATATAAATAGAATTTATGAAATAGGTTATAATCAAAATTCTGTTTATTCATCAGTATCTAATCCTTTATATAAAGAGTTTTATAAGGATACTTTTAAAAATGCTTTATCTTATAGAAATAATTTAATGCTAGCTCAAAATAATGATATTTTATTTCAAACATTTATGGGTATTAAATATATCTATTCTAAGGATCAAGTTCCAATAGGTTATGAAAAAATTGCTAAAGACTTTTATAAAAATGATAATGTCTTACCTTTATTTTATGGTACTAATAAAATAACTAGTGAAGAGGAATTTGATAAACTATCATATCCTGAAAATATTGAAAAACTCTTATCTGGAGTAGTAACTAAAGATAAGACTAATTATAAAAAGTCTAAGATAACTAGAAAAATAGATTTAGAAACAACCATTGCTAAACAAGAAAATCTAACTATAAAACATGAAAAGGATTATATTCTAATAAAGAGTAAGAAGAATGGTAAATTAATCTTAGATTTAAAGTCTCCTCTAAAAGATGATATTTTAATTTTAAATGTCCAACTATTAAATGAACAAAGTTGTAAAGAAGGCGATCTTCGTATAACTATCAATAATATAAGTAATGTAAAGACTTGTAAGACTTGGACTTATAAAAACAACAATAATGTCTTTCATTATGTTATATCTAGTAATAATGATTTAAATAGTTTAGTTATTAAATTTAATAAAGGTACTTATAAAATAGGTAATATTGAAACTTATAAATTAAATTATAAATATATTTCTAAGGTAATCGATAAACAAAGTACTTTTATTGTTAATAAAGAAAAAAGTCTAGGAGATAACATCGAAGGAACCATCGATATGAAATCATCTGGTTATTTTGTAACTAGTATTCCTTATGATGAAGGTTTCAAAGTCTTTGTTGATGACCAAGTAGTCGAAAAAGAAATAGTAAACAAATCATTCTTAGGTTTTAAACTACAAGAGGGTAGTCATAATATAAAAATAACTTATAAGTCACCATACCAAAAAGAAGGTTTATTATTAAGTATTCTAGGTCTAACTAGTTTTATATTTCTATTAATTATTGAAAGGAGAAAATAATATGTCAGATATTTTATTAATCATAAGTATTGCCTTAACAATTCTATGTTACTTCTTAGTACTTATAACATCTCTAACTAGTAAAAAAGGTAGTGAAACAGCTGCTGAAGCTGTAATAAGATTAACTAAAAAAGATAATGGTCTTCGCCTTGTAGAAAGTAAAGATAATATTCTAAGTAAATATCAATTAAAAAGAAAAATAATCAAGTTAAAGGAAAAAACTTATTCCTCTAAATCCTATTTTTCTCTAAGTATTGCTTATTTATTATCAGGCTATTCTAAATTAAAAGAAGATTCTCTAGAATATCTAAGTAAAGTAATCCCATACTTTTATTATTTAAGTTTTACTCCTATAATTTCTCTTATCATAGCCTTAGTAATAAAAACAAGTATGGATGCTAAAATAGGTATTATCTTCTTTGTTACAATTTTAGTATATCAAAATATCTTATTTGATTTAAATACTAAAGCTATTGCCTTAGTAAAGGATGATAACGATGAAATAAATAAACACTTAACTAATATAATCTTTGCCTCAAAAATATTTATCCTATCAACCATGTTACAAATAATCAGAATGATAACTTTACTTTAACATTAAAATTAACAAAAATTGTCTAATAAAAACCATTGAATAACATCCTCAAAAATAGTATAATTAATATAGAAAAATACTAAAGATGGTGATAAATATGTTGACAAATAAACTAAAAAAATCTATCCTTAGACAGACAGACAGACAGACAGACAGACAGACAGACAGACAGACAGGATTACTAGGTAAAAATTTAAAATATATAAACACGAAGTCGATTTCAAATTGGCTTCTTTTTGTTGGCTTTAAAAGGCCTCTATATGCCTTAGTGATTGTTATAATATCTTGTCTTTTCATAGATGTAAGTGCTCTAACTTTAGGAACAACTAAAGGAACAACCGATCCCGATAGTTATATAGTAATGGATAAAGGACTACTAACTATTAATAATGTATCAGATGCTGATGATTTGAGAACTATCAAAATATTAGATGTTTACTACAACAAATCATCTAATGTTGTAACTTATGAATTTACTTATCATTTTAAAAATTTTTTATCTCAATCAGACATTTATAAAAACTTAACCATCTCTGATTACTATAATTTAACATCTGGTGATATTACATCAGGATCAACTCAGACAACTTCAACTTTAGATAAACTAGTCAGTAAATACGCAACATACTTATATAAGAATAACTCTTTTAGCACTGATACTATGGCTATATCCAAAAAAACGGCCACTGCCGAATTAATGTCAGGAGTTTATTTGGTTCTCCCATATTCTGCAGAAAGAGTTTATGCAGTAATGGTTGGCAATTTAACTCCTATACCAACTGATGGTACTTGGCAAATTGCTGATGCCACAATAAACGCCAAAGCAAGTGATCCAACAGTCATAAAATACCTTGGTAAAATAGGGGAGGTATCTGGAAGTTATAGTATAGGTGATGACGTTCCTTGTATTATGGTTGCTACAGTTCCTTTATTTCCCACAAATGCCAGTAGGGCATACTATTTATTAGGTGATGTAGTGGATCCAATTTTTGATCTTCCGACCTTTGAAAAGTTTATTGTAAAAGATGGTGACAAAATTTTAACGACACAGTCAGATGGAACGGTAACCGATGAAAATGGAAATATAGTCGCAACCATACTAATACCAGACCCAACATGGTCCGAGTCCCTAGGAGGTACTGTAGTAACAATACAGATAGCTACAGAATATTTAACTAGCAATGTCGTAACCGTTAATTATAGCTTAATTCTAAATGAAAATGCTGTTATTGGTACCTCGGGAAATCAAAATACGGCTGGGCTTGTTATGAAAACGAGAGTATACAGTGACAGTGACATAGGATTAAGTCCATACTACACTTACACAACCATCTACACATATGGTATTGACTTACTTGCTTACAAGAAGGGTGATAAATCAACACTTTTATCAGATATGACCTTTGATGTATACAAGGATTCTGCTCTAACTCAAAAAGTTGGTACAATCACAACAGACTCATCTGGTAAAGGAACATTAGCTGGAGTAGCCGAAGGAACTTATTACCTAAAAAATACTAAAATAGTCTCTGGCTATAATCTTGCTACTACAACTGCCATGAAAGTAAAAATATCAGGAGCTGTAGATAGTGATACCGATGGTTACTACAAAGTAGAAATAGAAGTTCCTGAAATAAGTGCACTACCTTTAACCGGTGGAAAAGGTACTATTATCTATATTGGAATAGGTCTTCTAATAATCCTTTTTGCAACTATAACATATACTATCACTAGCAAGAAAAAACAACTACAAAATTAACTATACGTAAAGTATCCATTTGGATGCTTTTTTCTTGACTTAAACATATACCTATGTTATCATGAATATATGAACAATTAATCATATGTAGAGGTGAATTATGAAACTGCATAGTAAAGAACTTTTATATGGTCTTAGTGAGTTCTATAAGATATTTGGGGACCAAACAAGACTAAGAATTTTAGATGCACTTTTAAATAAACCATTATGTGTAAATGAAATAAGTGAACTACTTGATATGACTCAATCCGCAATTTCACACCAATTAAAAAACTTACGTGCATCTAATTTAGTAAAAACCGATAAAATAGGGAAGAATGTATATTACAGTATAAGTGATGATCATATAAAAATAATTTTAAAATATGGCTTAGAACATATATCGGAGGTAATGTAATGAAAAAAGTTTTAAATGAAGACTTAATAAGAATAATTATAAGTACACTACTTTTTATAATTGCTCTTTTTCTACCAACTTCAATCAAAACAATAGTCTTAGTAGTGAGTTATGTATTTATAAGTCATGAAATATATATTGAGGCTTTCGAAAACTTAAAAGAAAAAGATATTTTTAATGAAAACTTCCTTATGATTATCGCAACTCTAGGAGCTTTCGCTATTGGTAGTTATATGGAAGCCGTAATGGTTATGCTTTTATTTGAAACAGGTGAATACTTATCAGATGCTGCTGTTGCAAGTAGTAAAAAATCTATTACTAAATTAATGGACTTACGTAGTGAAACAGTTAATTTATTTAAAGATGATGAAATAGAAAGAGTATCTATTAAAAAAGCTAAAGTAGATGACATCTTTGTTGTCTTACCAGGAGAAAAAGTTCCCCTAGATGGAATTGTTATCGAAGGAACAAGTTACTTAGATACATCTTCTCTAACTGGAGAATCAACTCCAAGAAAAGCAACCATCGATGATCAAGTTATCTCAGGATCAATCAATAAAGATTCAATTTTAAAAGTAAAAGCTACATCTACTTATAAAACATCTACTGCTAATAAAATAATCGATTTAATTGAAAACTCCAATAACAAGAAAACTAATACTGAAAACTTTATTCGTAAATTCTCTAAAATATATACTCCAGTAGTCGTTATATCTGCTCTTATTATCGCTATAGTTCCATCTCTAATAGTAGGAGATTTCAAGACTTGGATTTATAGAGCCTTAGTATTTTTAGTAACTTCATGTCCTTGTGCTTTAGTTATATCAGTACCACTAGGGTATTTCTCAGGTATTGGTAGAGCTAGTAAAGAAGGAATCTTAATAAAGGGTAGTAGAGAACTAGAATCTTTAGCAGATATTGACTACCTTGCCTTAGATAAAACTGGTACTATTACTGAAGGTGTTTTTGAAGTAACTAAAGTCGAAAGTAAAACTCTAAAAGAAAAAGAATTTATAACTTTAGTTGCCTCAGCTGAAGCAAATTCAATCCATCCTATTGCTAAGGCTATAGTTAATTATTGTAAAGAACCATTAGAAAAATCTACTAATCATAAAGAATATTCTGGTAAAGGTATTTCTTGTACTATAAAAAATAAAGAACTATTAATTGGTAATAAAAAACTAATGGAAGAAAACAAAATAGAATTACCTAATGAAAAAGCTATAGGTACTATTATTTATGTTTCTATTAATAATGAATATTCCGGATATATTGTTATATCAGATCGTATAAAGACAAGTAGTTATGCTCTTAGTTCCCTAAAAGAAGATTTTAAAGATATCATGATTTTATCAGGAGATAATGAAGATATAACTAAAGAAATTGCTCATGAAGTAAAAATAAATACTTACTACAACAATCTTTTACCAATCGATAAAGTAGAAAAAATAAAAGAATATCAAAAACAAGGACTAGTTATGTTTATTGGTGATGGTATCAACGATGCTCCAGTCATTAAAACATCAGATATTGGTGTTTCTATGGGTAGTCTTGGTAGTGATGCAGCTATCGAAGCTAGTGACATTGTTATTATGGAAGATGACTTATCTAAAATAAAAGTTGCCCATAACATTTCTAAACTAACTAAACGTAAAACAAAAGAAAGTATTATTTTTGCTCTTATCGTAAAGTTTATTGTTTTATTATTAGGAATATTTGGTATAAGTACAATCTGGATGGCAGTCTTTGCCGATGTTGGTGTAACTTTACTAGCAATCTTAAATGTTTTAACAATAATGTGGAAGAAAGTCTCATAAGGACTTCTTTTTTACTAGTGTAATAAATCAATAAAACAATAAAAAAATACGCTATGGCGTAATAATTTGCTAAAAATATAACAAAATTACTTCAAAGTATAATTTTTAGTACATGATATTTTATAAACTTTGAATATGCAACAAATAGTTATTATGCTATAATAAAATAAATAAGGAATAGGAGAAAGTTATGAAAAGAAGTATTATTTGTGCAATTTTATTTTTCCTAGCAGGAATATTTTATCTAGCTGCCGCAATCAAAGGAAGTATACCTCTATATTATATTTTTGGCGTAATTTTAATTTTTTTAGGTGGCCTATACATCGTAAGAGCTGTTATGGAGAAAAAAGATATTGAAGAAGAAAAGGCCAAGGCTAAAGCTAAAGAAAAACCAGCTAAAACTATAAAAGTAAACAATAAGAAAGCTAAAATTAAAAAAGCTGAAGTAGAACCAATTAAAAAGGATAAGAAAAAGTAATGTCTATTACTATAACTAAAGAAAACATCGTTGATTTGGATGTTGATATTATTGTCAATGCCGCTAAGAAATCTTTACTAGGTGGTTCTGGTGTTGATGGAGCAATCCATAAAAAAGCCGGTCCCTTACTTTTAGAAGAATGTCGTAAATTAAATGGTTGTGAAACAGGCGAAGCTAAAATGACACTTGGTTATAATTGTAAAGCTAAAAGAATAATCCATACTGTTGGACCAATTTATTTTGATGGTACTCATAATGAAGCAATCCTCTTAAGTAACTGTTATAAAAATAGTCTCTTTTTAGCCGAGAACTATCGAAAAGAAAATAACCTAGAAAAAGTATCTATAGCTTTTCCATGCATTAGTACTGGAATATATCACTATCCTAAAGAAGAAGCTGTAAAAGTTGCTCTTAATGCTGTCAAAAAGTATTCTTCTGAAAACATTGATGTTATCTTTTCTTGCTTTACTGAACAAGATTATAACTTATATCAAAAAGAGTTAAATATGAAAGATTAATTTTTTTCTTTTTTAGCTTTTTTTCTTTTGCTGAATAAACTATATAAAGGAAAAAACAATATGAATTATCACCAAAATAATTATAATAGTCCATATAACTATTATAAACTTTATTCGTATTATCATAATCAGTATCGAAACAATATGAACTGATTTAGGACCAATACCAAGTACTATTAATATTGAAAAAAGAACAGAAGAAAATGAAAACTATAGAACAACTCTTTGGACTAGAAATAATCTTCAACTAACTCTAATGAGTATTCTAGTTGATAGTGATATTGGTTTAGAAGTTCATCCTAAAGTTGATCAATTCCTAAAACTAAAGGAAGAAAGAGGCCTAGTAGAATTAGGACCAACTCCAAATGATTTATCCTTCAGAAAAGAAACAAATTCTAACTATGCTATCCTAATTCCAACTAGTACTTATCACAATATTACCAATATCGGTTATAAACCTTTAAAACTATATACTATTTACGCTCCAACTAATTATCAAAAAGGTATTATAAATATCACTAAGACTTAAACTCAACTTTCCGTTGAGTTTTTTTCAACTCTAAGTTTATTGAAAAAGTATAAATTATCTAGTAAACTGAAGTGGTAAATTAAAAGAAAAGGAGAAGTAAAATGAAAAAAAGAGGATTTATAATACTAGCAGTTATCGCTTTATCAGCAGTAGCCGTACTTTGTCTATATCCTAGGAATAATAAGTCTACTGATACTAATAAAGATAACAAATTAACTGATAGTGAAAAATTTGCAAAAGAATATAAGTTGAAAGATAAATCTGGTAAAGTTATTGATAATGTTTTTGTTTATCGCAATCCAGAACAAATTATCAATATTTTAGAAAAAGGAACAGGTGTTGTTTATTTAGGTTTTCCAGAATGCCCATGGTGTAAAGGATATGTTCCATATTTGAATGAAATTGCTAAGGAAATGAAAGTGGAGAAAATCTATTACCTAAATGTTTTAGAAGAACGTAAAAATAATACTACTGAATATCAAAAAATAGTAGAAATATTATCTGACTACTTACAAAATGATGAAGAGGGAAATAAAAGACTTTATGTACCAGCAGTAATTGCTATTAAAGATGGTAAAATAGTTGGCTTTGATGATGAAACTGCTTGGGATACAAAAGGTTATGAAACACCAGACGAGTATTGGGAGAATGAAGATTTAGCTGCTTTAAAAGAAAAATTAAGATGTATGATGCGTGACTGTGAAAAAAGCATTTGTACATCAAGTTGTAATAAATAGTAAAAGGTAAAGTAAAAATACTTTATCTTTTTATTTGCTAAATGTTATAATGATAATAGGAGTGATGGTATTATGGCAAATTTTATTGATTATTGTAAATATTATGGAGATAAATCTTTTTCTGAAGTTCCTTTCAATGATGTTGATGCTCTAATTTTAGCAGAACTATCATATTTGAATTTCAGTGAAGTTATTAGTACTTTACCTAATACTATCGAAAAGGTTAGTAGAAATTATTTTAATGTTGTAACAAATGAAAAAATCAAAAGTAAAAAGAATGTCTATAAGTATGCTCATAATCTTTTAGGCTATGTAAAAAGTTCTCCACGTTTTAAAGATATTATTATGCTTAATTATTCTAGAGTCGTTGATACTGAAAAACAATTTGGTGCTATAACGTTCTCCTACAATGATTGGATTTATATTTCCTATGAAGGAACTAATGAATATATGTCTGGTTGGCGTGAAGACTTTGATTTATCAAATAAATTTCCTGTTCCAAGTCAAACTCTCGCAATCCATTATCTAAATAATGAAGCTAAAAATCATGAAAAGATTTATGTTGGAGGTCACTCAAAAGGTGGAAATCTAGCTGTTGTTGCGGCTATGGAAACAACAGATGATATTAGACAAAGAATTGTAACTGTCTATGACTTTGATGGTCCAGGTATGCGAAAAAAAGAATTTCTCAGTAAAAAGTATCGCCAACTTCTACCTAAAATTAAGAAATTTACTCCTGAAGTAAGTATTATTGGTATGTTACTATATTCAGAACCTAATTACTTTGTAGTTCAAAGTAGTATGAAAGGAATTCTCCAACATCATGCTATATCATGGCAATGTTTTGGTAGCTATTTTATACCTGCTACCCAAAGCGAAAGTAGTCTAAACTTTTCTAAAGCTACTAAAGAATTCCTTGAAAACAACACCGAAGAAGACATAAGAGAATTTGTCGCTTCTATCTTCGCTATTTTAGAAAAATCAAACATTACCAATACAGAAACTGTCACTATAAAAAAGATTCTTACTTGTATTAACTTAGTTCGTGAACTTCCTGCTAAGTCTAAAACAAAAGATAAACTGATAAAACTATTTAACATTCTTCTAGGTATTTATATGCCTAAAAATACTATAACTACTAAAAAGAAATCATAAGAAAGAAGGAACATCTATGAATAATAAACTAACTATTGGAATATTCAATGACTCATATTATCCTATGATAGATGGTGTATATATGGTTGTCGACAATTATGCAAGACGTCTTACTAAATATGCTAATGTCATTGTCTTTGTTCCTGATTATAAAAAAACTTCTTATGATGATTCCATCTTTCCTTATAAAATTGTAAGATGTAAATCTCTAAAGTTTCTATTTCAAGATTATGTCATTCCTATCCCAAAAGTAGATTCTAAATTTAAGCAAGAACTAGAAAAATATAAATTGGATATTGTTCATATTCACTCCCCATTTGCTCTCGGAAGAATTGGCCTAAATTATGCTAAAAGACATAATATTCCTTGTGTTGCTACCATGCATAGTCAATTTAAACAAGACTTTAAAAAAGCATTTAAATCAGAATATATTGCTACCAAGCTAACTAATAAATTTATTAAAACATACAATGAGTGTGATACTTGTTGGGCTGTTAATAATGAAGTAGCCAGAATATTTCATGATGAATATCATTATAAGTGTCTCCCTAAGGTAATGAACAATGCTACCGAAATGGAGTTGGTTTCTGATATTGAAAAAGCACACACCTTTATAAATGAAAAACACAAAATAGGTGAAAATGAAACAGTATTTTTATTTGTGGGTAGAATTAACACTTTAAAAAATATTTTTTTTATTGTTGAGTCATTAAAACTACTAAAAATAAAAAAGCCTGATTTAAAATGGAAAATGTTATTTGTAGGCTCTGGTCAAGATGAAGATAAGTTAAAGAAAAAAATATCTGAATTAGGTTTAACTAAAGAAGTAATTATGTGTGGAAAAATAACCAATCGTCAAGAACTAGCTTATTACTATAGTAGAGCTGATCTTATGCTTTTTCCGTCAAAATATGACTCTTCATCTATTGTTCAAATAGAAGCTGCCTCTCAAAAAACACCAACTGTTTTCCTGGAAAACACGGCTACTGCCGAAACTGTAACTAATAATGTAAATGGTTATTTATCTAAAGATTCTGTTGATGATTATTCTAATAAAATAATTGAAATTTTAGAAAACAAAGAACTATATAATGAAGTAAAAGAAAATGCTTATCGAGATTTATATAAAAGTTGGGATAGTATGGTCGATGATGCATATTATCTTTATAAAGACTTAATTGAACAAAAATCAAAAAAACAAAAAAATAACAGGTGATTATATGGAACTAAAAAAATGGCATAGTACAGATACTAAAGATGTACTTGAAATCTTAAAAAGTAATGAAGAAGGTCTAACTAATGAAGAAGCCTTAGCTAGATTAAAAAAATATGGTAAAAATGAATTGCCAAAAAAAGAAAAAGATTCTATTCTAACTATCTTTTTTAGAGAATTAAAAGATCCAATCGTTTTATTACTTCTCTTTGCCAGTATTGTATCTTTTTTAATAAATGAAAAGATAGATGGCATAGCCATTCTCTTTATAATTTTTGTTGATTTAATTTTGGGAACTTATCAAGAATGGAAAGCTAATAAAAATGTTGAAGCTCTAGCTAAATTAATAGAAGAAAAAGTCAAAATATTAAGGTTCGGACAAACTAGAGAAATAGATGCCTGTGACTTGGTAATAGGAGATATTGTCTTACTAGAATCTGGTGACAAAATAAGTGCTGATATGCGCCTTATTGAAAGTAATAATTTATCTATTGATGAATCTATCTTAACTGGTGAAAGTACTAGCGTTGAAAAAGATAAAACAACAATAACTAAAGATGTTATTTTAGCAGAAAGAAAAAATATGCTTTATGCCGGTACTAGTGTTCTAACAGGAAGAGCTAAAGCCATTGTAACCGCAACAGGAACTAATACCGAAATAGGAGAAATAGCTAGTAGAGTAAATAATACTGAAGAAACAAAATCTCCTCTAACTATTCGTATGGAGAAGTTTTCTAAACAAATAACTTATTTAGTAATTGTTGTTGCTGTTATAATTGCTATAGCTTTATATTCTAAAGGAACGACTGGTAGTGAAATTTTCTTATCGGTTATTGCTTTATCTGTATCAGCAATGCCTGAAGGTCTACCTCTAGCCTTAACAATGGCCCTAACCATAGGTTCAAATCGAATGAGTAAGGAAAATGTTGTAGTTAAAAGACTAAACTCCGTTGAAAGTCTAGGAAGTTGTACTGTCATAGCCTCTGATAAAACGGGAACTCTTACTGTAAATGAACAAACCGCAAAACGTATAGTTTTACCTGATAATAGTATTTTTGATATTGAAGGAACTGGCTATAATGACCTTGGTAAAATAATTTCTAGAGAAAACTCTAATTTAAAAGATGCTAAATATATAAGTAAATTAGGTGTCTTAAACAATGAAGCTATTCTAGAAAAAATAGATGATTCTTACAGAAAAGTAGGTGACTCCATTGATATAGCATTCCTAGCTTTAGGACTAAAAGCTTCTGTAGATATAAAGAATATTGAAATAACTGATCGTATAAATTATGAGTCTGAGAAAAAGTACTCTGCTGTTTTCTTTAAAGAAAATGATAAAAACTATTGTACCATAAAAGGTTCTTTAGAAAAAGTTTTAGAGTTTTGTACTACTATGACCGTAAAAGATAAAAAAGTAAAGATAGATAAAGAATTATTGAAGAAACAAAACGAAGATCTAGCAAGTTCAGGTTATCGAGTAATTGCTATTGCTGATGGTACTTCTAAAGATAAAAATAATTTGAAAGACTTAAACTTTGTAGGTTTAGTTGCCTTTATTGATCCTATTAGAGAAGAAGCTAAGGAATCTATAAAAGAATGTAAAACAGCAGGTATAAAAGTTATTATGGTAACAGGAGATCATCCTCTAACTGCATATTCTATTGCGAAAGATTTAGGTCTAGTAGAAGACTATTCAGAAGTTACAACAGGTCAAGAAGTAAATGAATATCTAGAAAAAGGTAAAAAAGCTTTTGACAAATTTATTAAAACTAAAAAAGTTTTTACTAGAGTAACTCCTCTAAATAAATTAGAAATAGTTGAATCACTAAAAAGACAGGGAGAATTTGTTGCTGTAACAGGTGATGGTGTCAATGATGCTCCAGCTATCAAGTCTGCTAATATTGGTATAGCTATGGGATCAGGAACTGATGTCGCTAAAGAAACATCGTCTATGATAATTCTAGATGATAACTTTAAATCTATTGTTGTAGGTATCAAAGAGGGAAGAAATGCCTATAGTAATATTCGAAAAATCAGCTATATGTTATTATCATGTGGAGTTGCAGAAGTCTTATTCTTCTTGCTAGCTATTATTTTAGATATGCCTATGCCTTTAGTTGCTATTCAATTATTATGGCTAAATATTGTAACAGATGGTCTTCAGGACTTTGCATTATCTTTTGAAAAAGCTGAATCAAATATCATGAAAGAGCCTCCAAGAGACCCTAAAGAGACATTATTCAACAAAGATTTAGCTAGTGAAGTGTTAATATCAGGTCTAGCAATCGGTATTATTGTTTTTCTAACTTGGATGTACTTATTAAATAAACTACATATGCCAATTGATACTGCTAGAGGTTATATAATGACTCTAATGGTCTTTATGCAAAATATGCATGTTCTAAATTGTCGTAGTGAAAAACAATCAGCTTTCAAAGTATCTTTAAAGACTAATCCACTTATAATCTTTAGTATTTTAGGTGCCATATTCTTGCAAATAATATTTAGCGAAATCCCATATCTAAGTAAATTCTTACAAACAACAAGTATCCCAATAATTCACATGTTAGTATTATTTGCCTTATCAACAATAATAATCTTCATCATGGAAATATATAAAGTAATAAAAAGAAAAATATAGAATAAAAAACTACGACTGTAGTTTTTAATCCTTACTCTGTACATTGTTTATAGTAGAAAAAACAAAAGTATTTATTATCAGAAATATTGTAAAAATAAAACTAGAGAAAGGCACAAAACTTATGAAAAATTTCAAAATAAATTCACAAAATAAACTCAACGTAGTGAAAATAAGTATTACCAGTTTTCTTATTATAATTTTATTAATAATTGCCTTACAAGTATCATTTGCTACTGATAGTATAGTTAGTTCCATTACTATTAAATCAAATGCTTTAGCCTATAGTTCTGATGAAGGATCATGGCAAGTTACTGAAACTGCTAAATGGATAGCAAAAGGAACCGCTAGGATTGATCTTAGTCTCACTACTCAAAAACTTTCCAAATCAAAAGCTGTTGATTTAGTTTTGCTCTTGGATGACTCGCTAAGTGATGATACTTTAAAAAGAATAGTTCAGATGTTTGGTAGAGCTTTTCTTTCTGCCCAAGATGGTAATACTTTAGCTGTTATAAGATTTAATTCAGAAGCAAAACTAATAAATGATTTTCAAACTACTGATACTGGTTTATATATTAGCCTATATGGTAGTATAGACGGAAGCAAAGGCCTAAGTTATTATAGTGCCTTAGAAAAATTAGATGAATTCTTAAAGAAATCCACTTATAATCAAGAACACGAATTAAATATTTTAATGATTACTGATGGCATTCCTTCTAAAGACATCGGTAAAGAAGAAAAAGTTTATACAGAAATAAGAGAAACATATAAGAATATAAAAAACTTTTATTCTGTTCAATATAATGTTGGTAATAAAGTAAATGCTACCCTAAAAAAGATTAGTAATATATCATACGCTACTACTAGTACCAATGATTTTAATGAACTATTAAATAAAAATCTAAGTTATATGGCATCAACAGCCTATACTAATTTTACTTTAGAAACATTTATTAATAGTGACCAATTCACTCTTAATAATAAAAAGACCTCCGCTAATATTGGCAAAATAGTTACCAATGATAGTAAATTATCATGGAGTTTTGAAAGTACAGATCTAAAGAATCTACTTTCGTCGGGAGCAACTATTTCTATGTCATTTGAGGTAAAATTAAAAGATGAATATATGAATGTTGCTGGATTATATCAAATATTAAAGAATACAAAAATTGACTATACAATTTCCAATACAACAGAAACAGTAACAAGCACCGAAACTCCAATTATTTCTAATTATTCTAAAGTTATTTATGATGGTAATGCTCCTCCGGATTGTACTGTTAGTAATCTCCCTCCATCAACAGTAGGTATAGCTTATGATGTGATAGAAATATCAGAAACTACACCAATCTGTAATGGTTATAAATTTAAGAGTTATGAAATCATCTCTTCTGAAGTTACCAAAATAGGAAATAGTTTTATAATGCCTCTTAATGATGTAACTTTGAAGGCTACTTGGACAAAAGTATCAATATCAAAAAGTGCTGATGGAACTATTTATACCATTCCTACTTTTTATGATTACATTTCGTCCTCTTCAAAAGGGTTAGATACTAATACTGATTTTAATTCCTCACCAATCGAAAGAACTTCAGGAGTTTACACAATGGCTGAAACTCAAAATGATAAGTATCCAGTTCATTATTATAGAGGAATCGTTTCTAACAACAATGTATTATTTGCTAATATGTGTTGGAAGATTGTTAGAACCACTGAGACTGGTGGAATAAAGATGATATACAATGGACTACCAGATGAAAATAACCAATGTAATAATACTGGCACTAATAGTCAAATAGGTACAAGTGTCTTCAATTCAAGTTACAATTCCCCATCAGACGCCGGTTATATGTCAGGAACAAGATATGAGTCAGAATCTAAAACACCACCAAGTCTGTATGGAAATGATATTTCCTGGGATGGTGAAAAATATACTTTACTCAATACTTATAAGATCACTAGCTGGGAAACATCTAGTCATATTGTTGCTACGAAGTACCATTATAGCTGTTTTAATGACACAGGCACCTGTACTACTGTCTATTATATTCACTATTTTGGAAGCCAATCGCATGTTTACTGTTTTGCTTTAACTGATGGAAAAGATATTGAAACGATAAAAAATGAAATGCTCTCTAATGACAATACCTCTCCAATAAAAGATGCAATCACTACTTGGTATGAAGAAAATTTACAAAATTATACCGACAAACTAGAAGATACAATCTGGTGTAATGATAGAAAATTTAGCCTGGGATCGTTAGTAGGAAAAGATAATGATGCTAAAAAAGAGTATTCACGTTTTGGCACCTACAATAGGGTCTGGAGTATCTATAAACCAAGTGTAAAATGTTCAAACTCCCAACGAGATGGTTTTACAGTTTCAGCCTCATCTGACGGTAATGGCAAGTTAAAATACCCAGTCGGTTTATTAACTGCCGATGAAGTAATGTTAGCAGGTGGAAGAGGTGCTGCCAATGAAAAATATTATTTATATACTGGCAAAAACTATTGGACAATGTCTCCAGCCGACTTTAGTATAAGCTATGCCAGAGGTTTTAGAATGACAACAACTGGTGCTCTAAGCTTTACAAATGTTGCTAGTACAAATGGTATTAGACCTACAATTTCTCTTGCTAATGGTACAAGAACATTAGATGGAAATGGAACTGCTACAAATCCTTACATAGTTGAATAATCAAAGAATGGCTCAAAAAACCATTCTTTTCTTTTAAAAAATAATTCATAAATTACAATATAATGGTATAATAATTAAATAAAACAAATAATTATAAACATGAGGTGTATATTATATGAATGAAAGACAATCTATATTAGAAATAAGTACTAGTGCTTTTAAACATAATATAGAAGAAATAAAAAAGATAATTGGTCCTAATAAAGACATTATGTATGTCATGAAAGCTAATAGTTATGGAACATATCTAAATAAAAATATTTCTCTTATTAAAGATTTCAAAATAATCGCAACAGCTATTGTAAAAGAAGCTGTTGAATTAAGAAAACTAGGCTTTGAAAATGAAATATTTGTCTTAAACCAACCATACTTAGAAGATATAGATAATGTAGTTAAATATAATGTAACTACTGGTATTGCTTCTCTTTCTTTTCTAGAACAACTAAGTAAATTGAAATCTAACTTTACTATTCATCTAGAACTAGAAACAGGTATGGGTAGAACTGGTTTTAATATTGCAGATCTAGATAATGTTTTAAAATTCTTACAAACAACAAAAAACATCAAAGTAGAGGGAGTTTATACTCATCTCTCATCTGCTGATAAAGATCAAGAATTTACTAATAGTCAAATGACTTTATTTAAACAAGGTGTTGCTAAAATAAAGGAATATTATAAAGATATTAAGTATATTCATGCTGAAGCATCTAATGGTATTTTAAATGTCAATGATGCTATTTGTAATTTAGTAAGACCAGGTATTTTATTATATGGTTATCCTCCTGCTGATAATATGCCAAAAACTCTTGATTTTAGACCTGTTGCTAAATTAAAGTCTCATGTTTTATTTATAAAAGAAGTACCAAAAGGAACTAGTATAAGTTATGGACGAACTTTTATAACTCCAAAGAAAATGACTATCGCAACTATTGGTATTGGTTATGCAGATGGCATTCGTCGTAATCTTTCTAACAAAGGAAAAGTTATCATCAAAGATAAAATCGTTCCAATAGTAGGTACAGTCTGTATGGATTCTTTTATGATTGATGTAACTGATATTAAAGATGTAAAAGTAGGGGATTATGTCTACATCTGGGACAATGAAAATATAACTTTAGAAGAAATAGCTGAAGAATGTAACACTATTAATTATGAAATATTATCAACTATATCTAATCGTGTCCCAAGAGTATTTATTGATTAAAAGTAGTAAGGAAGTGACTATATGGATCAAGAAAAAATCGGAAAACTTATCAAAGTAATACGAAAGAAAAACAACTTAACTCAAGCTGAGTTTGCTGAAAAATATGGTGTAACTTATCAAGCCGTAAGTAAATGGGAAAATGGTAAAAATATCCCAGATGTAAGTTTATTAAAAGAAATAAGTAAAGATTTTAATGTCAACATCGAAGATTTACTAGAAGGAAGAGTTTCTTCAAAAAATAAATCTAATAAGAGTAAATTAATAATTATTATAATCTTATTATCTATTATAGTTGTCTTATCTTCTTTTATTATTTACAATAATTATCTTCATAATCATAATTTTGAATTTAAAACTTTAACTTCTAGTTGTTCTAACTTTAAAATATCTGGAAGTATTGCCTATAATGATAAAAAATCATCTATTTATATTTCTAATATTACTTATTGTAATGGTGATGATATAACGGAATATAAAAAGATAGAGTGTGTTTTATATGAAAGCAATAATAATACTGAAACCAAAATAGGTAATGATTCTTATAAAGGAAAAAATCCTATAAGATTAGAAGACTACTTAAAAGATGTTCGTTTTAATATTGATAATTATTCTAAAACTTGTATCAATTATAAGAAGAATAGACTATATCTCCAAATAAGTGCTACTGATGCAAATAATAAAATAACTCTTTATAAAGTCCCTCTAACAATGACTAATAATTGTTAATAAAACCGATAGATCCTCAAATAATCTATCGGTTTTTCTAATTAAAAATAAATTGCTAAGTATAAATAAATTCTAATAAAACTTATTATTTTTTCAAAGCCTCTAAATATTTCTTTAAATACAAATCTTTATTCTTAGAATTATATTGCATTATAAATCTAGGATGTTCCAGTGGAAGAATCTCTTTAAAGAAATTATATTTTCTATTTAGTTTTACTAAATATTCATAATTTTTCCCACTACCAATACAATAACATATCGAAGTATCTATATTAAATTGAAGAATCTCTTTAATTGATTTAATAATATACTCTTCAAATCTTTCCTCATATTGCTTAACATCATAATAGTTGTAATTAACTTCATTTCCCTTAGAATTAATTTTAGAAATACCTAAAGGAAATACAAAATTCATATAAAAATCATTATAAAACTTTTCACATCCTCCATATTCATCAATAACATCATAAAGAAAGTTAGAAGAAGATTTATTAACATAAAAGTTATCGATGAATATTCCGGTTTCTTTTTGTAAATGAATTGCATCTTCAAAGGGAACTCCTGTAACCGCAGAAGCCCTTCTTGCTGGATTACTTCCTAGTATTAATCTTCTTTTCTTTTTATCATTATAAAACCTAGTGTAAAATTTAGTTGTAATAACTTTTATTTGCTCCTTATTACAATCATTATATGGATTAATAATTTTATAATAATCAAATGAATCTATTTTTATTTTAGATAAATTATCACAGTAAGTTAAAATTTTTTCTGAATTTGTTTTGTTCATTGCATTTCACCATTCATAATATTTTTTATAAGTTATATTATTATTTTAAACCTAAATTTTCTGATATTCTATAAAAAAATAAAAAGATATATTTTTTATAAACTTTTGAAAAACTCTAGTTAAATTTTTTAAATATAAATTAGGTACTAATGAAGATAAATAGTATAATAGTAGTAGGAGGATATATGGAAACAAAAATAATTTATTATGTACATGGTACAACATATGATAATGCAACCAAAAAATGTTCTGGTTGGAAACAAGTAGAATTAAATGATTTAGGTAAAGAACAAGCTGTTAATTTAGGAAAAAACACTCCCTATAAATTTGATGTATTATTCACGTCTGATTTAATAAGAGCAAAAGAATCAGCTAAACTAGCTTTTCCTGAATTCAAAGCTATAGAAGATAATAGACTTAGAGAATGTAATTATGGAGATTTAGATGGTGGTGATAAGAACCAAGTAATTTATGAAGAACATATCGAAACTCCCTTTCCAAATGGAGAATCTTTACAAGATGTTGAAAAAAGAATTAGAGAGTTCTTAAAATATGTAAATGAAAACTACCAAGGTAAAACAATTGGTATTATAGCTCATAGAGCTCCTCAACTAGCAATAGAAGTAATTACAAAACATATCTCTTGGGAAGAAGCTAATGCTAACGACTGGAGAAAAACAGGTGCTTGGCAACCAGGCTGGGAATATAGCTTTAAAGATATTGACTTAGATTAATATCTTTTTTTCTGAGTGAAACTTAAATAAAATATATAAGTATATTGTCTACTAAAATCTTGAAAAACTTTCCAATAATTTATATAATTAATATAGAATAGGAGGAGTAAAAATGAGTAAATTAAAAATCAATAATGGCTTAGCTGCAGTCATCTTACTAGCATCATTATTTGCTGGATGGCAAACATTATTATTAGTTGTAATTTTAATGTTAATCTTTGGTGAATTAGATGACAAAGTAAAAAATCTAATGGTAGGTGTTCTTACATTCTTTGCTGGAATTACTTTAGTTTCTGTAGCGTGGACTTTAATATCAGATGGAATTAATCTAGTATTCAAAGCTATTGAAAGTGTAATTGCTATTCTTAATAGTTACTTATCATTAGACCATCAAATAAGTCTACTTGGATTCCAATCAAAATTTGTTAGTCCAATAAAGACTATCCTTAGTTTCATGGATTCTGGAATTGACTATTTAATTTTATTTACTAAGTTTGCATTTATTATTTCTACATTAACTGGAAGAACTATGAAAGAAAATCCATTTAATAAGAAAGTAAGTGAATTTGTTCAAAAAGTATTAAACTTTAACAATAGTTTTGAACAACAAAATGCACCACAAAATTTTCAAGCAAACACTAATGTTGTAAATAATAATGTTGCAATGAATAACAACATGAACAATAATACTCAAGTAAATAACAACCAAGATAATTTAATATAATAATTTATCTAAAAAACAAAAAGTGTATAGTCATATACACTTTTTACTATGGAGAAAACTTCAAAAGAAAAAGGATGAACTTCATCCTTATTTAACAATATATTTCATTTCACCCATTCTAGAAGTAGGTACAAATCCAGCTTCAGCTTTAACTACATCAGGAATTCTATTTACGATTGCTGAACAAGTAAGTTCAACTGTACAAGGTATAGTAATAACTAAATTAGTATTAGGTTCTCCTTCAACTGTCCAGTCATTTCTATCACAATCTTCACTACTGTAAACTTTACCAATACATTCAGTCTCTAAAATAATTCCTTGTTTAGTAGTCGTTGTAACAACAGCACTCATACCAGTCGCAACTCCTGCTTTAATATCCATATCTAATGTTGTAGAGTGAATATCCTCATCACTAAATTGTGGAACACATTTTTGAGTTTGACTAACTACATCTAAATGTAATTTATCACATAACCATCCATTAACATTCCACATATAACTTGGTGTATAAGTACCAGAATTAATAATACTTTGACGTTCTTCATCGCTCATTCTATCAACGCTCGCAACATCTCTATCAAATTCCTCTGGAGTAAGACCAGCACCATGTGCCTTTGCAAGAGCAATACCATAATCTTCTACATTATAAGAAGAACTTCCTTTAATTTTAGTAATTCTTTGAGTTGTACCTGCTAAAGTACTGATCAAGTTACCCCAAAAAGCATCTTGATAACCAGAACCTGTAATTGTACAATTATTTTCTTTAGCTAATTTATCAATTTCTAGAGTAAGAGTAGGGTTAGAGTTTATTGGATAAAAAGCCTCTTCACAAGTAGTAATAGCGTTAACTCCATGCTTAGCACATAAAAGTAAGGCATCACGACAATCAGCAAGTAAACTCATTGTAGTAACGATACAAACATCTGCTTTTACTTCACTAAATAAAGCCTCAGCTTCATCAACAGAAACTACTTTAACACCAACGTTTTCTCCTCCTATAATTTCTCCAACATCTTTTCCAATAACATTTGGATTAATGTCTACTGCACCAACAATATCCCATCCGTTTTCAAGAACATAGCGCATTGTATACTTAGCCATTTTTCCACAGCCATATTGAATAACTTTCATTTTATCATCCTCCTAGTTTTATCTTACCATAAAATAAAATATCTAATCAAATAAACTCTTATAACTAGTCATTTTTTGACAACTAAAAAATAATATGTTATATTTATCTTGCCATGAAGAGGAAAAGTAAACAAAAAATTTATTCGAGTGAGTTAGGTATAGTGTGAACTAATAATAAAATTTTGTTGAAAGAACACCTTGGAGCAAACTACCGAAAAGATAATATCTTAGTAGACTAGTTCGGAAGCAATCCGTTATCATATTGCTAGGTTTGTTAGAACTAAAAAAGAGTGATTATTGAAAGCAAACCATTATTTATAATGGTTTTTTTAATAATAAATTAAGGTGGCACCACGGATACCCGATATTCGTCCTTATTGTAGGATGTATCGGGTGTTTTTATATATAAGGAAGTGATTTTATGGAAGAAGACAATAATAACAATAATAACTATATCAATGAAAAAAATTATAAAACAGATATTTCCTACAAGTATCTAAAAATATATTTGAAAGGAAAAAAATAATATGGAAATTAAAAAAGTATATGATGATTACAAATCATTAATCGAAAAGGAAATTACTATTCAAGGATGGATTAGAAAACATCGCAAACAAAAAGAAATAAGTTTTATTGAACTATCGGATGGAACTTGTTTTAAAAAATTACAAATTATATATGACAAATCTTTAAAGGACTATGATAGTATTACTAAAATCCATTTTGGATCTGCTCTAAAAGTAACTGGTATTTTAAAATTATCTCCTGTAAAAGACCAACTAATTGAACTTCATGCCAAAAAAGTTGAATTATTAGCGGACTGTTCCGAAGATTATCCTATTCAACCTAAACCTCACAGCAGAGAATTCTTACGAGAAGAAGCCTATCTAAGACCAAGAACTACTTTGTTTCAAGCAGTCTTTCGTATAAGAAGTATAACTGCTATGGCTATTCACAAATATTTTCAAGACCATGGCTATATTTATCTCCAAGCCCCAATATTTACCTCAAGTGACTGCGAAGGAGCCGGAGAAATGTTTCAAGTTACAACTCAAAGTCTTGAAGAAATAGCCAAAACTGGTAAAGTCGATTACACCAAAGAATTTTTCCAAAAGAAAGTAGGCCTATCTGTTTCTACCCAATTTGAAGCCGAAACTTTTGCTCAAGCCTTCACTAAAACCTACACCTTTGGGCCAACCTTTAGAGCCGATCCTTCTCATACACCTTATCATATTGCTGAATTCTGGCAAATAGAACCAGAAGTAGCCTTCTGTGACTTAGAAGGAATAATGGATATTGCTGAAGAGTTAATGAAATATGTCATAAAATATATCCTAAAACATGCTAAAGATGAAATGGAATATTTAGATCAGTTTGTTGAAAAAGGCTTAATCAAAAAATTAAAAAAAGTAACCAAAGAATCTTTTAAAAGAGTACCATATAAAGACTGTATAAAAATACTTCAAGAAGCCAAAAAAGACTTTGTCTTTACACCAACGTATGGATCTGATATTGCTAAAGAACATGAAAAATACTTAACTGAGTATTTTGCTTGTCCCATGTTTATTATTAATTGGCCTAAAGAAATAAAAGCCTTTTATATGAAGCACCTAGAAGATGGAACTGTCGCTGGAGCCGATTTAGAATTACCAGGAATAGGTGAAGTGTTTGGTATGAGTCAAAGAGAAGATGATTATGATGTTCTTCTAAAAGAAATGCAAGATAAAGGTATGAAAATAGAAGACTATGCCTGGTACTTAAAATTAAGAAAATATGGTGGTGTACAAACATCAGGTTTTGGTATTGGTTTTGAAAGATTACTAATGTACTTAACCGGTATTGAAAACATCAAAGATGTAACACCTTATCCTAGAACTGTTTCTAATTGTGAATTTTAACTTTAAATAACTCCAAAAATTCTTTATAATATACCTAAGAGGTGAAATCTATGGAACTAAAACAAGTCGGAGAAAAAACATACTACATTGAAAATAATACTAATATCGGTATCTATCTTTTAGATGATAAACATATTTTTTTAATTGATACTGGTAATGATAAAGAAGCCGGTAAAAAGATTTTAAAAATAGTTGATGAAAAAGGCTGGGAAGTAGTAGGTATAATTTCTACTCATTCTAATGCCGATCATGTCGGTGGAAATAAAGTAATTCAAGAACGTACTAATTGTAAAATATATAGTTATGGTATTGAAAAATGTATTACTGAACACCCATTACTAGAACCATCTTTCTTATATGGTGCTTATCCCTTTGAGGCTATAAAAAATAAATTCTTAATGGCAAAACCATCTATCGTAACAGATATTGATAATAATCTACCAAATGGTTTAGAATACATCGTTTTAAGGGGCCATTTCTTTGATATGATTGGAGTAAAAACATCAGATGACGTAATCTTCTTAGGAGATTCTCTCTTTAGTGAAGAAACAATTACTAAATATCATGTTTTCTTTATCTATAATGTCGCTGAATACCTAAACACACTAAATATCTTAAAAGAATTACCGGCTAAAATGTATATTCCATCTCATTGTGCTGCCACTGCTAATATTAAAGAACTAATAAAAATAAATGAAGATAAAATAAATGAAATCTTAGACTACTTATATAATATTTGTAAAGAAAATATTACTTTTGAAGATATTTTAAAAGGTGTTTTTGATAATTATGCCCTAGTAATGAATGCTACTCAATATGTTCTAATCAGTAGTACTATAAAATCTTATCTTTCTTATCTAAAAGATCAAAATAAATTAACTTATGAATTTATTGATAACAAAATGTACTGGAAACAAAATGAGGTATAACTATGGAACATATAATGAAACTATATGCTTCTAACTTTGAAGCCTTAACTAAAAATAATAAGACTAGAGAATATCGTTTAAATGATTCTAAAAGACGTCTTATAAAACCAAGTGATACTATTAGATTTCAAAAACTACCAGACTTTGATGAAGAAGTAATAGCTGAAGTCCTAAAAAGAGAAGACTTCCCTGATTGGTATTCTTGTTACGAAAAGTATTTCGATGAAGACTTTAAAGATACCTATCAAGATGTTGAAGCCGTAGTTCAAGATACTTATAATGGTTATTATACTGAAGAAGAAACTAAAGAGAATGGTTGTGTTGTTTTTACAATTAAAGTTTTACAAAAAATAAAGAAATAGGTCAAAGTACTTATTTCTTTTTCTATCTAACAAAAATGTAAGGTTGAATTTTAAATATATCTGCTATAATATTACTGAAAGGAAGATTAGTATGCAATATATATCTACAATAAAGACATCTATAATATTTTTTCCTATTATAGCCCTTATCTTTACAATTCCTTATATCTTAAAGCAATATCATAGATATGGGTCTATTAATAAACTAAGAACTCTAATAGTTTATTCTTTTATTTTGTATACGATGACTATCTATTTTTTAGTAATCCTACCATTACCAGATATTAATAATCTTCCTACAGATAAAACAATGTATAATTTAATTCCATTCAAATTTATTGCTGACATTATTAAAGAAACATCTTTTAATATTTCAAATCCATCTACTTACTTAAAAGCTCTAACAGAAAATTGTGTTTATGTTGCCTTATTTAATATTTTAATGACTATACCATTTGGTATGTATTTAAGATATTACTACAAAGCAAGTTTTAAAAAGGTTCTCATCTTATCTTTTTTTCTAAGTCTATTTTTTGAACTAACTCAACTATCTGGTCTTTATTTTATATATCCACATGCCTATAGATTATTTGATGTTGATGATTTAATTTTAAATACCTTAGGTGGGGTAGTTGGTTATCTTTTATTTGGCCTAGTCGAAAAGTATTTACCATCTCGTGAAAAAATTGATAAAGATTCTCTAGAACAAGGTAAAGTAATTTCTGGACTAAGAAGATTAACATACTTCTTCCTAGATTTATTTATCTATGGTATCTTTCATATGATTGTATCGACATTGATAAATGTTAAATACCTTAATTATATAACTTTAATAGTATATTACATCCTAATCCCTTATCTATCTAAAGGATACACTCCAGCTGGTAAATTCCTAAATATAAAGATAGTACCTCAAAATAAACGTTTACTTAGAATAAGTCTAAGAGCTATCTTTATTTATCTATATTATTATAAAATAATTTATTTTCTAATTTTACCAACACTAGTCTTTAAATACTTTAATCTAAATATTTTAGTAACTCTTTATCTTCCAACCTCAGCTTTAATTTTAGGTTTATTTTATCTTTTAAATTTTTTCCATCTTCTAAAGCATAAAACTATGTTTTATGATTCTTTATTAAAGACTACTTTAGAAAGTACTATTAAGACTGAATAATTTAAGCTATCTTTACAAATATTGACATATCTAAGAAAATATCATATACTATCAGCGTAGTAATTTAATTCGACCATTCGCATTTTACTACCAGATAAACTATTACTAGTTTAAAGGAATAATGAAGAGCCTTAAGAATCTCCTCATGAATGGCAACAAACATGAAACAATTATTTTGTGATTGTTCTTTGTTGCATGTTCATGAAAGGAGGTTCTTTTTTCTTTACAATCACGTATGAAAGGAAGGCTACTATGAAATTATTTAAACAAGTATTAGAAAGAAACAAAAAAATATTAATTTTATATTTATTAATTGGTATATCTATGACATTTTTAGAATTATATTTAGTCACATATTATCAAAAAATATTAGATGGATTTCAATATCAAACACTAACTTTAAAACCTATAATCATATATGGAATTCTCTTAATAATATCAACTATTTTTGGCTACCTTGATAATTATCCAGAACAGAAATTAAAACATGGTCTTTATTTAGATTTTAAGTTACAATCTCTAAGAAAAATGCAAACAATCGATTACTTAGAGTATCAAAAACTTGGAACCGGTAATTTAATTCAAAAAATAGAAGAAGGAGCAACCTCTTCAACATCAGTCATACTGGACTTTTACTTAAATGTCTTTAGAACTTTATTACCAACAGCTCTATTTAGTTTAATCTTTATTTATCAAGTAAAAAAAGAATTAACACTTTTTATCTTAATTGGCTACTTATTTGTAATCATAATCTCTAATTTTATTTTAAAGAAACTTTATAATCTAAAAGAAAAAATACTAGTAAATAGTGAATTTCTAAACAGACACTTAGTGAATGGTTTAATGGAACTAGTAGTTTTTAGAACTAATAAGAAATATGATTTAGAAATAGAAATAACTGAACATGGTATCAAAAACATTGTCGATAACAAAGTTAAAATTAAATTAGTTCATGAACTATTCTTTACTTTATTTGAATTAATTGTCTCTGTTTTGCAAGTTGTAATATTAGCTTATGCCGTTAAAACAAATCTTACTGTAGGCGCTATTGTAACAGTAATTTCTTTAATAGGCAAATCTTATCAACCAATTGCTATTTTTAATGTTGAGTACGTTGATTATAAATTGAATAAAATAGCTGTTAAAAGATACTTAGATTTTCTAAATTTAAAAGATGATCTAAGTTTAACTACTGGTAAAAAGCTAAAGAAATTTTCTCCTTCAATTACATTTAAAAATGTTACTTACAAATATCCTGATTCTAAAAAGACTCTTATAAGCCATTTAAACTTAACTATAAAGAAAGGTGAAAAAGTTGCTATAGTAGGGGAAACTGGTTCTGGTAAATCAACTATTATTAAATTAATAATAGGTCTTTTAAAAGACTATCAAGGAAAAATATTAATTTCTAGTGAAGAACTAGCCAAACTAAATTTAAATGAACTATATAATCATATAACTTACATTTCACAAGAGTCTCCTATATTTTCGGGAACTCTTCGTGAAAACATCGTCTTTGACAAAAAGGCAACAGATGAGGAAATTCAAAAAGTACTAAAACTTGTTTCTTTAGAGAAGTTCTATCGACACTTAGAAAATGGTCTTGATACAGAACTTGGTGAAAGAGGTATAAAAATATCTGGTGGAGAAAGACAAAGAGTCGCTTTAGCTAGATTGTTCTTTGAAAATACTAATCTTATAATTCTAGACGAAGCAACTTCTGCTTTAGACAACATTACTGAAAAAGAAATAATGAATAATATAATGCAAAATTCTAAAGATAAAACTCTAATAATAATTGCTCATCGTCTAGAGACAATAAAGAATGTTGATAAAATTTTAGTTCTGTCTAACGGAGAAATAATAGAAAAGGGAACTTACCAAGAATTACTAAATAAAAAGAATTATTTCTATAACTTAGTAAACTCTAAGAAATAGTTTCATTTCGCAAAAAACAAAAAAATTTAATAAACGACATATTTATAAAAAAGTAGGAAAATACATCAAATAGTATTGAAATTTTTTCAATCTACCTTTAAAATATATTACAGGGTAGGTTTAGTGAGTAGCATAACAAGATTATAATTTCAATACTATTTTATTTGTATGGTACTACACAAATAAAACTAAGCGTTTGAGTGTAATCTGTTATTAAGAAAAAAGGAAAGGATATGATTAAAAAATGAAGAAAAAAATTCTTGGCTTACTAATTACAATATTTACCTTTGGAATGGTTCTAAATGTTAGTGCTATAACAATCTCAACTGATAATAGTAATCATGCAACAAGTGATTCTAATAGTTTACTTGTTACTAACACAGGAACAATAACTATTTCAAATGTAAAAACAGGAGATGTTTTAGTTGCTTATAAAGTATTAAATACATTCTATAATGCTTCAACAAATGTATTTACTTATGAATTTACAAGTGACTTCAAAGCATTCTTAGCAAGTTCAAGTACTTACAAAAATCTTACAATTGAAGATTACTATGCTTTAACATCTGGGGATCAAACATCTGGTAGTACAAGAACTCAATCAACACTAGATAAACTAGTTAGTGCTTACACTGCATATTTGAAAGCAAACGCTTCAATAACAGGAACAAACATGACTACATCTAGTACTACTGCAACAGCAACAGTACCAGTAGGAGCATACTTAATTATTCCAAAAACTACATTAAATGTATATGCAGTTATGGTAGGTAACGTTATTCCTACAGCAAATGGAAATGACTGGACTATCAGTAATGCTACAATTAAGGCAAAAGTTAGTCAAGCTGGTTTAACAAAAGCAATTGGTACAATTGGTAGAGTGGATGGAAATTATTCAATTGGAACTGAGTATTCATACTTCTTAGTCGGAACAGTTCCACAATTTCCAACAAACGCTACAAATAAAAAGTATACAATTGTTGATACAGTTGGTAATGGTATTACATTATCTGCACTTAGTTCGATAGTAATTAAAGATGGTGAAAAAGCCCTTAGTAACACTAATGGAACATTCAAAAATGGAGCAAATACAGTAGCAACAGCAACAATTTCAGGACAAAAACTTACAATTGAATTTACTGCAGACTACATTACTAGTACTACAGTAACTATTGAGTATAAAGCAAAATTAAATTCTAATGCTACCCTAGGTGATGCTGCTGGTAACATGAATAGTGCTGTATTAACTTATTCAAATGATCCATACGGAACTGGAACTACTTCAACAACAGCTGTAAATGCTGCAGCATTTACATATGGTATCGAAGCTCTAGTTTATTCAAATAAAGATAATAATATAAAATTATCAGGGGTTAAATTTGAAATTTACAAAGAAGCAGCAGCAACTACAAAGTTAGGTGAAATGACAACCGATGGTAATGGTGTTGCAAGATTTGCAGGTTTAGCTGAAGGAACATATTACTTAAAACAAGTATCAACTGCTCCAGGTTACAGCTTACCAAGAGATACTGTACCAGTAAAAGTAAAAATAGCTGATTCAGTAGCAGCAACAACAGAAGGTTATTACTTAGCTGAAATAGCAGCATTCGAAACAGGAACATTACCATTAACTGGTGGTATTGGTACAATTTTATACACTATGATCGGTTTGATAACTGTAGTTAGTGCAATTATGTTATTCGTTTTATACAATAGAAAAAAAGAAGCATAATTAACAAATAAAAAACAGCAAAGGATGATTAAAAGTCATCCTTTTTATTATGCAAAAAAAACAATTTTAAAATATTATGTACAAATAATGTATCATGTGATACAATAAGTTTGTAATTTAAACGAAAGAAGGTGAGATATTGCCTACCGCCACAAGAATAACGAAAGGAATGATCTTAAATGCTGCTTTTGAAATAGCTAGAAGTGAAGGAATAGGAAAGGTTAGTAATAGAGAAATTGCTAAGAAAATGAATTGTTCCATCAGACCAATTTATTACCAATTTAAAAACTCTGAGGAATTAAATAAAGAGTTATACAATAAAATAGATAGATATTTCTATGACTATATAATGAGAAATATGACCGATGATATTCCTCCATACAAACAAATTGGTATCAAATATATAAAATTTGCTCAAGAAGAGACTAATCTTTTCAAAGTACTGTTCATGTCACCTAATACAAATGTCTCAAGTAGCTTTGTTGCTACTGATGAAACAGGCTTTGCTGGAGTAATTGATGCTATCAAAATAAGTACGCATTTAAGTGATAAAGACATAAAAAGTTTCCACACAAAAATGTGGATATTTGTTCACGGTATTGCAACATTAACAGTAGCCCAAAGTGTCAAATTTACTGATGAACAAATTAGAGATTTACTATCTCAAGAATTTCAAGCACTTATGTTGCTTGAAAAAAACCCAGATAATAAATGGGTCTTAAAAAATAGTGATGATTGGAGAAAATAAATATGAAAAATTATAAAAACATAATCCTAGGTTTAATATTAATTTTAATTGGTATTGTAGTTGGTACTAACTCTCTAGGTATAACAAATATAAATATCTTCTTTGCTGGATGGTGGACTTTATTCATTATAATTCCATGTTTTATTGGTCTATTAAGTGAAGACAAAAAAACAGGTAATATTATAGGCCTTTTAATAGGTATTTCCTTATTACTATGTTGTCAAGATGTCCTAGACTTTGAACTTATTTGGAAATTAGCTTTACCGGTTGCCTTAATTATTATTGGTATATCTTTTGTCTTTAAAGATACCTTTAATCATAAAATATCGGCCAAAATAAAAGAATTAAATAATAAAGAAAAAGCTGAAGGATATTGCTCAACTTTTTCTGGTCAAAACATAAAATTAGGCAATGAAAAATTTACTGGAACAGATTTAACAGCTATTTTTGGTGGTATTAAATTTGATATGATTAATGCTAAATTAGAAAAAGAATCAGTACTAAATGCCTCAGCTATTTTTGGTGGAATCGAAATATATGTTCCAGAAAAAGTAAATGTAAAAATCAAGTCATCTTCCATCTTTGGTGGTGTCAGTGATAAAAGAAAAAATACCTCTCAAGATGACAAAAACAAAACAATATATGTAAACGCAACATGTATTTTCGGAGGAGTTGAAATAAAATGACAGAAGCACAAAAAATAATTAAATATCTTGCCCTTTCTCTAGCAATCCTTTTAATAATATCCATTTTTTCAGTTATTATAACTGGTATTTATGGCTTATCAAATGTTCTAGGTCCAAATAATCAACAAAAAGCTGGAGAGCTAAAAGAGTTATCTTGCTTAACTGTTGAAACTATACCAACAGATTTAAAAATAGATTTAAACTATACAGATTTAATAATAAAATCAGCTGATGAATTTAAAATAGAAACAACCGATTCATCAATAAAATGTAAAAGTAAAAATTCTACTTTAACAATTAAAGATAAAAAGAACTATTTCAATATCAATACTAAACAAAAACTAGTTATTTACTTAGCCAACACTGAAACTTTTTCTGATATTGATATTTCAACTGAAGCAGGTGTTTTAGAAATAGAAAACATAATAACTAAAAGATTAGAACTAGATCTAGGTGCCGGAAAAACTACCATTAAAAACCTAATTTCTAATGATACTGAAATTGATACAGGAGCAGGTGAATTTACTATTGAGTCTGGAACGATAAACGATTTAGATTTTGATATGGGCGTAGGTAAAACTACCATTACAGCTAATATTACTGGAAATAGTAAAATTGACTCAGGTGTCGGCAGTCTAAATTTAAATATCTTAAACTCTAAAGAAAATTATCGCTTAAAACTAAGCAAAGGAATTGGTAGTATAAAAGTTGATAACCAAGAAGTAAAAGATAATGAAGTACTTGGTAATGGCCTAAATACTTTAACTGTTGATGGTGGTGTAGGCGAAATTAATATTAAATTCAGAGGAGAATAATATGAAAGAATTTATACTAGCGACTTTACCCTATGTAATTATAGGATTATCTATCGTTGTTATTTGTGTAAATAATAATAAAACTAAAAAATCAAAAACTAAGGTCAAGGATAGCAATTATCTTCTAGAAGGAATGGTCGTAGGAATTACTTTAGGAGCTTCCTTCGCAACAAGCCTTAAAATTGATTTAGGCCTAGGAATCAGTTTAGGTATGCTTATTGGAGAAGCCATTGGCTCAGCTATAAAAAAGGAAAAATAAAATAATCAAAATAAAAAGAATAAATAAACTAATTATAAAAGAAAAAAATATTGATACAAAAACAATAAATATTATCAAAGCATCTATTGTACTATCTTTATTGGCCGCTCTAATATGTGCCCTTTTTCTTAATCTTTGATTACGTTAAAGAAAACGAATTCAATAGTATTTGGCTTATTAACTAATATAAGTATTTTATTAGCCAACTACACAAATTTAAATTGTGGTAAAACCCTTACTAAAAAGTAAGATAAAAAGACTAAATAAAAAGGAAAGATTAATATGAATAATGTAATATCTGTAAAAAATCTAACTAAAAAATATAAAAATCTAACAGCAATCGATAACTTATCCTTTGATGTTTACGAGGGAGAAATATTAGGACTTTTAGGACCTAATGGATCTGGTAAATCTACAACTATTAATTGCTTATTATCTCTTCTAAATTTTGAACATGGAATAATTAAAATCTTTAACAAGGAAATGACTTCCGAGTCTTATGATATTAAAAAAGATATTGGTGTCATCTTCCAAGAAGTTGCAGTCTTCGAAGAATTAACTGTCTATGAAAATATTGATTATTTCTGTGGCTTATACATAACTGATAAAAAACAAAGAGCAGAGTACATTGAAGATGCCATCAAACTAGTAGGTTTAGAAGAGTTTAAAAAGTTCTATCCAAAACAATTATCTGGAGGTCTTCTAAGACGTCTTAATATTGCTTGTGGAATTGCTCATAAACCAAAACTAATATTTTTAGATGAACCAACTGTAGCAGTTGATCCTCAAAGCAGAAATAATATACTAGATGGTATCAAAAAGCTAAGAGATGAAGGAGCAACTATCCTTTATACAACACACTACATGGAAGAAGTTGAACTTTTATGTGATCGTATAATTATCCTTGATAAAGGTAAAATAATTGCTCAAGGTACAACAGAAGAGTTAAAAGACTTAGCAAAAATAGAAGAGAAAATAACTGTCGAAGTAGAAAACATTACTGATGAAGTAATTGAAAAAATAAAAGAATTTAAAACTGTCGAAGAAGCAACTCTAAATAAAAATATTCTTCTAATTACTTATAAAAAAGGCAATAACAATTTAAGAAAACTAATTGATTTTTTGGAAGAAAACAAAGTAACTTACAACAAAATATTCTCTGAAAGACCAACTCTAAATGATGTTTTCCTAGAGTTAACTGGAAAGGAATTAAGAGACTAATGTTTTTCCACAACTTTAAGTATTCACTAAAAACTCTTCTAAGAAATAAAGGTCTAATTTTTTGGACTTTTGCCTTTCCAATTATTTTGGGAACTTTATTTAATTTAGCTTTTAGTGATATTGAAAACAAAGAAACTCTAGATATAATTGATATTGCTATTATAAATAATGAAGAATTTAAAAATGATGCTTATTTTACAGAATCTTTTAAAGCTTTAAGTAAAAAATCTAAAGATCAGCTATTTAATACAAAATATACAAATCTATCTACAGCTAAGAACTTATTAAAAGAAAATAAAATAACTGGTTACTTATTATTTGAAAATAATGAAGTGAAAATAACTGTCAACGATAAAGGATATAATGAAACAATTTTAAGATTTGTTGTGGATGAAATAAGTAGCCAAAAGGAAATGTTAGAGACCATAACTTCTAAAGAAATAACTGATTCTTATAAAGCAGGCAACTTAAATGTTGACTATGAAAAGATTTATCAAGACACGTTAAGTCTAATAAATGACACTTCTCCAAAGTTAAATAATATTTCTAATTCTAATCTTAGTTATACAATGATTGAATATTATACTTTACTTGCTATGGCTTGTCTTTATGGAGCTATAATATCTATGTTTATTACCAATAAAAAATTAGCTAACATGAGTAGTGCTGGTAAAAGAACTAGTATTTCACCAGCTCATAAAAGAACACTTTTATTAGGTAGTTTCCTAGCTAGTTATCTTGTTCAGTTACTTGGTATTATAATTTTATATTTATATACAATTTTTGTTATTAAAGTAGATTACGGTAATAATATTTTCTTAGTATTCTTACTTTTAATGACAGGATCATTTGCTGGCTTATCCCTAGGTATTGCTATCGCAACAGTTCTAAAGTCTAATGAAAATGCCAAAATGGGTATTCTAATATCTCTAACTATGTTTTTCTCATTCTTATCAGGTATGATGGGTATTACTATGAAATATGTTATTGATAGTAACATTCCACTTTTAAATAAAATAAATCCAGCCGCGATGATTACAGATGGCTTTTATTCTCTATATTATTATGATACTCTAGATAGATTCTACTTTAATATAATTAGTCTTTTACTATTTTCTGTTATTCTATTATTTATATCTTATCAAGGCTTAAGGAGAGAAAAATATGATAGTATTTAATACATTTTGGAAAGTAATTAATAAATACAAAGGTACTATTATTTTATTTACTGTTATGTTAGTTGCTTTTGGTGGTATAAATACAACTTCAAGTAATAGTACAGTAGACTTTACTAATAGTAAACCTGATATAGCGATTGTTAATAAAGATGAAAATAAAGGACTAACTAAGAACTTAATATCTTACTTAAAAAAGAATACTAATGTAAAAGATATTAAAAATGAAGAAGAAGCCCTAGATGATGCTTTATTCTACCGTGAAGTAAATTACATTATTTATATTCCTAAGAATTATCATAATGATGTCTTATCAGGAAAAACACCTGAAATTGACATTAAAACAGTAGGGGATTATACTTCATCTTTAGCCGAAATGCTTCTAACTAGATATTTAAAAATTCAAAGTATTTATTCAAAAAATATCTCTAATGAACAAGAACTAGTAAAAGCAATTAATCAAAATCTTACAAAGACTGCTGAAATAACTATAACCTCTAAAATAGATACTTCTAAAACATCTAAAGTATCACGTTATTTTAACTTTGCTAGTTACAGTATTATGTTCATAATAATATTTGTAATATGTATGGTAAGTGCTAGTTTCAATGAAAAAACTATTAAGAAAAGAACTATTATAAGTAGTATGAATTATAAAACCCATAATAAATATATCTTAAGAGCTAGTTTTATTTATTCAAGTTTAGTTTGGCTTTTATACATGATTTTAGGAGTTGTTCTTTTTAGTAGTACCATGTTATCTATAAGAGGTTTAATATATAGCTTAAATGCCTTTATCTTTACCTTTAGTTCTCTAACTCTAGCACTATTATTATCAACGTTAATTAATGATAAAAATGCTGTTAATGGTATTGTAAATGTTATAGCGTTAGGTTCAGCCTTCCTGTGTGGAGCATTTATTCCAACGGAATGGTTACCGGAATCAGTTATTACAATATCACGTATCTTTCCAACATATTGGTATGTAAATTCCAATGATTTATTAACTAACTTACAAAGCATTAATATGACTACTTTAAAACCAATATTAATTAATATGTTAGTAGTAATAATATTTTCAGTAACCTTTATAATTTTAAATAATTTAGTTGCTAAGAAGAAACAAAAAGTAGGCTAAAAAAAATTAGAAAAGAACCATTGGGTTCTTTTTTATAACCAAGTTATAATAGAAAACTTTACTGTAAACCCAAAAACTTATTGAAAAATACCACCTCGAGTGTTAATATTTATATATAAGATTGGAGTTGTACATAAATATGAAGAAGATGAATGAAAAGGGATTTACTTTGATTGAACTTTTAGCGGTAATTGTCATCATGGGTATATTAATGGCTGTAGCGATTCCTTCAATTAATTTAATTATAATAGATTCTAGAAAAGATATTTATGTAAATAGTGCAAAAACTTTTATCAATGAAGCAGAAAAGGAAGTTATAAATTCCACTTTTGAAATAGATGATCCAGATACAACATATTATATTCATATAGCTAACCTAGTAGATGATCGAACAAATTTAGGTAAAAGTGGTTTTGCCACCTGGAGTGATTCATATGTCGTTGCTACTATGCAATTAATTAACAACAAGGAAATTCATGATTATTATTTCAACAGTGTTGATATGGCTAAATGGAAAATAGAATTAGTTGGAAGAGATAAATTAAAGAAAAGCGATGTCTATCAAGATACTAAAAAGAAGATTAGATTTTTACCAGTAGGTGGTAGAAGTAAAATAGTTATTTATGATAAAAATGGTGTCAAAATAGAAGACCAAAAACCTTATATTGTCTCAAGTGAAGAAGATGCTAAAAAGTGTTATACCTATAAAGATTTATCTGATACAACAATTTCTATAACTCGTTATAATGCTATTTGTGGCAAAAATCCTACTATACCAAATGCTATTGGTGATAAAGAAGTAGTTGAAATTAATGGTCAAGCTTTTATGAACAGAGGAATTGAGAGTGTTTATATTCCAACTGGTATCGAAAAAATAAATAGCCAAGCTTTTTCTAATAATCATCTAACAAAAGTTGTAATTCCAAATACCGTTACTTATATCGGAACTATTGCGTTTGGGTACAATAATCTAACTTCCGTAACCATTCCTTCAAGTGTTACTTACATAGATTGGCATGCTTTTAGAAGTAATCATTTAACTAATGTTTACATTCCTGATAGTGTTACCTATATAGGATGGTATGCGTTCTACAAAAACGACCTAACTTCCTTAAGATTACCAACAACATTAAAAACAATAGGTGTCGGAGGTTTTCAATATAATAAATTATCTCAAAGTGTTGATGAATTAGTTCCAGGGCCATCCACCTCCATAGAATCTTGTGCCTTCTGTAATAATCTTATTCCACCAGCTAATGCTTTTATCTATGAAAAGAAAAAAGATGGTACTGTTAATTATGCCACTTTAAGGGGCTATATGGGTGACTTAACAGAGTTTAGTGACAAGAGGTTCGTTATACCAGCCAGTAAAAATGGCATAGCCCTAACAAAAGTTAGTAATTCATCATTTAGACATGTTACAATTTTAGATGGTTATACTTTAATCATACCGGATACTGTAAAAGTACTTGATGGATTTGCTTTTGATGATACGAGAATATCCGCCGTTTATTTACCAGAAGGCCTAACAACAATTGGTTATCAAGCTCTAGCCAACAACAACTTAGAAACAATTACTATTCCTTCAACGGTAAAAAGTATTGGAACAGTTGCCTTATCTGGTAATAAAAAACTAAAGAAGATAATTAACAAAACCGGAAAAAGTTTCAACTGGAAAAGTATTACTAGTGCTCTAGAAGATGCCACTTTTGAAACAGGTACAATTAAAACAAGGTATGGAGAAATTGTCGTAACTAAAGAATAATAAGGCATTTTATAATAAAATGTCTTTTTCTTCTGTTTAACATATAATTGTGTTATAATTTTAATAGATAGGATGGAGATAGTATGGAAGTAACAAGAGATAGTTTGAAAACGTTTTTAACAGGTATCTTAGAAGGAAAAGTTGATGAAAAAATAATTGATACTAAAACAACAGAATATTTAAAAAGTAATTCTCAACTAGAAATGCTAGGATTTATTTCCAATGATTTAGCAAACCTTTATAGTGAAGAACAAATGACAAGACTTCTTTCTAGTCTCTCTGATTTTTCCCAAGGAACTTTTACAACTGCTGAAATTAAACAATCTGGTCTTGATATCAAAAACAACAACATCAAACCTGGTCAAATGCCAATTCAAGAAAATCATGAACTAATAAATATCACTCTTCAAAATTTATGTAATGGTTTAAATGAATTAGGAGTTGACTACTATTTAGTAGGAGCTCTACCTTGTTATTTATTAACCGGTGCTGAAGATAAAAGATATCATGATGATATTGACTTAATGTTAAATGAAAAAGATATTCCTAAAGTAGAAGCTATGTTAAATGGTAGTGATTTCACTTTTTCAGATGATAGAATGGATACTCCAAAGAGATTAAAGCCAGGAAAAACTATGCCATCAGGAGATCATGAAGTTTGTGCTAGACATAACTCCTCAGAGTTTCACATTGGTTTCTTCTGTTTTGAAAGAGGACCAAACAATGAAGTAATTCATAAGGATTATTTTAAAGATGAAAATGGAAACTTAAAAGTTTATAAACATATGCAAACAAAAGAACAATCTGAACTTTCTTATGATGATAACCTACATCAATATGGTAACACTCATTTTAAAATGGCCTCTTTAGAAAGTGTCTACAGATTAAAAAAATATACTATGAATAATCCTGGTAGAGAAAAAGATAAAACAGATGTTGACATGATTGAACGTTCAGGAAGACTAAATCAAGAAAAATTAGCAGCCTTAGATAAGGCTCCACATATAAAAGATGAAGTTGAATCAATCTTTTCTTATCGCAGTCCAAAAGAAGTAGAAGTTGCCTCTTTTATTCAACAAAAAAATCAAATGATAGCACAAGCCAAACAACAATCAAGGACTCAAGAAAAACCAAAAGTATATACTAAAACAGATAACAGCAATAAAGGTATGGCAACATCATCAAGTTTAATTTATATAATAATTGCCTTAGCTATTTTATCTTTAGTACTATACATTTATAAGTAGGTGAATCATGATAAATGAAAAAATAATTGAAATATATCAAAAAAAAGAAAAAGCTGATGAAAAAATCACTAATTTAATTAATGACTTTTTAACTAAAGCCCATGAACTTGTTACCTTATCAAACGATTTCTATCAAATAGAAAAAACCATTAGATTAAACAAAATATCTTTGAAAGACTATCTTCTAAATTCTGAAATATGTAAATATCTAGAAGAAACAAATAATGTCTTCTATACTCTAAATGATTTAAAGAGATATATTACTACTTATGAAAAAGTAAATAATATGGAATTAACTTCTTATACTATGGCAATTAATTTATATGAAGAGTTAGAAAAAATAGAAAAGTTAGAAGATCGAAAAATAGAGTATGAATTAGAAAGCCTAATTCCTTTTATAAAAGATCTTGAAAACCTAAAAAGTTTAACTTCAGACTATCAAACTCTCTATAATTCTTGTCTAAATAATCTTAAAATAGCTTATCTAGATAAAGGCTTAATTTCCCAAAGTAATTATCAGTATTTACGTTATATTTTAGCTGATATCTTTAATTATTATGAAAAAGGTCATCTAAAAATATCTAGAGATTAATTAAATAGTTAATGCGCTTTCTATAAAAATGTTGTTGACAAAGTAAAAAAATAGTTGTACTATTTAAAAAACGAAAGGAAGAAAAACTATGTTAAACAATCAATTAGTAAAATCTAGCAAGAAGAACAATAAGTCAATAACTAATATTGATTGTTTTAGTGTATCTTCAAAGTAGCTAAAAAATATTGAAGAAATAGAAATAAAAAACGGCCTAGAACAATCTTATGTTTTAGGTCGTTTTTGTTTTACATGAAAGGAATGATTAAAATGAATTGGGCAAGAGAAGTAGCCTTAAGAATTATTAGAGAAAGACCAAATGAAGAAGTTTATACTGTTGCCTCTGGAGTTAGTCCCTCAGGCTATGTCCATATCGGTAACTTTAGAGAAATCGCAACTCCATATTTAGTTGCACAAGAATTGAAAAAATTAGGTAAAAAAGTTCGTTATATTTTATCATTTGATGAGTATGATCGTTTCAGAAAAGTACCAGGAAATATTGATAAAAGTTATGAAAAATATATTGGTATGCCATATACAGATTTACCAAGTCCATACACAGAAAATGAGTCTTATGCCACATACATGGAAAATAGATTCTTAAACGAATTAAAAGAAATGGGTATTGAAGTTGAGTGTATTTATCAAACTAAGGAATATCAATCTGGTAGATATAATGAATATATCAAAGTAGCTATGGATAGAAGAAAAGAAATATTTTCTATTATTGATGCATTTAGAACGCAAGAAGCAACTATTGAAGAAAAAGAAAACTATTATCCAATAAGTATTTATTGTCCAACTTGTCATAAAGACTCAACTAAAATATTTTTCTATGATGAAATATCTGGAGATGTATCTTATGAATGTGCTTGTGGATATTCTTCTAATCTAAATGTTAATACAGCTACTAATATTAAACTTCAATGGAAAGTAGATTGGCCTATGCGTTGGATGGTTGAAAAAGTAACATTTGAAACTGCCGGTATGGATCATTCTGCTGCTAACGGTAGTAAAGCTGTATCTGAAAGAGTAGTAAGAGAAATTTATAATTATGAACCGCCTGTATTTACTCCTTATAACTTTATTGGTATAAAAGGTGGAGGAGCTAAAATGTCTTCTTCTAAAGGAAATGTTTTAACTCTAACCGATCTTTTAAAAGTTTATGATAAAAATATTATTCTTTGGTTCTATGCTAAATATGATCCTATGCACTCATTTGATATAGCTCTAGATAATGATGTTATTAGATATTATGGTGAATTTGATCGTTATGTAAAAATGTACTTTAATAATACCATTGATGATAAAAATAGAGCTATTATAGAACAAACTGGAGTTACAGAAGATTATCTAAATAATCCCAATTTTAGTTATCTAGCAACCTTCCTTCCTATAGTAAATTACAATGAAGATTTATTAAAAGAACTTCTTGAAAAAGAAAATATTAATTGTAATACTAAAGAGTATGCCGAAAGACTAGCTCGTGCAAAATATTGGGTTGAAAGTTATGGTAAAGACTATCAAGTAAAATTATTAGAGGAGAAAAATACTGAAGTATATAACTCTCTAACTTCCGAAGAAAAATTATGGTTAGAAAAAACCAAAAAAATCTTAGAAAACACTTATCAATCCTCAGAAGATCTCCAAAAAGAATTGTATAGTGTTGTAAAAACAAATGATTTATCTGAAGAAGAATTAAAATCTACTCAAAAAAGATATTTCCAAATCTTATACAACCTTCTCCTAGGTACTTCTAAAGGTCCAAAATTAGGATTATTCTTATTAGCTCTTGATAAAGATAAAGTAAAAGAATTAATATAGAATTATAAACAAGTAGAGGAGTACTAATATGAAAGTTTTAAGTATAACAGAACCATTTGCTAGTCTAATATCTTCAAATATTAAACATATTGAAACACGTTCTTGGAAAACATCTTATCGAGGTGAATTATATATCCATGCCTCTCTAACTAAAATTCCTAAAATATGGAGAGAAAATAAAGAACTAATGTCTTTTGTCAAAAATATTCCTCTAAACTATGGTTACATAATTTGCAAATGTAATTTAAAAGACTGTATCTATATGACGGAAGAGTTTATAAATGATATTAAGAAAAATAATAAGACTGAGTACTTACTAGGTATCTATGAAGTAAGTAGATATGCTTGGATTCTAGAAAATATAACTCCTGTAGAAAAAATTAAAGCTAAGGGAAAGTTAGGTATTTGGACATATTAAAGACTTAGGAAAATAATCTTAAGTCTTTTTATTTTTACCAGTCAAAAATATGCTATAATCATCTTAGGAATACTATATGAAGTAGGTGTAAACTATGCGAGAAAAACCAAATGTTCATCTTTTTGTTGCTAATACAAGATATGACGATTTTTCGAGACTAATCGAAGAAGAAAAAGAAACAAGTACTAATAAGGAAGATGGTGTAGTCCGTTGGAAAATTGGTAATCATAAAGTAAAAAAAGGCGATATCTGTTACTTTTATTATTCTAATTTACCAGATTTAACTTCTAGAATTATTTTAAAAGGAATAGTAGTAGAATCAGATTATCCACTCAAACAAACTCCCTTAATTTATGATAATGAAAAAGGTCTTTTAGGTATGAAAGTAAAACTAAGATCTATCGCTCTAGAAGATAAGGAAAAATATAGTTGTAAAAATCTAAAAGAAGTATATGGTTTTAATGAAGCTTATCATTTTCAAGGCTATGTAAATTTAACAGAAAACTATCAAAAACTAACAACTGATTTAGAAAATGATCAAACTCCAAGAAGCAAACTAACAACTATTAATGATTACTTTAATAATGGTTATTGTCTATGCGAATTTAGTAATGATAAGAAAAGAAATCATAAAACTTTTATTGAGAAGAATGGTTTTTACTACATCGAAAGGCATCACTTAGTTGAAAGAAATCAAATAAGTAAAAATATTGCTAAACATGCAAGCATTGCTGCTACAATTGAAAACGAACAAAACATTTTCAATCTCTGTCCAACTTGCCATAGAGAAATTCATCATGGTAAAGATTCCATAAAAAAAGAAAAAATAGCTTATCTTTACAACAAAAATAAGTCCTACTTTGATAACAACTTCACTGAATTAAAACATGGTCTAGCTACTCTAGAATGGTTATACGAAATATATAAAATAGACCTTTAAAAACACAAAAAGACATTTAATCTGAATGTCTTTTTTCTTAATAATAAACTAATTATTTAGAGGAAAATAATGAAATTACTTACATTTATTTAAAGAATGATATAACTCTAACATATTCTAAAGAAAAAGGCCCATTACTAAATCTTAACGATAATCCTTTAGAAATAAATGAAGAGTACTTTGCTAATATCTATTTTACAATTGAAGAGTAATTTAATATTAAATTATGAAACTTATATGATAAAATAATTTCATGGAGTTGAAGTAAATATGAACAAAATAGGAATAATTTTTGCTATGAAAGAAGAACTAGATGCCTTAAAAGAATATTTGGAAATAACTAATGAATATAAAATATTTGAACTAAATTTTTATGAAGGTATCATTAATAATATAAAATGTATTTTAGTTGAGTCTGGCGTTGGTAAAGTAAATGCTGCTCGTACTACTCAAATTTTAATTGACAATATGGATGTTGATTGTATTTTTAACATTGGAGTAGCCGGAGGTCTAGCACAAGACTTAAATGTTTTAGATATTGTCGTTGCTGATAAACTGGTTCAACACGATTTTGATATAACTGCGTTTGATCATGAAAAAGGCTATATTCCTAATGTTGGTAAATTTATAAACTGTGATGAATACTTATTAAGTATCGCCAAAAATTCCCATAAAGATAACACCATAAAAATAGGTACTATTGCTTCAGGTGACATCTTTTGTACGGATATTAATATGAGTACTAAAATAAATAAAAAATTTAATGCTTTAGCTGTTGAAATGGAAGGAGCTAGTATTGCTCAAGTATGTTTCCTAAATCATATTCCATTTCTTGTTATTCGCAGTATTTCTGATATTCCTGGTAAAAATAACACCATGGTCTATGAAGAGTTCTTAACTGAAAGTTCTAAAAAAGTTGCCAATATGATGAATGAAGTTTTAAAAAATATAAATCTTAATTAACTTTACAAAACTATGTCAAAAAAAAAACACCTCTTATAAAAATAATTAATTATATTAATACTCTAACTATTGTTAGTATGATAAAATTAAGAAAAATAAGAGGTGTTTTTAAATGTATGATATTGATGTAAAAAATGTAAAAAAGGGTAAAAAGTTTTTTCTACTTTTTGTTGTTATAGGTATTATTCTTTTTATTGTATTTGGCATAATAGGTGTAGCAGGCCAAGTTAAATATAAAAGTTTAGATTATCAAGTAGAAGCTACTAAAATAGAGGAAAATCCGCATTATAATAGTGATGATAAAATTATGTATTCTCCAATTTATCATTATGAGGTTAATGGTACTGCCTACACTTGTAAGTCAACCATATCTTCAAATACCCCACCAAGCGATAGTCAAAGAATAGTCTACTATGATTCTAAAAATCCATCTAAATGTATGACTTCGTATTCTAAATCTGGAAATTCATTTGTTTTAATATTTACTATACTACCTATTATCATGATTGTAATAGGAATTGTTAATATGCTTAAAATCAATAAAAGAATAAAACAAATAAATGCCTTAAATAGTAATGGTAAATTAGTAAAAAATCTTCCATATTATCTTGAAAATACAGGAATGGCCGTTAATAATGTAAAGATAAAAAGACCAGTTGTAGACTACATTTTACCATCTGGGGAAAAAGTAAAATTAAAAGGTGATCCAAGACACGATCGAAAATTAATTGATACTGATGGCATGGTTGATTTAGTTATAGATGAATCTAATCCAAGTAATTATTTCATTGATTTTGAAATAAATCGTTTATCTGGTAATCAATCCACTGACTATTATAATCAACCAATCCAAAATGCTCTAAACAATAATATGTTTCAGTCTTCAACAACCATAAATAATATGGGGCAATCCTTTACACCAACAAACATTGATATGAGTAGTGTACCAGTTCAGCCTAATCAAAATATACAAACTGTTCAAAATAACATTCCAAATCAACAACTTAACAACGTTCAATCAGTTCAAAATAATCAAATTCAAAACCAATAATTATCAATGGTGCTAGTGTCAAATTTGACAAATAAAATAAAAGATGTTAAAATCTAAGTACTTTTGAAAGGGAGAATTTAAAATGAAAAACAATCAATTAATAACGACAACTACTACATCTACATTAAAATCAATTATTACTATTGATTGTTTTAGTCTTGTTTAATAAGAATTATTTGTATAATTTCAAATTAAGGAGTCTACTATAATTAATAGTAGACTTTTTTAATAAACAATAATAAAATAATATAAAGACTATGATATAGGACACGATTATTAAGTAAATATTTTAAAGAGAGTTATCATTTGGTGTAAGATAATAAATATTCTTAATAATTACTACCTATTAAGTTGAGTATGAAAATGCTTCCCGCTACAACGGTTAAATAAATTAAGTAAAAGAAGAGGATGGTACCGTGCTTTGCACTCCTATATGGTATCATTCTCTTTTTCTTTATAAAGGAGATGGTTAAAATGACGGAAACGGAAACTAACACGAAAAACTCACTTTCAAAAGTAAAATAAAGAAAGAAGGAAAAACTATGTTAAATAAAAAAGCTGTTCTATTATTAGAACAAGTATTAAAAAATAATTTAAAAGACCTAAGTCTTGATAAAAAATATTTTGATGAAACTGAATTCTATTATGAATTTAAGTCAAATAAAAAGATCAGTGAAAATGACTTTTCATCTTTAGAACAAGAAATAAACAGTCTTGATAAAAATTGTTATGTAAAACTATTAAGAATATCAGGAGTCTATTTAGATGGTAACTCCAATAATGAAATGATTTCTAGGATTTCTGGTAAAGCCTTTTCAAGTATGGAAGAGTTAAATAAGTATCTAGAATTTCTAGAAGATGCAAAATCTAGGGATCATCGTAAGATTGGTAAGGATTTAGATTTATTCTGTTTTTCAGACTATATTGGTGGAGGACTACCTTTATATACTCCAAGAGGAACTATTATAAAAGATGAGTTACAAAAAGAAATAGAAAAAATCTGTCGCAAATATGGTTTTCAAAAGGTAAGTTGTCCAGCTCTTGCCGATATTTCTTTATTTGAAGTATCCGGTCATGCTAAGAAATTTAATGATGAACTATTTAGAGTCTCATCACCTAAAGGCCATAACTTTGTCTTAAAACCAGTTCAGTGTCCTCATCATACTCAAATATTTGCATCAAAACTAAGAAGTTATAAAGACTTACCAATAAGATATATGGAGTCCGACAAACAATATAGAGCCGAACTACCAGGAGCAGTCGGAAACAGTTTATCGCGAGTTTATGCTATTACTGTTGAAGACGGTCATTCATTCTGTAGAGTAGACCAAGTAAAAGATGAAGTAATTAATATTTGTAACCTAATCAGAGACTTTTATTCTAGAATGAATCTATGGAATGATGTTTGGGTTTCACTATCTGTAAGAGACTATTCACATCCTGAAAAATATATTGGCGATAATGCTGACTGGGATATCTGTGAAAAGATGCTTCAAGAAGTATCTGATGAACTACACTTGAACGCTATAAGATGTGAAGGTGAAGCTGCTCTATATGGTCCAAAATTAGACTTCATGTTTAAAGATGCTTTAGGAAGAGATGTCCAAATACCAACTGTTCAACTAGATTTTGCCTTACCTAAAAGATTCGACTTAAACTATATTGACGAATACGGAAAAAAAGTTCATCCTGTTATGGTTCATAGAGCAGTCCTAGGCTCTTATGAAAGATTTATCGCTCTAATTCTTGAACAATTTAAAGGAGTTTTACCAGTTTGGTTATCTCCAGTTCAAGTAAATATTGTTCCAGTTAATATGAAGTATCACGATGAGTACTGTCAAAAAATATTTAATCTTCTAAATAATGAAGATATAAGAGTCTCATATGATGATTCTAAAGAGTCGTTGGGTAAAAAATTAAGACAAAGTAATCTTATGAAAAATCCTTATACTCTTGTTCTAGGCGATAATGAGAAAGATAATAATCTTATAAGTTATCGTAAATATAATAGTGAAGAAATGGTATCTTTACCAATTGATGAGTTTATAGAATTTATAAAGAAAGAAATTAAGAAAAGATAAATCAGTGTTTACTAAAGATAGTATCTGACTCTAACCTCAAAGTTATTATATAAATATTTTTCTTATATTCTTTGAAATTTATAATCATACATAACATTTATCCCTTCAAAATAAATGTCAAACTAAATATTTCACTAGAAAGTATATTTATGAAAAATTAAATAAAAATTAAAATTAAGTATTTTAAACTAAAAAAGCATTAATATTTAAAGTATGATAAAATTATAAGAGGTGATAGTATGAATGTTGCATTAAAAAAAGATAATAGTGATAAGGACATAGAAGTATTTGGAAAGTACAAGGTTGAACTTATTAGATATCATCAACAATACGCCCAAAAGTTAGGATTATTTTCAGTTTCTTATTCAATTAGATAATGAAACAGTAGGAATAATGGAATATCAAATTACTGAGTCTATCATTGACAAAAAAGAAATATTGTATATTAAAAAACTTTATATTAAAGAAAGATTTAGGGGAAAAGGAATCGGCAAAAAAGTAATTGAATCGTTGAGAAAATTAAATTATAGGATTGAATTAGAATGTTGGTACGGAATGCCAGTTAATAATTTATATAAATCTTTAGGAATGAAAGAAAATAAAACAAGATACATGCTAAATTGATTTATACAGGAATTTCTATATAGTTTCAATGATATAAAAAATAATTTAAAATATTGATAAAAAAATCTACGCATATTTAACTAATTATAAAAAAATTTTATAGTAGATTTAAAATTTGAAAAAGTAAGGAGAAAATTTTATGAGATTAATACTTTGTGGTGGAGGATCAGGAGAACAAAATACTAAAGCCAATCAAAAATTAAATGAAATAATAGATCATACCAAACCTATATTATATATTCCTTTAGCAATGGATGAAAAAGAACACCCATATGACAGTTGTTTTGACTGGATAACTGAAGAATTATCAGAAGTGGATACCCCTTGTATTGAAATGGTTAGAACTTTTGAAGAACTTGCTTCTAAAAATTTAGAAAAGTATACAGCTTTATTCATTGGTGGTGGTAATACTTATAAATTATTATTAGGTTTAAAAGAAACATCAGCCTTTAGTAATATCAAGAACTATCTAAACAATAATGGTATCGTAATAGGTGGTAGTGCTGGTGCTGTAATATTTGGTTATGATATAAATATAATTTCAAGTATGGATCCAAATGATGTTAATTTAACAGATACGTTAGGTTTTGATGTATTATCAGGAATATCTATTTTTCCACATTATACTAATAAAAAATCCGCTCTAACAGATACAGAAAATGAAGAAAGATTAAATATGTTTACAAATTCAATTATTAATTTTTCTAAAACAGTAGGGGAAGTTATCGCTATACCTGAAGAAGATGCTATCTACGTTGATAATAATAGTATTGAGTTTTTAGGAACCAGACCGTATTTTACATTCAAAGATGGTATAATGGAAAAACACGAAATAGGCGATAACAAAAAGGTAAAATTACGTTAAATATTTGAAACATTAGCAAAAATAAACAAAGATACTTCGCTAGAAAATATCTATGAGAATAAATATGATAAAGTTGAAAATAAAGTTTTAAATATCTTAAAAGAAAGAAATCAATAAAATGAATAATAAAGTAGCATTAGTTACCGGAGGAACATCTGGTATTGGAAAAGAAATAGTAAAGTAATTAATTGAAAAAGGTTGCAAAGTAATAACTTGTTACAGTAATAATGAAGAAAATGCCAAAACATTAGAACAAGAAATTAATAGTGAGGATCTTTTAGTTTTAAAATGTGATGTTAGTAAGGAAGAAGAAGTTATTAGTATGATGAATCAAGTCCAAGAAAAATTTGGTAACCTAGACTATCTTGTAAATAATGCTGGTACTTTTATAGATAATTTAATTAAAGATTTTAATATTGATGATTTCAAAAAAGTTTTAGATATAAATTTTCTTGGAAAAGTTATTTGTACTAAGCATAGTTATAAAATTATGAATGAAGGTGGAAGTATAGTAAATATATCTTCTCATTTAGGAGTAGTACCTTGTACAGAATCACCTGCATATTGTTCTGCCGCTGCTGGAATTATCAACTTTACTAAAGCAACAGCCCTAGAATTTGCAGATAAAAAAATTAGTGCTAATTGTATCTGTCCTGCGTTCACTCCAACACCTTTGTCTCTAAGAGGGTGGAAACAAGAAGAAATAGATCAAAAATTAAGTGAAACTCCACTAGGAAGATTTGCCACTCCAGAAGATACTGCTAAACTTTGTTTATTCCTCCTATCAGATGATTCTAATTTTATAACAGGAGAAAACATTTGGATTAATGGGGGAAGATTTTAATTAATAAAACTACTAAAAACACTACCTGAAATGTCTATTTTTAGACTTACTACTAATCATAAAATGTAGCAAATATATAAAAGACTACGATAACTATAAATATCGTAGCCTTTTTTGAATGAGTTTTTACTTATATAATTATTAGTACTTGTTTCTAAAAATCATGCAATAAAATTAATTAAGCCATTTTTATTCTAAATTATTATCTCTTTCTCTATATTTCTTTCAATGCTTCAAAAATATATAATCTATTTTTCTTAAATACGATAGTTTTATCTTCTTCTTTTATCATATTAATTACTTCATCAAGATCAAACCATTTTACTTCTGAAAGTTCTTCTTTTTGAATTATAAAATCAGCTTCAGACTTATTAGATTTCGTATAGAAAAAATAAGTTATATGAGAATTGGAATCTCCAAGTGTGAATTCTCTTTCAGCGATAGGATGAAGTTCTTCTAATGGTATCTCAAGTCCAACTTCTTCTTTTAACTCTCTCAATGCGGCATTTTCTAAACTCTCATTCGCATCAACATGTCCGGCACATAAAGCCCATTTATTAGGATTAAATCTTTTATTAGCACTTCTTTTTTGAAGCAAAACTTGTTTATTATTATTTATAATAAATACAGCTACCTCATTATGTAAAAGATTTTTATCATGCGCTTCTTCTTTATCCATAATTGTTCCAGTAAAATTACCATTTTCATCTACTATTTGAATTAATTCCATAAGTCCCTCCTACATTTGCTAAACATAATTTTATCATAATTTATTTATTATTTAAACTTTCCATTTTCTCAATCAAAAAACAGGAAAAAATTAATATTCGTAGTATAATTATGTTGTGAAGAATATTTGCAAGGAGTTCTTGCAAAAACACAAATTAAACCAATGGTATGTGTTAATAATTTACTTAAAATGGTAATATCCTCTTAAGGAGTGAAAAAATGAATCAAGAAAAAATCGGTAAATTTATTGCTAAGTTAAGAAAAGAGAAAAATATGACTCAAGAACAACTTGCTGAAAAGATGGGTGTAAGTATAAATGCCGTAAGTAAATGGGAAAGAGGTATAAGTTTCCCTGATGTTTCTCTATATAAAAAACTATGCAATGAATTGAATATAAGTATTGAAGAGTTAATTAATGGTGAAAAAGATAGTAGTGAATCAGCCAAAGAAAAAGCCCTTATAACTTCTATAAAAGAAAGGGAAAAAGTAAAGAAAAAATCAAAAAGATTATTTGTCATACTTTCAATTATTTCCTTTATAATTATTAGTTTCTTAATATTTTATAATTTAAAAGCAAAAATTAATTTAGTAAACGATTCTGACTATTTATATGATGAAGTAATAAGTTTTCTGAAGAAAAAAGAATTTGTTGAAAATCCAGATTCAAAATATGAAGATTTTAATGTCTTTTATAGTTACTATGGTTTTGGAATAGAAAAAGAAAAACGTTATAAATACGTATATATGTGGATCTACAATTCCAGTTATTATATAGAAAGTGCAGAAAATGGTGGAGCCTTAGCACTTTCCACCAGTAACTCAATACCATTAAAAGCAATCTTTAAAGACAACAATCTACAAGATATAGTCTTTCCTAAAGATGGAAATGAATATACATCTTCAATTAAAAAAATGTTTCCTAGTATCATCGGATATCAAGTTCTTCATTTCGATAAAGAAAAGAATGTTAACAAATTATTTAATGAAGTCGAAAATAAGAAAAATATATATTACAATTATTTGAATTTAGATATGAGTAAAATAACCATAGATGATTTAGTTTATGATAATCTGGTATTTTCAATTGAATATAAAAAGGGCAAATGTAATATTCCCATAGAATTAAATGTCTTTAAAAACAATAAATATTCTCTATATACTAAGTATAAAGCCTGTAAAATAGGACAAACATGTAATCTAATGCTGCAATACACTGATTCAATTGAAGGCAAATATGAATTTGATATTATTGAAATCATAAGACATAGTATAGATGCTAATCTTTATCAATATACTAATGATAACATTCCAGAATATATTATTCGTTCAGGAAAAGGGCATGAATTTATTACCGATAGTAATAATAAATATTTAAAAGAATTTACAGATTCAATAAATGTAGATTTAAAACAGTGTGCTAAACCAGATTATGATAATTAATAACAAGATTAGTTTGAAATATAGCTAATCTTTTTTAGTTATACTAACTGCTGTTTAATATAAATTAAGCCAATTTTATGTAAAGTCTATTAATAAATAAGAAAAATCGCTAAAACTATGATAAACTATAACCATATTAGGAGGTAATAAGAATGAGTATAGCCAATTTAAGTGCCGAGGATAGAAAAAATATGGAAGAACAAATAAAAGACAGAAGGCCTGAAATACAACCAACGTACCAACATTATGGTCCAGTAGAAGACATGAGTGAGAATGATATAAGAGTTCGGGAAGCACAAGTAAAGGCCAGTAGATCTGAAGTCAAACCAACGTACCAACATTATGGTTCAGTAGAAAACATGGATGAAGAAAGTAGAAATGCTTTAGAAGCAACTGTTGCTGAAAAAAGAAAAGAGGATTTACCTCATGAAAAATATTTTGATGCTTTGGATGAAAGTTTAACTATAACTGATGAAGAACAATTTGAAACTGCTGTGGCTAGAAGTATGCAATCTAATCGAATAATGAGAGATTTTACATCTAATCTAGTCGGAAAAATTTCTGGAGCAGTTCATGAATTAAAAGGTATGGATGGAGTAGATAAAGAAGGTATTAATAATCAAAAACAAAAAATTGAAAAGTTAGTTGGTCTTTATGAAAGATATCTATATACCTTAAAAGAACAAGGATGGAACTTTAATGGTGCAGATAACGAAAGTGGTATAGAAACGATTGGTTATGATACACTAGATGAAATGGCACGAGTACAAAGACAATTTGATGTGACTTTTACTATGCCTATACCAAGAAATTTAGGTGAAGATTATGGAAAAGCATTTGAAAGAGAAGGAGTAATGATTGCCGCAATCCCATTAATGTATGATGATCTAAAAAATAAAGATGTAAATTGGCATCGAGTTTTAATATATAGGGAAAATGAATTAACACCATATCAAAGATATCGTCAAAGAAAAGAAGCTGCAGAAAAACAATTCGATTCCGCAAGACAAGAAGAAATAAGAAGTACTTTAGCTTATTCACGTTCACAAAATGAAATGGATAGTATGCTTTCAAATACAGAAAATAAGGGACAAGTAGATACTGCTTCAATGAGAGTGAGTAAATGATAAGTTTAAAATTAAAAGAAGCCTATGACAATTTAGACTTAGATGATAAAAGAAATAAGCTTAGTAATGAATTATTAGTAATGGAAGGAATACTAAAAAGCATTCAAAACAGATATGGTTTAGTTTCAAATTTTGAAGTTAAAAATTATGAATCAGGTTCAAATATGACAGAAGATGAATTTCTTTCATTTATTTATGAAGATATTTTTGAAATTCAAAAACAGTTAATATTATTAGCAGATAAAATTAATATAAAACGGTAAATTTATAAAAATAATAAATTCATAATTAAAAGTCTTAGTACATTTTGTTGAAACAAGTTTTCAATGAAAATAACAGTACTAGACTTTTTTTATTTTCAATATATAGCAATGAATAAGTCCATGCCACCTTTTCATATAAAAGAAATCAAAATTTTTAATTTGCAATATTTATGCTCAACATTAAACGTGCTATAATTATGCTAAAGAAACAACTATTGATAGTAACTTGTTCAATATAGATATTTTTGATAGGAGATATAAGATGGGTAAAAAAGTACTTTTAATAAAATAATAGGTGATATAGATAAATCTTTGGATAAAAACTTGGAAAGTTATAAAGAGATTAAAAGAAATTTGAAGGAAACATTTGGTAAAGAAAAATCGGATAAAAATATAAAAGAAGATAAAGATATATTATTTTGTACTAAATGTGGGGCTGAAATGGACCAAGACGATTTATTTTGTCAATCCTGTGGTGCTAAACGCAAAAAGGAAAAAGTTCAGTCAAAAAATAAAGAAGGACAAGATGCAAAAGTTGAAGAGGAGATTAAACAAACAAAAAAAGCCTTGATTTGTAAGGCTTTAGTATTTTTATGGAGCCCTTATGGTTCTGGTAAAGCAACCATTATAAGCAATAAATTATAGGTAGTAATAACTACTAACTAAAACTAGTATAACATGATTTTAGTAAAATTAACCAACATTTTAATATTTTAAGAAAATAAAATGATATAATAAAAACCGAAAGACAAGCAGTAATTTGTAAAGGAGAGTCAAAAATATGGAAGAATACAATAATGAAAAGTATATGGTGCTTGAAAATGTAGAAAATTTATTTAAAAAAATCAATCGTTTGGGAAATGAATATAATTATTGCTTTGGCACCTTCAAACCTCAATCAGCAATACCAATAGCTCTTGGAGCAGTTGGAGGACTAATTGAGATGGCTAAACAAAAAAATAATATAAGTGGATATTTTGTTAATAAGAATGAAAATGAAATTTGTTTGATACCCGTTATACTTGATGACCATAGAGTTATGCAAGTTGATATTAATGGATATATTGATATAAAGCCAGAAGAGATTAAGAAAATAAAAATTAAAAATGAAGATTTTATATATAAAAAAATTACCATTATTCTAAATGATGGCACAAAATATGTAATGAACTCTGCTAAAAAGGTTAAAGGTGCAAATTATCATCAAGAAAACTTGAATAAATTTATTGAAATTTATAAATAGTAATTTGTTGAAATGATTGGAGGAATGGGTATGAAAAACAAAAATGTATTATTTGCAGTATTAGGTATAAT
>CAKPHH010000002.1 GCA_934157235.1 uncultured Bacilli bacterium | reverse complement strand
TTAAAGACTTTCTTTAACATATTTTTCCTGTCTGTCTGTCTGTCTGTCTGTCTGTCTGTCTGTCTGTCTGTCTGTCTGTCTGTCTGTCTAAGGATAGATTTTTTCTGTTTACTTGTCAACATATTTATCACCATCTTTACTATTCTTAATCATAATAATTGTACTATATAGTATAGTTTTTTTCAAGCATTAGAAAAATCAAAAAAGACATCATCCTAAGATGACATCTTATATAAATAAATACTCTGGTTTTTTATAATTCAAAGAATAATCCTTATCATCTCTGTACTCTTCAACTAAGACTACTCTCTCTTCTTCTAAACTCTTTTTAACATCAATTATTCTTTGATTTCTAGAACCTCTAAAATAAATATCTAAACTCTTCTCTTCCAAAACAAATTTACCATCTACTAATATATCAATATAATCTAATAATTTTCTTTGCTTTGGATTATTAATAACATTCTCATATGTAAAGCCTGTATAACACCAAATATTAAGTCCCATTTCTTTCGCAGCCTTACATATTTCTATACAAGCATCACTTTGACACATTGGATCTCCTCCCGATAAAGTTATTCCATCTTGTCCTTCTATATTTTTTAACTCTTCAATAACTTCATCTACATCTACTAGAAATCCTCCATTAAAATCATGCGTCCCAGGGTTATGACAGCCTTTACAGTTATGTGGACACCCTTGAGTCCACACAACTGTTCTTATTCCTTCACCATCAACTATTGAATCTGGTTGTAAATCAGCGGCTAATCTAATTTCCATTACTTGGTCTCTTTTAATAGTTCTTTAACACCAGAATGTTTTACGCGGTCTCTTTCTTCTGCTCTTTTACTATTATTAAATCTTGAAACATCTCCTGCTAAATAACCAGTAACTCGTCTTATTCTTTCGAACTTTTCTCCTTCTCCAACTATTTTTTCCATAAAAATTCCTCCTTTTTCTAAATTATTTTTTATCTTCCACAACACTCAGGTGCTGTAATTTGCTCTATTGGAACTCCCTCAAATTCATGTCTTCCACATCCTGGACAAACATCATTAATTACACCAACATATCCACATACTGGATCTCTATCTACTGGATGGTTAATAGCTCCATACCCAATACCAGATTCTTTCATTATACGAATAACTTTTTCAAAGGCATCTACGTTACTAGCAACATCTCCATCTAATTCTATATATGAAATATGTCCACCATTAGTAAGTTCATGGTAAGGTGCTTCAGTCTTAATCTTATCAGTAATACTAATATTATAATAAACTGGTACATGGAATGAATTAGTATAATATTCTCTATCAGTTACGCCTTTAATCTTTCCATAAATTGCTCTATCAATAGATGTAAATCTTCCAGATAATCCTTCAGCAGGTGTTGCCAAACAAGTAAAGTTCAAATTATATTTAGCTGAATTCTCATCACATCTATTTCTCATAAACTTAATAATTTCAAGCCCTAATTTTTGACTAGCTTTACTTTCACCATGATGTTCACCAGTTAAAGCTTTTAAACATTCAGCAAGACCAATAAAACCAGTTGATAAAGAACCATGTTTCCATACTTTTCTAAGTCTATCAGTTGGTTTTAACTTTTCACCATTAGTCCAAACTCCTTGTCCTAATAAGAATGGGAAGTTATATGAATGTTTACTACATTGAACTTCAAATCTCTCAAGTAATTGATCGCGAACCTTATCCATAATCTCGCCAAGTTCTTCATAGAAACCTTTCATATCGGCTTTATCTCTTTCTTTTAAAGCTATACCATATTTAATTCCAAGTCTTGGTAAATTAATAGTTGTAAATGATAAGTTTCCTCTACCAGTAACAACTTGATTATCAGGAGAAGTAACATCCGCTAAAACTCTTGTACGACATCCCATATAAGCTATTTCTGTATTAACATCTCCTGGTTTATAAAACTGTAAATTGAATGGAGCATCTACAAATGCAAAGTTAGGGAAAAGTCTCTTAGCTGAAACTTTACAAGCTAATTTAAATAAATCATAATTTGGATCTTCTTTATTATAGTTAACGCCTTCTTTTACTTTAAATATTGATACAGGGAATATTGGAGTCTCTCCGTTACCTAAACCTCTATCAGTTGCTAAAAGTAAATTTCTAGTAACCATTCTTCCTTCTGGAGAAATATCAGTACCAAAGTTTACTGAAGAAAATGGTACTTGAGCACCAGCTCTAGAATGCATTGTATTTAAATTATGAACAAAAGCTTCCATAGCTTGTTGAGTAGCCCTATCAGTCTTTTGTAAAGCTTTCTCACTTGCTAATTTAAATATTTCTTTTACCCTACCTGATCCTTTTTGATAATCACTAAATTCTTCTAAATTAACTTCAATTGACTCTATCTTATCTATCTCACGAATAATTCTATCTATATTAATAACACCAATAAAACCATCCAAATCTAAAAAGTCATATATAGTTTGCTTAAATTGTTTCTTAAATGTCTTTAAAACACCAGGTGCCAAATAATAATCAAGTGCTGGTATAGATTGTCCACCATGTTGATCATTTTGATTTGCCTGAATAACTATAGCAGCCAAAGAACTATAAGTTGAAATATCTTGTGGAGGTCTTACATACCCATGTCCTGTATCAAAACCATTCTTAAATAATCTTGATAAATCTATTTGACAACAAGTAGTAGTACCCATTGCTAAGAAATCCATATCGTGAATGTGAATCTCACCTTCATCATGCATCTTAGCATATTCTGGTTTCATTAAATATGCCTTAGCAAATTCTCTTGAAACTGTTGAACCATATTGAAGCATAGTACCCATTGGACTATTACCATCAATATTAGCATTTTCTCTTTTAGCATCTTCTTCATTAGCAGACTTAAGTCCTAAATTCTCTAGTGATTTTAAAAACTTATGCGTCTTCTTATCATCGAAGAATGATTGACGAGATTGTGCTCTTCTTTCACGATATTCTGAAAAAGATTTATAAACATCCTCATATCCTTTAGAAGATAATTCATCTTCAATAAAATCTTGAATTTGTTCAATTTGAAACTTATCAGTATTTTTTGCTTCTTTTTCAATTCTCTTTAAAACAGCTTGATACACTTTTTGAATATCTTTACTATCATATTTACGAAGTTTATCATCTTCACCATTATCTATTGAAACACTATCAAAGCCTTTTTTAATTGCTAAAGCTATTTTAGTCTCATCAAATGGTACTTTCTTTCCATTTCTCTTAACAACCATTAATTGTTCTAATTTGTCGCTTACTTCTACCATAAATTAACCTCCACATAAGTAACCTTCTTTCCTTCATTTTAGAAACTAATTATAAAAAAATCAATACAAAAAATGACACTTTTTTTACCCATTTTATTAATACGTTGATATACAAAGAAAAGCTCCAAAAACTTTTTTTGTTCGATTTACGACAATTGACATTTTTATACATTTAAGAAAATCAAAACAGCACATTTTCTATTTTTTTGCAAGTGTTTTTTGGCCAATTTCCTTATTTTTCAACAAATTAGCATTTTTATAAAAGAAAAAATTTAAAAAAATGTAAAAATCATTTTTTATAATTTCTTAATTTTTGCATCAGTTGATCCAAATCCTCCATCTCTAGAACCGGTCGCATTATCATTATCAACAACTAAATATTTTGTAAAAACCACTTGTCCTATTACATCGCCTTTCTTAACTTCAATATCATGATCACTACAGTTAAAATAAGCAAAGTAAAAATGTCCATCATTATCTGGATTACCATAATAATCTGCATCTATTAATCCGACACTATTTGCCATTAAAAACCCTTTCTTTGGCCCAGAACTACGATTCAACAATAAATAGCACTCATCATCCATACAATAAGCCTTTAAGCCTGTTGGAATAAGTGTAGGCTTAATTCCTGGTTTATACATAGGAATAACTATATCCTCTGCGGCCTCAACATCATATCCAGCCGAATGTGCCGTCTTTCTAACCGGTAAATTAATCCCTTTATCTTCATATCCTTTTACTACTTCAAATCCACGTTTTCTCATTATACTTCTCCTTTTAATATCTTATTATTATCTATATATAAATTAATGACCCCAGTATCTAAACTACTTCTAACATCAATAATTCTCTGATTACTACTACCAACATAATGTAATTTTTCCAAAGCAAGACTCAATACAAATCTTCCCTCCAATAAAACATCTACATTATCTAAAATAGTTTTTAAGTTTTCATCTTCTTTTACTTCTTTCATTAACTCTTCCCAAGTATATCCAGTATAACACCAAATATTCTTATCAGGAAATTTACTCTTAATCTCTTTAACTAATAAACTAACATCTTTTCTATTTCCAACATATAAAGGATCTCCTCCTGATAAAGTTAAACCACTACACCAACTCTTCTCTAATTCAGCAAATACTTCCCTCTTAGCCTCTTCATCAAAGATAAGTCCATCATTAGCATCCCACGTAATTGGATTCTGACAAGCCTGACAATGATGAGAACATCCCGCTAGCCATAAGACAACTCTAAGTCCGTCCCCATTTAACATATCAGCTTTTGTAATATTATGGTATCTCATAACTTCTCAACATCCCCATGACTATAATATAAAACTGGTTTATTTAATAATTCAGCCCATTCAATCTGCTTCTTAGTACTACTACCAATATAACAATCTTTATCAATAACAATAACTATATCACTACGACATACCTTCATTTTAGCAGCCGTATCTAATATCTTCTTAATCTCAACTCCACATCCTGGTACTTCTCCAGATTGATTATAAACGGAAGGAGTAAAAACTAAATATCCTTTCAAAGCCAATTTCTCTTCAACCTCTAAAAATACATCTTTAAATTTAGTACTGCCTATCAATAAAACAACACTATACATCTACATCGACTTCCTTTCTGATATTTCAACCATCTTTGCATTACTAAGCATTGTATCCCCATGTACTCTAGAATAAGATAAATATCCATTCATTCTATCAATTTTAGTTAAATCACTACTACCACACTTAGGACATACATCCATATCCAATTCCTCATGTCCACAACTATTACAATAAGAAAGACTCAAATTAACTCCCTCGTAAAAACCTAACTCCATTGCTCTTTCTATATAAGTAAGCATAGCCTCATTATTATAACTTAAATTATAACGCACATATTGAATACGTCCCCCTTTAAATAATTCCCAAAAACGATTCTCTAAATCTTGTTTTTCAATACCAGTAATATCTTCCCACACTCCACAATGAAAACTATTAGAAACATACTCTCTTGAACTTACTCCTTCAATAACTCCATATTTCTTTCTAAATTGTTTAATCTGTAATCCACATAAATTCTCAGCCGGAGTACCATATATTGCATATAAAATATGATCCTCTTCTTTAAATTCCAATATCTTCTTATTAATATATTTTAAAACCTCTAAAGCAAACTCCCCATCTTCAACAATACTTTTTCCATTATATAAAACTTGTAACTCATTTAAAGCCGTTATTCCAAAAGATGCTGTTGAAGATTTAAGTATTGGTTCTATTGCCTCCTCTGGTTTTAAATTACCTCCATAAAAACCTCCCTGACAATAAGCAAGTGGATTAGTAGAAGCCTTTCTCTTTGCTAAATATCTATAAGTCCTAATATGAACTCTTCTAATCATTTCCAAATAATAATCCAAAACTTCATAAAAGTCTCTTTGTTCTTCTCTAGATTTTGCTAAAATCATTGGTAAATGTAATGACACCGCTCCTATATTAAATCTCCCTATAAAAACTGGTTTATCATTTTTATCTTCAGGATTCATTCCTCCTCTTTCATACCAAGGAGATAAAAATGCCCTACATCCCATCGGACTAACAACTCTTTTATATTTTTTATACATCTCACAAACATAACCTTCTCCAGTTAATGATAAATAATCTGGATACATTGTCTTTTGACTACACTTGATCGCTGCCAAAAAATTATCTCTTAACTTGCTACCCTTACCATGTAATTTCTTATCATATAAAAATACTAATTTAGGAAACAAAGTCGGTCTTTTAAAGCCTTTCTTTCCTTGTCCTTCTCTATGTACATCTAATATAACCCTACTAATAAGTTTTGCATAAGGATCAGTATCAATTCCAAATGAAAAAGTAACAAACGGATAATCTCCTCTACTAGAACTAACAGTATTAAGTTTATATTCTATTCCTTGATACCCTTGTTCACATTCTCTCTTTACTTTTTCCCAAGCATACTTATCCGCCTCATCTTTAAAAGTATCTCCCTTAATATCCAAATACTCATTATAATATTTTTTATAAGTCATCTTTGCATATTTTTTAAGTACTGTATCAACCTCAGGTACTGTAAAGCCTCCATACTGCATAGCTGTTGTATTAATAATAACATCTCCCATAACATTAAAAGCCGTTTGTAATGTCTTAGGTTCTGTATACCATATATTACTCATCTCAAATCCATCTTTTAATACATTAGCCATATCAAATAAACAACAATTCATCGTATCACGTCTTGCACTCATATCATGTATATAAATATATCCATCTTTACAAGCCTCTATCTCATTAGCCGTTAAAAAGAATTTCTTATAAAGTTCTTTATTCAAACTATTATAAATTAAACATCTCTGAGTAGTAACTAAAGCACTATCCATATTAGCACATTCTTTATCTCCAATATAAGTAATTACTTGTGCCTTTTTATATACTTTATCCAATATATGAACTATCTCTTTTTTATAATCTCTATATTCTCTATAACTTCTCGCTACTATTGGATTAATTTGTTCTAAAGACGCCTCTACAAAACTATGTACTTGTTCTACACTAGGATTAGTAGTCTGTGTATTAATCATATCTTTAACTATTAAAACAATTTTCTCTACTGCCTCATCTGTTAAATTAACCATTACTCTCTCAGCACTAGTCTTAACAGCCTTTCTTATTCTATCTGCATCAAACTTCTCTAAATTACCATTTCTTTTTACTATCTTAATCTCTTGCATACTTACTTCTCCTACTCTATGTATAAAATTCTATCTTAATAAAAAAAAATATTACTGTTGCATTTGCAACACAAATGAATATTTGTTAAAATAAAATTATTAAAGGTGATTAAAATGATTGAAAACATTGAAAAAGAAAAAATTCTCTATTTTAAAAAACATTTGTCAAGCTGTGTAAATGTATCTAAAAAAGTATACACAAATAAACAATTAATTATTAGTAACTCCTCTCCTAAAAAATTAATTGGTTTTATTACATATGGAAAAGCTTCTATTATTAAAACTGACATTAATGGTAACACTACTATAATGCGTGAATTAAAGGAAGATGACATTCTTTCTAATTTATTTTTTCAACATTCTGAAGATGAAATCTATATTATTAGTAATAATGAAACCGAAGTAACTTTTATTGATTATTATGCTATTTTAAAGGATTGTAATAAGGGTTGCCCTTTTCATAATAATTTAGTAATTACTTTATTTGATTTACTTATAAAGGATAATCGTAAACAAAATGAAAAAATAGAGCTATTATCTCAAAAAACAGTTCGAGATAAAATACTCTATTTCTTAAAACAAAGGATGAATAAAGACAATGTCTTTAAAGTTACTACTTCTTATAAAGCCATAGCTGAATACATTGTTGTCGATAGAAGTAACCTAATGCGTGAATTAAACAAACTCGAAAAAGAAGGTATAATTAAACGCGATAAAAACACGATTAATATGTAAATGAACGCATATAAGATCTAAATTCTCTATTACCTGCTTTATCATAACATGTAACATTGGCTCTAAATTGATATCTACCACTCCTAACAGGTTTCATTGTCATAGAAGGATTACTAGAAGTCAAGAATATATCCTCAGATGAAGGAACTCCACCTCCAACAGAAGCAGAATTAATAGGCGTAAAATAATAGCTTCCAGAACAATAGTCTAGACCAGAGCCATAACCACCATCATTAGCACGAACTATAACACTATTACCAGACAGATTAAAAGCAACAATAGGTGGCCTTCCATCATAGTAATAATCATATGTTTTAGTAGCCGTACTAGTAGTCTCTCCAAATCTACTTATAACTTTTATTGTAATGCCAGTACGAATTCCATAATCGTTAATGATTATTCCAATATTAGGATCAAAAGTTTTACCATTTACTTGATAAATAATATCACCTGCCGTATTTGTTGCTCCTGATATACTTTCTATTTTCAAATAATTATACCATTTGCCAGTAGTAGTATACCCCAATATATGACCATTGCTATCATAGTAAGGCCTTCTATATAGAGTCGGTGTATTACCATCTTTATCAACAAAAGTAACCCTAAGCTTTGATATATTAAGTTTATCTTTATAAACCTTAATATGTGACATTTGCTCTGCAAGATTACCAGCATTATCATATGCTCTTATTAATATATCATCATCTAAAGTTTCATCTGTAAAGTTATCTGATAAGAAAAGATTTGGAGAAGTTGGACTATTGAATTTACCAGTTAAAAGAGTTGCTCTTGTTTCCTCCCTATTTGGAAAAATATACTTAAATTCTTTAACTCCAGATTCTTCATCTGTAAAGTTAATCCAAACTCTTGTTCCATTAAAATCCTGTTGCATACGAATACTATTAATTACAGGTGGCGTATTATCCAACTTTATTGCTCCTGATACGGTCTTTTCCGAATAAACTCTACCCTTAGTATCTCTAATATTAGTTGGGTTAATAACAAGATATCTAAATCCTGTCATATCTGCTAAAGCAACACTTCTAGATACTTTAGTAACTCCTGAATTATTACCAAAATTAATAGTTTCTTCACTTCCAGGTACAACAGAATCTCCATCATCATCTTCAGAAACATAATAATTTAAAGCAATATTAGAAACAAGTTTATCTGATGATTCAATACTAATCGATACATTCTTAGTTTTAGACCAACCTGTTTTATCTGGTTTCATCGTTATCTTAAAATTACCTAAGGTAATTACTTTATTTGAATCACCTGATGCATCACATTTAACTCTATTAGCATCAGTTCTATATACAATTTCCCCATTCTTAGTACAATTCAAAAACACTCTATAAGTATCTTTATTATTAGTTCTTTGAATATGTACATAAGTATTCTTATTGCTACAACTAACACCAGCCTCCCCAAGAAATTCTTTTGCTAAAGACTTAGCTTTTAATTCTGTAAAAGAAACATCAGCACAACCATTCTCACTAGTACCAAATAAATCTAAAGCGTTAGAATCCACAAAAAGTCTTGCTGAAGACTCTAAAGATTGTTCATAAGTTCTATATTTTCTATCCATATTCCTAGCTTGTAGTCTTTGTACTTCTGGTAAAGCAAAAAGTAAAATAAGTCCCATTATTGTAATTACAACTAAAACTTCTACCAGAGTAAAACCCTTATTGCTTTTCTTCATAAAACCAACCTCTATTCTAAACAAATTATATCATAAAAAAAATATGTATACAAATACATATTTTTTATTCATATAAACCAATAAATATTAAAAGAATCGAAATCACCATAAATAATAAGTATAGAAAAGATATAAATCCATATGTAAAACACTTTTTAACTTTACCATCAACAGTCATTGTATAAACTTCAATATAAGGAACTGGACTACGTCTATACCATCCTTTAATGGTAACTTTCTTACCAAAATATTCTTGAGACTTAAATATCGCAAATAACTTATTAACTATAAATAATGGTTGATTATAATCTAAAAATACAATACCTGTATTATCTCTAATTACAAAGTCCTCATTAAGTATACATCCTGGATTACCTCTACCTATTATTTCTCCTTCTATAACACAAGGAATAGCTCTTACACCTGATACTTTAACTTCTCCTAATAATTCTGAAACAGTTGTTTCCTTATAATTCTTATTTGGACGAGCTTTTTTAAATGGTACAAGTGCTGCTAATACAACTAAAAGTCCCCATATTCCAAAAGCTAAAGTCATACTTAAATTATTTATTTCAAAAAAGATAAATAATCCCAAAGAAACAAACACTGCTAATAAAGGTAAATATTTTATAATTAATTCGACAATGAAATCATCAACAAAAGACTCTTCTCTTTTTAAATCAAATTCAATATAAGGCTCCAATCCATATTGCTTACTTAAATTAGATAAAGCAAGCAATCTACGTGATATTAATGGATGTGTTGAGTTTAATTCATACCATTTAGCCCAAATATTCCACATTTCCCATTTCATAGCATTCTTAATATTTTCTTTAGAAACTTCTCCATTATTATAACTAGTAACAATAAGTGACTTAGAAGTTCTAGAATCAAAAATGCCTAAAGCATTCTTTGCTGCTACAGAATGTTTAGCTACTCTAGTTGAAGTAGCACTAAGACCATATCCTATTTTTACAAGGGCAGATGCCAAAACATTAGGATTTTTTAACTTTTCTGCTGAAAAACTATCAGCATAATATTCTCTTGTTCTTGATAACCATAAAATAATATATTGACAAATAATATATAAAACATACGCTATATATCCAACAGCAGCTACTTTAGAATTATCATCATCATCTATATTAGATGTTAAAGTATCATAAATAGCGTATAAAATTAAAGGAACTAATTGAGCAACAGTCATAAATAACATATCATAATGTACTGCATGACCCATCTCATGAGCAACAACAGCTTTAACTTCATCTTCACTAAGTAAATCAAAAATACCCTTTGTCAAAACAATTCTAGCATTATTTTTAGTATGTCCATATGTAAAAGCATTAGGAGCTCCATCTTGAATATATCCAATTCTAGGATATTTCATATTATGTTCATTACAAATTTCTTGAATAAATTCTTTCAAATAAGCTGGCATATCACAATTAAAATCTGTTTGATATAACCATCTCATCGTTAAATCAGTTAAGATTGGAGAAAGAGCAAACTGAATAAGTAAAACAAGTATTCCTCCTACTAACGCATAAATAATTGGAAAACCACAAGCAAAACAAACCGCAATCGCAACGATTACTAAAATTCCATATAAACAGGCCATAGTAATCATCGATATACCAAATAAATTCTTTTTCACTATCGCAACACCTCTTCACTAAAATAATACCATAAACACACAAAGCATATGTCAGATGTCCGAAAAAAAAGTAAAGTTTTACACAACTTTACTATCTAGGAAGCAAACTCAAACTAACTTTACCTTTTTCTAATGAAATATCATCTACATAACAATCAACTATATCTCCAACACTAACTACTTCACTAGGATGTTTAATATACTTAGTCGTAAGTTTAGAAATATGAGCAAGTCCATCATTATGAAGTCCAATATCTATAAATGCTCCAAAATCAACTACATTTCTAACTGTACCTTGTAACTTCATACCAATAGATAAATCTTTAATATCTAAAACATCACTCTTAAGTAATGGTTGTGGCATTTCATCTCTAGGATCTAGATTAGGTTTCTTTAAGGAAGCAATAACATCTTCTAAAGTATAAATATCAGTACCAATCTTATCTTTATATTCTTCTAAATTAATACTATCAAGTTTCTTAATTAACTCATCTTTACCAATCATGTCTTTACTACAACCTAAATCATCTAGTATTTTTAATGCAACATCATAACTTTCCGGATGAATTGCTGTTGAATCTAAAATATTATCTCCATCAACTACTCTTAAAAAACCAATCGCTTGTTCATAAGCTTTATCAGATAATAATTTCTTCTTTTTAATTTCATCTCGAGAAGTAATTTTACCAATTTTCTCACGATACTCAATTATCTTCTCAATAGCCTTCTTCGTAATACCAGAAACATATTTTAATAATGATGGAGAGGCCGTATTAATATTAACCCCAACACTATTTACACACTTCTCAACTACAAAGTCTAACGAACTAGATAATTTCTTCTGTGAAACATCATGTTGATATAATCCAACTCCAATACCATCTGGTGGAATCTTTACAAGTTCAGCCAAAGGATCTTGTAATCTTCTACCTATACTAACTGCACTTCTCTTTTCAACTGCTAAATCAGGAAATTCTTCTATTGCAATAGGAGAAGCACTATAAATAGAAGCCCCTGCCTCAGATACAATTACATACTTACAATCTAAGTTATATTCCTTAATCATATCCGCGCAAAACTTCTCAGACTCACGTGAAGCCGTACCATTACCAATCGCAATAATTGATACATTATATCTCTTTATAAGCTGTACTACAACCTCTTTAGATAAACGAACTCTCTCTTCTGTATTACCATTTAAAAATGGTTTAATAACAGTCGAATCTAAATACTTTCCATTCTTATCAACAACAGCTAATTTACATCCATTAACAAATCCTGGATCAAATGCTAGAACCACTCTTTCCTTCATAGGAGGAGTTAAAAGTAAAGCCTCTAAATTCTTTCCAAAATTATCAATTGCAGCCTCTTCTCCTACCTCAGTTAAATCACTTCTAATCTCTCTTTCTATAGAAGGCTCAATCAATCTCTTATAAGAATCAAGTATTGCCTCTTTTACAGTATCAACTACAAAAGATTTATCATTCTTAATAAGTTTCTTCTCTAAATAAGATAAAACTTCTTCTTTATCTATATCAATACTAACATTAAGTACTTTTTCATTTTCTCCTCTGTTTAAAGCAAGTATTCTATGGGGCTTAATATATTTAACTGGTTCCTGATAAGAATAATACATCTCATATGTTTTAGCACTATCTATATCTTCACCCTTTTTCTTAGTAGAACTAATAATACCATTCTTATAAAAATAACTACGTATCCATTTACGATAACTAGCATTATCACTAATCCATTCAGCAATAATATACTTGGCCCCTTCAATACACTTCTCAACCGGTAAATCTTCTTTTACAAACTTACTTGCTAAGTCTTCTAAATTACCATTCATAGGAAAACTCATAATCATTTTTGCTAAAGGTTCAAGTCCTAAAGCAATAGCTTCCGTTGCCTTAGTCTTTTTCTTCTCTTTATATGGTCTATATAAATCTTCTACTTCTACTAACTTACTACATTTCAAAATAGAATCTCTTAACTCATCAGTAAGAAGTCCCTTCTCATCTATTAAACGTATTACATCTTCCTTACGTTTTAACAAATTAACTTGGTACTCATAAACCTCATTAATTTTTCTAATTTCTTCTTCATCTAAAGCCCCAGTAGCTTCTTTTCTATACCTCGCTATAAAAGGTATTGTATTACCATCACTAAGTAATTCTAGTACTACTATAACTTGTTTAGTACTAATTCCTAAGTCATTAGCAATCTCATTAATAATCATTTCATTCATTATGTCTAACCTCTTTCAAATAGTATACTTTAATTATAACGCAAACCAAACAAAGAAAAAAGAGAGTTTACACTCCCTTCATAATTTTAAGCGCCACATTATAAGCATCTTCTAAATCAACAAAATGTTTCGTAATATATTCATTATCTCCATCTTTACTCTTTAATTCATGTAAGAAACAAGTATTAGCTAATTTTGTAAATCCTAAATACTTACAATCACTCTTAATAGAACGTAATTCAGAAGAATAATTTTCTAAATCTCCACTCTCTTTATATTTCTTAACTTTTTCCCATCTAGCATCAATACTCTGAAGAAAATCTTTTAAAGTAACTTCATAAACGTTCATATCTCCCAGTGTCTCTAAAGCTTTATCAATCATAACTCCATTACTTCTTAAATATTCTTCTTTAGAAGGTGCACCTTTTTCTAACTCTTCATTTTCAACAACTGTAACATTAGAATACTCATCCTCTTTAGGTTTTAATACTGAACTAAGTACTCTTACTAATTCTTCTTTTTCAATTGGCTTAGCTAAGTATTCATTAAATCCTAATTCCAAATACTCTTCTTTTGCCCCAGAAATAGCATTAGCTGTAAGTGCTATAACCGGTGTAACAAATCCTGGTATTTCTCTAAGTTTAAGGAATGTTTCTCTACCAGACATCTTAGGCATCATATCATCCATAAATATAAGATCAAACTTTTCTCCAGCACTAATCTTATCTAAACAATCAAATCCAGAATTTACACAAGTAATATTAGTAGCTCCTTCTCTTTCCAATAATTTAGATGCTACTTTTAAATTTAAATTATTATCATCTACTAATAATATCTTAGCTTCTTTTAAAGTAACTACCTTTTTAACAACTTTCTTTGCTTCCTCTGGTTCTTCTACTTTAATAACCTCATCACTAATCTTCTGTGGTATCATAACTGTAAATTTAGAACCAGTTCCATATACTGTATGAACAGCTATTTGCCCATTCATTAAATCTACTAATTGTTTGGTAATTGCTAAACCAAGTCCTGTACCTTCTATAGTACTATTCTTGTCTTCATCAAGTCTTTGAAATTTAGAAAATAACTTGTCAACTGCATCTTTTTTAATACCTCTTCCAGAATCTTCAACAGATATCATTAAACGAGAAGTGTCGCCCTCATTAACACAAGTAATTTCATATCTAATAAAACCTTTATCCGTATATTTAACTGCATTAGATAATAAATTAGTGATAATTTTCTTTACATTATTAACATCTCCATATAAAACAGGAGGAATATCTGGTGCTAAATAAAATGAAAACTTAAGTCCTTTCTCCTCTGCTTTAGGAGTAATCATAGTAGCAAGTTCCTTAAATGTAAATCTTGCATCATATGAAACATTAACTAACTCTAACTTACCAGACTCTATCTTAGAAATATCCAAGATACCATTAACAATCTCCAATAATGTCTTAGATGCATTAACTATATCTTTAGCATTCTCTTTAGCATCAGACAAATTATCAGAATTAACAATACAATCACTAAAACCAACAATAGCATTTAAAGGAGTCCTAATCTCATGAGACATACTAGATAAGAAATCAGTCTTAGCCCTATTAGCCCTATCAGCTTCATCTCTAGCCTTAGCCAATTGTTCAACCATTTGCATATCGGGATTTTCAATAGTAAAGTACATCAATGCCGTAACCAAAGATTCACATAATATCAAAAGATGAAAAGCTGGATACAACTTCTGTATAATTATTGCTATAATCCCAATTCCCAAAAAGGTAAACAGTGGAATATATTGTTTTTTCTTTATGTTCTTTATATTTTTACATACACAGAAAATCATTGCCGATATTTCTATAAAAGACAAAATATAACAGACATTAACTGCCATTCCATACGGATACACTTCATTTATATTATACTTTAATTGTAAAGGTAAAAACATTATCATCAAACAAGAAAGAAAGAAAAAAAGCAAAGAAAAAACTTTTATTTTAAAATAAAACCCAGGTAAATCACTAACTCGATTTTGAAAGGAAATTATTAAAACATAAAGAAAAAAAACAAAAATCCATATTACGTAATAAAATAGATTTACACGAACTATTATTAAATTAATCAAAGAACTTATAGAAAACCTTGAAAAACAGTAACAACCAAACATATCAAATATCGTACCAAATATTGTCAAAATCAATATAATAACATACACTCGATTTTCCTGTAATTTTATTCGTTGTTTAGAAAAGTAAACAATTGCAAAAATTAATAGAAAGGAAAAGCAAACAATAGAAAAATATACACTGTTCATATAGCCACCTCTATTCTATATAATTGTACTACATTTTACTTATATATACAAATAAAAAAGTTACCTAACACAGCTTTGTTAAGCAACTGTCTTAAATTATATAGTCTCACGGGGAATATGAATTAATTGTTTTACATCTTTTTTACTGCTAGAAACATCATAATTAACTTGAGAAATTTCCAATAAATAATTACCATCAATTTTCCCACCTAAATTATGAGGCATTTCATCAACAAAGAAAATATCATATGGAATAGAAGGTTCTTCCAAGCCTTGAAAACAATCTTTCAATATTCTTTCTTTAGCATTTTCCAAAGGAACACCATCTTTTAATTTTACAAAAGCAACTGGAACCATTTGATCTTCAGGATGAGAAACACCAATTACTTTACTAGAATCAACAATATCTATACTATCTAAAAATTGGGTAACTGTTGAAGGATGAACATTGAAGCCTCTTCTCATAAATATATCTTTAATACGATCTGTTAAAAATACTTGTCCATCCTCGTCAATCGTACCAATATCACAAGTATGTAACCAAACTTTACCATCACGATGAAGTTTTAAAACCTGCTCAGTTTCAGTAGGATTGTTTAAATATTCCTTCATAACAGTAGGCCCAGAAATACACAATTCACCTAATTCACCCATTTTTAATTCCGTATCAGTTCCAGGAACAAAAACACCCATATTTTCAAAAGCTAATGGTACTCCAACACCCCCAAATTTATACGCCCTCTTTTTGGCAAAAGTAGCAGCACCACCATTTTCGGTACAACCTAAACCTTGTCTAACAAATATATTTCCATCATCATAAATTCCAACAAAAGTTACATCATCAACACTATTTAGCTTCTGTTCAGTAATCCTTGGCAAAGAAGCACCTCCAGAAACACAAGTTTTCATCTTTGGCAATTTAGAAATGTCACCATCTATATCTTTTAACAAATTATCATAATGAATAGGTCCGCCAGTAAAATGATCAAATTCGCCAGTTTTTATATATTTAAAAATATGAGTCTCAAGTGTTGGAATAAGAACACTTTTTACACCACACACACCTGTATAATGGGCAACTGCAATACCATAACCTATAGATTGAATGAGAATATCTAGAGCAACATCACCTCTACTTATGTTCATATCACCAAGTAAATGCTGTAATGCCATCGCATTTAAATTTTCATTAGTTAAACAAACACCCTTTGAAACTCCAGTTGTACCACTAGTACCAACAATAACAGCCGTAGTATTAGGTTCATAAATAGGAGTTATAGAAGATTTAGACCTATTGCTATACTTAGAAAACTGCAAAAAAGACATATTTCTAGCATCAGATGGAACATTAACATCTACAGTTGAAAAACTCTTATTTTTCCTATTAAGTTGAAATAATCTACTAGAAAATATTTTTGGCAAAGATTCTTTACCATCCGACACTATAATATTTTTTACATTGCCAGATTCTTTTAAGGCATCCGCAAATTTTCCATAAAACATATTAAACATGAAAATATTCTTAACATTATTATCAGCAATTATTCTAGATAATTCTTTTGGAGATATTGAAGGATTAATAGGATATGCAACAGCACCAAGAATATTAAGTGCATATATAAGTTCTCGACACTCAGGAACGTTTGGTAAAGCGAGTAAAACAACATCTCCCTTTTCAACACCAAGTCCATCTAATGCCTTCGCATACTTTTCAATTTCTTTAAAATATCTACGATAAGTTTTTGAAAAACCAAAATACTTTAAAACAATTGCATCCAACTCATCTGAATTACACTCTTTCAAAAGTTGATAAATAGACATAGCAGGAATTGTGGTTTCATCAATATTTTCAGGATAATTAACCAACCAAGGTTTATCAATAGAAGCATATCCAGTAAATGATTTTCTTTTACCACATGTACCTTTATAATTTAATTTCTCAATATTATCAGTGTAAAATTTAATATTTTTCACTTTAACTTCCCCCTCTAATTGCCGCTTATTATACCACAAAAAGTAGAAATTATCAAGTAAAAAGAAGAAAACTATTCCCTACCACAATTGTATACTATCCATAGTTTTAAATCAATAGGAATTTTTTCGACATCATTCGACATCAAAAACCAATCCTTAATATCTCAAACTCCGTATTATAATTAACTCCATCTATATTGGCTAAATATTCTGAAGGATAAAGTAAATCAAATAGTGCTGCCTTATTAAATCCAATTGCGCCTCCTCTATCTAAAACTATCCCTAAAAAAGACTCCTCATTAAAGCTAACTCTAACTATCGTACCAAAAGGATAGGACCTATCTCCTGCTAATATCCTAACATTACCATAATAACTATCATAATAATAAATTATTCCATTACCTACATACTTACCATATGCCAAATACCCAGAACAACCATAACAATCCGGACCATACCTCGATAACTTACCATACACAACATCTGATATCTCAGAACTGATATAAGTATCATTATCATCTATCCCTTCTACTTCATTATCTATTAAATCATATTTATCTATTATCTCTTCAGAGGCATATACAAAACTATTATCCTCATCATTAGAATTATTTATTTTATTATTGATAACATTTATAATTAATAAACTTATCATCAAAAATAAAATATATTTATAAATTTTCATACAAAAACTCCCTGCAGGCATTACAATAACACATTTACAGGGAGTTTACAACACTTTACATAATTTGGCAATTATTCTGCTTTTCTCTCACAAGTATAACCAGATGCATTCATATTCTTTTCAATTCCATCTATATCTTGTCCTTTTTTAAACTCTGGATAAACACCACCAGCTTCTATATAAGCAGATGTTACTTTCTCTACATTTAAAGTATTATAGTTTAAAGTCTGCGTTTCAACAACCATTCCACCTGATTGACTACATTCAATTCTTACACCATCATTACCATAAACTTCTTCTTGTAAAGTTTCACATTTAGTTAGTAAATTAGCTAAAGGTATTTCATCAACAACCGCATCTCCTTTAGTCGCACTTGTATAAATAAGTTTATCTAACTTACTATCAGTAAATTCAAATACTGCAGTATAATCAAGATTAAATGCTTCAGATGTTCTACTTAAAGTACAAGTAAGTGAACCTGTCGTAATAACAGGAGCTTTCTTCTGTTCTTCTTCAGCCTTCTTCAATGAAACAAATGTAGATATATCAGGCAAGAACATTATAAAAGCAAACATAAAGATAAAAAATACAATCATCGTAACATATTTACCTTTACTAATTTCTTTAGGAACATAAACTTCTTCATTTTTTCTAGCTTTTCTTTTCTCAGCCTCTAACTTATCAGCCATTTGTCTAGACATAATAACCGCTGTATCCTTCTTTTCACCATTACCAAAAAGATCTATTCTATCAGTATTTGGCTCATTAACACCATTAGTATTATTAGAACCATTAACCTCTCCTACAACATTATCTAAACTAGAAGTATTTCCAAGTTCTTCAATAACTTCATTATTTGAAGTTGGAACATTAGGAGTAACACCATTATTATTTTGTTCTAAATTTTCATTAGGATTTGTATTATTCACACTAACCATCCTCCTATTCTACTAAGATTATAACATAACTTTCTATCTTAAACTAGTTACTTTTTCTTGAAAATCATCACTACGTACTATATAACTACCAGCTGTAACAATATCACACTTACTACATAATTCTCTACTCTTATCATTAACTCCCCCATCTACATTAATAACAGCATTAGAATTATAAGCATCAAGTAAAGCCCTTACTTCCTCTATTTTTGAAGAAGACTCTTTAATAAACTCTTGTCCTCCCTTACCAGGTTCTACACTCATAACTAAAACTAAATCTATAAATGGTAAATATGGTACTAATTCACTTACTTTAGTATTAGGTTTTATTGCTAAGCCAGCTTTAATAGAATAACTATGAATAAGTTTTAAACACTCTTCTATATCTTGATCTACTTCGACATGGAAAGTTATAAATTCTGTATTAAGTTCTGCATATAAAGGAATATACTTACTAGGATCTTCTACCATTAAATGAACATCTAATCTCTTAGAAGTATATTTATAAATATTTTTCAACTCACTAAAAGGCATTGTCTTATTACTTACAAACTTCCCATCCATTATATCCACATGAATATAATCAACATCAGTCTCATTAAGCCTTGTCAAATCTCTTACTAAATCTTTACAACTTAAAATTGAAGCACTTACTTTCATTTCTTATCCTCCTCAATAAAATTTAAATAGTTCATATATCTACTCTCTAATATATTATTATCTAAAACTTTACTCTTCACGACACATTCTTTTTCTTTTGTATGCATACAGTCTTTAAATGGACAAGGATAATCGCTAAATTCTCTAAAAGCATCTCTAATATTTTCCTTACTATATTTATTAAAATCTAAGGCTGAAAATCCTGGTGTATCCATAACTTTACCTTCACAAACTTCAAATAATTCAACAACTCTCGTCGTATGTCTTCCTCTACCTAAAGCTAAAGATACTTCTCCTGTTTCTAAATTCCACTCTGGATTAATCTTATTTAATAAAGTCGATTTGCCAGCCCCTGTCTGCCCTGTAAATACACTAGTTTTTCCCTTTAATAATCCTTTAATAATAGAAATATCTTGATTAGATACAACTTTATATCCAATTTTCTTATAATAATCTAATATTCCATATATTTCTTTTAATTTATCATCATCTACTAAATCTTCTTTAGTAATACAAATAATTGCTTCAACATTATGTAATTCCATAAGTACTAATAATTTATCTAATAAATTAAGTGAAAAATCTGGATTAACTAAACTTGTAATTATAAAGGCTTGATCTATATTACTTACTTTAGGTCTTTCAAACTCATTCTTTCTAGGTAATACTTCTTCTATAACTTTTTTATCACTATTGAAAAGAACATAATCACCCACATTAGGTGTAATATGTTCTTTTCTAAATATACCTCTACATTTACAAGGATAAATATTTCCATTACTACTAACATAATGTAAATCACTAACTATTTTGATTATTTGTCCTTGCATATAGCCTCCCATTAACTATTACTATTGTTATTTTTTTCTCCATCATTACTAGGCGTTTGAGCAGTTGGTTCCTTAGCGAAAACAACTTTTATATTTGTCTTTTTATAAATTGGACTACCTGGAGCCCTAGATTGACTAATTACTTTGCCTGCTGCATAAGCTATTGTTTCTTCATATTCTTTTTGTAATGTTAATTGATACTTACTGCAGAAAGCTTCTACATCTTCTTCAGACCAACCTTCTGAATTCATATCTGGAAATTTATCCATTATATCCGGAATAAATAATGTAATAGAATCTCCTTTTTTAACTTCTGATCCTACACCTAAAGATTGTCCAATAATTTCTTGTTCTCCATATTCTTTAGTATTATCAGGAGCTTCTTTCTTTTCTATCGTTACTTTTAAGCCATATTGTGTCTCTAAGATAGTTTGTACTTCAATATAATTCTTACCAGTATAATCTTCTATTACATAAACTTCTTCTCCTAAAGATTTATAAATCACAACTGAAGTACTGGGTTTAACACTTCTTCCTTCTTCTGGTTCTGTTCTAGTAACTCTATTTTTATCAACTGTAGCGGAAGCTTCAGTTTTAATCTTTGTATCTACTTCAAGTCCTAAAGCTTGTAACTTCTTCTCACACGCACTAACTTTTTCACCCTGACAACTTGGTATTGTAACTGGTTTTTCATTAGAAAGTGCTGGTAATACAAAGAAAACAACTACTAAAGCGATTGCCATCAAAGCAAAAATTACTGTTAGAATAATAATTACAATATTACTCTTTTTCTCTATTTTTTCTTCTTTATCTTCGATCTTTTTCGCAACTTCATCCTCTTTTTCTTCTTCCTCATCACTAGCATTCTTTTTATCTTCCATATTTTCTAACTTTTTAATACGCTTTGTATTTTCAGTTTCATGTTCTGGATATTTATATTGATAAACTGGCTCATCCATTCTATCATCATCTAGTGCTGTAAGTAAATCTTCATGCATACTTCTTGCATCAGCATATCTATTTTTAGGATTTTTCGCAGTTGCTTTACGAATTATATTTTCAATACTCTGTGGTATTGCTGGATTTTCCTCTCTTAAACTTGGTAATGGATCTCTCATATGTTTAAGAGCTATCTCTACAGCATTATCTCCTTTAAATGGTAAACTACCACTCAACAACTCATAAAAGATAATACCCATTGAATATATATCACTTTTAATTGTACAACCTTTTCCAGAGGCTTGTTCTGGTGGTAAATAATGAACACTACCCATAACAGAATTAGTTTGTGTTAACTGAGTAGAATTAAGTGCCATCGCAATACCAAAATCTGTAATCTTAATTTGCCCATCATCTTTAATCATAATATTCTGTGGTTTTAAATCCCTATGAATAATATATGAGTCATGGGCATGTGCCATACCATCAGTAAGTTGTAACATTATATCAATTGCCTCTGATAAAGTAAGTGTTCCTCTCTTTTTCAACAATTGTTTTAAAGTCTTACCTTCGATATATTCCATTATTATATAATAAAGTCCATTATCTTCGCCAACATCATACATCTCTACTATATTAGGATGTGCTAAAGATGAAGCTGATAATGCTTCTCTTTGAAATCTTCTAACAAACTTCTCATCGTTAGATAAATCTCCACGTAATATTTTAATCGCAACATTTCTATCTAGTATCGTATCATAGCCCAAATATACATTGGCCATTCCACCTTCACCAATTGATCTTATTATTTCATAACGACCATTTATCTTTTGCCCTTTCGTAATCACTATTTGTCACCTTCTTTTTCTAAAGTCAAATAAGCAACCGAAATATTATCTGTACCCCCACGATTATTCGCTTTTTTTATCAACTTCTCTACCTTTTCCTCTACACTACCTTCACTAAGTAGTACTTTCTCTATTTGTTCTCTTTCTAACATATTAGTAAGTCCATCACTACATAGTAATACCTCTCTAATATTCATATCCATATCACATTCAAATATATCAACATCTACATTAAGTGCAGCACCTAACGCTTTCATTAATACATTCTTCTTTGGATGTGTACTAGCTTCTTCTTTTGTAAGCTCCCCTGCACTAACTAATAAATTAACCAATGTATGATCATAAGTAACTTTTCTCAATTCATCATCCTTAAGTACAAATCCAGAAGAGTCACCTACATTACCAAATAATAAATAATCTTTAGTATATACCGCAAGTACTAATGTCGTACCCATACCTTTACTCTCTGGATGAGTCTTTTCGTGTTGAAAGATTAAAGTATTAATTGTATCTACTGAATCTCTTATCCAATTTATTGCACTAATTTTATTTAAATGAAAGAATGTTTCTTTAAAATGTTTTCCTAAATAACCTATCGCTATAGAACTAGCAACTTCTCCTGCAGAATGTCCCCCCATTCCATCCGCAATAGCCATCAAGTATTCATTATCACTATTTTTAACTATAATAACACTATCTTCATTATGGTCTCTAACTTTACCAGCGTCAGTTAAATAAAATGATCTCATACTTCCTCCTTCTTACTTCTAAGTTGTCCACAAGCAGCACTAATATTACCACCAAATTCTTTTCTAATTGTCACACTTATATTATTTTTCTTAAGTATATCATAGAACTTCATAATTTGAATAGTACTACTTCTCTTAAAATCTAAATTATTAGTCTCATTATAAGGAATCAAATTAATATAACAGTTCATTCCCTTAACTAAATTACTTAATTCTACAGCACACTCGGAACTATCATTAATTCCTTCTAATAATACATATTCAAATGTAATTCTTCTATTAGTCTTATTATAATACTTCTTTAAAGCTGGTATCAATACATCTAAAGGATATGCTTTATTAATTGGCATTATCCTATCTCTTATCTCATTATTAGGAGCATGTAAACTAATCGCTAAATTAAATTGTAAATCTAATTTACCAAACTCTTCTATCTTAGGTACTATTCCACAAGTAGATACTGTTATATGTCTAGCCCCAATCGCAATACCTTTAGGATGATTAATTATCTTTAAGAATTTAATTAAATTATCATAGTTATCAAATGGTTCTCCAATTCCCATAACTACAACATGACTAATTCTCTCCCCTAATTCTTCTTCTATCATAAGTATTTGTAATACCATTTCATAAGCTTCTAGATTACGAACCTTTTTTCTTCTTCCAGACTCACAAAACTTACATCCCATGTTGCAACCAACTTCAGATGAAACACATACACTATTACCATAATCATGTCTCATTAAAACAGCTTCTATATGCTCACCATCAAAAAGCTCAAACAAGTATTTACAAACATCTTTATCCTTTTCAACACTAACTATTTTTAATCTATCTATGCTATAATCCTTAGAAACTCTTTCTAATAATTCTTTTTTAATATTAGTAACCTCTTCATAACTTTTTATTCTCTTCTCATATAACCAAGAAAACAACTGATCAGCATGAAACTTCTTAGAACCGATTTCTATAAAATAATTTTCTAAATCTTCAAGTGTTAATCCATATATATTATTCATTATAAATCACCCATCAATCTACAAATTATTATATCATAGAACATAAAAAAATTGCTAATCTATTGGATTAACAATCTCACTAACTTCACCAAAATCACTATAATTTAACACAATATTAAACTTTTCTTTACATATATTCTTATACTTACCATAGCTACTTAAATCTAACTCTATTTTATAAAGCTCTCCTTCATTATTAGAAACAAAATTAAGTTCATTTGGTATATCATCTATATCTATATCAGTACCATCAATACTCTTAGAAATACTAGCACTAGCTATTTTAAAAAGATAACTAATTTCTCCAGAATCAAACTCTGTCTTTGAAACAGACGTTGCCTCTGCAAATATTTCATTAATCCGCTTAAAATCTAAAAACTCTCTATACTTGTAAGGACTATCTACTTTAACCCAACTACTAAGACCTTTCTTATAGTACTCATCATTATCTTTATAATATTCTCCACCATTAAAAGTAAATAATTCCTTATCCTCTATTCTTTCTCCCACATACTCATAAGTCTCATTATCTATTTTAATAATATAATTAAACTTATAATTAGCAGTCTCAACTTTTTCTACTGATAAACCATCATTTTTCTTATTACTATTATCATCTACATAATTATTACTTCTAGGAGACATTCTTGCTAAAATTGCTAAAGTCAAGAAAAATATAAAATAAAAGCCAAAGAAAAGTATTGCTCTTCCTTTAGGAGTCTTCTTTAATTCTTTTATTGTCTCAATAATTTTCTTTACTACTTCTTTTATTTTCTTCATCTATTTTAACACCTTACCAATTAAACTCTTATCTCTTAAACCATTTATATAACTAGAAGCACTCATTCTCTTTTTACCAAATGGTTTTATATCTGTAAGTATTATTTCTCCATCTTGAGTCATAACACCTATACCCTCTTTATAAAGTCCTGTTACTTCTCCAATTTCTTTATTAGTAAATTTTCTCTCACTAATCTCTGCTCTATATATTTTAAATTCATCACCATCTACTAATAAATTAGCCCCAGGTACTGGAGATAATCCTCTTATTTGGTTAAATACTTCTCTTCTAGTTTTACTTAAATCTATATGCTCTTCTTCTCTTTTTATATTATAAGCATAAGTAACTTCTTCTTCATTTTGTTTAATTCTTTTATTTGTTCCATTTATAATACCAGGCATAGTCTCAAGTAATAAATCTCTTCCCATAATACTAAGTCTATCATGTAAACTCTCTAAATTATCACTATCTAATATCTCAGTCTCACTAGTAGAAATAATATCTCCATTATCCATCTTTTTATCCATATACATAATAGTAATACCAGTCTTACTATATCCATCTATAATTGCTTTATGTATTGGTGCTCCTCCTCTTAATTTAGGAAGTAATGATGCATGTACATTTATACATCCAAGTCTAGGATAATCTAATATTGCACTAGGTATAATTTGTCCATATGCACAAGTAACTATAATATCTGGATTAAGTTTTAATATATCTTCATAATCTTCTTTTATCTTCTCAGGTTGAAATACTAAAATATTATGCTTAAGAGCCACTTCTTTTATTGGTGTATTAACTAACTCTTGTTTTCTTCCTACTCTCTTATCTGGTTGACTAACAACTCCAACTACTTCATAATTTTCTATTAAACCTTCAAGTACTGGAACTGCAAAATCCGGAGTACCCATAAAAACAACTTTAATTTTATTCATTAATATCATCCCTTGCTAATCATTATAATCGTAATAATAACTCCTAAAGTAATAAGTATAGAACCCATTAACATTAAAATAGAAGCTTTTCCATACGCATTAACTATTTTATCACTATTATAACTATCCTGTCTATTTCTAACATCCTCTAACATCTTTTTCTTATAAACCATAATCGCTTTATAATTATTAATATTAATAAACTTAATATCACTAGGATTAATTTTTTGTCTAACTTCTATCTTATTATTACAAGCATTAAATATTTTTCCAATAGAAGTACCTAAATCACAAGAAGAACTATTATTAACTATCTCATCTATTTCTTTTAAACTATCTACTCCTACTAAACTTCTTTTAATCATCATAATACTAACAGTAGAAATATCAGTCTTAAGTAATCTCCATTCCTCAAAACAACTTCTCATAACTATCTTCTTCTGACTATCATTTAATTTAGCTTTCTTCATTAATAAATTCAAATTATTAAAGCATCCAAAATAATCATTCTTAAAATAAGCTAATTCATCATAATTCTTACTATTAATACCACTATCTCCAACTAATCTATAAAAATACATTGGACTAGCAAAAGCATAAAAACATCCTAAAGCAAAATTATCTGTAAAAGAAACATAATCTTCATTAAAGTTCTTATTCATAATATTTTCCATTTCATTTTTAGAAAATATTCTATTTATTTCAATAAACTTATCATATGTATTATGATATTGTTCTGGTATCATTCCAAATTTTAATATTTGTTCTTTATAAATACTAGGTAACCCATGAAATACATACCCTTTAACAATATATTTATCATAAATATATTTAATAATATATTCTTTAGCTAAATCATCTTCTCTATCCGATAATCCTAATTTTAAAGCGCATATTTTCCCAATAACTTTATTTATTCCATCATTAATATCATTAACATAATCTAGTTTTTTTAATAATTTTCTAACTTGCATTATATATTCATTTAAATAACTTTCATCATCTATTATTATTTTATATTTATATAAAGCATCAAAAAATAAAAAAAGAGTGCATGAAGAACCATAAAAATTCTCGTATCTATCATAGTAAGAACTTACTTTATTATGATAATTACTACTAGATATAACTTCATCAACAAATTCTAAAACATCTCTTCTTTTAAAAATACGTTCTAGCATAACTACTCACCAACCTTAAGGAAAGAAAGTTCCTTCGACAAATACCGACTATTCTATTAATAGAATATCATATTTTTCTAAAAATGACTAGGATTAAAATTAATATCAAGTTTAAGCTTACTATTATCTTTATAATGATCAATAATTTTATCTAAAACTTCCCTTAAATTATCTTCTTTTTTATATTTTAAAATTATTCCATACCTATAAATATTATTAAGTTTAAATATTACACAAGGAGAAGGTCCAAGTATTATGGTATTTTCTAATTTATTTTCTAATACTTTCTTTATTTTATTAACTTCTCCATATATATAATCACTATCTTTTCCTGATATTTTTAAGTAACAAATATAATAAAATGGTGGATATTTTAATTCTCTTCTAATAAACATTTCTTTATTATAAAATCCTAAGTAATCGTGTTTTTTAGTATATTGAATTGCATAATGGTCTGGATTAAAGGTTTGAATAATAACTTCTCCTTCTTTAGTACTTCTACCAGCTCTACCAGCAACTTGTGCTAGTAAGGAAAAAGTTGTCTCACTACTTCTAAAGTCTGGAATATTTAAACTTGTATCTGCATTTATTACTCCTACTAAAGTAACATTATCAAAGTCTAATCCTTTACTAACTATTTGCGTACCAAGTAAAATATCATATTCTTGATTCTTAAAAGCTGTAATCATCTTCTCATGCATACCTTTTCTACTAGTTGTATCAAAATCCATTCTTAAAATTCTACTTTCTGGAAATAACTTACCTAACTCTTCTTCTATTCTTTCTGTACCAACGCCTAAGTCATTAATAGACTTCTCATGACAATTAGGACAAGTATCGTATACTTTAGTTCCATATCCACAGTAATGACATCTTAAAGTTCTACTACTTTTATGATAAGTAAGTGTAATATCACAATTAGGGCATTTAAATGTATATCCACAATTCTTACAAGTAACAAATGAAGAATATCCTCTTCTATTAAGTAGTAATATAACTTGTTCCTTCTTCTTTAATCTTAAACTAATAGCAGCCAACAACTCTTCTGAGAAATGTCCCTTTGTCTTCTTTATAATTTCATTCATATCAATAATATTAATTTTAGGAAGTTCTTTCCCATTAATACGATTAGGTAACTCTAATAATTTAAAAACACCCTTCTTAGCTCTCGCAAAAGCTTCTAACGAAGGAGTAGCACTTCCCATTATTAAAGGACAATCGTGATACTTTGCTCTTATAAGGGCAACATCTTTAGCACTATATCTAGGATTAGAATCATCCTGTTTATAAGAATCACTATGTTCCTCATCTATAATAATCATTCCAATATTTTTTAAAGGCGCAAAAATAGCACTTCTCGCTCCAATAACTATTTTTGCTTCTCCCTTAACTATTCTCCTCCATTCATCATACTTCTCTCCATCAGATAAAGCTGAATGAATTGCTGCGATATTATCTCCAAATCTTTTTTGAAAACGTAAAACCATTTGTGGAGTTAAACTAATCTCCGGTACTAAAACAATACTAGTTTTTCCTCTATTTAACGCATCCTCAATAAGTTCCATATAAACTTCTGTTTTACCTGAACCAGTAACCCCATACAATAAGTATGGACAATATCCCTTATTTAATAAAACCTCATTAACAACCTCCATCTGATCTTCTGTAAGTTCCTTTTTAGGCTCAATTTTTTCATTATAACTAAGCCTATAATGTTCTAATTTCTTCTCAAGTAAAATATTCTTCTTAATCAAAGTATTAAGAGAACTAAGAGATATATCAACTAACTCTTTTCTTAAAACATATTCCTTCTCCATACATAAATTAATAATCCTATCCTGTGAAGCACTAAGTTTGCCATAACAAACAATATCTTTATTTAAATAATAATAAGTATCAAACTTCTTATTAATAACCATTCCATTCTTAGCCTTTAAAGCCTTAGGTAACATAATCTGGTAACAACTAATTAAAGTAGATAAAGTATCTTCTTGAATCTTTTTACCTAGTTCCAACAACTCTTCATTTAAAATAACTTCATCATCAACAACCTCTAAAATATCTTTAACTGAAATATCACTAGAATTCTTAATCTCTATAACAAACCCTTCTAGTTCCATCTTCCCAAAAGGTACTTTTACTCTAATACCTACTTTAATTTTATCTTTTAAATTATCTGGAACACTATAATCAAAAATCTTATCTATATTCTTATTTGATAACTCTACTAAAACTCCAATAATCAAAGTATCACCTCCTCCATAAAAGTTCCCTCACTAATATTATACTAAAAAAATGTTCTCTTCCAAATAATTCTTAACTATTTATTAAAAATCTATGTTAGAATTAATAAAAGGAGTTTTCTATGAATAAAAATAAACCAATAATTTTAAAAACAATAATATTTATTTCCATAATACTATTAATAATACTAACAAACTTTATTATAAACTCATACAATGAACAAACACCAATAAACATAACAACAGATGAAATGAAAGAATTACAACAAAAATATCAAATAGCCATGACAAATACATATAGTATTTTAGAAAGAATATGTACAAAAGAAAACAATATCTATGTATTAAAAGATAAATATAAAACCAACAACAATTATTCCAGTTATAACAACCTAATCCTAAAAATATCAAACTCTCTAAATTCAAAAGATAATCTTCTGTTACTAGAAAAAAATCAAAATACTATAACCTATAAAAATCTAGATTTTACCAATCGAGTTTTAAATTATAAAAATATTATTAATAATCTTAATGACAATCAAAATGATAAAATCATCAATTCTTATATAAATACAATTGCTAATCTAATAACAATAAATTGTGAAGAAGAATATTATAATTCAAAAAAGATAAACTTATTCAATCTATCTGGAAAAGCAGTTATCTATAACGACTATAAAAAATTAATAGATAATGAATTTGAAATTATCAATGCCATATACAACATAGTTGAGTATATTGAAAATGCCTTATAAAAAAGAAACATAATCAAATAAATGTTTCTTTTTATTTTTATAATAACATCTATAAATAGGTTTTAATTAATTTAGCGTGAACTACTTTTCTACCTGAACTGCCATCATTACAAGTAGATAAAGTAATAATTTGATCACTAACTGTAACTTCTGTATCTATATCTAATATATTTCTAGAAACAATTGTCTTTAAAAACTCTTTATACTCATCCAGATTATTAAAATCTCTTTGTAAATAATAAACTTCTGGAGTTGTATAATATGCAGAAAATACTCTATAATAGTATTTTTTATCTCCATTTAAAATAATAATTGATTTATTAGAATTATCTAACCAATCTTTTGTAAAGATATTTTCTAAAGAACCAAATGCTGTTTTATTAGGTAAATTATGTCCATAAAAAACAGTATTTTTATCTTCCATATAAGGATTATTCCGATAATCCATAAATATCCATCCATTTAAAGTTTTACTTTTCATAAATGAATGTTTTAAATAATAATCATTATCTGTACTTTGTACAACTGGATAATTAATAGAAGTCCCATCAACGCTAATCCAAGCAACTGTATCTGAGTTTTTCTTTTCTAACTCCTCTAAGTTAACATCCTCTAACTTTGTTCTAGCAAACTTTCTATAAGGATTATCATCAAGTAAATCTATCGTTGTATTTTTCCTAACACTATGAGGAACAGAATCATTAGTACTTTGTCCAGAATAAATATCAAAGTTATGTACAACTTGATTAGGTCTTATATATAAAATATTAATTAAAGTACAAGCTACTAAAAAGTATAAAATAAACAACAAACAAAACTCTGGTTGTAATTGTCTTTTTTCATAATGTTTAACTATTTTATCTAAAGTCTTACTATTCTTAAATATCTTCTTAAGCAATAAGAAAAACTGTTTTGGAAAGAAGAAAAAGCCCTTAGCCAAAACAGTGCAAAAAGAATAAAAGCCTTTAATAATACTTTTTAAACCATTAACAATAAACTGCCCAATCTTTTTCATTATAACACTTCACTATCATCTTCAACACTTTGTACAAGTACAGTCGGTGTAACAATAGCTTGATTCTCTACATTAGGTACTTGTTGTACTACATTATTAACAGGAGTACTTACTACACTCTCTCCTACTGGATTATCAACAGGTAAAGGAGTAACACTAGTAGAAACAGGACTCGAAACAACAGGTGGAGTCATAACATCTACTGTCTGATTAACAGTATCAACAGGACTATTAGTATTTACATTACTACTCTCTTTAAGCATCTCTATCGCTCCATTAACACTCTCTTGTTGAATTAAAGAAGCATTTGCTCCAGTAGCCTTATTTTCTTTTTTAGTCAAAATAATCCCTACCACTAATGAAACAACAATTATACAACCCAATACGATATAAACTATTGTCATAATAATCCCTCTCTATTCTCTATATTTTAAAATAACCTAATAATATCATTAATAGTAACTATTACCATTAATAACATTAATAAAATCAATCCAACTGTATGTATCTTTGTTTCCAATTCTGGACTAACAGGTGATCCTTTAATCTTCTCTATAATTATAAACAAAATATGTCCTCCATCAAAAGCTGGTAAAGGTAATAAATTAATAAAACCAACATTAATACTTAAAAGTGCTACTAAATATAAAACACTAGCAACTCCTGCTTTACTTTGTTCTCCAACTATTGAATAAATTCCAACCGGTCCAGATAATTGATTTAATCTAATTCTACCAGTAAATAAATATTCAACTGTAACAGCCATTTGTTTAAATATAGCGCTAGTCTTTTTACCAGTATACTTTATTGCATTAACAAATCCATGTAATTTTTCTTGCTGCATACCAATTCCATACTTATATGTCTCTTGTCCTTTTACTTCTACTTTTTTAGGCTTAAACTTATAAGTCTCTACACTACCATCTTTCTTTTCTACTTCAATACTAACTTTTTTAGAAGTATCACTAACAGCTAAATATAAAGAAATATCATCAACGTAAGTAACTTTATGTCCATTAATACTCTTAACTATATCTCCAGAAGTTATACCTGCTTCATATGCTGGATAACCTTTTTCCACAGTAGTAATAACCGGTTTCATTGAAGTACTACCCCAACATAAACCAATTACAAATATAATAAGAATTGCTGAAATAAAATTATTACCAGCTCCAAAAAACATGATTAAAAATCTTTGCCAAGCACTCTTAGCTTGTAATCTCCTATTTTTAGGAACTTTCTTAGCATCATCATCATCTAAATCTTCTCCAGCTAATTGACAAAATCCCCCAATAGGAACAGCTCTAATAGAATATTCAGTTTCCTTACCTTTTTTACTAAATAGTTTAGGTCCCATACCTATCGCAAATTCATAAACATAAACACCATTCATTTTAGCAAATATAAAATGTCCAAACTCATGAACAAGTACTATAAATCCTAAAATGACAATAAACAATAATAAATTTAATATAATGCTCATTTCTTCCTCCTAAATAATACTATGTACTAAAATAAATGCTAAAACCACAAAAATTAAACTATCAAAGCGATCTAGAATTCCTCCATGTCCAGGTATTAAATTAGAAAAATCTTTCTTTCCATATTCCCTTTTTATAAATGAAAATACTAAATCTCCTAATTGTCCAACACAAGAAAGTAAGAATGTAACTAATATAACCAATACTAAAGATTTAGTTTGATTAATAACTGTTACATAGAAAGATGTTGCAATAAATGTTCCCATCAAAGCACCACCAATAAATCCCTCTATTGTTTTTTTCGGAGAAATAGTTGGAGCAAGTTTATTTTTACCAATAAACATTCCTGTAAATAATGCAAATGTATCAGTCATAGTTGTTATTAATAGTAAATAAATAATATATTTAATATCAAAATTACGTGTAATAATCATTAAATTAAAACTAAGTCCTACAAAAAATACTGATCCAACTAAGAATAATGCATCCATTAAATCATATTTTTCTCTATCTTTAATAAATACCATAGATGCTAAAAAAGCAAATATAACAAATGACATAACTCTATAATCTACATTATAAACAAATTCTATAGAATCAAAATTATTCATTGCTAAAAATATAACTAATAAATAAGCAAACACTTTCATTAAAAATGGAAACTTCCTTTTACTTTCTCTTATATGAATTAACTCATATAACCCAGCTATCGCAAGTATTGTCATAAATACTGCAAATACTTCTCCTCCAATTATTAATAATGGTGCTGCTATCGCAATCATTGCTATTGCGCTTAAAACTCTTATCTTCATTATTGACCACCAAATCTCCTATTTCTTTTATTAAATTCTAATATTGCTTTATCAAATTCTTTTTCATTAAAATCTGGAAACAATGTCTCCGGAAAATAATACTCTGCATAACTAGCTTGATATAACATAAAATTACTAATTCTTAATTCTCCAGATGTTCTAATAACTAAATCTACATCTGGTAATTCATTATATAAATTTTTACTAACTAAATCATAATCTATATCTTCTAATTTAATTTTATTATCTTTATATAATTCACATATTTTCTTAGTCATATCAACTATTTCTGCTCTTCCACCATAGTTAATACATATATTTAAAACTAATCCTGTATTATTCTTTGAATAACTAACAACATCATCCATTGCTTTTAATACTTTGTCTGGTAAAGGATCTCTTCTTCCTGAAAAAACAACTTTAACATTATTATCAGAAAGTTCTTTAAGTTTAGAATTAAACATTTCTATAAATAGATTCATTAAATAATTAACTTCTCCTACTTCTCTTTTAAAATTTTCTGTTGAGAAAGCATAAAGTGATAAGTATTTAACTCCTATTTTAGATATATATTTACATAAACTTAATAGATTATCAGCACCTGCTTTATGTCCCATACTTCTCGCAAGTCCACGTTTCTGTGCCCATCTACCATTTCCATCCATTATTATTCCAACATGATTAGGAATAATTAATTCATCTTTCATAACATTACCTCAATATCATTATATAACATCATAAAGAAAAAAGGAAGTCAAAAGACTTCCTAAAATTTATCTATATCTATTTTAACATACTTATTATCTTTTAAGCTACTACTAGCTTGAATCAATGTTCTAATGGCATTAGCAGTTCTACCACTCTTACCAATTACTCTTCCCATATCATCTTCTGCTACCATAACTTGAATAAGTATCACGTTATCTTCTTCAGTAGGAAACTCCTTAACGCTAACTGCATCAGTATCCTGAACTAAAGATTTAACTATTTCTTCTGTTAATGTTACTAAATCCATATTACTTATCCTTCTTTACTTTAGAATCAGCATATTTCTTCATAATACCAGCTTTACTAAATAAGTTCTTAACTGTATCAGTAGGAATAGCTCCATTATTTAACCATTTCATAGCTAACTCTTCATTTATTCTAACTTCGCATTCACCAACAGGTTGATAAATACCAATTAGTTCAAGATATTGTCCATCTCTTGGACGTCTAGAGTCAGTCGCAACAATTCTATAAGTAGGTTTCTTTTTAGCACCCATTCTTGTTAATCTAATTTTTACTGCCATAATTTCCCTCCATTTCTAATAAACTGCATTTATTATATAATAATGAAAATAACTTGTCAACCATAATTTGATAACAGAAGAAAAATCTATACACTTATACCCTAAGATATATAGATTTACACTAACTTTATTAAGCGATATATGAATCATCTGTAGTACCTAAATCTCGACAAAAACTCATAAAACCCTCATAAAAAAACACCCTGCCCGAGTGTTTCTTTATATATTTTCTTCCTCTTTTATAAAATCTTCATTAACTTCTTCATCTATTTTCTTTTCTTCCTCTTCTACTTTACTTTCTTCTACTATTTCATCCCAAGGATCTTCTTCATTATTTGTCTCTATCTTTACTTTTATATCTCCTACTAATTCAATTCCTAATTCTTTCTCTATTGTATAATTAATATTATTACCATCTATATCAACTTTAACACAACTAGGTTGTTTTAAACTTCTAACTATAATCTCTTCTCCAGATGTTTCTTCATCTCTTTCTCTTAAATGTACAACCTCATTATAATTATTAGTCTCTTTAATTACTTCTGTTTTTGTATCATTATCATATGAATACCAAATATTTACATCATAACTACCATTAATACTAATATTATCTCCACTCTTTACACCATTAAAATTATGATTAATAACCCAACAACCTAAAATAGTTGATGGATTTTTATCCACTTTAACTGTATTATTCGTTGTAAAAAGTTTCTTACCTTTAGCTATCACTGCCTTAGTAACAATTTCTCTATAATTAGCCATACGTAAACCTCCTAATTTAATTTATGCAAAACATATCAAATATTACCAAAAATGTGTTAAAATTTTATAGGAGGTAATAAATATGGCATCATCAGTAATCCATCTAGCAATCGCTAAGAAATTAAAAAAACGTTTAAATGTAAAAAACTCATATGATTATTATTTAGGCGCCATCGCACCTGATCTAGCCAAACAAATAAGTAGAACAAAAAAACTATCGCATTTTCTCTTTGATACTAGAGAAGATGTTCCAAATATGGATAAGTTTACAGAAAAATACAAGTATTTTTATAAGAATGATTTTGAACTAGGTTATTATATCCACTTATATACTGATAAGATTTGGTTCAATGAATTTATCAATAGTCTAACTTATCGTAATTCTGTAAAACTATTAGATGGAACTATCATAAAAGCTACTGAACAAGAAATAACATCTATGATTTACCAAGACTACACTAATATAAATATTCAACTAATCGATGAATACAACTTAGATTTATCCCTATTTTATGAAGAATTCTCAAAACCCCATTCTTGTTTAGATGAAATTCATCTAAACAAACTGAATATCTTAATTGATAAAATGGGTATAATTATTGAAAACTCTAAACAAGAAAAAAATTATATTTTTGACTTAACTGGTATAAATGAATTTATTGAAAAATCCGTTCAAGTAATTCTAACAGAACTAAAAAATTACATTCCAAATTAGAATGTAATTTTTTTAATCATTTAAAACTTTATAAAAGTACTCATTAAGTTCATCTTTTACGTAATTAATCATTTTATTAACTTTTTCTAGATGTTGTATATAAATAACATATATTGGTATTTCATTAAGTCTTCCTTCAAGTGACTTTAACTCTTCAAGTACTTCTTCATCGTTTTCTCTAACATACTTCTTCTGAAGTGTTTTTATTTTCTCTACCAATTCACATATCTCTTTATTAGTACTCATCTTTTCTTTTAACTGAACGCAACTCTTATAATCATCACTATTAATAATAGTATTAATAACTTCTTCTAATGCCTTATTCAACTAATTCACCATCTAAACTCCAAGTCTTAGCTTGCGTAACTTTTACATTAACAATTTCTCCAACTTCAACTTCTCTATCCGCCGTAAAATTAATTAATTTATTTGTATCAGTATATCCATAATACATATCCTTCTTCTCAGAGTTTCCTTCAACAAGTACTGGTACAACTCTTTCTAATAATTTCTTATTATTCTCTAAGAAATACTTATTAACTACTTTATTTAATCTTTGTAGTCTCTCTTCCTTCTCTTCTTCACTTACTTCATCTTTTAATAAACAAGCTGGAGTTCCTTCTCTTTTAGAAAAGATAAATGTAAAGGCATTATCATATTTACACTCTTCAGCTAAAGATAAAGTCTCTAAAAAGTCTTCTTCGCTCTCTCCTGGAAAACCTACAATTATATCTGTTGATATTGCAACGTTTGGTACTGTATCTTTAATCTTCTTAAATAACTCCAAGTAACTTTCTCTTGTATAACGTCTACCCATTAATTTTAAGATCTTACTAGAACCAGATTGTACAGGTAAATGTACACTAGGCATAATATTATCATACCTACCAATAACTTCTACCATACTATCTGTAAAATCCCATGGATGTGAAGTCATAAATCTAACTCGAGGTATATCCTTCTTCGCTATATCTTCAAGTAAATTACCTAAAGTATAATCTTCATATAAATCTTTTCCATAAGCATTAACATTTTGTCCAAGTAAAGTAATCTCTTTATACCCATCTTTAATAAGTTCATCTACTTCACTTAATATATCTTCTTTAGCCCTACTTCTTTCTCTTCCTCTAGTATAAGGAACTATACAATAAGTACAAAACTTGTTACAGCCATAAATAATATTAACATAAGCCTTATAATTATTTGTTCTAATTACTGGCAATCCTTCTACTAAATCTCCTTCTTTAGAGAATACTTCTATTTGTTGCTTATTTAAAGCTATTGCTTTATCTATAATATTAGGTAACTGATACATATTATGTGTACCAAATACAAAATTAACCCATTTATACTTATTAATAATCTCTTCAACCACACTAGCCTCTTGTGCCATACATCCGCAAAGTCCCACTATTAAATCCTTTTTCTGTGCCTTTAAATGTTTTAATCTACCTAACATCCCAAAAGCTTTATTATGAGCATTTTCTCTAATAGAACATGTATTTAAAAGTACTAAATCAGCCTTCTCATAATCATCAACTTTACTAAAGCCAAGTCCTGTAAGTAATGCCTCGATATTTTCACTATCATGTTCATTCATTTGACATCCATAAGTCTTCAAATAAAATGTCTTTCCCTTATATTTATCTTTAATTTTATTATCAAAGTTAAATTCTACTCTTTTATAACTTTTATCTTCTCTACGTCTAGCATCTTTATAATTTGGTAAATGCATAAGTATCACTTCCATTCCTAAAATATAATAACTTAATAACTGAAAAAATGCAATAAATCAAAAAAAATAAACTCTCTAGTTTACTTTTTTGTATACTGAAAAACTCTCTCTCCTTTATAAGAAACCATTTCTCTCGCTTTAGCTAATTTATCTTCAACAAGTTTTCCTCTTTCTGCAGCAACCCATAGATAATCTATTGCTCGTCGGTAATCCTCCTCACAACTACCTCTTTCTAAATAAGCTGTCCCAATTTTTTGAAAAACTTCTGGAGAAGGACTCATAAGTTTTGTACAAATTGTATTATAACATTCAATTACTCTATCATAATCTTTCACATAAAGTGCTTCATTGCCATCTTTTTTTAAATAATAAAATTCTGGACAAGGCTCAAAAGTATTATGATATCTTAACACTAATCTTCCATCAATTGAACTAGCTAAAATATTAGGAAATTTAGAAACTATTCTTACAACTTCTTCTTGTTCTTTAGGACTTAATTCTTCTAACACTCTTAATCCTTTAGTCTCATTTATATCACTAAGTACATCACTAAGTAAAGCATATTTTTCATCAAGATTATCTTCTTTAAATTTAGAGGCTACATCATATAATTTCAATCTCATAAAATAAACATCAATTACTCTATCACACAAAGTCCTAGATTGTGAAACTATATCTAAATATATTTTAGCTTTCGCAAGTTCTCCTTCTTCTAAAGCTTCATAAAATCTTGCTAAATAAAGATCCACATCAAAATAACTATCTTTTCCCCTATCTCTAATCTGTCCTAAGTTCAAAAGGACTTCTTGATAATCATAATCTTCATTATATATACTAAGACTTACTAAGTCATTAATAAATCTTACATAATCTAAACATCCGATATTTTTTAAGTAAGATCCAATTGTTCTCTTTATATCATTCGCATCTTTCTTACTTATAACTTCAAGTACATCTGAAAATTCAACTCTTCTTGATCTTATTTCAACAGTAAGTTTATTAAGTAATAAATAAATTAAATTATTATATCCTTGCATTGGTAATTCTCTAAGAGCACTCATATAATCTCTTAAAATAATTAAATCTTCTGCATTTCTACTTGGTCCTGATATAACTTTAGGTACTTCTCCTTGCAAAATCATCTTATTTAAATCTTTACTCATCATTAAAACAACTTTTTCAAAATGACATAAAGGTCTAATTCCTGAAATACTTTTATACATATCTACAAGTTCTTGGTATTTTTCTCTTTTAATAAGTCTTATAGCTTCTTTATTTTGAATTTGTAATTTACTAGCCGCTTTTCTTAGTAATTCTAAAATAACTTCTTCTTCTAATGATTTAACAGCTATACCAGCATACATTCTTCTTGCTTGCGAAAATTTATGACTAAATACTAATTTTCTAGCCATTTTCTCTTTATCATTTGAATTTACAGGATCATGAACATCTCTAAAACCCATTGTAGCTAATCTATCTTTATAATTTCTACCAACATCCATACATTGTGAAAGTAACATTAAATATAAGTTATTATCTTTACTTTGACTACTATCTAAATCTAACACTTTAAAATATTCTAAAGCTGTAACATACTCTTCTTTTTCTACGGCTGATAAAAACAGTTTTAAATATTTTTCTCTTTTTAAATCATCTGGCATAAAGTCCCCCTCTTTTGTGATTTTCTATTATAACCATCGAACTCAAAAAAAGCAACTATTGTTGCTTCTTTACATATTGTAAACTTTCTCCTCTATAAGTTGTTTTCTCACATACTTCTGGAAGTTCTTTTACTTTTGCCCCTTTTTCTTTAGCAACCCATAAACAATCATAGGCCATTTTAAAGTCTTCTTCACTTGCTCCTCTAGCTAAATAAGCAAGTCCTAATCTATGATATGTAACATCCCAAACATTAATACTATTAATAACAATAGTATTTAAAGCCGCAATGGCCGCATCATAATCACCATTAAGATAAGCCTTACTAGCATCTTCATAAAAATTATAATAATCAATATAAATACCTGCCGGATTCTTATATCTTAATACTAAACTATCTCCTACAGATTCTGTTAATATTCTAGGATTCTTCTCATAAACTTTCTTTCTAATTCTCTTTTTATCAGCTTGACTAAGATCATGAATTACTCTTAATCCTTTAGACTCTGTAATATCTAAAACAGCCTCATTTACATAATTTTCTATACAACTATCTTTATATGCTTCTTTCTTTTCTTTCTGGATTTTAGCCCTAGCTTTTTGTAATTGCTTACTCATCTCTGTAACATCAATATCCGGACCATTGAAATTTTTTGAATTAGAAACTATTCCAAAACAAATTGCTGCTTGAGTAAGTTCTCCATTAAATAACGCTATATAAAAGTCTTGTATAAATTCTGTAACATCAAACTCAAATTTTCCTCTAGAAATTTTCGCTAAATCAACTGCGGCCATTTTATGTAAGCTATCATTCTCTACATCCCCTAAATTGATTAAATAGCTAATATATCTAGCATAATTTGAACATCCTATCTTTCCTAAGTATAATTCTGCTTTTCTAATTATTTCAGTACTAGAATCACAATTAAAAGACTCTACTACTTCATCATAAGTAATCTCTTGCATTGCTTTTTTCTTAACTGCTTCTCTTAATAATTTACATAAAAAATCATCTTTTCTACTTACTTCTAAAGCTATACGATATCTTCTTAATTGTACTAAATCTTCAAGACTTTTATTTTTACAAGGACCGGCTTTTTCTACTAAAGCATCATCAGACATTATATCTTGTACAAGTGACCAAGCAATTCTTTCTTTCCACCCCAAACGTCTTTCTGAAGATAGTTTTTGATATAACCCAAAAAGCTCATCATATTTCTTCCAATCAACTAATCCCTCTTCTTGTCTTGCCTGTCTCCAAAACTTAACTTTAGCAATCTTAAGTAACTTCGTAAATACGTCTTTTTCATATCCTATAGGTAATGAAGAATTAACAAAGAATAAAGCATCTCCAAACGCATAAGAATAAATACTACTTCTAAATCTTAAGTTCATAGGATAACCATTATCAAATGTAGATACTTCTGTATTCATAGCTCTTTCTTTGTATTCCTTTGGTAAATCATATAAATAAGCTAATATAATTAATAATGATGCACAATCAACTTCTTCAGAATGTTTACTCTCTAGTGCCTCATAACACTCTAATACTCCATCTAAGTTATCAACATCAAGTCTTTTAGAAAACATCTCTAAACAAAGATCTTTATCACTTAAATCTAAACTATAAATACCTCTCGTAGTTCTATTTAAAACATTATTTTTAACTAAAGTACCTATATCATATTTTGAATATCCATTTTCTAATAAAATTGCTGTAGTAACTATATTATTACTTATAAAAAGTTCATATAATTTTTCATATTTATAAAAGTTCATCATAAACCTACCACCCAATTTTATTATATTAAAGGGAAAAGAAAAAAGCAACTAAACAGTTGCCTCTATTGTTGAATTAATTATTTTATCTAAAGTTGAAAAACGATTCTTATTCATTAATTCATTCTTAATTTCATCTAAGCATTCAATAATTTTACTTATTAATTCTCTCATACTAGGAACTAATTCTTTTTTTTCTAAGCTTTCAACAATTACTTCTAAATTATTAAGTTTTGAATACTTTCCATAACCCACATTATTTAAGTATGCATTACATAATTTTCTAAATGAAGAAATATCAATATTGTTAAATCTCTTATCTTCTAAAATTTTAAATGCCGCAAATGTATAATTATTATTAACTGCTTTATCTAAAACAGTCTCCCCCTTATTGTTTTTGATATTTGGAAGGTAGTTTTTATTTTTCCTTAGTTGTTCCATTATTTTAACAGCTCCAACTGAATTATCACTTGCTAAAACATGTCCAAATGTATCTCCGTCATAATTTTGATGATTTACATCCCAGTTTCTCTTTTTCATTAAGCGAAGTACTAATTCATATTGTCTAGCCTTTAAAAGTCTTGTCACAACATCGTTCGAATTACCATCACAAATATTTGCATCCACTTTATTTTTATCTACTAAAACTTCAATTACATCAAAGTAACCTAATTTAATAAGATTAAAAATCAGGGACGGTTCCTCTGAACAAGCGTTAATAGCTTGTTGCTTGTCATAAAACATTAAAAACACCTCTTTGTTCACGTGACAGTTATATATTCTACCAGAATTATGTCGATTTGTCAAACTCGCTCATCTCCCTCTCTCTTACTTTAATTATGGAGAAAAAGAAATGTTTTTATACAAAAAGGCTAAAAAAAACGGCTAAGCCGTTTTAATTAATTTAATTTATTTCCACAATTTGTACAGAAATTTCCACCATTTACTGGACTTCCACAGTTAGGACAGAAGCTTCCACCAGCTTGTGCAGTTTGGTTAACTGTTGTTCCTTGGTTATTGAATGCATTAGTAGCAGCTCCACCAATCATTCCACCAGATGCCATGTTCATCATACCAATACCCATGAATCCATTAGCAGCTCCACCTTCGTTGTTAGCAGCATCTTTAACTGCTTGAGCATAAGCGCCAGTAAGTGTACCTTGTTGCATGAAAGTATTAGATGATAATTCATAGTTATCAATTTTCTTATTAGATTCTTCATCTAATGTTACTGATTCAACAACGAATCCAACTAGATTGATACCACGATCACGAATTGGTTGATCGAATACTTTTTCATCCATAATCTTCTTAATTTCATCAGTACTGCTTGGTAATTCCAAAACAGGAACCTTATGATTAGAGTTTCCTAATTCATTTAAGACATTTTGGAAAGCTCCAATAACTTCTGATCTCATTTGTTCAACGATTTCATCTTTTCTATATTCTTCTGCTGTACCAGCAATTCTAGACATGAATACTGCTGGATCAGCAATCTTAAATGTATATTTACCAAAACATTTAACTTCTACTCTTAATGGACTAACACTATTAGTCATTTGATTTGGAATTGGATGTGACCAATCTTGGAAAGGAATTGGTGCTGGAGTTCCAAACTTATTATCCATTATTTCCTTAGCATTAATATAAAATACTGCTTGTTCTTTACTAGTTGCTCCGTTATAAACGAAACGAGTCCACATTTCTTTAAATACTGCACCAAATTGTCCAGCAAAGAAAGATGGTGATGTTGATTGGTCAAACGTAAAGATACCAGGCTCAGCTGTTGCATCTAAAATTTGTCCACTTTGAAAAATAACTGCTATTTGTCCAGGAGATACTTGAATAGCACTATCCTTTGAAATAACACCATTTGGAGTAGAAACTCTCTTCATTAGAATTTCTTGTCCTAAATCCTCACATCTAATATAATCTTTCCATTGATCATGTAATGTACTTCCTATTGCAGCTACTGCTGCTTTAATTAATCCCATATAAACACTCCTCTTTTCTTATATTAAAAACTTCTTCCGCCACCACCATGGCTAGTACCAGAGCTACCAGAACTAGTGCTGCTACCTCCACCACCAGATGATGATTGTACTCTTGCCGATTTATGTACCGATGTACCTAAGAAAGTTTCTTTTATTAAATTAATTTTTACACTATCTTTTACTAAATATTGTCTTGATGAAACTGCTTTTCTAACCATTTTACAATTATAAATCAAAACACCTATTACTATCGCAGTAGATATAACTGCAAATATTAAAATTCCAGACCATGGTAATGCTCTTAACTTATCCATGCCTTTTAATTTAGGTTCTCCACCAGATGAAGTAGGATAACCTCTACTAGCATATGCTGAAGCACTATCAACAAAAGCTTTTGCGGCCTCAAAGTATTGACCTTTAGGCACATATTCAAATACATCATCCAAAATCCAATCAATACGATTATCATTATACATCTTAATAGCAGCACCTGTCGTAATTATTTCTACTCGACGATTCTGCATATCAATTAATAATAAAACTCCATCATGAGTACTATTAGTACCAAACGTATTATAATCATAAAAGTCTTGACCATATGCTTTAGCCGTACTCTTAGGATTTTCTGTAATGGTAACAATAACCATATCCATATCGTTTTCTTCAATATATTTAGCTACTTTATCATATAGTTCTTTTTCTTCATCAGCACTAAATAACTCACCAAAATCATATATTTTTTCCGAACTATCAACTAATGGTGTACTTAAAATATGACTCTTTCTCTCTTCAGTCACCTCAATATAATCTGGTACTCCCAAATTATCTTCAGTTCTAACTTGATAATTCGTACTAGCAAAAACATTTAAACTAAAACAACAAATTACAAATGTAATTATTAAAAATAATTTTCTTCTCATAACTCTCTCCTAAGCCACAAAATACATAACAATTACAGCAAGTAAGAATAAGCCGATAAATACTATCACACTCCATATAAGAGTCTCCAAAACCCCTATTGGTAGGTTACCAATAATCTTACCTGTCTGTCCATTCATCGCAAACGTATACATCTTGTCTTTATATTTTATATTTACCATCCATACTGGAAGCATAATATAATGAGAGCCAGTCTTTGTAATATTTATATTGTTAGTTGTTACTGTTTTTGTTTGATGTGGAATAGATGCTGAAACTAAGTTTACACAAGTATTCATTGTTCTATCTTCAGCTCTTTCTAATCCTACATCTTCAGAAACATCATATTTTTCTGCTAAAAAGCCTGATAAATATGCATGATTATATTCGGTAAGTTCCTTATAATCAAAAGGTTCCAATGAATCCATCAAATCATCATCAAATCTTGAAGAAGCATCAGCTAAAACTTTTTCATATTCAAAATGACCATTCTTATCTACAGAATAACTAGAAGTCTCTGTATAATCATAACTAGAATCACTCCAATGTCTTGTATCTGTAGCCATAAAAGAAATATTTCCTTCTGCTAACAAATCATAAGCCCAAAATGGAATATATACTCCCTTTATCTTCTGAATGTTTGCTTCAGTCTTAAAACGCTTTGGTATTAAGATTTTATTCTTAGTCATTTTCTTAAAAGCTGTAACTGCATCTTCTTTAACGTTTTTAAAAGGTATTATCAAATTAGGTATTACACCTTCATCGATTTTATCCTTTAAGATTGCCGTACTACCACAATAGACACAGAACGTTGCGGTAACTGTTTCATCAGCCATTATTTCTGCTCCACAGTTTTCACAACGATAAACATCTAAATCCACTCCTGTTTTCTTTACAGTCGTTGTTTTTTTTGCTGTATTCGCCTTTTCTGTACTAGCATTCTCATGCTTTTGCATTTCTTCTAATGTAAACTTACTACCACAATATTCACAATCCCACATTTGATTCTTTGGATTAAAAGTTATTTTTGCACCACACGCTGGACACTTATTGTCCAACACACTCAAAACTATCACATCCCATCTTATAAAGATATTATAACATAGTAAATACAAATTACTAATATAAATTAATAAAACTTAACACCATTACATGTCCAAACTCTCTTAACTATATCAACAATTGGCGTTTTACAATATTTACATATCTTTTCTCCAACATAACTAAGTGGCGATCCACAATTAGGACAATTAAGGCCAAGATTCTTCTTTTCAACCGAAACCTTGCTTTCATCTATAATATAGACAAAGTCAATCATCGCTCTATCCTGAACTTTCTTCCTAACTTTATCATCCTCACTATAATAATATTCAAAACTACACCCAAAATGTATAGTCGCAACTCCTCTATCATTTTCATATTTAGAAATAACCACTTTATGAATATTTAAATTATCATGTTTAACAGCTTTACCCTTATTATTAGAAATTTTACTCTCAACTAAACTTCTAACACAATCTAAAGCTAAACTACTATCTTTCATATCTATTGCTCTAAATATATTAAAAATAACATCCTTAGACATACTCTTTAATTCATTGACATTAATCCCCGGAAAATCCTTATTTATTCGCTCTAAATAAATACTATCCATACTAGATAAAGACTTAGGTAACTCTTGATCCTCAATCTCTGCTTGTTCCATAACACTCTTTAAATCCGTAGTATGAAAATACTTTAAACAAAATTCTCTAATTTTTTGTCTTAGTCCAATAATACATCCTGTAACAAACGCTATCAAAATAAGTACACCTATCAAAAAAGCCATATAATATCACATCCTAAAAATATTGTATCAAACTTCCAAGAAAAAAACTATCAACAAAACAACATTTGTTAATAGTTTATTTTTTTATCTAATAACTTCTTTTCCACCCATATATGGTTGTAAAGCTTTAGGTATTTTAATACTACCATCTTCTTGGTAATTATTCTCTATAAAAGCAATTAATCCTCTAGGAGTCGCAACAACAGTATTATTTAATGTATGTAAATAGTAAGTTCCTTTCTCACTCTTTTTACGGATTCCAAGTCTTCTAGCTTGTGCATCTCCTAGTGTTGAACAACTTCCTACTTCAAAATATTTTTGCTGCCTTGGACTCCAAGCTTCTATATCACAAGATTTAACTTTTAAATCGGCTAAATCTCCAGAACAGCACTCTAATTGTCTAACTGGTATATCCAAGCTTCTAAAGTAATCAACACTTAACCTCCACATCTTTTCATACCAATCCATACTCTCCTCTGGTTCACATATAACAATCATCTCTTGTTTTTCGAATTGATGAACTCTATATAAACCACGTTCTTCTAGACCATGAGCTCCCCCTTCTTTTCTAAAACAAGGTGAATAACTTGTAAGACAAATTGGTAATTCTTCATTTTTAATTATTTGATCTTTAAATTTACCAATCATACTATGTTCACTAGTACCAATTAAGTATAAATCTTCTCCCTCAATCTTATACATCATTGCTTCCATCTCTGGAAAAGACATAACTCCCGTAACAACATCACTTCTAATCATAAATGGTGGTATTGCATAAGTAAAACCATGATCTATCATAAAGTCTCTTGCATAAGCAAGTAATGCTTCATGAAGTCTCGCAATATCTCCTAATAAATAGTAAAATCCTTGTCCAGATGTTCTACCAGCAGCCTCTTTATCCATACCTTTTAATTTTTCAATTATATCCGCATGATATGGAATCTCATATTTAGGAACAACAGCTTCTCCAAATCTTTGCACCTCAACATTAAAACTATCATCTTTTCCAATCGGAACACTCTCATCCATAATTTGAGGAATAACTAACATTTTTTCTTTTATTTCAGCACTAAGTTTTACTTGTTCTTCCTCTAATTCCTTTATTTTTTCTCCATTTTTAGCAATTCTTTTCTTCAACTCATTAGCTTCCTCTATCTTTTTATCAGCCATTAACTTACCAATTTCACTAGACAGCTTGTTCTTATCTGCCTTTAATCCATCAGCTTCAGTTTGAACAGCACGAACTCTCTTATCTAATTCATAAACCTCATCAACTAAAACTAACTTTTCATCTTGAAATTTCTTCTTAATATTTTCTTTTACTAAATCTTTATTTTCTCTAATCAATTTTATATCTATCATATTTATTCCTCATTTCTATTTTTACTTTCTATATAATATTCAATACACTTTCTAGATGGAGAATATATGTTATTTGGAAGCGAAGAAATAGAAAACCATTTCCATTCATCTATCTTACTAGGTTCCATAACTATTAATTCTCCACTAAAACAATTACTAATATAATCAATTGTCACATAATGTCTATCATCGGATATATCATCCGAGACATAAAACAACCTTAAATTGCGAACATCTAAATTAGTCTCTTCCTTTACTTCTCTAATACAAGCATCAACTGTAGTTTCTTCATACTCTTGTTTTCCACCAGGAAGCGTCCAAGAATCAGGTTCATAAATACCACCAGTATCTAAATAATCACTAACTCTGTGTCCCAGTAATATTTTGTTATCATTTTCAATTACAACACCAACACCAGTCTTTATATGCGGCATCATTTCACCTCCATAAAACAAAAAAAGAACAGTACAAGGAGTGCTAAAAGCACGGTACCATCCTTTTATTAACTTACTTAGATAACGGCTTAAACCGGAAGTATTCCTTCATCTATAGAGTAGATAAATAAGTATTTAACATCATTTCCACCAACCATGACTTCTCTCTGCTTAAATAATCTTATTATTAGTTCTAATCACTGATTTATTAATATTATATGTCAATTTTTAATAATTATCAACTAATTTTTATGACAAACTATTGTATTTTGTGGAACTTCTGTAATAAGTTCTTCTTTAATACTAACCTTATTCTTTCTTAAATCTTTCTGACTTACTTCAGCCATACCATACTTATCATTATAAATCGCAATATAATATTTTTCATCTTTATAATTACGAACAACTTTTATATATCCCTTATAATCACTATACCTATCATAGAAATCATCTCCTAAATCAAATCCCATAATACCAAATGGTATATAATAAGTATCTTCATCACTATATAAATTTTTACCATTAGAACAAATATAAGCTTCATCCCTTATATCCGCAATTCCTAAATTCAAGATTTCCTTAGCAGATAATAAAAGTTTATTTTTTTGATATAAAGAATAGAAGAATTGATAATTAACAAAAACCAATACTATTATACAAGTAATAGTTAAACTTAAAATTATATATAAAGTAGATTTATTTTTACGATAATCTTCTTCTAAAACATTTTGTCCAATTCTCTTTCTATCACTAACATAATAAACTCCATCATAAGAGACCGCTGTATTAAAAGCAATCATTGGTAAAACTATTGGTGCAAAAACAACTGTTTTCCATCCAGTATAACCAAATTTCTTTCCTAAATCACTAACTGCTTTAATTCCTACATATATACCATATAACGGAATAAATGTTAGGAAAAACTTCTTACTATTTTTCATTGCTATATCAAAAAACACATACATATTATAAAAGGGAATTAATTGCTTCCACCAAGGCTTATTCGCCTTCATATATATAAATTGCATTGAAATAGTCTCTAAACAAATAAGTAGTAAAAAAACTGCTGCTAAAAGAAACTCAGTTGAAACAAATACTGAAGCCAAATCTTTCTTTATTGCAAAAAGAATTAGAGAAACTAACACAATCGAAATAATTAATAAAACTATATTAACAACAACACAAGTACTTTTATTACCAGCTTTATCTGCAATCATATAATTAAATTGTTCCTCAAAAGACATCTTTGGTGTATTTGTCTCATTTGTATCAAAAGAATTATAAACTGTTACATTATTAGCATCATTACCTGCATATTTTAACATTGATGCATTATCAGGATGATTATAATTAAGCTTTCCACACTTCATACAATACCGCATAGAACTCTTATAAACTGCTCCACATCTGTCACAAACTATCATGCCTTCATTGTTCATATAATCTCCCTCCTATCATCTTAATTCTACCACAAAGAAACCTAAAAAAAAAGAGACTATTTAGCCTCTATAATTAATTTAATAGCTGTCCTTTCTTCTCCATCAATAGCAATATCTTGAAAAGCCGGAATACATACCAAATTCTTTCCTGATGGAGCTACAAATCCTCTTGCAATTGCTACTGCTTTAATTGCTTGATTCAAAGCACCTGCACCAACTGCTTGAATTTCCACAGTTCCTTTCTCTCTAAATACATTTGCAAGAGCCCCTGCTACACTATTAGGATTAGATTTACTACTTACTTTAAGTGTTTCCATAAATATTATTCATTCCTTTCTACACTTAAATATATGCAAGAAGAAATGAAAAATAACAAAGAAAAAGAAAATACCTAAATATCTTCTTATCTTTAATCTTCTACGTATTTAGAAAGAACCTCAGTAACAGCATCATAGCCAACAGAATTTAAATGTAAGCCATCATCTGTATATTTTGAATTTAAATTACCATCCTCTAAAACAAGTTTACTAAATACATCAATATAAGTAACACCTAATTTTTCACTAAGTTTAACTAATTCACTATTAACTTCTTTAACATCATCATTACTAACAGCTTTATCTTTTAAAGCTCCACTAAGTTTCCCATTATCTGTCTTATTAATAGGATAAATAGACTCTAAATAAATTTTAGCATAAGGTCTATTTTCCTTAATTAAATTAATCATACTCCCTATATTAGAAACAACATCATTCTTTTTATCCGCAATAAGATCATTAATACCAATTAATATAAATACTTTAGAAGGATTATAATCATAAACTCTCTTTTTCATATTTTCTAAAATTCCTCCAGTTCTATCTCCTAGTACTGAAGAATTAACTACTCTATGTTTTTCAAAGTACTTATCTAAATCATATGCATAAGTAATAGAATCTCCTAAAAATAAAATGTTCTCATCAACTATCTTTTCAACAACAGTTTCCTTTTCTTTAACTATTTCTTTAGTATGTTTATGATCAAACGTAAGAAAATGATACCAAATAAAAACCATTAGTCCAATAAAACAAATAATCAAAGTAATAATTAAAAATACAGATGAACTATTATTATTATTTTCACTTATATCATTATTTTTCTGTTCAGCAATTTCCTTACGTCCTTTTTCTAATGTCTGCCTTACCATCTTTTTCTTTTTATCATTACTCTTTGTATCTATAAAACTAACATCTAAATCCTGTGTCGAATCCAAATCACTAGTAACTATATTATTATCATTATCTTTTTTCTTACTAATCTTTTGAACTTCTACTTCTTCTAAATTTTCTTCCTCTATCTCATCTTTTTTATTATTCTTTGTATCTATAAAACTAACATCTAATTCCTCTGTTGAATCCAAATCATTAGTAACTATATTTTTATTTTCCTCTTTTTTTCTTTTTTTCTTACTCATTTTAAACTGCACCTCGTATCCTCAAATAATTATAACATAAATACTTAAACAATACTATATATTACCATTACAAATACTCTTAATAGAATTGTAAAATAACTCTAAAACACTAAGCTTTTTAGCGTTTTTATTAATAACTAAATCTCCAGTTGACACAACTTTACCATTCTCTAAAACATTTATTTTTCCAACAACACTACCAGAGTTTATTGGTAAATTAATTTCATCTAACTCTACTTCATATTTATAATTATGTTTATCATCACTAACCAACTCAACAACTCCTAAATCATTTTTTAACACAATATCTACCATTTCTCTATCTGATTTATCTAACTTTATTTTCTTAATAACTGTACCATTCTTCTTTACTAAATTAAATTTTGTATTTAAAAAACCATAATCTAAAAGAGTCATTGCCTCACTATTTCTAATTTTACTGTTTTCTTCCCCTAACACAATTCCAATTAAACGCATTCCATTTTTCTTAGCTGTTGCGGCTAAACAATAACCAGCATTATCAGTATGTCCTGTCTTTAATCCGTCTGCTCCCTCATAAAAACGTACTAGTTTATTTGTACGTTAACCGCTTTTCCCTTTTTCTATCTAACAATTTCCCAACTTTAAAAAACAACTCATTATCAATTATTGGTTCTATATTTTTACTCTCAACCTCAAAACAATTCTTTTTTCCAACACTATACCTCACTTTACCAATATAAAGAGGATTAGTAAGAATAGAATGAATAGTTGACTGCCTCCATAATCCACCTCTTTTAGTAGGAACACCTAGTTTTTCTAATCTCCTTGAAATTTCCAACATTGAATTCCCCTCTAAATACCATTCAAATATTTTTTCCACATAACTAGCTTCTTCTCTATTTACTTCTAATCTACCTTCACCAATAATATAATCATACCCAAATACCCCATTACAATTAGTATAATTTCCCTCTCTTGTCTTCTGCTCATATCCCAAAGTAATTCTTTCCGCTAAATTTTCTCTTTCGAATTCTGCAAAAATACCAATTATTTTAACAAACATTCTACCAACTGCATTAGAAGTATCAATCTTTTCTGTTTGTGAATTAAAAGTACAATCATACTTATTAAATATCTCTATCAAATAAATTAAATCTTTAACACTTCTTGTCAGTCTATCTAATTTATAAATAAGTACATTTTTCACTTTTCCACTCTTAACATCTTCAAGTAATCTTAATACTTCTTTTCTATCAACCAAATTTTTACCACTAATACCATCATCAATATAATAATCAACTACACACCAATCATTAGCTTCTGCATACTTAGTAAGCTTATCTCTTTGAGCATGAATACTAAACCCTTCTTTAGCCTGTTCCTCTGTAGATACCCTACAATAAATAGCTGTCTGCATCAGTATATATCACCTTGTAAATATTATTCAAAAAATCAAAAACTATTCAAAAAAAACGCCATAGTCTAACTACAACGTTTACTCTTAATACAATATATTAATAATCCTATATATGAAACGATAGATAACCATAATCCCAATTTTAATCCTCTAGGATAATAAGTAAATTTAACATTATTCATACCCTTATTTATCTTAATAGCCATCATCCCATTATCAACATTTTCTATTTCAACTTCTCTTCCATTATTAAATGCTTTCCATCCCTTATCATAAGGAACACTATATAAAACTAAAGTATCTTTAGAAACATCAATATCTGAAATAAAACCATTATTAATAAATTTAAATTTATTAGAATTAACTTTAACATCTCCATTATAATAATCTTTATATTTAGTAATCTGTTCATCATCAAGTATAATCATACTATTTATAATGTTATATTTCTCTTCTGTACTCTTCTCTAAAAACTCCTTATTACTAATATATTTATTAAATACAAATCCCATTTCTTTATAATTATCATTTAAATAAATCTTATAATTTTTAGTATCTTTATAAAGCTTATAGTCATCTTTTTCCTCATCAGTACATGAAATAAAATATTTAACTGATAAAAATTGATTTAAAGGACTATCTACTAAAATACTAGTAGAAACAAGTCTCTGATAATCAACACTATTATAAAATTCAAACGCTGTTCCCTCCATATTAGTATTAAAAGATAATAAGTTTCCATTCTTAAAAATTAATCCTTGATTAGAAAAACATCCTGTAAATGAATTTGTTCTAACTAAATCATCAAACTTTATTTCTTTATAACTATGAATATAATTATAATATCTTTTATTATATTCTAAACTATTACACCTATATTTATAAATTGAATAATTAGACCAAATTCCCACAAATAGTATTGTAAAAATAAACAAATATTTAAGTCTATTCTTAGATTTATAAATAAGGATAAGTATAACCAAATTAATAATCATAAAAGAAATCATCATAATAAGATATTTAATATCATGAATATATTCCACTTCCGGATATCTATACTTTAATACAAAATATGATAAAATCATAACTCCTAAACTTAAAAACGAAATAATAGTTCCAGACTTAATACTAATATTTTCTTCTATACACTTTATTGAAAGTAAAGCTAACACAAGTGTCGGCATATAAAACCATCTTGCATAATAACTAGTTGTAAACAAGAAAAATGAACTATTAAGTATTGGTACAAGCATAAAGAAAATACATGTAAACATCAAAATACTAATCCAACTTTTCTTTTTTGATATAGAGTAAGAAATTGCTAAAACAGAACCTACAAAAGGTAAATATAAATCAACACTAGCATAATTAGCTGTATCCAAATAAGCTCTAGGTGTCATAACTTCTGATGGAAAGAAAAATGCTCTAAAAATCTCAATATAATTAATTAAACTACTATATTTTAAAGAACTACTTAAAGTAAAACTATTACTAATTCTAGGATTAGAAATTGTAAAGAATAATGATGGTACTAAAACAACACTAGCTAGTAATGTTCCAAGTAATCCTTCTAGTAAGATATTAAAGAATTTTTTCAAATCAAAGACATAACTCTTACAAATAACTTTAACAATATAATAAATTACAACAAAAACAACTTCTCCTATAAACATAAACCAATTTGTAAATGCTAACAAAGAAACCGTCAAGGCAAAATAGCCTTTTTTATTATCATAAATCAAGTTATCTAAGGCATATAAAAGTAAAGGAAATAAAACGACAGAATCATAGTAATGAAATAACATATTTGTGAATTGAAATCCCGAAAAAGAATACAATAAAGACCCAAGTAACACTAGCTTTTTATTTTTAACATATCTTTTTAAGAATAAATATGAAGTTAAACCACCTACTCCAAATTTAACTATCGTTAAAAATGAACATAAATAAGGATACCATCTAGCTGGAAACAAATAAGTAAAAACATTAAATGGACTAAATAAATTATAAAAACTAAAAGTCCCAATAAAATCACTACCTAAATCATTAAACCAAGTCCATAAATAACTGCCCTCTTTTAATGAATAGTTCATAACTTCTCCAAAGATCATTTGTTGTAAATTAAAATCAGACCCTATAAAAAATAAGCCTTTTTCTAAAATTGTAATAGGTAAAAACATTAAACATCCCACTAAAAAGGAAAGTAAAAATGCAAGTATTTCATATTTATGTTTTTCTACAAATTTATACATCAATAATCACCAACAAAATTATATCAAAAAAAAGCAAAAAAAGTATCAAAGCTTTATAAAAAGATACTTTAATTTTTATAGTTAAATTTATAACAAGAAATTGTTATCTAAATTTTAACATTTATCAGAACATATATTTGTCTTTCATATTTCTTTTTCATTACTTCTTCTTCTCTTCAAATTTAATTATACACATTTTCCATAATTAAAGAAGTAAATAGGAAGTTGAGTTCCCTAAATTGCCAATTAGTAGTAAAACATTGAACCATAGTTAACACACAACTTTATTAGTATTAACAAGCCAAAATTTATTATCTGTATTTTCCCTTAAATAATCTTCATACATTGAAGAAAATCTTAATATGTTGGGATGATTAACGACTAAATCTCTCGCAATCATAGCCATATCATAAGCACTCGAATAATGTCCTTCTTCATCAAGCCCTGTGCAATTCTTAAAATATGTATTTTTAAGACCTAACTCCTGTACCTTTTTATTCATCAGTTTAACAAACTTTTCTTCACTACCTGCAATAACTTCAGCCATCGCAACTGTCGCATCATTACCAGATGCCATAGATATTCCCTTCATCAAATCCTCAATGCTAATCTTTTCACCTTCACTAATATATATCTGAGACCCTCCCATATCTGCCGCATTCTTACTAACTGTAACGACATCGCTCCATTTAATTTTACCCTTTTCAACTTCTTCTAAAATAATAATCTGTGCTACCATCTTGGTCATCGAAGCAATAGCCATTTTCTCATTTTTATTTTTTTCAAAAATAATTTTTCCCGTATTAGCTTCTATTAAAATCCCCGCTTTAGCTCCTTTAATAAGTTCCTTATCATCTAAAGCCTTTACAAATAATGGTTGACAAAATATCATTGTTACTAAAAAACCACATATAAATTTACTTATAAATTTCATGTCTACCTCCTATCAATTATTATGTAAAGTATTACAAAATTATACATAAATAGAATTTTTAATGCTATTATATTACTAGGTGATGAAAATTGAGTAAAACAAAAAAAATAACTAAAGTAAAAAGTAAAAATCTAATTATATTTATTATCTGTATCATCTTAATAGTAATAAGTATAACGTATGGTTTATCTAAAGTTAATAAGAAACAAACTACTAACAAACCAAATGTTGAAGATAATGTTCCAAACAATAAAACACCTCAAGAAGAAAAACCTCAAGAGGAAAAAGAATTAACTGAAATGGAAAAAGCAAAAAGAGATATTAAGTATTACATCGACGAAAATGAAACTGCTTATTTAGAATATCGTAATAAAAACAAAGATATGCCTATTGAAAAAGTAATACTTAACGTAAACATAGGTTTAAACAACAAGTATTATACAAACACTAAGGAAAGTAAATATCAAAACACTTATAAAATATTAGTAAATAAATACAATTATGTAACAGAAAGTTATATTCCAAATAATCTAGAACAAGTAAGTAGTGAATACTCTTCTAAATCATTAAAATTAGTAAACTACGCTAAAGAAGCTTTTGAAGAAATGGCTAGAGCTGCTAAAGCAGAAAATTATACAATAAGAGCCATGTCAAGTTATAGAGATTATGCTTATCAAAACACTTTATATAACAATTACGCTAAAAGAGATGGCTATGAAAGTGCGGATACCTATTCTGCGAGACCTGGATACTCAGAACATCAAACTGGCCTAGCAGTTGACATTGATAACGCTAAAGAATATTTCACGAACTTTGAAAACACTAAAGAATTTACTTGGATGCAAAACAATGCCTATAAATATGGTTTTATCCTACGTTTCCCCAAAGATAAAGTTACAGAGACAGGTTATGAATATGAATCATGGCATTATCGCTATGTTGGTAAAGAAATAGCTAAATACATTCACGATAATAACCTATGTTATGAAGAATACTATGCAGCCAATTTAATTCAAGAACAAGTGGCAAATTAAAACTTGGCGTTTTGTATAAGGATAAAGTAACCTATATTCCCCATCGATTAAAATCCAAATAGTCGCTACCATATTCACTTCATTTATTATTCTTCACATGGCATTTATTAACCATTCCTTTTTCAATAATAGCATTTACAATCATTTCACTTATTAATTTTAAATTTTCACATTGTTCATCAAAAATATGCTTTTTTACATTTCCCCATGAATCAATAGAAGTTGGTTCAATATATTTATCTAAATTTTGTAAAGTTTATTAAAAACAAAATGTTAAATTTGTTGTAATATTCGTTTTTTCAGCAATTATAAAAGGATTAAAGTCAAAAACTTTAATCCTTTTCTGATTCTATAGTAAATAATAATATTAATACACTACATACACAAAAAAATATTTTTAGATATGTTTAAGTTAAAATATTAAGATTATTATAAGATTTCACTATCATCATAGTTATTTTTAAAATAATCATATAATTTATAAAATAAAAGAACTATCAACCATGCTACAAAAAATAAATTACTTAATTGTATTATCGATAACACAGTCTTATCAGCATATAAACCAACTTTATCTGTCAAATCTAATTTATTATTAAAAACTACAATAATAAAGTTAAAAAATAAGAAATATATAACTGTAAAAAATATTGCATCCAACCATTTTTTTAAAGGTGGCATCCTCTTACTAAAATTAGAAGAAATAATAAATACTGCTGATAACACAATTATTATAAAATAAACAAGTGTCGATGGAAAGTAAATATAATTCATTACTACTTTTATTAAATAATCTATTGAAAATATTGTATAAGACCTATTTAGATAAGCTACTCCAAATAAGAATCCAACAATTATTAAAAACATTCCTACTTTTACAACTGTACTTTTTCTTGAAATATTTAATACTAAAAACAAAAAAAGTAGAAGTGCAATAGCAAGTGTCTCTATACCTAAAAAAGAAGAAAATGTATTTCTAAATACTAAATCAAATTTCTCCAAAAAAGATACTGCCATTGCTACCACCTCCACTAAACTAACTCAAAAATATAAACAGTTTGACTAGAAAGATCATCTTTCGTACAAGTAATTAAAGTTAAGGTAGTCTTACTATAATCTCTTACAATTTTAACTCTTCCATCTTTTGGAACATTATAAATATTAATAAGTTTATAATGATAGTCTTTACGATTATAAGTAATATAAGCATCATTACCTATTTGTAATTGATACAAATAAGCAAAGAATCCTAAATATGTATTACCAGAATGTGCCATTAATATTAAATTACTATTTGAAACATTAGGTAATGCTGAACCTTTAACCATCGTTACATTGTGATCAATACTATTTAATTTAGAATCAAGACCATAAAACCCTCTTTTTAATCCTATCTTTGGTATAGTTAAAACTCCTAAATACTTATCATAATTAACAACTATTTGAGGTCTATCCTCTTCTGAAGGATCTGGTGTATTAATCTCCTCAGCATTTGGAGTCTCAATCACAACCTCACCAGTAGTATTATTAGGAATTCTATCTGAAATAGCAATCTGCATATCAGAAAACACTATATTTTTTATAACCATTAAGTGATTCCAAGATACTAGTACTATTCCTAAAAATACAAGGAAAGAGCCAAATACAAGCAAATGACTCTTTCTAATATGTTTCTTATTTGTTTTCTGCCGGTTTAACATTTGCATAAATAATACCAACACCAGATAATAGAATTATTAAACCAATAAAGTAAATTGTTTGTGCTGCTGTAACACCAGTATCTGGAACTTCAGGACTATAATCTAAAGTAAACTCTTTACCTTTTTGAACTTTTACATTAACTGTATCAACACTAGATATTTTTTGAGCCCCATCTGCTACATAATAATATCCAGAATATACTTTAAAATTACCAGTAACTTTAAAAGAAACAACTTTATTTTCCTCAGTAACTTTCTTAACTGGAACTCTAATATAGAATTCTGAAGTTGGTGTAAAGCCAGATAAATCGCTTATCTTATTACCATTAACATCAACAATAATTGTTCCCTCTGGTGCATTTACTAATTCTACTGCATAACCTAAGAAATTATCAGAAGGTGCACCTTCAACTCTAATCTTAGAAGATTGATAATATTCACCATCACTAGTTTTATCAACTACATCAGTATTCATAACAATACCTAAATCTTTATTAGGAACTGTTTTATTAGCTTTTGCTTCATTAACTAAAGGTTGCAAGAATACTTCATAGAAAGTTTTATCTGTAGAACTTACATCTGCTACTTGTTTACCTTCAGTTGTATAACCCAATGGTGAATTATTAATCATTAATGATTGTGCTGTCTTAATATTATTTAAAGCAGCTTCTGCAGTCATAGTTTCTCCAACTGCAAGTGTATAATTAGGATTATCAGGATATTCCTCAGCTAAATATAACCAAATTGCAACTTGTGAAATCCAAACTTGTACATCTTTTGGAAGTTCAACTCCTTCAGAGTTTTTAAACTTTACATGTGGATAAACATTAGCCATTAAATAAAGTAATCCATAATCTTGAATTTCATCACCCTTAGAAAATTCTACTCCTGATTTGAAATCAACACCATGTTCCATACAATATACAACTAAACCATCAGTAGTTGTATATGGTAATACTGAAAAACCAGTATTACTAATTATTGGATCTCCAGGATCAGCTGTTGTGAACTTTTCTGCAAAGGCATTATCAACATCTGGAATAGCATAAGAAGTTTGATTAAGTCCAACAATAACAACTGCTACAACAACAATAGCTGCTAAAACTAAAGATCCAAGCATAGATTTAGAAAACCAAAAATTTTTATTACTATTTTTTTGATTGTTCTGATTATTTTCCATCTGATTATTTTCCATATAAATTTTTTCCATAAATCAAACCTACCTTCTTATAAGATATTATACCATAATTTATATTTTTTAAAAGCACTTTTTTATTTAATAACAAAAATATCATCAAATTCATCTAATTTAATATTTTTATTAACATAAACAGTCGCCAAAAGGTCTCCTTTTTTTACTGTATCTCCTACTAATTTATTTAAATAAATTCCTACATTATAATCAATTTTATCCTCTTTACTAACTCTTCCAGCACCAAGTTTAACAGATAATTTACCAAGTTCTAAGGCATCAATTTTTCTAACAACACCAGCTTCTGTAGCAATTATCTCAATAGAATCATCACTTAATCTTAATGAATCAATCTTACCACCTTGTGCTTTAACTAATTCTAAGAATTTATTATAAGCTTTACCTGACTTAATACTATCAACTACTTCATCATAAGCAACAGTTCTATCTATATTTTTACCCATGCTAACCATTTCTGTAGCAAGTTCTATACATAAGTCAACTAAATTATTATTAACTTCTTCTCCCTTTAATACTTTAATAGCTTCCATTACTTCAATACTATTACCAATCGCATGCCCTAAAGGTACATTCATATCACTAATAATAGTTCTAACTTCTCGATTATAAAACTTACCAATCTTCTTCATTAAATCACTAAGTTTATTAGCATCACTCTTTTTTTGTAATAATGCTCCATCACCTACTTTAATATCAATAAGTATCTTATCAGCACCTGCCGCAATTTTCTTACTCATGATACTAGAAGCAATCAAAGGTATCGAAGAAACTGTACCAGTAACATCACGTAAAGCATAAATAGCTTTATCCATTGGAGCTAAATCAGACGTTTGACCAGTCACAACTACTCCAATCTTTTTAACTTGATTAAACACCTCGTTATCACTTAACGCAATATTAAAACCTTTAATACTTTCTAATTTATCAATAGTTCCTCCAGTATAACCTAATCCCCTTCCACTCATCTTAACAACAGGAATACCTAAAGAAGCCACTATAGGTGCAATAATTAAAGTAGTTTTATCTCCAACTCCACCAGTAGAATGTTTATCTACTTTTATTCCTGGAATCTCAGAAAAATCTAGTATATCACCAGAATCAATAAATATTTTAGTTAAAGAAAATATCTCATCATCAGTCATTCCATTAATGCAAATAGCCATAAGTAAACTAGACATCTGATAATCTTTTACTTTTCCTTTTAAATATCCATTAAAGAAAAAATCCAACTCACTATAACTTAATTCTAAACCTAATCTTTTCTTATTAATAATATCAACTATCATTATAAAGTCCTCCTAAATATAACTGAATCACGTCTTTCGTAGCCACATTTTTCATATAAATGATGTGCCGCAACTCTTTCCTTCCTAGAAGTAAGTTCAATATATAAGGCATCATTAGCCGTTGCTATCTCAAGTACTTTATCCATCAATCTATGTCCAATACCTAAATTACGATAACTACCATCAACACATACATAATCAACTAAATAATATGGTCTTCCCTTTATTAAATCTAAAACTCTCGTTAATACTAAATAACCAACTACTTTATCATCGATTACACTAACTAACTCCGTATAATTCTCATCCGGATTAACATTAGCCTTCTCAACATTAAAAGCCTCTTTAATTATTCTATTAACATCAAAATAATCTGTTATTCTATATTCTCTAACATCTATCATACTATCACCTAGTATAAATATATCACAACAAGAAAAAAAATACTAGTTTCAAACCACGCTTAACAATTTAATAATTATAATTTATTTATCAATTCAAATATCCTTATCTCACTTTCAATAGTTCTAACAAATTTTTTCTTTTACCAAAATAAAACACACTTAACACATTTTGATAAGCACCATCTTCAAGCCAAAACAAATATCAAACCATTAATCCTCCCTCAGCAACTCTATAGTAAAAAAAGCAGATTACTCTGCTTTATCATCCTCCTTTCTCTTACTGGATAAAAATGTAACTTTTTCAGCCACCACATCCATTAAATATTCCTTTTTTCCATCTTTTTCTACAACTCTAGACTGAACTCTTCCCTTTACTCCAACAATATCTCCCTTAGTACAATAACTAGCCGTATTTTCAGCTGTAACGTCAAACGCTACACAATCAATAAAGTCTGTATCATAAGTTCCTTCTACATTTTTAAAACTTCTAGGTATCGCCAAAGATATAGTCGCAACTTTAGTTCCTTTCTCTGATTTATTAACTTGTATATCTTTAGTAAGTCTACCTACTAAAACTATTTGATTAAGCATACCTCACCTCCTTTCGCCACCATATTATTAAATTTATAACGAAACAGCAAATCGAAAAAATTAACAATTAAAAAGAAAAACACAATCAAAAAAAGAAATTCTCTTCTCGAAAATTTCTTTTTCCTTTAAAAATATATATTGAATTAACAACTTTACTAGTTTTATAAATTTCTTTTAATAAGTTGATTTAACTCTACAGCATACTCCATTGGTAACTCTTCTCTAAACTTCTCTAAGAAGCCTAATACTATTAATTCCATTGCTCTTTCTTCCGAAATACCACGACTCATTAAATAGAATAAATTATCATCACTAATCTTAGAAACAGTAGCTTCATGTTCAATACTACTACTAATATTAAAACAAGAATTAACAGGAATAGTATCACTCTTAGACATCTCATCTAAAATAAGCGTATCACATTTAACATTACCGATACTATTAGAAGCTCCTGAATTAATCAAAACTTTACCCCTATAAGTAGCATTACCGCCACCTCTCGCAATACTCTTAGAAATAATATTACTTTTCGTATTTTTTCCAAGATGAATCATTCTAGCGCCTGAATCTTGTTCCTGACCTTTTGAAGCTACACTAATAGTAATACAAGTACCATTAGAATTATCTCCTTTAAGTACACAACAAGGATATTTCATCGTAACTTTACTACCTATATTACCATCGATCCATTCCATTGTTCCATTCTCATCAACCAAAGCCCTTTTAGTAACTAAATTATAAACATTAGGAGCCCAGTTTTGAATAGTGGAATAACGACACTTACTATTTTTACCAACATAAATCTCAACAACAGCCGCATGTAAAGATGATTCACTATAAGTAGGAGCTGTACACCCCTCTATATAATGTAAATCACTATTATCATCAACTATTATTAAAGTTCTCTCAAACTGTCCCATATTCTTACTATTAATTCTAAAATAACTTTGTAAAGGTCTATCTAATTTGGTATTTTTAGGTACATAGATAAAACTTCCTCCTGAAAAGACTGCTCCATTTAAAGCTGCAAATTTATTTTCACCATTATTAACTATTTTTCCAAAATACTTTTTAACTAAATCTGGATACTCTCTCATAGCCATCTCAATTGAAGTAAAAATAACTTTTTTCTTTTCAAGTTCTTCTAACATACTATGGTAAATTACTTCACTCTCATATTGAACTCCCATTCCACCTAAATGTTTTTCACTTTCTAAAACACCAAGTGAATCAAGTTCATCAACAACTGGCTTTAATACGTTATTCCAATTATTCTTGATATCGTCATCTTGTTTATTAGACTTATAATATATTATTTCTGAAAAATCCAAATCAATTTTAGGACCAAACTCTGGCATTCCAATCTTTTCAAACTTTTCATAACTATCTAATCTAAAATCTCTAATCCAAGAGTCTTCCTTCTTTACATCGGAAATTGTCTTAACTTTTTCTCTATCAATTCCCTTAATTTCCATAATATCATCAACCTTTTTTTACTTTTTGTACTGCTTTACTTCTTTCAGCAAAAAACTCATCCATCTTTTCGCTATCTTTTTTATCTCTTCTAATTATTCCAAGCATCTTTATTGGAGAATCCCACAAATGTAATCTTTGATGAGCAATTTCCATACGATCCTTATAATAATCAGAAGAATTTAAAATATAGTCTTCGATTTCTCCAAGGCTTACTTCTTCCCTACCAATAACCTTCGCAAATGATGTATCGCCTAAAATCCAACAAGGACCAGTTTTTTCTTTATCGGCATCTGAAACAAGTTGTAATTTTGAGCCATATTCAAAACCATCAGCAGTAATATTACCATAACATCTTGATCTTACAAATATTGAACTATCATCAGCAACATCAAAAATATTAACCCATTGTCCTCCCAAAAACATAAACATCCCATAAGATAAAGGTGCACTAACCTCAACTCCTTTATTCTCTTTCGAATAATATCTTAATTCCCCAATTCTCATTAAATTTGTGTTAAATTTACTTTTTTCCATTATTTAATACCTCCAAAATACTCATCATAGCCTTATAAGGTATAAGAGCACAATTTTTTCTATTAGGTTGTTTACAAATTTCATCGTAAACATTTAACTCCCCTAGCAACTCCTTATCATATTCCTTTTCACTAATCATATTTTGATAATTTTCTAATATTCTTCTTACTTCTTCAACACTTTTTCCAATTAAACTTCTAATCATAATAGAAGTTGCTGAAGTACTAATAGCACACGCCTCTCCATCAAAGCGAATATCTTCAATTTTTCCATCAACAACCTTAACCATTACATCCAGATTATCTATACAACTCTCACTATTAGTATTAACTTTTATATAACTATCATCATCTACTAAACCTTTATTCATCGGATCTTGATAATTATCTAATATTATCTCTCTTCTTAATTCACTATCCATTAGATCCTCCTAAATAACTATTTTAAATATATCTTTACTTTCCTTTAAAGCTTCAACTAACTTTTTAACATCTTCTTTTGTATTATAAAAATACATACTTACTCTAACCGTATTTTTAATATTAATCTCATCCTTTAACATCTTAGAACAGTGATTACCTGCTCTAACATAAATATGATAATGATTTAAGTATATTGAACTTTCTTGTGCAAATACTCCTTCTATATTAAATGCAAATATTCCTGATTTAGAATTCTTATTATAAGTAATTACATTAGGAATATCTTTTAGTTCATCAAGTAAATATTTTTTTAATTCATACTCATGTTTTTCAATATTATCCATACCAATTTCCATTAAGTACTCGATTGCTCTTCTTAATCCAATAACTTCAGCAATAGCTGGAGTACCAGCCTCTAACTTAGTAGGAGCATGTTTTAATTCATAACTATTATCAGCCTCAAATGATTCATTCATTCCTCCACCATAACATAATGGTTCCATTTCTTCTAATAGTTCATATTTACCAACTAAAATTCCAACTCCTGTTGGGCCACACATCTTATGACCAGAAAAACTTAAGAAATCCATATTAGCCTTTCTAAAATCAACTTTAAGATGTGGTACACTTTGTGCTCCATCTACACAGAAATAAATTCCTTTTTTCTTACAAATCTCTCCTATTGCATAAACATCTCTAACATCTCCAATTACATTAGTAACATGTGCAATAGAAATAACTTTCGTCCTATCAGTAATACTCTTCTCTACACTAGAAACAGTAAGGGCATAGTCTTCATCCAAATCCATATATTTAACAACGATACCAATCTCTTCACTAAGTTTCATCCAAGGTAACACATTAGAAGCATGTTCCGATCTTGTAAGTAAGACCTCGTCACCTTTCTTTAAATGTTTCTTCATATATCCAAATACTACCATATTAATAGACATTGTAGTACCTGTTGTAAAAACAACTTCTCTAGGATCAGCATTAATAAACTTCGCAACAACATCTCTAGTACCATCATATAACTTATTAGTAATCATTGCTGCATCATAATCGCCTCTATGAATATTAGAAGTATGCTCAGTATAATACTTATCCATGGCTTCAACTACACAATAAGGTTTCAATGTCGTAGCCCCATTATCAAAATAAACAATATCTTCCTTTAACATTGGAAAATCTTCTCTATTCATATATTCACCTCCTAAATCTTTTCAATCTCTTTAATAAATTCATCTATTTTACTTATATCTATACTATCACTATTAATTAAAAATCCATTTAACAACAATCTATAACTAACATCTAAAGAAATACCCCTACTCATCATATAAAATAAATACTCATCTTTAAACTTTCCAATATAAGCAGCATGATTACTAATAACATCATAATTATCAATAAGTAAATTAGGACAAATTGTACTCTTACCATTCTTCATATTAATAATTTGATTCTCTTGGTTACAAATACATTTACTACTACTTTTAGGAACAACACCATCTACTTTATAAGTAAGTTTATTATCTAAAATATTAACACCATGATTAAATACTTCACTATGTGTATTACTAGCACTATGTAAAATTCTAATATTAAAATAATTATCTTTATAATTAATATTATTGTAATAGTAATATAACTGAACATCTGGTACACTTAACTCAATTTCAACATCACTACTACTATCAATAGAAAAATGATAAATAATAGTATCTTCTTTTATATTATATTTATAACTATTCTTTTTGCCATTATCTACAATATATAATATTTTACTCATTTGAATCAGTTCCAATCATAACATTAATACCATTATATCCATTTTTTTCTATTTCATAAGCCAAATCCATTGTACCAGTCTTAACAATCTTACCCTCTCTCATAACATGTACATAATCTGGTTTAATATATTTTAAAACTCTTGTATAATGAGTAATTATTAAAACAGATGTTTCTGGATTTTCTTCTAGATATTTATTAATATTTTCACAAACTACTCTTAAACTATCAACATCAAGGCCTGAATCTAATTCATCTAAAATAATTAGTTTAGGCTTCAACATCATCATTTGTAATATTTCATTCTTTTTCTTTTCTCCACCAGAAAAACCCTTATTAAGTGATCTATGTAACATACTACTATCAAGTTCTACATCCTTCATAGCAGTCTCCATATTTTTAATAAAACTATATAGGTTTACTTTCTCTCCAGTTACTTCTCCCATCGCCGTACGTAAAAACTCACTATTAGAAACTCCATCAATCACTGTAGGATCTTGCATACAAAGAAATATTCCTTTACGTGCTCTATCACATACTGGTAATTTAACTATATCTTCACCATTAAAATTAATCTTTCCATCAACAACATCATACATATAGTTTCCCATAATGGCCTTAGAAAGTGTACTTTTACCAGTCCCATTAGGTCCCATTATCGCATGTACTTCTCCTGGTTTTATATTCAAAAATACTCCTTTAAGTATTTGAACATCACTATTTTTTATATTTACACATAAATTTTTAATCTCTAACATCTGCCTCATCTCCATCTACCTACATATTATACCAAAATTATTAGAAATTTGTTGAAAAATATTAGAAAAAGAAAAAAAGAGCCAAGCTCTTTCTAAAAAACTATTCTATTCAGTCTCTCCCAACAAATTTTTAGCATCCGCAACTAATCTCGCTAAATCATCTTTTCCAGAAACTTGCATACGTAATTCATTTAACTCTTCCTCTAATTCTGTAACTCTCTCATCATTAGAAAGACTCTCTTTTTCCAATAATCTTAACTTTTTCTTTAAAGCTTCATTAGTCTCTACTAAAGTCTTATTTTCTTCAAAAGCTTTTTTCTTAAAATCAAGCAAACTATCTATTTGTCTTTCTTGTTCAGCAATAATATCTTTTTGCTTTTTATTTTGATCAATCAATCCAGCCATAACTTCAGCTGTATCTTCTATAATATTTTCTTCTTTTTCAAAAGTATGACTTCTTCTATTTTCAAATGTTGCAATTTCTTCGTTTGGTGTTTCTGCATGCTTAGCTTGATGTTCAAATAAAGAAACCTTATCCACTGCCGTTGGTATTTCTACAACTTCTTCATTTTTCTCTTCAACAGCCTCTTTTTCAGTATGATTATCACTAGAGATACCTTCATCTATTGTAGGAACAAAATTCATACTCGCAACTTCTTTAGTATTAGTATCCTCATACCTATCTTTCTCATCAACTTTTTCTTCCTCAGTGTCCTCAACTGGTATATCAGGAAAATCAGAGTTTTCTAATTTTGGACTCTCATCCTTAAATTCAATTGGATGTAAGATTTTTTCTTCTTCCACTACATCTCCTAAAGCTTTGTCAATATCTTCTGTTGAAACTTCTATATCTTTAACATCAAGTGTCTCTTCTTCTTTAGGTTCTTCTACAACAACTTCTTCTTTATTTAAAGAATAAGTAACAACCTCTGTCTCTGCTGTATTTCCTGCTAAATATAAAACACCATCATTATATCCAATAAAACTATATAACTTACCATCAAGTAAATTATTACCATCTAAATCATAAACACTAGCTTCTGAAAATTGATCATTGAAAAGGAAACGTCCTCCTACTCCCATCTTAGCATTTACTTTTTCTTTAATTGCTGCTGGAGTAGTAACTAAACGTGTAGCTGCTAGAGGATCTCTTCTCAAGTTAGCTGCTTCTATAACACTAGGTGTAACTGGTTTCGCAACTTCAACAATCATTGCCTTATCAGCAACTGGCTTAACTGCTTTATTTTCAAAAGGAATTACGACATTACCTTCTTCATCAAGAACACCAATATTTGAAGCTAAAACTAAAGGATCAATTGCCTCAACTAAAACAGTAGAAGCAACAATACGTCCCTTTCCAAGTTTCTCACCATCTAAAAAGTAATATTGTTTTCCATCAACAACACCATATGTACAAATAATATCAGTACGATCTTTATATTTTACCTGTCCCTTTTGAATTTGCATCATAGCCAACACCACCTATATTCTTCTTATATCATATTATCATAAAATGAATTCTAAAACAATAACCAAACGAAAAAAGATATCTCAAAAATTGAAATATCTCTTCCTACTCTTTAGTAACTATAATATCACCATGACCAGTCTTCACAGTACCAGTTTCAAAAGTAGCTTCGCTGCTACCATTTACTAAACTTTTCCAATTAAAACTTCTACCAGTTTTATTGATAATTTTCTTAAGATTATTATTAGCATTAAATACACTAGTACCAATAGATGTAACCATGGATGGAATGGTAACATTTTCAAGTCTTACCACACCTGCATTTTTAGAAGATAATGGATCAACTTCTCTAGTACCAATCATCACATAATGGTCAACATAAATAGGAGATAACTCTGCTTTATCATCTAATTGCCAAGCTTTACTACGAATAACATAGCCACATACATCTGGATTTTCTTTGATTTCCTGTTCAATTGGACTTGTTCTACCAAATTATTCTTCATCACCATAAAGTACATAAGGTCCAACATAAGACTCCCTGTATTTAACAACAGCTGAAACCATGAAACTAACATCATTCATCTTTCCGTATAAAACTTCCATAATATCCCTCCCAAATTAAAATTATCATAAACTTTTAAAAATATAAAATTTTACTTTTCCTAAAAATTGCTATTTATAAAATAATAATATACAATATAAGAAGGTGATATGATGATGAAAGAACAAAAAAAATTAACTCTTGGAATGGCAATCTTTACCTTTATAATATTCGTCGCATTCGGCGTTGTTATATTAAACGAAAAGTCAGCTCCCTACTTCATCCCTCGCATTGAAAAAAAACTACTAACATACATCGATGAAAAATATAAAGATGAAAAAGAAGATTTTACTATCAGCAAAACTAAATATGAAAAGACAAAATATCAACTAAAAATAACCAATAAAAAGAACAAAAATCTTTACTTTACAATTTACTACAATCAAAAAAATATCAAAGATACTTATAAAGAAGACTACCAGGAAGGAAAAACTTTACTAACTACTCTTTCTAAAAATCTTGAAAAGAGCCTAACAAACACTTATAAACAACAATTTAAAGTAATAATTCCTAAAACTTTAAATAAATATTCTTCCCAAGTAAGAGACAATTTAATAGTAAAAAACAATTTAAAAAATCTAAAAATATATACTTTAGAGACCACTTTCAATGTAAAATGGAACACTAACGATATTGGTAATAAACTAATAACTTTAAATAACGACTTAAAGCAACAAGAACTTACTCCTAAAAGTTATAAGATAACTATTACAAACATCAAAGATATAACTCAATCTATAAAAATAAGTAATTTAACTTCCCAAGTAATAGAAGATTCTACTACATTAAGTAGTATAATTAGTGATATAATAAATAATGAAAACAGTGAATTATTAAAACAAAATAATATTTCATATAAATATTTAAATTAAGGAGGAAATACTATGACAGATTGTCTATTTTGTAAAATTATTCAAGGAGAAATACCATCAAGAACTGTATATGAAGATGATTTAATTAAAGTTATTATGAATATAAATCCTAATACTAATGGTCACTTACTTATAATTCCAAAAGAACATTATACAAACATCTTAGATATTGATGAAAAAATTATAACTCACAGCTTAAAAATAACTAGAGAAACTCTATATCCATTATTAAAGGAAAGATTAAACTGTGAAGGCCTAACTATTGCGGAAAATAATGAACTTGGTCAAGAAATAAAACATTTCCATATTCATTTAATTCCAAGATATCCTAATGATAATTCTGACTTTGCTTATGATGAATCTAAACTTCTACCTGTAGAAGAAATCTTTTCTAAATTAGAAAACAAGTAAGAATACAATCAATAATAAATAAAACAAGTACCAAGTAACTAATAAATCTTGGTATTTTTTTTATAAATTTATCTATCAAAGGTCTTAAAACATACATGAAAATAAGTATAAAAATTCCCCATACCAAACTAATTTCTAAAGCTATATAATGTCCAAAATTATACTTTAAGTCACTATAGTCCCAAAATACTTTTCCCCATAATAATTCTATTAAGTTACCTGCACACCATTCCATAAATGTTAAAATAGCCATAGAAAATAAAACTGTAATAATTATTTTGCTTACTCTCTTAAGCTTACTAAGTCTACTTTTTTTAAATACATAGTCTGTAATAAAAACAATTATTATAGCGCCAAATCCATATATTGGAATCCAAGGCCCAAATAAGATACCATTATTCATAGATTTAAAAAAGAAACACTTTAAAAACGTCTCCATTCCATATCCTAACATCGAACAAATAAAAAACACATTTAAATAATACATATAAATCACCATTATTAGTATTTCCCAAAAAAGAAAAAAGATAAGAATAAATAATTCTTACCTCTAAAAATTAATAAGCAATGAATCCACCTAGGATAATCGCAAGTAAAATATAAAGTATAATTATTATTACGTAACCATTGCCTTTTCTGCAATTTGTAGCAGTATTATCTGAAGAACAAGACATTTAACACACCTCCTTAAATATAAGCACCTAATATAATAATTAAAAGAATAAATAATACTAAAATGATAGCTGAAGAAGATACACAATTATTCATAATTTTTCCTCCTTTTTTTTACTTTCATTTTATTTTATGGCAAAACACCGATTTGTGTGATTATATCTATCATATTTATTGCACGAAATCATTTTTTTTGTTATTATAAATAAGTGTACAGGAGGAAAATATATGAAAAAGAATAAATTAATGTTATCTCTATCACTTCTAGCAGCCATAACTCTAATTTGTACTGGTTGTGGAAAAAAAGCTGAATTAAAAGATGGAGCTGAAGTTGCTGTATCAGTAAAAGGAACAAAAATAACTGCGACTGAATATTATGAAAAAATAAAAAATGAAAACATCGCTACTCTAATAGATATGATCGATCATTCTCTATTAGATAAGACTTATCAAACAGATGATGAAGAAAATAAGGCTATTGAAAATCAATTATCTAAAATGAAAAAAAGTTACAGTGATGAAACAACTTACCTAAATGTTATAAAACAATATTTTGGTGTAAATTCTGAAAAAGAATTAGAAGAATTATTGAGACTAGAATATAAGAAAAATAGAGCTGTAAAAGACTATATCAACACCAATCTAACTGATAAAGAAATCAAGAATTACTACAAAGATAATATTTATGGAGAAATTAAAGCTAGTCACATTCTAATTTCTGTTGATGCTAGTGATAATGCTACTACTAAGGAAAAAGAAGCTGCTGAGAAAAAAGCTTTAGAACAAGCTCAAGACATTATTAAACAATTAAATGATGGTAAAGATTTTGCTAAATTAGCTAAAAAATATTCAACTGATAAATCTAATAAAGAAAATGGTGGCGATTTAGGCTACTTCCAACCTAGTGATATGGTTGAAGAATTTAGTGAAGCGGTTAGAAAACTAAAAAAAGGTGAATATACTAAAGAACCAGTTAAAACTAAATTTGGTTATCACATAATTTTAAAAGTAGATGAAAAAGAAAAAGCTGAATTAAAAGATGTTAAAAATGAAATTAAAGAAAAATTAACTACTAAGAAATTATCTGAAAGTAATTCTCTATACTATGAAACTCTAATAAAATATAGAGAAAGTAAAGGCTTAACTTGGAATGATGATGCTCTAAAGAAACAATATAATGTTTATATGGATCAATTAATTGAAAAAGCTAAGACATCTTCATCTTCAAACTAAAAGAACACCTAAGTGTTCTTTTTTTTATGTACGTTTTTTATATAAATAAAATCCTTTTTCAATATTTTTATATATAACCTCATACTGATCATTATACTTTAAATATGTATTTATCTGATACTCATCCGAAACAAGGAAATAATCAAAATCATACTTTTCAATCAACTTAGGATAATCTCCTCTTAAACAGGAAATATCCAAATAATCTTTATAATTATACTTAGAATATAAATCTGCTCTACCATCAATAAATACTTCTATATCATTATAAATTAGTATTCCACCATAATCATACATATTATATAATCGCATAGGCTTCTCTTTCTTTAAAATAGTAATAACTTCATCATCAAGTAACAAATCATTAGAAATGGTAATTTCCTTATAATGACTTAAAGAAAACAAAGCTAACATCAAGGCAATTACAAATATTCCTCCATTAGCACCCTTATCAATTTTTCTTGCCTCAACATAACCAAAAACTACAAAGCTCATAATTATATACATAAAAGGCCAAAATCTAATACTTTTAAGTCCTAAAAACAAAGAAATAGCAAACAAGATAAAATCAATTAATTGAATTTTTTTCTTACTGAAAATAAAGACAAATAAAACTATTATTACTAAAACAAAATATGGACAATGACTACTATCACTAAGTACTGTTGGCCTCCATTCTGAAATATTAGAAATCATCAAAGAATCAACCATATTCTGATATGGATATAAAAACATTTTAAAACCATGAACATTTAGAGAAACAGCACCCATCGATAAAATCATTACAATTAAATATTTAACTATCTGCCTCTTTTTAAGTCTCTTAGCTTCGATCTTTGAAAACTTAAAATTAAATAACCCTCCTACTAAAAATATAAAGCAAAGAATATATCCTAAATTACTAGAACCACCATGAACATTAGCCCAAACTATAGAAAGTAATGGTAAAAAGTAAATCTTCTTCGACTCTTCATTTTTATATAAATCATATAAAAACCAAATCGTTAAAGCTAAAAATATATAACTAACTAAATGTGGTCTAATCTGTACAAAGAAAACTAAAATTAAACTACAAACAATCCATAATAATGTAAACGGAATATTCTTTAAATAATTTTTTTTATTATAGTGAAAAAGTATTAAAGCTAAACATCCTATACATAAAAATGTAAAAATAAAATAAAAACTATTTCCTAATAATTTACTCATATTATAAATAATTATTTCAAATAACCATTCGTGAGACATCCAACTTTTTCCATACATATACCAAGAGAAAACATCTTTCGTTAAAACTCCATGCTTACTCATATATTCCCCCGCTTTTATATGCCAAAAGAAATCTGTATCAATATGAAGTGAAACAACTAAAGTTAAAACTAATGATAATACTAAAAAGCCAATCATTATAATAGTCTTATTATCTTTAATAAACTTCTTAATCTTCATAACTTAATCCTTTCTGATAAAGCTTTTCTTTAATTTTATACTCAAGTTCCTTACCAGAATATTTTCTACTCAATCTTTTATATAGTTTGTCATACTCTCTCTTTGCTATAATAGAATCATTATCAAATTCATAATTACTAATAACCTTTGTTATGACATCGTAAGAATAACCATTATTTATTAAGTCATTAATAATCTTATTCTTTAAAACAACTCCCCCTCTATTACGATTACTCTTAATAGAAATTCTAATAATTTTATCAATCTTTTCTTTCTGGATATCTTCATTAAACACTAAAATCTCTTCTTGAATAATACTATTCATAATACCTTTAGCACTCAAATCTTTCATAATTCTATTAGGTCCTTTAGAAGACGTAATAATCTGATTATTAATATATCCTTTAGTAAAACTCCTATCATCTAAATATTTTTGTTCTGTTAATTTATTAATAGCTTTATCAACAAGCTCAACAGGATAAGCTTTATCAAGTAAAGATTTTCGTAATTCATAAGAACTCTTAAATCTACTCTTCAAAGATTTTAATGCTGTATAATAAACATCCCATTCTGTATTATATTCTTCAATAGAAATCATTTTATCTTTTTTAATCTCTTTCTTTAATAACAATTCATACTTTAAAATAACTTCTTCATACAACTGTAATTGTTCCCCATTATCTAAAGTCAATTGGTAACGTCCATTAGCCATCTTCTTAAATTTTTCTATTTTCAAAAGTCATCTCACCACCTACCTAAATTATACCAAAAGAAAAAGGAAGAATCTACTCTCCCTTTTTTTTAACTTCTATTAGTTTTTCCGCAACTTCTTCTAGAGCTCTACCAATATTTTTGGAACTTTTATACTCGGATTCAGGCATTTGTAAATACCCATCTCTAGAAATTTGTTTACTTCTTCTAGCCGCAATATGTACAAGTTCATATTTAGAGTCAACAATATTAAGTAACTTATCGATTGATGGATAAATCATCCGTATCACACTCCCTATTATAAGAATAAACTAGCCTTGTAAAATAATCAAGGAATGTGACAAAATTAGACACTTTTCTTTACAACACTATTTACTGCCAAATTGACAGCTATCTAAACATGTCAAGAATAGCCTTAGTGTAAATATCTTCCGCAATAACTATTCCATCAATCTTTTCTTTAATTAAGTTTTTCATCATAATTCCACTATTGATTTCAAGTACTAAAAACTTCTCTTCATCTGTTTTAATAATATCAATACTGCAAAAACCAAACTGAAATTTATCAAACAAATCAGAAACAATCTTCAAGAGTTTAAGTCTATCTAAAGAATCTATATCAAAACTAGCTCTAGCACCACCAGATAAATTAAATTTCCAATTATATAAATATTCTTCTCCATCTTCTAAAACAACATCTAAACTATTATCACTTATATCTTTAAAATATTCATAATTAAACTCTTCCAACAATTCTTTTATTGTCCTTCTACCATCACCATATACCCTAGGTAATTCTTTCTTATACATCAATTCGATTTTATTATTAAGAACAATGACTCGATATTCATTTTTAATATTATAAAAAGGACAGATGCTAAAAGAACTATTTTGAGCTTTCAAATTCATATAAAAATCCTTAAATTTATCAGGTTCTTTAAACCTAAAAACATTTACTCCACAAGTACCAGTATTAACTTTAATAACTATATCTTTATATCTATTAAATAAATTCTCTATATATTTATATCCTATCTTTTCCTTAACAAAACCATTAGTATTATCTAAAGCATAAACAATATTATGTTCACATACTGGTAAATCATATAATTTGAGTAACTCATATGTAGCAAATTTATCATCAAGTACCTTTCCAAAAGCATGAGGATTATTATCAAACTTATATCCTACAATAAATCTTCTCTTACTTCCTCTTTCAAGTACAATAACCCAACCATCAGATAAAATACTACATCTTATATTATTTTTTCTACATATTTCTAATATCAATTCATGAAACTCACTATTCACAAAACCACTTCCAAAAAAAATTATATCAAAAGAAAAAGACTATTTCTAGCCTTACTATCTAATAATAACCGATTCAAAATACTGTTCTTGAAACTCTGTTAAAGCTCTTATTGCTTCATCTGAACATTCCATATCATTTGGCACAACCACCAATTTATCATCATCGTCATTAGTTCTATGTATAAGAGCGATCACTTTTCCCAAAAACTCTTCGATTGGTTCAAAAACACCTAACAAATAAGCATCAAGCTCTTCTCCATCACCAGATACAGTATTAGGAACATATCCATAATTAACCATATAAATAAAACCATGTTTTGGATGCATAGTACCCAATTTCCTATCAATAACAATAGAAACATTTTTTCCCAAATAGTCAGTAGCTCCTACACTTTTCATATAATCTATCTTTCATTTATAAAATTAGTAATAATAACTTCTTCTACTTTACCACGTTTCTTACCATTAGAATTAATATTTCTCTTAGCTTCTATAACATAAATATGATAATCTTTATATAATTCTTTTACTAATATTGTATTATGATTAGAAAGCATTACATAAACGCCTCTTTCATCTAAATCCTTAAATACAGTAGCTAGTCTTCTTTGTTCATCTTTTCCAAAACCTTCTTCAGTATAACTATTAAACGTTGCGGTATCTGAATCATATGGTGGATCGAAATAAACAAAATCTCCCTTTTTAGCAGTTTTAACCGACTCTTCAAAATCAACACACTGTATTTTAACATTATTCATCGTTAAATAATTACTAACTGTAATTAAATTACTTCCATCATAAGTATTAACTTTAGTCTTTTTACCAAATGGAACATTAAACTCATCCTTACTATTAACTCTATATAAGCCATTAAAACAAGCCTTATTTAAGTATATTGTTCTAGCTGCTCTTGTATAATCAGACAATCTATTAAAAGTCTTCTTATTTCTATCTTTATTTCTAAGTTCATAAAAAAACTCTTCTGAGTGATTTGCCTCATAACTATTCAAAACACTACACATCTTTTTAAATTTTTCTTCATTGCATAAAACACTATATACATTCATTAATTCTTTATTAGAATCATTTATAACTGCATTCTTAGGAGAAAGTTCAAAAAGTAATGCCCCTCCACCTACAAATGGTTCATAATAAGTATTAAATTCATCAGGAATATATTGTTTTAATTTATCGATAATTTGCCTTTTTCCACCAGCCCATTTAACAAAAGGTTTTCCCTTAAACATTAACCTCTCCTCCTAACCATAAACTAAACATCAAATTAAGTATATCATAAAGCCCAAATATTTGTAACAAATTTAAGAAAAACCCACAAAAAGCAATTCTTTTATCAAAAATGATAATAGATTATTACATCAAAACTATTGACAAACAAGATATCTCAAACTATAATCCAAACAAAATAACACTATTCAAAATCTGTTAAATATTAAAAAGGAGCTAAAAAAATGAAATACAAACAATGGCGCGAACTATCAATTAATCCCTACAAAATACCTTTTAAAAACTTTAAGCTAATAAAAATAGTCAACTACTTCCCAGCAGGAAACGATGTTTTAGAATGTCTATGTGATTTTAATGGAAAAAACAAAAAAGCAATAATTAAAATCGAAAGAAGTAAAATGGCCGATTTTGACTCAGAATTTTATAACTTAAACATATTACAGCAAAAAAACTACTCTAACAAAATACCCAAAATATTAGAATTTGGAACTTATGAAGGAAAAAGATATTTAGTAATTTCAAAAATAAATGGACTAAGACTATCAGAAATACTGCTAAAACATCCAGACAAGAAGAAAAATTATCTACTAAATTATGGAATCGCTTTGGGAACCATTCACAATATTTCAAGCAAAGATTTTAAAGGAGCCAAACAAAGACCTATAAACAATATTCCAACTGAAGACATATACAAAGAGTATGATGATTTTATAAAAAAATATATAAAATATCTTGAAAACAATAAAATAAATATTAACCATAATTGTTTTATACATGGTGACTTTCATTATGCAAATTTACTATGGAAAAACGACTCAATTTCAGGAATCATAGATTTTGAATATAGTGGAAAAGGATTCAAAGAACAAGACATAGCATGGGCTTTAATTTTAAGACCAAATCAAAAATTCATGAACAATTATAAAGACATAAAATACTTTCTAGAAGGATATAAAAAAATAGGCAATTACGATGAAAAATCTTTAAAATGGTGCTTAATAAATGGATATTGTCACTTTTATCTAATGAATATTAAAAACACCTCATACAAAAAAGAAATAAAAAAATTATTAAATATAATAATAAATAAAAATTTATAATAAAATAACAAGCAAAGAAAAAAGCCTAAACAAAGGCAAAAAATGTAGAACCAAAATTCTACATTTTTGTATAACAAAAAATAATTTATTTTAAGTATTTATCTTTAACGTACTCAAAATTTTTAATAAAGTTCTCTCTTGCCTTAATACCAGCTTCTGTAAAAGCACAATATATATCAAAAGCATGCGTATTAGCATGATATACATCACACTTGCCATCAATACCAGCCATTTTTGCTTTTTCTGTAAAATCAACAGTTTCACTATAAAATGGTTCTCCATCACAAACAAAAGTATAAAACGGCGGTAGATTCTTAAAATCTTTTAATTTGGAGGGAGAGGCATAAGGTGAAATATCATCTTTCTCATACATATCTCCTAAATACAATTTCCACGCCCAATGATTTCTTCTTGTATTCCAAACATGAGCATGATTATCTTTAGAACTTTCAGTATCTGAACAATCTATCATCGGATATAAAGGGAACATATATTTAATTGAAACTTTACCCTTATCTCTAGCATAAATAGCCGTTGCTAAACAAAGGCCTCCTCCAGCACTTTCTCCACCCAACATAATCTTATCTTCATCAATAAAAAATTCTTCCGCATGATTTTTTAAGTACAATAACGTTCCATAGCAATCATCAAGTGCCGCTGGATAAGGTTCTATAATCGAAAGTCTATACTTAGGAGATACAACAATAAGTTCATTTCTAATAAGTAAATCTTTAACTCTAGAAGCATATACCATTTCAGGCATTCCTAAAGAATAACCACCTCCATGTATCCACATAATACAAGGAGCTTTTTTAGTCTTATCAATTCTAGAATCTAAAACAATAATTTTAATATTCCTTTCTCCAATATTTATTTTTTTAACACTACTAGTAAATTTCATACTATCACCAAATTAATTTTACCACAAAGAAAAAGACTATTGCTAGTCTTATCTAAATTGACAACAAGAGCCAACTTGAACATTACTTACTGTATTTTCCTCTGAACAAGAATAAGCTGGTCTATAAGTATGTTTATATACATGATGATTAATTATTCTAGTATGTATTGGACATACATGTGGAACCTCATGTACTATTGTTCTATGAATGCACTTTTCTTGAACTGCCTCATTAACTGGATTTGAGCAGCAACCAGCTTGTTGCTGTGGCATATTTTGATAACCCATCATATTAATATCAACATTCATATCATTATCAACAACATTATTATTGCCAATAACATTACTATCAAAATCGAAATTTGGCATATTCATATTTTGATCAAACATATTAAATACCTCCTCTAATCTATATTATGATTAAAGGGTTATTTGGCTACTACATATACCCAAAAAAGTACTAATCTCTTAGTACTAAATTCTTTATTTTTATTTATCAACAACATCAAAATCTAATAATTTTTCACAAACTTGTTTATATAAATCTTGTTCATGCCTAATAGTATCAATTAAAAACATCTTATCTTTCTCATATTCCTTCAAGCCTCTCATGTAATAAGACTTATCCTCATCAAATACTATAAAATACTATATTTAAATCCGACATTGCTAATGATTCTAGTTTATTAACCAACTTTCCTTTATCTGCCAAATTATCACTCAATGTTACTACGGCAAAATCCTGTGTTAAAGGTGAACCTAATAAAGCAGCCCCAGAAATAGCATAAGTAATTCCCGGAACTATTTCAACATCAATTTTATCCATATATTCAAAAGTTCTTTCAAGAATAATACTAGCTATTCCATATATACCAGTATCACCATTTCCCAAAATTGCAACGTTTTTCCCACATAATGCACTTTTTATAGCATTATTACACCTTGCTGATGTTTCGTTATATTTATTACCAATTATTTTCTCTTTATTGAATTGCTTGTTAAAACTACCAAATATTTTTTCATCACAATATATTAAATCAACATCATTCAATATGTTATTTGTTTGCATGTTAAATCATAATAATTTCCATTGCCCACTCCTATAACATATAATTTACCTATAAAATCTACTAAATAAAATTGTTTATTTCTTCAATTAGATTTGTATTTTTTTCTACTTTTATTGTATTTATTTCTAATTGTTTTGCTCCATTGACATTATCAATGTTATCATCAAGGAATAATAGTTCTTTTGAATCAATGTTGTATTTGTTTAATATATATTCATAAAAATCTGAATTAGGTTTTATTTTATGTATCTCAGCAGAGATAATTAAATCATCCAAGTAATCAACATTAAAAGACTCTCCAATAAAATTTCTTACAAATGATAAGTGATTAGTTGCTATAATAACCTTTACATTTTCATTTTTTTCTTTTACTTTTTTAAATATTTCTCTATCTTTTACTTTATATAATTTGTCAATTAATGTTTCTGTAATATTCATAATTATTGAATCTTTTTTAATAATTTTTCTTGCTTCAATTAAATAATCTGCATCATTTAAGTTTGGCCCAAACATTCTTTCTAACTTTTCTTCTATTTCTGATAGCTCTATATCCTTTTCATTAACAAGAACACCGACCAAATCAAATGCAACAACTTTTATCATTTTTTTCCTCCATAATTAAAATTCGCCAAGCATAATTATTTTTACATGATTTTATTAAAAAGTTTAGATTTAATATTTTATTCATTTCAATAATCATATCTTTAGTTAACAAAGCATCTACATTATCAAGCACAAAATCAAATAGTTTAAAATGCTTTTTCGACTCAATTAAATCATCAAGTTTTATTGATTCATTACTTTTCGGTATAAAAGAAGCAGTTTCAAATATTGCTTCAGTTTGATCACTAGTCAATCTACTTCCCTCAATTTTATTAGAGTTATAAGCAAAGTTAACTTGAGAATAATGATATATATTGCCCTGAAATCTAGATTCTTTTTGTTTAATTAATTCATTCTTTATTTTAAACAGTAAACCTCCATTTATATTTTATGTAAAGATACAATAATATCTAGAGCAATTATATCATACAAAAACCTATTTTTAATCATGAAAAAAGTACTAATCTCTTAGTACTAAAAAGGCATTTTCATATTTCCATTAGTCATTTGTTTCATCATTTTCTTCATCTGCTCAAACTGTTGTAGTAATCTATTAACCTCTTGAACAGAAGTACCAGAACCAGCCGCAATTCTTGTCTTACGACTTGCTTTAATTATATCTGGATTTCTTCTTTCCTTAGGAGTCATCGATAAAACAATTGCTTCAATATGAGCCATTTGTTTAGGATCTATCTTTAAATCAGATATTCCCATCTTCTTAGCTCCTGGAAGTAATTTTAATAAATTTTCTAAAGGTCCAAGTTTTTTTATCTGTTTCATTGTAGATAAGAAATCCTCTAAATCGAACTTTCCTTGTTGCATTCTTTTAGCAGTCTTTTCAGCTTCTTTTTCATCTATTGCTTCTGTTGCTTTTTCTACTAAAGAAACAATATCTCCCATACCAAGAATTCTACCAGCTGCTCTTTCTGGATCAAAGAAATCAAGTCCATCTAACTTCTCAGAAACACCAATAAACTTAATTGGTACATTCGTTAAATGTCTTACAGATAAAGCAACACCACCCTTAGTATCACCATCTAATTTAGTTAAAACTACTCCAGTTAAAGGTAATTTATCATTAAATCCCGTAATAACATTAATAGCATCTTGTCCCATCATAGCATCAATTACTAATAATATTTCATCAGGCTTAACACTATCTTTAATATTAACTAACTCATCCATTAATTGTTCATCTATATGAAGTCTACCAGCTGTATCAATTAAAACATAATCATACTTATTTTCTTTAGCATAATTAATTGCATTTTTAGCAATCTCTACAGGATCATTTTTTCCTTCTTCATAGACTTCTATATTTAATTGCTTACCAAGTTGTTTTAATTGATCAATTGCGGCCGGTCTATAAACATCACAAGCTACAAGTAATGGCTTCTTAGCATGTTTCTTACGTAAGAAATTAGCAAGCTTAGCAATAGTTGTAGTTTTACCTGAACCTTGTAAACCAACTAACATTAAAGTAGCTGGATTACCATTTAAATTTAAAGGTTTACTTTCTCCACCAAGTAACTCAACCAATTCATCCTTAACAATCTTAACAAATAAATCTCCCGGATTAATACTACTCGCAACTTCTTCTCCTAAAGCTTTTTCTTTAACTGTATTAGTAAATTCCTTTACTACTTTATAATTAACATCAGCTTCCAACAAAGCTAGTCTAATTTCTCGCATCATATCAGAAATATTATCTTCTGTAATTTTCCCATAACCTTTTATCTTATGTAAGACATTTTGTAATCTGTCTCCTAAACTTTCAAACATTTATATCACCAATATAATTATAAATAATTTTTGATAATAAAGAAAGCATTTCAAGCAAAAAGATATAATTCCTTATATCTTTTGGTATATCTTTTTAATTTCATTCTCTATATTTTCTTCATTTATTTCTATTGCTTTAATACACTTTTCAAATAATTCTGTCTAATCCCATCCTAGCATTTCACAACCTTTTTAATTACATTCATAGAACAACCTCTCGCAAAAGTCTTATCTTTAAATTTCTTTTAAAGTGGCAACTTCCATTCCTTGAGCATTATGTGATGGTCTCATATTAATAAGTGAGGCTATTATACCAGTCAATTCATCACTAACATATAAAACTTTTTCCATAAAATGAGTTGGTTCTACATCAGTACAAATATTATAACCATGACTACAAACTGCATGAACAAGTTCTAAACTCGCATCTATTTCTTTTAATAATTCTACACATTCGCAATATATCGCATAATAGCTTCAACCATTAAGCTATGTCTTACATGATATACTTCTTTATTGTATTTTACTAATAAATTTAATGCCCTTTCTCTATTTATGATCTTCCTCCCACAATAATTATAACAATCCTCTTTCAAAAATAAAGTTGCCAAATTGACAACTTATATTCTTAACCAACTAAATTAATTAAAGGGACTCCCTTATCCGTAACTGGAACACCCATATTATTACTCATTCCACCAGGTAAAGGAACACTAACTTCTGAAGGAGGAGCAACCTTTACCGTTCCAAACTCTTCAATCTTTTCTTTTTCTAAAGGAACAGTTGGACTAACAACATCCTGATTAACAAACATCTGGGCTGGATTTGGAATATTAAAATATTGTTCTTCTCGTTGTTCATTTAATTTTGCCTCTTCAGCACTCGATGTTGTAAAATCTGGTAATGCTGATTTTACTAATTGATTATCCAAACTATAACCACCTATTGTTGGTATTAAATTAGGTTTATTAACCATATTATCAGTCAAGTTTTCTCCATTTACTATTGTACTTACATTACTTTTTGAAAAATCCTGAGGTGCCAAATTAGTTGGAGTAGAATCTGAACTAACACCTACGTTCTGATTAACCCCCATTGGTTGGAATGGATTACTTTGAACGAAATTTCCTTGATTACCTCCCACATTTTGAACAGGACTTGCTTCTTGAACAGGAGCGTTCTGAACGCTTGGAGCCTGATTAACAGTATCAGTTGGCCTGTTTATTGGTAAACTTGGTACTACTAATATTGAATCATTTTTTTCTTGATTTAAAAATGGATTATTAACTACAGCTTCTTTTGACTTTTCAGAATCTAAGCTAGACAATGGCTGAGGACTAGACACTGTACCTAGATTTTGTCCCTCTGGTATAACCATACCATTATAACCAAATTCTACTGGCTTTTTCTCCATCTCAGGCTTTGAAGGAACATTAACTGGTGCATTAACATTATCATTACCATTCCAAATAGTAACAACATCACAGTTACCACTCCAAGGTCTTGGATCTGGCATATCCAATTTTACTATTAAAGGAATTCTAAATGCCATACCAAAGGCTAAACAAGTACCAGCTTGTAAAGTCTTTTGCTTTTCAACAATTTCATCACTAATATTTGGAACCATCTTTCTAATATAATCAACATCAACAGGATGATTCATTTTAAATATTAAGAAATTAGAACATTGTGAAATAACTGTATCCGAAAGTTCAACCGGTCTTTGTGAAATAAGTCCTAATACAACCGCATACTTACGTCCTTCTTTAGCAATTCTTTCAAATATATTATAACCAACTAAAAATCTATCTGTATCATTTTGAATATATCTATGAGCTTCTTCAACAACTATATGGAAAGGAATACTAGCTCTTTCTTTTAATCCCTTCGCAAACTCAAAAATAAGTCTTGAATATATCTTTGTAATTACTTTCGCAAAATCATCATCAACATCATCTAAATTAATATTAACAATCTGATATTTTTGTCCATTATTTATTAACATTGAAGATAAATAAGTCTCTAAAGAAACAAAGTCTGGATAATCAAAATATTTAGAATTTTCTCCTACAATAAGTGAATGTAATCTTACTTTTATAGTAACAGCATCCCCATATGTATTTTCATTACGTAACCATCCTTCACTAATCAAAGTAAAGTTAAGTGCTTTCTCCAAAGTATCCAAAGTAAAGAAAACATTCTCTCTAGGTTCATAATTATCATATTCATCCTTTATAAATGAAGAAACATACTCAGTAAGCAAAACACTTTCAGAAAATTGTCCTTGACTATCAATCAAGAAACATTCTCTAAATTTTCTCGTATATCCCACGCCTTGAACGACAGCCTCTAAATTAAACTGTGGTGTTGAACAACTTGCTAAAATAGAAAATATCTCATTTCTCTTATTTGGAGATGTTTCATTAGTATAAAGTATTGTCATAATCGCTTTAGCAATCAAATGATTCTTATAATTATTCGCATCCATATCAGTCTGTGAAAAAACTAAAGCTAACTTTAACATTCTCTCAATAATCGGAATTTGTGAATGACTAGTAACTTGTAATAACAATGATAAATCAGTTACATTAAGTAAAAATATTGGTATTCTTAACTTTTCTCCCTTACTTTCAACTTCATTCGTACTATAAAAACGATAATGATAATTTGAATTTATCTTATTTAAATCTTTAAAAGCATTATAATATTCTCCTGATGAATCAAATAAAATTATGTTTGATTTATAAGGAAATAATCTCTGATCTTGAAACATATTCTGAAATAATCTTGAAACTCCGCAACTTTTACCTGAACCAGAATTACCAAATATGGCAAAGTGATTACTAAAAAAATTGTTTACATCTAAAAAGACTGGATAATTATTATAAAATGGACTAGACCCTAATCTCAAAAAACCTTGAGCATCAGAACCACAAATCATTGGAATTTCTTCTTCAGTAATAACTCTTATTTTTGCGTCTAAAGATGGCTTTCTTAAAACTCCACCTAGTAGTTTTCCACCAACTATTTCTCCAAGAAATCTAACTCTTACAATGTTTCCATCTAAGTCATCAACTTCTCCTAATATTTTTTTATTACTATCTTCAAAAACAATATGTAAATTCATCAAGTTAACTGTAACATTAAACCCATCGACTAATTTAACATTTGCTGAATGATCACTAATATAAACAATTCTATCAAACATACTAGCCATCTCCCATCAGTTTTATTCTTTTTATACCCTATTCTATACAAAAATTATACAGACTTTTTTAAATTTTTACAAGATAAAACAACAAAGAATAAACTTTGCTGTCTAAAATAATTCCATAAGTTCTTTTTTTAATTTCTCATCTTTAACATCTTCAAGTAACTGATTCAACTTCAAAGATTTCTTTCTTAATTTTAAATTATCTTCATAATACTGTAATTTATCAGTCGTAATCTTTAACTGTTTATGAATAGCATTCCTACTAACACCATAATTTTCAGCCATTTCTCCTAAACTTAAATTATTAAAATAATAGTTTTCAAAATACTCTCTCTGTTTATCTGTAAGTAAACATCCATAAAAATCATACAACTCATTAAAGTAAATAACTTCTTCCATTATAAACACTCCTAAAATTACATTAAATCTTTAAATAATCCATAAATATATTTTTCAATATCGAATACTTGTAAATCTTCCTTAGCTTCTCCAAGCCCAATAAATTTAACTGGTATACCTACTGATTCTTTGATTGCTAGAACAATACCACCTTTCGCAGTACCATCTAATTTAGTTAAAACAATACCCGTTATATTAGTTATTTCTTTAAATGCATTTGCTTGACTAATACCATTTTGTCCCGTTGTAGCGTCTATTACCAATAACGTTTCATGTGGACCATTAGGTATTAAACCAGAGATAACTTTATTCATCTTCTCTAATTCCTTCATCAAGTTAACTTTATTTTGTAATCTGCCAGCTGTATCAACTAAAACCACATCGTAATTTTCATCTTTGGCTTTAACTACTCCATCATAAACAACACTAGCAGGATCACTGCCCTCTTCTCTTCCGTAGAATGAAACTCCTACTTTTTCACTCCACTCTCGTAGCTGTTCTACTGCTCCAGCTCTAAAAGTATCAGCTCCAACTAGTAAAACTTTTTTTCCTTCATTCTTAAGTTTCCAAGCAATCTTCGCAATTGTTGTTGTTTTACCTACTCCATTAACTCCTACAAATAAAATAACTGTTGGACCATCTTCATTATAATTAATCTTATTTACTAACACACTATCATTAACATAAATAATAAACAATTCATCAACAATAATCTCTTTTAAAACATTAGGATCATCTATCTTCTCACTATAAACTCTTTTTTTAAGTCTATCAACAAAATCCATTACTGTATTAACTCCAATATCAGCCATGATCAATATTTCTTCTAACTCATCAAAATATTCATCATTAACATTCTTATATCTCCCAGTAAGTTCAGCTAATTTTGAAACAAATCCTTCACGAGATTTTCTTAAGCCTTTTTCATAGACTTTTACTTCTTTCTTTTCTTCTTCACTTAAAGGTCTGCTTTCTTCCTTTTCTTCTATTTCTGTAGTATTCTCACTACCTTTAAACATATTTTTTATTTTGCTAAAAAATCCCATTGTATCACCCAATAAAATTATATCAAACAAAGTGTAAAAAAGAAACATTTAACCTTGAAATATAGACAAAAACCAAAAACTATAGTATAATTTCATAGTTAGTTCTTTACAAAAAAAAGAAAGGAGATATTATGAATAAAAATCAACCTAATGAAACAAAGATAGTTGTTTTAGGCGGTTTAGGAGAAGTCGGAAAAAATATGTATTGTGTAATGCATAAAGACGCAATTATTATTATTGATGCCGGGGTTAGTTTTCCAGAAAGTGAACTAATGGGAATTGATTATGTTTTACCTGATTTTACTTTTCTAAAAGAAAATGAAGACAAAATAAAAGCCTTATTAATTACACATGGTCATGAAGATCATATTGGCGGTATACCATTTTTATTACAAAGTATTAAAATACCTGTTATATATGCTCCAAACCATGCCAAAGAATTAATCGCTGTAAAACTACAAGATAAAAACATTCGTTATGATAACTTATTTGTTTACACAGAAGATACAAAACTTAAATTTAAGGAGATAGAAGTTGAATTCTTTAGAATTACTCACTCAATACCAGATTCACATGGCATAAGTATTAAAACTCCTGATGGCAGAATTGTCACAACAGGAGACTACAAGTTCGATTTAACACCTATCGGACCAATGGCTAATCTATATAAAATGGCTTGCTTAGGTAACGAAGGTGTTGACTTGCTAATAGGAGATTCAACAAATGCTTTAAATGAAGGCTTTTCTAATAGTGAATCTGTTGTCGATGAAACTTTAGGCGAAATGTTTGAAAAATATAAAACAAATCGTATTATTATCGCAACCTTCGCTTCAAATATCTATCGTGTAAAACATATATTTGAAACTTGTTATAAACATAATCGTAAGATATGTATTTTTGGAAGAAGTATGGAAAATAACATCAATATATCTTTAAATGCTGGATATATTGACCATAAAGAACTACTAGTTTCTCCAGAAGAAGCCAATAATTTAAAACCTGGAGAAGTAACAATCCTATGTACTGGTAGTCAAGGCGAACCACTTGCGGCCCTATCAAGAATATCTAATGGTACTCATAAACAAATAAAACTAAGACCTGATGATATTGTAATTTTCTCATCTTCTGCTATTCCAGGAAATGCTTTAAGTATTTCTAAAACAATAAATAAATTATACTTACAAGGAGTTAAAGTATATACAAACAATACTTTAACAGACCTACATACATCTGGACATGCCAATGAGGAAGAAATTAAGTTAATGATAAGATTAATCAAACCAAAATATCTAATGCCATTCCATGGTGACTATCGTATGTTAAAACGACAAGCCGATATTGGTATAAATTGTGGTATTCCTAAAGAAAACACTTTCATTCTAAAAAATGGTGATAGTCTAGTTTTAAAGAACCATGTCATAACTAGAGGTGAAAGTATGCCAGGTGCCGATGTATATGTTGATGGAAATAGAATTGGTGAAGTTGGAAGTGCCGTTTTAAAAGATCGAAAGATTATGGCAAATGATGGAATCTTAGTTGTTATCGCAAATATTGATATGCATAAAAAAGAATTACTAATAAAACCAAATATCACAACTAGAGGCTTTATTCTAGTAAATGAAAATGAAGAACTAATAAAGAAAATAGAAAATAAAGCTGAACAAGTAATTAAAAATGAACTACAAGATCCAAAAGCAAATTACAACAGCTTAAAGTCAAGTATTTCTGAACAACTATATCCATTTATCAATGAATTAACAGGTAGAAAACCAATTATTCTACCAATAATATTAGACATAAAAAGATAACGCAAGTTATCTTTTTTTTCGGAGTAATTCATTAAAAGTATCAAAATCACATTCCGAAAAGATAGCAACTCTATAGTAATACATTCGCTTAGAATGATTTTTAATTTCTAGCAGTTTTAAATAATAATTCCAATCTAATTTCTCAAGCTGTTCAGTATAAATTGGAAAAGATACATAAAATTTAATCATAGTTTTAACATTACTAAGAGAAAAAGTTTCTGACATTCCAAAGTAGTATTGTAAAAACTCTACCATTCTTCTATAACTAACAAATTCCCTTTTCTGTGCCTCAAAAGCAAATTTTCCTACACTCCAAAATAAAAATAGTCGATTTTTATTTAAATAATATCTCAAAAAATCATCTCCTACTTTTATTATTATAAAAAAAAGAAAAAATTCTAAAAAAAAAGAAGCCTTATTTTGCTTCTTCTTGTGCTCTAGTTTCACGTACTACTGTAATTTTAATAGTACCCGGATATTTCATGTTAGCTTCTATTTGCTCTTTTACTTCTCTTGCTATCTTGTGAGCGCCTAAATCATCAACCTCTTCAGGTTTAACAACAACTCTTAACTCACGACCAGCTTGTACAGCAAACGTCTTTTCAACACCTGGAATATTATTACCAACCTCTTCAAGTTGTGATAATCTCTTAATATAATTTTCTAATGAATCATTACGTGCTCCAGGACGTGATGCTGATAACGCATCAGCTATCGCTACAATAATAGAAATAACACTAGTAGCTTGTGTATCTCCATGATGAGATGCTATGGCGTTAATAACTGTTTCATCTTCATTAAATTTCTTAGCTAAATCTACACCAATATCTACATGGCTACCTTCAATTTCATGATCAATAGCTTTACCAATATCATGTAATAAACCAGCTCTTTTAGCAAGCGTAATATTTTCTCCAAGTTCAGCAGCTAAAAGTCCAGATAAATGAGCTACTTCAATAGAATGTTGTAAAGCATTTTGACCATAACTAGTTCTAAAATGTAATTTACCAATGATTTCTATTAAAGCTGGATCAAACTTTGTAAGTCCTAATTCAAAAGTAGCTTCTTGACCATACTCAATAATCTTTTGTTTCATATCTTTACAAACTTTATCGTATAATTCCTCAATTCTCGTAGGGTGAATGCGACCATCTTTTATTAAGTTCTCTAATGTAACCCTTGCAATTTCTCTACGTAAAGGATCAAAACTAGAAATAACTACTGCTTCAGGAGTATCATCAATAATTAAATCAACACCTGTAATAGATTCAATAGTTCTAATATTACGACCTTCACGTCCTATAATTCTACCTTTCATTTCTTCGGTAGGTAAATCAACTACTGTTACTGTTTGATCATTCGCAATATCTGCAGCATATTTTTGCATTGAAGTAACAATAAGTTCACGAGCAGTCTTATCAGCTGTAAGTTTTGCTTCATTTTCAGCCTCTTTAATATATTCTGCTATTTCTTTACTCATGTTATCTTTAACTTGACTCATTACTAATTCACGAGCCTTTTCTTTACTAAAACCAGAAATCTTTTCTAACAATTCTAATTGTTCTCTTTTAATTTCCTCCACTTTACTTTTTTCATTTTGGATTTCAACTTGTTTTTCAGAAAGTTTATCATCTCTTTCATCTAAAGCACTCTCACGTTTTTGAAACATTTCATCACGTTTATCCAAATTTGCCTCACGTTGAAGCAAACGTGCCTCAGAAGATTTTAATTCCTCTTTCTTCTCACGAATTTCCTTATCCAAATCCATTTTTAACTTATGTGCTTCTTCTTTTTGTTCAATGGCAGCATCTCTCTTAAGTTTCTCAATATCTTTTTTTGCTTGAGCAATTAAGCTTTCTGCTTTTTTTGTTGCCTTACTAACTTTTAAACTATTTATAACAAACGCTATAATAAATCCAACTAGCAAACCAAGTGCTACAAGTAAAATGGAGAATAATGTATTATTATTCATAACATTCCTCCATCTAGACCATAAAATCATAATCTAATTATATTGTAATTTTATTTTAAATACTTGTCAAGGAAAAGAAAAAGCACATCCCAAATGTGCCTTTTAATATAAAGAATTATTTTTCAAAATATTTTTTAATAACATCATAATCACAATAAGGAAGTTTTTCTGTACCGACTGCCATATAATCATCACGACCCTTACCAATAACTAACACTGCTTCATTTGGTTTAGCTATTTCAAAAGCATGATAAATTGCCTCAACTCTATCATTAATACGTTCATAGTTGGTATTTTTACATTCGCCAATCATATCATCAATAATTGAATCAACACTTTCAGTTCTAGGATCATCCATTGTAAATATAACTAAATCAGACTTTTCTAAAATCATCTTTCCTATTTTAGAACGTTTTTCTTTTTCTCTACCACCAGCTGCTCCTGTAACTGTAATAATTCGCTTATACTTGCCTTTAACGGAATTAATCAAATTTAAAATAGCATTATAAGTATGAGCATAATCTAAAATAATTGTATAGTCTTGACCAAAGACTAATCTTTCACCACGACCAGTTATAAAAGAAATATCTTTGATTCTAGAAAGTAGTAAAGATGCATCGATATTATTTAAAAGTCCAATTATAAATGCCAAAGTAATATTATAAGCATTATATTTACCAAATAATTGGCTAGAAACCTCATAGACATCTTCCTCATGTCTAATTTTAAACTTTACACCTTTTTTGTCTTCAACAAAGTCAAATATTACATAATCATTGTCATCGTTAAAACCAAACTTAATTAAATTCTTTACATGTAATTTTTGACAATTTTCATCATCACCATTTACAATAGCAACACCATTTTCTTTTAAATGATCGACTATTTTAAATTTACAAGCACGATAATTTTCCAAAGTTTTATGGACATTTAAGTGATCTTCTGTAATATTTGTAATCGCAACGATAGAATATTTAAGTCCTTGAACTCTATTATGTAGTAAAGCTTCACTAGACACTTCCATTGCTAAAGATTTACATTTATGTTCCTGAACAATTGACAATGAACTATACAGTTCTGATATACAAGGAGTAGTATTACTAATATGATAAGTTTTACCATCTACTAAAAGCCCATTTGTCCCAATATAAGCGCATTTACTATTATCATCATTCAAAAGCTTTTGAACAATTGTAGCCGAAGTCGTTTTGCCATCAGTACCAGTAATACCAATTAACGAAAGACTACTAGTATCCACCCCATAAAATTTTCTGCATAACTCTGGATAAAGAGCATTGATATTATCAACAAGAACGCAAGGAACTGAAACATCTACCTCACGATCGCAAACAATTGCTACTGCTCCATTAAGAATAGCCTTATCAATATAATCAAAATGATCAACATTAAAACCTTTAGTTGCTACAAACAAATATCCCTCTTTAATATCTCTCGAATCATCTGAAATTCCAGAAATCAAAGTATCAAAATCACAACTAATAATTTCATTCAATTTTTTCATAGTACACCTCCACAATAACATATGCTAACAGTTATTATTTTTTTTCATTTTTTGTAGAAGTATCATCTTTCTTAGTTAAAGAAATATCATAATATTCACGAACTTTTTGTTCAATTTCATCACGTAATTCTATATTTTCCTTTAATAAAAGTTTTACATTTTCTTTTCCTTGACCTAGCTTTTCACCATTATAAGCATACCAAGCCCCAGTCTTATCAACAATACCTGCTTCTACTGCTAAATCGATAATCTCACCTTCACGTGAAACACCTTCACCATACATAATATCAACAACAGCTGTCTTGAATGGTGGAGCAACTTTATTCTTTACAACTTTAATTGTTGTCTTATTACCAACAATTCCATCACCCATCTTTAATTGTTCATTACGACGAATATCTAGTCTAATTGAAGAATAGAATTTTAAAGCTCTACCACCAGGCGTTGTTTCTGGATTACCAAACATTACTCCTACTTTTTCACGAAGTTGATTAATAAAGATACAAGTAGTATTTGTCTTATTTATTGTACCTGATAGTTTTCTTAAAGCCTGAGACATAAGTCTTGCTTGCAAACCAACATGAGAATCTCCCATCTCACCATCAATTTCTGCTTGTGGAACTAAAGCAGCTACAGAGTCTATAACAATAATACTTACAGCTTCACTTCTAACCAAAGCATCACAAATTTCTAATGCTTGTTCACCTGTATCAGGTTGTGATAATAATAATTCATCAATATCTACCCCTAATCTTTCAGCATAAACAGGATCTAAAGCATGCTCAGCATCAATAAAAGCTGCTCTTCCTCCTAGTTTTTGATGTTCAGCAATAGCCTGTAAAGCAAAAGTTGTTTTACCAGATGACTCTGGTCCATATATTTCAATAATTCTACCTCTTGGATATCCCCCAACACCAAGAGCAATATCCAAAGACAAGCAACCAGATGAACAAACATCTACTTTCATATGTTCCTTATCCCCTAGTTTCATTATTGAACCTTTTCCAAATTGTTTTTCAATATCGTTCATAACTTGTTCTAAAGCTTTATCTTTAGACACATCTTTATTAACTGTTTTCATTTTTCCTCCTAGTTAAATAACTTACAACATTATTGTATAATAATTAAAATAAAAATGCAACATTTTTTACGAACAAATGTTTTGTTTTTTTCAAAAAACATATTATCTGAAAATAAAAAAATCCTTATACGAAAAAGGATTTTTCAATTATTTTTACTTCTTAATCTTCCATTTTCTTTTTTGGGAAAATTAACTCTTTATTCATTTTAAAATATTGACAAGCTGAAATTATTGACATAACACAAGCAAAATATAATAAGAATACATTTACACTAATACCAATAAATTCAAATGGCATATTATAAAAGAAAGTTAAAACTGTACCAACCATTAAACATCCTGTCTTTATTTTTCCTGAACCGATTGCTGCTACAACTTTTCCCTTACCTGCAGCTTCCATCTTAATAGCATTAACAACAATATCTCTTAAAACTATTACTACTGGAATAATTTCATTAATAAAACCTTGTGCTGCTAAAATAATTAAAACTGAATTTACTAAAACTTTATCAGCAATAGCATCTAACATTTTACCAGTATCAGTAATAAGATTATATTTACGAGCTATATGTCCATCTAAAAAATCTGTAAGACTAGCAATAATAAATATAACTCCTGCTATAAGATATTGTAACTGTATAGGTGATGATATTCCTGAAATATTATATTGTGGAAATTGTATTCCAACAGTATAAAAAGGAAATACAAGTAAAATTATAATAACAACAGACAAAATCAATCTTAAAATTGTAAGTTTATTAGGCAAGTTCATAATCACACATCTCCCTTTCCAACGGCATTAACTCAGAACTTCTTTCTGGAGCTTTATTAATAGTACTAATAACAATATAAAGTATTAAAGAAAGTAAACAAATAAAAACAATTGCCAAGACAAATGGCCAAGGACTGATTTTCTTCTTATATTCTTTTGTATAAGGAGAAGTAACTTTCTTTTCTTCCTCTTCCATTTTCTTTTGTGCCATTCTTATATCTTCTAGTGAAATTTTAGATGTATGTTCAAATAAAAAACCATTGAATTCATCAATAACTTTTTCTGGATTTAATCCTAAATATTTAGCATACTGTCTTATATCTTCTTTTAAATCGTAAACATCTTTAAACGCTTTCACGTTTCCCGATTCTATATTTTCGAGTTGTGTTGTCGAAAGATCTAAATCCTCAGCTGCTTCGGCTAAGCTAACTCCATTATCAATACGAGTCCGCTTTAAATAATCGCCTAACTCTTTCACATTAACACCTCACAAATTAATAACAAATAATATAAATAAGCCATGTTCTGTTCTTAGTTTCCTAAGCGACAAACATTTATCTACCATTATTCATGGTCCCTAATCAAATTCATTTCTTCGATATAGGACTCCCCTACCAAAATTTGGGTTTCTCACTCATTGGGTTTACCGCGTTTCACTTCTTTGTTTCCAAAGAATTCGTCACTGTGGCACTTTATGGACTATATCATATCAAAGACTTAGATATAGTATCCGCCGTTAACACCAAAAAGGTGTTACCCTAGGTTATTTTTTCCCTAGGAATGAACACTACAACCATCTCAGATTGTGTGAGCATGGACTTTCCTCAAGGACCTCAAGGATCCCAGCGTTTGTCTATATATTAATTGTCGTCCCTTTCTTCTTTTTCTTTCGTATTGGCATAAACCATTTTTTCAAGTTGTGATAATCTACGAATGACATCCATATTAGTAACTTCACCATTCTCACTATTACGCACAACTTCCATACTCAATTTAGAATTTCTAAGTTCCTGTTTTAAATTAACAATTTCTGCCATTAAATCAGCTTTTTCTTTTTCTAAATTATTAATTATATTAAAGAATTGTTCATAATCACCAATAATTACATCAAGAAATTGATCTACCTCTTTTAAACGATAACCACGAGTATCAATTTTAAATTCCTTTTCTAAAATATCTTGTGGCTTAAGTGTAATTTTATTTTGATACATATAATCACCAATCCCTTACAGTAATATTATGTCATTATTGCTCGTTTTTGTCAATTATTAACCGATTTATAGCATAAGATAATTTAGTATTCATCTTAATTTCCCTAGTATTATCTATCATTTTATTAAATATTACCATCACTTCAAAATTACTCATCTCTATCACCAATACAATCATAATATAAAAAGTAAAATTAATCATAAATTCGACAATAAAAGCTAAAATCTCACAATAAAAATCTATTAAATATAGAAAAATAACTAACAATATAGTATAATAAACAATAGGTGATGTGATTGAACTACCCAAATGGTATTAATAAAAAACATACAAATCATGAAATAACTTTTGGTAATCGTGGTATGGGTCTAGAAAGTGACCTAAATTCAACCAATGATTATTACGCTAGTCTTGATAAAGCCTACATCTACAAGAAACCAACACCTATAAAAATAACAAAAGTAGATTACCCTTCTCGAGATAAGGCTGTAATTACTCAAGCTTTCTTCACAGTACCATCAACAACTGATTACAATGGTATATATAAAGGTAAATATATTGATTTTGAAGCTAAAGAAACTAAAAATAAAACTTCATTTTCATTAAGAAATATTCATCCTCACCAAATAAAGCACCTAAGAAACATTTATAATCATGGTGGAATTGCCTTTTTAATAATAAGATTTACAGACTTAAATGAAACATACTTATTAATGGCAAACAAATTAGTAGAATTTATTGAAAACAATACAAGAGAGTCAATACCTATAACGTACTTTAGAGATAACGCTTATTTAATAAAAGATAGTTATGCTCCCCGTATTGACTATCTAAAAATAATTGATCAAATTATTGGAGGTCTATAAAAATGCAAAAAAAAGAAATAAAAAGAAGAAAACCTGATAACAAAAAGAGTCCAACTAGAAGAAGTTCTAGTACCAATACTAAACAAATTAAAAAGAGAAGAACCACTAATACTAAAGAAGATAATAAAGTAAAATTAATATTACTAATAGTCTTTATTGCTATTGTATTATTATGTTACTTCACTTTAGGAACATTCTTTGCCCTTTTAACTGGAGTTGGTATTGCTCTTATCGTAGGAGTTGCCGCTTTACTTGAAAAATGTAACGAAAAGAAGAAGACAAGACGTATTATCAAGGTAATTTTAATGATAATCTTAACTCTAGGAATAGTTTGTTTATGTGCTTTTACTGCTTTCTTAATTTATATTAAGAACCAAGCCGATCCAAAGTACATAACTTCTAAACTAGACACTCAAGAAAATACTATATTCTTAGATATTGAAAATAGAGAATATGCCAAACTTGGTAGTGAAATGCGTGAGAAAGTAACTTATGATGAGTTACCAGAAGTACTTATCGATGCTATTATTGCTACTGAAGACTCACGTTTCTTCCAGCATAATGGTTTTGATGCCCCTCGTTTTATAAAAGCATCAATCGGTCAAGTAATGAAAAAGATATTCCATAGAGGTAATAATGCCGGTGGTGCTTCCACTCTAACAATGCAAGTGGTTAAGAATAGTTTAACAAATGCTAAAGCCACTGAAAACGTTGAAGGTATCATTCGTAAATTTGAAGATATTTACTTATCAATCTTTAAATTAGAGAAAAATTATAGTAAACAACAAATCATAGAATACTATGTAAATAACCATTATTTAGGTGGAAGCATCTATGGTGTTCAAGAAGCCGCTGAAGCATACTTCGGAAAAAGTGTTAGTGAACTTAACCTAAGTGAAGCCGCTGTAATAGCTGGTATGTTTAAATCTCCTGGTTACTATAGTCCAATAGAATATCCAGAACGTTCTGAAGCTAGAAGAAAAACTGTTCTATATCTAATGAAACGTCATGGTTATATCACTGAAGAAGAAGAAAAACTAGCCAATAGTATCCCAGTATCATCATTAACAGATACTACTAAAGCAACTACTGCCAATAGAAAATATGGTGGTTATATCGATACCGTTGTTAAAGAAATAAAAAATAAATATAAAGTTGATCCTTATACTACCCCATTAGTTGTTTACACTAACTTAGATAGATCAAAACAAGATGCCGTAAACAGCGTTATGAATGGTGAAAGCTATACTTGGATAAACGATGTTGTTCAAGCTGGTGTTGCAGTTGTTGATTCTCAAACCGGAAAAATTCTAGCTATTGGAAATGGTAGAAATATTGGCAATCGTACAGCCTACGGAAAAAATCAATGGAACTTTGCTACTCAAAACAAAAGACAACCTGGTTCAACAGCTAAACCATTATTTGACTATGGTCCAGGTATCGAATACAACAATTGGTCAACCTATACATTATTTGATGATGCTCCATACACATACACAACTGGTAAACCAATTCAAAACTGGGATGGCCAATACATGGGAATTATGACTCTACGTAAAGCCCTATCTTACTCTAGAAACGTTCCGGCAATCAAAGCTTTCCAACAAATCGATAACAAAAAAATTGTTGAATTCGTTACAAATTTAGGCATTAAACCAGAAATTGAAAATGGTAGAATTCATGAAGCCCATTCAATTGGAGCCTTCACTGGAACCAATCCATTAGAGATGAGTGCTGCTTATGCCGCTTTCTCAAATGGTGGTTACTATAATGAACCATACAGTGTAAATAAAATAATATTTAAATCAAATAATGAAACAATAGAACACAATGAAGATAATTATGTTATAAAAAGAAAAGTTATGTCTGATGCTACTGCCTTTATGATTACAAGTGTCTTACAAGACGTTAACTTATATGGTGGAAATCCATCAAACGTTGCCAAAAAGACTGGTACCACAAACTATGATAGTAAAACTATGTCAGATTATAACTTAGCTTACGACGCTGTTAGAGATTCTTGGATAATTGGTTATTCAACAAAAACAGTTGTTGGTCTATGGTATGGTTATGAAAACCTAGATAGAACGTATTACCTACACAACCTAAATGCTACAAAACAAAAAGACTGGATATTCAATGCTCTAGTAAACTCTGGAGCTATGGAATCAAACCGTGAAGCTTTCAAACAACCATCAAGTGTTGTTAAAGTAGGAGTTGTAATGGGTTCAGATCCACCAAAACTTCCAGGTTCATATACAGGTGAAGTTGTATACGAATACTTCAAGAAAGGCTATGAACCAACTGAAACATACACCGAAGAAAAATTAGCTGCTCCTAAAGATTTTACGGCTACTTACAATCCAACTACTAAAAAAGTAAACTTAAGTTGGAAAGCTGTATCAACTTCTGGAATTGATGATAAAAACTATGGAACATTCGGATACAACGTTTACTTTGGTTCAACCCTAATTGGCTTTACTGAAAAAACAACCTTTACTTACACACCAGCTTCATCACCATATGGTAAATATAAAGTTGTCGCAACATATAAAAGCTACTCTGGAATAAAGAGTGAAACCGCCACTTATGATCTTGAAGAAGATTCTGAAGAGACTTTAGAATTACAATATAAAGGTTCAACTATCATTCCCACAACCGGAAGCTTAATCTTAAGTCTACAAGATTTTTCAGTAAGTTCAAATAATAGTCCAGTAAGTGCCACTATCGAAGAATGTACACCTACAGAAATAACAATTATTGGTACTCATGAAATTAGTTGTAAAGTTAAATATAAAAACAAAACAGAAAACTTAAAAACAACAATTTCAATTACCAAAGAAACCGAATAAAAAATACTAGCCAACCGGCTAGTGTTTTTTTCTACATATATCTTTTAATTTACAATCCTCACATAAAGGCTTAACAGCTTTACAATAATATCTTCCAAACAAAACCAATTGTAAATGTCTTCTTCCCCATTCATTTTTAGGAAATTTCTTCATTAGTTTCTTCTCAATAGTCAAAACATTATCCTTAGCATAAGCTAACCTCAATCTTTTAGAAACTCTTTCAACATGTGTATCAACTGCGATAGCTGGTACATTATAAAATTCACTCAGAAAAACATTAACCGTCTTTCTTCCAACACCAGGCATCTTCTCTAAAGCTTCCCTATCAACAGGAACAACTCCATCATACTCATCACTAAGTATTTTAGCTATTTCAATGACATATAACGCCTTTTTATGATAAGAACCTACTGGTCTAATAATCTTCTCTATTTCCTCTTTAGAAGCCGTTTTTAAGGCCTCTAAAGACTTATATTTATCAAATAATATTGGAGTAACAGAATTAACCCTTTTATCCGTAGATTGAGCACTTAAAACAATCGCGATCAATAATTGATAATCATTATTATATATTAATTCACACGTAGGATCAGGAAACAAATAGTCCAAATAACTACTAATACTATTCATCATCAAACCAATCCCAATCAACTATCTCATCAATATCAACATCACTAGTCTCTTTTTCTCTAGCTTTAGCTCTTTTCTTACGATTATCTACTACATCAGAAACTGTTTTAATACCATTCTTACCCCATTCATATAAAATCTTATCAATATACCTCAAATTAGAAACACCATTATAAGTAGCCTCTTTAATAGCCTCTTTAATAAGTTCCTCATCCATTCCATTATCAAGCCAAGCCTTAATAATTTCACACTCAATAGGACTCAAAGTTCTTCCAAATTCCTTTTCTACAATCTCAAATATATTAGAATTCTCACTTCTAGAAACTTGATTAACCTCATCCATAGTAATTAAAGAAAGCTTCTTATAAAAATTATCAAGTAATACAACTTCCTCCATAAGCCCTTTCTCATTCTTCATTACATCAACACTAATAAAATTCTTATCACTAAGAATACCAATATAATTCATAACATCCTTAGTCGTTAAATTTAACTCTGCCGAAAACTTAAGAGGATCAAAAACAAACTTATTACCTAAACTATATAAATACATTAAAAATATAAATTCATTAATCTCTAATTTCAACTCTTTATAATGTTGTAACAAAAAAAGAGGAATAACTATATGACCCTGTCTAAAAATATCAATAAGTTTAGCACTCTTCATTATAATCCTCCTCTCGGATATCTATAATATCACAGAAAAATCTCCTATGCACCATATTTATCTACAATATATTTAATTAAATCATCTTTATTATTAGGAACTCTTCTATATAAAACTTCTCTAATTATATCATCATAAACATCTTTTAAATATTTATCAGGCTTCCTATTTAAAGCTTTAACAATATCATCACAACTAATATCTAAATCTTTCTTAGTACGAATAACTAATCTCGCATAAGATGCCGCAATATCCTTTTTATCTATACCTTTAATTGCTCCAGCAATAGAATTAACATATAATCCATTATTAAATAATGCCATAGGATCTAAATTATTAAGCTTTAAAGCCTTATTAACATTCTCAATAAGTTCCCTTTCATTACTAGTAAAAGGATACTTATCTACTACATTTAAAATACTCCATACAGAAATCAAATCATCCGTATTTTTAACCTCACTAAGTCTTTCTAATTCTAAATCCTTATCAAGACCTAACTCCAATAATAACTTTATACCTTTTAAACTATTACTACTAGTAAATATTCTATCCAATTCTTCTTTTTTCCTATAATAAGATAATCCTTTTAATAAATGCTTCTTCTCTTTTATTGCATCAACTACTAAATCATCTAAAGAAAAATCTAAAATAGTCGCAAAACGAATAGCTCTAAGTATTCGAAGACAATCTTCTTCAAATCTTACTCTAGGATCTCCTATTGTCTTAATAACCCTTTTCTTAATATCTTCTTGTCCATTAAGTAGGTCTATTATCTTTCCCTCTTCATCCATGCATATAGCATTTATAGTAAAATCTCTTCTAATTAAATCGTCATATAAATTATCTATATATTTAACTTGGGCAGGATATCTATTATTAACATAAGATATATCTTTTCTAAATGTAGTTACTTCAAATCTAACTCCCAATTTAATTACTGTAACTGAGCCATAATCTTCTGCAGGTAAACAGCTATTATCAAATATTTCTTTAACTTCTTTTGGAGTAGCATTAGTCGCTATATCAATATCATGAGACTCTATACCTAGTATATAATCTCTAACAAAACCTCCAACAATATATGCTTTATATCCATGTGAATTAATCTCACTAATAAATTTTAAAGCTGTCTCTAACATGTAATCACCAACTCAATAATATTATATCAAAATTTAAGGAATATAACAATAAAACATTCAAGATACTACATCAAACAAAAGGACCTATAAAGGTCCTTAATTATCAGTATAAATTAGTTAACTGCATCTTTTAAAGCAGTACCAGCTTTGAAAGTAACAGCTTTTCTAGCAGCGATTTTAACTGTTTCACCAGTTCTAGGATTACGTCCTTCACGAGCAGCTCTTTTAGATACAGCAAATGTACCAAAACCAACTAGTGGAACTTTATCTCCTTTTACTAATGCTTCAGTAATAGTAGCAAAAGTAGCATCAATTGCTCTAGTAGCATCAGCCTTAGTTAATCCTGTAGCAGTAGCAACAGCTTCTACTAATTCAACTTTTTTCATATAAATAATACCTCCCAATTATTAATTAAGCATAAGTTATGCTTACATATAAAACTTACCATGTTTTATTATAAAATGCAAGATATATCAAAGAAATTTACAAACTTTTACTTAAGTTTTGCATTTATAGAAGTAAGTAATCCAATGATATGTCCCATCGCAAAAAAGAACAAACAGAATATGAAACTAATAAACCAAAATAGTATCATTAAAAAGAAATTAAACTCTGTCGCTACACATACATCATTAAACAAAGATGCTGTTGAACTACAAGTAGGAAATAAATTACCAAGTATAATACCAAATGCAAAACATAAAACATAAGTTACAATCGCAAATTTTTGATATCCATTAAAACTATACTTACCAACTTCTTTTTCAATAGCATTTAATTTAGGCAAACTTTTCTTAGTTTCAGTAATCTCATCAAACATATTCATACTATTTATCCCCTTTCTTTGTCTTCTTAACTGGTTTATCTTCATCATCATTTGATTCTTTATCTTCTTTTGTCTCTTCTTTTTTTACTGGCTTTTCAGCTTCTTTCTTTATACCATTTTCCAACTCATCATCTTTAACAACTTCTTTTTCTTCAGCAATTTTTGCCTCTTCTACTGCACTTTCTTTTACTTCCTGTTTTTCCTCTTTAACATTAATCTTCTTTTCATCAAGATATACACTATATAAATATATATATCTAGAAAGTAAAATAACATAAATACAATCAAATGTTGCTAAAACAGTACCATTAAATGTCGAAGTAGTAATTAAATTAACTGCAAATAAAGTAACTTCGACAATTACTAAAGCCCAAAAGAACCAATCACTAGAAAGTTCATTAAATGGCGACTTTTCTAAACTAAATTCCTTCCAAAATCTAGTACCACGCATAAATACATGGAAAAAATAAACTACCAAAATTGTATTAATTGCTAAAGTAAGTAAAGTAGCTAAATTAAATGACTGAAATACTGTCAATATTGAAGTAACAAATACAATGAAAAACACAATCATCATTACAATATTAATATAATCAAAGTATTTCTTACCAAATTTAGTCTTTAAAGAAATAAAATATACCAAAGCAATCATATAAGTAATATTATGATTAAGTATATCCTGAAACATTCTCAAAGCATTAACATTACTATTAATAGAAAAAGACTGACTACTTAATATTATTATTGAGATTATTAAAATGATAAGCCAAGTAACAATAGATGGATTGTCATACCATAATGTATTATCTTTTTTTTCTTCTAAATTCATAAAATCACCTTCTCTATTTAAGTATATCATAAAACAAATTGGTTACTATAAATAAAGTATTTTTTCTTTAAAAGTTTACATTTATATGCTATAATTAGGTCTGAGTTAGGAGGGATATTATGTCATTACCTACAGTAGCCTTAGTTGGTAGACCTAATGTTGGTAAATCAACTTTATTTAATAAGATTGTTGGTAAAAAAATTTCAATCATAGAAGATACCCCAGGAGTTACAAGAGATAGAATCTATCAAGAAGCCATGTATAATCAAAAGAAATTTTATTTAGTTGATACTGGTGGAATAGATACTAGTAATGAAACTTTTAATAGTAAAATAAAAATTCAAGCTGAAATAGCTATCAAAGAAGCTGATATTGTTGTATTTATTGTTGATGGAAAAGAAGGACTAACTGCAAATGATCTTTTAATTAGAGACATTTTAAGAAGAAGTAAGAAAAAAGTAGTTGTCGCAATCAATAAAATGGATGTTAAAGAAGCTGAAAATAATATCTATGAATTTTATGAATTAGGTTTTGATCAATACATACCAATAAGTAGTATTCATAATATCGGTTATGTAGAACTAATGGACACAATCACTAATGATTTTTATGAAAAGGAAGAAATTCAAGATGATCGCCTAAAATTCTCTATAATCGGAAGACCAAATGTTGGTAAAAGTAGTTTAATGAATGCTCTACTTAATGAAGAAAGAGTAGTCGTATCAGATATAGCTGGAACAACAAGAGACTCTGTTGACTCAGTCTTAAAGTATCATAACAAGGAATATATCTTAATAGATACTGCTGGTATGCGAAAAAAAGGTAAAGTCTTTGAAAGTATTGAAAAATACAGTTTATTAAGATCTTTAAAATCCATTGATAATAGTGATATTTGTTTAGTAGTTATAAATGCTGAAGAAGGTATAACAGAACACGATAAACATATTGCTGGATACGCCATTGAAAAAGGCAAAGGGCTTATCTTTGTTGTAAATAAATGGGATACTGTAAAAGATACAACTATTCAGGACTTTGAAAAGTTAATGAGAGCTGAATTCCAATTCGCAACTTATGCCCCTATTGTCTTTTTATCAGCCCTTACTAAAAAAAGAATTCACACTCTAATGCCAGAAGTAATAAAAGTAGCTGAAAACATTAAAAGGGAAATAAAAACAAGTCTTATCAATGAAGTAATTTTAGATGCTTATCAATTAAATATACCTCCTTCATATAAAGGAAAACGTCTAAAGATATACTTTACATCACAAACTGGTACCAAACCTCCTAAATTTACTTTTAGAGTAAATAGTAAAGGTTTAGTTCATTTCTCATATGAAAGATATCTTGAGAATAAAATAAGAGAAAACTTCGATTTTACGGGAACACCAATCGTTTTACAATTTAAAAATAGAAAAGATGATGACTAGGAGTTTAATATGATAATAGGAAACAATTTTAATCCCAACCAAAACAGTAGTTTCGAAAGAAACAATTTCAATAGAAATAAACCAAAAAACAATATGCCAAATCAAAATAGTGAAAACAGATTTTCTAATAACTTATTAACTAAAGATATTTCCAGTTTTCAACACGCTAATATTGAAAACAAAAGTGAAGTATATGATAAGTCACTAGCAATCTTACACGATCGTTTAAAAAACAATTCTATAACTTTAGATGAATTTAATAGAAAGTGCCAAGAACTAGCTAATAAAAGAAATCACTAAAATAAAAGTCTCCACATATAATTATGTAGGAGGCTTTTATGTTTGGAGATAACTTTTTCAAAAAAGTAGAGAAAAAAACCAATATAAACAAAGAAACCATATTATCTTTAGCAGACAAACTACAAAAAAGTGATATGAAAGATGAAAATACTTTACGCGAAGTAATCAAAGATATCAGCGTAATGACTGGCAAAGAAGTATCAAAAGAAAAAGAACAACGAATAATTGATGCCATAAAAAAAGACAATATTCCGAAGAATATTGACAATATGTTTTAAAATAAAGAGGCCCCTCTTTATTTTTTATTGTTCCTTTAAATATAACTTTTGTCCAAATATTAAGACAGAAGCAAATATTGTAACAAGCGCTAAAGCAAATACAACATAAGTAGAATTTATTCCTGTATCAGGATTTCCCTCTCCACTTTTTGAACTTAAAGTCTTTTTATTAGAAGCAGAACTGAAAGTGTCATCTCCAAAAACTGTAGCTTTATAAAAATATTCTTTATCAGCCTCTAAGTCTTTATCATAAAGATAATCACCACCATCACAAACAACAGTACCAATGAATTTAAATGTTCCTGTTATACTTTCGCTTCTATAAATACTGCATTTAGTACTATTATCTAAGGTAGCATCTTCTAGTTTAGCACTAACCGCAATTTCATTAGTAGATATATCACCAAAACTAATTTTTATATTTGCTTTCTTATTAGCATTAGGATTTTCTTTATCCCCATACTCTGTAAATAAAGTTTTTATTTTGGCCTTTTCAAAAGAAACACGCATTTTTCTTATAAAGTCACCTGATAATTTAGTAGTACCAAGATCATCTTCATAATTAATCGAATAAGGTTCCGCAACAATCTCAAGACCATACATATCATAATTAGATAATTTAGCTGCCTCATTCTTATCAGAAAGCCAAGCTGAAACATTATCAATCTGTGTATCCGTATATCCTAAAGCCTTATAAGTACCCATCATAATAAAAGTCAAATACCAACTATCGCTAAAACGTTTATCAATATTAGTTTTATTTATTTCATCACCTGTAGCATCAAACATAATACCCTCATCAGTATAAGCCATAGACCATAAAGTAGAGTTATTATCATTATCAACAACTTTAATTACTTTCTCTGTAGAATCATTAACAAAAGTAGCACTAAAGTCTTCACAATAATCATTAGTTCCTTTAACTACCTCATCCGCTGTTAAAAAAGCCCTCTCCTCACCTCTAACATTAAATACTACTAAATTACTTAATAAAAGTCCTATCAAAAATACTCCAAAATACTTTTTCATAACTACACTCCTTATTATTAGTACAATTATAACATAAAAGTAAAGATTTTTAAGTACAAAATAGGTCTTTTTTTAACAAAATACTCATAATCTTTATTGTATAAGGAGAATGTATATGGATAAACAAGAAATAATAAAAAATATTGCGAAAAGAACAAACGGAGATATTTACTTAGGCGTTGTTGGAGCGGTACGTACTGGTAAATCTACTTTTATAAAACGTATGGTAGAAACTCTAATCGTTCCTAATATAGAAGATGAATACGAAAGAAAACGAGCTTTAGATGAAATTCCACAAAGTGCCGCTGGTAAAACAATAATGACTACTGAGCCAAAATTCGTTCCTAATAATGCTGCTAATATAAAAATAGATGACTTTTCTTGCAATATAAGATTAATTGATTGCGTCGGTTATATGATTGATAAAGCTCAAGGGGCAACTGATGAAAATGGTCCAAGAATGGTAAAAACTCCATGGTACACTGAAGAAATACCATTTGTTGAAGCCGCAGAAATAGGTACTGAAAAAGTTATCAAAGACCATTCTACAATCGGTATCCTCGTAACAACAGATGGATCAATTGGTGAATTTGAACGTAATGATTATGTTGAAGCTGAAGAAAGAGTTGTTGAAGAATTAAAAAATATTGGTAAACCTTTCATTGTCGTATTAAATTCTACTCACCCAACTCTACCAGAAACTGAAAAATTAGCTGACAAATTAAAAGAGGCCTACAATGTGCCAGTATTACCAATAAGTATAGAAGCCATGAATGAAAAAGATATGTATAATATCTTAAAAGAAGCTCTATATGAATTCCCAGTTTTAGAAGTAAAAGTAAATATGCCTGAATGGATCGCAATATTAAATCCCGATCATGAAGTAAAAAGAAGCTATATTGATTCTATCAAAGAAAGCGTTACTGAAATTGATAAATTAAAAGACATTGATACTATTATTAGCCATTTTTTAACTAATCCTATGATTGAAAAAAGCTATCTGTCAGATGTTGACCCTTCCACCGGAATTATTACTGTAAATTTAACTGCTCCTGCTGATTTATACAATAAAACCCTAACAGACATTATAAAAATAGATGTAAAAAATAAAGCTGATTTATTATCTTTATTCCAAGAATTCAACGTTGCGAAAAAAGAATATGATCAAATAAAATATGCTTTAAAAATGGTAAAACAAACTGGTTATGGAGTCGCAACACCTTCAATTGAAGATATGAAACTAGATAAACCAGAAATTATCAAACAAGGCCCAAGATATGGTGTAAAACTAAAAGCAGTGGCTCCTTCGATTCATATGATCCGTGTCGATGTTGAATCAACATTTGAACCAATAATTGGTAGTGAAGTTCAATGTAAAGAATTGATTGATTATCTAACAAAAGACCAAAATCATAATCCAAATGAAATCTGGAAAAGTGAAATATTTGGCCGTAGCCTAGACTCTATCGTCCAAGAAGGAATCCAATCAAAAATAAGTTTAATGCCAGACAATATCCGCTTCAAACTACAAACAACCCTAACTAAAGTTGTAAATAAAGGTTCAAATAACATGATTGCTATCGTAATTTAAAGAATCACTTGATTCTTTTTTTATACAAGAATGCCTTTCTCTAATACTTTCAAGACCTCATCACCATATATGAAATGTCCAAATTCAACAACCCTAAGAACATCAACATCCGAAACATCACAGTAAAACTTTTCCTCAAAGTATCTAACTTTTCTACAACCTTCTAATACAAAGTAATCATCCGTTCCAAAATAAACTTTCTCATCATAAAAAACAAGTACTCTTAAATCTAAAGCATTAGAATAATCTATATCATCTATCTTACATAAATCTATAAATAATCCAACCCTTTCATTAACATAAACTTTTACCTTATAAAATCCTCTTAATTTTAATCTATTCCTATATTTAATTATAATATCTTTAACAGTATCAATTAAATCACTTTTCTCAGTACTACTAACATTTAAAATATTAATAAAAATAAATATCTTATCCGCTGAATTAATTTCAATACGCAAATTTCTTCACCTAATACTAATATATGAAAAAGACTTAATAAGTTTACTCACCTATTAAGTCTTCCATCTTTTTAACAACTTCTTTAACGCCTAATTTAGTTACACTAGAGAAAACTACTAAGTCATCTCCAACTACCAAGTCTAGCGTGTCTAAAATTACTTTTAAGCTCTTTTCTTTCTTACTACCGCCAACTTTATCTGCCTTTGTAGCGATAACTGTAACTGGTAAATTATAATACTTTAAAAAGTTATACATTAATAAATCATCTTCTGTAGGTTTAATTCTAAAATCTATTAACATAAAAACTCTTCTTAAATTCTCACGCTTTTCTAAATATTCTTCTATCATCATTCCAAACTTAGCTTGTGTTTTCTTATCTGTTGCGGCATAACCATATCCAGGAACATCGATTAAATAAAAGGCATCATTCACTTTATAAAAGTTAAGTGTCTGAGTCTTACCTGGTTTAGAAGATGTATGAGCCAAATTCTTTCTTGATAAAACCGAATTAATAAAACTACTTTTTCCTACATTACTGCGTCCAACTAGCAAAAATTCTGGTTTTCCATCAGTAGGATATTGACTTCTTCTTGTCGCTATAACATCTAAATTAGCTTCTTTAATTACCATTTTCTAAAGCCTCCTCTGATTTATTATATTCTTCTAAAAACTTATCTAGGTCATTCATTAACTTCATTGCCTCATCAAAAGTCTTTACTTTAGCACCTGCTGCCTGTTTATGACCACCACCATTGTATTTTTCAGCTATCTGATTAATACTAGGTCCACGTGATCTAATAGAAACCCTAACCTGATCATTTTTTATATCCTCAGTAATAGTTGCCCAAACAAGTACTTTATCAATAAAATTAAAATTATTAACCATATTACCTGCCGCAGCACTATCTACTTCAAACTGGTTAATAATATCATTGGTTACTTTAATATATCCTAACTTATTATCTGTAACTGTCATATTAAGAGCAATATATCCTTCTAATCTTACTTCATTTAATGGTCTAACATATAATTTTTGATATAAAGGAGCTATATCAAATTTATACTCATCTAAATATTGTGCCACTAAGTTAAAAGTTTCTGCCGTACAACTACTAAATAAGAATCTATTAGAATCAGATACTAGTCCCATAAATAATACTTCAGCTATTTCTTTATTACACTTTAAAGGTGTATTAAGAATTAACTTCATAATTACTTCACAAGCTGAAGTTGCTGTATCTTCTATTAACTCTAAATCGCAAAATTTTTCAATAAATGGATGATGATCTATCTTTATAGAATATTTATAATCTTCAGCATTAGCTCCATCTACTCTCTTCTTATCAGGTGTATCTGTAATAATAAGTAACGCATTATTAAGCTTCTCTGCCTTATCTAACTTTCCTAAAAAAGAAAACTTTGCACTACCTGTACCAATAGCTAAAACTTTCTTTTCTGGAAAAGTTAATTTTATAGAGTCACGAAGAGCAATCTGACTAGCCATTGCATCAGGATCAACTCCAATATGTCTAGCAATCACAATCGTATCATATTTTTTTATTTCCCTAAATATCTTTTTATACATCTTACATTTCCTATCTATTATTAATTAAATTATATGTATCCTTAGCAATCATCAATTCTTCATCTGTTGGAATAACATATACCAAGATTTTTGAATCAGAAGCACTAAGTTTTATTTCTTCTCCAACTACTTCATTTGCTTCCGTATCTATTTTAACTCCTAAACAAGCAAGCTTTTCTAATATTTCTCTCCTAATAGTCTTATTATTTTCACCAACACCAGCAGTTAAAGCAATCATATCAACACCTTCAAGTAATACATAGTATTGTGCTATATAATCAACTATTCTTCTAACATACTTTTCTCTAGCAATCAAAGCGCGATGATCACCCTCTTCAATACGAGCAACTATATCTCTCATATCATTACTAAATTCACTCATACCATAAAGACCAGAGTTTTTATTTAAATCATCAATTACTTCTGAAGCATTTTTTCCTTCTTTCTCCATTATATAAGGAATAATAGAAGGATCAACATCACCAGATCTAGTTCCCATCATAATTCCTGCTAGAGGTGTAAATCCCATTGAAGTATCGATACATTTACCATCCTTAATAGCACAAATAGAACCACCATTACCAATATGACAACTAATAACTTTATAATTATCTTTACCAAGTATTCTCTTTGCTTCTCTTGCTATATATTTATGACTTGTTCCATGGAATCCATACTTTCTTAAGCCATAATCTCTATACCAAGAATATGGTACTGGATATAAATAAGAAACTTCATCCATACTTTGATGATAAGCTGTATCAAAAACAGCTACTTGAGTTATATCTGGCATAACCTTTTCAAAAGCTTCAATTCCAAGCAAATTAGCTGGATTATGTAAAGGTGCCATATCTTTTATTTCTCTTATCTTTTCAATAACACTATCATTGATTACTGTCGATTTATCAAAGAAATCTTTTCCATGTGCAACTCTATGTCCAATACCATCAATCTCATATAATGATTTAATTATTTCTAAACTAGTTAACTTTTCTATTAAAATATTAACAGCATCAACATGATTATTTAGTTCAACTTCTTGAACAATCTTTTCTCCATTATATTTAATTGTAAAGGTACTTCCCTCTATTCCAATACGTTCAAATAGCCCAGACGCTATTACAGAATTATCATCCATATTGAATAGTGAAAACTTTAAAGAGCTACTACCGGCATTAACCGCTAAAATCTTCATGAACAAAACCTCTCTTCCAAATCTACTAATATTATACTACAGCAACTAAAATATTCAAAGAAAAAAACAAAAGATAGACCTTGAGCCTATCTTTTAAGCTATAAATTATTTACTTATTTATTTGTGTTATAGCTTCCACTAACTTGGTTTAATCCATTTTGTACTAAACGTCTAGTGATTTCACCACCAACTGAACCATTTGCACGGCTAGTAGCATCAGCACCTAGGTTTACACCAAATTCGTTAGCTATTTCATATTTCATTTTATCAATAGCTTGTTTAGCACCTGGAACTCTCATTTTCATTGAAGAATTCTTTGTATTCATTTATTTCACCTCCTGTACACTAATAGGTTGTGAAATTTTTTACAAATAATACATTTTTTCATTGGAAAATTATAGCAATTTTTCAAACTCTTCAGAAACGCCTTCAACTACTTTAATTGTATTAATATTATTAAGTGCTTCTTCAATCATAGTCTCATAATCAAACTTATTCTCTTCTTTTATTGCTACATCCATTCTAGGATTAATAACTGGATGAGCTGGTACAAATACTGTACAACAATCTTCAAATGGTAAAATACTAGTTTCATAAGTATCTATTTTTCTGGCAAGATCAATTATTTCTAATTTATCTAAACAAGCAACTGGTCTAATAACAGGAACATTAGTAACACTATTAATTACTGACATACTTACTAATGTCTGACTAGCAACTTGTCCTACACTCTCACCATTAATTATTACATAACCATCATGACTCTTAACAATTCTCTCCATTATACGATACATCATTCTACGCATAATAGTAATACAATAATCACTCCTACAATTTTTATAAATTGCTTCTTGAATAGGAGTAAAATTAACAACATGTAAATTAATATAATTAGTATAAGCTGTTAATTTTTTAGTTAATTCAACAACTTTATTTCTAGCTTCTAAACTAGTATGTGGAATTGCTTCAAAGTAAACTGCCTCTAATCTTATACCTCTCTTCATTGCTAAATATCCCGCAACTGGTGAATCAATACCTCCCGATAGCATTAACATTCCTTTAGGTTGAGTACCCACAGGATATCCACCTGCTCCATGATAATTATTAAGATATATATAAGAATGTCCTTCTCTTATTTCAACTTGTACTAAAACGTTTGGATTATGAACATCAACTTTAATATTATCAATATTTTTTAAAATAAATCCTCCAAGGTTTCTACTAAATTCCATACTGTCCTGTGGAAAACTCTTATAACTTCTCTTAGTTTCCACTTTAAAAGTTGAAAATTTCATATTTTTTAAAACTTCCACAGCTTTATTACAAATATCATCACTATTAGTATCAACTATATAAGCAATATGATACATATGTATACCAAAAATCTTATCAATAATTTTTTTAATATCTTCTAACTCACTATCTTTAAATTCTATATACATTCTTGCTCGATCTTTACTAATTTTTACATCATAATTATTAAGTTTATTCCTAACGTTATTATATAAAGTATTAATAAAGAAATTTCTATTAGCCTTTTTTGTACTAAGTTCTCCATACTTAACTAAAATTACACGATCCATTTTCATCACCAGCGCTATTTTATCATAAAATGACACGAAAAAACAAGAACTAAGTCTTGTTTAATATCCTTCATTATTGAATAATTTTTTACTTATATCTGCATCTACTAAAGATATAGTTCTAATTGCTAGATCTAAAGCTCTTTTATAATCTCCCTTAAAGAATTTACTTCTTGCATCATTAAGTCCCGCATCTACTTCTTCATAATCTCTATATCTATTACCATAAACAATCGCAATCTCTGCACATTGAGCCATTCTAACCATTTCATTAGTTGTATTATAAAGTTTTAAAACTAAGTCTCTTGCTGTATCTACTCTTGTATTTAATGTATTAATAACAATAGGTTTCTTTTCTAATTCTTTTATAACTTCTCCTATTGCCTCATTTGCTTCTGATAATTGTACAAAGTAATTATCAGTAATAACTGGCAGCTTATAAGTTCTCATCTTATTTTTACATTGTTTTAAGAATTCTTGAATTTCATCCAATTGCTCTCTTGCTCTTACTTCATCATCATACATATTACCTAAAGACTTTAATGACTTATCTAATTCATCTTCCATATTTATTAAACGAACAGATAAATCTTCAATTTCCTTATTAAGCATTGTATAAGGAGAACTTTTTGCCGCCACTTTAGATAGTAATTTCTTATAATCATCATTAATAACAACTAAACTCTTATTAACATTATGAATAATTTGAACATCTTCATCATTTAAATCATACAATTTCTTAATATCATCAAGCTGTTCATAAATATCACAAACTAACTTATTAGTTTTTTCAATCTTTTTTGCGAAGTCACTTTCAACTTCTTCATAAACTTTCTTAGCTAATCTTTCTTTTTCAAAATCGATAAACAAAGAATCCAAGTACTCAAGCATTGTTTTTAAATCAAACATACAACCTTCAAGATTTAAAACATTAACTTTATCTAAAATAGCTTCTACATTCTTATTAATCTCATCCAAATTATAATCGATATTTAAATAATCAAGTGGAAAACCTAACTCAATCATCTCATCATAATTTTCTTTTACTTCTTTAACTCTCTTAGGAATAATTTGATTAACCATTAATAATACATCTGGTACTTCTTTTACAATAATCTCTATATGCTCAATCATCGTATCAAGCGCTTTAACAACATGTACAACTTCTGCATAATCATTATCATCCATTACTTTTTCGAAATCTAAAAATCTTCTCTCAATATTTTCAAGTTGTAAAGAAATAGGTTCTTGCATTTGTTCATATAATTGTTCATGATCATGAAACTCTCTATTAAGTTCTCTATACTTAGTTTTTAACTTTGTAACAATAGCTCTATATTTCTCTTCACTTAAAGTTATATCTTTAATCTCTTCTAGTAAATGATCTGCAGCTTCTCTAACTTTATATATTTCCATTTCAATTTTAGCCATTGAATATCCACAAGACTTATAATCTCTCTTTTCAATATATAAATCTAAATCTATTAACATATCATCAATTACTGTAAGTCTATTTTCTTTAATAGAAACAAATTCATCTTGCCATTTATTATACTTCTCTTCCATCTTATCATTCTTAATAATTGGCTCAACCTTAGATAGCTCTAAAAGAACTGGTGTACTTGCAACTATATTTCTTTGTCTCTCTAATTCTTTTATTCTATCACGGTAATATTTCATTTCAAATTTTCTAATAAAGTGAAGAATAATAATAACAATAACCATTGCGATAATAGTAGCTGAACCGATAATTAAATATTGCCCTTGCATATCCTCACCTCTATCTAATATAAGTACATTTTAACACAATAATATGTCATTTTTCTACATTTTTATAAAAATTTATTTCTCTATAATTGAAATTCCTTGACATAGCAACATATTTACCATATAATTATAAATGCAAATTAACTTGAAACAGCAGATTTTAGAATATTTTAAAGTGTTTTTCATACAGTGTTTAGTAACTATTGCTGTTTATGCGAAAAAGCGAAAAACTCCCTAAGATATGGCTAAATCAATTTCAGTAAGTTGCAAATACAAAGAAAGGAGATTATTTATATGGCAAGATACACAGGTCCTAGTTATAAACAAGCTCGTCGTGTTGGTTTTTCCATTACTGAAACAGGAAAAGAATTAGCTCGTCGTCCATATGGTCCAGGACAACATGGAAAAGATCGTAAAGGTAAATTATCTGATTACGGAACTCAATTAAAAGAAAAACAAAAAGTTCGTTTCATGTATGGATTAAATGAAAGACAATTTAGAAAAACTTTTGATGAAGCTTCTAAATTACAAGGTATTCACGGTACTAACTTCTTAAGATTACTTGAATCTCGTTTAGATAACTTAGTATATCGTGCTGGTTTTGCTTCTACTCGTCGTGGAGCTAGACAACTTGTTAACCATGGTCACGTAACTGTTAATGGTAAGAAAGTTGATATTCCTTCATACAGAGCTAAAGTTGGAGACGTTATTTCTCTTAAAGAAGATGACAAGAACTTAAAAGTTGTTGAAGAAGCACTATCAAAAATTACAAAACGTGTTGATTTCATTAATTACGATGAAAATAAGAAAGAAGCTACTTTTGTAAGATTACCTGAAAGAAATGAACTTAATGCTGACATTAACGAAGCATTAATCGTTGAATTCTACAATAAGTAAAAAAATTAAGAACGCCTTAAGCGTTCTTTTTATTTTAATTTAATATCATTCTCATCAAATTCAATAGTCTCACAATAACAATTCTTTATATTAATATCTCGCAAATTACCAGTTAAATTACTTTTTCTTAAGATATGATGCATTGCTCTAACAGGAGCTCCATGAGATACAATCAAAATATCCTTACCAGGATGTTTTTTTATTACATAGTCCAAAAAGTCCCTACATCTTTCAAAAATATCCTGAATCTTTTCAATATTTTGATCCCCAGAATTTAAATTATAGTCCCAGAACTTATCAACAGCATAAAGTTCTCTACTATCACCTTCAATATCTCCCATATCACGTTCAATTAAACGCTTATCAGGTATCATTTCTACTCTATCCCCTATAAGAATCATCGCTGTTTCAACCGTTCTTGCTAAAGGCGACATATAACAAAAATCAAAATGTTGATCTGAAAGTCTCATTCTAAGATCACGACATTGTCTTCTTCCTGTATCATTCAATAAATTATTAGACAAACCTTGAATCTTTCCCTCTTTATTAAAATCTGTCTCTCCATGTCTAACCAATGTAATTTTCATTATTGAACCTCCAATACTTTTAAAGCCTTACTATAAACAATAAACTTACCTAAATAACTACCATCATCATAAGCAGAATATCCAACTACCAAGTAATTATCATTAACAAGTTTAACATCCGTAAAGTAATCATTTCTCTGTTCTCCATAATTTTCAATTTTAATAATAGTTAAATCACTCTTATATTTACCAATAATTCCATTATATAAATTACCATTACTAACATTAACCTCATTACCAACAGCTAAAATATTATTATCATCAACTTTAATAATTCTATTAAATCTCTCAATATTAGAATTATCATACCTAACTTCCTTCAAGTAATTACAATCAAAATCATATTTAACAAGAAGCGCATCTACTATTGAATTATTCTTATCATCAACATATTTTTTAGCTCCAGCTACAACGATTCCATCATCAACCGCAACTAAACTAGTAAAGCCCAAATTATCAGTATATTTATATTCAGAACTTTTAACTAAATTACCCTTCAAATCATATTTATTAACAAGTCCCACTCTTGAAGAGTTTTTACCAACTACATAAATATAATCATTTACTTGAATAACATCATTATAAATAGCTGACTTATTATCTCCAAAATCACTCTTCCAAACAATGTTACCGACTTTATCATACTTTATTAAATAAGCTCCACCTTTCTTAGAAAAACCTAAAGTCATATTTTCATAAACACTTTGTCCAACAACTAAATAACCATCATCAACAACACAAACACTTACAAATTTAGAATCATCTAAAGCTTTAAAACTCTTATCAAATAAAACTTTTCCATCCTTATCATATTTAACAATAATAGCTTCTCTAAGTTTTTTATTATGACTATTTTGATCTGCTTCATAACTACCAACCGCAACATAGCCATCTTCATCAACGGCTACATCAAAAAATACTCCATTATAGCCTTTATTATATAAAAACTCAAAAGATTTTTCCCTCTTCATATTATATTTCGCAATCTTTGCCTTCTCATAATGACTATCGTTATTATTATTACTTCCAACAACAACGTAACCATTACTATAATTTTCCATCGCATTAATAGAGTCAAAATATACTGACTTTTTCTCCTTAAAGAAACTAACATATGTCAGATATAAAAGTTCCACAATCAACAAAGCAAGACAAAATCCAAATATAATTTTTAATATTCTTAAAACTCTTTTATACATATACTAGCCTCCCACTATAATAATAACAAAAACAAAATAGTTTTTCCACAAGTAAAAAGAAAATATAATTAAATTATATTTTCTTCACTGTAAATTTACTTATTCAAATACACCAATGTAGTAATTTTTCTTACCACGACGAATTATAATAAACTTACCATCAATGCAAACATCTTTAGTAACCGTAAATCCTACATCAGTAATCTTTTCATCATTTACTGTAATTGATCCATTAGTAATAAATTCTCTAGCTTCTCTCTTACTAGAACAAATTTCATTATTAACTAATATATCTACTAATAATGTATCTTCACTAACTTTAAATGGCTCAATACCATTAAAGGCATCTTTAATTTGATGTGCAGTTAAGTCACGAACTTTTCCATTGAATAATGCTTCTGTGATTTTAACTGCTTCTTCATATGCTTCATGTCCATGTACAAATGTAATTACTTCTTCAGCTAATTTTTTATGGGCTTCTCTTAAATGTGGATTTTCATTGTTTTTAACTTCTAATTCTTCAATCTCTTCTTTTGATAAGAATGTTAAGAATTTTAAGTAATCAATAACTTTTTCATCTTCAACATTTATAAAGAATTGGTACATCTCATATGGAGAAGTCTTTTCTCTATCTAACCAAATTGCCTTACCATTAGTTTTACCAAACTTAGTACCATCTTTCTTAGTTAATAATGGCATTGTAAATCCATAAGCTTCTTTACCTAATTTTTTACGAATTAAGTCAATACCTGCTGTTATATTTCCCCATTGGTCTTGTCCAGCAACTTGCATTTCACAGTTCATGTTTTCATATAACCAACAGAAATCTAATGCTTGCATAATCATATAAGAAAATTCTGTATAAGTAATACCAGTTTCAAGTCTTCTCGCAACTGTATCTTTTCCTAACATGTAATTAACATTGAAGAATTTTCCATAGTCACGTAAGAAATCTATAAAGTTAAGATCTTTAGACCAATCATAGTTATTAACAACAGTAAACCCAAATAGTTTTTGTGCTTGTGCTTTTAAACACTGAAAGTTATGTTGTACTTCTTCCTTTGTAATCATAGGACGTTCAGCATCTGGCTTTGGATCTCCAATAAGACCGGTTGCTCCTCCAACTAACAAAATTGGATTGTGTCCTGCATCTTTTAATCTCTTAGAGATTAAAAATGATGAGAAATGTCCTATATGTAAACTATCCCCAGTAGGATCTGTTCCAATATAGAATGTCATTCCTCCCTTATTAAGTTTTTCTTCTAAATCTGGACTACTAATATCTTTAAGCAATCCTCTCCATTTTAATTCATCAAATATTTTCATTTTTATTCCTCCAAACCTTCTTTTCTATTTTCTTCTAATTTTAAATCATAAATCTCATCCAACTTATACCCATAATCTAAGAATATTCCTTCAACATCTCTAGTAGTACTATTTTCTTTAGAAAAACCTAAAACTTCTAAAGCATTAAATACAGCTTCCTCACTAGGACCTTCTATTTCTAGATAATCTGGAAGTAATGGCCAAGAATCAATATCAATTTCTACTCCATTAAGTAAATATTGTCTTCTTCTATTTTCTTGATAACCTTTAGGTTCATAACCTAACTCTTTCAATATTAAGTTACATCTTTCAAAATTATCAACTTCGATTTCTAACTCTTGCGTACCATCAATCTCTGAAGATACTAAATTTTTAATTGTAAGTGTAGATTTAATTCCATTAGTTCTAAGTCTAATCCATTTACCATCTACTTTTGGTATGAAATCATATACATATCTTCTTTGAATAGCATCCCATTGAAATGTAGCATTCAAACTCTTCAATTTTTTAATGACTTCATCTTTGTTAATTTCTAAAACTCTAACTTCATACTCAGTATGCAAAAGCATCACTCCTTTCAAAAAAAAAAGAGCCAATCCATCCATAAGGACGAATTAACTCGTGGTACCACCTTAATTCATAGATAAATTCTATCTATGCACTCTTCTATCTTAACGCGATTAACGATTTTCTCCTAATAATGTAATTCAAAATTAATTAACATTTAGTTTGCACCAACCACTAAATCTCTAAGAAATCTAATTAATTTCTACTAATTTATTAATCACTGAAAATATAAATTGATTATATCACATAAAAATAATAAAGCAAGTAAAAAATAAGCAATTTGCTTACTTTTTATCTTCTTTTTCTAATTTTTTTAGAACCTCTTTAGTAACAGCAATAGCTTTATCTCTTAAATCATCAGCAGCTTTTTGTAATACTGGAGTACCTTTTTCAACAGCTAAATCAACAAGATCCTCAACTTTATCTTTTAAATCTAAAGCTTTTTCTTTAGCTAAGTCTAAAGCTTTTTCCTTATCTAAATCAGAAAGTTCCTCTTTGATTTCTTTTACACGTTTATCGAATTCTTTCTTTACATCTTCAGCATCGATATCTTTAATTTGATTTAGTAATTTATCGATTTGTTTCTTTAAATCCTCTCTAGTATCACTACCTTTTTTAGGTGCAAATAGAAGACCTAAACCAGCACCAATTGCTGCTCCTGCTAAAAACTTTCCACAACCTTTTTTACTCATCTTCAAATTCCTCCTCTACATTTTTTCTTTTCTTTTTCTTATTTTTGAACATTTTGTAAACAAAACTAGCAATAGAATTAATAACTGTATCACTAATCATTGCTAAACTATCAGTTGTACGATCAACAAATGAAAATATAGCATTTAAAGAATTAAGTTTATCATTTACATTATCAACAACTTTGTCCATTTTATCAAGCATCATAATTAGTTTAATACCTAAAATTATTAACACTACAATTAGTATGATACCAGCACAATACATTAATACCGGTAAAACAAAATTTAATAAATCCATAACTTCCTCCTTTATTCTTTCTCTTAGTCTTGTTCTTGGTACATTGAATCAATTAAATCAAATAAATTATCATCTTCTGTAACATCTTCTTTTTTTTCATCTACAACAACTGTTTTCTTCTCTTCTTTTGGCTTTTCTTCAACAACTTCATCATATGAATCTTTTTCACGTTTCGAAGTTGTTTTTTTACCAGCATCAACATAATCTACATTATATTCTAATCCTAAATCATGAAAATATTCCAACGCATCTCCCATTGTAACATCTTTAACTGCCGGTTTTTCAGTATCAGAGCTTAAATCTACCAAAAGATTATCTTCATCTTCTACTTCAAAGGTTGGCTTATTAACCTCAGCCTTGCTCTCATGAATAGCTTCATCTTCACTCTTACCAAACGCCTTTTCCCTAACATCATCAACACTAACTTTATCTCTCACAAAGCTACTTGTAAATTTAATTTCCCTTTTAGGAACAATATCATCTTTTGAATAGTTCTTATCCAAAATACCATAGATTGGTGAAATTATTGGTGATGGTTTAAAGTAAGACTTTTCATCTTTTTGTTCATAACTATTATATTCTTGAACAGTAGCCTTAGGAGTTTCCTCTATTCCATATGGTTGAGGTCCACTATTCTTAGGCTTCGAAGGATATAATTTGTGATCAACACTATCTCTACTTACAGAATAAGGTGGTATAGAATCATCTTTATCAATAACTTTTACTATCTTTGGTTCACTACTAACAGTATAAGGAACTTGATAGTCTGTCTTAAAGTCATCATCATCCATCATCTTAAATGAACTATGAACTTCTTCCTTAATCTCAATCTTACTAGGAACTTCCTCTTCTTCCTCATCTAAATCTAAGTCTTCTTCTATATGAACTTCTTTTTTTTCAGGAAGAACTACCTTTTTTGCAACTGGTTTTTCTTCTTCTATATCATCATTATAATTATTAGTATACTTTTCTTTTATCTTTTCCTTAGAAGTTGCCTTTTTCTTTGGAACACTTTTCACTTTAGGTTTTTCATCAACTTCTACATACTCTTCTTCAAAAAGAGCATTTTTAAGTTTCTCAAATATACTCATGAGCTCACCTCTTCAATTTATTCTTCATCTAAATCCAAGATTTCTTGATCTTTAGCGACTTTATATTTCTCACCCTCACCAGCTGTAACCTCCAAAACATCACTACGTGTTGGAGTCTTATCAAACAATGTAAAGTTTTCCTCTGTATAGCTTAAAACATTATCTCCTACTAAACTTTCAAGTACCTTATCATTAAATTTAATAGATCTCAAAACATAACACATATTATTCATTGCATTAACTAATTGGTCTTTATCAACTAAAACCTCAATTTTTGCATAATTAAACATAAATTCTACATAATACTTAGACCCAGATTCAATAATCTCTAAATAACCAGTCTTATCATTATAATCAATAACTTTTGAATAATAGGCATCTTGATTTATCTTATATGTATTCTCAATCTTATGATAATAACTAATAACATCAACATATAAATAATATTTATTATTAAATCTATCTTTAAAGATAGCATTATACTCTTCTTTATTAACAAACTTTAACCCTTCAGGAACATAATACTTATATCCTTCAAAATTAACATTACTATTACTAATCTTTTCCGAAAGTAAAACATTCATATTACTTTCAAAATCTTTATCATCAAGTTTTTTAATACTGCAACCTGTCATTAATAATAAAACAATAGAGAGCAAAACGATTAGCTTTTTCATATTTCACCTACTCTTACTACATTATATCAAATTTTTTGTAAATGTAAAAATATTTTAATAACTATTTACTATTTTAGACATCCTTCTTATCCACAACAACCGCATATATTGGCATTCCTTTATCTGAAAACTTATCCTCATACTCTGTAGTTATTAAATTATCAATATCTTCACCATGTAAATCTAAACTTAACTTTCTTAATACATATCCATATTCACTAAAGCTAAGTAAAGAATAAACAAATAAATCTCTATTATCTGTTCTCATACATATTTCTTTATCATTTTTAAAAATACTATCATACTTCTTTAAAAACACTTTACTAGAAAGTCTTCTTAAACTATGTCGAACTTTAGGCCAAGGATCCGAAAAATTAAGATAAATTCTATCAATCTCTTTCAAAAAAACTTTATCTATATTCAAAGCATCCATTCTTAAAATCTTAAGATTATCAAGTCCCTCTGGTATTTTAGGTAAACATTTCGCCACAACACTATCATACTTTTCAATCCCAATAAAATTAATATTTGGATACTTAATAGCGTTTTCAATAATAAATTTACCTTTACCCATACCGATTTCTACATATATTGGATTATTATTTTTAAAAACATTACTCCATTTACCAATAAATTCTTCTCCAGTTCCCATAAAGTAACTAGAATTATTTAAAATTTCTTCTTTGTTTTTAACATTTCTAAGTCGCATAATAAACATCTCCAGTAAATATTTTATCACAAAATACACTTAAACGCATATAATAAAACGAAAGATAGGTTGATAATATGAATAATATGCCATATCCATATATGCCTTTTCCTATGCCAACTGCCCAAAATTTTGAAGAAGAGTTAAACAAATTAAAATATGAAGTTGCCAATCTAAAAGAACGTGTAAAAAAACTAGAGGAGAAAAAAGAAAAAGGTTATCTAAAAAAAGAGGAAGGTTTCTATATCGTTTAATATAATTTTATTATTTTCTTTAAGTTTAAAATCATACATGTTATACTAACTATATAAGAAAGTGAGGTAACATGATGTTAAGACTTAAAAATCTAGATAAGGAAGTATATGACAACTATGTAAAAAGTCATAAAGATGAGTCACATTTCTTACATTCAGAAAGTTTAACGGAGTTTATTAAAGTTACAAAAAAACTAAATCCCTATTATTTAGGTTTAGTATCAGAAAACGATGAAATAGTATCCGCAACATCTGTATTTCAAGAACCACTCGCAATGAATTATTGCTGTTTATATATACCAGCTGGTTTTATAATGGACTACAAAAACAAATACTTATTAAAGACTATGACTAATTCTATTATAAACTTTGCTAATAATAAAAAAGCTATTTCTATAAAAATAGCTCCCTATATAAATGACAATCTAAAAGAAGAAGATGTAATAACAATAAAACGAAATCTTCGTGAGCAAGGCTTTAAACAAGCAAATGATTCTCTAAAAATAATGCTTCCTTCTGAAATAGCCAGACTAGATTTATCCCAAGATATGGAAGATATTGAAAATAATTTTAGCGAAACAATAAAGGAATATTTAGCCAAAGCTATAAAATTAGAAACAGAGGTCGCTATTGGTAGTAAAAAAGATCTACCTAATTTATATAAAGATCATATAGTTGATCAAAATACAATAGAAACACTATACGAAATATTAAATGGTAATGTTAATACTAAAGCCACCATAATTATAGGTAAAATAAATCTAACAAAAACTATTAAGAGTATTGAGAAAAATATCAAAAAGACTAATGACCAAATCTCTATTCTTCCTATTGATAGTCTTAGTAAAAATTCCAAATCAAAATTAACTCTTCTTACCAACCAAAAAGAAGAATTAACTAAAGAACTAGAAAAATTTAGAAGTTACAAACAACAATATGGAACAGAATTAACTCTTTGTACCCATTTTTTAATAGAACATAATGATAAAGCTCTATTACTCTATGAAGATAATAAAGATATTCTTGAAGAGACAAATATAAAATATTATACTTACTATAAAGACATAAAATACTGTAAAGAACACAACATTAAATATCTAGAACAAGCTCTTCCTAGTTCTCTTCCTAAATATTTCCAAGCAAAAAGTATTAAAAATATTGGAACTTGGACTTATATAACTAAACCAATAATGAATTTCATTATTACTAAAATAATTTCCAAATAAATTATAAATAATGTATAATATAAACAAAAAAGGTAATTTAAATCACTCAAATTACCTTTATTTTTTTATATCTTTACGAATTTTATCTCCAAATATATGCTTAATAGTACCCATTTTAGAAGTAAATATTAAGTAAACTATACTACCAATAATACTATAAACAATTATTATAAATAAATTAACAATTCTAACATTAGAAGAAATTGGTATTACAAATTTTAATACAAATAAGACAAAGATCATTAATACTGACCCACATAAAATATCAATAAAATGCTTAACTAAGTCTTCATAATTAATTTCAAACTTTTTAGAAAGTCTAACAATCGCAACAACAAAAGAAGTAATATAACCAATAATACTAGCTGAAATGATTCCATAATAAGCCGGAACTCCCATCTTATAAAAACCACTAAGCAAACTAGTATTAAGTATTATTTTTAAAATCAAACCGACAACTAAACTTATAAGTATTGTCTTATAATCTTTATAAATCTTAATAATTGAAACTGTTAAATATAAAACACTCATAAATAAAGCCACAAATATATAATAAGTTAAAACGCTAGGTCCAAATTCACTATTTCCATAAAATAAACTCCAAATAGGTTTAGCTAAAAAGCTTATACCTAAAGTAATTGGAACACTTAAGAATAACAACATTTCATAAGCTAAATTAATCTTCTTACAGCTTTCGTTTTTATCTTTCCTAGTAATACTCTGTTCTAAATTAGGAATCAAACTATTAATAATACCAACACCAATAGAGAAAACAAATACATTAAATATAAAAGCCCAAATCGAAAGCATTGAAAAAATTGCCTCACTATCACTCCTACTAAAACTAGTATGGTTAACAAGTCCTTCTACAACCGTACAAACATCAACAAAATTATATAAATATCTAAATCCGTCTATTAACATAAATGGTATTGCATAAAGACAAATTTTTTTAATTATCGCCTTATTAGTAATAAGAGGTTCATTAACATTACGTACTTTTTCTGAAAATTTATCTTCACACTTACACTTCTTTATATACAAATATAAATAAGCCGCAACTACTCCACCAACAGTTCCTCCTAAAGCAACCATTACTGTCTTAGGCAAAGATAATTTAAAAACCTTAAGTGCAAAATAACTTCCTAAAACAATAATTAATATCCTAAATATTTTTTCCACAACCTGAGAAAAAGCTGAAACATCTAAAAATCTATGTCCTTCAAAATATCCTCGATAAACACCAAGTAAAGGAAACATCATAACAGAAACAGAAACAATTCTAATACACTTAATAATATAATCATTATATTCTCCACAAATAATAGAAACAATAATAGGTGCAAATATATTTATTAAAATAAAACATATTAATCCAAAAATCAAAGCTATCTTTTTTCCTAAAGAAAAGACTCTTTTCTTAACCTCATAAAAACCAAGTGCCTGACACTCTGAAACAACTCTACTTATAGATAATGGTAATGCAAAAAAGGATAACGACATAAACAATAAATATATTGTATAAGCATATCCATATAAAGCTCCACCGGTATCTCCGATAAGAGAATGAAAAGGAATAACATATAAAACCTCAAGCACCTTACAAAGCACAATAATAATGGTACTAAAAAAAGCTAAATTAACAATTTTACTCTTTCCTACTACATTTTTATTCATCTTACATCTCCTACTATCTATGAATATAATATCATAATTTAAAAAAAAGCAAAACTAGTACTTAAGTTTTTCTTTTTTAAACAGCTAACATGATATAATAAAAACTAAAGGAGTAAGAAAACATGAACATGATTAATAAAAGATTAGAAGAATTAATTGAAAAGTATAAAATAACCAAAACAAGTAACATTATTTTTGGAACAAATTATATAAAACCCAAACTAATTATACCAACACCCTGGAAACCATACATAAAATACACCGATCTTGAAACATACTTTTTATTTTTTGACACTCTCGGTATAACAATATATAAAACAGACACCACCCTATATAAAAAAATCTCTTGGCAAGATGTAACTTACTTTAAAGTCAAAAAAGTATTAGCAGCCGGAAACATAACTATAAAAACAAAAACTGATACCTATAAATTTCAAATAAATAGATGCGTATTAGCTTCTCATAAAATAAGAGAAAATACCAGATACATTGAAGAAAACAATTATTTCTACAATCAATAATAAACAATCATTGCTGAAAAGCAAAACACTTGTTCTTCACTGAAAATACCTACACTAACTTGATATTTAATATCCACAACCTCTCCATCCAAGTCTTCCAAAAAAGAATTAATATCACTCTCTAAATCTTTTTCATCTTCATCATCAAATATTTTAACTTTCATCTAATCACCAAAACTATTATAATAAAAAGATTGCTAAAAAAATGTCATATTTTAGCAATCTTTTTTTCTATTTAAATCATCAACTTTTTCTTTAGCCTTATATCTTCTAACTGTAGGATTCATCTTCTTAACTCTTTCATTTATATCAAGTTCAATAATAGAGTCACATATCTTATAACGATAAAAGTTCTTAATATCTGTAAAATCTCCATCATTGTTAGCCTCATTCATAGCCTTATGATATTCTCCACGTTCACGTTCTAAAATATAAATAGGTGGTAATCCTACATCCTCCAATAACTTATTTGTAAACGCTCTTATTGTTCTCCCATTACCATCAAAGAATGGATGCACTTTTACTAATCTACAATTAATCTCTACGCAACAATCTAAATAAGCAAGTAACTGATCGGCATCATTAGAATCTTTTACTTCCTCTGCAATACTACGTAAATATTGTACATCTTCATCAATTTCATTTAAACGATGACGAATCTCTCTCCATTCACATAGTTCTGTACCAGTTCCCGGCAAATAAACATCATCATTTCTAATTGAACCTGCATATTCTGGAAATGGTGAAAAAGAAAATAACATTCTATGTAAATCTAACAAAGTATAAACATCAAATCTATACTCAATATCATCAGAATGTACATATTCATACATTTTTTCTAATCCTTTAATTTCTGAATCTATATGAACATCTTCCAACTTACTTTCATTACGAATATATCTTTTAACAAAAGCACTTTTAAACCTATCAAATACAATTTCATCAGGATTAAGTTCATAATACATTCTAATAAGTTTTGTAGGTAAGTCAATATCTGCTCCATACAATTTTTTTCTTTCTCTTCTCCATTTATAACCAAGAAAAGTCTCTCTGATTAAAAATTCTGAGTCCAATCCCATTTCTTCCAAATGACTTAAAACCATTTCACGTTCTTTATCGCTCAAAAGTATCCCCCCAATCTGAAATACGATTATTATAACATCATCCAAATAAAAAGTAAACAAAAAGGACTTACATTCAAGTCCTATTATTAAAAGTACACTTTTTCAATTATTTTACTTTCTTAAATACTTTTGCTTCTTGTCTTTCAGTAGCACTTTGATAAGTTCTAGGAGCAACAATCTCCTTAGCAAAAGTTTCATTTAAAAATTTGCCAACTATTGTATCAGAAAATTTTGTGAAGTAATTAAGATCAGGCCCATTATCATCATTGAATGGAATACCAGCAAGTATTATTTTTTTAGAAAGAACAATATCATTCTTCTTATCAACCATCCAAACAATAGGTTCAACTTTAACCCAATAAGGTTGTCCTTTTTTTATCTCTCTACCATCAGACAATTTATAACCATACATAGTTGCATCATCCGCAACAACTCTAACATAATGTCCATCTTTATACTCATATTCTACAAGTTGTCTTGGTGTAAAGTCTGCTTCAGAAGTAAAATCTGCAGAATCAACTGTATAAGTTCTTCCTGTTTCTATTAATTCAAAAGCATTAAAAGCAGTTTCTAATTCCATGGAATCATCAAGACCCATTACCGTTTGCGGTAATTCTCCATAAGCAATTTCCTTTATTCCTTTAATCGCTATTGCATCTTTAAATTCTACTTCATTGAAAGAGTAAGATGTAGCTGGTCTAATACCAACACCTTGACGAACAATAGGATATTGCCAATAACCATTACCCTGGGAATTAATAACCCAAACATTGCCATGAAGATTACAATCAATATAATAATGTCCAGAACGAATCGTGCTATTACTAAATAAACGATTACTCTCCGCTCTACCACCATGGCCACCTAATAAAATAGCAAAATCTGTAACCTCTGCCGCAGCTCCATACTTATTCTTCTTAATCAAATCAATTCTACGACCATTAACACTTGCCTCATAATTATCTAAAAATCTAAATTCCATAAAAATCACCATTACCATCAATTAGTACGCATATTTTACCATAAAATACCTAAAAAATCAATATCAAGGAAAGTCAAGATTGTGTATAATGGTTTGGAAATACATACAAAAAAATAGAGAATCTCTTCTCTATTTAACTACTATATTAACTATTTTTCCTTTAATAACAATAACTTTAACTATATCTTTACCTTCTGTATGTCTCTTAACATTCTCTTCATTTAAAGCCATTTCCTTAATAGTATCTTCTGAATCATTAACATTAATTGTAATAGTACCTCTAACTTTACCATTAACTTGAACAGCAATTTCCTTAGTCTCATCTATAGTTTTAGTTTCATCATATTTAGGCCAACTACTCTTACAAATTGGACTATTACCAATCTTCTCATTTAACTCTTCAGTAATATGTGGAGCAAATGGATATAACAATGTTAATAATACTGTATAATCATCTTTACTAATAGATTCTACTGCATAATATTCATTAACTAATTTCATTAATTCAGATATAGCCGTATTATATTTTAAAGTTTCAATATCATCAGATACTTTCTTAATAGTCTTATTTATAATACCTTCAAAACTACTAGTATAACCTTTACTATCATTTAATCTTTCACTCAATCTATAAACTCTATCTAAGAAACGACTAATTCCTTTAACACCTTGTTCATTCCATGGAGCCTCTAATCCATAGTCACCCATAAATAATACATAAGTTCTTAAAGTATCAGCACCATATTCATCTACTATTGTATTAGGATCGATTGTATTACCACGAGACTTACTCATCTTCTCTCCATCTGGTCCTAAAATAAGTCCTTGAGCCGTTCTTCTCATATAAGGTTCACTAGTAGGAACTAATCCTAAATCATATAAGAAATGATACCAGAATCTAGAATAAATTACGTGTCTTGTAACATGTTCCATACCACCATTATACCAATCAACTGGCATCCAGTAATTAAGCTTTTCACGTGAAGCAAACTCTTTATCATTATGTGGATCAATATATCTTAAGAAATACCAACTAGAACCAGCCCATTGAGGCATAGTATCTGTCTCTCTCTTTGCATCTCTTCCACACTTAGGACATTTACAATTAACGAAACTCTCTATTTTAGCAAGTGGACTCTCTCCATCAGTACCAACTTCAAAATTAGTAACTTTAGGTAATCTTAAAGGTAACTCTTCATATGGAACAGCAACATCTCCACAATGTTCACAATGAATTATTGGAATTGGTTCTCCCCAATATCTTTGTCTATTAAATGCCCAATCTTTCATCTTATATTGAACAGCTTTTTCTCCAACACCTTTTTCTTTTAAGTATTCAATTACCTTTTCAATAGCCTCTTTCTTATTTAATCCATCTAAGAAACCTGAATTAATATGAACTCCATCACCTGTATAAGCTTCTTTTTCAATATCTCCACCTTCAATAACTGGAATTATATCAATACCAAACTTAGTCGCAAACTCATAATCTCTTGTATCATGAGCAGGTACAGCCATAATAGCTCCAGTACCATAACCCATCATAACATAATCTGCAATATAGATAGGAATTTCTGCTCCATTAACTGGATTAATTGCAACTAAACCATCAATTCTAACACCTGTCTTATCTTTTGCAAGTTGAACACGTTCAAACTCGGTCTTCTTCTTAGCCTCTTCTCTATAAACCATAATCTCATCCATATTTTTAACCATATCTTTATGATTATCAATAATATGATGTTCAGGAGCAACTACCATAAAAGTAGCCCCAAATAAAGTATCAGGACGAGTAGTATAAACTTTTAATACTTCATCTAAATCTTTTACTTTAAAATCAACATAAGCACCAGTAGATTTACCAATCCAATTCTCTTGTTGTAGTTTAATATTTGGTAAATAATCAACTTCTTTTAATCCTTCAAGTAACTTATCAGCATACTCTGTAATTCTTAAATACCAAACATCTTTTTCTTTTTGAACGACTTGCGAATGACATACATCACATTTACCACCTTGTGAATCTTCATTAGCCAAAACTACTCTACAACTAGGACAATAATTAACAAGTGTCTTATCTCTGAAAGCAAGACCTTTCTCAAACATCTTTAAAAATATCCATTGAGTCCATTTATAATATTTTTCATCTGTAGTATCAATAACTCTATCCCAATCAAATGAAAAACCTACTTTTTTCAATTGACCAGCAAATATCTCAATATTTCTATCCGTCAAAACTCTAGGATGAATATTTTGCTTTATAGCTGAATTCTCTGTAGGAAGACCAAATGCATCATAGCCAATTGGAAACAAAACATTATATCCTTCCATTCTTCTCTTTCTCGCAACTACTTCCAATCCAGAATACGCCTTAATATGTCCTAAATGCATACCAACTCCAGATGGATAAGGGAACTCTACTAAAGCATAAAACTTAGGCTTACTGCAATCATCTAATGCCTTAAAACACTTATTATCTTCCCAATACTTTTGCCATTTATTCTCTATTTCTTTAAAATTATACATTCTTAATCATTCCTCTCTTTTTATAAAATTTAAACACTAACCAATAACTCACCATAACAACAGGTATAACTAATAACATACACATCAGTAACGATAATAAATAATTATCAACTAACGCTACTATTGTAACAATAATAGTTATATCAAATGATGAAGTTAAAGCTACTATCTGTAACAGTTGATTATAATTAACCTTCTTCATATCTAAATTATATTTAGAAACTAAATATCTAATTTCCGCTAATTCTTTCTTTTCTTTTTTCTTTTTCAGTTTACCTTCCTTATACTTTTTCATAGGTATAATAAAAATAATTTCATATGCCAAGAGCACAATCCAAAAGCAAACTATAAATAAAATAATTTCTTTCATACAAACCTCCAAAAAAAACGCCCTTATTATACATAAGGACGAAATATTCGCGGTACCACCTTACTTCATAGTATAAAACTATGCAGCTTTAATAGATATAATGGTCTTACCCAACTATTACAAAATTAGTCAAGTTCACAATCTAAATATGCTTATTTTCACCAACCATAAGCTCTCTAAAATATCTAAAAAATTGCTACTACTACTAACAACATTCAAAAATATACACTTAGTATAGTAAACTTTTCTAAATTTTTCAAGTATTTTTAACTATACTTCACTCATATATTCAATTAATCTTAAGAAAAGTCCAATATATTCCTTAGAAAGTTTTTTCTTCTTCAACTTTCTAATCTCAATTCTCTTCTTCTTTAAAGGTAAATCTCCAAACATAATATCAGCAATTTCTTCCTTTAAATAAGTATTAATCTTCAAATCTATTAAGACACTCTTAACATCATCATTAATCAATCTCATTGCATCTATTTCAATATCTTTACCCTTACAATTAATTGTTAATTGTCCAATCGAAGGACAACCTTTAATTTCAACCACAAAGTCATTAGCATCGACATAACTACTAATCGCAATTCTTTCATTATTAAAGTATGCAGTTACATCTTCGGCTTGTTTAGTATTCCTAAATACCATTTTATAATTTCTCTTCTCAGGAACAATACCACTCTTACCTTCAATTGATCTCATAATAACTGTATAGTTATTACGTAAATAATTATAATCGATTGAAGTCTTCAAAAAATAACCTTCTTTATATAAGGCTGTTACTCCATCATCTTCATATAAAGTATATGTATTACTTACACCTGGGAAAATTTGAATTTCTAAATCTGTAGGAATTCCTGTATTATTATAATCACTTCTATTAGATAATGGAATTATTGATCCTGCATGAGCAAATACAGGATAATCTTCTTCTTTAAAGAAAGAAACATACTTTTTATTACCAGGGAATTTTTTACCAGTAATAAAATCATACCAAATACCATCTGGTATAAAGAATCTATGTAATGTTCTGTTCATTACGGTATCCATCTTATCAAGAATTGGACAAACTAATAACTGTGACCCAAAATAGTATTGATTTCTATATAGTTCATCATCATAAACCCACATATAATTATAATAGAATGGTTGAATTAAAGGTACACCAGATCTTGTATAATTATAAGCTTCTGTATATAAATAAGGAATTAATCTATGGCGAAGTCTTAAATAATCAGCTGTAATCGACTCTGTTTGAGCATCCCATACCCAAGGTTCTTTTTTATAATAAGGTCCTCTAGCTCCATGGAATCTCAAAATTGGTCCAAAGGTACTTAATTGTAAATAGCGTACATATAAATCTCCTTCTTCAATACCACCATGGTTACCACCAACATCATGACTCCACCAACTAACTCCTATATTCGCAGCATTCAAGTACATAAATGGTAATTGACGAAGTGATTGCCAACTAATCTCACTAGATCCTCCATATAAAATACCATATCTATGAGGTGCATAAATAGGTCCACGAGATAATAACATACCTCTTTTACCCATGTTACGTTTAGAATCTAAATATAGATAATGTGTTGTAGCCCATAACTCTGTAGGATCCTTCGCATTTCCATAATAATCATTCCAAAAAAAGTCCACTCCATACGTTTCTAATGGATGTAAAAACATCTTAAAGAAAACATCAAGTAACTTGGGATTCAAAGGATCAAACTTTATAATAGCTGAATCAGGCATTCCCAAATACTGAATTGCCTGTTTATAAAACATTTCATGTGGATAAATACCTTCTGTCGGATTAATACATAATCCTACTCGAATACCTCTAATATGAAATTGATCAATCATCTTCTTTGGATCTGCAAATAAATTATTATTAAAAGTAAACCCTGATTTAAGATTAGTAAAGTTTCCAATATTTCTGTAATGCCAATCATTATCAAATAACATTACTGATAATGGAATTCTCTTCTTCTCAAAATTTCTAATCAAATCAGCTACACTCTTATCATCATAAGTAATATTTCTACTCCACCAATTACCTAATGCATATCTTGGTATCAAAGATGGTGAACCAGTTATTTTAAAATAATCCGCCAAAGCATATTTAAAATCTCTGTCATACATAAACACATAAATATCCATATGATCTTTAGGAGGATCAACTAAAGTACCATCTTCCATAATTATTTTATTATAACTATCATCAATAGATGCAAAACCATCTAGTGAATATAATCCTTTTAAATATGTTGGACTATTCTTAACATCAATGGCCATCATATTACCATTTAAATTTCTTGCTTCTGCTTGTCCTACAAACCAATCCTTATCTCTATCTTTTTCTCTACTTGCTAGAGTTATTTTTAAGTTTTTCATAGGATCCACTTTAGTGCCAACAAATGGTTTTTCCTTAACATAAACAAGCGAAAAGTATCTTGTCACAACTTCCATGATATTGGTATCTTGTCGCACAGAAAAATCAGTTGGTCCAGCATCTCTTCTTAAAACCAGCTGCGTAGGTCTATCAACAAATTGTCCAGATGGAGAATATTCTAAACGAACAACTCTCTCAGTAATAACCGAAATACGAAAGAACTTACCCTGAATAATATTTTTTCTATTACTCTTAGATCTTGTATAATCGACTTCAAATTGTTTACCAAGTGGATACATACCAACACCTCTTATTATTCTAGTAACATAATATCACACATAAATAAATATTCCAAGTAAAATACTTCACTAATCATTCAAAAACTGTACATAATATTCCTCATATGAAATATCATTATCATAAATATATTGAGCTATTTCCTTACCGACATATCTATAATGCCAAGGTTCACTTCTAAATCCTGTATATGAAGAGTTTTTTGTTGTAAACCTTAATATAAATCCATATTTATATGCATTTTTAAGCATCCATTGATATTCTTGTGATTTTTTAAAAACATTACTTGTCTTACTACCTATATCAAAAGAAAGACCAGTCTGATGTTCTGAATACCCTGGAAAAGCAACATATTGATTTACATAATTATCTCCATATATTTGCCTATAATAATCACATAATTCTTTTTGATCCTGATAAGACCTATAACTAGAATTAATTACTAAGCCTAAGCCTTCTTTTTCAGCCGCCTCATACATTTGTCCAAACGCTACAACGGCCTCTCTATTGCCACTTTGAACATAATCATTGCGATATTTCTCATCAAACTCAACTAAATCATCTGGAACAAAGTCTTCACTTAACACATAATGTTTATTAACCAACATATCTTTTGAAAATTTAGTAACTGGTGTAGCATCAGTATAATTATCATTATCCATTCCTAAATTAACAAAAACAACCGTTGTCCTCTCATCTTCACCAGTTTCCCTAGAGTATTTAACATAACGATCATAATATTTTAATTTAGCATAACTTATACTATAAAATTCCTCCAAATATTTAATTTTTTCTCTTTTAGCAAACTCTGTAACGTCACTATCATTACCATGAGCTAAAATAAGTGAAATATTACTATTACTATAACCTCTCTCGATCAATGTATTAATATTTTTAATTATATTTTCCTGATCTTGGTACTTTATCTTAGAATAGCTATCCAAATTATCTTCAATAAAATACTTACTAGCAAAAGCTTTATTCAAAGTCTCATTAGCCTCTATATTTTTAACATAGTCTTTCTTTCCCAAAAGTAAGATATTCTTTGCAGCCTCTTTACTATATCCCATTTTTGTAACACTTTTAATTTGATATAAGTAAAAGCCATATATTCCTAAAAAGAAAACTGCCACAATAAAAATAAGCTTAAATAAAACAACAAAAGGTTTTTTTAATTTTAGTTTCTTTTTCTTTGTCAACTATAATCACCTACTATATTAAGTATATCACAAAAAACAACATTTTTATGATAAAATATAGCTGGTGGTAAAAATGCAAAATTCTTTTAAATACAGTAATACAAACAAAAGATATCATACCCTAGACTATTATTATAAAAATAGATTCCACGAAAAAGTCTTTAAAGTAAGTCTAGATGCTGGTTTTAGTTGTCCTAATATCGATGGCACAGTCGGTTATAATGGTTGCATCTATTGTTCAAAACTAGGCTCCGGAGAATTTGCTGGCAATAAACAAGAGCCCATCGAAGTTCAATTCAATAAAGTAAAAGAAATCATGTTAAAAAAATGGCCCAACGCCAAATATATTGGTTATTTCCAAGCTCACACTAATACTTACGCAAAAGTAGAAAAGTTAAATGAACTATATACAAAAATTTTAAATGAACCAGGTGTAATCGGTCTAAATATTGCCACACGTCCAGATGCGATAACCGAAGAATGCCTAGATTATTTAACTGAATTAAATAAAAAAACTTATCTAACAATTGAATTGGGCCTTCAAACAACAAATGAAAAAACATCTAAACTAATAAATAGATGTCACACTCTTACTTGTTTTGAAGAAATGGTAAAAAAGCTAAGAGAAAGAAACATTGATGTTGTAGTTCATATTATTAATGGTCTACCATATGAAACAAAAGAAGATATGATAAATACTGCAAAATATTTAAATAGTTTAGACATCCAAGGCATAAAAATTCATATGCTAAGTATTTTAAAAGATACACCTTTAGAAAAACTCTATGAAAAAGAACACTTTAAAATGTTAACCAAAGAAGAATATATTGATATTGTAACAGACCAATTAGAACTATTAAGACCAGAGATAGTAATTCATCGTATAACTGGAGATCCAAAAGTAGATGACTTAGTAGAGCCAAATTGGCTAGTAAAAAAATTCTGTGTTCTAAATGATATCGATAAAGAAATGGCAAAAAGAAATACTTACCAAGGAAAAAAATTAAATGAAAATATTTAACACATACTTAATACTTATAAATACGTTTGGTTTTGTTTTAATTCTAATCGATAAAGTTAAAGCTTGTAAAAATAAATGGCGTATTAAAGAAAACACTCTACTTTTTATATCAATTATTGGTGGAAGTATTGGTGAATTATTATCAATGTTACTTTTTCATCATAAAACGAAAAAGAATAAATTCATTATCTTTATTCCTCTTCTCATTATAATTCAAGTAATTATATATTTATACCTAAAAAATAGAAGTTAAACTTAACTTCTATTTTTCATTATTTTTACTTTTAGGTCTATCAATCATTTCATTAATTGTAGTTCCTACTGTTGCTAGATTTTGTAATTCACTAGGAACAATAATCTTAGTTGCCTTACCATTAGCAACTTTAACCATCGCTTCATAGCTCTTATACTTTAATACAGCATCATCCATACCAGCATTTTTTAATAATTTTAAACCTTCAGCAGTAGCTTCCTGAATTTTAAGAATTGCTGTAGCCTCACCTTCTGCTTCTCTAATATGAGTCTCACGTTTAGCATCAGCTCTTAAAATAGCACTTTCTTTTTCACCTTCAGCAATCAATATAGCAGCTTTCTTCTCACCTTCAGCTCTTAAAATTGCTTCACGTCTTTCACGTTCTGCTCTCATTTGTTTTTCCATTGCCTCTTGGATATCTCTAGGAGGTAAGATATTTTTTACCTCGACACGATTAACTTTAATTCCCCAAGGATCAGTAGCTTCATCTAGGATTACACGCATCTTCGCGTTAATAACATCACGTGAAGTTAATGTTTCATCAAGTTCCAATTCACCAATAATATTACGTAATGTTGTAGCTGTTAAATTTTCAATAGCGTTTACTGGATTTTCAACTCCATAAGTATAAAGTTTAGAATCAGTAATTTGCAAATAAACAACTGTATCAATTTGCATAGTAACATTATCTTTAGTAATAACAGGTTGCGGAGCAAAGTCACTAACCTTTTCCTTTAAACTAACATAATTTGCTACTCTTTCAAATATTGGTATTACATAATGTAATCCAGTTTGCATAGTTCTATGGTATGCACCAAGTCTTTCAACAACCATAGCTTTAGATTGTGGAATAATTTTAATTCCTGAAGCTAAAACTACTACAATGATGATTAATAATATTAAGCCAAATTCCATTTATTTTTCCTCCTTCTCAACAATAAGCTTTACGCCATCTATACTTTTAACAATAACTTTATCGCCAACTTTAAAATTACCATCACCAGCAGCAGTCCAAACAGCACCTAATACTTTTACTTCCCCATATTTATCAGCAGTTATCTCTTTAATTACATCAGCTCTTTTACCAATAACTCTATCCAAATTAGTTGGAACAATATCAGTCTTTCTGAACTTTTTAACTAATGGTTTAGTTATTAATAACGCTATAATACTAATAACTATAAACATAATTAATTGTAATAGAAAATTATCAGTAAAGATTGCCAATATCATCGCAAATAAACTACCAATCGCAAACCAAATAGAAACAAGGTTCACAGTAGAAATCTCAATGAAAAGTAAAACCAAACATGCCATAAACCAATAAATAGCCATAAAACTCACCTCTTTAATTACTATTATATGAAAACAACTATTAAATTTCAACAAATTAAATCATTTTGAAAAAATTTTCCTTGTTAAACCTAAAAAGATATACTATAATTGATTATAAAGATAGGGAGTAACGTAATATATGGGAAAACTAACAAAAAAAGAAACTGGCATACTCTCTCTTGTTTTAACTTCATGGGGATTAATATTAATAGGTTCTGGTTATACCATGAATGGTATGGTAAAACCTACTGAAAATCCTAATAATAACTTAGAAGTTATCCATAAAAGAGTTGCTGAAATAAAATCAAATGAAATAAAATTAAAAGATATGAAATTAGAAGTAAATCAACCATTAAGTGTTAATGTTAGAGATTACTTAGAAAATATTGATAATATAGATCAAGAAGTATTAAAGCTATTAAAACTAGACACTTCAACAGTAAAAACAAATGAAGCTGGTTCCTATACTTATACAATTACTTATAAAAAGAAAAAGTATAATGGTTCCTTTGTAATAAAAGAAAAAGAACTACCAAATGTTGATTTAACAGTAAAAAACTTATCTCTAACAATAGGTTCACCATTATCAACTGATAAACAAGTATACATAAAAGAAATTTTAAGTGATGAAGTAAAAGAACATATCTTAATCGATTTAACTAGCGTTGATACTCAAAAAGTTGGAAATTACAAATATACAGTAACCTATAAAGGTATTTTATATACTGGAAACATTGAAGTATATGAACCACAACAAAAAGTATTAACACCATCAAATGGTACAGAAGATAAAGATAAAAAAGAAGAAAAGAAAACTGAAAAAGAAGAAGTTAAATCAGAAGCCGAAAAAACAAATTAGTACTAGTAAATCTAGTACTTTTATTTTGTTATAGAAAAAGTATCAAAGAAACATAAATAGAAACATAAAACATTTAAAATTTTTATTCAAACTTGTTAATTCATCAAAAAATACCCTTGAAAACGTAAAATTCCACAAATGAAATCAATTTTTTACTAACAAAAGCTCCCTTTATTATACTATTTTCCCAATTTGTAAAGCTTATATTTTCATGTTATTATCTAGAGCCAAGGAGGAAAAATAATATGAAAAAACAAATACTTTTACTTATTGGAATACTATCATTAATAATACCCTATAGTGTAAAAGCTACAAATTCCAAATTTTATGAAGGAGAATATATTTCCAGAACCTGGTATAACAGAGTAACCGAAAATAAAACAAAGTATTATCAACAAGCAAGAATCTATAGAGAACAAGGAACAAATAATCCAGCCTACTGCCTGGAACCATTTGTAGGACTAAATGACTCAAAAGAATATCATAGTACTGTAAACCCAGACAATCTAACTAAAGAACAAATAAAAAGAATATCACTAATAGCCTATTATGGATACAACTACCAAAACCATCAAGATAAAAAATGGTTTGCTATAGCTCAGGTATTAATATGGCAAACAGTTTATCCACAAGGAGAATTCTATTTTACTGACTTTCTAAATGGAAATCGTATTAATCAATATCAAAAAGAAATAGCAGAACTAGAAGCATTAATAAGAAACTATGATAAAACTCCAAGCTTTGCCAATAAAGAATATCACTTAGTTTCAAACCAAGAATTAGAACTAACTGATACAAATCAAGTGTTAAGTCTCTATAATTTTAACAATAACTATGTAACAAAAAAAGATAATATAATACTTATTAAAGGACTACCACTTGGTAATCACACTATTGACTTCACAAGAAATGAAACATACTACAATAGACCATTAATATTCTATCAGTCTGGAGAAAGTCAAAATGTTGTTTTAACAGGAGATCTTACTCCTAAAAAAATAACTTTAAATATCTCTGTAAAAGATACTACAGTAAAGATAAATAAACTAGATAAAGATACAAATAATCAAGAGTGTGTTGAAGGAGCAGAACTAGCAGGAACCATTTATCAATTATATGATTCCAATTATAAAGAATTACAAACAATTACTATAGATGAAACTCATCAAGCAATTATAAAAAACTTAAAGTATGGTAAATATTACTTAAAAGAAATAAAACCCGGTCAAGGCTATCAATTAGATGAAAGTGTTTATTTTTTTGAACTAAATAAAGATAATAACGAAATTGAACTAAACCTATATAATGAAGTAATAAAAGCCAAAGTAACAATAAACAAAAAATATTTAGTTGATGATGAAAAACTTCCAGAAGAAGGTATTGTCTTTAATATTTATAATGAAAAAAAAGAACTACTAAAAACTCTAATTACAAATAAAGAAGGTTTTGAAGAGGTAATCCTTCCCTATGGCACTTATAAAGTAGAACAAGTAACGACAACAAATGGCTACTATATAGTAGAATCATTTACTATCGAAATAGTAGACACAACAGATAAAGTATATAACTTAGTCAACTACAAAATAAAAGTTCCGGATACAAATTCCTACAAAACCACGTTGTTAGGAAAAATACTAAGTATTATTCTATTATATATTATCCATGTCTAAAAAAATAATACTATTAGTTCTACTGATTATTATTATCTCCTTACCAATAAAAATATCCAAAGAAAAACCCATAATCAACACCATAAGCACTATTTTTAATAATAAAAATGGTAAAACAAAAGTCATTGATCCTATTGGAAAATTAGAAATACCAAAAATCAACTTAACAAAATATTTATATGATCAAAATAGCTCTCTAAATAACATCGAAGAAAACGTAACCATTCTTAAAGAAACCATTTCAAAAAATGAAAATGGTCTAATGATTTTAGCTGCCCATTCTGGAGATAGTGACAAAGCTTTCTTTGATGATCTAGATAAATTAACAATTGGAGATTATATAAATTTAAAATATAAAGGAAAAGAATATTTCTACATAGTTACAAACATCTTTGAACAAGAAAAAAAAGGCTATATAAACTTAGATATTAAAGATGAAAGTCAATTGTTTTTAACAACCTGTAGTAAAGCCCCACATAAACAACTAATCATAGAAACAAAAAAAATAGTACTAACACCTTAGTACTATTTATTCTTTAATATTTCAATTGCCTTTTGTAATTGTAAATCATTCTCATCAGTAGGATTGTTATAATATTCATCATTTAATTCCACAACTACATCAGGCTCTATTCCTTCTCCATCTATTGATTTACCTTTAGAAGTCAACCATTTTTGAGCTGTATATTTTAAACTAGAGCCATTAGAAAACTCATAAGTTTTTTGAATTGTACCTTTACCATAAGACTTTGTTCCTACTAAAGTAACATTCTTATAATTATCTTTGAAACAAGCAGCTAATATTTCTGAAGCTGAAGCTGAACTAGAGTCAATTAAAACAACAACATCATAATTTCTCTTATCTTTTGTATTAGCATAGAACTTTTCAATATTACCTTTAGTTTCAACTTGATATAAAATAGTCTTTTTATCAAAGAACATTGATAAAATACTTTGTACTTGTGATAAATGTCCTCCTGGATTACTTCTAACATCAATAATCAAAGAATCAATATTTTTCTTCTCTAAAGCAACCAACTTTTTAGAAAACTGAGCATATGTATTAGCCGCAAAAGTTTCAATATAAACATAACCAATATTTTTATTATCTTGCTTAATAACTTTACTAGTAACAGAAGGTATTTCAACTAAACCTCTGGTGATTTTTACTTTTACTTCTTTTTCATCTCTTAAAAAGACAAATTCTGAAGAAGTGCCTTTCTTACCTTCAATAGCCTTTGAAATTTCTTCTAATGATACAGTTCTTACTTCTTTTCCATCTATCGATAAGAATATATCACCAACTTTAACACCCGCTTTAGCAGCTGGTGAATTTTCAAATATCTCGGTAACACTATTGTCTCCACCTTCACAATGAAGAACTGTTATCCCAACACCAATATAACTACCATCTATTCTTTGTTTAAAATCTGTTGTAGTAGTACTATCCATATAATAAGAATATGGATCATCCAAAGAATTTAGCATTCCATCAATAGCAGCATCAGTTAAATCCTCTTCTGAAACTTCCTCATAATAATTATCCCTTATTTTTTCAAAAGTAGATATGAGCCTATTCTCTTCATTGGTATAATTGCCTTTTCCTAATGTTTTACTATAAGTTAAAATACATCCCACAATAACACCAAATAGTATCGAAATAACAACAAGCATTATAACTTCAGGAATACTAAAAGAATTGTACTCATCAGGTTTTATTTTATTTCTAATTTTTTTAACTTTCTCACTTATTTTCTTACCTAACTTTTTATCTTTAGTATGTTTTCTCATCGTATCACCTCAAAATACCCTAAAAATATCATATCATAGAAAATCTAAAAATAGAATGAAATTACATAAAAATAAAAAGACTAAACAGTCTTTTTACAATATTATTTTAAATAATCAGCTATTTTTTCTACACCTTCTACATATTCAACAATCTTATTATTAGCAAATCTAATAAGTGTAGGACCATTAATCTTTAGTTCATCAGCTTTAGTCGCTGAAGAATTACCAGTATCACTAGCAAACTTCTTATTAAGAGCATTACTCATATCAACATAATATATTTTACTATCACTATTATTAGTTCTATAAGTAGAAATTGCAGTTGTTATTTCAGTACTATTATCACTAGTTGTATCATAATAAACTACTAAATAATTAGAATCTTTCATAGAGAAACTAGTACCAACTAATATTTCCTTGTATTGAATTTCTGTTACATCAGTAGTGTTATTCTTTTTAGTACTGCTACCATCATCTAAAATAGCTACCGTAATAAAATAGAATGCTACCAAAAAAGCCAATACAATTACTGTTGTAATGATTACTTTTTGATAATCGTCATTCATACTATTACTTTCAAATTTTATTTTATTATTATTTTTCTTTTTTGCCATATAAATCACCAATTACATTATATCACAAGAAAAAAAAGAGGTAAACTCTTTATTTCATAGTAGGTAAATAACTAATGGATTGAGCAACTTCTACTAATTCATCCTGATTTAGAACATCACTAACTATATAGTATTCAATACCATTACTAACCCAAGTAAGGGAATTATTAGTCATAACGCCTAACGTATCCATTAATTGATATGGTTCACCATATGTTGGAATAATTGTAAATTCATCTTCAACAACAGCACTCTCTTCAACTAACAAGAAAGGTTTGTCTCCATCAAATGTCATAATAATTCTATCGCCAATATCCTTTTTAATCTTCTCTTCACTAACTAGCTTAGTACCATTAGGAATAATTAAAGGATAAATAGTATCATCAATTGCTGTAGTTTCTTTAACACTTTCTTCATCAATAGAATATGTACTCATAATACTATTCAAATCAAAATAATCTTTTTTGAATGTTGGAGAATAATCTATAACATCAAAAACCATTGTCATACAAATAACATTATTACTATCATATACCTTAACACGCTTAAAATCTCCATTTTTATCTAATTCAATTGTTTGTTTAACTAATTTACTATTATTAGGATAGTTAACCTTTGTAGTAAGCATATAACCATTATCAGTTTGTTTAAAATCTTTTTCCTTTGTCTCTTTGATATCATTAACTAATGATTTAAGTAAATATACTTGTGAATTACTATATGGCCAATCACTTTGAAATTTAAAACTTTTATTAAGGGCAGGAGTTAAAACATATACACCATCTGCATTTTTTAAAATTATTTGTGTATGATTATTAGCCTGATTTGTTAAAGATACTTTATAGTTATTCTCTTTTTTATAACTAACTTCTATATCATATGTATACACTTCATCATTATTAACTATCTCTAACTCTCCAGACACCTTATAAGCATCACTCTTATTAACCTTCTTTTCCAAATCATTAATAATACTAGTTTCAGAATTTTTTCCACAACCAGTAACTAGTAATAATAGCACAACTAAACTTAGTAAAATTTTTTTCATTGTTCACCTCATAATCAAATTCTAATAAATTATATGGCTATAAAAAATCGATTATTACAAGAAAAAAGAACATTAATAAAAATGTTCTAACTCCAACATTATTTCTTATTCTTACTTAATTTTATTTTTCCATCATCCATTAAATAAACTATATCAGCAAGTTGTTCAATGTCATCTTTAATATGAGAAGCTATTAAAATTATTTTTTTCTTTTTTTTCTCTTCTAGCAAAATATTTTTGATTATTTTTACAGTCTTTTCTTCGATACCATTAAAAGGCTCATCAAAAATCATTATTTCAGGATCTTCCATTAACACTTGCCCTATAGCAAGTTTTTGTTTCATTCCCAAAGAATATTTGTGATATAGCTTATTCATATCATCTTTCAAATTAAGTTTATTCAAAATATCAATGATATCATCCTCTGTAATTTTATTTTGAATAGAAGCCAACAATTTCAAATTCTCTAAACCAGTTAAGTTAGGCAAAAAATTAGGCTTTTCTATCAACACTCTCATATTATTAGGAAAAATATTATTTTTATGAATATCAACTCCATCTATTACAACACTACCAGTTGTCGGAAAATATAATCCACACAGTATTTTAAACAAAACACTTTTTCCGCTACCATTTCTACCTACAAAACCATATATATGACCTTCTTTAAATTCCAAATTAATATCATGTAGTACTTCTGCATCATCAAAACTTTTACTTACTTCTTTTACAACTATATTACTCATTTAATCATTCCTCTCTGATATATAATTAATACTTTTACTACCTATTCTTAAACAACTGAAAAACAACAAAGCATCTAATACAATCAAAACAATTATATTATAGAAATCAGACATTAAAAATACAGGGAAAGATGCCAATAGACCAATAAAAAGTGCTATTCCAAAAACTACTCCCCTTCGATTTTTTACCGTAAAACATATAATGTAACCAATAAGAAACATCATCTGCCAAAAACAAGTAAACAATATATTTATAATATAAGAATTAAAATTACAACTAACCCTAAAAACAATATAGGTCATTAAATAAGTAATAACTTTAATTACAATAGTTATTAAAAAAACACTAACAATTTTCCATAACATCCAATCATTTTTATTTATCCTACTAAAAATATTGCCATATGAAAATCTAATATCCTTAAAAAATAAATCATATCCTAAATAAATATAAACAAGGAAACTATATACTATAAAAATCTTAACTATTATATTACTATCCTCAATAACCCAAATACCAAGTAAACCCTTAACCTTAGAAATATCCGAAACAATGTCATTTTTTATAAAAAAGCTAACCAACAACAAGCATACTAAATAAATCAAAATTAAAAATATTTTTTTAAACAAAACATAAAAAACATCATTTTTAACTACAAATCTCATTAATCAATATCCCTTCTCCTTTTTTCAGTATAACAAAACAATATAATCAATAGCACAGACAATAGCAAAATCATTAAAACATTTGCCAAAATATTAATCCAAAAAGCCTTATAAAGAACTCCAGTAACTAAATAATTTCCTATAAACAATGAAATATTTCCAAACGACTCAATAACCGGAACAAAGTTTCCTGAATAAAATACCGCAGCATAAAATATAAAATTTAAAGCGATAACAATTTTACTATTAAAAGTTTTTATTAATAATGCATTGATAGCAGAAAACAATATAGAAAACAAATAAAATTTAACGATAACAAAAATCATATAAATCAGATTATAAGTATGAAAATTTTCATCATAAAAGATGTGATAACCATAATCGTTTATAATATTTTCAACAGTAACAACAATCATTACAGTAATTAGAAAAATAGTAGATATAAATAATATCACATTTTTAATTAACTCCTTGTAATATTTCTTCTTATTACCAAAGCGAACAATACTATAAATGTCTTTATCAAAAATCGTGCAAACATAATTAGTTATAAATAGAAATATAGGCAAAAGACACAATGCCACAAATATGCGATGTCCAAAAACTAAAGAAATTGAGCTGATAACATCAGTATCTTTACAATTAGAAACAGTTAAATAAGACATGATAAGAAGAAGGAATAATATGGCTTTGAATAATTTAGAATTCAGAAAATCAGAAAAATTTTTTTTAAAGAAACTACTTTTCATTAAGTATCACAACCTTTTCCATATTCTTAAAATTTAAATATACAAAAACAGTAGATACTATAACTAAACCAAGCACATATAACGTAACGTACAATAAGTTAGTTCCGTCATAACACCATAAATTATATAAAGAAAACAAATTTGTAAAAAGTGGAATATTAGTAATAGAATATAGCAAATTACCAACAAAAACTTCAGATATTATTTGAAATGCCATAATTGCTAAAAATGAAAACAAAACATTCAACAATAAATTTCTATTTTTATTAACAAACAATAAGCTAACATTAATAAAGAAAATACTAATCATTCCTAAATTAAAAATAAATAAAATTATGAATAACAAAGGAAAATTCTTATATTCCCAAGGAAAATTCATACTAGCACCTAAAATATTATTATATGTATTCTGAATATCAAGACTACCAGAAAAGGCATAAGCAATTAAAAATGTAAATATTAAAAAAATAGGAATCATAATACATGGTAAATAACATTTAGTAACCGCCTTAAACATAAACTTCTTATAATCGCTTCTTATTATAATATCTTTATATATACCTGATTTTAATAAAGAATGCAAATCAAGAATAGCCGGAATAATTACCATAATAGGTAATATCAACTGAATTCTATTTATACTACTATTAATCATTAAATCCATAAACACGTTATATGTATCCAATTTAACATAAGTAGGATGCAAATTATATTCAGGATGTAGTTGACTTATTTTTACCGCATTAACATACATTGTATTCCATTCATAAATATATAATAACAGCTGAATTGTACTGAATACACACAGGCAGCAAATAGTAAATATAACCAAATTTTTACGATTTATTTTTTTTGACACAAAAAGAAACGCCTCCAATCCTCAATATTAAATATAATAGTGAAATTGAAAGCGATATTAAACTTTATACTTTTCAATCTAACTACTCCATTCAAAAAAATATAAATCCAATATCGCTCTCACTCACTAGTCATAAAAACTACCTATACTACTCTATGATATGACAATTATATTGTAACATTTTTGATATTTTAGTGCAATAAACAAAAAAAGATTAGCCAAAATCAGCTAATCTTGTGTAATTTTAATCCTTACCTTCTTCGTCTTCGGCTTATATGTAAGTTTAACATCACTACCAGTTACAGAAACTTCTACTTCATGTTCACCTACACCATATTTCTTTAAGTCAACATACGCTTTAATTGTATTAGGATCTAAAGAGTTAATAACTTCTTCACTACCTTCAACAATTACTGTAATTCTACTATCCGCTTCAGATAGAGCCTGAGCCTTTAATCCAGACCCCAAATTTTCTGCACTTACAGAAATATTATCAAATTCCTTAGTAATAGAATTATCAACAGCTACATTAACCTTAATAGTCTTAACACTTAAATCAGTAATACCAGTTGGTTTTTTCAACGTAATGTTATATTCTTTATCAGCCTTTAAATCTTTAACATCGATTTCTACTTCCATTTGTTCTAGTTTATTAACAACATTTTCATCTCCATAAACAACAACTTTTGTAATTGAAGAAGTAATTGATTTGATAGCCTTACCAAATGCTAACTTACCTGTAGGAACTATCTTTATTGGGATTTCTTTACTTGGCGATGTAATAGTAATTTTAGCATCAACTGTCTTTGGAACAATTTCAACATCAACTATCTTACCATTAGTATCATAAGCAACCAAAGGAATATCTTTTAAATTAATATCTCCCGCTCTTGGATTAGGAATATTATTAGCATCAACTAAAGCCTTTACAGTTGCGACTTTTTCTAGTTTATACTTAGCGCCTTTAATAATAACTTCAGATCTATCTAACTCAATATTACTAATATATAACTTACTATCTAAACTATCTTGATGTAATAAATCATATGTTAACATACGAGTATCACTCTCTTTATTATAAATAGTAACTGTAACTTGAGAAGGGTCTAATTTATAATCTAGAGATTTTAATCTCTGTGAATATTTCAAAGTAACCTTATGATTACCAGGTTTAAGTCCAGTTAAGTCAACTGAAACACCCTTAGAAGGAGATTGTTTAGCTAAAAAGATATGTCTTTTTTGTCCTACTAAAGTAATGTCAACAGACTTAGGTAATCCTTCAACTACATATAACTCTTCATTATACACAGCTGTAACTGGTTGATTGTATAAAATCTCTGCATATTGATCAATAATTACATTTGACTCTCTATCTATAATAACGAATACACCAAACGCTAATAATAAACTAATAACAAGTAAAGTAGATTTTCTACTCATCAAACGATCAATATTCTTAGAATTATTCTTAAAAAAGTTTGTTATCATTAAAATGAATTTTGTTATTGGAGTAATTAAAATTTTATCGAAGAATGTCCCAATACGATGAAAAATTCTTCCTATTTTCTTAAACATCTTCTTCATATATCTCTTCCTCATCTATTTCTTCATCATCATCAAATTCAATGTCTTGTTTAGGTCTTAATTCATCAATTAATAACATTCTAGTATCATCAATTGTTAAATTGTATAATAATTCTCCTTTTAATGCTACTGAAATTCTACCAGTTTCTTCAGAAACAACTATACATATAGCATCAGTTTCTTCAGCAAGTCCCAAAGCCGCTCTATGTCTAGTACCAAGTCTCTTATTAATTTTTTGACTACTACTAGTAGGGAAAACTGCTCCTGCACAAGTAATTCTATCTCCTTGAATAATTACTCCACCATCATGTAATGGATTTCCTTCATAGAAAATAGCAATTAATAAATCACTCGTCAAATCAGCATATAATTTCTTAGCTTTATCAATATAGTTACCCAAGCTAATATCTCTTTCCAAAACTATTAGCGCTCCAATCTTTTCTTTTCTCATATAATCAACAGCGTTAATAATTTCATAAACCATACGCTCACGTTCATCAACCGTTAAAACCTTATGTCTACCCAACAATTGATTTCTACCAAGCTGTTCCAAAATCGTTCTAATTTCTGGTTGAAAGATAACAATTAAAGCAATTGGTCCCCATTGAATAATATATTCAAGTAAAACACCTATAGTTGTAAATCCTAACCAATCACTTACAAATTTTAAAATTATTACAAAAGCTACTCCCTTAAAAAGTAGAGATAACTTAACATTATTCTTAATATTCTTCAAAATTAAATAAAAAACTAACCAAACTAAAGAAATATCCGCAACCTTTCTTAATATTGAGATAATATCTGTCATAGTTATTGTCATTACATCGTCTCCTTTTAAAACACTCTTCTAGTATACAATTTTTTTCGAAAATAGTAAAGTTATTGTTCCTGCTGACTAATCACATTTTGAACATTATTATGTGGAATAACTGGAGCACCAGCATCAATAGAGTTAGCATTCATTGCACTCATTTGTTCACTAGTACCCATAACATTCAAAGTCGAAGAAACCATTGCAACTTCATCAGGATTAATCATAACTGGAGCTTTTGGTTTTACTGGTTCTTCTTCTAAAACTTCATCATCCTGAACAACTGGAGTTTCTACTGCTAAAACATCAGTACTGTCAATGTTATCAACAACACCATCAGTAACTACTGAAGAATTTGTATCGTTAGAAACCGAGCCAGAATAAATATCTTGTGCCGCTAAAACATTAGTAACATTAGTTAATACTTGACCGCCAGCATCTTCTACTGCATTCAAAGAAACTTCAACAGCCTGATTGCTACCACTTGGATCAAGAAGTACAACTCTAGATGATATAGCTTCTTTTTCAGCTTTCTTTTCTTTTAAATCTATTCTCCTTAAAATATAGATGCAGATACAAATTAAAATAAAGCATACTAAAGAAAGTCCATAATATAAAGGGCCATTTAAAGTATCTCTAAAAAACGCTAATACATTTTTCAATTTGCCACCCCACCTTATTATATATAATATCATTTAACTACTAATTTATCAACTAAAGTCCGAAAAAAAAAGAAATCAAATTATCTAAATTTGAATTTCTAAAAACTAACTAGGCATGTCAATATGACTAAACAAAATTCCTATATTTACAAGACCTGCTACTCCAACTAAAATATACACAATATTAGTTAATAAACTACCTGTTCCAAAGATTGTTGTTACTAAATTGAAATCTAAAATACCAATAAGTCCCCAATTAACAGCACCAATAATCGTAAGAACTAACAAAACTTTTTCAAGTGTTTCCATATTATCCCTCCTATTTATAGCATTACCCAAAAAAGCAATTATATACAAAAAAAGTAGAAAAAATCTACTTTAAACCATTCTTCTTACGCCGATAATCTGTGTACCAGATGTATTCAACCAATGATTAACATCACTAATAATAACACCCATCGAAGGATTAGCTGCATGTATCATTTGTCCATTTCCTACATAAAGAGCTGAATGTGTAGCAGTTCCATCTGCATAACCCCATACAAGGATATCCCCAGGAACTATACTATCATAATTAACAGAAACACCATCAAAAAGCTGTGTACCAGCACTTCTACTAACAGAAATACCTACTCCAGAATAAATATATTGGACAAATCCACTACAATCAAAACCAGCTGGACTATTTCCAAAAGCAACATAAGGACTACCTATAAAGTTATACGCCATACTAGCTACTCTATTACCTAAATTTTTATCAACAACAGTAACTTTATAACTATCATTAGTCTCATTACCATTTTTATCAACTGCATAAATATTTATAGTATACTCTCCAGACACATTATAATTAAAATCACTAGAAATAGTAAAATAATTACTATCATTCTCATCTATTTCATCACAATTTTTATAAGTAATATCGCCATCTACATTATCATATACACGTTCAATATTACTTAAAAGATCATATTCATATCCCTTATCAATCTGAATACTTTCTTCTTTAATAATGATTTCTGGAGCAATTGTATCTTTTACTTCAACAGTAATAGGAATTTCTTTAGAAACATTTCCTTTAGAAACAACAAGAACAAGTTCCTGTAATCCTACTTTAGTCGTTGTAATATCTTTCTTTACCGAAACAATATTACCCTCAATCTCATTAATAAATTTATTATAATCATAGTTAGCATTACCATATTCAACAGTTGGAGTCTTAACAGTAGTAATACTTATACTATCATATACTTCTGCATAATTAATTGTATATATACAAAGAGCAATTAGCATTAAGGCCAAAATTACCCCACACAAATGTCTTTTCGACACTACATCGGCTTTCATTCTCTATTCCCCCCGAATACAGCATATTATACCATATATTTCCTCATAAGTCAAAATTACTGAACTATATCGGTATATTCTGTATCTAATATTTGATACTTTTCATTGATTTTACTATCATCAACTTTCTCTAAACAATACCAACCTTTTCTAAACATTAATTCATATACTTCTCTTTGTAAATCAACAATTTTAAGAAAAGTTGCCTTATGTTTTTGAAACAATTTTTCATTACTTGCTTCACTCATTGCAATAACATAATTCCTCTCCATTTCTTTCAAAGTGGATAACAAAGAATTAATATAATCCTTATCATTTAAACTCATACCTTTAGGAACCTCAACCTTCATATTACAAATTTTATTATTCAAATGAAACACCTCCTAAAGTATCTAACACATCATTTAAATTATCATCAAACAAATTCACTGCTCTTTGTGTAATATCAATAATTTCTTTATCATTAATACTACTAATTGAATCATTACAACACTTTAAAGCTCCATAATTCCATTGAAACATATCGCATAAATAATCTAAGTCCTTACCAGTTAAAATATCATCAGGAACTAAAGCATATTTATCATTCATATTCTATTTCTCCTTTCTTTAGTATTCTGAACAAAAAAATTATTTTTAAACAAAAAAAGAGCCATAAGGCTCTCTTAAAACTATTTTTCTAATATTTTAACAATTTCTTTGATATTCTTTTTAAAGATAATAGTATCAATTATATTTGATAGTGCATAAACCATTATCAATATTCCTAAAGATGCAGTTAAAGCAACAGTACCAATACTAGGATTAATTATTATAATCAATCCACAAATAATAGAAATTATTGAAAGTATAAATATTGATAACCAATTACTATATTCATATTTATGTAATGTTAAAGAAATTCTCAAATCAAAAGTTGACTTAGTTACCATAACTATACCAGCAACTATAGGGAATAATGTTTTCATAATATCAGGGTTTAATAACATTACAACACCAAGTAATAATTCAACTATTCCTAAAGTTAAAAAACCTCCAAAGAATAAACTATTTTCCTTTTCCACAATAAAGTAAATTCCATTTGCTACTAAAACAATTGCTAAAATATACATAATAGTCTCAAATGAAACTTCGGGAAAAGCAATAAATATTACTCCTATTAAAAACATTAATACTGATATCGCAATAGATGAATATAAAAACCTATTTAATTTTTTAAGCATTTTATCTCTACCTCCTAATATAATTATATATTTTCCTAAAAACACAGTAAATATACAAAATATAATATCCAACACTAAATAATAAATAGTTGTTTTGCTACAATTAGAAAAACAGCAGAAATTATAAATTATATATTAAGTATTAATAACACATTTATTATAAGAAGAAGCATCTACTTTTTCTTATATATTGGGAATTTTTTAGTTATGTCAAGAACTTTTTTCTTGCATTCACTTTGAATATTCTGATCATCAACATTACTTAAACTTTTATAAATAATTTCTCCAATCAACTTGAATTCTTTTTCTTTTAAACCTCTAGTCGTCATAGCTGGACTTCCTATTCTAATTCCGCTAGTAATAAATGGTGATTCTGTATCAAACGGTATTGTATTTTTATTACATGTAATGTGAATCTCATCTAGTACTTTTTCAGCCATTTTGCCAGACAAACCAAATGAAGATTTAACATCAACTAATATTAAATGATTATCTGTTCCATTTGAGACTACTTTAACGCCTTTGCTCATCAAGTAATCAGCCATAGCTTTCATATTTTTTACAACCTGCTTCTGATATTCCTTAAATTCTGGCTGTAAAGCCTCGTAAAAACATTGTGCCTTAGCAGCAATAACATGCATCAAAGGACCTCCTTGAATACCAGGAAAAATTACTTTATTTATTTTTTTAATTATTTCTTCACTATTAGTTAAAATCACTCCACCTCTAGGACCTCTTAAAGTCTTATGCGTAGTTGAAGTAACAACATCAGCATATGGAATAGGACTAGGATGAACACCCGCTGCCACTAATCCTGCAATATGTGCCATATCAACCATTAAATAAGCTCCACATTTATCAGCAATTTCTCTAAATCTTTTAAAATCTATTATTCTAGAATAAGCACTACATCCCGCAATAATCATCTTAGGCTTTTCTTTTAAAGCAATTTTCTCCACTTCATCATAATCAATCATTCCCGTATCTTCTCTAACATTATAAGAAACTATTTCATAATCAAGACCACTAAAATTAATCGGATGTCCATGTGTTAAATGTCCACCATGAGACAAATTCATTCCCATTACTTTATCACCATGATTAATCAAAGCCCTATATACTGCCATATTGGCACTACTACCAGAATGTGGTTGTACATTAGCATACTTGCAATCAAATAATTGGCATACATATTCTATAGCTTTTTTCTCAAAAATATCTACATATTGACAACCACCATAGTATCTTTTGCCAGGATATCCTTCTGCATATTTGTTAGTAAGAATACTACCCTGTAATTTTAATATATCCTTAGAAACATAATTTTCAGAAGCAATTAATTCAATATTTTCTTCCTGTCTTTTAGCTTCTTTTCGCAATGCTCCACTTAATATCTTATCCATCATATCACCTCATATTAATTATACATTAAATAAAGTTTTATTCAAAGATTTACTTTACAACTTAACAGTAACAATTTTAAATCAAAAAAAAAGATTATGAAATTATAATCTTTTTCATCTAATAATTGCCAGAATCCTTTAATGCATCAAGCATATCATAAAAACTACCATCACTCCTAATAGCTAAAGTAGTAACATAACCAGATGCTTTTTCTCCGCTAACTTGTGCAGAAACAAATTTAACTACATCTGTTGCTCCTGGTACTTTGCCATATGAAACTGCATGTTCTTGAGCATTATTAAACATATGCACTAATGGTATATATTCAACTGTTCCATCATCCAATAAAATAAATAATGTATCACCATCTGCAGTTTGTCCAAATCCACCAAAATATATATCAGTAATCTTTTTATCAAACTTAATCGTATTTGTAACTACATCATTTCTTTGACTAGCCCAATTTAAAGCGTAAACAGAAACAACTCTAGATGGTACGAAACTAAAATCCAACTCATTTTGAGAAGGTTTAACTATAGCATGAACACCTGCGGCATTACCATCAACTAACCCATATGTTCTCTTTGTATTTAAAGACTTTGAACCATCAAACACCAAGATTTTAGCGTTAGCGAAGTCTTTAGTGCTAGTATTAGTTTGTTCAGAATTGGTAGGGTTATTATTATTGTTGTTACCTCCGCTACCTTCACTTTTATTCATAAAAATATAAACTCCCATAGTTAAACAAGCTAAAAGTAATACTATAACTAAAATTGTAAGAACGCTACTATTATTATTTTTCTTTACTTCTTCCACACTCACATCTCCTTTCACTATCATTATATCACAGTTCTCATAAGAACTAATCAATAACTAATATTTAATAAAACATTTACAGTAAAGTAATATATTTTACACAAACATATTTTTATATTCAATAATAACTTTTTTTAAAGAAAACTAGATATTACACATTATTAGATGTTATTATTATAAAGAAAGGAAAGCATTATGAAAATAAATAGTAAATTAAAAGAATACATCAAAAACAATATATTTCAAAGTTATGAAAGAAATGATCATGGTCACGACCTAGAACATATAAAATATGTAATAGAAAGAAGCTTAAAGTTTGCTAGTACTGTAGAAAATATAGACTATGACATGGTTTATACAATTGCAGCTTACCATGATATTGGCCATTATATAGATGCCAAAAATCATGAGAAAATATCCGCTGAAATTTTAGAAAACGATGAAAATTTAAAAGACTTCTTTACTGATGAACAAATAAAAATTATGGCCGAGGCTGTCTATGATCATCGTTCAACTATGGAAGGAGAACCAAGAAGTATATATGGAAAAATAGTTTCTTCTGCCGACAGAAATACAACAGTAACTTCACCTTTAAAAAGAACATTCTTCTATAGGTTAGAACACAATCCAGATGATACCTTAGATGAAATAGTAGAAGAATCAAGACAACATATTTTAAATAAATTTGGAAAGAAAGGTTACGCCACTGAAAAAATGTATTTTGAAGATATAGCTTATAAAAAATTTTTGGAAGATATAGTAAAAATTGCCCAAGATGAAGATAAATTTAAAGAAGAGTTCTGCAAAGTCAATGGTCTAACTAACATTAAAGATGGTAATACACCTATCAAAAAACTAATACAAAACGACTAAAACGGAAGTGATACCTAATGGAGCTAAATAAAGATTTAGTATTATACATAGAACAACATATATTTCCAAGATATGAGAAATACTATTCTCATGGCATGATACATATAAACAATGTTATTAAAAATATGTTGTTTTTATCAAATTATTACAATCTAGATAAAAATAATGAAAGAAGCTGTAGAAGATCACAGAGGTTCACGAAAAGAAAGACCTAGAAATTTCTATGGAGAATGTGTTTCAGATTCTGATAGAGATTTTGATATTGAAATACTTGCTAAAAGACAACTCGCAGTCTCTCTAAAAAACTATCCTGATCTTACCACCTTTGATGAACATTTCAAAAGATGTCATCAATATATTTGACAAAGAATCAACAGTAAAGGAAAATTTAATCTTTGGACTAAAAATCCCATCATGATTAAAAAAAGAGATAAATTTCAAAGGAATTACTTAAATAAAGAATATACAAGAACAATCTATGAAAAAGAATGGAACTATATAATAACAAAAATAACAAAGGAAAAAATAATTAATTACTATGAAGACTACTAATATTTTCCAAACAAAAGACAAATTAAAGTCTGTCGCCTTGATCATCACAAATCAAAATTCCTTATAAACAAAAAATACACAACATTAAATATTGTGTATTTTTCTATAATCTTAATCCATTATTTTTAACACTAATCCTGTTTTTCATCTATTACTAATTTCTTTTCATGTTCATTTTTCCTCATATTATCAATAGTAACTTTAGAAGCAAATTCAGTTGCCTTTACCAATTCATCATAAACAAAAGCAATTTGTTCAGAAGTTACCGGAAATTTAGAACCATATGTTTCACCGGCTAAGCCTTGAGTAATATTATATCTTAAATCTACTTTTTGTTTAACATTATCTCCAAAGTATTCTATAAAAATATGTTCATCTCTATCTTCTTGAAAACATGCACTATCAGAGAAATAATGTACTACTGATAAATACTCTTCTGAACCTAATGCATACATTAATTGGTAAGAAAAACCTCTTGGACTTCTATAATATCCAACTTCACCATTGCCATCTTTAGACTTTATAGTCATACGACAACAATCTTTTCTATGCTGGCCATACTCTTCATCATGGACACTTGCACCAATGCTTACCTTCTGTAAATATTTATCAATGGAGTCTAATTCTATATCATCATTAATATAAGGATTAACAGTTCTATCAAATTGCTCAATTATCTCTCTACAAGATTTTCCAAAAGGAGTTTGTTTTTCTCTTTCAACATCATCTAAAAATCTTTCACCACAATGTCCTGCTCCTGCCATCCAATCATAAGTAGTAATATCAGGTTTTACTTTTTTCAACATCCCAGCAGTAACCATTGCTAATATTTCATCATATTTTTGAACTTCTGTCTCAGCCAATCCTTTTTTTCTTGCATAATAATCTTTTAATTCCGTTAAAAGAATAATAAAACCTTCTTTAGAATCAATATGATATACTTTAATATACTTATTATCCTTACTTCTTTCTAACAGACGCTCACTAGCCTCTTTATATTTAGCCTCATATTCAGCTGTTTCTAAACTCTGGTCTATAAGTTCAAAAGTTTCCTCCTCAAACTGTTCATCAACTGCATGTTCATTTGGAATATAATCACTACATCCACCATCTATTCTTATACCATAAGGATTATTAGGATATTTTTCATAAATAATATCAGCTACTTCTAAAGGTATTTTACCAGAAACTATAGCATAATCACTACCTCCAAAATACATAATAACATTCTTCCAAGAATGTACTGCTTCACTTGAACCATATCTACCAGATGTATCCAAGACATGATTATTGATATGAAGTGCTTTTAAAACCTCATTAAACTCTAATCGATTCATCAATCGAACCTCCCTCTCTTAATTAGATATTATAACATAACCATTAGTTTTTAACAAAGATAATTATGATACTATATAAAGTTCAAAAACTAACTATATAAACAATTTATTTAACATGACAACAAAAAATTAAACTATATAAAAACAAAACTACTCTCAGTCAAAATGAAAGTAGTTTTTATATTATCTTGAAAATTTCAAGTTTTTAACAATAATGGTGGAGCTGAGGAGAATCGAACTCCTGTCCGAAAGTAAAGCTACATAAACCTCTACAAGCTTAGTCAACTAATTATTCTCATATATCATCCAAGTAATTGACGACCAAGACAACATACCAGTCTAAATTTTCTTTCTATCTTCTAGACAAAAGATAGACATAACCTACTAAAATGAACCTTCAAATAATCCCATAGGCAAAGATTAAAGAAAGCGCAGACCTATATTATTATTAGGCAAAAGCAACAGCTTGGCGAGTACCAAACATGTTAGCAACTGCATTTTTTAAATTTTTTGCATTTATTTTTTTGTGTCCTTGACGTGGACATTCGACTTGCCATCTATGCTCAAATACTCCCGTCGAAACCAAATCAGCCCCATGTGAGAAGATTATAACATAAACTTCGTAAAAATACCATAAAAATCACATTATGAAAATATTTTCATATACGATAAATAACAATTATTGTATTAAAATGACATCAATAGGAAAAAGAAACACTAATATCTTTTCAAATTTTTTAGTGTTTCTCTTTTTATATCTCTCTCTTTTATAGATTCTCTCTTATCATAATCTTTCTTACCACGACATACACCAAGCAATACCTTTAACTTATTTTCCTTAAAATATAACTTAATAGGTACAAGTGTTAAACCTTTCATCTCTATTGCTTGTTGCAACTTTTTTATTTCCTTTTTATGAAGCAGTAACTTCCTACTTCTAGTCTCCTCATGATTGAAAATATTACCTTCCTTATATTGACCGATATACATATTAAGAAGATAAACTTCATTATTCTTAATTATTCCGTAGCAATCTTTAATATTACAATTTCCTGACCTCACAGATTTAATTTCTGTACCAGTCAGTACAATACCAGCCTCATAAGAATCCTCTATAAAATAATCATGATTAACTTTTCTATTTAAGATTTCCATCTAATCACTCTCCCGATAAACCCCATTCTAATTTCTGATATTTAGAACTAACAATACTCTTATAATACTCATAATAATTCATATAGTCAGGTAATATTGTACTATTTAATTTAGAATAAGGATATACTCTATACTTTGTATAATCATTAGTTTGTGTATAAGTAAGTTCCGCTTTAGGACTTTCTATACTAACAGTAATCGTTCCATCAACATCAACAACCTTCTTTATTGTCACTTCCACCATCAAGCCCGTCAATCTATCAATCCCATACTGAGCTGAAAGAAAATTACCTAGCGAATATATAACAAAAGTCTTACCATTATTTATATATTCTACAGGTTCAACAACATGTGGATGAGATCCTATTATTAAATCAACACCTAATCCTGCCAAATAATTAGCAATATATTCCTGTGAAGAAGAAACACCCAAAGAATACTCTGTTCCCCAGTGCATCGCCACAATCACAACATCCACTAAATCTCTTATCTTAGAAATATCATTTGCTGCTTTTTCATCAGAATAAACATTATTTAAATATTCTTTACCATTTGGAGTTTCTAGACCATTAGTCCAGGTCGTATAAGAGAAAAATGCATAAGAAATACCATTAATATCATAAACATGTACTTCATTTCTCTCATCCCATGAAGACCATTGACCAGAGTATACCACATTTTTCTTACTTTTCCAATAATTAACGGAGTTAAGTACACCTCTTTCTCCTTTATCCATAGTATGATTAGTCGCTAAAGAGACTAAGTTAAATCCCGCATCCAAGAATGCATCTCCTACTTCATTCGGAGAATTAAACTGTGGATAAGAAGAATAGCCAAGTTCTGCTCCGCCTAAAATAGTTTCCTGATTATAATATTTCAAATCATATTTTGTAATAATTGGTTTAATATATTGTATTGTTGGCTTAAAATCATAACTGCCATCTTCATTTCTAACAGTATTATATAATCTATCATGTATTAAGGCATCTCCAACCATAATCATCTTAACTTCATATACCTTTGGAGACTTTTCATCATCTTTTACTTCTACATTTGGTATATTCTCTTTAGGTACTTCAATCGCTTTATCTTTACCACTTAAAAAGAAAATGCAAAGACACAAAATCAAAAAAAGAAAGAGACTTATAATTAAAGCGTTTTTCTTCAATTTAATTCTCTTCCTTCTTTTCATCAACCTACACCTTCTTTACTACTTCAAAGTCTATTGTCTTATCTTCTTTAGAAGCCCTAACAACTTTAACTCTAACTCTCTCTCCAATTGTATATTTAACATGGCTCTTTTCCCCTGTCAAAGTCATTTTCTCTTCATCATATACAAAGAAATCTGGCATATCACGTAAAGGAACTAATCCTTCTATTAAATTATCAAGCTCTACAAACATACCAAAACTTGTAACTGAAGAAATCATACCATCAAACTCTTCTCCAATATGGCTTTCCATATATTCTGCCATCTTCATATCTTCAACTTCTCTTTCACAATCAACTGAAGCCCTCTCTCTATCTGAAGAATGATCAGCAATATATACAAGTTTTTCTTCCCATTTATGAATAGTAGAATTATCTATCTTATTATCAAACAAATACGTTCTAAGTAAACGATGTACTGTTGTATCTGGATAACGTCTAATTGGTGAAGTGAAATGCGTATAACAAGAGCTTGCTAAACCATAATGTCCTAAATTAACAGGTTTATAAACAGCCTTCTGCATACATCTTAACAATAAACTAGACAAAATTTTATATTCTGGTTTATCTTCAAGCGACTTAAGAATCCTTTGCATTGTAGTAGGTTTAGTATCTTTAATATCTCCAGGAACACTATATCCTAAATTACTAACAAATCCTAAGAAACTACGAATTTTCTCTTCCTTTGGAACCTCATGAACACGATAAATAAATGGTAAATTCATAAAATATATATGAGTTGCTACACATTCATTAGCTGCTATCATAAAGTCTTCAATTAAATTTTCTCCAACACCACGTTCCCTAACAGTAATTTCTGTAGGTTTACAATTCTCATCAACTAAAATCTTAGCTTCATCTATATCAAAGTTAATATATCCACGTTTAACCTTAGCTTTTCTAAGTATTGTAGCAAGTTCTGACATCTGTCTTAAAGTCTCAGCATATGGTTCATACCCTTCAGGTACAACATTCTTCTCTAAAATACTATTGACTTTCTTGTAAGTCATTTGAATTCTTGACTTAATTACACTAGGAAAAATCTCATAATCTAACTGTTTACCAGTACTATCAAATTCCATTACACAAGAAATAGCCAAACGGTCAACATTAGGATTCAAAGAACAAATACCGTTAGATAACTCATGAGGTAACATTGGAATAACTCTATCTACTAAATAAACACTAGTACCTCTCTCCATTGCCTCATTATCTAAAGGACTACCCTCTTTTACATAATAACTAACATCAGCAATATGTACTCCTAATTTATAATGTCCATTAGCAAATTTTTCAATCGAAATGGCATCATCTATATCCTTAGTATCATCCCCATCAATAGTAAATATCATTTGATCTCTCAAATCTCTTCTACCATGATATTCATTAGGTAATACTTCCATATTTATATTAGCAACTTCTTCTTTTACATCATCTGGAAAAACAGTATTTATATTATATTTATAAATAATTGATAAAATATCAACACCAGGATCATTCTTATGGCCAATAATTTCAACAACTTTTCCCTCGTATCTTAAATTGTTATTCATCTTCTTAACAAGTTCCACAACAACTTTATGACCATCAACTGCATTTAAAGAGTTTTCTTTAGGAATCTCAATATTAAGTTTTATTTTATTATCATCAAGCTTAATATGTCCCTTTCCTTTTTCATCAAAAGTTATTTCTCCAATATATCTTTGTACTTGTCTTTTAACAACCTTTAAAATACGTCCTTCTAATCTATCTAAGTTCATTTTGCTAGTAATTTCAACTAATACTATATCATCATGAATAGCTCCATTCATATTCTCTTGAGCAACATAAATATCATCATCCATATTATCAACTTCAACAAAGCCAAAACCTTTCTTATTAGTTCGCATTACACCTTTTCTTAAATGACTTTTTTCAAGCATCATATATTTATCTTTATTAGAATGATATACCACCACTTCATCAGTTAATTTTCTTAACTCATCAGTAAGTTCCTTAGCTCCTTCAACAGTATTAATATGTAACATATCATGTAACTCATAAAGATCAAGCGCTTTATCACTATTCTTTAATATGTTTAAAATGTCATCTCTCATAAGCTTCACCCTCTTATTCATCATAACATCATTATACTTCAAAAAGATCAAAAAAAAAAGACATATAGTTACCTATATGTCAAATAAACATTCTAAATAAACATAGAAACTAAACATATAACAAAGAAGCTTAGTCCTAAAATCAATGTAATACGACTAATAACTAGCTCTGAGCCACGTTCTTTTCTCTTAGAAAATAAATCAGAATTACCACCAGATAAAATCTGTGAAGCACTCTCTGCTTTACCTGACTGAAGAAGAACTATAATAATTAATAAAATGGAAATAATTAAAAGTAGTTTTTCCATAAAGCACCTCCGTTTTAACAATACTTATAATATCATAAATATCTATTTGTTGCAACCAAACTGCCTTTATTTGTCAATAAATTTGCTCAAAATTTCTTCAAAAGTCTTATCTTTACTTTCACTATCTCTACGTTTTTTAAATTCAACGATACCATCAACTGCTCCTTTACCCACAACAATTCTATATGGTATACCTATTAAATCTGCATCTTTAAACTTAACTCCGGCTCTTAAATCTCTATCATCTAACATAACTTCAACACCAGCTTTAGTTAATTCATCATATAATTTATTTGCAACTTCTACTTGAGTCTCATCCTTCATATTAACAATAACTATATCTACCTTATATGGAGCAATCTCTTCTGGGAAAATAATACCATGTTCATCGTTGTTTTGTTCAACAACAGCAGCCATAATACGCCCAACACCTATACCATAACTACCCATAGTAACAACTTGTTCCTTATTATTTTCATCCAAATAAGTTAATCCTAACTTCTCAGCATACTTAGTACCAAGTTTAAATAAATTACCAACTTCAATACCCTTCTTTAAGTATAATTTACCGCCACAGCAAGGACAAATATCTCCTTCTAAAACATTACTAATATCAGCAACCATATCATATTTAATATCTTTAACATTAGCATTTATATAATGGTATCCTTCCTTATTAGCGCCACAACAGAAGTTCTTCATACCTAAAACTTCCTTATCAACAACAACTTTACAATTTAGATTGACTGGACCAGTAAATCCAGGTACAGCATTACTAGTACTAATTAACTCATCATCAGCAAAATTAATCTCTTTTACACCAAATAACTTACAAGCCTTACTCTCATTAAACTCTCTATCGCCTCTAACAAAGAATATAACTAATTCTCCATTAACATTCATAAGTAAAGCCTTAACAGACTTTTTAACATCAAGATTCAAGTAAGTACAAACTTCTTCTATTGTCTTTTGATGTGGAGTTTCAACCATTTCTAATTCTTTTAACTCTTCCTCTTCTTCGATACATTTATGCTCAGCCACTTCCATATTAACTGCATAGTCACAACTATCGCATAAAACTAAAGTGTCTTCTCCAATATCAGTAACTGCTTGATACTCTTCTGATAAAGTACCACCCATTGCTCCTGTATCAGCCTTAACTATTCTATAGTCAACACCAATTCTATCATAAATTTTATTATAAGCCTCTTTCATAATATTATAACTTACATCTAATCCTTCTTCATCCTTATCAAATGAATAAGCATCCTTCATGATAAACTCTCTAACTCTAATAAGTCCATATCTAGGTCTAGCCTCATCTCTAAACTTATCTGCTTGTTGATAAATAGTAAAGTGTAAATCTTTATAACTTTGTACCATACTCTTAGCTGCAATAGTAAATAACTCTTCATGTGTTGGACCAAGTACATAAGGTTTCTCATAACGATCATATAAGTTAAACATATCCTTACCAAATGCCTCAGTTCTACCACATGTATCATAAACATCTCTTGGTATTATAGAAGGCATTAATAGCTCTTGTGCTCCTGCTTTATCCATTTCATCTTTAACTATATAACGAATTTTATCAAGAACCCTAAGTCCTAAAGGTAAAAACATGTAAATACCAGAACCAACCTTCTTAATCATTCCACTACGTACTAATAAATTACCAGATCTACTATCTTCATCCTTTACATCTTCACGTAATGTGAAAAAATAACTTTTACTTAATTTCATAAAAACTCCTCCTAAAAATAAAAAGAATGATACCAAAGGAGTGCAAATGCACGGTACCATCCTTAATTTAACTCTAAACTTTTTAACGATGCTTCTCCACCGGAAGTAAAACTTCTTCAAGAAAGGTAGGAATTATACTAGATTGCAATTAAGTTTACACTATCCTTAACTCACTATATACAAGAGCAAGTATAATTATGGTCTTTCCAATGAATTTAAAACTGATAATATTCTATTATTAATTACCAGTTTTGTCAATAAAAACTAGTTAAGTTCCTCTTCAATTCTCATTAATTGATTATATTTACAAATTCTATCTGTTCTAGACATAGAACCAGTCTTTATTTGACCCAAATCAAGTCCTACTGCTAAATCAGCAATAGTTGTATCTTCAGTCTCTCCTGAACGATGAGAAATAATAGTCTTATAACCATTATCTTTAGCAAGCCTAATAGTCTCTAGAGTCTCAGTAATAGTGCCTATTTGATTTACTTTAAGTAAAATAGCATTACCAGCATGATTATCAATACCCTTTTGTAGACACTTAATATTAGTAACAAATAAGTCATCTCCTACTAATTGAATCTTGTCTCCTAAACGTTCAGTAATTTTTCTAAATCCTTCCCAATCATTTTCATCAACAGGATCCTCTATTGATACAATTGGATAAATATTAACAAGTTCCTCATAAAAATCAATTAACTGATCAGTAGTTAAATCTTTACCATCAACATGATAGTATCCATCACTATAAAATTCAGAAGCCGCAACATCAATTGCTAATTTAACGTCTTTTAAAGGCTCATATCCGGCTTTTTTAATAGCCTCTAGTATAAGTTCAAATCCTTCCTTATTTGAGCCTAAATTAGGAGCAAAACCACCTTCATCGCCTACTCCAGTAAAATAACCTTTCTCATTTAAAACATTCTTCAAAGAATGGAACACCTCAGCTCCTACTCTAACTCTTTCATGAATAGTATCACGTTGTGGAATAATCATAAACTCTTGAAAGTCTAAATTGTTATCAGCATGTGCTCCTCCATTAATAATATTCATCATTGGATAAGGTAGACTTCTACCATCACCTACATATGCATATAATGGTTTACCCTCACTAATAGCACTAGCCTTTAAACAAGCCATAGATACACCAAGTATAGCATTAGCACCAAGTCTAGATTTAGTATCAGTACCATCAAGTTCAATCATAGTCTTATCAATTAATTCTTGATCAGCTGCATCCATCCCAATTACTTTATCACGGATAATAGTATTAACATTATTAACAGCATTTAAAACACCTTTACCATTATATCTACTACCACCATCTCTCATCTCTAATGCTTCTCTTTCACCAGTAGATGCCCCAGATGGAACAGCAGCTCTACCTAAAACACCATTTTCAAGTATAACATCAACCTCAACTGTAGGATTACCTCTAGAATCAAGTATTTCTCTTGCTTTAACATTTTTGATTTTCATTTTTTATCTCCTTTACTTTATCTTTAAATTCCCTTCCTCTTATTTCACACTCTTTATATTGATCCCATGATGCTGAAGCCGGACTAAGTAATATTACATCACCCTCATCAGATATTTCAACACACTTATCAAAACCATCACTTAAATGTTCAAAACTATAAGTAGGAATACCTAAACTATTACCAAAATCTAAAACCCTATCTCTACATTGTCCAATACCTATAATACCTTTAACATTATTCATATAAGGTTTTAACTCATTAAAATCTTGTCCTCTTTCTAATCCCCCTAGTATTATTATAATAGGCTTTTCAAAAGAAGATAATGCTATCTGAGTACATTTAATATTAGTAGCCTCAGTATCATTATAAAACATTCTTCCATCTACAGTATCAACATACTCTAATCTATGTTCAACACCTCTAAAATTAGAAATAACTTCTTCTATAATTTCATTACTAACACCAAATTCTTTAGTAATCATAATAGCACCCATACAGTTCTCTAAATTATGTTTACCAGCAATAAATACTTTATCAGTATCCATAATTTTTTCTCCATAGTAATAAATTGCTCCATCTTTTAAATAAGCACCATTAATCTCCCTACTACTAGAAAAATATTTAACAGTTGATTTTATATCTTTAGTAACATTAAGTACATCTTGATTATCTATATTAAGTATTGCTACATCATCAGAGCTTTGATTCTTAAACAGTTTAGCCTTTACTCTCTTATAATTATCATAAGACTTTAAAAAATCTATATGAGCCGGACTTAAATTAGTCATTAAAGCAACATGTGGATTAAATGTCGATAAGTTTTCTAATTGTTGACAAGAAACTTCCATTACTACTATATCTCCACTCTTTAACTCATCTAAGATACTACTAAATGGATAACCTATATTTCCTGCTAAAAAAACTTTTTCTCCAAAAGCCTTCTTCATTATTTCATAAGTCAAAGTTGTAGTTGTAGTCTTACCATTGGTACCAGTAATACCAATAATAGTAATATCATCAGGCAACATTCTATAAGTCATTTCTACTTCATTAATAACTTCTATTCCTAGCTCTCTAGCTTTTAATACATATTTATGATCAATTGGTACCCCAGGATTTTTGATTAAATAATCAAATGAACTATCTAATAAATCATCTGGATGGCTTCCAAATACAAGTTCTACTCCTAAATCACGTAATTCTTGTACTTGTTCAGCATCAACTTTACTTTCTTCTTTACTATCATTTAAAATAACTTGATTATTTCTTTCTATCAAAACTTTCGCAGCCTGATAACCAGATCTTGCAAATCCTAGTATCAAAATCTTCTTATTTTCAAACATAACATTCACCAATATAATTATACTACTAAATACTTCTTTTAACCACTATAAATTAGCCATAAATATTGAAAGAAAACAAATAAATATGCTATAATAAATAAAAGATGGAGAGGGAATTATATGAAAATAGTTACATTAAGTCAAGAACAATTTGATAGATATGCTAAAACTCATAGATATAGAAGTTTTTATCAAACAACAGCATATGGTAACTCTATGTTAAAATTTGGATATAATGTTCACTATTTTGGTATTGTTGATAAAACAAATGCTCTAATAGGTGCAACTATGATTATGTATAAAGAAGTTTTCATGAGTAATAAAATTGCCTATGCTCCTCGTGGAATCTTATTTGATTACACTGATTCTACAAAAGTTAAAGAACTAGCAGAATGCTTAAAAAACCTTCTAGGTAAACAAGGCTTCATGCTTTTAAGAATGGATCCATACATCCCTATAAGTGTCCATAATAATACTGGAGACTTAATGAACCTAAATAACCAAGAAAGTATTATCTTAGAAAATCTAGCTACTGCTAAATTCGAATACAAAGGAAAAAACTTATATTTTGAAAATGAAAAACCAAGATGGGAAGCTTTAGTACTTCTAAATAAAAGTAATGATGAATTGTTTAATACTTTTGATAAAAGAACTAGAAACAAGATAAGAAAAGCTTCTAATATTGGTATTGAAGTATATAAAGATCCAAATCGCAATGTCAAAGATCTATATCCTTTTATCAAACAAAAGGAAAGAAAACCATTAAAGTATTTTGAAGAATTAATACAAAACTTTGGTGAAGCAATAGATATATATTATGCTCAAATAAATACTGAGATTTTCATTGTTAATAGTCGAAAAATGTATGAAAATGAACTTTTAAATAATGAACAACTTGCTAATCAAATTCAAAGTTATGCTCCAAACGAACGTGAGCGAAATAATATTCTAAATAAGAAAATGGAGTCTGATAAATTAGTTAGTACTTACAAAAACAATATGTTACTAGCAACAGAACTCCTAAAGAAGTATCCAAATGGAATGATTATTGGTGGTGCCATAGTAATTAATTTTGATAATGCAGCTTATATTTTAACGGATGGTTTCAATGAAAAGTTATCTTCTCTTAATGCTAGCTATCTAATTAAATGGCAAATGATCATGGATTATAATTATTTAGGATATAAATACTTAAATATGAACGCTGTAGTTGGAGAATTCCAAGAAAAAAATCCATACTCCGGTTTAAATGAAATGAAACTAGGATTCAATACTCTAGTAACAGAATATATAGGAGAATTTGATATAGTCCTAAATAGTTTTACATATAATCTCTATAAAAACTTTAATAAGAACAAATAGAATAGTAGATCTACTATTCTATTTTTAGTTGCAAAACAAAAAGCAGTTGTCAAAGACAGCCGCTTTTAATTTGCTATAGCTATAATTAGCCAATGATTTCTGTAACGTTACCAGCACCAACAGTACGTCCACCTTCACGGATAGAGAATTTAGTACCTTGTTCAAGTGCGATTGGGTGAATTAATTCAACCTCGATATTAACGTTATCACCTGGCATAACCATTTCAGTACCTTCTGGTAAAGTAATTACACCAGTTACGTCTGTAGTTCTAAAATAGAATTGAGGACGATAGTTTGTGAAGAATGGAGTATGACGTCCACCTTCTTCTTTGCTTAGTACATAAACTGTAGCTTTGAATTTATGATGAGGTGTAACACTTCCTGGTTTAGCAAGAACTTGTCCACGTTCAACTTCTTCACGAGAAATACCACGTAATAATACACCAGCATTGTCTCCAGCTTCAGCATAGTCTAATTGTTTACGGAACATTTCAATTCCTGTAACAACTGTTTTCTTAGTTGGTTTAATACCAACGATTTCAACTTCATCATTAAGTTTTAACATACCACGTTCAACACGTCCAGTAACAACTGTACCACGACCAGTGATTGTGAATACGTCTTCAATACTCATTAAGAATGGTTTATCGTTATCTCTTTCAGGAGTTGGAATCCATTCATCAACAGCATCCATTAATTCATCTATTTTTCCTACCCATTCAGGATCTCCTTCAAGAGCCTTAAGTGCAGAACCACGAATAATTGGAGTGTTATCTCCATCGTAACCATATTCAGTTAATAAGTCACGAATTTCCATTTCTACTAAATCTAATAATTCAGGATCGTCAACCATATCACATTTGTTCATGAAAACAACCATTTTAGGTACTCCAACTTGACGAGCAAGTAAGATATGTTCACGAGTTTGTGCCATAGGTCCATCAGTAGCAGCAATAACTAAGATTGCTCCATCCATTTGAGCAGCACCTGTAATCATGTTTTTAACATAATCAGCATGTCCTGGACAGTCAACATGTGCATAATGTCTCTTATCTGTACTATATTCAACATGTGCAGTGTTGATAGTAATACCACGTTCTCTTTCTTCTGGTGCTTTATCGATATTATCGAATGCAACAGCTTCATTTCCATTCTTACCAGCTAAACATTTAGTAATAGCAGCAGTTAATGTAGTTTTACCATGATCTACGTGTCCAATTGTACCAATATTAACATGTGGTTTTGAACGATCAAATTTTTGTTTTGCCATATTAAAATTTCCTCCTTATATATACAAAATATATTTTATCTAATAATTGAAGTTTTTTCAACTATTTTGATACTAATTTAATTAATTTCCACTTTTCTTAATAATTTCATCAGCAATGTTTTTTGGAACTTCTTCATAATGATCTGGGAACATTACGAATGTTGCTCTACCTTGTGTATTTGAACGTAAGTTAGTAGCATATCCAAACATTTCTGAAAGTGGAACCATAGCACTAAGTTTAACAGCATTACCTTGTGATTCTTGACCTAATGGTTTACCACGGCGAGCAGTTAAGTCACCCATTACATTACCAAAATATTCATCTGGAGTAGTAACGTCAACTTTCATAATAGGCTCAAGTAATACTGGCTTACATTTATTCTTAGCTTCTTTTAATGCAAAGCTAGCAGCAATCTTAAATGCCATTTCGTTAGAGTCTACATCATGGTATGAACCATCAAATAATGTACACTTAACATCTATCATAGGATATCCTGCAAGTACACCTGTTTGTAATGCTTCTTGTAATCCTTTGTCAACAACTGGAATGTATTCACGAGGAACAACACCACCAACGATTTGATCAACGAATTCGTATCCTTTATCTGGATTTGGCTCAAATTTAACCCAAACGTGTCCGTATTGTCCACGACCACCAGATTGTTTAATATATTTACCTTCACAATCAGCTGCTTGTCTGATAGTTTCACGATAAGCAACTTGTGGAGCACCAACATTAGCTTCAACACCAAATTCACGTCTCATACGATCTACTAATACATCAAGGTGTAATTCACCCATACCAGCGATAACAGTTTGACCAGTTTCATGATCAGTATGAACTTTGAATGTTGGATCTTCTTCAGCTAATTTTTGTAAAGCTAATGACATCTTAGCTTGATCAGCTTTTGACTTAGGTTCAACAGCTAATTGAATAACTGGTTCTGGAACAACTAAGCTTTCCAAAATAATTGGTTTCTTTTCATCACATAATGTATCACCAGTTGTAGTATTCTTTAATCCTACTGCAGCAGCGATATCACCTGTGTAAACATCACTAATTTCTTTACGAGTATTAGCATGCATTTGTAGTATACGTCCAATTCTTTCTTTAACATCTTTTGTAGAGTTAAGTACATAACTACCACCACTTAAATGTCCAGAGTAAACTCTGAAGAAAGTTAAGCGTCCAACAAATGGATCAGTCATAACCTTAAATGCTAATGCAGCAAATGGTTCACTATCACTTGGATGACGAACAGCTTCATCCCCATCTAATGTAGTACCTTTAATAGATTCAATATCTAATGGACTTGGTAAATAATCAAGAACTGCATCAAGTAATAACTTAATACCTTTGTTACCAAGTGCAGTACCACACATAACTGGGAAGAATTCAGCAGCTAAAGTTCCTTTTCTGATTGCTTTTTTAATCATTTCAACAGAAACTTCTCCACCATCTAAGTATGTTTCCATCATTTCATCATCAAATTCAGCAACAGCATCTATTAATTCAGCACGTTTTTCTTCAGCAACAGCTTTTAAGTCTGCAGGAATTTCTATTTCTTCTGCATTCTCTGCTTGTTGACCATCATAATGATATGCTTTCATAGTAACTAAATCAATAACACCATTGAATTCTGATTCAGCACCTATTGGCCATTCAATAGGTTTAGAATTAACTCCTAAACGATCTTTAATAGTTTTTAAACTATATTCAAAGTTAGCACCCATTTTATCCATTTTATTTGCGAAAATAATTCTTGGAACTTTAAATTCAGATGCTTGTCTCCAAACTGTTTCAGTTTGAGGTTCAACACCAGCTTGTGCATCGATTAATGCAACTGCACCATCTAATACACGAAGTGATCTAGAAACTTCGATAGTAAAGTCTACGTGACCAGGAGTATCGATAATATTTAAACGGTAACCCTTCCAATGAGCTGTAGTAGCAGCAGAAGTAATAGTAATACCACGTTCTTGCTCTTGCTCCATCCAGTCCATTTGAGATTCACCATCATGAGTCTCACCAATTTTATGAGTAACTCCTGTATGGAATAAAATTCTTTCGGTACAAGTAGTTTTACCTGCATCGATATGAGCCATTATTCCAATATTTCTTGTCTTCTCTAAAGACGTATCTCTTGCCATATTCTACCCTTTCCTACCATCTATAATGTGCAAAAGCTTTATTAGCCTCAGCCATTCTATGAGTATCTTCACGTTTTTTAACTGCTGCACCAGTACCATTAGATGCATCAATTATTTCATTAGCTAAATTATCAGCCATTCCTCTACCACCACGGTCACGAGAATATTTTGTTAACCATCTTAAAGCCAAAGCTTGACTTCTAGCAGGTGTAACTTCTATAGGTACTTGATAGTTAGAACCACCAACACGACGACTCTTAACTTCAAGTTGTGGTCTGATATTTTCCATAGCAGCATTAAATACTTCTAGTGGATCTTTACCAGCCTTATTTTTAACTTTGTCAAATGCTTCATAAACAATTGTTTGAGCTGTACCTTTTTTACCATCTAACATAATAGTATTAATTAGTTTAGCAACTACTTTTGACTTATATATTGGATCTGGTAAAATGTCTCTTTTAACTGCACGTCTCTTACGCATTTTAATTTCCTCCCTTCACTAATTTATTTTTTACTTAGGTCTTTTAGCACCATATTTACTACGACCTTGTTTACGATCTTTAACACCAGCAGTATCTAAAGTACCACGAATGATATGATAACGTACACCGATTAAGTCCTTAACACGACCACCACGAATTAAAACAACACTGTGCTCTTGTAAATTATGTCCGATACCAGGTATATAAGTATCAACTTCTTTACCATTAGATAAACGAACACGAGCATACTTACGTAATGCTGAGTTTGGTTTCTTAGGTGTCTTAGTACCAACACGAGTACAAACTCCACGTTTTTGAGGTGAATTAACTTCAGTTGCTTTCTTTTGAATTGTATTGATTCCAACTCCAAGAACAGGGGCTTTACTCTTTCTTACCTTATCTTTACGATTTTTATGAACCAATTGGTTAATTGTAGGCATAAAATATATCTCCTTTCTTTACACATATCCAGGTGTATCATTTTACCCTTTAAATAAAACTTTGCTAAAAAGCAAAGATATTTAATCAGCAAGAATAATATAACACCAACCAAAATCAATGTCAATAAATATTATGCAAATATTAAAAAAAAGATAAACATTTTAATAATGTTTATCTATTTTCTTCTATATTTTCTTAAACCTACATTACCATAATATACAAGTAAGGTTCCTACAACAGCTATAAATATGAATATAACTGAAAAGAAAACAATAAAACTAGGTTCCCAAATAATATCAAATAATATTTCTTCTGGAATTCCAAGTATGAAAATATAGGCAAATATATAAATCTCTACTAATACACATAAAATCATAAATATATTAGTAAAACACATTTCTCCAACAGTTATTTTTCTACTATAGAAATCTTCATCCCATACTCCAATATCAACTTTAACAAATCTATGCCATCTATATTTATTACTTAATCCAATGACTGGAATCATAATAAAAGGCAAAAGGGCTAAACCAAGAGTTGTAAAACTTCCTCTTTTAAACTTTTCACTAATATAATGACTAGCCTTTAAATAATAAAACATAAAGAATACCAAGCACACTATCTGTATAAAAATACAAGTACCAACTAATTCTTTAAGCCCTGCAAAAGAAATAGTTAAGAATAAAAATACAAAATACATTAAAATTAATCCAACAGCAATAACAGGATTTTCTCTAGCTTTTTTGAAATACAAAGCCTCAGAATATATAGGAATTAATCCTTTCCATCCATCTTCTCCTATCTTTTTAAAGAAATAATATCTTCCATAAAGATAAAAAGCCAAATAACAAATAAGGAAAAGCCAAAAAAGAATTGTTAAATCAATTGAACTATCCATACTACAAACACCTCTCTACTCTAACATTATTATAACTATAATATTATTTTTTTACAAGAAAAAAAAAGAACACAATTACTGTGTTCTGTAAACTATTCCATAAATTGGTCTTCTAGTTTTTCTAAAGGTTCATCATCCATAAATTCTGTTTTTAATTCATAGTCAACATCACGATAATTCTTAGCTCCAGTACCTGCTGGAATTAATTTACCGATAATAACGTTTTCTTTTAATCCAGATAATGGATCAATCTTACCTTTTATAGCGGCATCAGTTAGAATTCTAGTTGTCTCTTGGAATGATGCTGCTGATAAGAATGAATCGGTTTCAAGTGCAGCCTTAGTAATACCAAGTAGTAATGGAACACCACGAGCTGGTTTTTTACCTTTAATAACTGCATCTTTATTACCATCTGTAAATTCACGGAAGTTAACTAAACTACCTGGTAAGAATCTTGTATCACCAGATTCAACAATTCTAATCTTAGAAATCATACGTCTAGCAATAACTTCGATATGTTTATCTGAAATATCAACACCTTGAGAACGGTATGTATTTTGAACTTCTTTTAAGATATATTCTTGTGTTGTTAATGGGTCTGTAACTGCAAGTAATTCCTTAGGACTAATTGCACCTTCAGTAAGTCTATCACCACAGTGTACTTCACTACCTTTATCAACACATAATTTAGCACCATAATTAGTTACATGTTCTTTTGTCTCTAATTTATTAGTAACACTAATCTTATATTTACCATGGTCTTCTTTAATCTTAGAAACTGTACCATCGATTTCCGCAATCGTTGCTTTACCTTTTGGATTACGCGCTTCAAACAACTCTTGTACACGAGGAAGACCTTGAGTAATATCTTCAACACCTGCAACACCACCAGTATGGAATGTACGCATTGTAAGCTGAGTACCAGGTTCACCAATTGATTGAGCAGCCATAACACCTACAGCCTCACCTATTTCAACTAAGTTACCTGTTGCTAAGTTACGTCCATAACATTTTTGACATACACCATTTACAGTGCCGCAAGTTAAGATTGTACGAATTTCTACTTCTTTGATACCTGCAGCAATTACTTTATCAGCAAGTGACTCAGTAATCATTTGTAGTTTATCAACAATAACTTCTTTAGTTTCAGGATTAATAATCTTCTTATTAGCAAATCTACCAACAATACGATCTCTTAAACTTTCAATAACTGAACCAGTCTTTTCATTGATAAAGTCATGTACTACAACACCTTGGTCAGTACCACAATCTTCTTCACGAACAATCATATCTTGACTAACATCAACTAAACGACGAGTTAAGTATCCAGAATCGGCAGTCTTTAATGCTGTATCTGCTAAACCTTTACGAGTACCATGTGTAGATAAGAAGAATTCAGCAACTGATAATCCTTCAATGAAGTTTGAAAGAACTGGAATTTCTACTGAAGAACCATCTGGTTTTGCCATGATACCACGCATACCAGCAACTTGAGTAAAGTTTGAAATGTTACCACGAGCCTTAGAATGCATCATCATGAAGATTGGATTATCAACATCGCTCTTAGCTATTTCTTCAAGTTCTGCTTGAACTTGATCCTTAGCAGCATTCCAAGTTTCAATTACTTTATTGTAACGTTCTTCTTCAGTAATTAAACCACGTTTATATTGTTTATTAATCTTATCAACTAATTTTTGACTTTCAGCAACAACTTCATTCTTATGTTTACTAGTAACAACATCAGCCATACTAACAGTAATACCTGCTAAAGTTGAATATTTGAAACCTAAGTCTTTTAAGTTATCAAGCATTGTAGAAGTCTCAGTAGTTTTATAACGTTTAAATACTTGAGCAATTATCTTTTCTAATGTACCTTTTGCAAAAGGTTTTACTAATGGCATTTCTTTAATAGCCTCAGGTATATTAGTACCCTTCTCTAAGAAATACTTATTAGGAGTAATATTAGAAATATTATCATCTGTTGGTTCATTTATAAATGCAAATGAATCAGGTAAGATTTCATTAAATTTAATTTTACCAACAGTAGTAACTAAGTATTTACCTTTTTGACTCTCAGTAAATAATTTATATTTGAATGAATCAACTGGTACAGCAATTCTTGCATGTAAAGTTAATTCTCTACGTTCATAAGCCATTAAAGCTTCATTAGTATTTTTAAATACTCTTCCTTCTCCAACTTCTCCAGCTTTTTCCATAGTTATATAGTAGTTACCTAAAACCATGTCTTGAGATGGAGTAACGATTGGATCTCCTGATTTTGGATGAAGAATATTGTTAGAACCAAGCATTAATAATCTTGCTTCAGCTTGTGCTTCTTCTGATAATGGAACGTGTACAGCCATCTGGTCACCATCGAAGTCTGCATTGAATGCTGGACAAACCAATGGATGTAGACGAATTGCCTTTCCACCAACTAAGATTGGTTCAAATGCTTGAATACCTAATCTATGTAGTGTAGGAGCACGGTTAAGCATAACTGGATGCTCTTTAATAACTTCTTCAACAACATCCCAAACAACAGGATCTTGGTTTTCAATTAATCTCTTAGCAGCTTTAATATTATGAGCTATATCTTTAGAAACCAAACCATGAATAACATGTGGTTTAAATAATTCCAAAGCCATCTCCTTAGGAATACCACATTGATACATCTTTAAGCTTGGTCCAACAACGATAACTGAACGACCAGAGTAGTCAACACGTTTTCCTAATAAGTTTTGACGGAAACGACCTTGTTTACCTTTTAACATACTAGATAATGATTTTAAAGGTCTATTTCCTGCACCTGTTACACTTCTACCACGACGTCCATTATCAAATAATGAGTCAACAGCTTCTTGCAACATACGTTTTTCATTTTGAATAATGATAGTAGGAGCACCTAAATCAATAAGTTTCTTTAAACGATTATTACGGTTAATAACACGACGATATAAATCATTCAAGTCACTAGTAGCAAATCTACCACCATCAAGTTGAATCATTGGTCTTAATTCTGGTGGAATAACAGGAATACAATCCATAATCATCCACTCAGGTTTATTGCCAGATGCATAGAAAGCATCTAAAACATCAAGCCTCTTAAGTAATCTAGTTCTCTTTTGACCTTGAGCTGTCTCAAGTTCTTTAGTTATTTCATCGATTTCTTTCTTTAAATCAACTTTCTTTAATAATTCTTTAATAGCTTCTGCTCCCATACCAACTCTAAAGCCAGTACCATATTTCTCATAATAAGCACGATATTCTTTTTCAGATAAAGTTTGCTTATTTTCAAGTGGAGCATTTCCTTTATCAATAACTACATAACTAACAAAATATAATACCTCTTCCAAATCTCTTGGACTCATATCTAGTACAAGTCCCATACGAGAAGGAACACCTTTAAAGAACCAAATATGAGATACTGGAGTTGCTAACTCAATATGTCCCATACGTTCACGACGAACTTTAGAACGAGTAACTTCAACTCCACATCTATCACATACGATATTTTTATAACGAACTCTCTTATATTTACCACAAGCACATTCAAAGTCCTTAGTTGGTCCAAATATCTTTTCACAGAAAAGTCCATCTCTTTCAGGTCTAAGTGTACGATAATTAATAGTTTCTGGTTTCTTTACTTCTCCATAAGACCATTCACGAATTTTTTCAGGAGAAGCGATACCAATTTTTAATGCATCAAACTTATTTACTTCTATCATTAAAGATCAGCTCCTTCCTCAAAATCTTCATCACCATCAAATTCACCATTCATATAATCTTCATAATTTTCATCGAAGTCTGGTTCTTCATCCTCATCTTCATCAGAGTATTCATCTTCTAATGAATCTTCTCCATCTGGTTCAGGAACAACATTAGGAACAGGTATTGAATCAAACTCATCCATAGAAGAATTATTATCATCTCTATCTTCTGCTTCTTCGATTTCTTTTAATTGTAATGTTTCTCCATTATCATTAATTATAGAAATATCAAGTCCTAAAGCTTGGAACTCTTTCATTAATACTCTAAATGATTCTGGAACACCAGCTTGATTAATTTCTTGACCTTTGATAATTGATTCATATACTTTTACACGACCAATTACATCGTCTGATTTAACCGTTAAAATTTCTTGTAATGTATGAGCAGCACCATATGCATATAATGCCCAAACTTCCATTTCACCAAATCTCTGTCCACCAAATTGTGCTTTACCACCAAGAGGTTGTTGTGTAACTAATGAATAAGGTCCAGTAGAACGAGCATGTAATTTATCATCAACCATGTGATGTAATTTAATCATGTACATTACACCAACAGCAATTCTATGATCGAATGGATCACCTGTACGACCATCATATAGAACAGTCTTACCATCTTCATCCATTCCAGCTTCCTTCATCATATCTTTAATATCACTAATATGAGCACCATCGAATACTGGAGTAGCAATATGTACACCAAGTTTCTTACAAGCCATACCCATATGAATTTCAAGAATCTGTCCAAAGTTCATACGAGAAGGAACACCTTGTGGATTTAACATAATATCAACTGGAGTACCATCTGGTAAATATGGCATATCTTCTTGTGGAAGAATAAGTGAAATAACACCCTTATTACCATGACGACCAGACATCTTATCTCCAACTTGAATCTTACGTTTTTGAATTATATAAACACGAATTACTTTACTAACACCAGCAGGTAATTCATCATTATCTTTACGAGAATAAATCTTAATATCGTGAACGATACCATCACCACCATGTGGAACACGTAATGATGTATCACGAACTTCACGAGTCCTCTCACCAAAGATTGCATGTAGTAATTTTTCTTCAGAAGTAAGTTCAGCCATACCCTTAGGAGTAACTTTACCAACTAAGATATCTCCTTCTCTAACTTCTGTACCAATAGTAATGATACCATTTTCATCCAAATTACGACGAGCTTCTTCAGAAACATTAGGAATATCTCTTGTGATTTCTTCAGGTCCTAATTTAGTTTCGCGACATTGCATCTCATAATCTTCAAGATGTAATGAAGTAAATTTATCATCTTTAACTAAGTTTTCATTTAAAATAACAGCATCCTCATAGTTATAACCATTAAATGTCATGAAAGCAACTGTCATATTTTTACCTAAAGCAAGTTCTCCTTTATCAGTAGAGTTACCATCAGCAAGAATAGTCTTATCTGCTTTAACAACATCTCCAGGATGAACTATAGGTCTTTGATGTGAACAAATACTAGAGTTTGCTAACTCAAAGTTTTGTAATCTATAAGTATCTTTTCCTTCTTTAGTCTTAACAACAACTTTCTTAGCATCTGCATATTCAACAATACCATCGTTTTTAGCAACAACTTCAACACCAGAGTCTTTTGCAGCAATATATTCAACACCTGTTCCAACAAATGGAGCCTCAGTCTTGATTAATGGCATAGCCTGACGTTGCATGTTAGCACCCATTGAAGCACGAGTGGCATCATCATGTTCTAGGAATGGAATACAACTTGTTGTAACTGAAACAACTTGTTGTGGACTAACATCAATATAATCAACTTGTTCAGGTTTTGCTAAAATATTTTCACCACGGAAACGAGCATTAACTTGTTCACTTATAATTTTATTATTTTCATCAGTTTCAACTGTAGATTGTGAAATAATATAATCAAGTTCTTCATCTGCGGTTAAGTAATGTACATCATCAGTAATTTGACAATCTACTACTTTACGATATGGTGACATAACGAAACCATACTCATCAATCTTTGCATAACTAGCAAGTGAAGTAATAAGTCCAATGTTTGGTCCTTCAGGAGATTCGATTGGACAAATACGTCCATAGTGAGAACTATTAACATCACGTACTTCAACACCAGCACGATCACGAGAAAGTCCACCAGGTCCTAACGCAGAAAGACGACGTTTATTAGTAAGTTCAGCAATAGGATTTGTTTGATCCATGAATTGTGATAATTGTGAACTACCAAAGAATTCTTTCATAGCAGCAGTAACTGGACGAATATTAATTAAAGTCTTAGGAGTAACTTCTTCCATTTCTTGAGTAGTCATTCTCTCGCGAACAACTCTCTCCATTCTAGAAACACCAATTCTAAATTGATTTTGTAAAAGTTCGCCAACTTGACGAATACGTCTATTTCCTAAATGATCGATTTCATCAAAGTTTCCTACACCTTGTAATAAATTTAAGTAGTAAGATACAGATGCATAAACATCAGAAATAGTTAAACGTTTAACCTCAATACTTTGATCATTTCCAATAACATCAAGTTTCTTTTTCTTATCATTAGGACTAAAGATCTTAACGATTTGTACTTTATTATATTGGTCTAATTCTTCATTAATTTTAACTTCAGTTAAACCAAAACCATTAGCAAGTGCTTCTTTTAAGATATCCATATTAGCCTTAGTTATTTGAGTTCCCTTCTCTAAAACAACTTCACCATTATTAGTAATATCTTCAGCAAGAACTTGATTTAATAAACGATCTGCTACATTTAACTTACGATTAAATTTATAACGACCAACTTTTGCTAAATCATATCTAAATTCATCAAAGAATCTAGTAATAATTTGGTTCTTAGAAGAATCAAGTGTAACTGGTTCTCCCGGTCTTAATTTTTCATAAATTTCAATTAATGCTTCATCTGTATTCTTAGTAGAATCTTTAGCAATAGTATTTTTTAAATACTCATCTTCACCAAACATTTTAAAGATATCTTCATCAGTAGATAATCCAAATGCTCTAAGTAAAGTAGTTAAAGTTACTTTTCTAGTACGATCAATACGTACATATAATACATCTCTAGCATCAGTCTCAAACTCTAACCAAGTACCACGAGTTGGTATAATTTGAGAAGTAATTAATTCACGACCAGACTTATCAATCTCACGATTAAAGTATACACTTGGAGAACGAACTAATTGTGAAACAATAACACGTTCAGCGCCATTAATTACAAATGTTCCAGAGTCTGTCATCATAGGCATATCACCCATGAAAATTTCTTGTTCTTTTACTTCACCTGTCTCACGATTAAATAAACGAACTTCAACTCTTAATGGAGCAGCATAAGTACTTTCACGATCTTTACTTTCTTTAATTGAATATCTTGGTTCATCAAAATGATAATCTCCAAATTCAAGTGATAAAGTTCCAGAGAAATTTTCTACTGGAAATAGATCTTCAAATACTTCTTTTATTCCTGTATCAAGGAACCATTTATATGATTTTTTTTGAATTTCCAACAAATCTTTCAATTCGTAGGTATTTCTAATTTTAGAGAAATTTCTTCTCTCACGGTAGTCACCTGATTTTACTATTTTATATGACACTCTTTTTCACCCCACACAATATTTTTCTGATAGATTTTTGTTAATAAAATAAAGTCAGCAACCTATATTATCTACTCAAAGATAATAACTTGTCAATTACAAACTACATTTAATTATAAAAAATCCTTTACTCTTTTCCAATATATCAACATTGTATATTTTCTTTAAGTCGATAATTAGCGATTTTGCACCCTGCTCCTTACGAATAACCAAGAAGAGTTTTCCGTCTTCTTCTAAGTAATTCTTTGCATTCATCACTATATCATAGACTATTTTTTTACCAGCCCTTATCGGAGGATTAGTAACTATAGTAGAGTATTTTGACTTAACATTTTCATAAACATTACTCTCGAAAACATCTACATTAGAAACACCATTCTCCTTTGCATTTCTAACAGCTAGATGCATAGCACGTAAGTTAACATCTACCATATCAACATGCGCTTCAGTAAGTTTACCTATAACAACACCAAAAACTCCATAACCGCAACCCATATCAAGAATTTTGCCTCCAACTTCTTCAAGCGGGATTGTCTCAAGAAGAAGTCTACTGCCAAAATCCAAACCGTCTTTTGAAAAAACACCATTATCAGTTAAAAATGTAAACTTATGTCCTAGTACAAAGCATTCAGTCTTTCGAACATTACTAGGTAATTTCTCGTTAGTAAAATATTGTCCCATTTTTAATCTCCTCAAAAAAAGAAAGAAGAAAACCATTATAAAAATATCAGTTTTCTTCCTTTCGAAACATATATTACAACAAAACAAAATATATGTCAAACATTTTTTTATATTTTTAACATAATTTTACAAAAAAAGAGAAGTTAATTACTTAACTTCTACAGTAGCTCCAGCTTCTTCTAACTTAGCTTTAATTTCATCAGCTTCAGCTTTAGCAATGTTTTCTTTAACAACACCGTTTGCATCAACGATATCTTTAGACTCTTTTAATCCTAAACCAGTAATTTCTTTAACAACTTTAATAACTGCAACTTTAGCAGCTCCAGCATCAGCTATTGAAACAGTAACTGTGCTTGGACCTTCATCAGCAGTAGCTCCAGCAGCTGGTGCAGCAACAGCAACAGCACTTGGATCTACACCAAATTCTTCTTTCATTGCATCTACTAATTCCTTAATTTCTAATAAATTCATTTCTTTTAAACTACTGATAAATTCGTCTCTTGTTAATTTAGCCATTTTCCTATTCCTCCTCTAAATATATTTTATTTTTTTAAATTAATCTTCTTTTTGTTGACTATATAAGTCTAAGCAAATTGATAAGTCTCTTGCGATACCCATCATACCACCAGCAAGCATAGTAAGTAGACCTTCTCTTGATGGTATAGTAGCATATTCTGCTAACTTAGCTTGATCAGCTTTTTCTCCATCTACAATCCCTACTTTTAAAACTAATGCTGGATGATTTTTAGCAAAATCAGACAAAGTCTTAATTGGTGCTATTTGATCTGTACCAAATGCAAAAGCACTAGGTCCATTTAAAGAATCATTTAAATCGATGCCTAATTCATTAAAAGCACGCGCCATTAAAGTATTCTTATAAACTTTGTAATCAGAGTTTGTTTCTCTTAATTTGATACGTAATTCTTTTGCTTCACTATCAGTAATACCACGATAATCGAATAAAACAACAGTAGTAGCATTTTGAATACGATCTTTAATCTCATCAATTACACCTTGTTTTTGCTTTAAGATTGCTTCACTTGCCATAAAACACCTCCTCATCTTATATGTAAGGATGCCATAAAAAAGTTTCTTAACATAGACCGCCAAGAAACTTTTCATACTAATTAAAGTCCTCGGTAGGATTTACTTTTACACCTACTGTCTATGGCACCAACAAATTGTCTTTATTATAACTTATTATATCCTATTTGTCAAAGTTATTTTCAACTTTAATTCCAGGACCCATTGTAGAAGCTACAGAAATGTTCTTAACATAATCACCTTTAACTGTTGAAGGTCTTAATTTAATTATATGTGTAACGAACGCATCTAAGTTAGCAAGTAAATCTTCATCTGAGAAAGATACCTTACCAATAATACCATGGATATTACCATAACTATCAGTTCTATATTCAACACGACCAGCTTTTACTTCTTCAATAGCTTTAACTACATCAACAGTAACTGTACCAGTCTTTGGATTTGGCATTAAACCTTTTGGTCCTAAAACCTTACCTAATTTACCAAGTAATGGCATCATATCAGGTGTAGCAATCATAGTATCGAAATCGAACCAATTTTCTTTTTCAATCTTTTCAAGCATATCTACATCACCAACATAGTCAGCACCTGCTTCTTTTGCTTGATTAGCTTTTTCACCTCTAGCAATTACTAATACTTTCTTAGTCCTACCAGTTCCTTTAGGAAGTACAATTGCACCTCTTAATTGTTGATCTGCTTTTTTAGTATCAAGATTTAATCTCATAGCAACTTCAACAGAACCATCAAAAGAACTAGTAGATGTTTCTTTAACTAACTTAATAGCTTCTTCTTTAGTATATACTTTATTCTTTTCTATTTTTGAAAGAGCTTCAGTATATTTCTTACTTCTTCTTTTCATTTTCTTTCCTCCTTATGTGGTAAAAGCGGATTTATTTATTATCTAATTCCTTCCACATAGGTTAAACCTATATGATTAATTACTAGAATTACTCTTGACCTTCAATAGCAATTCCCATGTTTTTAGCTGTTCCTGCTACAATCTTCATAGCTTCTTCAACTGAATATGCATTTAAGTCTGGTAACTTAATTTCTGCTATTTCTCTTAATTGAGCTTCAGTAATAGTACCAACTGGTTGTTTAGAGCCTTTAACAGAACCCTTTTCAACTTTAGCATATTTCTTTAATAAGAAACTAGCTGGTGGAGTCTTAATTACAAAATCAAAACTTCTATCATCATAAACAGAAATTTCTACTGGTAAAATGTCGCCCATTTTTTCTCTAGTAGCGTCATTATACTTAGTACAAAAATCTTGAAGATTGATTCCTGCTGGACCTAAAACAGTTCCTACTGGTGGAGCTGGTGTAGCTTTTCCTGCTGGAATTTGTAATTTAATTTTCTTTATTGCTTCCTTTGCCACGAAAAACACCTCCTATAAATTTTTAGTTTTCGCGAGTGGTCCAAATAGCTTGATTCCCGCTTAATAAATGCAAACCATGCTTCCCACTAAATCTATATTAAACTAAATATAGCCCTTAAATAATAACATAAAGTCTTATATATTTCAAGCACTTTATGCTTTTTCTATTTGACCTAGTTCAACCTCAACAGAAGTTTCTTGTCCAAATAAATCAACAAGTAACATAACTTTTTGAGTTTGAAGGTCAACTGAATCAACTTTACCAAACATACCATTGAAAGGTCCAGCTATAATCTTAACCTTAGTACCTTCAGTAAGTTCTTTATCAACGTCTAGTCTACTAATACCCATATTTCCTAATATTTTATCAACTTCATAAGGTTGTAATGGTGTAGGTTTAGCACCTTTACCAGATGATCCAATGAAACCAGTAACACCAGGAGTATTACGTACAACATACCAAGCTTCATCAGTCATAACCATTTCAACTAATATATAACCAGGAAACATCTTCTTAACTTTTTCCTTAGTTACGCCATCTTTAACTTCTACTACTTTCTCTTCTGGAATTACAACTCTAAAAATATAGTCTTGCATATCCATAGATTCAGCACGCATTTCAAGTTTTTCTTTTACTTTATTCTCATGTCCAGAATAAGTATTAACTACATACCATTGTTTATCCATAATTACCTCCTACTTTATTAATGATTGAATTAGAGCAAAAATAATCTCAATTAAATAAAAGAATAGTGAACAAAAAATAATAAACAAAATAGTAGCGATAGAATATTTAACCATATCCTTCTTACTAGGCCAGTGAACTTTAGAAGTTTCACTCTTTACCCCATGACAGAAAATTCTAAATCTTACCCAACAACTTTGCTTAGCTTTAGCATCTTTATTCTTTGTAGATTTTACTGCCTTTTTATTCTTCTTTTCCACTGAATTATTCTTAGTAGACTTGTTCTTTTCTTTTTCAGCCATATCTATCCTTCTCCTTAGATAATTTTTCAAAATAAAAACACTTCCAAGTGCTCACCATTAAAATAGCACAAACCCTTAGAAATGTCAAATAAAATCATGAAAAATATGCAACTAACATCAATATAAATCCAACAATTGCCACTAAGAACGGAATTATAAAGAAACTAACATAAGCCGCATCACTCATACTATTAATTTGTTTATAAATATTATCGTTAACTCTTGAATTAGTAGAATCATAATTATCAAGTGTACTTAAACCATTAGATTTAACCAAAGCTCTACCTTTACCACCATCAGTTGCAGCAAGTTCATTTTCAATTCCCTCTAAGGCTCTTTTATCTTTTTGGAATGAATAGTCACTAAAATAAACTGCCGCTTTTCTCTCAAAAATTCCCTTGTAATAAGGAATATCATCATCAGGTAAAACAACCGCAAATTGTTCGAAATTATTTTTTATAAAATCTGGACCAAAAAAACGTTTACCAGGAAAATCATATCTAGAACCATAGTAAAAGTAAATATTAACCTGTAATAATGCCGATCTTCCAATGTCATCTCTAACAAATTCTTTTTGTACTGTGGCACTATCAGTAGGCATAACTTCTATCTCATCGAATTTTATCTGTTGTAAAGAACCATTAAGTATTTCAATATTAGCCGGATTAAATGATGAAACACAAAACCCTTTACCATGAAGATATTTCATCGATTTATCCATATTAATAAAAAGAGTATGAACAGACTCTGAATCATAAGACCCAGATAGCCATTCAGCAAGAGTAATACTATTTGTAGAATTCTTATCTCTCATCATACTCACCCTACTATAATTGTAAAACAAAAATACAAAAATTACAATTATAAAGTATTATTTAACGTTTCCTTTAAAATTCTCCTAATCTTACAAAGTTTTCCATCAATAGTACTAACCGGAATATCTAAAAGCTTACTAATTTCTTTATAACTAAAACCATTATATCTAAGTTCAAAAATATTACTCTCTACAATGTCAAATAAATTTTTAAAAGAAACAAATTTTCTTTCTAAATTAATTTCATTAAAATAAGCCTCAAACACATCATTATCAGAAACACTATAAATATATTCATCATCTAAAGATGTATTTAATAAATAATGTTTACTTGAATTCATTTTTCTACAATAAGTTAATATTCTTCTTTCTACGCAAACACACAAGAAAGTATAAAATAAAACTCCCGAACGTTCATTATATTTGTTAATTGCTTCATTTAAAGCAATTAAACCCTCTTGTACTAAGTCTTCATATTCAATTCTAGCCATCTTCGCTAACGCTAAATAATCAGAAGCAATTCTTCTAACTATCGGAATATATTTATTAAATATAATTTCCCTGGCCTCTTCATCATTTTCTCGAACCATATAGACAACTTCATAATCATTTATTTTTTTATAATCCATAAATACCTACTTTCTATTACGGATTACCTCATATATCATAATTCCAGCCGCAACAGATGCATTTAAACTATTAGTCTTGCCATACATTGGTATTTTAGCAATAAAATCACAAGATTTCTTTACCAAATTAGACATTCCAGAATTTTCATTTCCTATAACTAATGCTATTTTAGAAGAATAATCAATACTTCTGTAATCAACACTATCCTCAAGTGCCGTTCCAACTACCCAAAAACCATTCTTCTTTAATTCAGAAATAGTGTTATTCAAATTAGAAACAGTAACAATATCAACATTCTCTAAAGTACCAACACTAGTCTTCATAACCGTTGCATTAACTTGCACTTGTCTATCTCTAGGCATAATAATTGCATCTACTCCAGCAGCTTCACATGTTCTAACAATAGCTCCTAAATTATGTGGATCTTCTATATGATCTAATAACACAAAAAATGAAGCCTCATCTGTTAAGACATCGTCCAAATCTTTATACTTGTAATCCGGAATAAATAAGATTATACCTTGATGTACTCCATTAGCCAAATCATCAATTTCTCTTTTTGACTTATATTGAACTGGTATTTTTCTAAAATCAATAAGTGATTTTATTTCTTTATCATTAAAACCATCTTGTAAAATTATTTTTTGAACATTTTTATTATTTTCTAATAATTCCTTCGCAACATTTCTTCCATATACTAACATTTCTTACTCACCCAATATAAACTTCATAATTTCGTTTATTCTCTCTTTCTTATTTTCTAACTCTAAATACCCAATAACAGCCTCTAATCCTGTCGCAAACTTATATGTAATAACATCACAACTCTTAGGATGAGAAGTCGTCTTATAATTTCTCGCTCTTTTAAAAACATCCATCTCTTCAGCTGTTAAAAAGTCTTCTTCAAGCATCTTCGTCACAAACTTAGCCTGACTACTAGCACTTACAAAAGAAATAGCCTCTCTCTGTAAATCATTAACATTACCAATTCCTAAATTTATTAAATGTCTCCTCACATAGTTTTCATAAACTGTATCGCCTAAATATGCAAGTACTAATACATTAATCTCTTTAGTAGACATAAAATCACTTCCTAAAACCATTATAAAATAAATATCTACACAAAACAATGTGTAGATATAAATAACTAAGTATAATTAAATATTTGTATTATAAATAGTATTAGTAAATACTCACCAACACTCTTTAAGAATCAATTAAATTATTTCGTAAGTTGTTCCTTCTCTTGTATCAATCAAACGAATACCTTGTCCTAACAACTCATCTCTAATCTTATCAGCTGTAGCAAAATCTTTATTTTTCTTTGCTTCATTACGTAATTTAATCTTCTCATTGATCATTTCCTCATCATGATTAGATTCTTTTTTATCTTCTTTTAATAAGTCAAGTGATAACACTTCATCAAACTTAGAAATAATCTCTCTCTTGGTACCATCATTCAATGACTCATCTTTTAAAACATCGTAAACTAAAGTAATCATATTAGAAGTATTTAAGTCATCTTCAATACAATCTCCAAACTTCTTAACATACATATCGTACTTTTCTTTATCTACTTCTCCAACACCCAGTTTAGAAATACGATTCTTTAATTTTAAGTAAGCTTTTTCAGCCCCATCTAAAATATCATAACTAAATACTAATTGATTATGATAATAAGAATTCAAGCATAAGTAACGATAACTTAAAGGATTATAACCTTTACTTTCTAACAATGAAACAGTCAAGAATTCTCCTTTAGATTTACTCATCTTACCACTTTTATCATTTAAGAATCCCATATGAACCCAATAATTACACCATTTATGTCCTAAATAAGCCTCACTTTGCGCAATTTCATTAGTATGATGTGGGAATATTGCATCTTCTGCTCCACAGTGAATATCTAGTCTTTCTCCTAAATTACTGATTGAAATACCAGAACATTCTATATGCCAACCAGGATATCCTCTACCCCATGGTGAATCCCATTGTAACTCTTGATTATCAAACTTCGAATTAGTAAACCATAATCCAAAGTCAAATGGATTCTTCTTAGCTTCATCTACCTCTATATCATCTCTAACCGCAACCATTAAATCATCACTGTTACGACCAGATAATTCATAATAATTAGGAAATTTAGAAGTATCATAATATACATTACCATCAGAAATATAAGCATAGCCATCTTCTAATAGTTTTGTAATCATTTTAATATACATCTCTATATTATCCGTAGCATTAGATACTACATCAGGCTTTCTAATATTCAATTTACAACAATCGTCAAAAAAACACTTAGTATAAAACTTAGCTATCTCTAAAGAAGATTTATGTTCTCTCTTAGCCGCAACCATCATCTTGTCTTCTCCATCATCACCATCACCAACTAAATGACCAACATCTGTAATATTCATTACTCTCTCTACATTATAGCCAATAAATTTTAAACCTTTCTCTAAAACATCCTCAGAAATATAAGTACGTAAATTACCTATATGTGCATAATTGTACACTGTAGGACCACAAGTATACATCTTAACCTTACCCTCTTCATTAGGAATAAATTCCTGAACTTTTTTTGACAATGTGTTATATAATTTCATTTCCTTTTCACCTCGTGACGTAAGTATATCATAATAATTATAAAAAATAAACTAATTTACATTGATCGAATTATTTAAATAATTCTTCAAGACTTTACTAACATGTCTAGCCCCAAATTCCTTATAATTACATTCCTCTTTAATTTTATTCATAACATCACTCGAAAATTCATTCATAGAAATACCAAGTCTCTTAATTTCTTCTTTAATAATCTTATTAATAGCTTTCTCATCCATATTATTAAAATATATAATCTTATCAATTCTATTAACAAACTCTATTCCCAAAAATGCCTTAAATCTATCAAAAATAATATCATTAGTATCTAAAAAACCAATCCTATTAACATCAGTACCTAAATTAGATGTCATAAAAATAACTGTATTGCTAAAATCAATGCACTCTCCCATCGAATCTGTCATATGTCCATCATCAAATACTTGTAAAAAGAGTTTTAAAACATCAGGATGTGCTTTCTCTATTTCATCAATTAAAATAACTGAATATGGATTATTTTTCACTCTGTTTAAAATATAGTTATTATCACTATAACCGACATATCCTGGAGGAGATCCAATAATCTTACTAATACTATGACTTTCCCTAAATTCACTCATATCAATTCTAATAAACGCCTCTTTTGGATATAAAAGTTTAGCATATTCCTTTACAAGCAACGTCTTACCTACTCCAGTTTTTCCAACCAAAAGAAGTGACTTAGGAACATTTTTAGTAATTTTAGACCCAATAGTAACATCCAAGACCTCTCGTATAACATCATCTTGACCAAATACTTTCTTCTTTAAAGAACTATAAATAGCATTCTTATCTAAATTTAATAATTTCTTAACCGGAATCTTTGTTTTAGCATAAACAACATCATATATAGTATCTTTAGAAATTTCTTTAATTATATTATTCTTATTATTTTTAAAAGCATTTTTATTTAAAACTATTTCTAGTTCTAATTGCTTATCTTTTAATTCACTAGCTAACTTATAATTATGATTAATTATTGCCTTATTCTTATTAGACTTAACATCGTTAATTTCCATTAATAAACGTTTATTCTTTTTCTCATAAATACTATCTACAATTGAAGTTTTACAACAAGCCTCATCCAATATATCGATAGCTTTATCTGGAAACTTTCCTCCACTAACATATTTATCAGCCAATTCAACTATTAATTTAATAATTTCATCACGAATTTTAACTCCATGAAAGTCTTCATAAATATCTCTAAGTCCAAATAAAATATCCTCCGTATCCCCAACATTAGGTTCTTCTATATAAATCTTTTGAAAACGTCTATCTAAAGCCTTATCTTTTTCTAAATATTTCTTATATTCATTATTGGTAGTTGCTCCTATAACTCTAATTTTACCTCTAGCCAAATAAGGTTTTAATATATTAGAAGCATCAATTGCGCCTTCAGCCCCACCAGCTCCTACTAGTGTATGAATCTCATCAATAAATAAAATTATATTAGGCTCACTTTCTAGTTCACTAATTATCTTATTAATTCTCTCTTCAAACTCACCTCGATATTTAGTACCAGAGATTAAACAAGACATAGAAATACTAAAAACTCGCGTATTCTCTAACTTTTTAGGAACATCTCCTTTAGAAATTCTTCGTACCAATTCTTCAACAACAGCTGTTTTTCCAACTCCAGCCTCTCCAATAAGTAAAGGATTATTTTTTGTCCTCCGTAATAATATCTCAATCAATCTAGAAACCTTATCATCTCTACCAATAACAGGATCAAACCCTTCACTAAGACACTTTTTATTCATATCAACTGCAAACTCTTCTAAATATAAATTCTTATTTCTTTTACCAACATGAATTTCCATCTTATCAGAAAACTTTTCATACAATAAATCAACATCAATATTCATTCCTAATAAAATTCTATTCGCAACACCATCTCCCTCTTCTAATAAAGAAAGAAAAAGTTTTTGCACTGTAACTGTCGAATCCTCATCTCTACTTTCTAAAATAGCATTTTCTATTATTCTTTTCAGCAAAGGTGTATATAAAAACCAAGTATTCGCAACTTTTCCCACTCCAATTACTCTTATAATTTCATCCCTATACTTTTGATAAGTTATTTTATACTCTGCTAACAGCTTAGTAATATCTAAATTTTTATTATGTAAAATAGCTAATAAAAGATGTTCACTTCCCACATAAGGATGTTTTAACTCTAACATTTCTTTTTTAGCCATTAATAATATTTTTTGTGAATCTTCATCAAATTTTGAGAACAATCTATCATCTCCTTACCTTAATTTTATTTCTAGTATGTCCCTAAAAGCAATAAATTACGTTCACAAAAAAGTGACAAAAAGCACAAAAAAAAGAAGACATTTCTGTCTTCTTCATAATCCTATAGTAATATTAATAAAATAAATACTATTAATAATACTGCTAATAATTCTAGTAATAATTTCCAGATTGTCTTAATCCACTTAGTATATGGAATATCTAGGTAAGATAATACAATCATTAAAATTATACTAGTTGGTGCAAATAACATTGTAAATCCATACATAGCTTGGAATATAACACCAATTGTAGGATAAACACTAACGTCTGTAACTACACTAGTTAAATATAATAATACGCTTTGATATGCATAAGTAGCATCTGCGTTAAATAAACTAGCAAGCATTCCTAATAATGATGAAATTAATACTCCTACCACACCAAACTTATCAACAACTCCAAGTAAAGTTTTATAAATAACTAATTGGAATGGATGATATGTAACCATTACTAAACAAGCATAAATCAAAACAACGATTAAGCCTAAAGGTAAAGCTTTTTTAATACCTGCTACAGCACCATCTAAAATATCATTAAATTTAACTTTATAAACTAAAGCTAAGAATAATACTACTATTGCTAATGGAAGTAATAAATCAATTACTGTCCAGTTACCAAATGCATTAATTGTTCCAAGTAATTTTCCAAAAATTTGGAATCCAAATAATGTGAAACTTGAAACAGAATTAGTAGCAGTAGTAAAGGCATTAACACCAAATGCATTAACCCATGGCATATAAGCTAATATCATTAAAACAAATAGTAAGGCAAACATTAAAATGAATGGCCAAACACTATGTTTAGAATCAACTTTTGCTGGAACAAACCCTTCTGAAGTTCCATTAATAGACTCCTTAACAACGATTACTTCTTCATCTTTTACAGCTGCTTTAATATTTTTTCTTGATGAAGATTTACTTATCTTCTTTGAGCCTGATTTAGAAGTTGATTTAGAACCTTTAGTAGATTTAGTAGACTTAGTAGATTTACTAGTACTCTTAGTAGACTTAGTAGTTTTACTAGCCTTAACTTCTTCTTTAACTTCTACAACTTCCTCTTTCTTAACCATATTCTTCTTAGTATCCTTAGCAATAACCTTAGTTACTGAATTAGTCTTCTTAATATAGAACATTACATTAGCAACTAATAAAACTAATCCTAATACTAAAATAACAACTTTAGTAATAACTTCTGAAGTAAGGTCAAGAGATAAGATAGAAATAATCATATTAGTATTTCCATAGGCATAAGTTGAACCTATCATACCAACCATAACTGAACCAACTAAAGTCATTGCTGCTACAATCTTATCAAATCCCATTAATAAGATTATAGAAATTAGCATTGGAAATAATACAAGTAATGGTAATTGCATACCTCCAATAGAAGTTAGAACAGCAAGTAGTAACATGATAATTACTAATACGAATTTTTCTGTTCCACGTACTTTTTCAACGATAGCATCTAAGAAAGTACGATATGCAGGAATCTTATTTAAGATACCATAGAATGCTCCTACAGCTAATACAAAGAAAGCTATATAGCCAAAATAAGAAACTGCTGTTACTGGATAATTGAATAAATCAAATAATCCCATTTGAGTGTGACCTTGATCAATATATTGGTTATTTGAATAATAAGCAGCTGGTAATATCCAAGTAAGTAACATAAATGCCATCATTGTAAGTAGCACTACTTTAAGGCTTGTACTCTTATCACGTAAAGCAATTATTAGTAAAACAGCTTCAGCAAACCATAAAACTAGCTTTACAATATAAGACCAATCTTTATCTGGTAAAAACCAAGAAACAAGCATTAAGAATGTTACAACCAATAAAACGATCTTTGAAATATTGTGTTTTTTCATAATTAACCTCCCACTATAATTATACTACATGATGTCCATTTTACAAGCATTTACAACATTTTTCACAAAAAAAAAGCGATTTTTATAGTGAATTTGCTTTAAGAAAACATCTATAAAAATCAATTTTTTTATCTTTGCTTCATAGTTGGGAATAATAATACATCTCTAATAGAATCTTGTTCTAAGAATAACATACATAATCTATCTATTCCATAACCAATTCCACCAGCTGGAGGCATACCATATTCTAGTGCTTCTACAAAGTCCATATCTATATCATTTGCTTCTTCATTACCTAAATCTTTTTCTTTGATTTGTGCTTCAAATCTTTCTAATTGATCAATTGGGTCATTTAACTCTGTATATGCATTAGCAAACTCTTTACCAGCAATAAATAATTCAAATCTATCAACAAATCTTGGATCTTCAGGATTCTTCTTTGTTAATGGACTAATTTCTAAAGGATGACCATATAAGAATGTTGGTTGAATTAAAGTATCTTCTACATATTTTTCAAAGAACAAATTAACTATATGTCCAAAACTCTTTTCATGTTCTTCAACTGAAATATGATGTTCTTCTGCTAATTTTAAAGCTTCTTCCAAACTCATATCCTTCTTAAAATCAATACCAGTTTGTTCCTTAATAGCCTCAACCATACTAACTCTCTTCCAAGGTCCTTCTAAGTTAATTTCATGACCAAGCCAGTTAAATTTTAAACGTCCAAATACTTCTCTACCAATAGTTTGGAACATCTCTTCAGTCATATCCATCATACCATCAAGATTACTATAAGCAAGGTATGCTTCTAATTCTGTAAATTCTGGATTATGTCTAGTATCCATACCTTCATTTCTAAATACACGACCAATTTCATAAACTGCTTCCATACCACCAACTAATAATCTCTTTAATGGTAACTCTAAGGCAATACGTAAATACATATCCAAATCTTGAGCATTATGATGTGTAACAAAAGGTCTAGCACTAGCCCCAGTAAGTAATGTAGTTAAAACTGGAGTTTCTACTTCAACAAAGCCTAAACCATCCATATAATTTTGAATACATCTAATAATTCTAGGTCTAGTAAACGCTACACGTCTAGACTCCTCATTCATTATTAAGTCAACATAACGTCTTCTATATCTTTCTTCTACATCAGTTAAACCATGGAACTTTTCTGGTAAAGGTCTTAATGCCTTAACTAAATGAACATACTTATCTGCTCTAATACTAAGTTCTCCAGTATCAGTTCTAAATACTGTACCTTCAATACCAACTATATCTCCAATATCAGACTTCTTGAACAAGTCATAATTTTCTTCTCCAACAGCATCTTCACGAATATAAATCTGTAATTGACCATATCTATCTTGAATATGGAAGAATCCAGCTTTACCCTTACGACGTTTTGTCATAATTCTACCAGCAACAATAAACTTCTCTTCGTTGCCTTCTAATTCTTCTTTAGTCTTATCACAATACATCTCATTAAGTTTCTTAGAATTAGTATTAGTATCAAACCTATGACCAAATGGATCCATTCCTAGTGATCTAATTTCTTCTGCTTTTGCCCTTCTTACTAATTCCTGTTCTGTAAATTCTCTCATTCTATCTCTCCTTTTCTAAGCTTTAACAACCATTGTATGTGCTAATCTATCATGTAATCCCATACCCGATTTACTCCACATAACCATAAATGCACAAGTTAACAATAACCCATATCTAACAAAACCACAAACCATATTACTATAGAAATAGGCATCCACATTACCAAATACTACAAAAGTTAAACCAATTAAATCTACTAAAATAGAATTGATAATTAATGCTCTAATAACATAATTATTAGTAGTTAACTTATCCTTATCTGAACTAACAACTTTAATTTTTAATAATTTTTTTCCAAATGTTTGACCTTGCTTTTTATATTGATATACGACAAAGTACAAAACCGATAAAGTAATAGTTATTAAAGAAGTAACCCCTTGCTTCTTCGCAAGTTCATATGTAACTCCCTTAACCTCCGAAGTATAAGTGTCAATATCAATATCGCCCTTACTATAACTTTCAATTAACTCTGTAGCATTCTCCGTCAAACTATTAATAGACTTATTATCTAAAAACGGATAAGAAAATAAAGAAGCTACACATGAAATTAAAAATATATCAATAATAAATGCTGCTAATCTCTGAATAAACAAAGCCTTTTCCTCATTTTTCTTCATGTTTTAAAGACAACTCCTCCCTAAATTCATTTAATATATAGATTATATCATAAAGTTTCGTAGTTTTATATACTTTATTTTTTACATCATTCGCTCCTTCTATTCCTTTTAAGTACCAAGCAATATGATTTCTAATTTCTAAACAAGCTAACTTTTCACTTTTTAACTTGCTCAAATACTCTAAATGTTTAAGGGCCATGTCTACTTTTTCTATATCACTAACTAAAACTATATCTCTACCCTCTAAATAATTGACTGTATTTTCTATTAACCAAGGATTTCCTAAAACACCTCTACCTATCATAACAGCATTGCACAAAGTCTCATCAAGCATTCGCTTTGCATCAAGGTAAGTCTTAATATCACCATTACCAATAACAGGTATTGAAACACTCTCTTTAACAGCCTTTATAACACTCCAATCAGCCTTTCCAGTATATCCCTGACTTCTTGTCCTGGGATGAACACAAATAGCACTAGCGCCAGCCTTTTCTATCGTTTTAGCAATCTCAACAGCGTTAATACTATTACTATCCCATCCAGATCTAATTTTAACAGTAACTGGAACATCTACTGTTCCAACTACAGCACTAACAACAGAATAAACAAGATCAGGGTCTTTTAATAAATAAGAACCTGCCTGGGCCCTAACAGCAACTTTTGGTACCGGACATCCCATATTAATATCAATAAAGACATTTTTATATAAATCAGTAACTATCTTAGCAGCCTTAGCCATAACAATAGGATCTCCTCCAAATAACTGAACACCTACCGGAAAAGATAAACTATCAATACCATTAAGCATTTCAAAAGTTTTCTTATTACCTCTAACAATCGCCTCAGAACTAATAAGTTCCGTAACAGCAAACCCACATCCAAGTTCCGCAACAATTCTCATAAAAGACGGATTAGAAATACCAGCCATAGGTGCTAATCCTACTTGATTTTTAATCTCGATATTTCCTATTTTCCATTTCACCAATATCACATCCCAAAATATAAACCTATTTTCTCTTCTTTAATAAATCTCTAATTTCTTCTAATAATAAAGTATTTTCATCCTTCTTAGGAGCCTCTTCCTTCTTAACTTCCTTTTTCTTAAATTTATCAAGTACTTTAATCATCATAAAAATACAAAATGCTACTATTAAAAAATCAACTATACTTTGAATAAAAGATCCATACATAACAGTAGCATCGCCAACTTTAATACTTAAATTAGAAAAATCAAGTCCTCCTAAAACAACTCCAATCAAAGGCATTAAAACATCATTAACTAAACTAGTAACTATCTTTCCAAAAGCTGAACCAATAATTACACCAACAGCCATATCAATAACATTTCCCTTAGATATAAAAGTCTTAAATTCAGAAGCACCCTTTTCTAATTTCTTAATACCTTCTTCACTTTTTTCAATAACTTCTTTTTTCATAACAAGCTCCTTTTAAAAAACATCTGATGTTGTTATTATAATATGAAATGAATAATTTTCAAGAAAAAAAGAACTAAATTTATGAATCTAGTTCCTTTAATAATTCTGCTTTAGTTAATTTAGAATAATTTTTAACGCCCTTTTCTTTAGCAATTTCTCTTAACTTAGTAACTGACATTGCTTCATAACTAGTCTCTTCATCTTCTTCAGGCATCTTTCCATTAGCAACTAAGTAATCGATTTGTTCTTTAGTTAATGTTTCATATTCTAATAATGCTTCAGCAATTAATTTTAATAAATCCCTATTTTGTTTAATTATCTCAGTAGCCTTCTTATGACAATTATCAATAATCTTTCTCATTTCCATATCTATTTCATTAGCTACTTCATTAGAGAAATGTTGCATCTTATTGTAATCTCTTCCTAAGAAAACACTACCTTCTTGTTGTTCAAATTGTAAAGGTCCTAAATCACTCATACCATATTCTGTAACCATAGCACGAGCAATCTTAGTTGCCTTTTCAAAGTCATTATGTGCACCAGTTGTAATTTCTCCAAATACAACTTCCTCTGCTGTACGTCCACCAAGTAACCCTGTAATTTCTTCTAATAAATCAGTCTTAGTAGAACATAACTTTTCAACAGATGGAACCATCATATTATATCCACCAGCAGAACCTCTTGGTATAATTGTAACTTTTTGTACATCATTAGCATTAGCAAGTTTTAATCCAACAACAGCATGTCCTGCTTCGTGATATGCAACAAGTTTTCTATCACTTTCACTATATTTATGAGATGTTTTAGCAGGACCCATAAGAACTCTATCTGTAGCTTCATCAATCTCACTCATAGTGATTTTAGTTTTATTTCTTCTAACCGCAAGTAATGCAGCTTCATTTAATAAGTTTTCAAGATCTGCTCCCGAAAAACCAGGAGTTCTCTTAGCTAAATTTTCTAGTGTAAGGCCTTCAGCTAAAGTCTTATTCTTAGCATGTACTGCTAGAATTTCTTCTCTTTCTCTAACATCAGGTAAATTTACTGTAACTTGTCTATCAAATCTACCAGGTCTTAATAATGCAGGATCTAATACATCAGGTCTATTTGTAGCAGCCATGATAATTATACCTTCATTAGCTCCAAAACCATCCATCTCTGTAAGTAATTGGTTTAATGTTTGTTCTCTTTCATCATGTCCACCACCAAGTCCAGTACCCCTTTGACGTCCTACAGCATCAATTTCATCTATGAAGATTAAACATGGAGCATTACGTTTAGCTTGTTGGAACATATCACGTACACGACTAGCACCAACACCAACGAATAACTCAACGAAGTCTGATCCAGAAATGAAATAGAAAGGAACATTAGCTTCTCCTGCAACTGCTTTAGCAAGTAACGTTTTACCAGTTCCTGGAGGACCAAATAGCAAAATACCCTTTGGAATTCTAGCACCTAAACTTTGGAACTTCTTAGGATTCTTTAAGAAATCAATAATTTCTTTAACTTCTTCTTTTTCTTCTTTTAAACCAGCAACATCTTTAAATGTAACTTTATTATTATCACTGCTTAAACGAGCTTTACTCTTACCAAAATCTAATGAACTCTTATTACCAGCAAGTTGTCTATTTAAAAACCAAAAAGCAACTCCTACTAATAAAACTAATGGTAATACATTAACTACAACAAGTAATAATGTAGATGAATCAGGATCTGGTTCAACCTCTAATTTAAATTCTTGATTATCACTAGCTTCAACTATCTTTTTCATTACTTCATCACTTAAAGGTAATCTAGCAAAGAAAGTCTCATTATCTTTATAACCATCTAACTTACCTCTAGCTTCATAAGTATATCCACTAGCTCTAGCAACCAAGTTCAACTCTTTTATATCACCAGAATCTAACTTTTCAACAAATTCATCATATGAAATAACATTTACTTTCTTATTCGCAATATTAAAGAAATAGAAAATACCTAACATTGCTATAAATAAGAATAAATAAGGTAATAAACCTCTTTTTACAGTTTTCTTATCAACATTCACAAACTTTCCTCCTAACTATATCTTAATATTATATCATAGTCCTCATTTTTTTTCTTATCGTATTTTGACTTCTTAACACCAGGAACCCAAACTATTCTATTTTTAGAATCCAATACTATAGGCCAAGAATCTCTCTCTTCTAATTTAATTTTACTATTTATAAATATATCCTTAATTTTTTTAGAACCATCCATACCTTTAACATACATCTTATCACCAATTTTCCTAGTTCTAGCAATTAAAGGTAAAGCAATATCCCTACTATTAAGTCTACACGTATAATTACTATTATCAGAAGTATCTAAAACCCTCTCAATAACATGACCATTAGGTAATGTAGCATACTCATCAAGTTCTATTTCATAGCTAGTTATTTCACTAATGTCACGTTTTAATTCTAACATATTATAATACTTATTCGCAACAACATCATTAGGTAAATTAATAGAACTATTAGCTTTTTTACTCTTCATCAACTCTAAAAGTAAATTAATATGCTTATCTCCTAATAAAATCAAATCATCTTGATAAAACTCACTAAGTAAATAATAAAGAATTTCTCTTTGAATATATTCATCCTCTAATAAGAACTTATCAATAACAATTGAATCTTCTAATAAAACTCTCTTTAAAGCCTTATCTCTTTCTTTATTTATAAAATTACAAGCCGAGTTTAAATTCTCGCTAAATTTTAAAAACTTATGATGAACATTTACATCTTCACTCTTTAAAAACGGCAACAAATACTTTCTATACCTATTTCTTGTATACTTATCACTGCTATTAGTTGCGTCAATAAAGTACTTAACATTATTTTCTTCATTATATTCTTCTAACTCTTTCTTAGTATATGAAATTAAAGGTCTAACTATTTTATAATTATCCATTTCAACTATCTTTTTAAATCCTGAATAACCCTTTAAATTAGATCCCCTAACCATTCTCATCATTATAGTTTCTATTAAATCATCTCCATGATGAGCAGTCATTAAATAATTAGCGTTATATTTTAAAACTACTGATTCAAAAAAATTATATCGAATATTTCTAGCCTCATTTTCAAAATTATCATCGCCATATTCTAAAATAGTCATTGTTTCAAATAATAATTTATTTTCTTCACAATATTTTTTCATATACTCAGCTTCAATAAGACTCTGTTCTCTAACATTATGATTGACATGAGCAATTATTAAAGAAAGCCTATACTTTTCACGAATTTTTAAAAGCATATCTACAAGAGCCATAGAGTCTGGTCCTGCCGAACATCCTATAACAATAATATCATTTTCCTGAAACGAAAAATTATTTTCTATATTAATCATAAGCTTTCCTCCATCACAAAAATATTATATCACAACAAAAGAAAAAAGAATTTATTTTTCTGGTATCTTTATAATAAATTCTCCATCTTTTGAATATAAATATTTTTCTCTTGCATATCTTGCTATATAATCCGGATCTTGTAATTTATCAACATCCACTCTTAATTCTGCTTCTTTATCTTTTAAATCAGTAAGTTTATTATCTAAATCTTGTTTTTCTCTATATTTGTCATATATCTCAACCCAATAATGACCAATTGTAAAAGTAGTAAATACAATAACCGCTAAAGAAGACAGGCCAAAAATAACTAGCCGAAGTTTCGTTTTATGTACTGCTTTGGAATTCTTTTTCTTAGCCATTATATTCACCCACCTTTTCACCTTATATTATAAACCATCCCAAAAAAAATAGACAAGTGAAATAAAAAAGTTTTACTTATAAACTCACTTTTTACGTAAAAAAGTTGTCAAAGTAAAACCAATATAAATACCCAACAAAAGTATTAATAAGAAATATATATGTAAAATTCCATAATTAATTTTCTCTATTATAAAGAAATAAAGCAAAGATATATCTAAAATAAAAGAAAAAGTACCAATAATCCTTATCTTAATATTTTTATTAAAGATCAACTTATAATTTAAGTTAATCAAAATACCAAAAAAAGCTCCAAATACAAAAGAAAATACTAATGAAATTATTTGTATCTTTAAATTCATTATTTAAAAAGTCTGTTAAAAATACTTTCTTCTTTATTCTTTCTACCATTCTCTTCTACATAATTTATTCCATTAATAGTACCTTTTATTGATACATGTCCTTGCAAAGTATCTAATTTAACCAACTCTAAATCAATACCCTTAATAATGATAAAACCCATCACTGTTTCTAATAAAAATTGCTCACTATCAAAATTTTCTATTTTTTTAACGCCTGTAATAACTAAACTCTTTCTTTCAAATAAATTTATACCATGATTATAATTACTCATACTATTATCTTGTTTATCCATATAGTTCCTCCTAGGAAATTATATGTAAATAAAATAATAATATAACAAAAAAAGATGCTTAAGCATCTTTTTCTACTGAAACATCTTCAGCGTTTTCATAAGCATCTAAAATTGCTTCTTCAAACATTGCACGAACTTCAGGATTAATTGGATGTGCTATATCACGATACTCACCCAACGCATTCTTTCGGCTAGGCATTGCTATAAATAATCCTTTTTCTCCTTCAATTATACGAATATCATGTACAGCAAAACTGTCATCTAATACAACTGAAGCAATTCCTTTCATACGAGATCCTTCTTTTTCGATTTTGCGTACATTTACAGATGTAATTTTCATATGCATTTCCTCCCTCATAAAGCATAATCACTTTATAAGGATATTTTATAATATAAAATATCAAAAAGCAAGTATTTTATCACGAGTAAACAAGGTAAAATCAATCAAAAGAACAATAAAGAATAACATTATCCATACTAGTATTAAAAGATGTTTTGTACATAGTAATATTACCAAAACCTTTATCCAATAAATACTTATATTTATCAGTTCTATAAACTAATATGATTTTTCCTTTCTCATTTAAAACCTTATCCTTTAACTTTTGTAAAAATTCATAAGACTGAAAAACATCGCAATAATCTAAAACATTACTTAAATAAATATAATCATAACTCTTCATATCAAGAAAATCTAGGTCAAATAAAGAAGAAACCGACATATTTAATTTAATATTATCCTCCAAAAGAATATTTCTAAGTTTATTATATTCATCCTCACTACTTAAATATAAATTATGATTGCTAAAGAAATCAATTCTTCGCTTCATATTATTAGTATTAAATTGAAAAGAATCAGACCAAGCAACATACCTTATAAATGCAAAAACTTCATCACCATATAATGAAAACTTAACTTTAATTTTCTTTTTAATATCATCTCTTATAAAAGAACTATACGCCTCAAACTTATAGTAAATATCAGTCAAATTCTTATACATATCTATAAATTCTTGATAATTATACTTTTTAATCATAGCTTTTTTTATTTCAAAATAATAAAAAGAATACTCATTAATATCAACCAAAGTCAAGTCTTTACAACCTAAAAGACATGCATTTAAAAAAAAGTCTCCAGATGCCATTATTGAAAATACACTCTTCCCACTTAAATCTTCATCATCAAAAAATTTCCTATCACTAAACATTCCTTTTAATGGTTCATTAGAAAATAAATACACCTTAGCCCTTTTAGAAAATAAAGTATCAGTACCAACCAAGTCATTAAATCTTATCAAACTTTTTCTCTTCTGTACTAAAAATTCTCTATAAAACGAAATAAAATCATCACCAAGTACACAATTCTTCAAAGACAAAGAATATCCAGTAACATCTATCAAAGAGTTTAACTCTATCAAATCTAATTTTTTATTTTCATATATTTTTATATAAAAGCCTTCCTGACAAGAAACCTCCAATGTCTTAATAAAACTATTAGGGCCAAAAAACTCTAAATCCATCTCAATATTATCTGACAGTACCTTAATTACCTCTCCCACTTTAACATCCACCAAAGAAAAAACTCTAGTTTTTTGACAAAAACTAGATAAAGACTGCGTATAATAATTAACTCTAACTCTCCAACCAAGATGGTCTTCTAAACAAGAAAATACTTCTAACATATCATTCTTCATATCCTACACCATCTTAATTATAACAAACACTCATCTAACTAATCAATTATTTCTAAATTATCCACCAGCAAATCACTATAACTAAAAGATTTAATTTTATCATCATCCATCGTTATAATAAAAATTGCTGGATACAAATCTGTAATAACTCCTTCGAACTCATCAACCTGGTTTCTTGTACCCTTAAATTTAAACGAATGTGGAACTCCCTTATTATTTTTAACAAGCTCTTTAATTTTATCTAATGTCATCTAGGATACCCCACATACATTGTTCCATTAGTAATAATACCACCCATCCCATCCTTTCCATATTTTGTTTTTTCAATTAAATGAATTAAGTCTATACTCTTATTCCGATCAGCTAAAGCAATAGAAGAAGCAATGATAGCTGGATCAAGTGCATGTATATTTATTCTTTTCGGACTAGAAGCAAAATTAGCCCCAGCTCTTATTAACTCTTCATAATTAGACTGACAAGCTCCCGCTATAATAATTAACTTGTCATGACTTTTCTCATACTTACGAGCCATCTTAACAGCCTCAATAAAATTTCCCGTATTTTGATAATTTTCCAAATTTTCCATATCGTTCTTCTTAGAATAATAAGCATCATGTCCCGTTATAACTACAATATCAGGATCAAATTCTTTTAAAAGGCCCATAATTTTATTACCCATTTCCATTTCTGATAAAGACAAACCATTTGCCTTAATATTCATATCTTTATAAAAAGTCATACAACGTTCTAAATAATCATTATCTCCATCTATATGTAAAACTTTACCCGGCAAATAAAAATATTGACTTCTATCCATATTTAAATCACGAACATTCTTCTCAATAATCTTTTGGTCATCCGCAACATATTCACTTACCTTAACCAAATCACTAATATCACTATCGGCAATTAATCTTAAATCAACGCCCTTTAAAAATACCGTATCTCCTTCAAAATTTATTATTCTAAATAAGATATCATGTTCATGAGAAATTCTTGTTACTAAATCACCAATTCTAAAATTCAAACCATAATCATCTCCCATTAATTATATGAAATTATTTTTAAAATATTACCTTTTAGAATATTCCACTATGTTATACCAAGTAATAGGATCAATAACTCCCGTTACCGGAATATCAAAAAGTCCTTGTATTTTCATGACTGATCTTTCCATTAAATCATCAAAAAGTCCTGATACTCTAACACCTGGTATATTTCCAAATTTCCTACATATCTGTAATAAAAATCCTTGTATTATTTTTACATCCTCACCAGACATTCCTAAAGCCAAAAGTCTGCCTTGAAAAAATTCATCTTCATATTGAGCATACTCTGGAGGAATATTCGCAATTACCTCTCTATATACTTGAACAATTTTATTCCATGTTGTCGCATCAACTTCTCCATTAGCTGGTAAACCATACTTCTTTTGAAAGGCCACTACCATTGCCTTAGTATTATCATTAAATACATTATTTAAACGTAATGATGGTAAATCAGGATCAAAAAAAGCAATAGTAAGCAAAACATAATGTAAGACTCTAACACCTAATCCCACATCTGAATATTTTAAAGTTGGCCCATAATCATATTTTGCTTCTTCCTCAACAATTCCTTCCGAATAAATATCGTAAACTCTTTTAACAGCATTATAAACATACTTAATCTTATACCAAGTAGCGTAATCAACAACACCAGTTTGATCCAAGTTGAAAATCTCCTGAAACTTTTTAACACTATTTTCCGTATTAACTCCAAACACTCCATTTACTCTAGGTGTTTTAGGAATAGCTGGATAATTAATTGAAATCCTATTTAATTCTCTTTGAATAACTCTAACTTTATCTCCAGCATTACCCATTTCTATAGGATATCCTGGATACACTCCAATCATTTCTCCAGTTGCGGCATTTTCAAATATATCAACATCATTTCCATAATAATATCTAAGTATTTCTATAGGAGTTTTGTTCTGTCTAGCCAAAGAAACACTTCCCCATTGTGACAATCCATTACAAGTAGTAACTTTTCCATCACAGTAAACGGCACTTAATGGTTGAATTTGTCCTTTACGATAAATATAATTATTAAATATCTGATCAACCTTCTTAGATATTTTATCAAACACCTGGCTATCAACTTTAAAAGCCTGATCATAAGCCGGTACCGATGTAATATCAAAAGAATAACCTTTGCTTGGATACCATTCATTATAAATACGATTTAATGCAAAAGAAATTTGTGCCAAAATATTAGCCTCTATCGCACTATCAGGCCATGTTGGATATATCTCATTAGAAGCAACATTCTTTATGTAATCAACAAATGGTAAACTAACATTTTCTGCAGCCTCATCAGGAGGTCCTAAATGTACTACTATTTCAGTTGGTATAGTAGGATAATTAATAACACTATTATTCATTCAAACCTCCACTAACACTAGAAAACTTAATTGGCTGAATAACCTTCAAGTCATCATAAATAGAAACTACATACTCTTGAGTAACATCAGTTTTTGGATATCTAGCTTCTATAACATAATCTGTAGATTTAATATCAGCAGCCGACTCTACTTCTTTTTTAACCTCCTTAGTAGGAAGATTAATATTATCAATTATTCCACTAGAGTTTGTAACCCCACTATAAAAAACTACCCTCTTCCCATCAATGTCTTTATAGACTTTTATTTCAACATCCTGTAACGGAAAAGCCTGATTGGCAGTAAAAACCTGTATTCTTAAAAGCCCCAAACCTGGATTATTTTTTAAATAACCCCCATACTTTTCACTATTAAATTCTTCTTCCATAACAAATCAAAAATAATATATTTCTTAAATAGTAAGAGAGAAATTACCAAAACTAAGTAAATATATTATTATCCTTTCATTATATTTCTCTCTAAATTATTAACTCTTGCCCAATGCTCAAATTATTAGTAGTAAGATTATTTTTACTTTTAATAGCGCTAACAGTTGTATTAAACATATTCGCTATACTATATAAACTATCTCCTCTTTTAACTACATATATGCGTCTCTCATTAGGTATTTTTAATTCTTGTCCTACACTTAAATTATTACTAGTAAGATTATTAAGTCTTTTAAGTTCTGATACTGTAGTATCATATTTCCTAGCTATTGAATATAAATTATCTCCAGGTTTAACTACATATATTACATAATCTTCTTCCAACACTTCATCTTCTCCAAAACATTCTTCAACAATCATATCAGTCGTTTTATCCGCAATCATTAACACTTGCCCTATACTTAAATTATTAGAAGTAAGTTTATTATCAGACTTAATTTTATCAACAGTCGTATTATATTGTTGGGCTATTGAATACAAACTATCTCCAGCCTTTACTGTATACATAACAAAATTGGGCATAGTTGTATTATCATTATCTTTCATGTAACACGGCAACTTTAATTTTTGCCCTATACTTAAATTATTAGAAGTCAAATTATTATATCTTTTAATTGCATCCACCGTACTATTATATTGTTTCGCTATACTATATAAACTATCTCCTTTCTTTACAGTATAAGTAACACATTCAGAAGGATTACTATCACTATTAGGAGAAACAATAAGTACTTTCCCAATAGCCAAAATATCACTACTTAAATTATTTAATTCTCGCAATCTTTGCATACTGGTATTGAATTGTTTAGATATACCATATAAAGTATCACCTTTTTGTACCACATAAGTATTACTATTCATATATACTCCTTTCATTAATATATATGAAAAAAAGTAAAAAAAAACATCAAAAAAGTACCCTTAACTTCTATTTTAGGATACCTATAATTTATTGTTGATTAAAATGATAATCTATAGACTCTTTTAATACACCATTCTGTAACTCTTTTGCAATCTGATTAATTGTCACAATATTTACTTTATCTACTTTTCTGACTTCGTAAAATTCACTCCAAGGCCTTTTGTTATTATTTGGTATCATTGTAAAGGTATCTCCCTCATTTACAATTGCTCCATCTGGATAATATTTTCCATCAACAAAAGTAATAATAGTATCTTTTTCCGATATAATCATATGATAAGGATATGTATAGCTTGGCTTATAACTTTCTCTTTTGTTATCAAAATATTTGAAAACATCATAACTTTGCCCAACTCCAATAATAGCATAAGTATCATTATCAATATAAATTATTTTGCACTCAATATAATAATCTTCAAAATATGGAAAAAAATTACCACTAGCATATGCATCTTTATTATATCTGCTTACCGGAACATATTTTAGATCTTCATTTTTACTATATAAAGACAGAATTGCATTATAAATATATCCTGGTGCTTTTTTCGAAGAATCAAATGTAATTACATTATTTTCATCCTTTTTATCATAAAAATTATTCAATTTAGTAGGTAACGTCATCACTGTTGCTTCTTCATAATAATACTTAGAAAATCTTTGATCAAAGTTACCATATTTTTTATTTAATCTTGATAATTCAAAACTAGCATTATAAATAAATCCCCTTCTATCAAGTTCCTCTTTAAATTCGTTTGGTGATTTATACTCATCATAAGTCAAAGAATAAGCATTCTTACCAGTAAGATATTTTTCCTTAAAAATATAATTCTGTATTGGAATACTAAAAATTATTAGTATTGAAACAAACACAGGAAGAAGTGTTGTTATAATACTCAACATTCGCTTACCTGTAGGTACAATATTCTTAAATTCAGACTTATAAGAAATAAGTATTTTAATTGGATTGACTACAAAGAATATAATAACAGCAATAGCTTGAAAAAGTCTTAGTAATAATACAACCGCTAAAGCCTCCCCAATATAGTCAAGACCTGTTTTATCTCCCATTAAAACTTGTGCCACTAATGGCAATAAGTAGGAAGCCAAAATTGTACAGCCAACATATATGTACTCCCTTATTATCTTCTTTTTTAAATCAATAGTCTTCCTAGAGCTATCACTTTGTACCACAAAAATCACCCTCTTATCATATAATTAAACTTTAACATAAGCATTTCTCAAAAACAATCAGTTTTGAACAAGAAAAAAATCTAACAATATTACTGTTAGACTCTATAAGTAAAATTTTAATTTTTTGTCAAAAGTTGAACAAGACTTCTAACAAGAGCAATTATAAAGCAAAAAAACGATATTAAAATATAAGCACCAACTATTATCATAACAAATACATATGTCACAGCATCACCAAACGCACCAAATAAGAAAAACAATCCAAAAAAAGTAGTAGCCATAGGTAATCCTATAAGGCCATTAACAATACTAACAACCAAAAATCTATCGTTCTTTTTCTTTTGCTCATCAATAACATTATTTTGTGTATTATTAACATTCGTATAATTACCATTATTAACAGCAGTACCATTCATATAACCATTATTGATTCCCATATTAACATTATTATTTTGATTAATATAATTATTAGCATCATTTAAATTATTGTTCATTCTTCTACCTCCAGTTCGATACACACTCCATTTTTATATTGACTTCTAGCACAAGAAATTTTTTTGTTATCTACATTATCATAAAAAGAATAATCAAAAAGAGACATTTCATAAAAATAAAAGATCATAGAACCATTATAAGTAAGTTTTTTCGCAACAATGATACTGACATGAAATCTCACTTCTTATTGCCATTCTTCCAGAAGAATTATTACCCAATTCACTATTAGTATTATTACTAATTAAAATATTGTTAGTAATTTCATTAACATCTCTCGACTTTTAAGAAATATTATCCACAAAATAACTCCTATTATTTCTTATATAAAGCATTGGCTAAATCTACAAAAACACCTACTTCTAAGCTCTCAGCTCTTGTATTTAAATTAAAGCCATGCTTTAGTAACACTTCTTCTATAACTTTTAAATCATATTTACCTAAATTATTCTTAATAGTCTTTCTCTTAAATTGAAAACTATCTCTAACTATAGTTTCAAAAAATTCTAAATTGCACACTTCTTCTCTATCTTTTCTCTCTTCAAAAGATACAATTACACTATCAACATTAGGTACAGGAACAAACATCCCTCTTGAAACATAAAACTCCTTCTTTACTTTAAAATAATACTGTAACAATACTGAAATAGATCCATAGTCCTTAGAACCTGGCCCAGTTGTAAATCTAACACCAACCTCTTTTTGAACCATCATTACTATCTTTTTAAAATGTAATTTACTACTTATTAATTTTAAAATAATAGGCGTCGTAATATAATAAGGCACATTACTAACAAAATATAGATTTTCATAACTATAATTAAGCACATCGTCACACAAATTAGAATTTAAAAAGTCTTGAAACAATACATTTACATTATTACAGCCATCTAATCTGCTCATGAGTTCATTTTTTAGATCAGAATCTATTTCATACGCCAAAACATTATCCGCAACATTAGAAAGCTCTCTAGTCATAATTGCTCCACCAGGACCAACTTCAATAACTAAAGACTTAGGCTCGATATCAGCACAAGCAACAATTCTTTTTACAACATTAACATCTTTCAAAAAATTCTGTCCAAATTTCTTTTTAAACTTTACATCATACTTTTCCAACCTATCACCACCGCCTAAATATTATATAATCTCTAACTCCTCTTCTACAACAGTTTTTTTATTTTTCTTAAACAACTTCAATATATCAAAAACAATAATCGCAACGGCTGGCAAAACAATACCAAACATAAAGCCATATGAAGTCATCAAAAATTTTCTAATCACACCAAGCTTTGGTATCTTTAAAATAACTTTGCCATAAATATTATCTTCTTCTACTATAGAAGGATCCATTACATTATTATTATCGCCTTTAGTTCTAAATAAATATTTACCTGTTGTACTTTTTTCTTTTCCAACAATTCTATGCGTAACAGTAAGTCCTGGATAAGCTGGATCTATCGAAGAAAAAGTAATAATATCTCCAACATCTAACTTTTCTCCTTCCTCTCTTTTAACAACGATCGCATCATCTATTTTAATTGTTGGTACCATACTAGGAGAAACTATAACATACGCATCAAACAAAGGATTTTTAGTATTACCATGGCTTATATTATAAAATAAATCACCAAAATAGATAGCCAGACCAAGTCCAAATACGGCAAAGAAAACAAAAACAGCGTACAAAAACACTTGAGCTATAAAATTAGAAATATATTTTACTTTTCCACAAAAGCTCATATCATCTTGATTTACTTCGTTTTCTCTAATTGCACGAATCTTCATGATACTGCCTCCTAATCTACCATAATTATAATACGCAATAAATATAAAAATCTATAATTTTACCAATAAAAAAGAGCGCTTTACACGTTCTTACAAAACTTTTGAATAAACATTAACTCGTGCCATAAACTCTTTCTTCGAACTTTCGATAATCGAATCTTCATCAATCCAAAGTCTTAATCTAAAACATTCATTAACCTCTTTTTTATCAGTTGTCGCATTCTGCAAGCCACCATAATATAAAATCATACTACCATCAGGCGTACTAATATCACTAACAATATTATTCCTTGTAAATGCAATTGGAACACTCGTGATATCTGTTGAAACAAACTCATTTAAATTGTATTTTTCCAAATAAACTTTAACATCTTTATCATCTAATGAATCATAATCAGAATCTATTTTTTCTAAAGCTATCACATAATCAATACTAGCATTATCAGCAATATTTCCTTTAACACAAAAGTCAAAAACATTAGAACTACCATTTAAATTAATACCTTCATAATCACTCATCGGTAAATCATTTAGACTAATAGCACTATTATCATCACTAACCAAGTAAACTTTATTTAAGCTTTTATTGGGAATTGTAATAGCATATGATACACCGACAATTGCCAAAACTAAAAGCGCCAAACCTAATACCGCCAATAAAATTTGTCTAGATAACGTATTATCCATAGTACACTCTCTTTCAAACCTCTATTTTGCAGAACCATAAACGTCTACATTCAAAGAAATAGTATAAGTTGTATTTTCATTAGCAGTTGCTTTTTCATCCATCCAAACACGTAATCTATAATTCTCATTGGCATCACTACTTTTAGTAGTATTAAAAACGATCATAGAATCAGCAGGAGTTCCTAATTTACTCTTCTTTGTTATTTTTTTAAACTTGTCTGGTCCAAATACACTAATATAAGAACCACTATCCTCTTTTTCTAAATAAACCTTTATATTATTTAAATCAACATTAGTTTCATCATCAATTAATGTAACAGCAACTTCATAATCTACTTCTTTAGAATCATCTAGCTTTGTATCAACAACAAAATCATAATATGACCCTTTAGTATCACTCTTCATTCCCAAATCATCAGTCATTGGTTTTAAATTAGTAACCTTAAAAATAGTACTATCTGTATAATTTAAAACTATAGAGCCAGGATTATGATTCTTATCATCTCTTTCTTCTTGCTTCTTAAAGAAAATTCCAAAAGCTAAAATCAAAATCAAAATAATAAAAATACTAATCAATAAAATCAACGAAAATACTTTTTTAGAAACACCCTTTTTACTCTCCATAACTACCTCCTAAGACACCTTTCTAACAACTATCTTTGCCGAAAAATATCTATCTGTTTCATTTAAAATATAAGCATCAGACAACCAAACTCTTAACTTAAATTTCTTTATTTCTTTTCCTTTTATAATGTCAGAATAAATAACTTTTCCATCTGCGCTTCCTTCTGAAATTCTTAAACTCTGATAAACAGGAACAGCATTACCATTATAAAAATTAAATGGTTTATTATCATTATCTGTTAAATAAATCTTAACATAATTACTATTAATTTCTTCCCCTGTTGCTTCATTTATCAAACAAATTTCATATCTAACAGCCTTTTCTTCATTACCGATACCTTTAATTGAAAAAGCCACTTCATTTAAGAATTCTTTCCTAACATTACTAGCATCTAAAGTTTTACCACTAATATCCGTTAAAGGCAAATTATTATTTAATAAAATATTATCAGTAACGCCAACTAAAGAAACATCATTTGAATTATTATCAAAAATCATTGGAACAAAACAAACTAAAACCGAAAACAAAATAACTAACAAAATAAAGTATACAACTCTTTTATTAAAATACTTTGAATTCTTTAAATCAGACTTCAGTATTTCCTGCTTTCTCCCATCCATTTTATCAACCCTTACTATACCTATAAGATTATCATAAAGCCACTTACAAGTCAAACAAATTACAAGCAGTCTCCGTAGTAACTCTTGCAACTTCTAAATCAGAAATATTTAAAATATCTCCTATCTTCGCCGCTATCACAGGAATATACTTAGAACTATTCTGTTTTCCTCTATATGGTTCTGGTGCTAAATAAGGAGCATCTGTTTCTAAAACTATATTTTTTAACCCAACATGTTCAACTACCTTATATAAATTACTATTTTTAAAAGTAACAACTCCACCAATTCCTAATTTATAACCCATCTTAATATAAATATCTGCCGTTTCTACACTACCAGAAAAGCAATGAATAACACCTTTAACATCATATTTTTTTAACATTTCTATAGTATCATTAACAGCATCTCTACTATGTATTACAACTGGTAAATTATTACTTTTAGCTAAAATAAGTTGCTTTTCAAATAATTCTTTCTGCAACAAGATATCTTCCTTGCCATAATGATAATCTAAACCAATTTCACCTACTCCTACAACCTTATCCAATTTAATCAAAGAAGCTAATTTGTCTAAATCATTACTTGTAAAAATAGCTGCTTCTGATGGATGAAGACCTAAAGTTAAATATACACAATCGTACTTCTTAGCGAGTTCAATAGCTTCTGAAAAAGTATCCTTTGTACAAGCTGAAACAATAATCTTACTAACACCAGCTTCCAAATTATTTTTAATAACTAAATCAATATCATCATAATCTTCAATAGATAAATGACAATGGGTATCAATAAACATAAAATACCTCCCAATATATAATCCTAACTATAATAATACCACAAATTACTACAAATAAAAAACACCATATTAATGGCATTTCTTCCATCTACATATTTTTAAATTAAAATACGACACCAAGATAAAAATAAAATAAATGATATCAATAATATTCCATTCCAATAAGATATTAAATAATAAAACGCAACTAAACCATACAAATACTAACTCACTAAAAAGAATTTTTTTCATAATAAGCTCCCATAAAAAATATTTGTACTACTTAAAACACCTCAACTATAACACAAAAAAAAGAAAAAATACCAAAATATCTTTTCTTTTTTCTTCTCTAGACACAAGTTTTACATTTCAGCAAGAAATTTCTCTTTATCAATACGTTGGAATAATACCTCTGGTGTATTTAATTGATATTCATTATCAACTGTAAAACCAAAACTATTATTATCATTATTTATTTGACTTAATATCTTATCACTAGTTTCTGGCATAAATGGTTTAATCATTATAGCACAAACTCTAATAGACTCTAATAAATTATAAATAACTGTTTCTAATCTATCCTTACTAGCTTCATCTTTCGCCAAAATCCAAGGAGTAGTATCATCGATATATTTATTACTAGCACGCAATACATTAAATATCTCTGTAACTGCATCACTGATTTGATAGTCATTCATCTTCTCTGTTACCTTAGAATCTAATTCATTAATAGAATTAATAAACACCTTATCAACATCAGCAGAGACATTTTTATTAGTAACTTTACCCTCAAAGTACTTATTACCCATTGAAATAGTTCTTTGTACTAGGTTTCCTAATACATTAGCTAAATCACTATTAATCTTTTCAATTACAAGATCATATGTAATGTTACCATCATTAGCGAAAGGAATTTCATGCAATAAGTAATATCTAACAGCATCTACACCAAACTTTTCTACTAATTCATCAGCATAAATTACATTACCCTTAGATTTACTCATCTTATCATTGTTCATTAATAACCATGGATGACCATAAATTTGCTTTGGAATTTCTAGTCCTAAAGACCATAAGAAGCAAGGCCAATAAATCGAATGAAATCTAACAATATCTTTTCCAATTAAATGTAAATCAGCTGGCCATAATCTTTTAAACTCATCTGTTTCTTTATCTACATCATAACCAATATTAGTAATATAATTAGTTAAAGCATCAAGCCATACATATACTACATGCTTATCATCAAAAGTAACAGGTATTCCCCATTTAAAAGATGTTCTAGAAACACACAAATCTTGTAAGCCTGGTTTAATAAAATTATTTAACATTTCATTTTTTCTTGAAACTGGTAATATAAAGTCTGGATGTTCTTCTATATAATCTTCAAGTTTCTTTTGATATTTACTTAATTTAAAGAAATAGGCTTCTTCTTTTGCTTCTTTAACTTCTCTACCACAATCAGGACATTTTCCATCAACTAGTTGTGACTCAGTCCAGAAAGATTCACAAGGTGTACAATATAGTCCCTTATATTCATCTTTATAAATATCACCATTATCATACATCTTCTTAAATATATGTTGTACTATCTCTTCATGATGTGGATCAGTAGTTCTAACAAACTTATCATAGCTTGTATTCATTAAATCCCATATACTTTGAATTTGAGCTGCTATTCCATCCACAAATTCTTTTGGTGATACACCGGCATCTTTGGCTTTTTCTTCTATTTTAATTCCATGTTCATCGGTTCCAGTTTGAAAATAAACATCAAACCCTCTTTGTCTTTTAAATCTAGCAATTGCATCTGCAAGTACAATTTCATATGTATTACCAATATGAGGTTTACCAGATGTATATGCTATTGCTGTTGAAATATAATATTTTTCTCCCATACTATCACTCCTTTTCTTATTATAGTATTAATATCAAAAAAAAATTATCATAATATAAGGACGAAAACTCGCGGTACCACCTTATTTTATAATAATTTGATATTATACACTTAATATAGTTAACGCCTATAACACGACCATACCTACATATCGATATGATAGTTCAAAAGCCATACTTAAATAACTAATTTATCCTCATTCACACCTACCAGAGTTCTCTTTATAAACAAATGTCATTTAAGCTCTTTATCACAACATTTGAGATATGGACAAAGTATAACACACTTTTTTTTATTCTTCAATATGTTTTCCTAAAAATTGTGCAACTACACTAATCAGTTTTTCATCTAACTTAGCAATATCATTTTTATCAGAAATAGCAAGCACCAAACCAACCGCATCACCATTCATGATAATTGGATGTATAAAATACGAAAGTTTATCTTTCTCATTTTCACACAACTCAACACTGTGGATACTAGGTTCAAATACACTGGTTCTATCTTTCATTACTTTTTCTAAGTATCTAGAGATATTTAAATCAATATATTTCTTTTTTAAAGGACCAGCTCCTGCTATAAACTTATCTCTATCAGTGATTAAAACTGTTTTATCAATAGTAGCATTTATAATTTCAACTAATTCCTTAGCAACCTCATTCATATCAGACATTTTAGAGAACTTCTTAAGAGTAATCATTTCTCTATCAACAAATATTTCTAATGACTCTCCATCACGAATTCTAAGAGTGCGTCGAATTTCTTTTGGAATAACTATTCTTCCTAAATCATCTACTCTCCTTACCACACCAGTTGACTTCATAAAAATATTCCTCACTTTCCTCATACTAATATTCTCTCTAGAACGCCACATTTTATACACAAATCTTTGCTTCTCATTTATATTATAATAAATATTTCCAAAAATTCCCTTGGTAAATATTTCCATAAAAAAAGGACTTTCATTGAAGTCCTACCTTATTCTACATTAAATATTCTAGAATTTTCTAAAGTGAATAAATACCTTTCTCCCTGTTCTTTAAAACTACTGATCAAAATAGTATCTTTTACTAATATTTTAAAGTCAATATTTTCAAGTAACTGTTTTTGATAATTATTATTGATAAACTTTATAGCTTCTGTTGTAATTTTTTTAATTAATTGCTCATCGACATCTTTACTAAACAATTTATCTATTTTTGAAAATACCTCTTTTTCTAAGGAATCTTTAACCAATTCCTTAAATTCACTTCTTATCTTTTTATCAATAACTGAGAAGTCTTTTTTAGCAAGTTTTATAGTATCCGTATCTTTTTCTAAAACAAAGTCATTTACTTTGTTTGTTAACTCATCAACCCTCAAATCTTTTAATTTACTACATAATTTTAAACACTTATCCCTGTAAGTATCCACCATCTTTGTAAGAGTTTCTGCATTTAATACTATTTTATTTTTTTTTGCCAAATCCAAAAATTTAGTTTTAATAACATCCATTGAATCTAAAGGAGGTTTTTTTAAAAGTGAGGAAATATCCTCGTCAAATAAAGCATTTGTATTATTAACAATTATCTCAATTAAAGCTTTTCGATAATTAGTAACATGATCACTTTTGAATTTTTCAACACCATACATGATTTAATCAACTCCTAGCATAATAAATTTAACTAATTATTTTCTATTTAGTCAATACTATTTTTATATTTCCTATAAATTTTATCTAAAAGTGATACTAAATAATATATAGGATGTTTCTCTAATTTAATAATATCTAACACAATTATTAAATAACTACCTTTACTAATAAATCTAAACATATTAGAAATATGAAAAGCATCCATAAACACTTCATCCATATTTAATTTTTTTACTACTTCTTCAACAAAAACTAACTCAATAGAATTCTTAGTTTGATGAACATTCTTTATATTTAATTTTTCAGCTAACTTTTCAAACCATTCTTCGTACATATAAATAAGTATATTTTCATCTAACTTACCAAATCTATCTTCTAGTTCATCTTTTATTTCTTTAAACTTATCAGCCGAATCAATTTCATTAATTTTTCTATGGATTTCAATTTTTAAATCATCATCACTTACATAACTATCATCTATATGAGTAGAAACATTGAGCAAAGGTTTTGTTTCTTTTTCTTTCTCTAAATCATTATCGTTTTCTATATTATTAATATTATTAACTTCATCATTTAACATTTTCAAATATAAATCAATTCCTACGGAATCAATAAAACCAGCCTGTTCACTTCCTAAAATATCCCCAGCCCCACGAATAGATAAATCCCTAGTTGCAATAGAAAAACCACTACCAAGTTCTGTAAATTCTTTGATAACATTAAGTCTTTTAACAGCTGACTCTGTCAACACTTTTTTCGCATCATACATTAAATAAGCATAAGCAAATCTATTACTTCTACCAACTCTACCTCTAATTTGATATAACTGACTAAGTCCAAAACGATCAGCATCGATTATTATTAAAGTGTTTACATTTGGAATATCTATACCTGTCTCAATTATAGTTGTACATAACAAAATATCATATTTTTTATTAACAAAATCAAATATCTTGCTCTCTAATTCATTCTTAGACATTTGCCCATGTGCAACAGCTATATTAGCATCTGGTACTAGCTTCTTAATTTTTAAAGCCTCATCTTCAATAGATTGTACTTTATTGTATAAAATATAAACTTGACCATTTCGACTTAATTCCTTATAAATTGCATCTTTAAGTATCATCATATTTTCTTGAATAACGTAAGTTTGAACAGGATACCTATTAACAGGAGGTGTACCAATCAAAGAAAGACTTCTAATACCAACTAAAGACATTTGTAACGTTCTAGGAATAGGCGTTGCTGTCAAAGTTAATACATCAACATTAGTCTTATATTGTTTAATTTTCTCTTTATGCATGACTCCAAATCTTTGTTCTTCATCGATTATTAATAATCCCAAATCTTTCGGAACAACATCATTACTCAACAATCTATGAGTACCAAAAACCAAATCAATAGTTCCTTCTTTTAAACCATTTAATATCTTAGTTACCTCTTTAGGAGAAGTAAACCTATTAAGTAACGCTATAGACACTGGAAAATTCTTAAATCTTTCCTTCGCATTTTCATAATGCTGATTAGATAAAATAGTAGTAGGGCACAAAAACAATACCTGTTTAGAATCCATAATAGCCTTAAACGCCGCTACAAATGCAACCTCTGTCTTACCAAAACCTACATCGCCACATAATAATCTATCCATTGGAACTGGCTTTTCCATATCAGTCTTTATTTGTTGTATTGCTGTTATTTGATCCTTAGTAAGATCATACGGAAAATCATGTTCAAATTCTAAAGTCATTTCAGAATCAGGAGAAAAAGCATATCCAGACTTTTTTTCTCTTTCAGCATAAAGCCTCAACAACTTCTCTGCCATATCTTTAACCTTAGCTTTAACTCTAGTTTTCGTTTTTTCCCATTCCGTACCATTCAATTTATTAATTTTAGGTTGTACTCCTTCTTTTCCAGAATACTTCATTAATAAATCTATTTTTTCAACAGGTATATATATCTTATCCGTTCCTTGATATAAAACTTCTAAATAATCCTTTTCACAACCAAACGAAGATAATGTTTTAATCCCATTATAAACACCAATACCATGAATATTATGAACAACATAGTCCCCAATACTTAATTTAGAAAGATCTGAAATAGAAGTAGAATACTTAAAGGTCGTATTATATTTTCTACTCTTTTCTCTTGATATAAATAATTCCGAAGCTGTTAACATTACTATATTCTCATATATAAAGCCATGATCAAATTCTTTTTCAATTAAATTTACTTGCCCAAGAACAACATCATCAAGTGAAGAATAATATAGTTTCATGTTTAATTTACCAGCAATACTTCTTAGTTGATATTTTTTTAGACAAATCAAAACAGTTTTTCCATCTCTAATACAATCATTAATAAATTTATTAATTAAACTAGCATCTTCAGAAAAATTATTTATAGTTCTAGAACTGAAACTAATAGTATTTGCTGAAGATGTATAATTATCAATAGACATATAATACAAAGGAAAATCAACTTTTATTTCATCAAGATCAAACATATACTTACCAGAAAAGTTAGAATCACTACTACTTCTATATGAATCAATCTCCTCTAAAATTTGTAAATAACTATTCCTAATTTGTTCAATATCCTTGAACATAGTAAAACTATTATCAAAATAATTAGCAATAGACACAACTCTTTCATATTTAGGTAAATATTTCTGTTTACCATACTCTTCTTCCATGGCAAACACATCATCAATTAAAAATTCCGAATATGGTTTTATAGTAATACTATCAATATTTTTTAAAGACTTCTGCGTTTCAACATCAAAATATCTAATTGAATCAATTTCATCACCAAAGAATTCTATTCTAATCGGTTTATCCTCTTCCACAGGAAAAATATCCACAACAAATCCACGTACTCCAATTTCACCAGTTTTAGTAACAATTGTACTCCTAGCATAACTACACTCAATAAGTTTGCTAACTAAATCTTTAGGTGAAATGGTATCTCCTATTTTTAGCTTTAAAACATGGTTTCTATAACTTTCCACTGTAGGTAAAAATCTCAAATACCCCATTAAATTAGTTATAACAATCAATGGTTTACCATCAATAATATCATTTAATGTATTTAAACGATTAATTTTTAAATCAGGACTAATTGCTAAAGCTTCACTAGTTAAAAAATCATCCATAGGAAAAAGTCTAACATCATCAGTATAATTAGTTAGAGCCGAATAAATTTTATTTGCTTCAAACAAGGAATTGACAACTAAAAGAATACTTTTCTTTTTCTGTTTAAATAAATCATACAAGTAAACACAAAAAAATTCATCGGTAAGTCCAACTATACCCATGTCTTTTTTTACATCAATTTTGATTAAATTTTCAATGAAGTTCATTAAATCACCTATTCTTACGATTATATTTGCTCATTAAATCAGAAAATGGTAATACAAAAAAGTCATCAATAATTAAGTTTAATTCCTTAAATAAATCATTCAAAGTATCTAACTCTTCTTTAGATATTTTACCCAAAACATAATCTTTTATATCGATGGAGTTATTCTTAGAAATACCAACTTTTAATCTTTTGAATTTTTCAGTACCTAAACATGAAGCAATATTTTTTAAACCATTATGTCCTCCCGATGAACCAGCTTCTTTTAATTTAAAATTACCAACAAATAAATCTAAGTCATCAGAAATAACTAGCACATCTGAAACATTAATTTTAAAGTAGTCAACAACTTCTTTAACTGCTTGCCCTGATAAATTCATATAAGTAAGTGGTTTCATCAAAATAACCTTTTCCCCATTAATATCAGTTTGTAAATATAATGAGTTGAATTTCTTTTTCCACATAGTATCACTAATATTTAAATGGCAAATGTAATTATCAATAACCATAAATCCGACATTATGTCTTGTCTTATCATATTCTTTTCCAGGATTTCCTAATCCTACTACTAATTTCATAAAATCACTTCCCTAAATGATATTCTTTATACACAATTGATTTAGCTATATCTCGCTCTTTAGCAACCAATTTGATAGCTTCTTTTTCATCCATACCATCATCAACGTATAACTTAACGTGTTCTAAAATAGACATTTCACTATAATCAACTACTTCATGATTTCCTTCAACAACTAAAACAAACTCTCCCTTTAAACTATCTGCAATATCTATTAAACTACTTATTTTATCACGTAAAATTTCCTCATGTATTTTAGAAATTTCTCTAGAAATAGAAATATATCTGTCACCAAAAATATCAAGCATATTATTTAGAGTATTTTTTAATCGATGCGGTGCTTCATAAAAAATCATAGTACACTTTAAATTTTTTAATGATCTCAATTCACTTTTTTGCTTAGAATCCTTAGCGTTTAAAAAACCATAAAATAAAAATTGTGAAGGAAATATACCAGAGGATGTAAGAGCAGGCACAAATGCCGTTGCTCCTGGTAAACTTATAACATTCAAATTATTGGCAATAACTTCTTTAACTACAATATAACCAGGATCGCTAATAATAGGAGTTCCTTGATCAGTTACTAAACCAATATTTAAACCATTTTTTAAATCATTTACAACAGTTGCTTTTACTTTTTCCTCATTAAACTCATGACAACTAACTAATTTCTTCTTAATATCATACTTATTTAATAATTTACCAGTTTCACGAGTATCTTCACATAAAACTATATCGACCATTTTTAAAGTATTAAGAGCACGAATAGTTATATCATCTAAGTTACCAATAGGTGTTGGTATTAAATATAAGCTAGCCCTACCATCATAACTACTTTGTCTCATCCTTAACAACCTCCTGACACAAAAACTCATATTCCTTTGTCATAGTACCATCCTCATTATATAAAATAAATGGTTTTTCTATTTTTAATCCTACTTTTCCATTTTTCTGACCTTCTACTAAAAGTAAAGTTGATTCCTTTGATATTTTTTCATAAACAAATTGTAATCGTTTTGGTTCAATATTATTTTTTCTAAATAATTCAAATATTTCTATCAATCTAACAGGTCTATGAACAATTGCCAAATTACCATTATTTTTCAACAGCTTTCTAGAAATGCAAAAAACATCATCAAGTGTTATTTCGACTTCATGACGCGCTATAACCTTTTCCATAGAAAGATTAAAATAATTCTCCTCATTAACCTTAAAATAAGGTGGATTACATGTAATTAAATCATACGTTTCAATATTTTCACTGCTTACGAATTCTTTCATATTAATATTATAAATTTCTATTTGGGACTCAAGATGATTATATTCTATAGAGCGTTTTGCCATATCTGCTAATTTTGTTTGTAATTCTACTCCGACAATTTTTTTATCTGTTCTAAGTGAAAGAATCAAAGGAATAACTCCATTACCACAACCCAAATCTAAAATATTTTTATCTCTCATCCTGATAGTTGCAAAATTAGAAAGCATTACACTATCTAGCGAAAACGAAAAGCAAGTGTCATCTTGATAAATCTTTCTATTTTTATATCCTAAAACATCATCTAATCGTTCCATTATTTTTCTACCTGCTCAAATTCAATAATTCCTTTTTCTTTTAAGTCAACACTATAAGTACGCTTAAAAACATCTATAGAAGTTACCTTACCTATACCATGTTCTGTTTCTACAATAGAACCTATTTTAGGTAAGCCCTTTTTCAATTCAGTATAAACATCATTCTCATACCCTAAACAACACAACAAACGTCCACAAACACCATTTATTTTAGAAGGATTAAGTGCTAAAAATTGATTTTTTGCCATATTAATAGAAACACTACTAAAATCAGTTAAAAATGAATTACAGCATAAAAACAAACCACATGGTCCAAGACCGCCAACTCTTTTAGCCTTATCTCTTACACCTATTTGACGTAATTCTATTCTTGTCTTATATTTTTGAGCTAATTTTTTAGCTAATTCCCTGAAATCAACTCTATCATCAGCCAAAAATGAAAATAGCAATTGTGATTTATCAAGATTATAGAATGCCTCTAAAAAATTCATTTCCAAATTCAATTCCTTACTAAACTTTTTAGCATCAATCAAAGCCTTTTCAGCACATTTAACATTTTCTTCAAACTGCTTTATATCTTCCAAAGTAGCAATTCTGATTACTTTATCTAAAGGCAAAACTAAATTATCCTTCTTTTCCTTATACACATTTTTCTTTACTGTAGCAAGTTGAAAACCATTTTCGGTACTAACAACAACCTTATCGCCAACAGAAAATGATAATTCATTTGGGGAAAGAAATGCCATTTGCTTACTATTATCAAAGCTAACAACTAATACATCAAACAAAGTAAACACCACCAATCATTTTAGAAAACAAGGAATCCAACCATAACTTATAATTAACATTAAACTCCAATTTTGGAAGTTCCTCTTCTAAAATACTCAAAATTTTAACAATCGTTTTCTTATTAACTTTATATAAACATTCATAAGATGAAGTACCATCACGCAAAAAAGTAATTAAAATATCCTCTATTTTTTTGAAATATGCCATTGCAGTTAGTTTTTCAGGCATATAGTTAAATAAAACACCATAACTTACAAATAAACATTCGCCTTTAACAATATATGTAAGAACATCATTCACTTCATTACTATATTCAAGTTCTGTAACTTCCGCTCCTACTGTTAAAACTTGGCATCTAGACAAAATAGTATCAAGTAATTTATATCTATTGTTAGTAAGCAAAATAGCAATAATATCATCTGCCGGTTCCTCAAGAAACTTTAATAAAGTATTAGCTGCCGAAGTATTTAACTTTTCCGCTTCCTTTATCACATAAATTCTTTTATTTTCTAGCAAAGACTTATTATTAAAATCCTTTTGTAATTCTAATAATTGATTTTTTTTAATTTCTTTACCATTTGGTTCTATATATCTTATATCAGGATAATTATGACTATCAACTAAACTACAGATATTACAAGCACCACAATTAACATTATCAACATCTTTAATGCCATTTTTACATAACAATAACTTAATAAATCTATTTATTAAATCCATATCAGTATCATAATCATATAATTCAATAATATATGCGTGCGAGATTTTATTATTAGAAACAATATTTTGCACAAAAGAAACAAAATTTTTACCTCTCACACCAATATTATCCATAACTATCCTCCTACAATACTAAAATTTTAAATAAAACTAATGCTACCAAAGCCGGTGCTCCCAAAAAAGTCATAAGACCAACTGTAACATAATTAATTGGTACGATCATATTAAAGTTAACTGCTATTAAATTATAGCCATATAATACAAAAGCACTCAAAATAATCTTTTTTACTACCAATAATATTTTTTTCAATTTTTTTCATCTCCTACTAGAAGATTATGAACTAAAAAAACTATTATTCTATTTCTTTTCTATCCAATAAGGCTCTTTCTAAAGTTAAGCTATCAACATATTCCATCTCAGCTCCAATTGGTAAACCACTAGCTAATTTTGAAACAACAATATCCATATCAGATAATATTTTCTTAATATATAGAGCTGTCGTTTCTCCCTCAATACTAGGTTTAAAAGCCAAAATTATTTCCTTAAACTTTTCATTTGTTATTCTCTCAATCAACTTATCCAAACCAATATCTTCGGGATTGACACCATCTAAAGGTGAAATTAAACCATTCAAGACATGATAATATCCATCAAACATACCTAATTTTTCAAATAGAAAAACACTTTTAGTATCTTCAACAACACACAATACATCACTATTTCGCAATTTATTTTCACAAATAAAACACAATTCATTCTCCGTTAATGTATTGCATACCTTACATTTATGAATGTTTTTTTGAAGATTAATAATACTTTCAGAAAAGAATTCTGCTTGTTCTTCTTCCAACTCTAATACTGCAAAAGTTAATCTCTCTGCAGTTTTTTCACCAATTCCTGGTAAAAATTTAAACGATTCTATTAGATTTTTTATGCTATTAGGATACATGCTTAAAATAAACCTGGAATATTAGCAAATTTTCCCATTTTCTTTTCTGTTTCTTCATCGATTTTCTTAGTAGCATCATTAAATGCAACCATTATCATATCTTCTAGCATTTCAATATCATCTTTTTCTAAATCAGAAGAGCTATCAATTTTAACTGATTTTACTTCTTTAGTTCCAAGCAAAGTTATTTTTACTAAAGAACTTTCTCCAACAAATTCCTTCTCATCTATTTCTTTTTTTGCTTTTAACATATCTTTTTGTAAAGCTTGGGCTTGCTTCATCATAGCTTGTATATTCATATATATTCTCCTTTTCTAATCAATCTCAACAATATCACCAAATAGTTCTACTGCACTATTAGTTATTATATCATCTTTTTTAGTATCTTCCAATATTTCAGGAGTTGGTTCTTCTACTAAACCATAAGAACCACCAGATTTAATTGTTTTTATATATTCATTTTTTACATTTTCCCATTCTGCATCAGAAATAATTGCGATTTTATAGTTAGTATTATTAAGTTTATTGTATATATCACAAATCTTCTCCAAATTAAGTAAATTTTGTTTAACAATAGAATCATATTCATAACTTAAAATAATACCAATAGTACTAGCCGCACGTATCTTAGCATCCAATAAGGCGCATGCTGCAAATCCAATTTCAGAATCAAATGTATAATCATTAAATATAGTAATTTTATTAATAATATTCAACAAAATCTTCTTATCAGCAGTTGCCATAATATTATTTACCCTAGCCTTAATAATATCATTCAAATTCAAAATAATATCACTAGAAACTTTATTATCAATTGGTTTTTTATCAGCATTTAAAACATTATTATTTTCATTGTTATCAACAACAAGTGTAACATCAGCATCCAAATTTTTATCCTTATTTCCACGAACAATTGTTTGTGTATTTTCAATAATATTTTCATTATTTTTAGTATCTTTATTATCTAAAATTATTTCCCGGGAAATAATTTTATCATTTTTGCTATTAAAATTTCCTTCACAAAAGTCAATTAGCATCATTTCTATATATATACGAGGATTACTACTCCTCTTAATATCAAATAACTTATCATTAATAAGATTAGCAAATAAAATATAATTATCAACATTATATTTCAACTCACTACCATTAACATAATATGAAAATAAAGTTTCCTGTAAATTATTAAGTATTTGTATAATAACTTGAACAAGATTTTTACCAGAATCATTAATTTCAGATATATAAGTCAAAACATTTGCAATATCATTATTAAAAATATTATCTATAAAGTTTTCTAATTCATTTTTAGTAATTGTACCATTTAATTCAGCAAAAGATTCAGAGGTAATATTCTTATCAGTATAAGAACTTAACTTATCTAACAAACCTAAAGCATCACGCATACCACCATCAGAATACTTAGCAATATCATGTATAACATCATCGTCAATGGAAATATTTTCCTTTTTAGTAATAAATCTAATTCTTTCCACAATAGAATTTTCAGAAATTCGTTTAAAAGAAAAGCACTGACAACGCGAAATAATAGTCTCAGGAACTTTTTGAGGATCAGTTGTTGCTAAAATGAATATTGCGTGTTCAGGTGGTTCTTCTAAAGTTTTTAATAAAGCGTTAAAAGCTCCAATAGATAACATATGAACTTCATCAATAATATAAACCTTATATTTTAATTCAGCGGGCACCAAAGAAATTTTACTTTTAAGTTCCCTTATCTCATCAACACCATTATTACTAGCAGCATCTATTTCAATAATATCAACACACTCTTTTTCAAACGAATGAAGACATTTAGGACATTTTCCACAAGTACATCCATTAACTGGGGCTTCGCAATTGATTGATCTAGCAAATATTTTTGATATTGTTGTTTTTCCAGTACCCCTAGGTCCAAAAAACATATAAGCATGAGAAAAAGTTTTATTAATAATTGAATTACGTAAAGTTGTAACAATAGAATCCTGTCCTACAACATCATCAAATGTCAAAGGACGATATTTTCTATATAAAGCATGATACATAACCTCACCTCACTAACAAAATTATAACATAAAATTTGAAACTATTTTATTTTTGTCCTTTTATTTTTAAAAAAGTTTTTCATTAACAAATCAACCTCATCACAAAAAAGGTCAGAAACAAAATTTACTGAAGAATTAATATCATTTTCTTCAAAAATTTTTTTTGTTACATTCATAGTAGATTCATTCAAATTAGATAATCCACAATAAACATTACTGATTCTAGCTTGTTTAATAGCACTAGCACACATAGGACATGGTGCCAAAGTAATATAGATATCACAACCATCAAGTCGCCAGTTTGAAAGTTTTTTACAAGCTTTAATGATAGCTAATATTTCAGCATGATAAATTCCACAGGCTTTTTTTTCTTTTAAATTATAAGAACGAGCTATTATTTTATTATTTTTTACTATAACAGCTCCCACCGGAACTTCATCAATCGCAAAAGCCTTTAAAGCCTCTTTATATGCTTCTTTCATATATTTAATATTCATATCATTCACTCCAAAATAAAAAGTGCACATGGAAGTTTAAATGTTAAGGCTGCTATCTTCCGATCCTGACCTGGTTCCACTGCTCCCATTGCACAAAAATATTTTAATATAATATAGAGTTTTTGTAAACACTTTTAAATGTTTCACGTGAAACATTATCTATAATCACTCTAAAAACTATTCAAGTAAACATTAAATTATTTCCCGGGAAATAATTTAAAATAAAATACAAGTCTAAATTATTCAATATTTTACATTAAATTTAACTATTATACATCTTTTAATGATTAAATTATTTAAAATGAATGTAGCATATTTTGAATTGAAATGGATAATTATCCAACTTTATCATTTTAATTAGCTTAAATTACATTTTAAAATTCAATGTTTCACGTGAAACATTAAGTTCTACCAATTAATAAATAGTCAAACATAGAAAAAATTATTTCCCGGGAAATAATTTTATTGAATAAAGTAAATGTTCACACCAACATCAAACTTATAAAAGACAACTCTTAATGATATTTTTAAATAAAACATTTCATATAAAACACTAAGTACAGTATGCAAGAATCAATGAAATATACACAAAATTTTTTTAAAAATACTACGCTTAATACAACAATCAAAAAAGTAAATATTTTCAAAAAACGTTATGATTAATTCTAACATTCGATGTTTCACGTGAAACATTACGCATAATTACTATACAAGCTATTCAACTACATATAGAATTATTTTCCGAGAAATAATTCTATATGAGTAATGATTAAAAAAATAAATATTATAAATAAAACTAGCTATTTCAAATTAATCAAAAAGCAATCATATAAAATATTACATAGCATTCAATGTTTCACGTGAAACATTGAACATAATTTATATATATAATTAAAATGACCTTCAAATTATTCTCAGAAAAATGATTTTATTGAATAAATAAAAATTGCCATCTCTAAATAAACTCCTATTAATAAAGAAAACTAAACTCTTATTAACAGTTCTAAACAAACATATATTAAATTGTAGAAGTTAAACATAGAATAAATCAAATAGAGTTAAACTAATAATATGATTCACTATTTTTAATTAAATATAAACAATGTTTCACGTGAAACATTGAATTGATCTTATAAACAAAGTATAAAAATACTACTAAATTATTTCCCGGGAAATAATTTAGTTAAAGAACACATAAAATTAAAGTATTCAATATTTTAAATCGAGTAAGGTTATCATCCATCATTTTGAGAAAAAATTGCTTAAAATTTACTTTACAGTCTACTAAACAAATTTTAACAAAAAATATCAAAAATATTTTTTCCACAAGTAAAATTTTACATAAAATGATGGCTTGTTAACAACAATTGTACATAAATGGCGAAAACGACAAAAAAAAACAGGGATAACCTGTTTTTATTATTCTAGGCTTCATCAACAACTTCAGCAGTATCTTGAACCTCATCATCGTTTGCTTCCTTAGCTACGATTGCTACAGTAGCAACCTTTTCATCATTTTTTAAATTGATAAGTCTAACACCTTGAGTAGCACGTTTTAAAGTAGATACCTGCTCTAATGGCATCTTCATTAAAGTACCATTATCAGTAACAATGATTACATCATATTCAGAATCATCAATACATTTTAAAGCAACCATCATACCATTTTTATCAGTAACATTAAGTGCTTTAACACCCTTGCTGCCACGATGAGTTAATCTATATTCATCAATAACAGTTTTCTTACCATATCCTTTATCAGTAACAATTAATATAGTTTGACCAGGATTAACCACCTCTGCTCCAACTACATAACTACCATCTAAATCAATACCCTTAACACCAGAACTACTTCTACCCATAGGACGAATTTCACTTTCTGGGAATCGAACCATTCTACCATTATTAGCACCAATGGCAATTTCATTATTTCCACAAGTCTTTCTAACAGAAATTAACTCATCATTTTCCTTTAAAACAATAGCAATTTTACCAGATTTTCTAATATTATCAAACTCAGAAATATCAGTTCTCTTAACTATACCATTCTTAGTAGTAAATACCAAATATTTAATTTCAGAACTGTCAGCAGAAATTTCCACAATCGAACTAATGTTCTCATCTTTATCTAATTGTAGTAAATTAATGATTGGTAAACCTTTAGATTGTCTAGAAAATTCAGGAACTTCGTATCCTTTCATTCTGTAAACCCTACCCTTATTTGAGAAGAATAAGATATAATCGTGAGTCCTCATAGAAATTAAGTGTTCCACAAAGTCCTCCTCATTAATAGTCATACCATTTACACCCACACCGCCTCTATTTTGAGTACGATAAGTATCAGTTCTTAATCTTTTAATATAACCATTTCTAGTTAAAGTAACAATAACATCTTCATTAGGAATTAAAGACTCATCTTCAATATACTCAATAGCAGTCATATCAATATTAGTACGACGTTCATCTCCATATTTATCCTTAATTTCTAATAATTCATTCTTAATAACCTCTAAAACCTTCTCATCACTAGCTAAAATGCCACGTAACTCTTCAATTAATTTTAATAAGTCATTTAATTCATTTTCTATCTTTTCACGCTCTAAGCCAGTTAAACGACGTAATTTCATTTCTAATATAGCATTAGCCTGAACTTCAGTTAATTTAAAATTATTCATTAACCCAGTTCTAGCCTCATCATCAGACTTAGCCGCTCTAATTAACTTAATAACAGCATCAATATTATCTAATGCTATCTTTAAACCTTCCAATATATGGACACGTTTTTCCGCAACATCTAAATCATACTTAGTTCTACGGATAATAACTTCTTTTTGGAAATCAATATACTTAACAATAATATCCTTTAAACCTAAAGTCTTAGGAACACCTTGATCTAGCATCAAGAAAATTATTCCATAAGTTGTTTGAAAAGCCGTATGTTTATATAACTTATTCAAAACAACTTGCGCATTAGCATCTTTCTTTAAAGTAATAGTTATTTTAATACCATTTTTTAAATCAGAATGGTAATCAGCAATACCTTCAATTGTCTTATTATGAACAAGCTCAGCAACCTTATTTTTTAACTCTAAAGTATTAACACCATAAGGAACTTCATCAATTATTATATGATGCTTACCATTACTTTCTTCTATTGTAGCCTTACTTCGAATAGTAATAGAGCCACGACCTGTTTCATAAGCCTTACGAATACCACTATTTCCTAAAATAATTGCTCCTGTAGGAAAATCAGGTCCCTTAATATGCTGCATCAACTCATCCAAAGTAATGTCATGATTATCAATATAAGCAACACAACCATCTATTACCTCTCCCAAATTATGAGGAGGAATATTAGTAGCCATACCAACCGCAATACCAGTCGTACCATTAACTAAAATATTAGGAAAACGAGAAGGTAAAACATCAGGTTCTCTTTCACTTTCATCAAAGTTAGGACTGAAATTAACGGTATTTTTATTAATGTTTCTTAATAATTCCAATGAAATTTTTGAAAGTCTAGACTCAGTGTAACGCATCGCTGCGGCTCCATAACCTTCAATATTACCAAAGTTACCATGACCATCAACTAACATATAACGATATGAAAAGTCTTGTGCCATTCTAACCATTGCTTCATAAATACTAGAATCACCATGTGGATGATACTTACCCATAACATCTCCAACAATTCTAGCACTCTTCTTATGAGGCTTATCAGGAGTATATCCAGATTCATACATAGAATAAAGAATTCTTCTATGAACAGGTTTTAAACCATCTCTTAAATCAGGAAGTGCACGAGCAACAATAACACTCATTGAGTACTCTAAAAACGAATCTTGTACTTCCTTAACAATATTATTTTTTTCTAATCTATCCATCTAAACCACCATCCTAAACATCCAAATTCTCTACATAAGTTGCATTAGTTTCAATAAATTCTCTTCTAGGACCAACATCTTCACCCATAAGTTTAGAGAAAACATCATCAGCAGCTATAGTATCTTCAACAGTAATCTGTCTTAAAACACGTTTATGAATATCCATAGTAGTTTCATTTAACTCCTCAGCATCCATTTCTCCTAAACCTTTCATACGAGCAATATCATACTTCGTATTAGGAGAAAGAGTCGCCAAATATTCATCACGTTCTTGTTCATTTAAAACATACTTAATAGTTTTACCATGTTTAATAACAAATAATGGTGGTTGAGCAGCATATACATGTCCTGCTTCAACAATAGGTCTAAAAAATCTATAAAATAAAGTTAATAATAATACACGAATATGACTACCATCAACATCAGCATCAGTCATAATAATTATTTTATGATAACGAAGTTTACTCAAATCAAAATCATCACCAATTCCAGTACCAAAAGCTGTAATTATCGTTCTAATTTCTTCATTTGATAAAGCTCTATCTAATCTAGCCTTTTCTACATTTAAAATCTTACCACGTAAAGGTAAAATTGCTTGAGTCATACTATCTCTACCCTTAATAGCAGAGCCACCTGCTGAATCTCCCTCGACTAAGAATATTTCACTAACAGCAGCATCCTTACTCTTACAATCAGAAAGTTTTCCATAGAAATTAGTAATATCTAAATCTCCCTTTCTTCTTGTTAATTCTCTAGCCTTCTTAGCAGCTACTCTTGCCCTACTGGCAGTCATAGACTTATCTAAAATAATTTTAGCTTGGTCAGGATTTTCCATCAAAAATCTTTCAAAAGCTTCAGAAAATATTTTATCCACAATACCTCTAACTTCGCTATTTCCTAGTTTTGTCTTAGTTTGTCCTTCAAATTGTGGATCTGGATGCTTAACAGAAATAATCATTGTCAAACCTTCTCTAACATCATCGCCAGTCAAAGGATCATCGTTTTGCTTTAAAATGTTTGCTGAAACACCATACTTATTTAAAACCCTAGTTAATGCTCTTCTGGCACCATCCTCATGAGTTCCACCTTCTGGAGTAGTAATATTATTAACAAATGAATAAATACAAGAATTGTAAGTTTCATTATATTGTAATGCTATTTCTACACTAATATCCTTATCTTTACCAGATACATCAACTATAGTTTCATGAATAGGATTCTTATTAGAATTAATCATTTTAACATATTCACTAATTCCACCTTCATAACAGAAAGAATCTTTTTTACCAGGTTCTCTATCATCATATAAAGATATTCTTAGTCCTTTATTCAAAAATGCTAATTCTCTTAATCTTTTCATTAAAATATCATAGTCAAATACTGTAGTTTCCGTAAAAATCTCATCATCTGGTAAAAAATGAACAGTAGTACCAGTTCTATCTTCATCACATTTATCAATAATCTTCAAGCTATCATCAGGATGACCACCATGACTAAATCTTTGATAATAAACGTTTCCATTTTTATAAACTTTAACCTCTAACCAGTCACTTAAAGCATTAACAACACTAGCACCAACTCCGTGAAGACCACCAGATACTTTATATCCTCCTCCACCAAATTTTCCACCAGCATGTAATACTGTATAAACAGTTTCCACAGTACTTTTACCAGTCTTTGGATGAATATCAACAGGTATTCCACGTCCATCATCCTTAACAGTTATACTATTATCCTTACCAATAGTAACCTCAATATGAGTACAATATCCAGCCAAAGCTTCATCAATAGCATTATCAACTATTTCCCAAACTAAATGGTGAAGTCCTCTTGAACTAGTGGTACCAATATACATACCAGGTCTTTTTCTTACAGCTTCTAAGCCTTCAAGTACCTGAATAGATGACGAATCATAAGATCCTTGAACTTTTTCTTCTTCCATTTTATAACCTACTTTCTTTCAATTTTTCCATTATCTACTACATATATATAAGAATCCTCTAAATACTTTTTATTTATTCCTTTTAAATTTGTTGTTGTTAAAATACTTTGAATATCCTTACTATTAATAAATTTCAAAAGTTTATTTTGTTTTTTTATATCAAATTCACTAAAAATATCATCAAGTAATAATACTGGAAAACTACCAGTTACCTTCTCAAATATATTAACTTCAGCTAATTTAAAAGATAAAACAGCTAATTTTTGTTGTCCTTGTGACCCAAAAAACTTTAAATCTCTACTACCAAATTCAAACAAAAAGTCATCTCTATGAGGACCATACAAAGTCATTCCACTATTTAACTCTTTTAAATAATTTTTGTCATAAACTTTCTTCATTTTCTCATGCATTTTCAAATTATCATAATCATCAAATTCAATATTAGGTAAATAAACTACTTTTAAACCATCTGTATTAGAAATTTCACTGAAATATTCATTAATATACTCATTAATAAATTCCAAGTACTCATGTCTTTTTTGATATATAATTACTGCTTTTTCAATTAATTTATCAGTAATAATATCTAAATACTTCTTATCCGCTACACTATTACTAAAAAGTATTTTTAAATATTCATTTCGTGTTTTTAAAATTTTATTATATTCATTATAAGTATTTAAATATAATCTCGAAATTTGTGATAATTGAATATTTAAAAGATTTCTTCGTACATTTGGTGAACTTTTAATTATATCTAAGTCATCTGGAGTAAATACAATTACATTTAAATTAGAAATATAATCCGACAATTTTTTTACTTCTGTTCCATTAACACTAGTCTTTTTAGTATCTTCAGTAACAGAAACCTCTAACTTAGAAATAATATTATCTTTCCTTATAGTTCCTTTTATTGTACTCTTACTTTTTCCAAACTGAATAATATTGGGATTATTCCCTACTCTATGTGATTTTGTAAGTGCCAATATAACAATAGCTTCCAATATATTAGTCTTCCCTTGAGCATTATCTCCAATAAAAATATTCATTTTTTTATTAAGACTAACTATTACATTGGAATAATTTCTAAAATTTACTAAATTAATTTTTGAGATTTTCATTTAATACGTATAAAAGACCCATATAATTCACCTTTCCCCTATTTCAGTATTCCTATACACACATACATATTATACCATACAAGGCCAAATAAAGCACCAAAAAAATAGTTAATAATAACTATTTTTCTTTATTTTTTCTATTTCTCATAATTAAATCTAATCTTGAGGCTCTTGATATCTGATTTTCTATTGTTCTAAAAGAACAAGGTACAATAATTTCCTTAGAATTATCAAAAATAATCTTTGTAGTATTAGAGTCTATTTTTACAAAATTTTTAACTCTACCTAAAACTATCCACGCACAATCCTCAGAACTTGGTGATGTTGTAGGAAAAGCAATAATATTATCAGTATCCTCAACTATGATAGGAACTTTATACTCTGCTCCTAAAATATCCTTGGCACTATCCTTTCTGCCATTATAAGTACTACCAAAGTATTTACAACTTTCTTCCATTATCTTAAATGGCGTTTGCTCGATGATATAACGTTCATCATCTTCATAAACTAAACTACTTTCCTTTTCATTTGGAACTATTGCTAAAGTTCCCTTACTAATTTCATACTTCATACTAAATTCCCCCTTTGAAAACTAAACGTTTTCGTTCACAAATATATCAAAAATATTTGTCAAAATTTGTTTAATTTTGTTGAAAAATAAAAAAAATAGAAGATTTTTATCACCTCCTATTTATATTATAGTAATTTTTTTCACTTTTACGATTAATAAGTTCTAATTGGTAAAACTAATTGAGTTAAAGTTGTATCTTCATTAGACTTTATTAGTATTGGTTTAATTTCTCCAACAAAATGAATATCAACAGTTTCTGTGGAAAAACTCTTTAAAGCTTCCATCATATATTTAGCACTAAATGAAATTTTGATATTTTCACTATTATTCTTAGTAATTGGCATTTTTTCCTCAACTCTACCAATCTCTGCTGAACTACTACGTAAAATTAACCATTCATCTGTAGTTTCTAAAGTAACAATATTCTTCTCTTTATCACTAGTTAAAATACTAACACGGTCAATAACATCATAAAAATCTGCTAACTTAGTACTTACAACTAATAAAGAATCATCTGGTAATAAATTAGAAGTATTTGGATAAGTACCATTAATAAGTCTAGATTCAAACTTCAAATTACCTGTTTTAAATAAAATCTTATTATTAAATATATGTAATTCAACAATTTCATCATCCTCAGATAAAATCTTACAAAACTCAACTATATTATGACTAGGAATAACAATATTATAATTTTCTTCACTTTCCTTGTCCAATTTAACCACTTTTCTAGCTAAACGATAAGAATCTGTAGAATTACACTCTAATATATCCCCTACTATATTAAAATTAATACCCGTAAGAACTAATTTACTCTCTTCATTAGAAGAAGCAAATGCAGTTTGATTAACAATTGTTTTGAAAACACTAGCATTAACATTAACTTTTTTCTTACTTTCTTCAAGTCCAATATTTGGATATTCACTTTCACTAATACCATTTAAGTTAAATTCACTATTTTCTGTGTAAATCACTATTTTCAATTCATCAACTACTTCAATATTAATATACTTATCAGGTAATTTTCTAACAATATCTAAAATATACTTACCTTGTATAATAATACTTCCTTCATTTTCAATTTTAAAATCTTCATCACTAGTACTTTCAATACTAGTTTGAATAGTAATATCATTGTCACTCGCAGTTAATGTTAATTTTTTCTTTTTTAATTCAAATTTAATACCAGCTAAAACAGGAATTAAATTCTTTGTTGAAATTGCTCTTGAAACTTTATTTAAAGCCTCTAATAATAAATCCTTCTTAATTGTAAATTTCATATATATATTCCTTCTTTCTTTTATTTATTTTTATTATTACTGTGGAAAAAGTTGAAAACTTTATTTTTAATTGATTTATCAATAATTTTTATCAACTATTTACTGTGGATAAAATATTTAAAACTAAAAGTTTTACACAATACCTATATCCTTTTTCAATTTTTCAATTATATTTGCCAAGTCTTTATTGATTTTTATTTCGTTTTCTATCTTTTCCACTGAATGCATTACTGTTGAATGATCTTTTCCCCCAAATTCTGTTCCTATCTTAGGAAATGATTCATTAGTCATATTCCTACAGAGGTACATAGCTATTTGCCGAGGAAAAGAAATATTAGAACTTCGCTTCTTGCTTCTTATATCCTCAACAGATATCTGAAAATACTCAGATACAATTTTTTGTATTCTTTGTATATCATTTTTCTCACTCATACCCTTACTAATAAAGTCTTTAAGAGCTTCTATCGCTAAATCTAAAGTTATTTCAGCCCCACCCATTATTGTTGAATATGCAATCAATCTAGTAATAGAACCCTCTAATTGTCTTACATCCGTACCAATATTAGAGGCTATATATTCAATAACATCTTCTGATATTTCTTTTTCAAAGTTACCACCAATAATTTTTTTCTTTAAAATCTGCATTCTAAGAGAAAAATCAGGTGGAAAAATATTAACTGTTAATCCCCAACAAAACCTTGTCCTTAAACGATCTTCTAATAGTTTTAAATCATCTGGAGACCTATCAGAAGAGATTATTATCTGTTTACTATCGTTATATAATGAGTTGAATGTGTGGAAAAACTCTTGTTGTGTTTTAGTAGCTCCACCTAAAAACTGAATATCATCTATAATTAATACATCTATATTTCTATACTTGTTTTTAAAGAAATCTACATAATTAAAATTAGTACCAGAATCATCTTTTTTATTAACTTTAATAAAATCTTGCGTAAATTGGTCAGATGTAACATATAATACCTTTTTATTTGTGTTCTCTATTATATAGTTACCAATAGCATGCATAAGATGAGTCTTTCCTAATCCGCTATTTCCATATATAAACAATGGATTGTACATTTTTCCAGGATTTTCTGCAACAGATAAAGCCGCAGCATGTGCAAACTTATTACTATTACCGACAATAAAGTTTTCAAAAGTATACTTAGAATTCAAATTAGATTGAATTTTAGTATTAGGAACACCTTCAAGTTCAGGTTCTATTTCCACTTTTTCAGGTAAAACCTCCTCTATTTCTTCCTTTAATAATAAAATAAGTTCAAAATTAGTACCTGTAATATTATTAAGTGTCTCAACAATTAATTCAGAATAATTATCAATTAAATGTTTTTTATGGATTGGCATAGGTACAATAATATAAGCTTTACCATCTTCAAGCCTATATAACTTGGTATCTGCAAACCAAGTATCAAAAGATAGTGAAGTTAATTCTTCTTTTATTTGACCTAAGAAATTGGTCCATAAAACATCGACATTCATTCCACCATCTCCCCACAAGATAAATAAACTACGATTAGTGTACATTAAATTGTGAAAAAAATAAACCATTTTATTAGAAAAAATTTTATCAACAGGAAATCCACAAATTTATCCACAAATGAAATCATTGAAAATAAATGCTATTTTCTAGTTTTCCACATTTTCCACAATTTTTAATTCACAAGCACTAATTTAGTATTCCACATATTTGTGGAAATTGTTTATAACTCAAAAAAAACCACTTTTTGTTGACAAATAAACCATAATTTTATTATAATAGGGTAGATTTATGTCTGGAGGTGGAATAGATGAAAAGAACATATCAACCAAATAATCGTAAAAAAGCAAAAAGACTTGGATTTTTTGCACGTAAAAAAACTAATATTTTAAATCGTCGTCGTCGCAAAGGACGTAAATTGCTTTGCAAATAAGCCGCTGCCTAAACAGTGGTTTTTTACTTCTTAAATAAAGAGGATGGTTAAATGAGAAAATTATACGTCGTTAAAAATGCTAGAGATTTCGAAAGAATAATAAAAGAAGGGCATTATGTAAAAAATAAAAGCTTCATTATTTACTATTCTAAAAATGATTTACAATATAGTAGGTATGGAATATCAGTAGGTAAAAAATTAGGAAATGCTGTATTCCGCAATAAATATAAAAGAAAAATAAGAGCTATAATTGATAATTACAAAAAAAACTATATAAATATTCAAGATTATATTATAATATTAAGAGGAAGTGCCAAAGACAAAAACTATCAGGAATTAGAAAAAGATTACATTGCACTTATAAATAATATAAGAAAGGATTCATGATATGAACAAAAAGAAGAAAAATAGCAACAAAATAAAAATATTAATAGTAATATTACTTTTGCTAATAACAACCGGTTGTACCACATCTTTAACGGATAAAAATAAGAAACCAGTTAGAAATGCAGAAACAGGTCAAAACTTAACCAAAAACATTATTTGTCAACCAACAAATAAAAAGACCATCGAATTATATAATGAGAATGGTGTAAAAATCGATAAACTACCAAAATGTGAAGATTTTAAAATAACATCAGGTAAATATGAGGGTTTATGGACAAGTTTCTTTGTTAAACCTTTAGCCTTTGTCTTAATATTCTTCGGTAAAAATATTGGTAACTATGCTATATCCTTGATGATACTTACTTTAATAATCAGATTAATAGCATATCCAGTTACTAAAAAAACAGCTATGCAATCAGAACTTATTAAAAAAGCTCAACCGGAACTAGACCGTTTAACAAAAAAATATAAAGACAAGAAAGATACAGAATCAATGATGAGACAACAACAAGAAATGATGGCTATTTATAAAAAATATAATATAAATCCAATGGCCGGCTGCTTATTCTCATTCTTACAATTACCATTATTTATAGCATTTTTTGAAGCTGTACAAAGAACACCAGCAATTTTCGAAGATAAATTCTTAAGTCTTCAATTAGGAACAACACCTTCAGTTGGAATTATCTCAAGTAGTTGGTTAGCGTATGGTATACTAATAATATTAATAGGTGGAACAACTTACTATTCATTAAAAATGAACTCATCAGCTAACATGACTGATCCAACTATGAAAATGATGCCAACAATGATGACAGTAATGCTATTAATAACAGGAATATTCATGCCATCAGGCTTAGGAATATATTGGGTAACATCAAATGTATTTACAATAGTTCAAAATATTATGGTTAAAAGGAGTAAAGAAGTAAATGGAAAAGCATAAGTATACAGGAAAAACTAAAGAAGAAGCAATTTCAAATGCAACAATAGATTTACAAGAAACACAAAATAACTTAATAATTAAAGAACTAGAAGAAATAAAAGGTGGTTTATTTAAAAGTAAAAAAGTAGAAATAGAGGTTATTGAAAGAAGAGAAGTAGTAAAATATATAAAAGAATATCTTCAAAAACTACTAAAAGACCTAGGTTTCACAGTAAACATCGAAATTAAAAATAAAGATGAACTACCTACATACACAATTTATTCAGATAATGATGCCTTATTAATAGGTAAAAATGGTAAAAATTTAAAAGCTCTATCTATACTTACAAGTCAACACTTACTTAACGAATTAGGAAAGAACTTTAAATTTACAATTGATATTAATTCATATAAAGAAAAAAGAGAAAAATCATTAGAATATTTAGCAAAGAAAATTGCTAGAGAAGTAGCAGCAACAAAAGTTGAAGCAAAATTAGATTCTATGAATTCATATGAAAGAAGAATTATTCATAATGCCTTAACTAACAACAAACAAGTTTACACAGAAAGTGAAGGCGAAGAACCAAATCGTTATGTAGTAATAAAGCCAAGAGAAGATTAAAAAATCTTCTTTTTTTCTTAAACAAATTCTAATTATATGCTATAATATACGAAGAAAAAGGAGGGATACCATGGAAGATACAATAGTAGCAATCTCAACGGCCTTAGGAGTAGGGGCAATTTCAATAATAAGACTATCTGGAAAAGATGCCATTGAAATAGTAAATAATTGCTTCAAAGGAAAAGACCTAACAAAGGTAAATTCTCATACTATCAACTATGGTTTCATTAAAAATAACAATGAAATAGTAGATGAAGTACTAGTATCTGTAATGAGAGCACCCAAAACCTTTACAACAGAAGATATTGTTGAAATAAATTGCCATGGTGGAATAATCCCAACAAAACAAATTCTCGAAACAATGCTTCAACATGGAGCTAGATTAGCCGAACCCGGAGAGTTTACCAAAAGAGCTTTCTTAAATGGTCGTATTGACTTAGTTGAAAGTGAAGCTGTTATGGATCTAATAGAAAGTAAAAGTGCCGAAGCCAAAAAAATGGCATTATCACAATTAAAAGGTTCTCTATCAAAATTAATTGAAGAGTTTAGAGATAGCCTAAAACAATTATTATCATCAATAGAAGTAAATATAGATTATCCAGAATACTATGATATAGAAGTAATCACAAAGACTAAAATAAAAGAAGAAATAACCAAAATGAAAAAATCTCTTCAAGAACTAATTAAGGCCTCAGAAAATACTAAAATAATAAAAAACGGTCTTAATGTAGTTATCTTAGGAAAACCAAACGTTGGAAAAAGCAGTATTTTAAACAAACTTTTAGATCAAGATAAAGCAATTGTTACGGATATAGCCGGAACTACTAGAGATATAGTTGAAGGAGAAACATATCTAGATGGTATCCTAATAAACTTTATTGATACTGCTGGAATAAGAGAAACCACAGATGTGGTGGAAAAAATAGGTGTTGAGCGAAGTCTAAATGCTATTACAGAAGCCGATTTAATAATAGTAGTCTTAAATAACAATGAAGAATTATCTGAAAATGATTATGAAATTTTAAAAGCAACCAAAAACAAACAAAGAATAATTGTCATAAATAAAAATGATTTACAGCGAAAAGTAGAATTACCAACTGACTTAGAAAATGTCATCGAAACAAACACCACAACAGAAGATGGCATAGAAACCTTGAAAAATAAAATCATAGAAATGTTTAATTTAGAAGAATTAAAAACTAAAGATTATACATATCTAAGTAATAGTCGCCAATTAGATTTAACTAAAAAAGCCTATCAAAGTCTTATGTCAGCTGAAAATGGCCTAGAAAATGACTTACCAATAGATATGATCGAAATAGATTTAAAAGATTGTTTTGACTTACTTGGTGAAATTATTGGTATAACTTATAGTGATGAAATAATTGATAATTTATTTGAACATTTTTGTGTTGGAAAATAGGAAGTGAATAAACATGAAATATGAAGTAATAGTAGTAGGTGGAGGTCATGCCGGTTGTGAAGCATCTCTAGCAACCGCTCGTAAAGGACACAAAACCTTATTAATAACAGGAAATATTAAAAACATTGCCGATATGCCTTGTAATCCATCGATCGGTGGACCAGCCAAAGGTATCGTAGTTCGTGAAATAGATGCCTTAGGTGGCGAAATGGGTAGAAATGCTGATAAAGGTGCTCTTCAACTAAAAATGTTGAATACAAAAAAAGGACCAGCAGTTCAAGCTTTACGTGCCCAAGCCGATAAAATAACTTATCCAAAAGAAATGTTAAAAACCTTAGAATCTGAAAAAAATCTTGAAATAAAAGAAGCAATGGTAGAGGACTTAATTATTGAAGATAATAAAATAGAAGGTGTAGTTCTAGCAGATGGTACTAAAATAGAATCAGATGTAGTCATCCTAACAACTGGAACATATCTTCGTTCAGTTATATTAGCTGGTTCTTCAAAGCATTCTGAAGGTCCTCATGGTGAAAAAGAGTCAAAATTTCTAAGTACTAACTTAAAAAATCTTGGCTTTAAAATTCTTCGTTTAAAAACAGGAACACCTCCAAGAATTGCTAAAGACTCTATTGATTATAGTAAAACATCTCTAGAACAAGGTGATGACCAACCTTTAACATTCTCATTTGATAACCAACTATACTATGATTATAAAAATCAGGTTCCTTGCCATCTAATCTATACAACTAAAACAACACATGAAATAATAAAAGCACATCTAAAAGAATCAAGTATGTATGGTGGTTATGTAGAAGGAGTAGGTCCAAGATATTGTCCATCAATTGAAGACAAAGTAGTTAGATTTAGTGATAAAGAAAGACATCAACTTTTCCTAGAGCCTGAAAGTATTTATTATGATGATATTTATTTACAAGGCTTTTCTACCAGTATGCCTCATGAAATTCAAGAGGAAATGGTTCATAGTCTTCCAGGTTTAGAAAATGCTAAAATTCTAAAGTATGCCTACGCTATCGAATATGATGCTATCGATCCTACCCAATTAAAAAGGTCTTTAGAAACAAAATTAATTTCAGGATTATTCACAGCTGGCCAAATAAACGGAACATCTGGCTACGAAGAAGCTGCTGGACAAGGCTTAATAGCTGGAATCAATGCTGCCCTCAAACTAGAAGGAAAAGAGCCTCTAATTTTAAAAAGAAACGAATCATATATTGGTGTTTTAATAGATGATTTAGTTACCAAAGGCGTAAAAGATCCATATAGATTACTAACATCACGTGCTGAATATAGATTATTATTAAGACATGATAATGCAGATTTAAGACTAAGAAAGTATGGCTACGAAATAGGTTTATTACCAAAAGAAAAATATCAAATATTTGAACAAAAGTTAGCTGATATAAATAGTTTATTTGAATTACTAAAAACAACAAGAATTACACCAAAAACCAAAATAAATGCTTATATTGAAGAAATTGGTTCAACTCCTTTAAAAGATGGTATGTCCTTATATGAATTTTTAAAACGTCCAGAAATAAATATTGCTCACTTAGAACATTTTATAGAAATACCATACTCTAAAGAAGTAAAAGAACAAGTAGAAATAAATATAAAATATGAAGGATATATAAAGAAAGCAAATAAAGAAGCTGAAAAAATGCTATCTTTGGAAGAAAAACAAATTCCTGATGATATAGATTATGCTAAGGTTCCAAATCTAGCCAGTGAAGCACGTCAGAAATTAAATGATATAAGACCAACAACAATAGGTCAAGCTTCCAGAATATCTGGAGTAAATCCTGCTGATATTTCTATTTTAATGGTTTATTTAAGGAGAAACCCTCATGACTAAAGAAGAATTTTTACTAGAATTAGAAAAGTTAGGGATTACCTTAACATCCTATCAACAAGAACAATTAAAAAAAATTTACCATTTATTAATTTCTTGGAATGAAAAGATAAATTTAACCAGAATAACCTCTGAAAATGAAGTCTATCTAAAACATTTCTACGATAGCCTAACTATCACAAAGGTAATCGATTTAAATAAAGTAAATACTCTATGCGATGTAGGAACCGGTGCTGGTTTTCCCGGTATAGTCCTAAAAATTGTTTATCCAAACTTAAAAATAACTTTAGTAGATGCTCTCCAAAAAAGAGTAAATTATTTAAATGAAATAATAAAAGAGTTAGATTTATCAGATATAGTTGCCATACATAGTAGAGGAGAAGACTTAAAAGAAAAATACGACGTTGTAACAGCAAGAGCTGTTGCCAACATTACAAAACTTTTAAACTATACCATGCATTTAGTAGAAAAAAATGGTGTTTTCATTGCTATGAAAGGAAATATCACTGAAGAATTAACACCAGCAGTACAAAAAGCCATCTCCAAAAAATATAGTATTGAAAAAATAGAAGAATTTTATCTTCCATACGAAAACAGTCAAAGAAGTTTAGTTGTTATAAAAAACAAACATTAAACTTCTTTTTTTCTCGTACAAATAGATATTGAAAGATTTTTATATTTAGTTTATAATAAAATAGAGTAAGAATAAAGCGAGGGGAATAAAATGAATACAGAAACAAAAGATGAAGTAGTTTACCTATACTTAGATGATATAATTCCAAATCGTTTTCAACCTAGGGAGATTTTTGATGAAAAAGCTCTAAAGGAATTAGCGGTATCAATAAAAGAACATGGAGTAATTCAGCCAATCATAGTACGTAGTGTTAATGGTAAGTATGAAATTATAGCCGGAGAACGTCGATATAAAGCTTCAGCTTTAGCTGGTATGACTAAAATTCCCGCTATCATTAGAAATTTAGATGATAAAGAAAGTTCTAAAGTAGCTTTACTAGAAAATCTTCAAAGAAAGAACTTAAACCCAATTGAAGAGGCTAGAACTTATCAAAAAATTCTTGAAATAGATCAAATGACTCAGGATGAACTAGCTAAAACTATGGGAAAAAGTCAATCTGCTATTGCTAATAAGCTAAGATTACTTGCTTTACCAGATGAAATACAAGATGCTCTTCTAAAGGAACAAATTTCTGAAAGACACGCTAGAACTCTATTAAATATTTCAGATCCAACAGAGCAAAAAAATATGCTAAAGAAAGTAATTAGCAATAAAATGACAGTTAGAGCCTTAGAAGAAGAAATTTCTAAGATGAATCCGCCTAAAGCAGAACCGTCTGAACCAATGGCCATTCCAGAAGTATCTCCAGATGGAATCTTATCAAGAAATAATTTAATTAATGAAGTTCCAATTACCCCAACTTCCGTAGACTTACCAACATCTGAATCAGAAAAATATGGTGAAGTAAAAATAGTTCCTCCAATGAATGATCAATCCGAAAATAAATTTATTAACTACGGAGAAATAGACAAAGAAGAGGTTGAGGAACCAAAAAATACATATTTCAATAAAGTAGAAGTACAACCAGTAAATGTTAGTACAATAAAGGAAAATGCTATGGATATAAAAGCTAAAACAAGTGAACCAGCTGCCGATTTAGACAGTTTACTAAATATTCAAAATGTTCGTCCTGCACAAGGAGCGTCTTTTGTAACAAAAGCAAAAGATCAATATTTAACTCCTGCCGAAGCAATAGTAAAGGGAGAACAACACGAAGAAGAACAAAAAGATTATTTCAAAATTCCAAATATGGGTGCAACTGGCATGTCTTTAGGTTCAAATCCTGCTGCTTCAGCTCCAGTTAGTATTCTAAATATTCCAGCCCCAGTTCAAGAAAAGACAACTTATACCATTGACGATGTAACAAATAAAATTAGAGAAGTTGTTAAGGACCTTGAAAGCCACGGAGTAAAAGTAACATTTGATGAAATGAATTTTGATACAGCTTATCAAGTAATCATAAAAGTCGATAAATAAAGTAGAGAAATCTACTTTTTTTCATAAAAACATTTAAAAAACGGCAAATGTTTGATACAATAAATAAGTAAAATTGAAAATGGGTGATTAGATGGGAAAGGTTATATCATTAGTAAATCAAAAAGGCGGAGTAGGAAAAACAACTACCAGTATTAATCTTTCTGCATCATTAGCAGTATTAGGGAAGAAAGTTTTATTAATAGATTTAGATCCACAAGGAAATACAACTACTGGTGTAGGAATAAATAAGGGTGACATAGAAAGAAGCATCTATGATGTATTAATAGATGAATGCACCATTACAGAAGCAATGGTAAAAACAAAGTATGAAAATCTTTATGTGTTACCGGCAACAATTAATTTAGCAGGTTTAGATATTGAATTAGTAGAGAAAAGTAAACAAACGACAGGCTTTCAAAAAGGTGAGCAATTAAAAAGACACATTGAAGAAATAAAAGATAGTTTTGACTATATAATTATTGATTGTCCTCCATCACTTGGCGTTATTACAACAAACGCTTTAACAGCCTCAAACTCTGTGATAATACCAGTTCAATGTGAATTCTTTGCACTAGAAGGTATTACACAATTATTAAAAACCATAATGTTAGCACAAAAAACTCTAAATCCAGATTTAGTAATAGAAGGAGTATTATTAACAATGTTAGACTCCAGAACTAACTTAGGATTTGAAGTTGTTGAAGACATTAGAAAATTCTTTAAAGAAAAAGTATACAATACAATTATTCCTAGATTAGTTAGATTAACGGAAGCCCCATCACATGGAGAGCCAATAATAGTTTATGATCCAAAAAGTAGAGGAGCAGAAGCTTATATAAATTTAGCAAAGGAAGTGATTGCAAGAAATGGAAACCAATAGTAAAAGAAGAGCTTTAGGAAGAGGTTTAGAAGAATTATTTTATAATGAACCAATAGACTATAGTAAAGTAGAAGAAAGAATACTAACCGAAACACCAAGTGAAGAAATAAAGATGGTTAAACTTGATGAATTAAGAAGTAATCCATATCAACCAAGAAAAGTATTTGATGAAGAAGCTTTAAAAGAATTAGCTCTATCAATCAAAGAACATGGTGTATTTCAACCAATTATTATTAAAAAAAGTATCAAAGGCTACGAAATAATAGCTGGAGAGCGCCGTGTAAAAGCTTCAAAAATGGCTGGCTTAGAAGAAATACCTGCTATTATCCGTGACTTTTCAGATAATGAGATGATGGAAATAGCTCTTCTAGAAAATCTTCAAAGAGAAAACCTAAATGCTATTGAAGAGTCAACAGCCTATAAAAAACTTCTAGAAACATTAGGTCTAACTCAAGAAGAACTAGCTAAACGCTTAGGTAAAAGTAGAAGCCACATAACTAATATGTTAGGCTTACTAACTTTACCAGATGAAGTACAACAGGCTCTAAGTAATAAAGAATTAAGTATGGGACATGCCAGAATAATTAGTAAATTAGAAAATAAAGAGCAACAAATATCCCTAACAAAAAAAGTTATTGAAGAAGGTCTAAGCGTAAGACAATTAGAAGAAATGACTTCATCAAATGAAAGATTTGTAAGAGCCCATGAAATAAAGAAAAAAGCAAAACCACAAAATCCAGAATATCAATATCTACAAGAAGAATTATGTGAAAGACTAGGTACCAAAGTAAAAGTAAAAAACAACAAAATAGAAATTAGCTTTGTAAATGGTAATGATTTAAATAGATTATTAGAAATAATGAACCTAGAATCTAGGAGGTAGTCTATGTTTAAAATAACCAGTGAAGTAAAAATGGATATAATGCAGATCATTCTACCATTTGTCTATATTTTAATAGGAATAATCGTCTATACAATTTTAAAGAATATAATTGATAAGAGTATTAATATAAGTAAGATAACTACTAAAGCACATAAACAACGCGCCGAAACAATAAAAATGCTTATCCTAAATATTATAAAATATATAACAGTTATTCTTATAATTTTAGCTATCCTTTCAAATTTTGGTATCAATGTTAAATCAATCCTAACTGGATTAGGTATAACAACTGCCATTATCGGTTTAGCTTTCCAAGATCTAGCTAAAGACTTAATAGCTGGAATCTCAATAATAACAGAAAATCAATATGAAGTAGGCGATACAATTGAGGTTGATGGCTTTATGGGAGAAGTTGTTTTCTTAGGATTAAAAACAACTAAAATAAGAAATTTTAAAGGGGCAACCAAGATAATCGCAAATCATAACATGGATAAAATTATAAATTATAGTCTTCATGATAGCCTTGCTTTAATAGATGTTGGGGTAAGTTATGATAATACTCCAGAAGAAGTTGAAAAAGTTTTAAAAGAACTAATAACATCTTTAAATGGAAAAATTCCAAATGTAACTGGAGATATTCAAATACTAGGAGTTCAAAAACTAGCTGACTCATCTGTTGAATATCGTATAACAGCTCCAACCAAACCAATGCAACACTATGATGTAGAAAGAAGATTAAGAAAAGAAATAAAAAATGCCCTTACCAAAGCTCATATAAATATCCCATATCCACAAGTAGAGGTGCATAATGGAAAATAAAGAGTATACAATAGGTACCAAAGTAATCATGAAAAAGCCCCATCCATGTGGTACAAATAAATGGGAAATAACCAGATTAGGTGCCGATATAAAAATTAAATGTTTAAATTGTGGAAGAACAGTTCTAATACCAAGAATTGAATTCAACAAAAAATTAAAAAAAATAGTTGAAGAGGAGGAATAGAATGTTTCAAAAGAAAAAGCTTCGTCTCAAAAAGTTTTATTTACATCCTACAACTACCTTTTTATTATTAACAATTGGAATAGTTATTCTAAGTGCCATACTTTCAGCATTAGAAATGCAAGGTACTTATAACATTATAAATATAAATACCAAAGAACTTGAACCGACCCTAGTAGTTGTTGAAAATCTTTTGAGTTTTGATGGTATGAAATTTATTATAAGTAATGCTACTAAGAACTTTATTAGTTTTGCTCCTTTAGGAACATTACTAGTATCACTATTAGGTTTAACAATAGCTGAATCAACTGGACTATTGGCAACTATAACCAGACGAAAACTAAAAAATGTTTCTAAAAACGTCCTTACATTCATATTAATATTTTTAGCAACGATCTCATCATTAATAAATGAAGTAGGATATGCTATTCTAATTCCTTTAGCAGCCCTAATATATTTTATGAATGATAGAAACCCAATCCTTGGTATAATAACTGCCTTTTCAGGAGTAGCCTTTGGATATGGTGTTTCAATATTTGTAGGTAGTATGGAAGATTCCTTAATAGAATATACAAAAGAAGCTGCTTCTCTAATAGATGAAACTACTCATATAGCTTTAACATCAAATCTATTCTTTATAATAGCAGCTTCAATAATTATCTCTATAGTAGGAACAATCATAATAGAAAAAATAATTGCTCCAAAAGTAGGAAAGTATAAAAAAGAAGAAGAATTAGCTCAAACAGAAAAATATAGTATTGTCCTAGATGAAGAAATAGAGCAAGAGGAAATAGAAAAAGAACATCGAGAAAAAGATGGTTTAAAATATGCCCTTATTACTTCAATAGTCTTTGCGGTACTATTTATTTGGTCAATGATTCCAAATTTACCATATTCTGGAATGCTTCTTGATATGAATGAAAATACTTATTTAAATGAAGTGTTTGGAGATAACTCCTATTTTAAAAATTCCTTCACTTACATAGTATCATTATTCTTCTGTGTAACAGGAATTGCCTATGGAATAGGAGCACATACTATAAAAAGTGATAATAAATTAATTGAAAAAGTAAGTGAAAACTTCTCAAAAATAGGTAGTATTTTTATATTAATGTTTGTCGCAGCGCAATTTATTGCCATATTTAAAAGAACTAATATAGGTATAATAATCACAACATGGTTAGCTAACTTAATCAGAATATTTGATTTTTCAGGTATTCCATTAATCATTATAACTGTATTATTTATCGCTATTGCAAACATTTTCTTAACCGGTACGGCTACAAAATGGATGATCTTTGCTCCCGTAGTTGTCCCATTATTTATGCAATCAAATATATCTCCACAATTTGCTCAAATAGTTATGAGGGCTGGAGATTCAATGACAAAAGGATTTACTCCTTTATTGGCCGCTTTTTCAATTTATATAGGCTACTTAAATATTTATAACCTAAATAAAAGAAAACCCTATACTATAAGTAAATCATTAAAATTACTTACCCCTTACTTCTTATTAATATCCCTAACTTGGGTATTATTAATAGTTGGTTGGTATATCATCGGTTTACCTATAGGACCAGGCGTAGCGCCAACATTATAACACCTAACGGTGTTTTTTCTTTTAAAATAAAAAAACTATGGTATAATAACTACAGAAAGAAAAGAGGTACATATATGAGTTTAACAGCCGGTATCGTCGGTTTACCAAATGTAGGTAAATCCACATTATTTAATGCTATAACAAATCAAAAAATTTTAGCTGAAAACTATCCTTTCGCAACAATTGAACCAAATGTAGGAGTAGTAACAGTTCCAGATGAAAGAATGGATAAATTAAAAGAAATGTATAATCCAAATCGCTTTATCCCAACAGCTTACGAATTCACAGATATAGCCGGTTTAGTAAAAGGAGCATCGCAAGGTGAAGGTTTAGGAAATAAATTCTTATCTCATATTCGTGAAGTAGATGCTATTGTTGAAGTAGTTAGATGCTTTGATGATGGTAAGATAATTCACGTTGAAGGTAATATTGATCCTATTAGAGACATTGAAACAATAAATCTAGAACTAGCCATAGCGGATTTAGATGTTATTAACAATAGATTAGAAAGAGTTGCCAAAAAAGCTCGTACAACTAAAGATAAAGATGATGTTTTAGAAGCTGAAGTTCTAGAAAAATGTAAAAAAGCTTTAGAAGAAAATAAAGCCTTAAGACAAATTGGTCTAACCGATGATGAAAAGAAAATAATAAAATCTTATAGTTTTCTAACTTTAAAACCTATAATATATTTAGCTAATATAAAAGAAAGTGAATTAGGAAACCCAGACAACGAATACGTAAAATTAGTTAAAGATTATGCTTTTAAAGAAAATGCTCGTGTTGTTAGTCTTTGTGCTAAAGTAGAAGAAGAATTAAGTGAAATGTCTAAAGAGGATAAACAAGAAATGTTAGAAGGCCTAGGTCTAGATGGCTCAGGTTTAGACAAATTAATAAAGGCTACTTATGACATTCTAGGTCTAGCAACCTATTTTACAGTAGGAAAAGATGAAGTAAGAGCTTGGACTTTTAAAAAAGGTATGAATGCTAAACAATGTGCTGGTATTATTCACACTGACTTTGAAAAAGGCTTCATAAGAGCTGAAGTAATTTCATATACTGATTTAATAGAATGTGGAAGTGAATTAAAAGTAAAAGAAGCCGGAAAAGCCCGTCTAGAAGGAAAAGATTACTTAATGCAAGATGGAGATATCTGCCACTTTAGATTTAATGTTTAAGAGGTGATTTTTTGAAATCCCAAATAGAAATATTTGAAACAGGTATTAAAGATGGCATCATGAGTAAAAATAAAAAGTTTTATAAAGAAAATCTTACTCAAGAAGAAATAAATAAAATATTTTTAGAAACAAGACTAAAGTTTGCTAAAAAATATAATTTAAATGGTCTCCATATATTTCAAGCACTTCAAAAAACGCCACTTAATAAACTTAATTATCCAGATGGTAAATATATTGTCATCTCCGAAGAAAATATGACCAAAGATGACTATTGGTCTGAAGAACTACCTGCTGATATTTTAATCATTTCTAATAAATATAAAAATATCATAGTTGGAAATCAAATGTCCGATTGTCCCATACTAATCGCAGAAGATCGAAGACTAGGTGTTACTGCTCTTGCTCATTGTGGAGCAAGTTATATAAACAGAAATTTACCAATTCAAACAATAATGGCACTGGAAAATGAATATCATAGTAATCTCAACGACATATATGTATATATAGGCAGTTGTATCAAAACAGAAAGTTACGTCTACGATAGTTATCCATCTTGGGCTACAAATAAAGAAGTTTGGAAAGACTGCATTAAAAAAGAACAATCCATATATAAAATAGATTTAGTAAAAGCTATTAAAAAACAACTAAAATCTATAGGAATAAGCCATATCAAAGTAAGTAAAATAGATACTTTTAAAGATAAAAACTATTATTCACATCTAGCTGAATATAATGGTATTAAAGAAAAATCCGGTCAAAACTTTGTTGGCTTTTACTATAAATAAACCTTGCAGTTAATATAATTAACTGCTTTTTTTAATTTATATCCATATCAGCCAAAATTGACAGAAAGTACTCTAAGTGCTATAATAGGCACCAAAACGAAAGGGGAATATTAATATGTGTATTATAAAGAATATGACTATTTATTCGGATAAGTTATTTACGCCTAAAACTATACTAGTAGTATCTGATATACATCGTACTAACAGAAAAGGCTATGATTCTGGCCTAAGAAACTTAGAAAGATTATATACTGAAGTCCTAAGCGGTATTAAGTCAGGAAAATATCCAAAACTGGACACTATACTTATACCTGGTGACATAATTAATGATTCTAGTGAGTTAGATAAGAAGTCATTTAGAAAAGAAATTATTGATGAAATATATTCTATGACACGCTTTATTCCTACTTATATTTCCCTTGGTGATCATGATCAAATGGCTCTAGATACAAAAGGTCATTGGATAAAAGGAAATAGTGATGTTTTACGTGAAATAATTCACTATATACCAAATACTAAATTATTAGAAGGTAATCAAAGAGCTCAACTAGAAGAAGTTTCAATTGGTGCCTTTTCCCCTGAATATGAGTATTATGAAGTAGATAAAGAAGAACCAAGTACTTTTGCAACTATGTTTAGGACTAAAAAAAGGCCTAAATTTAGTGCTAGCACCTATAATATTTTAATGACTCATACACCTTCAGCTATAATGACTCTAAGCGATGATAAAGATAAATGTATTGATCCATTTGCTAATCTTGTAGTATCTGGTCATATGCATAATGGAATTATTAAACTTCCTAAAAATATCGGTTTAATTTCTCCACAAATGCAACTATTTCCAAGATATGCTCACGGAACAGATACTATTGGTAAAACAAAGTTTTTAATCAATGGCCCAGTTAATAATATAGTAGAGAGTAAAATTTTAAATAGATTTTTTCAACCAAATGCTAGTATCATAACTTTAAAACCAAGTGAATTTGATCCTTTAAAAGATTTAATATCAGAAACAGGTTATCAAAAAACAAAGAAGTAAAGTATCATATCCTGATATTTTACTTTTTCTATCTAATAAATTAAACTAAAATGGTAGACAAAAAAAGATAACTTTGTTATAATACAACCGAGTATTTAAAATACTCCTTGCTGTGATTACAGCCGAATAGTCCAAAAGGAGGTGCAAAAAATGAGTAAATATGAAATTATGTTTATCGTAAGACCAGACATGGAAGAAGCAGAAATCAGAAAAACTGCTGAAGATATGAAAAAGGTTTTAACTGATAAAAAAGCAAACATTTTAGAAGAAAAAGCACTAGGTCAAAGAGAATTAGCTTATGAAATTAATAAGTTTAAGACTGGTTACTATTACCTATTTGTAGTAGAAGCTGAAACTGCTGCTACAAAAGAATTTGATCGTGTAGCTAGAATCAATGAAAGCTTACTTCGTCATTTAGTTGTAAAAGTAGAAGACTAAGAAAAAGAGGTATAAGATATGAATAAAGTATTTTTAATAGGAAGACTAACAAGAGATCCTGAATTAAGATACACTGGTTCAAATACACCAGTAGCAACATTTGCCTTAGCAGTTAATAGACCTTTTACAAATCAATCAGGCGAAAGAGAAGCAGATTTTATAAATATTGTAGTATGGAGAAAACAAGCTGAAAATGTTAAAAACTATTTAACACAAGGAAGCCAAGTTGCCATAGAAGGTCGTCTTCAAGTAAGAAATTACGATGATAATAACGGACAAAAAAGATATGTTACAGAAGTAATTGCTGATAATGTTGAATTTATAGGATCAAGATCTTCCTCAAATAATTCAAATAATGTTCCATCATCTAACGAAGGTCCAACACCTTACGACTTTGGAAATGCTAAAGAACCAAAAGGAACAGATGTAGATAGTAATCCATTTGCTGACTTTGGCTCAAGTATCGAAATAAGTGATGATGAATTACCATTCTAAAAAGGAGGATAAACAATGGCAGAATTTAATCGTAGAAAGAAAAAAGTTTGTATGATGTGCACAAAAAATGCAGTAGTTGATTATAAAGATCCTGAAACTTTAAAAAGATATACAAATGAAAAAGGTAAAATTGTACCAAGACGTGTAACAGGAAACTGTGCTTTACATCAAAGATATATAGCTAAACAAGTAAAAAGAGCACGTGCAATCGCATTAATGCCTTATACAAGATAATTAGTATACCAGCAATGGTATGCTTTTTTATTAGACAAATAGTCCGAATTATTATATAATATATTTGAAATTCGATAGGAGGCTATATGGGAATTGTTGATAAAAGAAAAGAATTAAACAAATGTCTACGTAAAAGCAAAAATGTTTTTTTAATGGCCCATAAGGACTTAGACTTAGATGCTCTAGGTAGTTGCATTGGATTAAGTACAATCCTAAGCCAAAAGAAAAAATCATGCTATATAATAATTGATGATAAAAATCACGAATTAGGTGTTGAAAAAGTTTTAAGAGAACTAGAAGGATGTATAAAAATAATAAAAAGTGAAGATATTGAAAAGTATCTACATCCAACGCCAAATAAAAATTTATTAATAATTTTAGATACTAACAAAGAAGAATTAGTTCAAAGCAAAGAAGTCTTAAAGAAAATAGAAAGAAAATTAATTATAGATCATCATGATGTATCAAAATCAACTATTAAAAACGCAACAGCTATTATCGATAATGAAGTATCAAGTACATGTGAAATGATAACTCAATTAGTAGAATTTTACGATGTGGATTTAGAGCCATATTACGCTACAGTTATCTTATCAGGTATTGTCCTAGATACTAATAACTTTACTTTGAAAACAACGGCTGAGACTTTTTATGCTGCCTACTATTTAACTAGTCTAGGTGCCAGTGCTAAAAAAGTTCAATATCTTTTAAAACAAGATATTATGGAATATACCGAAAGACAAAAACTTTTAGCCGACATTGAAACTATAAATCATCGAATAGCCTTTACAAAAGCTACTCCATATACAATATATAGACGTGAAGATCTAGCTAAAGTTGCTGATACATTACTGTTCTTTAATAATATTGAAGCTTCATTTGTAATAGGCAAAATAGGGAAAGATACAATAGGAATCAGCGCTAGAAGTTTAGGCAATTATAATATAAGCAGAATTTTAGAAAAACTAGGTGGTGGCGGAGATACATACAATGGAGCCGCTAAATTCGAAAAAACAACCATTAGCAAAGTAGAACAAATGCTAAAGAAAGAAATAGAGAAAGAGGAAGGTGAATAAAATGGAAGTAATCTTTATCAAAGACCTAAAAAATCAAGGTAAAAAAGGTCAAATTAAAAACGTAAAAGATGGTTATGCACAAAACTTTCTTATTAAAAATGGCTATGCAGTTGCTAAAACTAAAGAAAATTTGTCAAAATTAGAACATGCTAATGCCAAAAAAGCTGAAGAAGACAAGAATAATAAAAAGCTTGCTGAAGAACAAAAAGAACAACTAGAAAAACTAGTTTTAGAGTTTAAAGTAAAAACAGGAGAAGCAGACAAAGTATTTGGAAGTATAAGTCCAAAACAAATAAAAGATGAACTTCAAGTACAAGGCTTCAAAATAGAAAAAAATCAAATAGATAACAGTAAACAAATATCTAGTCTTGGTTTCCATAATGTGGAAATCGCCTTATATCCAGGCGTAACTGCAACAATAAAAGTTCATTTAGTAAAGTGAGGAAAAATATATGGTTAATAAAGTGATGCCCAACAACTTAGAAGCTGAAGAATCAGTATTAGGTGCATGTTTTTTATCAAAATATGCGCTTCAAAAGGCAACAGAAAATTTGTTACCAGAATCATTTTATAATGAAAAAAATGCCAAAATATTTTCATCAATGCTTGCTCTTCAAGAAGAAAAAACACCTATAGATTTAACAACAATAACAAGTTATTTAAAGAAAAAAAATGAACTTAATGAAGTAGGTGGAGTTGAGTACTTAACAGAAGTATTAAACTTTGTCCCAACTGCAAGTAATGTAGACTATTACATTCAAACAGTAGAAGAAACAGCTATATTAAGAAAACTAATTGAAACAGCTAATGATATTGCTACAGAAGGTTATCGTAATGATGAAAGTATCAATGAGATACTTGATAGTTCTGAAAAGAAGATTTTAAGTATTGTTAAGAATCGTAAGTCTAGTGAATTTAGATCAATAAAAGAAGTTCTAGCCAAAACTCAGTCTGATCTAGAACGTTTATCAGAATATAAAAATGAAATAACCGGTCTAGCAACAGGTTGGTACGATTTAGATAAACTAACAACAGGACTTCATCCTAATGAGTTTATTATTATCGCTGCCAGACCAGCTATGGGTAAAACTGCCTTTGCTCTAAATCTTGCTACCCATGCTGCTATGACTCAAAACAAAAGTGTTGCTGTATTTAACTTAGAGATGAGCGCCGAGCAATTAGCTATGCGTATCTTATCTTCTCTAGGACAAATAGAAGGTTTTAAACTTCGTACTGGTAATTTAATGAACAATGACTGGAAAAGAATAAACGAGGCTGTGTCTCAGCTATCAAACACCAATCTTGTTATTGATGATACTCCAGGTATAACAATAGGTGAAATCAGAGCTAAATGTCGCCGTTTAGCCAGTAGTGAAAAAGGCCTAGCCCTAGTAGTAATTGACTACTTACAGTTAATATCTGGTGGTAAAAATTATGGAGCCAATCGTCAACAAGAAGTTTCTGATATTTCTCGTAGTTTAAAAACTCTTGCCATGGAATTAAATGTCCCAATAATTGCTTTATCTCAATTATCACGTAGTGTAGAAGGAAGAGAAGATAAACGACCTATCATGAGTGACTTGAGAGAATCTGGTTCTATCGAGCAAGATGCTGACATTGTATCATTCTTATATCGAGACGATTATTACAATAAAGAAGCTAGAACAGAAGACAATACAAGTATAAGTGAATTAATAATAGGAAAACATCGTAATGGACCAACTACAACTATTGAATTACTATTTAAGAAAAATACATCAACATTCTTAAACCTAAAAAGAGAAAAGGAGAACAAGGAGGCTAATTAGTGAAATACAAAAAATTAAGCATAATTGCCGTAGTAGTATTAGTATTATCACTTTTTCTAGTAACTGGTTTTACTTTAAAAAGACAAAATACCCATACTGTCTATAGAGTTTATTTAAAAGGTAAGTCTTTAGGTATAATTAAATCAAAAGACAGTCTAGAAAAATACATCAACCAGAAACAAGCTGAAATAAAGGAAAAATACAATGTTAAGAAAGTATATATCCCATCAGATCTAGATATCGTAAAAGAGATTACCTATGCCAACAATCTTACCTCTGTTGAAAAAATATATAATAAAATTAAAGGTATATCTCCCTTTACAATATCTGGTTATGCTGTAACCATAAAAGGTATAGATAAAAAAGATAGTAGTAATAACGGAAAAAAAATCAAAGGTAAAAATCAAACTATCTATATTCTAGATAAAAAAATATTCTCAAATTCTGTTAATAGTATCGTTAAATCATTTATTCCAGAAGATGAATATAATGCTTTTTTCAATGATACTCAAAAAGAAATAGAAGATACTGGTAAAATAATTGAAAATATTTATATTGAAAATACTATAACTATCAGAAAACAAAAAGTACCAGTTGATCAAAAAATCTATCTAGATGAAAAAGAATTAAGCAAATACTTACTTTTTGGAACAACGGAAGAGCAACAAAAATACGTTGTAAAAGCAGGAGATACTATTGAGGATGTAGCTTTTGAAAATAAGATGTCAACCGAAGAATTCTTAATTTCAAACCCTTCAATTTCTAATGCTAAAAGTTTATTATATGCTGGCCAAGAAGTAACGCTAGGTATCCTAAAACCACAATTTAATGTTGTGGAAAAAGATTATGTTGTAATACATTCAGAAAAGAAATTTACAACTGAAACAAGATATGATGACTCTCAATATGTTGGATATGTTGCTGTTCAACAAAAAGGTTCTAATGGATTAGATCGTGTTGCTCAATCAATAACCAAAATTAATGGTGAGACAACAAGCATTACACCAGCTGGAACAGAAGTGATTAAAGAACCAATTACAGAGATTATTATCAAAGGTGGTAAGAAATCAATGTACAATGGTTATGGAACAGTTATCCCAACCAAAGGAGAATGGGGCTGGCCAGCATCATGTTCATCAATTTCATCACCATTTGGTTATCGTTGGGGAATGTTACATGATGGGACCGATATAGCAGGTTGTGGATATGGTTCAAATGTTTTTGCTGCTATGGATGGTACTGTAATTATTTCAGAGCGTACATACGGTGGTTTTGCTGGTGGATATGGAACAAACGGAGAGTATATAACAATCGACCATCATAATGGTTATTACACAATGTATAATCATTTATGTCCAGGTTGTAGGTATGTAAAAGTAGGAGACACAGTTTCCAAAGGTCAAGTTATTGGTGGTATGGGACAAACAGGATGGGCAACTGGAGTACATGTACACTTCGCTATCTGGCAAGGAAGACCTTATCGTCCAGGAAGTAGAGCATTAAATCCAATGAATTACTATTAAAATGAAATTCAAAGTATTAGCATCTGGTTCAAAAGGTAACTGTACAGTTATCATTTCTGAACAAGCAAAGATAATAATAGATATGGGAATCTCATACTTAACTCTAAAAAAGAGTTTAGAAGAAGATTCCCTTTCTTTAAATGATTTTACAGGAATTTTAATTACCCATTGCCATAAAGACCATACTAATGGCTTAGCTTCATTAGTAAAACATACCAAATTAAAAGTATATATACCCATAAAAATGTACGATAGCCTAAAAGAATTAATCTCTAAAGATGATTGTATCTTTATTGAGGATAATTTCAAAATAAATGATTTAAAAATAGAGTTAATTCATACATCACATGATGCTCCATCATCAGTTGGTTACATCATCGAAAATAACAATAAAACATTAGTTTATGTGACCGATACGGGTTATATAAATAGAAAGTATTTAAGTAAAATGACTGAAAAAGACTGTTATATAATAGAAAGTAACCATGATGAGAAAATGCTAATGGATGGTCCTTATCCAAGATTCTTAAAAGAAAGAGTTATTAGTGATAAAGGCCACTTATCAAACACAACAACAGCTAAATATCTTCAAAAAATTATTGGTTCTAATACCAAAACTATAGTTCTAGCTCACTTGAGTGAAACTAATAACACCGAAGAATTAGCTTATAATACTACTCATGATTTATTAAATAATGAAAATATAGATTTAAAAGTTGCTAAACAACATGAAGCAACATCTCTAATCGAGGTATAGTATGATAAAAGTAATAACAATCGGAACAATTAAAGAAAAGTACTTAAAAGATGCCATTTCTGAATATCAAAAGCGTCTTCAAAAATATATAAATCTAGAAATAATAGAATTAAAAGATGAAGGATTAGTAGAAATAGATAAAGCTCTTCACCTAGAAGGTGAAAAAATAAAGAAGCATCTTAATGACAAAGATTATATAATTACTTTAGAAATAGAAGGACAACAACTAGATTCAATAGAGTTTTCTAAGAAACTAGAAAAAGTCCAACTAGAAAGCAGTAATATTGTCTTTATCATTGGAGGAAGTTATGGCCTAAGTTCAGAAATAAAAGCTAAAGCAAGACTTCATCTATCTATCTCTAAAATGACTTTTCCCCATCAATTGTTTAGAGTAATATTATTAGAACAAATATATCGAGCATATAAAATAATGCATAATGAAAGTTATCATAAATAGGAGGTTTACATGATTGGAAATAGTTGGGATGATTTATTAAAAGAAGAGTTTAAAAAAGAATACTTTCAAAATTTAATGAACTTTGTCAAAGAAGAATACAAAGCAAAAACAATTTATCCTAAACAAAGTGATGTATTTAATGCCTTTCGTTATACGGACTTTAACGATGTAAAAGTCGTAATATTAGGTCAAGATCCTTATCATGGGCCTAATCAAGCTGAAGGACTATCCTTTTCTGTAAGTAATTCTGTTCTAAAACCACCATCATTAAAAAACATTTTTAAGGAACTAGAAAGTGACTTACAAATACCATTTCCGGAACTAAATTCACTTAAGCCTTGGGCTAAAGAAGGAGTTTTACTCCTAAATGCAGTCTTAACTGTAGAAGAACATAATCCAACTTCGCATAAAGATCATGGTTGGGAAACTTTTACTGATAATGTTATAAAAATAATTAATCAAAAAACAACTCCCGTAGTTTTTATTCTCTGGGGATCATATGCTAGAAATAAAAAAAGTCTAATAACGAACCCAATTCATTACGTAATTGAATCTCCTCATCCATCGCCTTTTTCTGCTTACAATGGCTTCTTCGGTAGTAAACCATTTTCTAAAACCAATGCATTTCTTAAAAGCAAAGGACTAAAAGAGATAGATTGGCGAATAGAATAGATTTTACAGTTAACAAGTAAACTATCTTAAAAATATTTCTGTCCCACAAAAAAGTGATGACAATGAAATGTATCGAATGTTAAAAAGTCAAATAATTCAAGATAATCTTGCTAGACCAAACAAAAAAATAAGAGAAATCCTCTTATTTTTTTAATTATTTTGAGCTTGGAGTGCCGTAATTGCGATAACCCCTACAATATCTTCTTTTGTGCAACCTCTTGATAAATCATTAACTGGGGCTGCGATACCTTGACAAATTGGTCCATAGGCTTCTGCCTTTGCTAGTCGTTGTACTAATTTATAAGCAGAGTTACCAGCATCTAAGTCTGGAAAAACTAAAACATTTGCTTTACCAGCTACAAAACTATCTGATGCCTTCATCTCTGCCACCGATGGTACAATAGCCGCATCAACTTGAAGCTCCCCATCTATCATATATTCTGGAAATTTTTCATTTGCTATCTTACAAGCTTCCACTACTTTTGTAACATCATCATGTTTTGCACTTCCCTTAGTAGAATGTGAAATTAAAGCTACAATGGCTTCTTTTTCAGTTAATAATTTAAAACTATCAGCGCTACTTTTCGCAATATCAGCAAGTTCTAAAGAATTTGGATTTTGTACAAGACCAGCATCCGCAAACACAAAAGTTCCCTTATAACCATAATCACAATCAGGAACACACATTAAAAAAAATGCTGAAACCAACGAAGTATTAACTTTCGTTTTAATAATTTGTAATGCCGGTCTTAAAGTATTAGAAGTATAGTGACAAGCACCAGATACCACACCATCTGCCATACCCATTTTAACAAGCATACAAGCAAAGTACATATAATCATTTGTGATTAATCTATAAGCTTCATCCCTAGTTAAACCTTTATCTCTTCTTAATTCAAATAAAGTATCTACCATAATCTCAATATCTTCATAATTAAAAGGATTAATTACTTGAATTAACTTATCATCGAACTCACTATACAATTCCTTAATCTTAGAAGCCTCTCCAATAACTATAATTCTAGCAAGACCATCTCTAGCCGCAACATTTGTTGCTTCCAAAACTCTAATATCCATAGACTCTGGCAAAACAATAGTCTTTATATTCTTTTTTGCCCTAATTTTAATATCTTCAATTAAACTCATAAACATCCTTCTATCTATCATTTAAGATTTGAAACATTTCTCTTTTCTCATTATTATAGAAATCTTTTTTCTTATATCCTTTAAAGAACCCAATAATATTAGAAGGAAAAGCTAAAATCAATTTATTAAAAACAATAACTGCATCATTATAAAACTTTTGAGCTGCACTTAAATCAATCTCATTCTTCTCTAAATCATCCATAATAGCCATTAAAGATTCACTCTTAAGAAGTTTTTCATTATTATCAATAGTCTTGAATAACTCATTATATCCCTTTTTTAAAGTATCATTAAGTTCAAAATGATTTATTTCCTCTAGTTTTATTTCCCCAATGTCTGGCAAAAAGTCTTTAACTTTTAATTCTTTAATAATAATTGGACAACATCTTTGTAATAAATCATATTTTTTATGTAATAAAACTTCTATATTATTTTCTGCTTCTTCTATTCTAATAATCGCAAAAGAAAATTTATTATTACCTATTGTAATAAAAAGTATTAATAAAGCTAATACAACAATACATCCTAAAATTATTTCCAATAACATCTAACCATCTCCAATTATCATAATTATACCAAATTCCCTAATTTTTAACAATGCTTCCTCAAAAAAACAACAATAAAAAAAGTCGACTTTAAATCGACTCTTATATACATAAAATCCAAGCTAACCAAGAAAATAACCCTAGTAATAAAAAGAAAACTGTTATACTAAGACCAACTGTAACGCCCATTTTAACAAACTTTGCATGATACTCTTTTCCTTTTTTATCTAGGAAATAATAATATAAAGCAATACCTACAGGAAAACAGAATATTCCGCATATTAGTAGTAATACACGATCTTCTACAGAAATTTTTCCTTCATAAATATCTTTAACTTCTTTTTCTTTTTCCATATACTACTCCTCCTATACTACTAATTATACCAAAATAAATTTTATTAAACAATATTTAGGAAGCACTATAATTACTATTTTTTTCATCAAAGGTCTGATCTGTTGTACTGGGCTCTGTTCCTTTAATAAAATACATTAATTTTTTCTTAGTACTATTATCGGTAACTGGCTTTCCAGAAATGGGTTCTACAAACATAGCCGATATATTACTAGGCATCTTATACCAATCATCCTCTTTACCTAACTCATAGTTTTCAACTGTTTTATACCATATATTTTGGGCATATTTATATTCTGATGCTTTTAATGCTTTATTATTATCATATCCCATCCAAACTGCTGTAACTATATCTTTATTAAAGCCAATATTCCAGTTATCCGTATTAGTAGTCCCAGATTTTAAACCATATTTATGTTTTAATTTAGAAGCAAGGTTAATTGCCGTTGGATAATTATAATCAATATAATCAGGATCATATGTTGCTGTCAACAAATTATTAAGTATAAAAACAATACTAGAATTTAAAACTAATTCCTTAGTATCATCTGCTGTATATAAAACATTACCGACAGCATCAACTACTTTTTCTATTAAATGTGGCTTTACTTTATATCCTAAATTAGCAAAAGCTGAGTATCCAGCAGCCATTTCTATAATACTTATTTCATTTGTTCCAAGTGGAAGAGAGGGAACATTTTCAAGTTTAGCTGTAATTCCAACCCTTCTAGCAACATTGATTAAAGCATCTCCTCCTAAAAATAAATGTGTCTTAACCGCATATATATTTTCTGAATATGCAATAGCTGTAGCCATTGAAATAGGCTTATTACCATAAGTATTATTATAGTTATTTGGAGAATAATCATCTTGATTACTAAAAGTAAACTTAGTTTTTTCACTAGTAAAAGCTGAACTAGAAGTAAAACCATTTTCTAAAGCCGCATAATACAAATAAGGTTTCATCGTTGATCCTACTTGTCTAGTTGAATCTGTCGCTCTATTATAAGAAGACTTATTATAATCTCTTCCTCCTACCAAAGCAATTATTCCTCCTGTATTAGGATTCATCATCACCGCAGCGGTTTGAATATCAGATTCCTCAGGAATCGACTCTTTTATATTTTTTTCTAAGTTTTCCTGTGCTTTAAGGTCCAAATTAGTATAAATTTTTAATCCTTTACTATCACTATAAGATAATGGTATTGAATCAATCTCCTTAAGTTCCTTAAGTACTGCATCTTGATAATACATAATAGTACTAAGTTCCTCATTATTAACAACACCAGAAAATACTAATTCCTCATTATAAGCATCAGTCTTTTCTTCTTCTGTAATAACTTTATTTTTAACAAGTAACTCTAATATAGAAAGTTGTCTTTTCTTTGCCAGATCAAAATTAACAATCGGTGAATAATTAGCCGGAGACTTTGGTATACCGGTTAAAATAGTAGCTTCGGCTAAGTCTAAGTCCTTTGCCGATTTATTAAAATAAAACTTACTGGCATTTTCTATTCCATACATACCATGACCATAGTTAATTGTATTTAAATATCCTTCTAATATTTCATTTTTAGAATAATTAGCCTCAATCTTCATTGTATACCACATTTCATCCCATTTTCTCTTCCAAGTCTTATCAAAGTCTAAAAACAAGTTTTTAGCATATTGCTGCGTAATTGTCGAAGCTCCTTGCATAGTTTTCCCTGCTTTTATATTGACATAACTAGCTTTTAATATTCTTAAAAAATCAAATCCAAAATGTTTATAAAAATTCTTATCTTCTGTATAAATAGTAGCTTTAACTAAATAATCGGAAATCTCATCCAATCCTATCCATTCTTTAGATTCATTTCCTTGAAAAAACACCACTTCACTAGCATCATACAAAGTTAAGCTATTAGCACTATATATTTCTGGTTTTGGAGAGGTTTTAATATATATAAATATTCCTGCACATACTAAAATTAGTATTAAAAAGTTAATTTTAATTAACTTAAAAATCTTTTTTTTCATAATCACTCTCCCTCCTTATTAGTATTTAAAGAAAAAAATAAAATATGTATTAAATTTATTTGTTTTATGTTATAATCTTATATAAATTTAAGGCGGTGGTTTAATGCCAAAAGTACGAGCCAAAATAACAATTGCTTCTAAAGATCAAAATAACGCTTATGAAACAATTGCTTTATTAGGAAAAGAAAAAATAATTTATCAAGAGCCAGATACTAAAACTAAAGTTACTTTTGATTATGCTAATAATAAATTAATACGGAATAATGAAGAGTTAAATATGGAATATGAGTTCAATTTACTTGAAAAAACAATTGGAATTATAGAAGTAAAGTCATTGAAAAACTACTTAAATTTAAATATAATAACTAAGGAATATATAAAGGAAAGAAGAAATGTTACATTAACATTTCTTGTGGAAAATGAAGAAATCAATTATAAAATAGAGGTGGAAGAATGAGTATAATTACAAATTTAGAAAAAGAAATAAAAAAAAGTATCAAAAATGCTGGTTATGAATTAGATAACTTTTCCTTACAATTATCATCTAGACCGGATCTTGGGGATTATCAAATAAATGATGCTATGACTTTAGCTAGAACTTATCATAAGAACCCACATCAAATAGCTGAAGATATAAAGAATGAACTAGAAAAAAGTCCTAAATTTACTAACATAAATATAGCTGGTCCAGGCTTTATAAATATTTCTTTAAAAGATGAATACTTAGTAGATGTTTTAAATATGATTAAAGAAGATATTAATAGTCTTATCGACAAGAAAGAGCCAAAGAGTATTGTCCTTGACTATGGCGGCGCTAATGTTGCTAAAGCTCTTCATGTTGGTCATTTAAGAAGTGCTAATATTGGTGAAGCTATTAAAAGATTAGCAACTCTTCTAGGTTATAATGTCTTAGGAGATGCTCATTTAGGAGACTATGGTAGACCTTTAGGATTTGTTGTTTTAGAAATAAAAAAACGTTATCCAGACTTACCATACTTTGATGAATCTTATAATGGGGACTATAGTGAAGTAGAATTACCTATCACTAATGAAGAATTAGAAAAGATATATCCAGAAGCCTCACAAAAAGCAAAGGATGATGAAGCTTACCTAGAAGAAGGCAGAGATGTAACAGCTAAAATCCAAAGTCATGTACCTGGCTACTATGATCTATGGAAAAAAGTAGTGGAAATATCAAAAAAAGATATTAAAAAAGTCTATGATGAATTAAATGTTCACTTCGAGTTATGGCAAGGAGAAAGTGATGCTGCTGAATACTTTAATGAACTAAATGCAATTTTTGAAAAGAAAAATCTTTTAGAGGAAAGTGAAGGAGCTAAAATTGTAGAAGTAAAAGAAGAAACTGATAAGGCTCCAATGCCACCATTATTATTTGTAAAGTCAAATGGTACAATTTCTTATGCTACTACTGATTTAGCAACCATTCTAGAAAGACAAAAGAAACATCATCCAGATGAAATATGGTATTGTACAGACGCTCGTCAAGAACTACACTTCACACAAGTGTTTAGAGCCGCTAGAAAAGCAGAACTAGTAACTGAAAATCAAAAACTAGATTGGTTTGGTTTTGGAACAATGAATGGATCTGATGGTAAACCATTTAAAACTAGAGATGGTGGAGTAATGTCTCTAAAAGGCCTAATCGACTTAGTTAATGAAGAAACACTAAAAAGAATTAATCCAGATACTGTTCCTGAAGAAGAAAGAGAAAAAATATCTCGCATAATTGCTATTGCTACTTTAAAATATGCTGATCTAATTCCATATCGTGGTACTGATTATATATTTGAAGTAGAAAAATTCGCTGATCTAGAAGGAAAAACAGGACCTTACTTGTTATATTCCACAATAAGAATGAAATCTCTTCTAGCTAAAGCCAAAGATATTAAACAAGAAACAGCTCAAGTAGTTTCTACTAAAACTGAAAAAGATATTATTTTAACTATCTTAAACTTAACTAATATTTTAAACAAATCACTAGAAGCAAAATCGCTTAATGATATTGCTGAATACCTATATAAATTAACTTCTCAATACAACAAATTCTATGCAGAAAATAAAATTATCACTGAAGAAGATGCTATAAAAAGAGAATCATGGTTAGTCTTAACAAAAATTGTTTACAATATTAATATGTTGTTATTAGATGTATTAGGAATACCAGTTCCAGAAAAAATGTAAAAAAGTGTTGTAAATGATTAAGATATATGTTATAAGTTTATTGGTAATTTTATTACCCAGTCAAAAACTGAAAATATACATATAATGTTTTGAATATAGGAGGTCCATATGAGCATAAAGAAAATGACAAAGGATGAACTTGAATTATTATCTAATAAGGATATTACAAATTTACTTTTAGAAGAAAGTACAAAGCCAATGAAAACGGCTGATTTATTTAAAAAAATCATTAAGTTACTAGAATTACCAGAAAAAACATTTGAGGATAAAATAGCTGATTATTATACTGCTCTAGCAACGGATAAAAGATTTATTTTACTAGAGGATGGTAGTTGGGATTTACGTAGTCGTCACACTTCAGATAAGGTTGTCAAAGTAACAGATGAAGATGATGAAGAAATCGATGAGAATAAAGAAGAACTAGATAATCTAGAGGAAGAAGAAGGCGATGAAGACTCATACGATGATACTGATGACGATGACTACGATGATGGTGCCAATGAAGAATTAAAAGATTTAGTAATTATCGATGAAGATGAATTAGAACTAGAACAATAAAATCTAGTTTTTTTTCAAAGAAAATATGTTATAATACCAATGAAATGTCCGAGAAAGGGTGAAAAACATGATAGAACGTTTAGAAGCAACATTAGAAAAGTATCAATATCTTGAAAATGAATTAACAAAACCAGACGTGCTTAGTGATATTAAAAAGACTAGAGAATACTCTAAAGAAATGTCAAGTATCGAAGATATTGTTAATTGTTATAAGAAATATAAAAAGGTATTAGAAGGTATTGAACAAGCTAAAGAAATGTTAAAAGATCCTGAAATAGGAGAAATGGCTAAAGAAGAATTAAAATCTTTAGAAGAAGAAAAAGAAGTTTTAGATGGCGAATTAGAAATCTTATTAATTCCAAAAGATCCAGATGATGATAAAAATGTTGTTATGGAAATAAGAGGAGCAGCCGGTGGAGATGAAGCTAATATCTTTGCTGGAGACTTATTTAGAATGTATACTAGATATGCTGAAAAGAAAGGCTTTACTTATCAAGTATATAACTCTGTAGATGGTACCGCTGGAGGATTTAGTCAAATAGAGTTAATCATCAAAGGCAAAAATGCCTATTCAATTTTAAAATATGAGTCAGGTTCTCACAGAGTACAAAGGGTACCAGTAACAGAATCAAATGGTAGATTACAAACATCAACCGCAACAGTTCTAGTTATGCCAGAAGTAGATGAAGATATTGATATTGAAATCAATCCAAATGACTTAAGAATCGATATTTATCGTTCATCAGGCTGTGGAGGTCAAGGAGTAAACACAACAGATTCAGCTGTTAGAATTACCCATTTACCAACAAATACTGTTGTTACATGTCAAAATGAACGTAGTCAAATTCAAAATAAAGAACAAGCCTTAAAAGTATTAAAATCAAGACTTTATGAGTTGGAACAACAAAAGAAGTTAGAAGAAGCAGGTACTGCTAGACGTAGTAAGATTGGTACTGGTGACCGTGCCGAGAAGATAAGGACTTATAACTATCCACAAAATCGTGTTACAGACCATCGTATTGGTTATACTACTAAAAACTTAGATAGAGTAATGGATGGAGACTTAGATGATATCATCAATGCTCTAATCCAAGAAGATCAAAAAAGAAAATTAAAAGGAGAAACAGAAGAATAATGACAGTTGAAAATCTTCTGTTTTTTGCTAAACAACACATTCACTCTGACCATGCGAAAATACTTTTAGCCGAACTTCTAAATAAAAATCCTCTAGAACTACTAAATTATTTAAATCTAGAAGTAGATGAAAAAACTGTTGAAACCTACAAATCTTATGTAAAAGCCTTAGAAGAAGGAAAGCCCTTACAATATGTAATGGGATATGTTAATTTCTATGGAAATACTTTCGAGATAAATGAAAATGTTCTAATACCAAGATATGAAACTGAAGAGTTAGTTGAAAAGACTATTGAGTTTGCTAAAAAGTTTTTCACAACTCCTGTGGATATAATTGATTTAGGAACAGGCTCAGGTGTAATAGGTCTAACTCTAGAAAAAAAACTTTCCACAAATTCTGTGGATTTAATCGATATAAGTAAAAAAGCTTTAGAAGTTACCAACAAAAACTGTGCAAAACTAAATTCAAAAGCCAATTTAATCGAAAGTGACATGTTCAAAAATGTGGAAAAGAAATACGACATAATTATTAGTAATCCTCCATATATAAAAACAGATGAAGAAATTGAGGAAATTGTTAAAAATAATGAGCCAAGTCTAGCTCTATATGCGGGGATAGATGGCCTAGATTGTTATAAGAAAATACTAAAAGATATCCTCCCTCATACAAAAGAAAGATGTTTAATAGCTTTTGAAATTGGTATGACTCAAGCCACTGATATTAAAAATTTAGTTAGTAAATATTTACCAAATACTAAAGTAGAAGTATATAAAGATTTATCTGAAAGAGATAGAATGTTATTTATTTTTAAAAATCTTGAATAAAAACTTAATAAAAACTTCACAATTAAAATGAAAGTGAGGTTTTAATATGAAAAAAGTTCTAATAATCCTATCAATAGTAGTCCTAGCCTTAACTCTAACAAAAAAAGAAAATGTTATTATTCCTAAAAACTCCATAAGATTTAGAGTAATTGCTAATAGTAATAGTGAACAAGACCAAACGGTCAAAAAACAATTAGTTAATGATTTATCTAAAGAAATAAATAAAATAAATTACTATTCTAAAGATATCTCTTCATCAAGAAAAACAATTCAAAATAATCTTCATAATTTCGATAAAATAATTACTGAGTCTATAAAAGATGAATCATATAAAGATAACTATAATATTAGTTATGGTATAAATTATTTTCCTGAAAAAGAATATAAAGGAGTAATTTATGAAGAAGGAGATTATGAATCTTTAGTAATAACTTTAGGAGATGGTTTAGGAGATAACTTCTGGTGTGTTTTATTTCCTCCTCTATGTCTCTTAGAAGCCGAAGAAACCGATACAGATGAAGTTGAGTATACTTCCTTTATAAAAGAAATAATCGATAAGTATTTTTAATATTAAAAAGAATAAAATGTATAAGGTGATATGATGCAACAATTCCTTATATATTTTTTTATTGCTTTAGGTTTAAGTATGGATGCCTTTTCACTAGCAATAGCCTTTGGTACTAACAAATTAAGTATAAAAAAAGAGCTTCTATTAAGTGCATTTGTTGGTATTTTTCATTATATAATGCCCTTATTAGGAACGCTTTTAGGTGTAAAGCTGAATTTTATTATTCATGGTTCAAATATCTTAGTTGGAATGATTTTCTTAATCTTAGCTGCTGAGATGTATACTTCCATTGGTGAAGAAAAGAAAGGTATTATAACTAACTTTTTATCAATAATTTTCTTTTCATTTACCGTAAGCATCGATAGTTTTTCTGTTGGTATTGCTTTAGGTATAACTCAAAATTATTCTCATCTAGCATTTCTAACCTTTTCTTTAGTAAGTGCCACTTTAACTCTAACTGGACTGTTAGTTGGAAAATACTTATCTCAAAAGCTAGAGAAAAAAGCTATTTACTTCGGAATAGCTATTCTAATTCTTCTTTCAATAAAGTATATATTTTTTAATTGATTTACGGAGTTTACTTAATAATAGCTTCAAATGATTGACAAAGTCGTTATATTTTCTTATGATTTAATTGGGTGATGAGAATGTTAGTGAACTTTACTGAAATGCTTCAAAAAGCTAAAAGTAATCATTATGCTGTACCTCATTTTAATATTAATAATTTAGAATGGACAAAATATATTTTAGAAGAATGTAACAAATTAAATGTACCAGTAATTTTAGGTGTTAGTGAAGGAGCTGCTAAATACATGGGTGGTTATTTAGTTGTAAGCAGCCTTGTAACAGCTTTAATTAAAACGGAAAATATAAAAATACCAGTATGCCTACACCTAGATCATGGTAGTAGTGTAGAAAGTTGTAAAGAAGCTATTGATATGGGCTTTTCTTCTGTTATGATAGATGCTTCCAAATATGAATTAGAGGAAAACATTAGAATAACTAAAGAAGTAGTAGATTATGCTCATCCAAGAGGAATTAGTGTTGAAGCAGAAGTTGGTCATATTGGTGGTACAGAAGATAATATATATGGTAATATAGATAATGCAACTTTAGAAGACTGCGAAATACTATATAAAAATACTAATATAGACTCCCTAGCTCCAGCATTAGGTAGTGTTCATGGTTTTTATAAAAAAGAAGCTAATCTAGATTTTGTTACAATGAAACAAATAAGTGATGCTTTACCTATACCATTAGTATTACATGGTGGAACTGGTATACCAGATGAAAAAATAAAGAAAGCCATTGAAATGGGTATAACAAAAATAAATATTAATACAGAGTTACAATCAGTATGGAATAAAGCTGTCAGAAAATATCTTCTTGAAAATAAAGATGTTTATGATCCAAGAAAAATAATATCCTCTGGAGAAGAAAATATAAAACAAAGAGTCAGGGAAATAGTAACGTTATTTGGAACAAAGTTATAATATATATTAGGTAGATGGAGGTTTAGAATGAAAATAATTGAAATAGATGGAGGACATAAATTAACTGGGTCCATAAGAGTATCAGGTGCCAAAAATGCAACAGTTGCCTTAATACCAGCCGCTGTTTTATCAGATGAAGAAGTAACTATTTGTAATGTCCCAGAAATAACCGATACAGATGCCCTATGTGATATTTTAAAAAGTCTCAACGTAGGAGTAAAAAGAGCTAGTGAAAGTATTATTATCGATCCAAAAGAAATGGAAAATATCGAAATAGCAGAAAACTTTTCAAAAAAATTAAGAGCCTCATATTATTTTATGGGAGCCTTACTAAGTAAATATGGTAAAGCTACAATGTACTTTCCAGGAGGATGTTCTATCGGAGCTAGACCAATAGACTTACACTTAAAAGGTTTTGAGGCCCTAGGTGCTAAAGTAACTGTAGAAAAGAATAAATATACTGTTGAAGCAGATGAATTAAAAGGAGCAAATATTTATCTAGACATTGCTTCCGTAGGAGCAACAATTAATATAATATTAGCCGCTGTAAAAGCTAAAGGTAAAACAGTTATTGATAATGCTGCTAAAGAGCCAGAAATTGTAAATGTTGCTACTTTCTTAAATAATATGGGAGCAAAAATTACTGGTGCGGGAACTTCTACTATAAAAATAGAAGGTGTTGACTATCTACATCAATGTTTCCACGAAGTAATTCCTGATCGTATTGAAGCCGGAACCTATATAATTATTGGTGCTTTAAATGGTGCTCCTTTAAAAGTTGCTAATATCATTCCTGAACATTTGGATGCTCTTCTTTCAAAACTAGAAGAAATCGGTGTTAGCCTAGAACTAGGTCCTGATTACGTTATTATAAATAGTCAAGATGTATATAAGTCAACCAATATCAAAACAGCTGTATACCCTGGTTTCCCAACTGACTTGCAACAACCATTTTCTGTATTATTAACTCAATCAAATGGTAAATCAAAAGTAACTGAAACTATTTGGGAAAACAGATTTATGCATATTCCATATTTAAGAGAATTAGGTGCTGATGCCACTGTAAAAAATCAAACCGCAACTATAATTGGTCCTACTAAATTAACAGGAACTCAAGTAGTCGCAACCGATTTAAGAGCAGGAGCCGCTATGGTCGCAGCAGGTTTAAAAGCTGATGGCAAAACCATTATAACTAATGCTGAACATATACTAAGAGGATATGAAGATATTGTAGAAAAGTTATCTGAGGTTGGTGCTAAAATAAGAATAAAAGAAATATAATTTAATAGTTATATTTCTTTTTATTTGGAGGTACCAAAATGAAATTCATAAAAAAACACTATAAACTAATAATTACTATCATAGTCATATTCTTAATATTTCTAATATTTAAATTAAATAATAAAAACGATCAAAGTTATCTCTCACTAGGAGATGGCTTTGCCCTAGGAAAAAACTCCTATGGTCAAATAGATTATGGTTATAGTGACTATTTTAAAGACTACTTATCAGAAAACGACTATCTTAATAGGTATATAAAATCTTTTTCCACAGAAAATATGACTATAACTAATCTAATAGATAACATAAAAGTAAATAAAAAAATAAAATTAAATAAGCAAGAGTATAATTTAAAACAAACTCTTCGTGAAAGTACTATCCTAACTCTCTCCATAGGCTTAAATGATCTTATCTATCAAATGACTTTAAGTGAAGATTTAACTGAGTCAAACATTAATAAAATAATTGAAAATATTGAAAAGGATTTTAACAAACTAATAATAGAAATAAAGAAATATTATCAGTATGATATATATGTAGTAGGTTATTATAGTGTAAATAACAATTCTAATTTAAATAAGGGAATCCAAAAACTAAATAATATTTATCGCAACAACAAAGATGTAATCTATATTGATACTTATACTATCTTTAAAAATAATGAAAATTATCGTTCCAGAAAGCAAAGTATTTATCCAAATAATCGAGGATATGAAGCAATAGCAACAAAAATAATCTCAAAAGTATCAAAAAAACTTGAAAAAGCTAAAAATAACTGATATACTAATAACGCATTTAATTACTATGACTAATGTTGTCATGGCGGAAGGAGAGAAGAATATGAAAAAGGATATACATCCAGAAATGATGGATTGTACAGTAACTTGTGCTTGTGGAGAAACTTTTACAGTAAAATCAACTAAACCTGAAATCTCTGTTGAAGTTTGTTCAAAATGTCATCCATTCTATACAGGAAAACAAAGTAGAGCATCTCGTGCTGGTAGAGTTGATAAATTCAATAGAAAATATGGTTTAAATCAAGAAAAAACTGCAGAATAAGCAGTTTTTTTTAATTGTTTCTGCTATAATAATATATATTAGGAGGTTAATATGAAAATAGGTTTTGCATCAGATCATCGAGGATTTGCTTTAAAGCAAAAATTAATGTCTGAATTAGAAAAAGAAAATTATCAAGTAATAGATTATGGAACTTATTCAGAAGAATCAACTGATTACCCAGATTACGCCTTTTTATTAGGGAAAAATGTTGTGGAAAAAAATGTTGATTTTGGAGTTGCTATATGTGGATCTGGAATAGGAATAAGTATTGCTTGTAACAAAGTAAAAGGAATTCGTTGTGCCAAAGTAACAACAAAAGAAGAAGCCGAAGTAACAAGAATAGATAATGATTCAAATATTGTTGCCTTTGGAGAAAAAACTAGTTTTGAAGATGCTCTAGAAATTGTAAAAACATTTATCAATACAGAATTTTCTAATCTTGAAAAACATCAACGAAGAATTAATAAAATTAAAAAGTATGAGGAAGAACACTAATGTCTGGTAAATTCTTTTTATATGTTGCTGTAACAATATTAGTTGTTTGGGCATTAGACTCTGTAAATATAAATCAAATTTTTAAAAAAAATAAAGTTCTTCAAGCACGCGTTTTCTATTTCTTATTAGGATTATCAATGATATATTTAGTAACAAATTTTATAATGGATTTATTTACTTCTGGAAAAATTTTTTAAAAGAAGTATAAATCTTTTTTTTTGGTAAAAACTTATAATGAGGTGAAAAAAATGGCAAAAAGAAAACTAAAGTCCTTCGTAATACCAAGTGTTGCTATGCTCCTAATTATAGTTGGTACTTTTATTACTATTATTAGTATGAAAGAATCTGGAATCAAAAAAGAAGATTTAGAGAATGTAGACTTTGTATCTGATACAATTCTAAATAATGATGTTCCTGTTATCAGTACAAGCGCTAAAATTATTAATCCTTATACGGATACATCTGTAACACTAGGCAAATCCTTCTATGATTATAAAGGTACTAAAGAACAACAAGAAAAGTCCCTAATTTATCATGAAAATACTTACTTGCAAAACTCTGGTGTTGATTTTATTAGTCAAAATGTATTTGATGTTGTTGCGATCCTACCTGGAACAGTAGCTGATGTAAGTGACAATGAAAGTTTGGGTAAAACCATTCAAATAAAACATGATAATGGCTACGTATCTGTATATCAAAGTTTAAGTGAAGTAACAGTTAAAAAAGGAGATAGTATTAATCAAGGACAAACAATTGGTAAATCAGGAAGTAATGAGTTAGATAAAGAAATAGGAAATCACTTACACCTAGAGTTATATGTTAATGGTCAAGTAGTAGACCCTATGCTTTATTTAGATAAAGAATTGTCAAAACCAAAAGAGTGATACTATTATTGCTCTTTTTTTAATAAATTTGTAAAAAGAATAATATATTATAAATAGAAATTTAGAATGAAAGGATGTGATTTTGTGTTAGCAAAAGATATAGGTATCGATTTAGGAACAGCTAATGTTCTAATTTATATAAAAGGAGTAGGTATAGTTCTAAATGAACCAAGTATAGTTGCTGTAGAAACAGATACCAAAAGAGTTATAGCCGTAGGTCAAGAAGCAAAAGAGATGCTAGGTAGAACTCCTGGTAAAATAAAAGCAATAAAGCCTATGAAAGATGGAGTAATTGCTGATTTTGAAGTAACTGAAATAATGTTGAATGAATTTATAAAAAAAATAAAAGCCAAAAATCTCTTTTCTAGACCAAGAATATTAATTTGCTGTCCTACTAATATAACCCAAGTAGAAAAGAATGCCATCAAAGAAGCTGCCGAAAGAACTGGTGCCAGAAAAGTCTATATTGAAGAAGAACCTAAAGTAGCTGCCATTGGTGCTGGAATGAATATTAAAGAGCCTATTGCTAATATGGTTATCGATATAGGTGGAGGAACAACCGATATAGCAATTCTCTCTTTAAATGGTATCGCTAGCTCATCATCAATAAAATTAGCCGGAAATACCTTTGACCAGGATATAATTAAATATATAAAGGATAAATACAAATTACTTATCGGAGAAAAAACAGCCGAAGAAATTAAAATAGATTTTGCCAATGTTTATAAACCAAATAAGAAATTAAAAAGAGAAGTAAAAGGTAGAAATCTAATAACTGGTTTACCATCATCTATTGAAATAACTCAGGATGAAACCCAAGAAGCTTTAAGAGAAAGTATAGAAAAAATAGTTCAGGAAACAACAAGTGTCTTAGAACAATCAGATCCTGAATTATCCGCAGATATTGTGGAAAAAGGTATTGTTTTAACTGGTGGTGGTTCGCTTTTAAAGGGTTTATTAAATGTTTTAGAACAAGAATTAAAAGTTCCTATTTTAATAGCTGAGTCTCCTCTAACTTGTGTTGCTGAAGGAACCGGAATATTATTAAACAATATAAAAAGTATTGAATATGACCAACTGTAGTTGGTTTTTATTTGATTTATAGTTGCGAAAATGGTCAAATTTGGTATAATTAATTAAGAAAGAAGTGAAATACATGAAAGCACAGATTCTCTCTGCTAGTAAAATAGTATTAGTAACTTTCCTTTTTTCCGCGGTAATAATGATATTAATGGAAAAAGTTGCAGTCCATATTGGTGCTGTAGATATTCCAAGAAGCGATGAAGGAAACCGACATATACATAAGAAAACAACTCCTAAGTTAGGTGGAGTTGGCATATTCCTAGGCTTTTTATTTGGCTATATGTTATTTGGTGAACAAAGTATTAGAATGAATTCCATTCTAATCGGAAGTTTTATTATTATACTGACTGGAATAGTAGATGACTTAAAACCGATAAAAGCCTATCAAAAACTTTTAGGACATATAGCGGCCGCCTTAGTAATAACTTTTTATGGAGGAATATGCCTTGATGATATTACAGCCTTTGGCTTTTACTTTGATTTTGGTATTTTAAAATACCCTTTAACAATATTTTTTATAATAGCATGTACAAACATAATTAATTTAATAGATGGCCTGGATGGCCTGTCTGGTGGAATAAGTTGTATTTTTTACTTAACAATTGGTATAATTGGATTTTTTCAAGGAAGATATGGAAGCTTGGTAATGATTCTAACCTTTATAATGCTAGGCTCAACATTAGGATTTCTTTTACATAACTTCTATCCTGCAAAAATATTTGCTGGAGATTGTGCAACATTCATGGGCTTCATAATAAGTGTTATAACGCTTCTAGAATTCAAAGGCCCGGCACTGATTTCGTTCTTTGTACCAGTTACTATATTAGGTATTCCAATACTAGATACTCTATTTGCGATTATAAGACGACTGTTGCGTAAACAACCACCATTTCAAGCGGATAAAGAACATCTACACCATCAATTATTAGGAATGAACTTCTCACAACGTACAACAGTATTAATAATATATGGAATAGATATTCTATTTGCCGCAGCGTCAATTCTATATACATTAAAAGACCCAATCTTAGGTAAAATAATATATATAGTAATACTAATACTTGTGTTATGGTTTGTATTCCATACAACAATAATTTCTGATAAAAGTCCCCAATTAACAAAAAAAATCGAATCAAAGTTAGGATTAACAAGTAAAGCAAAAAATAAAACAAATAAAAAGAGTACTAAGTAATAGTACTCTTTTTAATTACCATATGAAACTGGAAAAATATGGAAAAAGGAGTAATTATGATTAATTTTGTAATATGTGAAGACGAAGATATTTTAGCGTCGAAATATATAAATGTAATAGATAAATTCATGATGCGTAATGATGCCGAATATAAAATTCATAGATTCAAAGGCTATACCAAAGATTGGGAAAAATTTGTTACGACAAACACAGAATTCAAAATACATCTGCTAGATATAAGAACATCGGCTGGTTCTGGTATTGATGCAGCTAGAAGAATAAGAGAAGAGTTTGATGATTGGGTATCAATGATTATAATTATCACTGCCTATTCAGAATATAAATATGAAGCTTTAAGCAAGAGATTGATGTTAGTAGATTTTATTAATAAATTGGATGATTTCGAAATACGACTCCAAGAAGCTTTTCAAATATGTATGAAACATTATGATAAAAAGTTCAAAAGTATAAAATATAACTATCACAATGTCTCATATAATGTTGATTTCAAAGATATCTTATATATCGAAAAAGAACAGGAGTCAAAGCGATGTATTATTAGAACTATTCATGGAGATTTCTACATCCAAAGAAGTTTAGGTGATATTGCTAAAGAATTAGATAAAAGATTCTTAAAATGTAGTAGAAGTATCTATGTAAATGTAGAACAAATAGAGTTTTATAACTATAAAGAAAATATAATAAAATTCAAATGTGGCGAAACATTAAACGCTGTTCCAAGAGAAAAAAGAAAGGAGTTAGAGAGACATGTCAGAGGTTTGTGCTAAAATGATTGTATCAACAATTATGCCAATATATAGTTTCTTTATCGCAAGAAAAATAATCAAGTCAGATGTAAAAATATATAATATTAAAAGTATAATCGGAATATTAACAATATACATTTTAACTGTAGCACTATATAAGATTCAATATACAAGTATGAGCACAGTAGCAATTTTTGCCCTTCAAGTAATTGTATATAAAGAAATATTTAATATAAAAATAGAAGAATCACTAATTGCCTGTGGAATGTTAATGGCACTTATAATGTTTAGTGATGCTATTATTGGCATACTTTTAAGACACTTTTATACAGTAGATAAAATTAGAAATACATGGTGTTTGGGATTGATGGGAAATATATTAGTTGCAGTTTTCGGATTAATCATAACAAAAATAAACTACATACTTAGACAATTACAAAGCTTCTATAATAATATTTCAAAAAATAAATCTGTATCCAATATATTATTCACAATATTTTTAATAATTGGCTTAAGTTCATTATCACAAAATACAACAAAAACATCAGGAGTAAATTCAAATTATATAATTAATATAACAATTATGATGATATTTTTTATTTTAACTTATCTATTTATAAAAAGTAGAAATAATTATGATCAATTAAACGCAGAATATGAAAACTTATTCACATATGTTCAAAATTTTGAGGATTGGATCGAAAAGGAACAATTGAATAGACATGAGTATAAAAATCAATTAGCGGTATTAAGATGTCTTACTACTGAGAAGAAAGTAAAAGACAAGATAGATGAAATTCTAGAAGATAGTATCAATATAGAAGGTGCTGTTGTCCATCAATTAAAAATGTTACCAAAAGGTGGTATAAAAGGTTTGATGTATTATAAGTCAGCTATTGCTCAAAAGAATAAAATTGATTTAGAAGTTGATATCAGTCTAGAAACACATTCCATTTTAGAAAAGCTACCAGAAAAAGATATTAAGACATTATGTAGATTAATAGGTATATATTTTGATAATGCCATAGAGGCAGCTAGAGAAACTAGAAAGAAAAAGGTATTGGTAGAAGTTTATGAAATAAAAGATCATGTTACCTTTGTATTTTCTAATACATTTAAGAAAGCTAAAAACTTTGATGATAGAAACAAGAAAGGTGTATCATCAAAAGGAGAAGGACATGGTAATGGATTATATTTTGCTTCCAAACTTATAAAAGAAAATCCATGGCTATCTGGTAAACAAGAAGTAATAGATAGATATTACATTCAACAACTTACAATCACAAAAAAAGATGTTAAGAAGTAAACATCTTTTTTTGAAGATTAATCACATAAGTCATTAAATGCTTTAGGTTCATCTATAACAACCCAAACGCATCCTAAAGTAGCAGCTCCAGTTGCCATCATAGCGATAGCAGTTAATAATCCAGCGATCTTTTTCAAAATATTTGTCCTCCTTTTCCTAATCTATGCCAAAATATATAATATTTTAAGCCTTAATGAAAGTTTTATAATTATTATATGGCTGCCCAAATGCCATATAAAGTAAAGGATTTATAACAATTGCTTCTACTATTAATGCGCTTAATAGTAAAGGTGCAATAAAACTATCAAAGAAAACTACTGCTAAAATTGTATAAACAATGCCAATAATTGTTGTAGATATTTTTCTGATTGTTCTCTTTTTCTTATTAGGAAGAGGACGTTTAACTGTATCAGCTGGAGCAAATAATATATAACTAATTATACAAATTCCACAAATAACCAAAGCTATTGGCTTAGATATTGCTATGTTAATTAAAAAGTATGGTACTAAAACAAACTGAAATAATGAAATGAAAAGGCATTGAATACTTTTTTCAGCATGAAAGCCAAAACCAGTAAAGCGTATGATATTAAAAAGGATGAGTGTGATTAATACTTCTTTTAATATTCCTAGAATCAAGGAGACAATAACTATAACAATCATTTTTTGAAGTGTTAAGTAAATTCCCTCTAATCCATATCTTAGCTTTTCAACATCTTTATCATCTACATCTTTATAGCTCTTAATAAATCTTATAGATGAATTTAGAAATGCACTTTTCATTAAGTCACCTCACGATTAACATTATAGTACTAAAATATATATTATATATATTTTATCTTTCGGTTGCATTACCTAACATAAAAAAATCGAATTTTGTCGAAAAAAGTAGAAGATCTTACAATTCGCGGCCTCAGACATACAAGTTACGGATAAAATGTTAAAAAAGCCTTAAGATTTGCTAGAATTAAAACACCACAAGACAATGGTAGAAAAGTGAGGTGCTAGAGGTATGATGATTGGTCGCGTAAAGTGGTTCAATAATGAGAAGGGTTACGGCTTTATTGAATTCAAAGAAAATGAAGATATTTTTGTACATTATTCAGCAATCGAAATTGAAGGTTACAAAACATTATCTGAAGGCCAACTAGTAGAGTTTAAATTAGTTGAAACCAGTAAGGGTTATCAAGCAATAAACGTTAAGCTAGTAAAAGAAGCTACTACTGAAAAGTAGTAGTTTTTTTAACCCTGTTGTGTTATAATTTAAGTATAAGGAGGAAAGAATATGGAAATTATTATACGTGGAGACAAACTAAAAATAACAGATTCTATGCATGACTATATCGAGGAAAAGTTAGGAAAACTAGAAAAGTATCTAAAGAATAGCGATGAAATTCGTGCCAATGTTATAGTAAAAGTAAAGAATCATGAGCAACGAGTAGAAATCACTATTCCGTTAAAAACTTATATTGTAAGAGCAGAGGAAACAAAAGATGACTTTTATGCAGCTGTTGATAAAGCTCTAGATACCTTAGAAAGACAAATTAGAAAGAATAAAACAAGAATGATGTCAAAACAAGTTAAAACTAGCTTTGATTTTGATATTAATGAAATAGAACAAGAAATAGAAAAAGAAGAAAAGAAGATTGTAAAAAGAAAGACTGTTGAAGTAAAACCAATGAATGAAGAAGAAGCAATCCTTCAAATGGAACTACTTGGACATGAATTCTATATGTATAAAGATAGTGAAAGTGGAAAAAGCGCTGTCGTATATAAAAGAAAAGATGGCAATTACGGTGTAATTGAATCTGAATAAATACTTACAAAATGGAAGAAAATGAAGGGAAAATAAGCATATTACTTTCATTCTTCCTTTTTTTTTGATAAAATAATAACTTGAAGGAGTTGATAGAATGAACCTATTAAGGAAATTATTCGATCACGAATACAAAGAAATGAAAAGATTTACTGTATTAGCAGACAAAGTAATGGCTTTGGATGAAGAGTATTCAAAACTAACTGATACAGAATTACAAAATAAAACTGAAGAATTTAAAAACAGATTAAGAGATGGTGAAACTCTTGATGATATTTTGGTAGAGGCTTTTGCGACTGCACGTGAAGCTGCTTTCCGTGTAATTGGAGAAAAACATTTCTACGTTCAAATTCTTGGTGGCCTTGCTATACACTTTGGTAATATAGCCGAAATGAAAACCGGTGAAGGAAAAACTTTAACCAGTGTTTTACCAGCATATTTAAATGCTTTAACAGGCGAGGGTGTTCACATCATAACAGTTAATGAGTATCTAGCTACTCGTGATGCTGCTTGGATGGGAAAAATCCATGAGTTCTTAGGATTAACAGTTGGTGTAAATACCAGAGACTTAACACCAAAAGAAAAACAGGAAGCCTACAATTGTGACATCTTATATTCTACAAATAATGAAATTGGTTTCGATTATTTAAGAGACAATATGGTTGTTCATAAAGAAGATAGAGTACAAAGAAAGCTAAGCTTTGCTATCATCGATGAGGTTGACTCTGTTTTAATCGATGAAGCTAGAACACCATTAATCATATCTGGTGGTGAAATGAGAAGTGCCAATTTATATATTGATGCTGATCGTTTTGCTAAAAGTTTGAAAGAAGAAAAAGATTACATCTATGATGAAAAGACAAAAAGTGTTAATTTAACAGATTCAGGATCTGAAAAAGCAGAAAAGACATTCAATATATCAAATCTTTATGAAATAGAAAATGCCGGATTACTACATTATATAAACCAAGCATTACGTGCCAACTATTCTATGAAAAGAGATGTAGATTATGTTGTACAAGATAACGAAGTAGTAATTGTAGACCAATTCACCGGACGTTTAATGAAAGGTAGAGCTTATTCAGATGGACTTCATCAAGCAATTGAAGCTAAAGAAGGCGTAACAATTAATCAAGAAACAAAAACTTTAGCGACAATCACATTCCAAAACTTATTCAGAATGTATAAGAAATTATCTGGTATGACTGGTACTGCTAAAACTGAAGAAGAAGAATTTAGAAATATTTATAACATGTATGTTATTGAAATACCAACTAATAAACCAGTAATTCGTATTGATGCACCAGACTTAGTTTATGCTACAAAAGAAGCTAAATATAAAGCTATCATTAGCTTTGTAAAAGAACGTTACGAAAAAGGTCAACCAGTATTAATTGGTACTATTGCTATTGAAACAAGTGAGTTAATTAGTAATTTGTTAAAACAAGCAAAAATACCACATGAAGTATTAAATGCTAAAAACCATGCTCGTGAAGCGGAAATAATTTCTAAAATTGGTTTAAATAAATCAGTAACAATTGCCACCAATATGGCTGGTCGTGGTACAGATATTAAATTATCTGATGAAATAAGAAACCTAGGTGGTTTATGTGTCGTAGGAACTGAACGTCACGAATCACGCCGTATTGATAACCAGTTAAGAGGACGTTCTGGACGTCAAGGAGATCCTGGTTATACTCAATTCTTCGTTTCTATGAAAGATGATCTAATGGTTCGTTTTGGTTCTGATAGAATCGGTGAAATGATGAAGAGTATGGGATTAGGAGATCAAGCAATTCAAAGTAAGACCTTCACTAAATCAATTGGAACAGCCCAAAAGAGAGTTGAAGGTAACAACTTCGATATTCGTAAACAATTACTTCAATATGATGATGTTATGAATAATCAAAGAGAAATTATTTATGAAAAAAGAAATACTATCTTAGATAGTGATTCAATTCATGAAATGGTCTTAAGTTCGTTTAGACATCACGTAGAGGACTTAGTTAATTCTCATATCGCTCCAGAAGGTATGTTAACAGAGGCTGATTTAACTGAAATAGTTGACTTTGCTAACGAGAACTTATTAAGAAAAGATATCAAAAAGAAAGATGTAGAAGGAATAACTCCAGAAGAAGTTATTGATAAAATAGCTAAACAAGTAATCGCAGAGTACGAAGCGAAAATAGAAGATATTCCACAAGAAATATCTGAAGAATTTGAAAAAGTAATTACTCTACAAGTTGTTGATAATTATTGGATGGAGCATATCAATACTATGTCTCATTTAAGAGAAGGTATTCATTTAAGAGGATATGCCCAAGAAGACCCACTAAGAGCTTATACAATGGAAGGTTTTGAACTATTTGATTCAATGTTACAAAAAATTGATAAAGATATTAGTATCTTCCTATTAAAAGCAGAAATTAGACATAATGTTGAAAGAAAGGCTGTTTCTAAAAAACAAATTACTAACGAAAGTGATGATACAGCAAAACGTACTCCTAAGAAGTCTAAAAAAGTAGGTCGTAATGATCCTTGCCCATGTGGCTCAGGGAAAAAATATAAACAATGCTGTGGTAAGTAGTAGGTTTTATAAGGTTTTGCGTGGATTTTGTCCACGTAAAAAACACCCAAAAATGGCTATTTGTCCACATTTTGTCCACGTAAATTTAAGATTGTGGACAAAAAAGCATGAATTTATATAAAAATTTAGTATATTATTTGTGGACAACACGTTGATAAAAGTCATCAAATTTTGATGGCTTTTTGTTTACCATAAGTTAGGAAAGAGGTACAAAGAATGGTAAGCGTAAGAAAACGTGGGAAGGTATATGAATACCGATTTGAAACAGCTTCAGTTGATGGCACAAGGAAATGGATTACTAAATCTGGATTTCCAACAAAACAAGATGCACTTAATCAAGGTGCATTAGATTATAATGAATATTATAGAATTGGAAGAGTAAGAAGAAATAAAGAAATGTCTTATTCGGATTATTTAGACTACTGGATAAACACATATTGTAATTTTAATTTAAAATATTCAACTATAATTACATATCTTAATATTATTAAAAACTATTTAAAACCAATGCTAGGTGGATATTCACTATCTCAAATTGATTCTCAAATGTTACAAGAATTTATTAATAAGATATATTTAGAAAAGAATCTATCTAAATGGTATTTAAAAAATATAATGAAAGTAGTTAAAGGTTCGTTAAGATATGCATGTTATTCAGTAAACTTTATTAATGAGAATCCTGCAGAAAGAGTACATATTCCAAGATATGAGGTAGTATGTGGAGATCCAGCACATATATTTACACAAGAAGAAATAGAAAAGATATTAGATAGATTTAAAGATGTTCCTCATATTTATTATTCATTTTTAACAGCATATTACACCGGAATGAGAGTATCAGAAGTATATGGATTAACTTGGGATAATATTGATTTTGAAAAGAAAACAATAACTGTTAATAAGAATATTATTAAAAAGAATAAATTTTGATTACCTAAAAGATATTGCATTACTAAAGGGCATTCTGTAGAAGTATGGAGTTATGGAACTTGTAAGAATCCTCAAAGTCAAAGAACAATTAACATAGGAGATACACTTGTTAAAGCATTAAAAGAATATAAGAAACTGCAAGAAGAAAATAAAGAATACTATGGGGAATCTTATTTAAAACATTATGAAAAAAGAATAATGAATGAATATACAAATAGACCTGAAATTAAAATAGTGGATGCTAAAGCTGAAATAAATGTAGATCTACCAGAGGCTAAACTTGTATTTGTAAGAGCAAATGGAGATTTTAGAGGAACCGAATCACCAAGACATGCATTCAAAGTTATTAACTATGAATTAGGAATACCATGTAGATTTCATGATTTTAGAGATACACATGCAACTAGATTAATAGAGCAAGGAGCTGATATAAAAGCAGTATCAAAACGACTAGGACATTCAACAATAATGACTACTTATAATATATATGTTAGAGTTACAAGTAAAATGGAAACAGAAACAGTCAATAAATTTGAAGATTACGCAAATACATTATTAATACCAAAAGTAGAAGATATGGAATATCAAGACTAAAATTATTCCCTGAATGAGGAATTGACAAATTTTTTAAAAGTGATAATATATATAACCAATGAAAGAGGTATTCTCTAGAAATGGAGGTACAGCTATGGTAAAACAATCAAAATTAATAAAAACGTATAATGACTTATTTAGAGGTGTCGGTAGTATTTAAACACTTTAATGCTATTGACACCTTTTTTTGTAGTGTTTGGAAGTAAAGGTGGTAAAATGATTAAAGTAGAAAATTGTAGATTACAAGCTGAATTATTGGATAATAGAGGAATTTTATCTGATAAAATAATTGAACAATATGATTATATTGAATTAAAAAATGACTTTGCTGAAATAGTGGATATTTTATCAACAAATATGCTTGTACATGCTATGTATGAAGAAGCATTGAAATATGAAATAACTGAAGATTTAGAATTTAAAATATTTATAGATGAAAATATTAAAGACTATACATTATCGTATGATCTTGCTACTGATTATTCATATTTATCTAAAACAAATACAGGTGTTATAACACTAGATAGAAAAACGTATGATAAGTCAGTAGAAATGTGTATGATTCTTCTTAAAAAAGTAAAAAGTTCATTTGATAAATTAAATGAAGTAGAAAAATTTATAATTAAATCATTGGAATTTGATAATCCACCTGAAACTGATGAAGAATTAATAGATAGATTAATGACATATAAAAATGGTTATTATTTATCAAAGAAAAGTGCATATATAAAAATGGCTATACAATTAAATATAAAAAATGTTAAAAAGAGAGAATCAGATGACTTTATAAAAAATGTATTAGCTGATAAATGTATTGTTACAATATCCAACGATTAGGTAATAATTTAATGTAGTGATATAATATTTATGAATAAAATTATTTAAAGGAGGACTTTATGAGGGACATATTGAAAAATTTTCCTACTGAAAATGTAGAAATATATGATGAGAGTGGAATAAAAATAAAAGAAGTTGAAGGATTGTTTGGTAAAACGGGATTAACAATAACAGATACAACAACTCCTTTGATAGAGGGACAATTTGTTTTTAGAAAGCTTCCTAACGGAAATATTGAAAAATATGAAATAGTTGAAAGTAAATATATAAAAGGTCATGGAGATATTTGTGATTTCTATAAATTATCATTATCTAAGAATACTGCAAAAACAAATATTCAAAAAGGTAATATATATAATGATTATTCAATACATATAGGAGATAATAATAAAATTGATGATAGTATCATTGGAAACAATAATGAATAATATTAAAAGGAGTAATTTATGGTAAAAAAAAGAAGTAAAATAATAAAAGATCTAATTATGGATAATATTAATATTTTGCAAGCAATGCAAAGTTTAGATTTTATTCTAGAGGACATAGATGATGAAGAAATAAAAAAATGGGTTAGTAATGAATTAAACGGATATAAAAAGAATGATGAAATCCCAAGTTATAGAAATGCAAATGCGATATTAATTGGAAATGTTCAAGTTGGTTATGCATTATACAAAAATATTAATATTCCTCTTTCTGATTTAAAAGCAATTGAAATGTTTACAAAAATAGAGATAAGAGATCCTATTTCAACAATAATGCAAATGGCAAAAGCAGAAAATGAATCAGAAGATCACTCTTTAGTATTAGAAGTAAATCCAGTTTTAGTGAATCACTATCAGCAAACAAATGGAGATGTAATAAGTGCACATAGAAAATTGAGTTTATATACATATAATAATATATTAGCTATGATAAAAGATAAACTGCTCGAGATATTTAAAGTATTAGAAAGCAATTATGGTAACTTGGATGAGTTATATATAGATTTTTCTGATAATTTAAAAAAAGATGTAGTAATTAAAGAAATAGAATCGATTGTATATAATGATAATTCTATTAATATCGGTGATAATAATAAGATTGAAGATAGTATCGTAGGTGATGATAATGGGAATTAACATAGGAAATAACAATAAAATAAAAAAATCCATAATAGGAAATAATAATAAAAAAGAAACAGAAGAAGAGAAAGAAAATAATTTATTAAAAATAATTGTTGAATTATTAATTGCAGTAATTGGTGGGTTAATAGTTGGATACTTTATTTATAAATTTGGATGGAATAAATAATTAAATTTAGGAAAAATTTAGGAAAAAAATAACTAAATCTCTAGGAAAAAATTAGAGATTTTTTTGACATGTTTTAAATAATCAATATTCGAGATAATGATATTGAACAAAGGCCGATGTTCAGTAATTTGAAAGGAGATTAAAACATGGAAAACTATATTGTAATTTATGCAATAGTACCAAAAGAAATTTATGAAACGAAATTATTAACACCTGAAGAAAAATTGATTGCTGAACGTATTATATACTTATGCAAAAAGGAAGGATATTGTTGGATAACTAATAAAAGGTTATCAGAAATGTATAATATAACAATAGAAACAGCATCAAGACATATTAAGAAATTAGAAAGGATAGGATTAATTAAATGTATTTATGATAATAATGATAAAAATACAAAGAGAGTTATTCAATTAGTTGATGACGTATGGACTAAATGGTCAATAAGAGATAAATCATATAATCAAGATGATATTGATTATTCAGTTGAACATAATAATAAATATAATAAAAGAAATAATTATAAATATAATAGTGATAAAATTGATAAATCACCAACACCTTGGTGGTTAGGTAAGGAGATTGAAAAAGATTTAGCTACACCAGAAGAACAAGCTGAAATGCAAAGAATGATAGATGAAATTGTAGGTGATACAGATGAATGATAAGTTAGTTTATACAGTTCATGAGGTATCTTCTATATTACATTCTAGTCCGAATTATATTTATGAATTAATTAGAAAAGGTTATCTACCAGCTATTAAATTAGGAAGTTTAAAAGTATTAAAATCTTCACTAGAAAGGTTTTTAATTCAAAATGAGGGAAAGGATTTATCTAATTTATCTGATATTAAAAAAATAGTAATTGAGGTAGAAGTAAATGAGTAAGATTAATATCAGAAAAAGAGGAAACTTCTATGAATATAGAATTGAAATAGCTAAGGTAGATAATAAAAGACAATGGTTAAGTAAATCAGGATTTAGAACTAAAGCAGAAGCTTTAGAATCTGGAACACAAGCATATGCTGAATACTTAAATGCAGGTATTCCATTTAAGCAATGCGATTTATCTTATTCAGATTATCTTGATTATTGGTTAGAAAATTATTGTATAAATAATCTAAAATATAATACTATTCAAACATATAAAATAATAATAAATAAGTATCTAAAAAAGAATATTGGGAAATATAAGTTATCAACGATAACAAGAGTTGCTTTAAATTCATTTATAACTGATTTAGTAAACAAATATAACCATTCAAAAACATATTATAAGAATATCTTAAAAGTTATTAAATGCTCATTTAGAGATGCATGTAATCTATATGGATTTATTAAATATAATCCAGCACTTACATTAAGATTACCTAAAATAGAAGAAGAACTAAATAATAAAAGACATTATTATACGAATGAAGAAATAGATAGAATAATTGATAGATTTAAGGACAATGCTACTTTTGTAGCATCGTTCTTAACATCTTGTTATACAGGTATGAGAACAGGAGAAGTATTTGCACTTACTTGGGAAGATATAGATTTAGAAAATGGAATCATTAATGTTCAAAATAACTTATATGATAAGCCTAAAGATAGTTTAGGAAGATGGTATTTAGGAACAACTAAAACTATATCAGGGACAAGACAAATATATATTGGAAACACATTAATAACTGCTTTAAAAAATTATAAAGAAAGACAAGATTATCTTAAAGAAGTATTTGGAAAAGATTATAAATATTATCATTTAGAAATGGTTAAAAATGAAAATGGAAAGGTAGTTGATAAAAGAATAGTTATTAACAAAACAAATGAAGAAATATTAAATCTAGTATTTACTAATGATGATGGATCATTCTCTGGAACTGATGTTCCTAAATATCCATTTAAAATAATTCATAGTGAATTAGGAATAGAAAAATGTAGATTCTATGATTTAAGAGGAACATATGCAACTAAAGTATTAAATAATGGAACAAATATAAACGATGTAGCCAATCTGTTAGGACATAGAAATGTAGAAACAACAGAGAACTATTACATTACAAGTTTAGAGGATAATAGAAAAAATGCTGTAGAACAATTTGATAAAAATAATAAATCTAATGTTATAGAAAATGCTATTAGATTTCAAATATAAGAAGGTAAGTTAGTATGAATTATGCAATATTTAGAAGTGAGCCTATAAGAACTATTTCTGATTTAGCTCAAATAGGTGCTCACAATAATAGAGATAAAAAAGCATATAATTCTAATTCTGATATAGACATTTCAAAGACATCAAATAATATAGAAATAATTCCGTTAAATGATACAAAATATGTTAAGAAGTTTTATGAAATAACTAAAGAATATAGAATGGAACATAATGAAAGAATGAAAACTGAAAGATCAGAAAGAAAAAAGACATTTAATCAAATGTTAAATAGTTCTCAAAATGTAGTAGCCGATGATTTAGAATTTAATATGACTAATTCAGAATATGTTAAGAATCTAGATAGAGATGATTTAATAAAATTTGGTAATGTATGTAATGAATTTGTTATAAAAGATTTAGGATATAAACCAGAACAAATACTTCAAATGGTAATGCATAACGATGAGAAAACACCACATGTTCATTGTACTGTAGTTCCTTTGGTTAGAAAGTATGATAAAAGAACTAATACAGAAAGATACACAATATCTAAAAAGCAATATATTAAAGATAAAATTCATTTATCACAATTACAAGATAAATTTTATGAAAGATTAGTAGAGGCTGGATTTGAAGTAGATAGAGGTATTAAAGGTAGTGATAGAGAACATCTATCAGTTAAAGAATTTAAAAAATTAACTAATTATAATATTAAACAATTAGAATTAAAAGATAAGAAATTATCAGAAACAATTGAAAAATTAGATAAGGATTTAGAATCAAAAAAAGAAATAATATTTGATAAGAATCATGTTAAGATTAGCACTAAAACATTTGAAGATATAAATGATGTTATCCATGAATCTAAAAAAGTATTAGATATGCAATCTAAATTAGAAAAAGCATTTCATCAAATGAATAGTTATAGTAAATCACTTGCAAACTTTGAAAAAGAAAATGCTAACTTACAAAAGAAGAATGATAAATTAAGAGAACATAATAAAAGTTTAATCAATACAATTAATGAACTGCTTGAAACACTAGCAAAACTGTTTAGAAGAATCTTGCATATAGGTAATGATAAGGATAAAGACAATACAGAAGATTCAATTAAAAGAATCTATGATAAAGGACTATATTCTAAATGGGAAGTAAATGATATAGGAGAAGGTACAACAAAAGAAATATCACTTAAAAAGCATGTAGGATTACTTCCAAAAAACTATGACAGATATATTAAAAAACTTAATAGAAAATCTGAAGAAGATATTGAAGAGTTTCAAGAAAGACATAAAAAGAGAGATGATGATCTATCCTTATAGAAACTAACTTTAAAAAAAGTTAGTAACACACTACGATATTGGTAGAACCAATATCAGTGTGCCAAGGAAATTCTCCCTTTGGAATCCCATTCGAGCACCAATACTACAAACTATCGTAAGTAGTAAAGGTGCATTTTTTTATTTCAACATTTAGTTTCATAAAAAAGAAAAAATACTATCGCCACTTTCATTACTTTGTAACAAAACGTGCCACGTATTTTATATGTTTATAAATATAAATATATAATTTACATTTATAAACATTAGTTTAATGAATATAGATAAAAAATCTATTAATATAAAGATATTTATGATATAATTATTGTAGGGTGTGATGATGTATGAAAGAGATATCTTATTTACCATTAGAGTGTGAATTGAAAAAGCACAAAATGACTAAAACAAGATTAAAAAAACTAACAAAGTTGTCTTCAACAACAATATCTAAAATTGCTAAAGATGAAGAAATAAGTTTAAATTCATTAAAGAAAATTGCTGAAGTACTAGATTGCGATATCAGTAATTTAATTGAATTTAAAACAATAAAGGAAGGTGTGAAATAATATGGCAGGAGTATTAAATAATCAAAATTATACTGAAGATGAAATAAGGGAAATGGCGGGCTATATACTTGGCTTTAAAGAAGAAATTAAAAATGTAAAAGCAGGTGTTGGACAATTAACTACTTTTAATCAATTAGGATTCAAAGGAGTTAATGATAAACCAGATGGATGGTATCTTCCAGACAATACAAATGACCCTGCAATAATATTAGAAGCAAAATCTTCTTTAGTTGAATTAAAAGATAAACAAGTTGAAGAAATTAAAAAGAATTGTACTATTGCATTAACAAAATATAAAAATGTAATTGGTATTCTTTATAATGGTTTTGATATTAAAGTATATAGAAATAATAATGAGATAGAAACAACCAGTGAATTGCAAAATAAAGAATACTATATTGGATTATTAAATAAAAATAAGATTGATAAAGATAAAATATATTCATTAACAGCTAAGATAAATAATTGTTTACATACAGAATTTGGTATTAAGAATTTGTATCATAGAATGATTTTTACTGCGTGTGCATTAGTAGCTAAAAGATATGATGCTCCATTAAATAAAAAGATGGATTATGAAACATTTTCGACATGTATTAAATCAACTTTAAAAACAGAATTAAAGAATGAGGATAATGTTAATCCAAAAATAGATATATTATTAGAAGTTTTCTCTGATATAAAGATGAATACTACTAGCAATCAAGAAGCTATTTCAAATTTTATTGAATGGGTTACCGAAATAAGTGATTCTATTAATAGTGATTATTGGAATGGTGAAGATGTTATGGGTATCTTCTTTAATGAATTTAATAGATATAAGAAGAAATCTGAAAGTGGACAAGTTTTTACTCCAGATCATGTAACTTCATTAATGTATAGATTAATAGGAATTCATAAGGACGATGTAATACTTGATGCTGCATGCGGTTCTGGTGCTTTTTTAGTAAAGGCTATGTGTAACATGATAAGTGAAGCTGGTGGGATTAACACTTTAACAGCAAAGAATATTAAATCTAAACAATTATATGGTATAGAATTTGATAGGGAAATATATGCGCTAGCATGTGCAAATATGTTAATCCATAAAGATGGAAAAACAAATTTAGTTCAATTAGATTCAAGAACAGAAGAGGCAAGTAACTGGATAAAGGATAAAAATATAACTAAAGTTTTAATGAATCCACCATTTGAAAATAAATATGGTTGTATTCAAATCGTAAAAAATGTACTGGATAGTGTTCAAAAGGGAACGTTATGTGCGTTCATATTACCTGAGAAAAAATTAGAAAAAGTAAATCAAACTCTAGTTAAAAGAATATTAATGAAACATACTTTGAAAAAAATAATAAAATTACCTGAAAAAACATTTAGTGAGGGCATTACAACTTCCGTATTTATATTTGAATCTGGTATTCCTCAAAATGATAAAGAAATATTTGCTTGCTACATTTCTGAAGATGGATTAGAAACAGTTAAAAATCAAGGAAGACATGATGTTAAGGGCAAATGGCAATCTATTGAAGATAAATGGGTAGATATAATTAATAAGCAAAGCGGAGATAATTCTATACAATGGATTAAACCAGGCTTTGAAGTTGATCAACATTTAAGTTATCAAGTACCAGCAAAAGAATTAGAATTATATGATGAGGATTTTAGAAAAACGATATTGGACTATTATTTTTATAACAATAAGATAGATATAAAAGAATTTAATGACAACTTGATTAATAATATTTTATATAATGGCTCTTTCAAGGATAATAAAAATAATATAACTATAGAAATACCAAAGGATGATGAAAATGAATAAAATAAATATAGATAATTGGAAATCATTTAAAGTAGGAGAATTATTTGACATTCATCCAACAAAAAATTATAATCTAAAAAATTCTCTATTGTTTCAAGAAGAAGGGTCTATTCCTGTTATAGTAAATTCAAGTTTTAATAATGGTGTTGGTGGATATGTTGATTTAAAACCAACTGAAAAAGGTGGGATAATAACTTTTAGTGATACAACTAGTGCATCAGCAATTTTTTATCAACCAAATGATTTTATCGGATATTCTCATGTGCAAGGAATGTATCCATATGATAATATTTGGACAGAAAAATCAATGTTATTCTTTCTTACAGTTTTTAAGAAAGCAGCATATTTATTAGGATTTGATTATGTCAATAAATTTACAAGACAATTAGCAAAGGAAATAGAAGTTAAATTACCGATAAAAGATGATGGTTCACTTGATATATCTTATATGGAAAAAATAATGGGTGATTACTTTAAAAGTAATCAAAAAATAATTGATAATATAAATAAAATATCATCATTCAGTAAAAATAATATGAATATAAGTGAATGGAAATCTTTCAAAGTTGGTGAATTATTTGATGTTTCTAGGCCTGCCTCTAGAAGCCAATTAAATTATGAAGATGGTGAAATACCTTTTGTAGCTTCTGGTAATTTTAATAATGGTGTTTTGAAATATGTTAGTGCCAAAGAAAATGAAGCACTTGATAAAGGAAATTGTATTACTGTAAGTCCTGTAGATGGTAGTGCATTTTATCAAAAAGATGATTTTTTAGGTAGAGGTGGAGCAGGATCTTCTATTATTATTTTAAGAAATGATAATCTAAATGAATTTAATGGACTATTTATTTCAACTGTTTTATCTAAAGTTTGTAATAAGTATTCATATAACAACATGGCTAATAAAGATTCTATAAAAAGTGAGGTAATTAAATTGCCATATAAAATGGATAATCCTGATTGGGATTATATGGAAAAATATATTAGGTCATTATCATTAAATAATATGATACAATAATTCAACCCTAATAGGATTTCTTCCTAGTAGTGTTATTTTTGCTCACATTGATTAAGTAATCAACATGTGTTATAATTTCCTTGGAAAAAAAAGATAAAATGTATGATGACTTTGTCCACATTTTGTCCACATTGAACAAATTATTAGTAATATTCATAATACAAATAATACTGATAATAGTATGTACTAAATGCCCACGAAATAAGGCTAAAAGCCATAATACTATATGTACCAAATATAGTGAAAATATGCTCAAAAAGGGAGCATGTGAGTCTGGTAAAAAATATAAGCAATGCTGTGGAAAGTAAGATAAATAAATTTAATTTTATATCTTGTCGTTAATATTAAACATATATAGTAAAGAGGGTGTCACCATAAAATAATGTGTTGACACCTTTTAAAATAATCCCAGATTATATGATTCAAGGCTTTAATCTAAATGATGATAGATTTATAAAAATAAGAAAATATAACCAATAATATTTTAATAGATTACTAGAGCAAATTAAATTAATTAGAATAAGTGAAATAATGTTCTATTGATTATGATCAGAATAGCGAAGTTGCTTTTACATTTTATAAAACTATTCAAAATAAATTTCACTATGATATAATAGACTGTATCAAGGAGGAAATAATATTGTGTATATCGTAGAAAATCAATGTTTAGAAGAAATAAGAAAAATTTGGCTTGAAAATAACTCAGGATACATAGGCAATAACTGTAATTTAAGATCAATAAAAGATAACAATATGCTAAAAGTGGTATGTAAAAAAGGTAATGATGTATGCGGTTATGCAGTATTATATTTTGAAAAAGATTTTTGTGAAATTGAAAAATATCCTAATTATATAGAAAATATGCCGAAAAAAACTATTTATATGTGGGAAATGGTAACATCTAAAAATCATCTAAAAGAAGGAGTTGCTTCAAATATATATAATTATATAAAAACAAAATTTAATGATTATACAATATATGCTGCCATAGATGAGAAAAATATTCCTTCTTTAAAGTTGCATATCAAGGAAGGCTTTACTCCAATATATAATTTTTATAAAGAAGATGAAAATGTGATTTATATAATGCATGAATGGAGCAAACTTAATGAGAGTAGAAAATAAATATAGATGAATTAACAATCAAAAATTAGAGAAAAGAATATAAACAATGCTGTAGAAAATAGTATAAAACAAAAAAGTATTAAGGGAGTTTAATTGTTAAAGCTTACCACAAAACATAACTATAAAACTCCCTTCATAATAGGTCTACTTAATGGTCTTATGCCATGTGGGCCATTACAAGCTATGGAAGTATACGCTATTTCAACAGCCTCTTTTTATAAAGGCGCTTTATCCATGTTTTTATTTAGTGTAGGAACAGTTCCTTTAATGTTATTTGTAGGTATCTTTATAAACCTCTTCAAAGGAAAAAGAAAAATTCTTATAAACAAAATATCCTCGGTCCTAATATTAATCTTATCCTTTACAATGTTAACACGAGGAATAAGTACGCTAGGCTTTAATATTAATAGTTTTAATGATTATAAAGGTTATACTCCATCCATAATAGACAATGATTATCAAATTGTAAAAATAAATTTATCTTACAGTTCCTACGATAACATAATTATCCAAAAAGGTATTAAGACCAAACTAATAATAAATGCTCCTAAAAAGTATTTAACTGGTTGTAATGAAGAAATAATTATCAAAGAATACAATATAAAGCAAAAGCTAAAAGAAGAAGAAAACATAATAGAGTTTACTCCTACCGAAGAAGGAATCTTTTCCCTTAATTGTTGAATGAATATGATTCAAAATGAAATAAGAGTAATTGATAATATAAAATATTTTGAGGTGAAAAAGTAATGAAAAATATAATACTAAAAATAGATGGAATGACTTGTAGTGCCTGTTCTTCCTCACTAGAAAAATATTTGAAAAAGCAAAAGGGTATCGATGATGCCCTTGTTAATCTAGTCATGGCGACTGCCTCAATTACTTATAGTGAAGATTTAACTATCTCTGATTTGGAAAGATTTGTAAACGAAGCTGGCTTTAAATCTCTTGGAGAATATGACATTTCCCAGGAAAACACACCTAAAAAAGAGAAAAAATCTCTCATAATTAATGGTATTCTAGCCCTTATTTTACTATATATTTCAATGTCACATATGCTAAATCTTCCTGCAATTCCTTTCCTAGATATGAGTAAATACCCAGTAAATTATGCCTTTTGTTTATTTATTTTTACTCTATATTTTATCTATTTTGGTAAAGATATATTGTTAAATGGTCTAAAAAATCTTAAATATAAGTCTCCTAATATGGATACTCTTGTCTCATTAGGCGTAATATCAAGTTTTTTATATAGTACTTATAATTTAATTTTAATAGTCCTTGGAAATGCCTCTTTAGTAGAAAATCTATATTTTGAAAGTGCTTCTATTATTCTATATTTAATAAAACTAGGAAGATATATAGATAATATTAGTAAAGAAAGAACAAAAGATGCCATCAAAGGACTAGTTTCAATAACTCCTAAGACAGCTTTAATAAAAAGTAATAATACTTTCAAAGAAGTTACTATAGATAGTGTCAAAAAAGGAGATATTCTACTCGTAAAACCGGGCATGAAATTTGCTGTAGATGGTTATATTATAAAAGGTGAAACTCATGTTGATGAATCATTTATTACAGGTGAATCACTTCCTAGTAAAAAACAAGAAAACGATAAAGTTGTGGCTGGTTCAATTAATATAGATGGAACAGTAGAGTACAAAGCTGATAAAATTGGTAAAGATTCTACGATTTCAGAAATAGTTCGCCTTGTAGTCGATGCTACTAATACAAAAGCACCAATTGCTAGAGTTGCCGATAAAGTAAGTTCTGTATTCGTCCCAATTATAATATTAGTAGCCATTATCACTTTTGTTTTCTATCTTTTATTAGGTTATAAAGTAAATGAAGCAATCATATCTTTTGTAACAGTTTTAGTTGTAGCTTGCCCTTGTGCCTTAGGTCTAGCAACACCACTCGCCATTGTTGTTGGTGAAGGAATCTGTGCCAAGAATGGTATACTAGTTAAGAAAAGTGAAACCCTAGAAAATGCCAATAAAGTAGACACAATTGTTTTTGATAAAACAGGAACTCTAACATATGGAAAATTAAAAGTATCCAAAATAAATAATTATAGTAACTTAAACGATAAAGACTTAATGCAACTAATTGCTTCTCTTGAAAATAATTCTTCTCATCCTATAAGTATTGCTTTTAAAGATTATACAACTGAAAAAAACATAGAAATCCTAGAAACCACTAAATTTAAAAATATAGAAGGTATAGGTATTTCTGGAGTAATGAATAATAAAAACTACTATGCTGGTAGTAAAAAAATACTAACTAAGCTAAATATAAAAGACAACTACGAAGAGGAAGAAAAAAATCTTTCAAGCAATGGTTGTAGCATAGTTTACTTAACTGATGAAAAAAATATTCTAGCCCTAATTGGTGTAAAAGATATTGTAAGGGACAATGCCAAACAAGTTATATCTAAACTATATAAGATGCATAAAGAAGTAATAATGTTAACTGGCGACAATGAAATAACAGCCAACATAATTGCTAAACAAATTGGTATTAAGAAAGTAATTGCTAATGTTTTACCAAAAGAAAAGTCAGATATCATAAAAAAATTAAAAGAGGAAAAAAGTGTTATGATGATAGGTGATGGAATAAACGACGCGCCAAGCCTAGCTGCTGCTGATATTGGTATAAGTCTAAACTCTGCTACTGATATTGCTTCTTCTTCTGCCGATGTAATCCTAATTAGTGATAATTTAGCTGGCATCAACGACTTAATAGATATCAGTAAAAAAACTCTAAGAAATATCAAACAAAATTTATTCTGGGCTTTCTTTTATAACCTGTGTATGATTCCTATCGCTATAGGCTTACTTAAAGGATTAAATATTACTATGAATCCTATGATAGCAGCTCTAGCAATGACCTTATCTAGCTTAACAGTTATCTTAAATGCATTAAGACTAAAGTTTTGGAGGGAGAAATAATTATGCTATTTAATAAAAATAAGAAAACAATTTATATTGAAGGAATGATGTGCAATCACTGTGCTAAGAAAGTAGAAACAACTTTATTATCTATAAACAATATAACTAAAGTCAAAGTAAACTTAGAAAATAAATGTGCTATTATAACTTACACAGATAAAGTAAATGATGAAGAAATTAAAGAGAAAATATCTAATCTTGACTACAAGGTTACAGATATAAAGGAGGGTTAATTTGAAAAAATACAAATCCTAGCCCTTACTGTCATATGTCTATTTATACTATCCGGCTGTGCAAATTCTTCCACTAAAACTGATCCATCTAAACCAGCTAATTTAAGAGAAATAACTGGTGAAGTAGTAAAAGCAAATGTAAATGAAAACGATAATATAGTAATTAATAAAAAAGATATTACTAATGATGCCACTTACATAAGTTATAATTACGAAAATGTTACTATTGGTCTTCTAGCTGTAAAAGACACCCAAGAAAATACTAAAGTCGTTATTAATACTTGCCAAAGTTGTGGAGGCTCACCATATGCTTATTTTGTTCAAGTAGGTGATAAAATCCAATGTCAAAACTGCGGCAGTGTTTTCTCTATTGATGAACTTGATAATTTAGGTAGCGATGGATGTAATCCTATCGGTATAGAAGACAAAGTAGAAGATAATGACAAAATCATAATTGGAACCAGTCAATTAAAATCATTAAAATCTAAATTTGAGACTTGGAAAGGTCAAAAAAAAATTAAACAAATAAAAATCAATCCTCTAAAATGATTGATTTTTTTCTATGTACCAAAATAAAACAGTAATAACCTCTATCATTACTGTTTATTGATAAATCTAATTTGTTTGTTTTTTTCTATAAACAATTACTGAAACTCCTGCAAGTCCAACTATAGATAAAATACCTGTTGCTAAATACGTCATAACATTATCGCTAGTTTCAGGATTTTCTACATTTGCACCTGATGACTTTTCTGTATTTACTTGTTTTGCTTTAACTTCAAATTTAGTAGCTGCAAAGCCACCATCACTAAATTCAACCTTAATTGTATGTTCACCGATTGATAGTGTATCAACATATTCTTTATTTAAAGTAATAACTATACTACCAGATCCTGCTTTATAATTTTTAGCATCAACTAATATTCCATCAATATATAGTTTGCCATCAAATAAACTAAAGTCAGCATCTATTCTAAATATTGCTTTTTTTGATTCATCAATAGTATATATTTGATTTGCTCCTTCAGTAAACTTATATTCTTTAGGACTAACTTCTTCTTTTACATATTGGAATGTAAATTCATAAGTACACCTAGTATAATAATCATATCTTGTTTCAAGTACAATGCCACCTTCAGGGTCATCAAAATCTAAAGCTGCACCTGTATATTGCGTATGAAATCCTTTGAAATCATCGCTTTCTTTATTTCCAACATTTACTGCAGTTAATATTGCTTTATTTTCCGCTTTATTTCCAACTATCTTTATAACAGCTTCGCTTTCATTGTCTGTTTTTAATAAACCATTATTATCTTTTTTATAATATAGTGTCTCATCTAAATCTGCAAATGATTTTAATCCTTCTGTTAATTGATCAGTTTTCGAAAAATCTATTATGTATTCTTGACCATTAGTCAAATCAATTACACCATTTGATGATATATCATTATAAATATTTTTAACTGTTGTGTTATAAGCAATATTGCTTTTTTCAAATTCAATATCTAATGTACCATTAAATTTGCTTGAATCTAATTTGAATGTAGATTTAGTTTCATTTATTGCTGTAATAGGATAATACCATTTATTAATTTTTAGTTTTATAGACTTGTTAGTGCTAGCAATACTCGAATCTTCAATTTCTTCAATCACAAATTTATACTCAGCTTCATTTAAATCGATTACCATATTATTTGAAATATCAGCAACTAAATCTTCACCTTTAAATAATTGAATTTTCCCAACATTGGTATATTCAACATAACCATCGTGAATAACTCCTCCAGCAAAGTTTAATGTTACGTCATTCTTGTTATCGGCAAATACATTAGTATAAACTAAAGATATACCGACTACAAAAGCAAGCAGTAATTTACTAAGTTTTTTAATCATATTATTTTTCCTCCTAAACTTATATCATAGTATAAAGTAAAAGTATTTATAACACAACAGAGTTTCCAAAATAGTCAATGTCTTTATTGGAAATTATTAATAATAATACCAAAATAATACAAAAAAACAATTATAACACTATAATTCATCAAAATTCGCTTAAAGTAAATAAAATATGGTATACTCAAATTGGATGGTGAACAATATGAGTAAATATGTAAAAGTAATGTATGGAACAACATCCGGAGCTAATAGTAACTTCGAATATAAATTGAATGAAGTAAATATTAGTAATAATTGGAATCCAACTGCTGAAAATGGCAAAGATTTTGGAGGATTCAACTATGCTGAAGAAGACTCTATTATAAGATGGCTACATAGAGGAGATACAATCTATGATGTAGAAGTTCCTAAAGATGCTGAATGTGTAAAACTAGAAGGAGCAACCACAATATATCGAGCTAATAAAATAATAGTTAAAAATCCCAGAAAAATTAATGATGCTTTAGCCCTTCATTTTTATGAAATATCAAACATTCCAGAAAAATCCTATTACAAAACTTTAGCTGTTGTTTCTTTGATGAATTATGAAAAAACCGCCTACAGAATCTTAAAAGATAAAGTAACCTCTAACAATATAGATTTAGTCTTAGATGAATGGAATAATTTTTTCTCTCATAAGGGTCAAAATGATAGAAATGTATCAACCAAACTCATCGAAGAAATAACTTCAAAATTACATGAAATAAAACTAAGTAAAGGAGAAAAGTAAATGCAAACAATATATTTAATCAGACATTCAGCCCCATTTATTGAAATAGAAAATTATAAGGATTATTCTAATGTCTCTTGGACTGATTATAACAGAAATATGATTTTATCAGTTGAGGGGGAAGAAAGCTCCAAACAACTAGCTGGACTTGAAGAATTAAAAAATATTGATTCTATATATGCCAGTGATTCTTTTAGAGCTATTGGAACAGCTAAGTACATATCTGAACAAAATAATCTTAAAATAAGGCTTGATCCTCGAATCAATGAAAGAAACTTAGGCGTTGAAAAAATTAAAGATTTGCCACAAGATTTCACAGTAAACTCTTTTAAAAATAAGGACTTAAAGTATCAACCAGGTGAATCGCTAAATGAAGTAGACCAAAGATTTACAGAATTCATCACCGAAATATTATCCTCATCAAATAAAAAGACAGTTTTAGTAATTCATGGGATAATCTTAATGTCCTATTTACAAAACAATTGTACCTTTGACTTTGATGGTCGTAACTTCAAACTATCTTTTAATGGCCAAGAAATAATAGATAGACCTTTAACAAATCCCGATATATTTAGAATTGATTATGAAGATAATAAAATTGTTAATATTACTAATATAATCTAGCCTCGTCATACAACACATATTATAAAAAGAGTTAGACAAATAGAGGCAAGAGCCATTAAAAGACTTAGAAATTCTAGGTATATTAAAGACTTTGCTGTATATATGGATCATCCCACTGAAGCCAAAAAATCTATAGACATTTTCAGAAAATTGTATGCAACACATACAAACGACAGCCATAACAGATACAAACTACTTCTTAGAGATGGCACTCTCAAAAGAATCAGAGAAATGTCAGCAAGCACAATAGATTCGACTACAGAAACTATAAAAAAATTAGTATCACATCTAAGCGAGGAAGAAACCCAAATTCTAGTTTCTAGATATGGCGAAAGCCTAGAAGAATACAGTAATACTAACTTACAAGAAAAAGAAAGAACTCAATTATATAGTTCTATTCTTCCTAAACTACAAAGATGGCTAGAAAAAGGTGGTCCAAATCCACAAAAGGGAAGAACAAATAAATTAAAAGAATCCACAACGAAAGTGGAAAATATTCCTATCGAAAGAACTGAAAAAGATGATAATCCACTAATTCCTGTGGAAAGTCCAAATAAAAAGCCAAAGGATTCCACTGAAAATGTGGAAAAATCTCTAAATATATCTGAAACAATGCCAAAGAAAGTGGAAAACACTACAATACCTGTCACAAAAGAAAAATATTCTGAACCAAATCGAGAAAAATCCACAGACACTGTGGATAGGATTCAAGAAAAACCAAAAATTGAACAAGTTTCCGTAATCGAAAAAGAAGATTGTGAAAGAATGCTTTACTAAAGAAGACATTGCTAACTTTCTAGGAATGACGGAAGAAGAAGTAAGCGATTCTATTAGAAAAGGTGTAAATATTTATAAGAAAAACTTTGATAAATTAATTGATGAATTAATAGATGGAAGTACTGATTCAACAAATACTCCTGAGGCAAATTACACTATATCTTCTGCAAAAATAACACCTAATCAGGAAACTTCAACGCAGAAGATAAAAACTTTTTCAAACAATTAAGAGAAGTAACAACTTTTCTTTTTATTTTTTCTCTTTATAAGTGCTATAATTTAATAGTATAATGTATTAGGAGGTGCCTATGAAAAAGATAAAAAAACGACTAAACAAAGAAAAATACTATAATAACATAGATTTATTAAGATTATTATCTTGTATTGCTATACTATTATATCATTTGAATATCTTAAAAGGAGGCTATTTAGCTGTCTGTACTTTTTTTGTACTTACTAGTTATTTATCCTGTATATCGGCCTTTAAGAAAGAAAAACTTTCCCTAAAAGATTACTATTTAAAGCGTCTTACCAAACTATATCTTCCTCTAGTAATAGTAACCTTTGCATCTATTTCCGTAATATCACTATTTCCTAATATAACTTGGTTCAATCTAAAACCTGAAACAACTTCAGTCTTACTAGGCTACAACAACTTCTGGCAACTAAACGCTAACCTAGATTATTTTGCCAGACATATTAATTCCCCATTCATGCATCTATGGTATATAGCGATTCTTATTCAATTTGATTTAGTTTTTCCATTAATTTTTATACCATTACGCAAATTGGGCGATAAAACTAAAAAAATAGTTCCTTGCATCATCACTGCCATACTTACCATAACAGCAACAATCTATTTTTACATAATGAGTACCACTCAAAGTATGATGATTACTTACTATGACACTTTTACAAGAGTCTTTTCTCTATTGTTTGGTTTAACTCTAGGCTTTATTCATACGTATTATAAAAGTTTAATTCCTACTATAAAGCAAAAACCATATAAATCAATAGTTCTAACTATCTACATACTTCTCTTATTAATCCAATTTATAATTATAGATTCCAAGTCACCATACTTTGCCTTAAGCATGATTTTAGTAACTATCATTACTGGTCGTATTATCGCTTACGCTACAATTTCTTCGAAAGAAAAATTAAATGTAAAAGACAAAGTCATAAAATCTCTATCAGACATAAGCTATGAAGTATATCTTGTTCAGTATCCTATAATATTTATCTTTCAATACTTAACTATTACCAGTAATTTAAAATTACCACTTACAATTATTTTAACTATTCTTATTTCTTACCTTCTTCACTTTGCTTTAACAAAGTCAAAGAAATCAAAGTTTCTTAAATACTTACTTTTAATAATTTTCTTCTCTATATCTTGTTATGGTGCTTGGAAATATTATCTTGCCGAAGACCATACCGCTGAAATGAATAGACTAAAAGAACAACTAGCTGAAAATGAAAAGATGATTGAAGAATCTAAAGAAAAATATGCTCAGACTTTAAAACAAGAACAAGAAAATTGGGCTCAACAACTAGCAAATCTTGAAAATGGTCAAAATAATTTAAATGATGTAGTGACAAATGTTCCTATAGTAGGTGTAGGAGACTCAGTAATGCTTGGAGCCGTTAGCAATCTTCAAAGTCAATTTCCAAATGGTTATTTTGATGCTAAAGTTTCTCGTACAGCTTGGAAAGTTGCACCTATATTAAAAGATTTAGCGGCTAAAAATATGTTAGGAAACCCAATCGTTTTAAATTTAGGCGCTAATGGAGATTGCTCAAAATACTGTAAAGATGAAATCATGGCTGTTGCGTCTGGCCGCCAAGTATATTGGTTAAACACTACTAATAATCCAACTGCTAATGCTAATTTATTTGCTCTAGCCGAAAACTATCCCAATCTTCATGTTATCGATTGGGCCAATATTTCTAAAGGACATTCTGAATACTTTTATGCCGATGGTATTCACTTAACTCCAAGCGGAAGAGGCGTTTATACAAAGGTAATTTATGATGCCATCTATCAAGAGTATCTAAAAGAATACCAAGCAAAAAAAGAATCTATCATAAATGAACATGAACAAAAACAAAAAAATAAGATAAGTTTCTATGGAAATACCTTATTATTAAATTCTTTTGATTACTTAGAAAAAGACTTTGCTAGTGCTAACTTCATAATAAATAAAGATTATACATATAAATCCTTAAACAAAGAACTAAAAGCATCCATTGAAAATAATAAATTAACCCATAAAATAGTTTTGGCCTTTGATAATACCACTAATATTAAAACTACCGACTATGAACAATTAGTAGAGCTATGTAAAGATAATGAATTATATATAGTTGCCACTAACACAACAGTTGCTAATTTAACTAAGAAAAACTACTCAAATTTAACAATTATAGATTTTACTAAAGAATTAAAAAGGCACCCTGACTATTTTATGGCCGATGGTAAACATTTAAGTGACAAAGGTAATAAAGCACTAAGCAAATTCCTAAAAGAACAAATCAAACTAGAAGATATATCAAATTAAATGATATATCTTTTATTTTCTACCAAAACTATAGAAAATATGTTAATATGATAGTAGAAGTATAATTAAAAAGAAGGTTGAGTTTATGAGTGAAAATAATAAAAAGAAAATAATAACAAGGGTCTTTATAATTGTAGGTACAATAGAAGTGTTGCTTCTCTTAGTTATGAATTCTCTTCCTAATTCTCGTTACATCATGTCTATTGGGTCAGCAGTTATTTTTGAATTATTCATAACAATTCACATGTCATTATTTGTTTTATATCCCATAGCTAAGATAATTAATGATGATCCAAAAAATGTAAAAAAGTCATTTATAAAAATGTTTGCTGCTAGGGCTATATTCTTAGTATTTACTGATATTTTTATCTCTCCAACAGTAGCAATCTTTGATTTTCTTTCTTTATTTATTGGCATATTTATATTGGTACCAATCTGTGCCCTTAAATTGTCAAATAAGAAAATTTTTGAAAGTAAAACTAGTAGTTCAACAACTCAGCCAACAGAACAATCAACACCAGATCAAAATAAATGCCCAAAATGTGGAAATGTAGTATCTGCCAGTATGAAGTATTGTGCCTACTGTGGGGAAAAAGTTGTTATTGCACAAAACACCTTACCAGAAAATCAACACTACGTTATAGCAACTGATTTTGATCCAATGTTTGCAGAAGATGGAGCTAAGTTAGTAGAAACCTTTATAACAAAAGCCTTAGAAAAAGCCAAAATAGATAAAAACTCTTTACCTAATGAAGTATTAAAAAGAAAGAAAAATTCTTACATAATTTTTTGTATGTTACTATTTATCTATATTTCTATGATATTTTTCCATTTTCCAATTTTAACCTATATTATAGGAGCAATTATTCTTATTATTCTTTTCAGAAAAACTAAAAAGTATACTTTAATGGAATATATCAAGAAAGAAATATCATCTAGACCTAATGAAAAAATATCTAATATCATTATGCCTTTAAAAGCAAACAGTACACCTGTAAATATTAAAAAAACTGTCATAGCTGGTGTCCTTGCCGCAACAATTTTACCTTTAATAATTTTTTCCAAGCCAAGAATACTATACGAAAAAATGGATAACGGCTATGGAGTAAGATTTTATGCATTTGGTTTAATTAACTTTAAAACTGCTGAAATACCAAGTTCGTACAAAGGCCAACCTGTTATTAGTCTTCGTGGTAATACATTCTCAAATATGCCTTTTCTAACTAAAGTAACACTTCCAGATACTATAACAGAAATAAGAGGCCAAGCTTTTAAAAATGATATCCTTCTAAAAGAAGTAAACATACCAATTAATCTTGAATATTTAGGTGGAGGAGCTTTTTATAACTGTCGTTCTATAATTTCTATAACTCTTCCAGACACTCTAACTACAATGGGTGGCGAAGTCTTTAAAAATGCCAGTTCGTTGGAAACCATTAAATTATCTGAAAATCTTACCGAAATAAGAGGAAATTCCTTTGAGGAATGTACTTCACTAAAAGAAGTTACTATTCCAGATAAAGTTACTAGAATTGGAGGTCATGCATTCTATGGCAATACTTCATTAAGTACAGTAACTTTTACTGAGAATAGCCAATTAAAAGAAATTGGCTCATCCGCATTTAGAAAATGCAGTAGTTTATACACTATAACAATACCAAAAAAAGCTTATGTAAATTTTAGAGCCTTTAAAGAAAGTCCAACTAGTATTCGTTATTTTGGCTATGGACAAAGAAGCAAATTTATCTATGTAACACCAGATGATCTACCTTCTGAAGTAGTATCTGCTGATTATGGAACAGTTTATATTAAAGTAGATGAAGTAAACTACATCAATTACAACGACTGGGAAGTTAAAGTAAGCCTTACCGGTGGATTAACTGAAAATCTAACTTTCGATTATTATCACAATGAAATTTTTGTAAAAGAAAATTTCAATCTTAGTATATCAAGTTGTCATTCGGATAAAAAAGTTGGAATTGATATAAGTTATAATTAGGAGTAAATATGGAACAAAATATAAAATACATACATTTATTATATGTACCAACCATGGCTTGCAATATGGGCTGTAAATACTGCTACTTAGAAGATAATACCAAAGATGAAAAGACTGCTCATCAAGCCCTAGAAACTCTAGAGTATGCTATTACCAAGTTTAAGGAAGCCAATGTTATCCCTTTTAACATTTCTCTCCATGGCGGAGAAGTAACAACTCTAGACAAGGATACATTTCATGATCTTATTGCATATATTGCTAAGTACTATCAAGAAAACAAAGATATCATAACAAAAGGAAACTTCAAAGTAGGAAATCCTCACATCAAAACAAATTTATATGATATTGAAAAACATTTAGACACAATTAAAGAGTTTAACGTTTCCATATCTGGAAGTCTCGATTTACCATTATCTCTACATGATGAATATCGTATTACTAAAGGAAACAAAAAGACCCTAGCTAAAATACTCCAAAATATTTCTTTATTAAAAGATATTCCCAATAAAAAGAAAGTATCCGCAACAATCTTTAAAGAACACTATGCTCATTTAGATGAAATTATCAAAGATATTAAATATCTCCATAAAAATACTTGTCTAGACATGAATGATTTTAATTTTATGATTGGTTTTGACTATAATTCCAATGGACTTCTTCACCATATTACAGAAGAGGAACAATTAGAACTATATAACAGAATGCATAAAGAATTTGATGGGACTGATTTAGATATTGGTGTAAATGGTGCTTGGTTTGATGAATTTGGTCCAGGTTACTGTACAAATTGTGATAACTGTGGAGAAAAGTTCTTTCTCCTAGAAAAAAATGGCGACATATATTCCTGTGTCAGAGGCCAAAAGAACAAAGACTATTATTATGGCAATATTTACACAGATACTGTGGAAAAAATATTACAAACAGCCAAAACCAAAATATTTATGAATCACAACAAACTACCATTCAATGATGAGTGTAGTAAATGTGGTTACTTATATTTATGTAAAACAGGCTGTCCTTTCGTAAAAAACACCTATAATACCAATAAAAGCTACACATGTCTTCTTCAGCAGAAAATGTATGAAGATAGAGCTTATTCCAAGGATGAATACAACGATGATTTTGTTTATCACTATGTAACCATTATGCGCAATGTAGATTCAACTAAATACATCCCAGAAAATAAAAATCCCGATTATCCAAGTCTAACAAACTTAATAAGACAAGATCCAAAACTTAAATATATTTATGCTGATGATGTTTTTACCTTAAAAGTAGATAACGATGAATACCAATTATCATCCCAAATACTAAAAAAATCTCGCAGTATAATTTATCTCACAAAAAACAGTAAAGTAACAATATACATGAAAAAACATTTAATAAACGAAGAATGCATCTATCCTGATAATAACTCCCTATATATCATGTTATTATCAGGTAACTTAGTAACGTATGGGGATGAAGTTCGAACTAAACAGTGTCATGTCACAACTACCCAAGTATATAAATGTGTCCTAGAAAATAGACCATCAGATAAAAAAGACTATTATGCTTATGATATAACTAATTTAATTGCTGAATATAAAGCTGAGTTATCTAAGGATAATCCTAACAACCTTTTCTTTACTACTTCATCTTTAAGAGATTATCATTACTTAAAACAAAAGAATAATGCCTACTATCATATTCAAGCAATAAATTTACCATTTCAAAATATTGAATTTTATTATTTAGAAAAGGAGTACCAAAATGAATAGAGAACCAGAAACATATGATGAATTAATTATTCAAAAGAAATGTATAGAATTAACCAAATATTATAGTTTAACCATGGAGCAATTAGAAGAAATATATGATTTTTTGAAAAATAATAAGAATGGAAACATCCAAGGAAAAATGACTTATATTCTTTTAAATGTCGGAACAAGTGCCAAAAAGACCATTAGTGCACCTTGTATTTCTCAAAATATTGATGGCGTTAATGTTAATAGAAAAGAATTTCGAATAATTCCTCATTATACTCCTTCTTCATATCGAGGATCTTCTTATGGAGGTTCATCATCAAATAACAATAATAACAACAATAACAACAATAACAATAATAACAATAGGTAGGTGTTAAAATATGGCTTTAATCTCGGATAATTACCATTCAAAAAAACTAAAGAATTATGGTCTAAATATAAAAACTAAATATATTGTAGGAAATGAAGTATTAGAGCGTAATACTGATAATACTAAAAATGATGATATTGATAATGGTATTAGATGTAAGAAAGAATATTATTTAAATAATAAACTAGTTCATGAAGAAACTCTTTTTGATTCAAGAATAGAATATACTTTTATTTCTAAAAATATGGAAAATAAAGAAAATACCTGTCCAAACTGTGGAATGCAGTCCAAGTTAAAAGACTTTGTTGAAGGATGTCCTTACTGCCATACTTACTATAATCTTGACTATACAGATAAAGATTTAGGCAGTAAATATCACTATGATCAAGTTCTAAGAAGTAACACTTATCGAATAATAACAGGAATTATCGATGTCATTATAAGTTTAATTCTAAGCTATATCTATATAAAGACAACGTCTAGAACCTTCAATAATTATGACATATCTAAAATATTTATATATGCCTTAATCCTATCATCAGTCTTATACTACTTTTTCTATATTATAGATGCCTATATCGTTTTAACACCTATTAAAAATTATAAAGATAAAGAAAATAAGAAGCAACAAGAATTCTGGAATCGTACCCAAATAGATAAAAAGAAATTTTTCAATAATTTAAATTATGAAGTTAGAAAGTATTACTACAATCAAGAAAATATAATTGATTATGATGTTATTGATTATCTAAAATTTAATGACTTTCAAAAAGAAGATACCTTATATGTAGAAGTAACCGCTGAAATAAGACTTATTTACTTTATAAATAATAAAATAAAATCTAAAATAACTAAACAGACTTATTTGTTAAAACAAAATGAAGGTAATAAAGTAACTCTTAAAGATGGTGCTAATATCATTAAGTGCCATAACTGTGGAGCATCTATTGATATCACGCAAGAAGAATGTTCCTACTGCCATACTAAAACTAAATATCTACAAGAGTGGACTTTAATTACAAAATAATGGAGAAACGTATGAAGAAAAAAATATTAATACCCATAATAATCATATTATTGATAATTATTAGCTTAATTATAACTTATAAAGATCAAACCATAGCGGTATTAGGTTATCATGATTTTACAGACACTAAGTCCACTAACGAAATGCAAATGGAAATATCTAAGTTTGAAAAGCAAATGGCCTATTTAAAGAAACATCATTATAAAACAATAACTCTAAAAGAAATGGAGTGTTTTATAAATAAAACTTGTAATTTACCAAGAAGATCAGTCTTAATAACTATGGATGATGGTTATCGTTCTAACTATGAATTAGCTTTTCCTGTTTTAAAAAAGTATAATTTAAATGCCGTTGTATTTTATATGAGCATAAACTATGACACAAATAGTGAAAATTATATGAATAAAGAAATTATTGATAAAGCGAAAAAAGAATACCCAAATATAGAATTTGCTTCTCATTCATATAATCTCCATCATGAAATAGACTATCTCTTAGACTATGATAAAATTAATGAGGACTTTCAAAAGCAAAAAGAAACTATTGATACTAAGTATTTTGCCTATCCATATGGACATGTCAGTGATAACCTTGAAAAGGCTTTAAAGGAAAACGATTATCGTCTAGCATTTACATTTGGACCAAATAAAGAACACCGTAAAGCCAAACAAACAGATGATAAATATCATATTCCAAGACTAAATATATCTTCATCTATGCCAGCTTGGAAGTTTAAAATTAGACTATTAATGCCATACTAAAAAAGAGAATTATTAATCAATTCTCTTTTTTTCATCTACAACTAAAGGTCTAAATTCACTAATTGCTCCAACTAATTTAGGATGTCTAATAACAAAATGAATAACAGGATTAGACTTCTTTGAAATAATAGCGTAATTACCTTCTAGTATACTTATCGTAATATTACTAAAAGTCTTTTCGCTAATACTTATTTTATAATTAGCATTCTTCTTAGAAAACTCTTTAGTTGAATTAAAATGTTCAACATACTCTTCATATTTGTATTTAACTTTTATACCATCAATATCTAAATAAACATCATCGCTAAAATCATTCTTATTATACTTACAAATATTATCTGTAATTACACTATGTTTTAAAATTGTAGAAATCACCTTTTCTTGTTCTTTCTTATATCGAATAATTCTTGAAACATCATTACTATCAATATTATTTTCTCTTAATATTTTCTTAAGTATTGGATCACTGATTGTAAATAATGGTAAAGTTGCTAAAATCCTCTTTCTAGTACCAACTGTCTTACTTTCATTTTCTAAGAATCGTTCAAACTTGTCTAAATCTTCACTACTATAAATATCCATTAAAGAATTTGCCTTTTTAAGTAACAAATTGCTTTTTTCTCTATAATACTCTAACTCTCTACTATTATTGGTTAAATAATATTTGCCCTTATCATGATAACCTTTAATACATTCTCCTGTTAAAGCTACAACTCCAGATACATAATTAAAATGATGATAGACACTATTTTTAACTTCTTTTAAATAATAAGGAGACACTTGTCCAGTCATATAAATTGGTATCCAACTTTCAAGGCCTAACATCATTTCATTAAAAGGCCTATCAAGGTTATGAATAATATTTAAATGAAGTCCTTTCTTAAGACACATCGCAATCGCAAACATCCATTTCTTTCCAAATTCTTTATCTTCAGCCATGTCTTCCATTGGCATATCACTACACATAAAAATATCTTCTTTTGACTTGGAAAGAACTGTTGCTTTAAAAAAATCTAGTTCTCCCTTTTTCATTTCTTCAACACCATAATAAGTCTTACATCTAGCTTTATAAAAAGGAATATTGGGAACCTTTAATTCATCAAATTTAATTGCCTTAATATAATCATTTAAATTAAATTCATCTAGTGTACTTAAAAAATTATCTACATCACTAACTTCTTCTTTCTTATTAGTAATAATCCATTCTCTAATTTTGCTTAAAGTAATTTTTTCTTTCTCATTAAACAATAAATAATAACTATCTTTATAGGACTGTATTTCATACTTTTTTAAGACAAAAGCTGCTAAGGAAGAAACAAACGCTTCTTTATTAGATGGAATTCTTTCACCATTTCTAATTCTTGATAAATATGAAGCATCAAAATTAAGAGCCTTAGCTAACCCTCTAGCATTTATATTAAATGTTTCGATCAATTTATTTAAATTTCCTCTAACAATATCAAAATCAATACTAGAATCAAAAATAGTCTTTTCAAAGTCCTTATAAATATCCTCTGCTTTATATTTTCCAGCTGACAAAGACTCTAAAGCTTCACTGATCTTTTTCAAATTTTCCTCATTAGGAATTCTTCCCCCATTTTTATATCTACTTATAATTGACTCTGATAGTTGGGAAACTTGTGCTAAGTCCTTAGAACTACACCCAATCAAATTTAAATATTTATTTAATACATCGTTAAATTTCATCTAACCATCTCCAATTTCTAAAATAATTATACCATAATATGATAATCTTTACTAATTGTCAGATTTGTCATTGCCTATTTAGTAAAGAAACTACAAAAGAAAAATTAATTATCTTATACTTAAGTAAGAAATATATATAAAAGAGGTGATATGATGGCATTAATAAATTGCCCAGAATGTGGTAATAAAATCAGTGATCAAGCCGAAACTTGTCCAAAGTGTGGCTATGAATTAAAAGAAAAGAAGACAGTAACATCTGATCATTTAAAAGAAATCAAGAGTAAATGGAACAATAAATATCTAATTATAATTGCTCTTGTAGTTGGTGCTTTTTTCTTATTAAATCAACCTAAGACCAATAGTAATACTGGTACAGGTAATGGCGGCGGTAGTACTCCATCTCCTAACAATAATGGTTACATGGTCTATCAGGATAAGACAGGTCTTAACTTTGAATATCCTAGTAACTATAAAGTTGCGGTTGGTAATGATGGACTTATTTACGTAGCCCAAAACATTGATAATCAAGGAGCTTTAATACCTTATATAATGATAGGCAAATATTCAGGCTACAACAATGAAACTAAATTTCTAACTGATTTTACTTCCTACATTAGTAAAGAATACAGTGACTTAAAAATAATCATAGATTTACTTTCAGGAACTATTGGCAATAGAACAGTTTATGGGATAGCATATAGTTATACTTCATCTGGTCATTTAGTTATCGACAATAGATACGCCGTTCTTATAAATAATCAAATTTATATGGTTGGTACAAAAGAAGAAAACACTAATTCTGATGAAATCAATGCTATTGCTAGACACATTCTTGAAACATTAACTGAAGGAGGTAGATAATATGGCACTAATCAAATGCCCAGAATGCAGCAAAGAAATATCATCGAGTGCTAAAACATGTCCTCATTGTGGAATCAAAGTAGAAAAAATCACTTGTCCAGAATGTGGAAAAAAATTAAAAGGGGACGAAAAAAATTGTCCAGACTGTGGTTATCCAATCGCAAAACAAAGTACAAATAATTTAAATAATATTAATAACATTATAACTGAAAACTTAGATAAAATAACCGGAGCAAAATCTGAAAACTATGTAACATTTAAAGACCTATTTAAAAATACCTTTAAGACACATACTGAAGAAGATTTAGATGAAGTATTTATCTGTGGAGGAAAAACAACAACTCCTGATGTAAAAGACATTAATCCTAAAGATGCTAGTGCTTGGGTTTATTTAAAGATATTCATCTTCTTTATCCTAGCTTATATACCTACACGTATTGGTTTCATCAATTATGGAAATGATAATTTCCTACCAGCCTTAGTTATGCTAGGTGCCTTTGCTATGCCGGTTACAGTCTTAATATTCTTCTTTGAAATAAATCTTTTTAGAAACATTCCTTTCTATAAAGTTATAAAATACTTTATTCTTGGCGGAGCACTAAGTCTAATTATCGCAATCTTGCTTTTCTCACTTGATATTAATACCGATATTAGAACTTATACTGGAGCTCTAATGGTTGGTTTTGTTGAAGAAATACCTAAAGCTACTGTAGTTGCCTTATTCTTATTCAAAAATAAAAAATGTAACTATATCCTAAATGGCCTTTTAGTAGGAGCAGCAGTTGGAGCCGGCTTTGCCGCTTTTGAAACAGCAGGGTACATTTTAAGAAATGGTATAAACAATGGTTTAGAAACAATGTTATATGTAATTAAACTAAGAGGTTTCCTAGCACCAGGCGGTCACGTTGCTTGGGCTGCTATTGAAGGAGCTGCTTTAATGTATGTAAAAGGCCTAGAGCCATTATCTAAAAAACATTTAAACGATAAAAGATTCTTGCTTATGTGTTTGATTCCAATCGTTCTACATGGAGTTTGGGATATGCCAATAAATTCTCCATATTGTATAGTTCAAATAACAGTAACAATCCTAGCTTGGTTAGTAATCATTTACTACATCAATTTAGGATTAAAACAAGTTGATGATATAAAGAAATTAAATAAAAGTAAAAAACAAACAACTAACTAATTGAGTATAGAATAGGTGAAATATGAAAGAACAACAAAAATTAATTAAAAGTATAGCTTTAGTTCTAATTGTTGCGATACCAGTTATTATATTACTATCAAAAAATGTTAAAACGACGCAAAAAGAAGAAAATAAAAAAGCTAAAAGCCTTCTTTCAGCAGTTTTAAAGAAGAATAACCAAACTCAAGAAGAAGCGAACTACAAGAAATTTGTCTCTGGAGAAGTATTAAATGAAAACACAAGCTTCCTAGAGTATGCTTTTATAACTAATAATACTGCTTATATATTTAATCCAGCTAAACTAAAAACAGGAGAACTTAGTTATAAAAAGGCCTATGACATTCCAAATAATATCAAGGTAATGAATATAGTACCAAGCCTAGGTGCTGACATTAACTTTATTGATTATACGGATACCCTATATTCTATTTATGATAATAATATTGATAATGATCCCGTAGATGACTATTCTATGTTTGAAAAGGCTACCTACGAGTTAAAAACCTTAGCAACCAACAACTATTCTGAAAAATATCTAGATAAAAAAATGGCTTATGATTTTACGGCTAATAACCTATACGTAAAAGATAATATTCTCTATAACATCATTCCAGAATATTATCATTTCCAAAATAAAGTAACTGTTCCAACAGCTTATGAAAAAATATCTGGAAATTACGAAGGAGAAAAAATAATTCGCATCTACAACGAACGAATCTTAAAAACAGATAAAGGCTTTTATGAAATTGTTGACTACTATGATACATCTGGTAAAAAGACAACTACTATGAAAATAGATTTATTAACCAAATATTACAATGAGGTTTTAACTTTTACTTATGAATATGTAATTTTAAAAGACTATACCTTAATACCAATAAATGATTGTCTAACAAGACCCAAAAAGTATCAGACAAATTATTATAGAGGTACTTTAAATGAAAAGCCTTCAACTTTTATCGAGTAATTAAAAAGACATCTTTGTCTTTTTTCTATGCAATGTTATAATAAACGAAGAGGTGTTAAAATGAATAAATTAAAAATAAATGGTATCTACAAACATTTTAAAGGAAACTATTACTTAGTAGTAGACACAGGCAAATACTCAGAAACTGGTGAAGAATGTGTTATCTATAGAGCTCTATATGGAACTAATGAATTGTGGATAAGACCAAAGTCAATGTTTTTAAGTGAAGTAGATCATGAGAAATATCCAACTGTCAAACAAAAATATCGTTTTGAATTACAAGAAATAGAAAGTGCTACTAAGTAAATAATTATGTCTAAAGTATCAAACGCTATAACTTTATTAGAATTATTACAATCCGGTCGTAAATATAGTATTAAAGAACTTTCAACTATTCTTGAAGTCTCAGAACGTATGATAAGAGTCTACAAAGAAGATCTAGAAAAAGCCGGAATTTATATTGATTCAATCCTAGGACCATATGGTGGTTATGTTCTAACTAGACCTGTTAAGGTTCCAATCCGCCGCTTTTCTGAAAATGACTACAAGCTATTAGACCAATATATTGAAAAAGAAACAGATGAAGTAAAAAGAGAAAGGCTCCTAACTTTACAAAACAAAATCAAAGGAATCTATATTGGTAGTAAACAAGATACCTCTAAGTTCAAATTAGAAGATGAACTTCAAAAGAAATTTAATTTATTAACACGCGCTATTCGAGAAAAACGTAAAGTAAGAATTCGTTACTATTCCTACAACAAGGGCGAAAATGAAAGAATAATTGATCCAGCAGAAATGTTCCTTTTCCAAGATGGTTGGTATTGTGCCGCATTCTGTGAAAAAAAACAAGATATTAGACATTTTGAATTAAAAAGAATCTTAGAATATGAATTATTAGAAGAAAAATATGAGTAGACGAAATACTTCCTCCTCTTAAGTTATATTGAACTTGAGGAGGTATTTTTATGGAAAAAAACATGAAAATTAATTTTGAACATTTAAAGAAAAGAGTAGAGGATGCCCTCGAAAAAACAGATTTAGAGTTTATTAGAAGAAATTTACTAGAACTAAAGGAACCATCAATTGTATCTGGAGTAGGAGGATCTAGTGTTGTAAGTACCTTTGGTGCTAAAATTCTAAATCAAAAGAATCATATCATTACTCAAAGTAGTGAACCAAGAGATTTTCTTTATCAAAACTTATCAGGTTTTAGAAACGTTCTAGCCTGTAGCTATAGTGGTAATAACTATGGTGTAGACCTATCGTTTCAGAATAATCTAAAAAAGTTCTTACTATCGAATAATTCTTTTACTGACCCAGATGTTACTTATCTACAGTATCAAACATCTATTGATAAAGAAAGAAGCTTCATTTCTCTAGGAGCAACTCTAATACCAGTAAGTATTTTCCTAGACTATTACTTAGATGGAAACACTGATAGAATTCTAGAATTGATCGAACCAACAAACTTTTCATTTGAAACAGCTCCAATTACTTACGAAATCTTTTCTGGCTATGATACTTCAACATCAGCTAAGTATCTAGAATCAACTCTAGTAGAGTCTGGTCTAGCTATACCTATAGTTCATGATAAATACTCTTATTGTCATGGTCGCTCGACCCTTTCTACAGTTCGAAGTAGTAATGCTATCTATTTTGATAAGGAAACAGACTTTGATAAAATGATGTTAGAAGAATTAAAACCTTATTATAATGAAATAATAGTAATATCCTCTCCATCAAAAGATCAAGTAGAAGCTGACTTCCATATGCTAGTTCAATCAATGTATTTAACAAAATATTTAGCCGAACAAAGAGAAAAAGACCTATCAAAAGTAGATTACTCTCCAATTACTAAAAAACTCTACACCTATAAAGGAACTATTTAAAAGAGTTTCTTTATCTTTAATAAAATGCTATACTAAAAAAGAGGTGGGTTATGGAAGAATATTTAAAAAGGCAAATCATGGATACCAGTAGACATCAAATTATATATGGCTATAACACAAAAGAAAGGCATCAGTTTTTACAAGAACTCGAAGAATTATACCTTGTCAAAACTAGCAGTAATATGCCAATAGCCATCTATATGAAAGATTTTATTCTTGCTAAACCAAATAAAAAGCAAAGTGATTATGAAACTATAAGTGCTGCTGGAGAATTTCTAGAATTTACCATTATTGAAAATATAATCAGTAAAATACTATCATCTGGTATAAAATTAGATGAAAAAAGCCAAGCGGATTTTGTAACTAGAATAACTAGCTTATTTGGAAATAGAAAGAATGAACAAATATCCGGTATTAAAAGACTCCAAGAACTAAGAAGAGCACTTCTTGAATCGAAAAACTTCTATAGAGAACGTTATCATCAAGAAGAAAGAGAAACATCATCTATCGATAAATTACCAATACCATTCATAACAGCAGAATCCGTAGTGCCAAAAGTAAAAATTCTTTTAGAACTTGATTCTTACTTTGGACTTATTTTTGATACTGATAATTCTGTATCGCCCATTTCTGCCATAACTATTAATAATTATATTGGTAAAAGATGTAATGCTGATTTTTCTATAAAGTTAGCCTGTGATGCTACATCATGGCCTACATATTGTAGTCTAAATGGTCAAATAGACGCTATTCATGACTATGGAACTGTAGAATTAGATGACTGTGTAAAACAATATACCAAGAAAATGAAAACTATAAAAGAAGGAGAATAATATGAAAGTAGTCGGAACAATGTTTTTTCAAGATGAAAAACTATTAATTGATAAACCTAGGAAAAGACCAACTTATCAAATGATTGGTGGTCGTGTTGAAGAAAATGAAACCCCATTAGAAGCCGCTATCAGAGAATGCCATGAAGAACTAGGACCAAATGCCATCTTTAATGAAGATTCCCTTGAACTAGTCCTAGAATTTGATGAGATCGCAACAAGTGATGGCAAAACGCCTATTCACTTCTATGTTTTCCTATCTAAAGATAAACTAAAAGGAACCCTAACAACAAGTGAAGAGATAGAAAACTTCCTATGGTATGATTCAACACATGGTACTGATATACTATCTAATACTTTAAAGAATGAAGTAGTACCATACTGTCTAAATAAAAAATTAATAAAATAAGTACATTAAGTGACAAAAATAGGAGTGAAAATCCTTTTTTTGTTGTATAAGCCACAAAAAAAGAGAGCCAAAAATGGCTCAATCTATTAACAGAGGATCTTCACACTATATAGTGAACCTTCCTCACTAATAATATATGCAATAATAATTTTTATTATACAAAAAACTAAAAATATGTTAACATATAGCTAGAATATAAATGTATAAAAAATAAAAAAACAAACATTATAATAAGAGAGGTACAAAATGGAAATTAAAGAAGCTAAACAAACATTAAATAAATTTGCAAATGAAATTGAAAACTACTGGAGGTTACTTTGACATAGAACAAAAAAAGAAAGAACTTCTTGCTCTTCAAAAGGAAACTGAATCCCCTGACTTTTGGACTGACAAAGAAAGAAAAGATACAGTTTTAAGTGAGATTTCTACTAAAAAAGAAACGATTGATAATATTGAACAAATCAAAACTAAAATAACTGACTCCTTAGAATTGTTAGAATTAATAGAACTTGAATACGATGCTGAAATATCAGAACAAATAGAAAAAACTCTAGTAGAACTTCCTCAAAAAATGGAAGAATTAAATCTTTTATTGTTATTAAACGGTCCTTATGATAAGAATAATTGTATCTTAGATATTCATTCTGGAGCTGGTGGTACAGAAGCTTGTGATTGGGCTTTGATGTTATATAGAATGTATACTAGATGGTGTGAAAAAAAGAATTATAAAATTGAAATTCTTGATTATCAAGATGGTGAAGAAGCCGGTATTAAAAGTGCTTCATTATTAATAAAAGGTTATAATGCCTATGGTTATTTAAAAAATGAAAAAGGCGTACACCGCTTAGTAAGATTATCACCATTTGATTCTAACAATCGTCGTCATACATCTTTTGCATCCGTCGAAGTAACACCAGAAATAGAACAAGATAATAGTATTGTTATCGATGAAAAAGACTTAAAAATTGACGTTTACCGTTCCTCTGGTTGTGGTGGACAAGGAGTAAATACAACAGATTCTGCTGTAAGGATTACTCATTTACCTACTAAAATAGTAGTCACTTGTCAAAATGAAAGAAGTCAAATTCAAAATAAAGAACAAGCTCTAAAAGTCCTAAAAAACAAACTGTTATTAAGAAAAATAGAAGAACAAGAACAGGAACTTAATAAAATAAAAGGAAACCAAAAGAATATCGAGTTTGGTTCCCAAATAAGAAGTTATGTTATGCATCCTTATTCCATGGTAAAAGATCATCGTACTAACTATGAAACTAGTAATGTTAATAAAGTCTTAGATGGATATATTGATGAATTTATAGAAAGTAATTTAAAAAGAGGGTTATAATATGAAATTTTTTTCCAAAAGAAAGAGTTTAGAAATTCTAGATCAAATAAAAGAAAAGTCTAAATACAAACGATTCTTAAAATTCATAATAGGCTGTTTTCTTGTTTCTATCGCCTATAATCTTTTCTTGGCTCCTAATGATTTAGTAGCTGGAGGTGTTGGCGGTATAGCCATTATTCTAAACGAAATATTTGGTCTAGACTATTCAACCATAATATTAATTGGTAATGTTATTCTTTTAACCATAAGTTTTATCTTTCTAGGCAAAGAAAAGACAAAAGGGTCAATTCTAGGATCTTTAGTATTCCCCTTATGCGTAAAGCTAACTTCTAATATTAACGCCTATATTACTATTGAAAGTTCTGAACTTCTTCTAGCGGCCGTATTTGGTGGTGTGTTATATGGCTTTGGTGCTGGTATGATATTTAAAGCAGGATTTACCGGTGGTGGAACTGATGTTATTAGTCAGTTGTTAAATAAATACCTAAAACTTAGTATGGGTAAAAGTCTTTTATGCTCTGATGGGAGTGTCGTTCTTTTATCTTCCTTTGTCTTTGGTACAAATAAACTACTATATTCTATAATCACTTTATATATTATCAGTTTTATATCTGATCGCGTAATTCTAGGAGTGTCAGACAGTAAAGCTTTTTACATTATTACTGATGAAGAAGTTGCTATAAAAGAATATATTTTAAAATGTTTAAATCATGGCGTTACCGTATTTAATGCTAAAGGTGGTTTTGCTAAAGAAAAACAAACAGTTTTAATGTGTGTACTGCCAACGAAAGAGTACTACAAGTTAAAAGAAGGAATTTCTGAAATTGATCCTGACGCTTTCTTTGTGGTAACAGACGCCTATGAAGTATTTGGAGGCGAGTAGTATGAATGTTGAAGTATTAAAAATAAAAGATAAAAAAGAACTAAAACGAATTTTAATGTTAATATTTTCTCTCTTCTTTAGTGCTATCGTCTATAACTTATTTCTTTTACCTGTAAACCTAGTAACTGGAGGAGCCGGAGGTATCGCAACTATTACTAATTATGTTTATGGAATAGATCCTGCTCTTATGATTTTAGTAATTTCACTAACTTGCGCTCTATTAAGTTTCATGTATTTAGGACCAAAAGTAACTGCTATAACACTTCTCGCAAGTCTTCTTTATCCTTTCTTCGTTGAATTAACAGAGCCTTTAGTAGATATAATCAAAATTGATTATAGTGACATGTTTATCATAACAATCTTTGCTGGAGTACTAAATGGTATCGCTAATGGTATTATGTATAAAACAGGCTACAACAATGGTGGCCTACCAGTTATTAGTCAAATCCTTGAGAAATATCATAAAATACCAATTGCTACAACAAGTGCTATTATGAATACTGCAGTTGTCCTAATCGGTGGTCTATTCTTCGGTTGGACTAATGTTATGTATGCTATTATCTTGATCTATTTAAATACCATCATTATTAATAAAGTCTTACTAGGAATATCTAATAATAAAGCTTTCTATATCATTACTTCTGAAGAAGATAAGATAAGAGAATATATTATCAAAACACTTGGTCATAGTGTAACAGTATTTGATGTCAAAGGTGGTTTCCTAAATAAAAAACATAAGGTTGTTTTAACTGTTGTCCCAACAAGAGAATATTATCGTGTAACCGAAGGAATAAAAACCATTGATAAAGATGCCTTCTTCGTTGTAACTGATTCCTATGAAGTTGTCGGTGGAAAATAATGTAAATAGAGAAGTAATCATGAACTTCTCTTTTATTGTGTAAAAATTTATGTTATAATAAAAAAGCTAAGGTGGTTGATAAAATGGATTTAATCAGAATAAAACACGTTGAAAAAAAATATAGAAACGGTGTTACAGCAATTTATGATCTGAATTTAGCAATTGAGAAAGGTTCGTTTGTTTTCGTAATAGGTGGATCAGGTTCTGGAAAAAGTACACTAATAAAAATGTTATACAGAGAAGAAAAACCAACGAAAGGTCAAATAATAGTAGGAGGCCTAGATGTTGCTAAACTTAAAGATAAAAAAGTATATAAATTAAGACGTAAATTAGGAATTGTCTTTCAAGATTACAGACTACTTCCTAAACTAACGGTCTATGAAAACGTTGCTTTTGCTCTTGAGGTTATAGGCGCGAAAAAAGACGAAATAAGAGTGAAAGTTTTAAAGGCTTTAGAAGATGTAGGCTTAAAAAACAAACTACATAACTATCCCGATCAATTATCTGGTGGAGAGCAACAACGTGTTGCGATTGCTAGAGCTATTGTTAATGACCCAAAACTATTACTATGTGACGAGCCAACTGGAAACCTAGACCCTGAAAAGAGTATGGAAATAATGAAGGTTCTAGATAACATCAATAAAACCAGAGGAACGACAATTATAATGGCAACTCATGATCAAGAAATTGTTAATAGAATGAAAAAACAAGTTCTAATCCTTAAAGATGGACATTTAGTAACGTTCAAAGAGAAAGGAGTCTACGATAATGAAGCTATTTAGAATGTTAGGAAGAAGTTTTCGAGATGCCTTCAAAAGTGTAGTCAGAAACTTCAGTTTATCATTAGCATCTATCTCCTGTATAACTATAACCTTAATTATAGTTGCCATTGCTATAATGGCTTCTCTAAATATTAATAATTTTACAGAAGAGATAGAAAGAGATTTAACAATAGTAGTTTTCCTTGATAGAGAAGCAACTGCAGATGATGTTTCTGTTGTTAAACAAGAATTAGATAAGATATCTAATATCGATAAGATAACTTTTATTTCCAAAGATGAAGTGAAAAAAGAAATGCAACAAGAGTCTGAAGTGCTAAATAAAGTCTTGGAAGGTTACACTGAAGAAGAAAGTCCTTTAAAAGATACTTATCAAGTAAAAGTAAAAGAAATAGAAAAAATTAAAGATACAGCCGATAAAATTAAAACAATTGAATCTGTATCTGTAGTTAGATATGGAGAAGGAATGGTTGAAAAACTAGTATCAGCTTTTGAATCCGTAAAGAAAGTAACGTATGGAGTAGTAATTGCTTTGGTAGTTGTAACCGTATTCTTAATTGTTAATACTATTAAATTAACAATATCTGCTAGACGTAGAGAAATTAGTATTATGAGATTAGTAGGAGCAAGTAACTTTACTATTAAAACACCATTTATTATTGAAGGTATGATTTTAGGAGCCTTAGGTTCTATTATCCCAGTAATCTTCACAACATATGGTTACATGGCTTTCTACAAACATTTTGATGGTTACTTATTCTCAAAACTAATTCTTCTAATTAAACCAGAACCATTCATATACACAACATCATTAGCTGTTGTTATAATAGGAATCTTAGTAGGTATGATTGGTAGTGCAAGTGCCGTTAAGAAGTATTTAAAAATCTAATGAAGAAACAGAAATTAACTAGTTTTTTAACTATCATAATGCTTCTTCTCTCACTTGTAGCACTACCTATAAATACAAGTGCCAAGACTGTAAAACAGTTTGAAGATGAAGTAAAAAAATATACCCAAAAACTAGAAGAACAAAAATCAAATTTAGCTAAAAATGACGCTGAGGTTGCTAAAATCAGGACTAAAGTTGCTAATATCGAAAAACAAATAAAAGCAGCTGAAGAGAAAGTTAAATCACTACAAGCAGAAATTGATGCTAGTAACGAAGAAATAAAAGAAAAAGGCGAAGAAAGTAAAAGAATAATAGAATATTACCAAATATCTAATGGTGATAACGCCTATCTTGAATATGCCTTTGGCGCAACAAGTATAACTGATATGATTTATCGTTTATCAGCCGTAGAACAATTAACTGAGTATAATGAACAATTAATCGCTGAACTTGAAGCCTTAATCGAAAAAAATAAAACTCAACAACAAGAACAGAAAAATCAAAAGGAATCTCTAAATAAACTAAAAATGTCACTAGAAGATGAAAGAGCTAAAATACAAGCAGATTCTATGGCTATAAAAGAAAGTATGCCAAGTATCGAAGAACAAATAAAGGCTGCCAAAGAAAACCTTAATTATTATAAAGGATTAGGCTGTGGCGAGAATGAAGATATTCAAGCTTGTCAATATCGTATTTCCCAAAAGAATAATGGCTCTATTCCTAGCGTAAATGGTTTCTTTAGACCAATTCAATATGGTTATATTACTCAATGGTTCTATGGTTATGGTGGACATTTAGGTTATGATATGTCTAGTTCCGATAAGGCTATGCCAATCTATCCAATCGCAACCGGAAAAATCTGGAAAATATATCGTGATAATTGTATTTCTGGAGATTGGCGAAATGGTGGTAACTGTCCGTATGGTTGTAATGGAAAAGCCTTAATCGTAAAAATAAGACATGATGTAAATGGAAAATATATATATTCAACATACATGCATATGCGAAGTTTTGGAAATATCCAAGAAGGACAAATAGTAACACCATTTACTGTATTAGGTTATATGGGATCAACTGGTTGTTCAACTGGACCACATCTACATCTAGAAATTGCTCCATGTGATTGGAATAGAGGTGGCGGTTGTACTTGGGAAACATACCAACAAAGAGCTAATGAACCTTCAAAATATGTAAACTTCCCAAGCAGTTGGAATAATCGTTAAAACATATAGGAAACTATATGTTTTTCTTTGTTAACAAAAAAAGGTTGACAGATATTTTTTAATATGTTACTATAAAATAAATTAAAAAGAAAGGAGTGAGAAAATGAACAAGTTTTCAAATAAAAATTTAATAAAAAGTATCGATGACCTTATTGGGAATAGTTCTATTCTCACTTGTTTTAAACGTAGTTAAAATAAGAGGTCATCAAGACCTCTTTTATTGTGCACCAAAGGAGATGAAAAAATGAAAAAATATAACAATTTCAAAATATTATGGCACTATTTAAAAGATGAAAAATTAAGATTAATAATTTATATCGTATTGGTTATCTCATCATACCTACCAGTATTATTTGCGGCCTATTTCTGGGGAAAAGCTTTAGAATTTTTAATCGTAAAAGACTTCTTAAACTTCTTAAAATATTTAGCCTGTTGGGAAGGAATATACATAGTATTATTTTGCTTACTACAAATACCAAGAGACAAAATATATAATTATCTAGAAATAAAATTTATTGAAAATGTAAGTATGGACTTATATAAGAAAATAGACTGTCTACCAGCCAAGGCCTTTGAGGATATTGGTGTTGGCGAATTTATAAATAGATTATATAATGATCCAGACAGAGTAATGGAACTACTAGCTAAACTAATTAGACTAATTTGTAAGGCCTTAGTCGTAGTCGCCATCTTGATTCTTGCCTTTTCTATATCTTGGTTTATTGGTCTAGAAATAGTTGTTTTCGGTTTTGTAATGGGCTTTATTTCTACTAAATATTTTCCGAAAATTAAAAAGACTCAAGAACAAATCAAAAAACAATCCGATGCCTATGTCAAAACAGCTACTGAAAATATAACAGGTATTAGAGAAATAAAATCTTTAGGTATAAAAAAGAATATTGAAAAAAGTATTAAAAATCGCTTAACAGACTTATTTATTGATACTAAGAAAATTAAAAATCATGAAGTCTGGTACTATGGCTTCAATAACTTAGCTTACTTTGTCTTACAATTTATAATCCTTCTAACTTGTGGATATTATTTTATTCAAGGTAAAATAACTTATGCTACCTTTATTATGATGGAAATGTATATCTGGCGTATAGATGAAGTAGTAGAAAGTATTTCTGAATTTGGTGTTAGTTATAATAAAGTAACCGTTTCTTTAAAAAGAATAGGTGAACTTATAAATAATGAATTATATGCTGATGAACAATTCGGTAAAAAATCCTTAGTAAATACCTCTGGTGTAATTGAATTCAAAAATGTAAAATTCAAATACTCTGAAGATGAAGATTATACTTTAAAAGGTCTAAATCTAAAAATTACACCTCACAAGAAGATTGCTATTGTTGGTAAATCAGGTAATGGTAAATCAACAATCTTCAATTTGCTACTACGATATTTTGACTCAACAACTGGTAATATACTAATAGATGATATCAATATAAAAGATTTAACTGAGAAGTCTCTAAGAGAAAATATTTCTATAATCAGACAAACTCCTTTCTTATTTAATTTATCAATCCTCGAAAACTTCCGCTTAGTAAAACCGAATGTTACTTTAAAAGAAGTAAGAAAGTATTGTAAAGAAGCCTATATAGATGACTACATCATGTCTCTACCGAAAAAATATAATACTATAATAGGTGAGGGTGGAGTCAATCTATCCGGAGGCCAAAAACAACGTCTAGCAATTGCTAGAACACTACTTTTAAATACCAAAATAATTCTATTTGATGAAGCAACTTCCGCTCTTGATAATGAGTCCCAAGAATACATCAAGAAGACTATTGATAATCTTGTTAAAGACCATACCATTATAATAGTTGCTCATAGATTATCAACTATAGTAGATGCCGATATAATTAATATTATTGATAAAGGAAAATTAGAAAGTTCTGGCACCCATGAAGAATTATTAAAAAAATCAACAGTCTATAAAGACCTATATTCTAATGAAACCGCCTAATTTAACTATTGCAATCTTCTCTTAAATTGTGATATACATATAGTATAAATAAGATAAGGAAGTGTTCTATGCGAAACTTTATTAATAAACTTGTCATTACTATACTAGTTATTGCAGCACTAGTAATCTTTACTATAGTAGCTCAGCAAGCTCTGGATGAAGGAAAAGCCTTAAGATTTTTTGATAGTCGTGTCCTAATTTCTGAAGCTGACTATAAAGACTATCAAATAGATAAATATGATTTGATCATAGTAAAAGCTCTTTCGTCTGATAAGATAAAAAAGGATCAAGTTGTTGCTTTCTATACTAGAGAAAATAAATATGATTTTGCCAAGATTAAAGAAATAAATGATACCACAATAGTCTTAGAAAAAGCAGATTCTTCAGTAGTAAATCTTTCTGTAGATGAAATAGAAGGTCTTTACTATAAGGAAAAGATTCCCAAAATTGGTAGATTTATACTATATGTCAGAACAACAAAAGGCTTCTTAATTTCTCTAGGTATAATTTTTGTAGCTATAATAATTTTAAGCCTTTTAGAAAAAATAATCTTTCAAATTAAGAAGTTGTTTACTAAAAAAGACAGAAATACTACAGTAATGTAGTATTTTTCTTTGAAAAAAATTGTTAAGAGTAAAAATAAATGCTACAATAAAAATAATAAAATAGAAAGAAGGGATATTGTGAATAATACCTTTGTCTGCGATTTTGAAGAAGTAAAATCTTTATGTACAAGTATCAATGAAAAAATAGAAAATTTTGAAAACACTATAGTAGAAAGACAAACTAATGTTACAGAAAACCTTACCACCAATTGGAAAGGAGACGCATCAACTACTTTTACTGAGAAGTTAACAACTCAAACAAAAAAAATAACAGATATTAGTAGTATTGCTAAAGATTTAGTCACTTTCATTGAAAAGGCTAGTACTGAAATTGAAACTCTAGATAATTCCTTTGAAAGTTATGAAATATAGGAGGCATTATGGAAAATACAACTTTTAACATTACCGATTATACAGTGATGACCGATTCAGCACTTCAAATGAATGATACCATGAATACTTCATCATTAAGTCTTGAAGAAATAGGAACTACATTTGCCAGTCTATTTGACCAATCTATATTTGATGGACCAATAGCTGTAGACTGTAAGGAAAAAGAAGAGTTAATAATAAAAGCTCTTAATGCTAGTGTAGTAAAATTAGCCGATGCATCATCAACCTTAAATGAAATGAATAAAACATACCAAGAAACCGATAAGACAGCTTCTGATGAAATAGCTGGTGTATAGGAGGCAATAATATGAAATTTGTTTTAAATTGTGACTCAGTAAGTCAATTAGGTACTACTATTAATAGCTATGCCACAGAACTAGCATCAACAACAAGCGAAATTAGTGCTCTTGATCCCAAAACATCATATTTTGATTTTGCTGGAGCAATAAGAGTTATAAATACAAATGTTAATGCTGCAGCTGATAAAATGAGTAATACATATAAATATATTCAAGCAGTTGTAGATAAACATACAGAACTCCAAGCTACTCTAAGATTTGATATGCCTGTTATTGAAATAGACACAGCAATGGAACCAAACGGAAAACTAACTGGAGAAAATCCAACTCTTATTGATGGTGAAAACAAAGATGAAATAACTGAAGGTGAAGGAACTGGTGAAGGTGTTACAGATACTGTTGAAGATGATAAGACCATTATAGCCTCACCAAATCCAGATGGCTTAATTCCACAAGAAACGTATATAATACCAGAAGGCAATGGAACAAAAATGTCATATGAAGTTCATTGGGAAGATATAAATGAGGCATCTCCAGCACTCACTGTAAAAAATGCACTTGGAGACAAGTTCCAATGGGATAAAGAAGGCTTTGGAAAGGTCGGAGACAGATATGTAGTCGCATGTACAACGACATTTGGACTGCCAGGAGAATATATCGACTTTGAACTAGAAGATGGAACCATTATCCCTTGTATAATGGGAGACAGTAAAGGAAGTCCAAAAGTGTATTCAGATGGTACAGTTGTAAATAAGTGGGGCCATAATAATGGTAAAACCACAGTGGAGTTTATTGTTGATTGGCACAAATGGTATGATAAAGAAAATTCCATCATAAAAGATAATCCAGGTTCACCTAGTAACCATCCAGAATGGGGCCAAAGAGTTGTAAAAGCAACCCGTTATGGTAACCCATTTCTATAGAAAGGAGACTAAAAAATGAACGTACAAAGTAATATTTCGGACATTTTTGAAAAATATCTTAATGCCATTAACAATATAGATTCTACCACTTGGAATGGTGCTTCTAAAGACCATCTTGTTACGATGAGCGCTGAATTTGTTAAACAATACGATGGTACAATATATGGTCAATTAAGTAACCTTTCTAGCGCCTTAGCAAATTATGAAGCATGGCTAGAAGCTAAGAGAGCGTATAATAAATACAAGATGTATGCCGATTCTTGTTCTGGAACAACAGAAGAGTCAGCAAATAGAAAAGCTCATTATGTAAAAGAAGCAAATAAATGTGCAGCCCAAATGAATAACTTAGCTAGTGCTATTAAAGTTGCTCTAGCAAGTATTAAAGGTGAAAATCTATATGGTCAACCTGCTACTTCAGGAAATGGTCAAGTAACTCCTCCAAATAATGGACAAGTTGTTGATAATGATAATACTCAAGTAACAAATCCAAACAATGGTCAGGATGTTACTCCAGGTAATACTGATGATCCATCCAATATAACTGACCCAGGACAAACAATCGCTCCAATTACTGGTGGAGTTATTGATCCTAACCAAACAACTGATGCTAATGGAGATCAAAAAGAGTTTGTTAAGTACTTTAAAGAAGATTATGCTAATGACTCATATGGTGATGGAACAACAATCGCCAGTGCCGGAAGTGGACCAACTGCTATGGCAATGGTAGTAGCAACCTTAACTGATAAAGAAATAACTCCGGTAGATGCTGCTAATTGGAGCTTAGACCATGGCTATAGATGTTATGGTAATGGTACATATTGGTCATATTTTGATGCTTATGCTCAAGCAAATGGTTTAAGTTGTACCCAAACAAATATAAATAGTAGCTCAATAATGTCAAGCTTAAAAGCAGGAGATCCTGTAATCGTATCCGTAGGACCTGGTTCATATACAGATAGCGGTCACTTTGTAGTCCTAACAGGCCTAACAAGTGATGGTAAAGTAAGTATAGTTGACCCTAACAGTAGAATTAAATCAGAATCTACCTATGATTTAGATTTATTCTTACGAGAAGGTACTCAACAATGGGTAATTAAATAAAAAATAAATTATATCAATCAAAAACTACTTTCAACTATGAAAGTAGTTTTTCTCTTCTTCTAAGGTTTACATTATAACTTAATTATATTCAAATATGCATTAGTACCTGCTGATGGCGAAATAGTAACTGCCTCAGTAGATTCAATACTTAAACTTATATTATCCCCAGCTGCAAATGAATTAATTGAACTACCTACAAAATCACTGTCATTATTAGTTGTTGTATCCTTTACGATTGCCGTACTACCAATTGGAGTAGTATTTTGGCTGATTTCCACTGTTACATTAGCATTAGTACTAGGTGAACCTGAGAAGAAATAATCAACTTTATAAGTTCCAGCTTCAGTTATAGTTAAAGCATTTTGCGTACCTGTTGTAATACCTGAATTTGGTCCAGTACTTCCAAGTGGAATAGTCTGACTAACATTTGCCTCTAAAGTAATGTTATTAGTAGCGTTATCATATTTACTACCAAACGTTGCTACTGCTGAAGTACCTGGAGGACCTTGTGGACCGGTTGGACCAGTTGGACCAGTCTCACCTGTTGCTCCAGTATTTCCTTGCAAGCCTTGTGGACCTTGAGGACCAGTTGGACCGGTTGGACCAGTTGGACCAGTCTCACCTGTTGCTCCAGTATTTCCTTGCAAGCCTTGTGGACCTTGAGGACCAGTTGGACCGGTTGGACCAGTTGGACCAGTCTCACC
>CAKPHH010000001.1 GCA_934157235.1 uncultured Bacilli bacterium | reverse complement strand
TTGGTTCGGAATAGTGTAGTGCTGGCGGTCTATCTATTGTTTTCGGTTGCTTGCTTCTTTACCGTACATGAGCATTAAATGCACTCCTAAAACATCTTCATTTTCACTTATTTTGTAATCAGTTTTAAACTCATATTTACTTGAATTCATATTTTCTAAATCACTTATGTCATTTTTGAACTCTTCTTCTTTATTTTGTAGATATTCTTTTACATAAGCTAATAAATCTTTATTATTTACTTTGGGATAATTTATTTCAACTAAATAATTATTGGTTTCTTCCTTTAAATTGCGATTAGAGTTATTAAGACATAAAACACTAATTCCAATAATTAAAACTATTGTAAAAGCGAAAAACTTTTTTCCGAATTTTGTTAATTTTATTTTATGATTTTTTTTATATTCCATACTTCAACACCTCTATACTACAATAAATATTATACCATAAAAAATAAATCATAAATACAGTTTCCCCTACAAATTGTAATTTTTTAGTCAAATTGTGTTTGCCATTTTTCATCATTATAAGCCTTAAAGCACATCTCAATTTGTTCTTTATTTGTTTTTTCTTCTGCTAGGTTATCTGGTATCTCATCAATTGAAAAGTAAGCAATCTCAGTTGTTTCAATATTTTCTATAAATTCTCCCCCTATAACATACACAATACAAATACTTTACATATTCCATAAGCATATATAGGTTTGTTGTGTTTGTTTCTATCTTGAATAGCAATTATCTTTATAGTTTCTACATCTAACCCAGTTTCTTCTTTTACCTCTTTAAGTGTATTAGATTTTACTGATACGGTTGATTCTGTATATAAAGAATTTTGTTATCAACTTACTCAAGAAGAAAAAATAATTTATAAAAAAACACTTATTTCTAATCATAAAGATGATGATGTGTTAGAAGAATTGTCTATGACTAATAGAAACACTTATTTTAATTTAAAACAGAAATGTTATATTAAAGTAGCAATGTGGTTTAATCTTGAAGTTTATAAAAATTAATAATTATATATGATCACGATACAGTGGTCTTTTTTTATGGAGGAATAATTATGAAAAACACATTAAGAAGAAGAATTTATATTTATTTACACATGAAGTTTTGTGAACTCACAGGTAAAAAGATGATTAAAGAGTATACTGCAGTTTATAAATATAAAAATAAAATTGGATATTTTATAAATGCTACTGGATTCAACAAAAAAGATTGTATTGAAAAAGTCAGAACAATAGTATTTTATTCTGGCTTTTTTAATGGAATAAAAGATAAAAGGGATATGCAAGTAATTGTGATAGAAAATGAGGTTTAATATGGATTATTTAAAATTTGTTGAAGAATTATTTAAAAGAGGTGTTATTTCAGAAGAAATATATTTAAAAACTATAAAAGATAAGAAGGAGGTAAAAAAATGATTCTATTTTTTATATTAAGTATCATAATTCTTTTGGTGTTATTATTTATATATTCTGCATGTGTAGTTGCTGCTATATCAGATGATAAAATGGGTATTAGGTAGATGAAACAAAAAGATTATAAAGTAAAATATACTCCTTTTGAAAAAACAAAAGATATAGATAAATACTTAACATCTTTATCTTATTTAGTTAAATTAAATTTTCTATTAGAAAAGAAATTAATAACAAAAAATGAATATGAAAAAGTCAAGTGTGCGATTGGATTTACCACACCTTTTTAATTTATAAATTTTTCATATATTATTTACTCGAGTGGTATGCTCAGGAAGGATGATTATATGGCTGAGGTTCAAATCATAAAACCAAGTATTGATGCAAAACATATAGAAAATATAACAAAAAGAAAAAAAAAGAAAAAAGTATGTGCATATTGTAGAGTAAGTACAGACATGGAAGATCAAAGGACAAGTTATTTATCACAAATTAACCATTATACAGATTACATAAAGAAAAATAAAGATTGGGAATTTGCAGGAATATATGCAGATGATGGAATAACAGGAACTCAAATTAAAAAAAGAGATGAATTTATAAGAATGATTGATGATTGTAAAAGTGGATTAATTGATATTATTATTGCAAAATCAATTTCTAGATTTGCTAGAAACACAGTTGATACCCTTAATACAGTTAGAATGCTACGAAGTTTAGATATAGATGTTTATTTTGAAAAAGAAAACATTCATACATTAACAATGGATAGCGAAATGTTTTTAACATTATATAGTGCATTTGCACAAGCTGAAAGTGAATCAACATCACAGAATGTAAAAATGGGATATAGAGCAAAAATGAAGCGAGGAGAGCCTTGTGGTTCTATTGCATGCTATGGGTTTGATTGGGATAAAAATACTAAGGAATTATCAATTAACGAAAAGCAAGCAAAAGTAATTAAAAAAATATTCAATTATTATTTATCTGGTGATGGTTCTACTGTTATAGCAAGAAAACTGACTGAAGAAGGTATTGCAGCTCCAGCAGGAGGGAAAATATGGCATCCAGGAGTAATAAAAGATATATTAAGAAATGTTAAATATGTTGGAGATTTATGTGGACAGAAGTTTTTCGTTGAGAATCCTATTTCACACAAACTATTAAGAAATAGAGGACAGCAAACGATGTATTATGTGTCTAATCATCATGAAGGTATTATTGATAGAGCAACTTTTGATAAAGTACAAGATATATATAGTTCTAGAAGCAAGACAATAAAAAATGGAAAAGAGTATTGTGAGAAATTTAGTTTAAGATATACATTTAGTAGTATGATATATTGTGAAAATTGTGGTAAGACTTTTGTTAGAAGATATACAAAATACAAAAATAAAGATGGTGTAGTACATGATCATATTTATTGGGCATGTTCTGCAAATTTATCAAACAAAGGTGGAAACTGTGGTAAAGCAGTAACTATTAGAGATGAAGAATTGAAATCATTATTTGTTGCATTATTTAATAAATTTTTAAATCAATCACGAGATGATGATTTAATAAAAAAAATAAAAGAAGTTATTTCAAAAGATAATAGTGAAGAAAAATTAAGAAATATAAATAAAAAAATTGAAAATGTAAAAGAAAGAATGAGTAAATTAATTGATTTAAATATAAATACAGTTTTAGATAATGATGTATTTACAACCAAGAATCTAGAACTAAACAAGGAATTAATGGATTTAGAAAATGAAAGAAGAAATATATTAAATAGTAAAATGTATATTCAAAAAGAAGAAAAGAGGTTAAAAGCAATTGAAAAAGAATTAAGTAAATCATCGACAATTCACAGATTTGACGATGAAGTATTTAAAAAATTAATCAGTAAGGTTATTATGGGTGACTATGAAGAAGATGGTTCATATAATCCAAATGTAGTTAAATTTGTGTTAAATCTTAAAAATATTAGTTCAGAAGGTAACACAAAATTTTTGTCATTAGAGGTCGATGAAAGGATTTACTAATCCAGGGAGGTGTAATAATTGAGAAGTTTAGATAAAGAAAAATTAAAGAGTGTTAATGGTGGATCAATTTCTGGGACAGTGGCAAGTGCCTTTGTAAAAATTATTGAGTTACTATTTGAAGCTGGTAAGGGAGTTGGTTCATCAATTAGGAGAATTGGTGAGAATAATTTATGTCCATTAGAATAATTTTTAATAAGTATAAGAAGATTATTTTAATTATACTTTTAATTTTTAGTATTCCAATTATATATTTGGGAATGCAATATTTATATGATTTAGGCTTAAATGTTGGGTCAAATTTGCGATATTTGTTGAAATTTGGACATTTTTGTTAAAAAATCCTAAAAACTTGTTGAAAAACAAAAGAACTTTTGTTATAATTCATTGTAGTTAAAAACGAAGGGAGGGATAATGATGGCAACTAAAGTAACTGTTAGAGGTAATTTGGACCAAGCTCTAAGAAAGTTCAAACAAAAAGTGGCAAGAGATGGTGTCCCTTCAGAATGTAGAAAAAGAGAAGCTTACGATAAACCAGGTGTTAGAAGAAGAGCTGCTAAAAAAGAAGGTATTAAGAATTCTCAAAAGAGAAATCGTGCTAACAATAGAGATTATTAAAATCTCTATTTTTTTTGTTTTTTGATTGATTAGGTAATAAAAGTTGGAAAAATTTATTGAAAATAATTCGCATTGATGATACTCTTTTAGTAGGATTGGATGAGAAATAAATATAGGACCTTATTTGTTGACTATATATAATAAGGCTATAATAGGAGTGTATAAGAGTATGAGAAATGAAAAGGGTTTTACATTAATTGAGTTACTTGCGGTAGTAGTCATAATGGGAATTTTAATGGCTGTTGCGATACCTTCAATTAATTTAATCATCATGGATTCTAGAAAAGATATTTATGTAAATAGTGTGAGAACTTTTATAAATGAAGCGGAAAAGGAAGTTGTTAACTCGACATTTGAGATTGATGATCCTGATACTACTTATTATATTCACATAGCTAACTTAGTAGATGATGTCACGAACTTAGGTAAGAGTGGTTTTGCAACTTGGAGTGATTCTTATGTTGTGGCAACAATGAATCTTATTAATAATAAAGTAAATACAAATTATTATTTTAATGGATCGGATATGGCTAAGTGGAAGATAGAACTAGTTGAAAGAGATAAACTAAAGAAAAGTGATGTATATCAGGATAATAATAGGAAAGTTAATTTTTATCCAGTTGGTAATAGAAGTAAGATAGTTGTTTATGATGAAAATGGAATTAAAATTACTGATCAAAGACCTTTTACAGTTAGTAGTGAAGAGAAGGCAAAGAAGTGTTATACTTATAATGCTTTGAGTAGTACAACAGTTGAAATAACTAGTTATAAAGCAGCTTGTGGAACAGATGTAATTATTCCAAATATGATTGGTGATAAGACTGTTGCTTCGATTGGTTCTTTAGCTTTTAGTGGTAGAGGCATTACAAGTGTTTATATTCCTGATGGTGTTAAAACGATTGGATATGGTTCCTTTTATAGAAATAAAATAAAGACAGTTGATGTTCCTTCAAGTGTTACAAGAATTGATGCATCAGCTTTTGCGGAAAATTATACGATTTCTAAGTTAGCTTTACCAAGTTCACTAAAGACAATCGGTGGTAATGCTTTTAGATATAATGCATTAACTGAAAAAGTGGAAAAGTTAGTTCCTAGTCCAAAGACTACGATTGGTAATTGTGCGTTTTGTAATAATAAAATACCAATAGACAATGTATTTATATATAAGAGAAATAATGATGGAACAGTTGACTATTCATATGTAGTAGGTTATATGGGTGATTTTTCGGAGTTTTCAGATAAGGTTCTTCGCATTCCAGAAAAAAAAGAAGGCGTTTCATTATTAACAATTGGTCCTTCAATGTTTCAAAATGTTAATCTTTCTGGTTGGCGTGTTATTATACCGAATTCTGTTACTAGAATATATGACTGGGCTTTTGGTGGTACTGGAATAACTTCCGTTTCTTTGCCTAGTGAATTAGTAAGAGTTGAATATGCGGCTTTTTATAATAATAAGTTGACTAATTTATATCTTCCGGCTAAATTAGCTTCAGTAGGAGGGGCGGCATTTAATAGAAATAATGTTACGTCTGGGGATATTTTGATATATAAGCGTACTAATAAGGGAATTGATTATTCAACGATAGTTGGTTATTCTGGGGCCTTGAGAGAAAACTTTACGATACCAGGAGAGGTTAATGGAGTAAAATTAGAGAAAATCAATCCTAGTTCTATTCAAGATATGAAACTAACTGGTACTTTGACACTTCCAGCTAAAGTTAGTTTTGTTGGCACACAATTATTTTATAATACAGAAATTTCTAAAATAGATAATGGTGATGGTGTTGTGACAGATGGTTTTGTTTGGGGACGAAATAGTGATGGGACTATTGCTAAAGATACTTTGTATGCTTATACAAGAATGAATCAAGGAGCTGTTGTGATACCTTCGACAATTAAGTATATAGGAGCACAGGCTTTTAGATATAGAAAAATTACTAGTGTTACTATTCCAGAAGGAGTTAAAAAAATTGGAGCTTATGCTTTTGATAGTTGTAACTTAACAGAGATTACTATTCCAAGTACTGTTGAAGAAATTGATATTTTGGCTTTGGCTGGTAATTCAAAACTTACAAAAATTGTTAATAAGACAGGTAAGAGCTTTAAGTGGAAGTCAATTTTAAATACAAGTGAAGATTTTGAATTTGAAACTGGTACAATAAAAATAGGAACAAGAGAAATAGAAGTTACAAAGTAATTTGAAAATGCATTCTTTTAGAAAAAAGTTATGCGTTTTTTTGTTTTGTTTTTTTTTAGTTATATGTTATACTATGGTAAAGTAATAATATAGTAAAGGGAGATTTTTATGAATAATGAAGAAGAATTAAAGGAAGAAGAAACTGTTGAAGAAGAGGAATATACTGAAGAAGATGATTTGTCTGAATCTGAAATAAAATATCGTGAAGAACAAGAAAAGAAGAAAAAGAAAAAACCATTATTTATTGTGATTTTTATAGCTATTTTACTTATAGGATCAGGATTAAGTTATGTATTATTTACTAAGTTAGATGAAGCAAAAAAAGGAAATGGTAAACAATGGGAAAATCCTACTGAAGATGATCAAGTAGTAAACTATGATAAGTCATTTACTAAGGATAAAGCTTTAGAATTGCTAAAGGAAAAATATACAGACTTAGCTTATAAATATGAAGATGATATGGGAGACTTTTATACATTCTCAATAGAGAAAGAGGATAGAACTTGTTACTACTATATTTATAAGACTGATAAGAGTATAAAAGAAAATTGTTTATTACCAGATGATGAAGTTTTACCAGAGGGAGAAATAATGCCAGAATAAAAGTAAATATCATGAAATATTTACTTTTTCTTTAACTCTTTATATAATATTTATAGGAGATGAGGAAAATGGTAGAAAAATTAAAAAATGATATGATTGAAGCCATGAAAAATAAAGAAAAAGAAAGATTAACTGTTATTAGAATGGTTAAAGCAGGTATGGATCAAGAACATATCGATCGTAAAAGAGAAATTAATGATGAATTATTAACAGAAGTGGTACAACGTCAAATAAAAATGCGTAAAGAATCAATTGTTGATTTTGAAAAAGGTGGACGTGAAGATTTAATTGAAAAGACAAAAGCAGAAATTAAAATACTTGAAGAATATTTACCAGAACAATTAAGTTTAGAAGAAGTAAATAAGATTATCGATGAAATCTTTGGGGAAGTTAAACCGGAGGGACCTAAAGATATGGGCAAAGTTATGAAAGAAGCTAACGTTAAATTAAAAGGTAAAACTGATATGAAAACAGTTAGTGAAATAATTAAAGGTAAATTAGCTTAGAAATGCGTTTCGCATTTCTTTTCTTTTGGTGTAAAACATATACTTTTATAGGTGATTTGATGTTTGAAAAGATTAGAGAATATATAAAAGATGAAGAATTTAGATTGGTTCTTTTTAGAGATAGAGTTTATATTACTAATTATTCAGAAATAATTACACTTAATGAAAAGAAAATATCTATTAACAATGGAGATAATTTAATAGTTATTAAGGGAGAAAATTTAATACTTAACAAGTTATTAGAAAAAGAGGTTTTAATTACAGGAAAGATATCAACTATTGAGGAGTTATATGATTAAAAGATATAAAATTATTGTTAGAGGGAAAAATCCAGATTATTTTATTAAGAAACTTATTAGATATAATATTAATATTTATGATTTAGTTAAAGATAAGAAAAATATTTATGTAGTAGTGGATGAAGAGGGTCTTGCTTTAATAAAGAAGATTAAAACTAGTTATAAAGTAGAAATTATTAATAGATATGGAAAGGCTAAATGGGAATATTTATTAAGAAAATATTGTTTATTTTTTATTTGCTTATTGATAGGAATATTTATTAATATTTTTCTTAGTAAAATTATATTTGAAGTGGATGTTATACATAGTAATCCTTATATTAGAGAAATTGTATACAATGATTTAGCAAGTTATGGAATAAAAAAATATAATTTTAAGGTTAGCTTTAGTGAAAAGGAAAAAATTGTTAATAATATATTAGAGAGGCAAACAAATGATATTGAATGGTTAGAGATTGAAGAGGTTGGAACAAAGTATGTTGTTAAAGTGGAACAGAGGAAAAAAAATAAAGATAATAAGACGTGTGAGAGAAGAAATATTGTAGCAAAGAAAGATGCAATGATTTTAGAAATAGAGGCCCAAGAAGGAGAAATTGTTAAGAAAAAATTAGATTATGTTAAGAAGGGTGATATTTTAATATCTGGTGTTATTCATAATAAAGAAGAGGCTGTGAGGGAAAAGTGTGCAACAGGGAAGGTATATGGAGAAATTTGGTATAAAGTATTTTTAGAAATGCCTGTTAAATATAGAGAAGAGAATGTAGTGGGAAAAGTAAGGAGACAGTTAGAACTACAATTTTTAGATAAGGAGTATACTTTGTTTTCTAATTTTAAAACTTATCAGAAAGAGTCTTTTACATTAGTTGCTTCTAATTTGTTACCAATTAAGTTAAATTTTTCTAGTTATTTAGAAACAAAAGTAATTGATAAAGATTATACTTTAGATAATGTATTAGAAGATGCACTACCTTTAGCAGAGAAAAAATTAGGAGAAAAGTTAGGGGAGGATAGTTTGATACTAGGGAAAAAAGTTTTGAAAAAGTACCAAAAAAATAGTAAAATAATAATAGAAGTGTTTTTTAAAGTAAAAGAAGATATAACAGATTATGTAGAATATTAATTGTTATTTAAGGAGAGTGATATTAATGTTAAAACCAATTACAAATACATTACATGGAGTTATTAGTATTACTTGGCCAATGGTTTTAATTTCATGTGTAGTTATTGTGGGATTAAGAATTAGTTATTTAATTAAGAATAAAAAGAAATTTGTAATTTATAAAGAATTATTAAGTTTATCTTTTTTAATATATATCATGTGTTTATTCCAAGTAGTTACTTTTCAAGATGATGTTACTTGGTCTAGTAATAATTTTGTTCCTTTTAAAGAGATATTGCGTTATAATATGGGCAGTCGTTTATTTTTTAAGAACGTGGTTGGAAATATGGTTATGTTTTTACCATATGGTTTCTTCATTAGTTATTATTTAGATAGTAAGAAATTAACTGGACCATTTATATTGACAGCGATTACTTCTTTTTCAATTGAAACTGTACAATTAGTTATAGGAAGAGTATTCGATGTTGATGATATTATTTTAAATATGTTAGGTGGAACAATTGGTTTTTGTATTTATCATATAATTGATTTATTTGGAGGAAAGTTTCCAAAGATATTGAAGAATGAATGGTTTTTAAACATACTTTCAATATTACTTTTAGTTGGAGTAGTATTAGTAATTTTATTTTAGGAGGAATTTAATGAGTAGTGTTTGTATTTTTAATCAGACTGATAGGGAAATTGAGGAATTAGAGACAGTAGAGAAAGTATTGATGAGTGCAATTGAAAAGGAAAAGTTAGTTAATACATCTTTTAATTTGATTATAGTTGATAATAATTATATTCATGAGTTAAATAAGAATTATAGACATATTGATAGAGAAACTGATGTTATTACATTTGCTTTAGAGGATGAAGATAGTATTGTTATGCCTACAGATGAGAGAATATTGGGAGATATATATATTTCTATAGATAAGGCTATTTCACAGGCAGAGGAGTATGGGCATTCACTTCTAAGAGAACTTTCTTTTTTAGCAGTACATGGTTTTTATCATTTACTTGGTTATGATCATATGACTAAGGAAGATGAAGAAGTTATGTTTGCTAAACAAGAGGAGGTATTAAGTAGTTATGGTATCACGAGATAAGATTAAAATTAAAGGATTAAAACTTGATAAGAAGAGATTAATTAATAGTTTTAAATATGCTTTTGAAGGTATTTTACAAGCATATGTTGGAGAACAAAATTTAAAGATACATACAGTTATTGCTATTTTAGTTATAATATTTGGTTTTATTTTGAAGATTAGTTATACGGAATGGTTAGTTTGTTTAGTACTTATTGGTTTAGTGCTTATGGCTGAGTTTTTTAATACTTCGATTGAGTATTTAGTGGATTTAGTTTCACCAGAGATTCATCCTTTAGCAAAGGCTACAAAAGATACAGCAAGTGCTGGAGTATTGATGATGGCTATTATTTCAGCAATTATAGGACTTATTATATTTGTGCCTAAATTAATTAGTTTTATTGGAGGATTATTATGAAAGATAAATTACTAGAATTACATAAGAATAGTTATGCACCTTATTCAAACTTTTATGTTTCAGCAATTATTGTTGCGAAAGATGGAGTAGAGTTTAGTGGAGTAAATGTAGAAAATGCTAGTTATGGAGCATCTATTTGTGCAGAAAGAAGTGCGATAGTATCTGCTATTAGTGCTGGGTATAAGAAGGGTGACTTTAAAGAGTTAAATGTAATGGTATCATCAGGAGAAATTGGGATGCCTTGTTTTGTATGCAGACAAGTAATTTCAGAGTTTTTTGATAAGGACGCTATTGTTAGATGTTTCGCAACTACTGGAGAATATAAGGAATATACCGTAGAAGAAATTTGTCCTTATCCATTTGGAAGTGATGATTTAAAATGAAATGTGGATTTGTTAGTTTAGTGGGAAGACCAAATGTTGGTAAAAGTACATTACTTAATAGTATTTTAGGAATGAAATTAGCTATTACTTCTAATGTGTCTGGTACTACGAGAAATATAATAGAGGGAATTTATAATGATGATGAGTCACAAATAATATTTGTAGATACTCCAGGTATTCATAAACCCAATAATAAGTTAGGTACTTTGATGAATAAGAAAGCTTATACTTATACTGAGGGAGTAGATGTTATTTTATTTTTGATAGATATTTCTAAAGGATTTGGTAAGGGAGATCAATTTATCTTAGATAGAATAAAAGAAAAAGATGCTAATGTGTTCTTACTACTTAATAAAATTGATTTAGTTAAAGATAAGAAAGTATTGTTAGAGAGAATTAATGAATTAAAAGAGTTATATGATTTTAAAGAAATTATTCCAATATCAGCAATGAAAGATGATAATATTTCAGTACTAATTGAGTGTATAAAGAAATATTTACCAGAGATGGAGGCAATATATTCAGAAGATGATCTTACTAATGTAACAACAAAGTTTATTATGGGGGAATTTGTAAGAGAGAAGATATTAGAACTTACGCATGATGAGATTCCACATACAGTTACTTGTTACGTTGAAAACTATGAAGAAGATGAAAAGACTGTTCATATTCAAGTATTAGTGGTTGTTGATAGAGATAATATAAAGAAGATAATTATTGGAAAGAATGGACAAATGCTAAAAGAAATTGGTACTAGAGCAAGACTTGATATGGAGAAGTTTTTAGGTAAGAAAGTATTTTTAGAGACTTATGTTAAAACTTTAAAGAATTGGCGAGATCAAGAAAAGTACTTTTTAGAATTAGGATTAAAAGAAGAAGATATTTAAAAATTGTATAAGAAATATTAAAAATCATCACTATATTAATAGAGGTGATTTTTATGGATAAGATACTTTGGGATTTATTTAAAAAAACAGGAGATATAAAATATTATAATTTGTTACAACAAATAAAGAAGAAGTGATTGGTTTTGAAGATAGAAAGTTTTGAAGGAATTGTTTTAAGTGAGACTAATTATAGTGAGTCTAGTAAAATACTTAATGTTTTAACAGATAAGTATGGTCTTATTGGAATTATGTCTAAAGGATGTAGAAATATTAAGAGTAAACTTAGAGGAGTTAGTAGAAAGTTAGTTTATGGTACTTTTCATGTTTACTATAAAGAGAATGGTTTATCGACTTTGATTACAGTTGATTTGATTAATTCTTATTCAAAGATACTTATGGATTTAGAGAGAGTTAGTTATGCATCTTTTATGATAGATTTAGTTTTACAAGTAGTTAAACAGAATGATGATAAAGAGATTTTTCCTTTACTTAGAGACTCTTTAAATAAATTAGAAGAAGGATTTAGTTCTATTGTTCTTACAAATATTTTAGAATTAAAGTTACTTGATTTTTTAGGAGTTAAACCTTATATAGATTGTTGTAGTAAATGTGGAAGTGATAAGGGTATTGTTACTTTAAATGTAGACTCTTTTGGATATATTTGTAGGAATTGTTATAACAACGAGGGACTTGTTAGTGAGAAAACTATTAAGATGATTAGATTGTATTATTATGTAGATATTAAAAATATTAGCAAGTTAGAAGTATCAGATGTAGTTACTAAAGAGATTAATCAATTTTTAGATGAGTATTATGAGAAATACACGGGATTATATTTGAAGAGTAAAGACTTTATAAAAAAAATTAATCAACTTAATTGTTAGTTATTGACTTTTTATAGTGATGTGAGTATATTAGTCTTATATGTGTGATGATGAGCGTGGCAAACTCGGAGCAGTATAATAGTAGAGATGATTCTTCTGGAATAAGTAAGGTGGAACCGCGGATTTATATTCGTCCTTACGTTATTCTAGGAGTTTTTTTATTTAGGAAGGTGGTAGATGCATGAGGTTTGTAGGTTCTAAATATTTAGATAGAAATGACTATAGTCATATAGCGATAAATAATGGAGATATTATTGTTAGTGGTAATAAAAGTAAATATAAGGGAACTCCATCAGGGTATTCATTTACAGATGAATGTAAAGGTTTAAGTAATGAAGAGAAGATTGCTAAGGTCGTAGAGTACTTTTTAGATTATCATACACTAACAAGTATTTCTGTTAGTAATGGATATCAAGTAAATAGTGCAGATGGTACGACACTTAATATTACTGGTAAAGTTAGTAATAAAATTGTGAAAAAAATAAAAAATAAATACAAAGAAGATAGAGAAAGATTTGCAGGAAGTATAAATTTTTATGAATCTAAAGTAGAGTTTATAGCAGCAGATAGTTCATCAGGATTTATTGAGGATGCGAGGAGTTGTAGATTTTATATAGAGACAAGGCGAGGAAGAGTAAATGATAATGAAAAAGTGTTTTTAATGGATGTTTTTGATGAAATGCTTTTTGATGGAGAAGTAATAATTACAAGAGAAGATATGATGCTTCTTGGACGAGAAATGTTTAATGTTTCGTTTTTAAGAAAGAATGATGGAAGTTTGGATTATGTTGATTATGGAGCACCAAGGGTTTGTGTTTCTAAAGGATTGATGCCAATAATTGAGACATTAGTAGAAGAACATAATGAAAGCTTTTCTAAAGAAAATAAGGATAGACCAAAACAGTTAAGATTGGAGGAATTTAAATGAATAATAAATTAACTATGGAAAAATTGGTTGCTTATTGTAAACAATATGGATTTATATTTCAGGGAAGTGAAATATATGGAGGTCTTGCGAATACTTGGGACTATGGTCCATTAGGTTCAAGACTTAAAAATAATATTAAAGATTCTTGGAGAAAGAGATTTATTCAAGAAAGAGCTAATGCTTATGAAGTAGATGCCGCTATATTAATGCATCCTAGAGTTTGGGAAGCATCAGGACATGTTGCAAGTTTTTCAGATCCTTTAATTGATTGTAAACATTGTAAAATGAGACATCGTGCAGATAATTTAATAGATGATTTCGATGAAAATGCTCACGCTGATGGAATGACTCAAGATGAGATGATGACTTATATTAAAGAACATAAAGTACCTTGTCCTAAATGTGGTAGTAGTGATTATACTGATATTCGTCAATTTAATTTGATGTTTGAAACACATCGTGGTGTTACTGAAGAATCTAAAAATAAAGTATATTTACGTCCAGAAAATGCACAAGGGGAATATGTTAACTTTTTAAATGTACAAAGAACAATGAGAGCTAAGCTTCCATTTAGTATTGGACAAATTGGTAAGGCATTTAGAAATGAAATTACTCCTGGTAACTTTACATTTAGAACAATTGAGTTTGAACAAATGGAATATCAAACTTTCTGTAAAGAAGGAATGGATTCAGATCTTTATAAGTATTTTAAAGAATATGCTAAAAAGTATTTTATGGATTTAGGATTACCAGAGGAGAAATTAAGATATCATGATCATGAGAAATTAGCACATTACGCTAAAGAGGCTTGTGATATAGAATATAAATTTAATTTTGGATGGGGAGAAATTAATGGTACACATAATCGTACAGATTATGATTTAGGAAGACATCAAGAATATTCAACTGTTTCTCAAGAATATTTAGATCCAGAAACAAATGAGAAGTTTATTCCATATATAGTAGAGTCTACTGTAGGATGTGATAGAACTGTGTTAGCTATACTTGATAATGCTTATACAGTAGAAACATTAGAAAATGGAGAAACAAGAGAAGTAATGAAATTTAAACCATTTTTAGCTCCATATAAAGTTGCGGTATTACCACTTGCGAAAAAGTATCATAGTGAAAAAGCAAATGAAGTTTATAGTATGCTTTCTAAGTATTTTATGACTAGTTATGATGAGGCTGGTTCTATTGGTAAGAGATATAGAAGAGCAGATGCATCTGGTACACCTTTCTGTGTTACTATAGATGAAGAAACACTAAAGAATAATACAGTAACAGTAAGAGATAGAGATACAATGGAACAAATTACATTAAAACTAGATGAATTAGTTAATTATATAGAAGAAAGGGTTCGTTTTTAGAATCCTTTTTCTATTGAAAAAAGAGTTCTTTTATGCTATAATATGTAACTGACTCGGAAGGGGAATTTAGTGTGGATGATATTATGTTAGAAAAAATTAAATGTCCATTTAGAGATGATGTTCATCGGATGCATGAAGAACGCTATGGTAGTCGAGCTTGGATGGATATTTATGGCATTAAATATAGAGTTATTGATAATACATTGATTATTACAAGCCCTAGAGAAAATCAATTAATACCGCCAACTATAATTGATCATATTAATGCTTTACCAGATGAGGTAAAATTAGTGTTTAATTTAGGATATGATTTTAGTACGACAGGATTAAATTTATTATTAGAAGCTTTTAGTAATAAAGAAAGTAATAAGAATATTGTTTTAGATGTTACTTGTATGAATTTTAAAATAGGTGAGGCTATTTCTTTATGGAATTTACCAGATAATATTAAAATTTCTAATACAGCTTCAATGTCTAAGCAACCTTATTTTGGAGAAAATGCTTTTGATTGGTGGTTACTTAGAAAAAGTGATGGCGATTTTAGTAAAATTATTAATAAATTAGATACAGAGTCTAAAAGAAGAGCTTTGGATTTACAAGGAATAGCTTTAGGATTTTATTTAAAATATAGTGATATTTTAGATAAGAAGGATGAGCTTGGTAAATGTCGATTTGTTTTTAGTTGGATTAAACATAATACTACTTTTGCAGGATGTCAAAGAGTGGGGAATGTAACAGTACCACTTAGTGTTGAAGATTCAGACCCTATTCAAACTTATAGAAGAGGTAGGGGAGTTTGTACTGGAAGAGCAAGACTTTTTAAGACTTTCCTTAATAATAGATATTTAAATATTGATTGTTATTTAATGGATGGGGTACATATTACGACTGCTCATGAGTGGAATGAAGTTTGTTTAAAGGATGAAAGTAGATTATTTTTTGATATTAATTTTTCAAGAAATGGAGTTTCAGAGTTAGGAAAATGTTATTCGGAAGTTAGACATTTTGACTATCTTCGAAATCATGAATTAGAAGATGAAGATTATGTTAGACCATTACCTCCAAGAAATAAGGAGAAGAGAAAAAATATTCAAACTGTAGTTAATGGTAATGCTACTGAAAATGATGACAAAAGAAATTAAGTTTATTATGAAATGGAGAAGATTTTATGAATGATATTAATTTAGAAAGAAAATTACAAAGAATTGATATAGCACTTGGAAGGAATGCACATCGAGTTGATATGTATAGTTGGGAAGATGAAAATAATGTTTGCTATCGTTATGATCCTGAAGTTAATTCCTTGATAGTTTATGGTAGACAATCGATAGATCCAACTATAATTGAACAAATTAATGCTTTGCCGGCGGGAGTAAATGCGGAATTTTGGACAGGTTTAGATTCACTTAATGTAGCAGGATTAAATTCGTTACTTCAAGCTCTTTCGTATGGTAAATGTAATAAAAATGTTATTATAGATATGGTAGATATGGCTATTAAAAATAAAGACGATTTCTCTTTTGATAATTTGCCAAGTAATGTTAAGATTTCTAATACAGGACATTGTACTGAGTCATATCCTTACTTTGGTATGAATAATTTTGATACTTGGTTACTAAATATTGAAGAATCTAGATTTTATGATTTAGTTGAAAAACTAAGTCCAGTATCCAAAAAAAGAGCACTTGCTTTACATAATATTGTTTATTCATTTTATGATAAATATGCTGATGTTTTAGGAAAACTTAGTGATAAAGAAAAATGTGATTTTGTATATGCTTGGCTTAGAAAAAATACACGTTTTGCTGGAGAAAATGTAAGAATGCTAGATGGTATACCAGTTCCATCTTGTGGGGAAGTTAGTGATCCAATTGAAACATATAGGACAGGTAAAGGAGTTTGTTCTGGTAGATCAAGATTATTTAAGGCTTTGTTAAATAATAGATATCTTAATATTAATTGTTTTTTAGTTACTGGTACTTTTGGTAATACGGGACATGAATGGTGTGAAGTCTATTTTGATGATGGAACTAGACTTTATTATGATGCTAATTTACCATTGAGTGATCCAACTAAATTAACTGCTGCTTACAGTATTAGAGATGATAATGATGCTAGAAGAAATGGTTTTGGTGTAGTTGATGATGAGCCTTTGTCTTTACGAGAAAGATCTCATGGTAATAGAAGTGATTCACCAACACGACCAAGCAATGTACCACCATTGCCACCAAGGGTGCCACCATTACCATCAAGAAATAAGGAAAAGATAAAAACAATCCCACCTTTACCAAAAAGAAGAGATAACTAGGAAGGATGATAATATGGCTTTAGAAATTATTGACGTTGGCAATAGATTTGGGTCGATGAATATAAGTTCTATTAGTGTTAAGAATATGAGTAATGCTGATAAGTTTCATTTATATGCAGTTAAGTTTGGTAGAATTGCTAATGATGATTCAGAATTAACTTTAGAAATGAAGAGAGCTGTTTTTGATAGACATAGAGAGATAATGGCTAATCATTATGGAGTTGATGCCAAAAAGATATTTGTTGCTGATCAAGAAAAGAAAAATGGTAGTAGTTTTCTTATAACTAGAGATTTTGTGGAAGCTAACCCTGATGGTTGGAAGACTTCTATACCGGAAGATATTTTAATTACTACTGATGAGGTACCTGGTGTTGTGATTGGGCATCCAATTGCAGATTGTCCAGTGGTGATGGCAATTGATAAGAAAAAAGGTGTTGCGGCAATTGCTCATTGTAGTGCAGAACTTATAGATAAGAAAATGCCAATGATGGTAGTTGATGCTTTACAAAGAGCCTGTGATAGTAGGGATGATGAGATAGTAGCTTATATTAGTGCTTGTGCTGGCAATGATTGGACATATGATAATTATCCTAGATGGGCAACTGATAGAAAGTTATGGGATGGTGCAATTACTTTAGATAATGGGGTTTTTAGAATTGATATGCGAAAAGTCATTTTAAATCAACTAGCTGAAAGAAATATTAAAGATATGAGATTTAATATGGATAATACTAGAACTAATCCAAATTATTACTCTAATAGTATGGCTAGTCCTAATGGTGGTAACGATCCAACTAAGGCAGGAAGAAACTTTGCAGGAGTGTTTTTTAAGCCAAAATATAAAGAAAAAGTTAAATTTAAGGAAAAATAAGCAAAAATATTGAGAAAATTCAAAAAAACGTTGACATATAAGGCAATTATGCATATAATTGTACTAGTCGAGAAAAAAGGAAAGAGATTTATATCCACCTGATCTGCGAATAGCGATGGGTCAAATGCCAATTAATAAACTATATTTATTATTTTTGGTTTTGAAGTGGGTATAATGTTTATATCCGCTTTTCTTATTATATTGGAGGTGTTTTTTATCGCAAACAATAAAAATAACATGTTGATTAACGATCAAATTAAGGTTAAAGAAGTGTTAGTAATTGGTCCTAATGGGGAACAAGTTGGTGTTAAGTCAATTCAAGATGCTTTGACACTTGCTTCATATGCGGCTTTAGATTTAGTATTAATTAGTCCTAATGCTAATCCGCCAGTTTGCAAAGTAATGGATTATAATAAATTCCGTTATGAGAAGCAAAAGAAAGAAAAAGAAGCGTTGAAGAGACAAAAAGCTAATATGTCTGAATTAAAGGAATATCGTTTGTCACCAGTTATTGACGTAGGTGATTTTGAAACCAAACTTAGAAATGCTTCTAAGTACTTAGAAAAAGGGGACAGAATTAAGCTTACTATTCGTTTTAAAGGAAGACAACTTGCACATACTGAATTAGGTAAAGAAGTCCTTGAACGTTTTGCATCTCGAGTTAGTGACTATGCGGATATAGAGCAAAAACCTAAGTTAGACGGAAAAACTATGACTATGTTATTAGTACCAAAAAAAGATAAGTAATAGGAGGAAATAATATGCCAAAAATTAAAACACATAGTGGATTAAAGAAAGTTTTAACTAAACGTAAAAATGATTATAAAATTGGAAAACCAGGTAGTATTCATAATACTGGTTATAAGTCAGCTAGTTTTAATAGATCTTGTAGAAAGGGTTCTACTATTAATAAGTCTGATTATAAGAGAATTAAGAACGTAATATAATTCAAGAAGGAGGAAATAGAAAATGGCAAGAGTAAAGAATGGAGCAGTTACAAAAGCTCGTCATAAAAAAGTATTAAAAGCTGCTAAAGGTTACTTTGGTAGTAAACATAGACTTTATAAGTCAGCAAAAGAACAATTAATGCACTCTGGACAATATGCTTTCAGAGATAGAAAACAAAAGAAGAGAGATTTCAGAAAGTTATGGATTACAAGAATCAATGCAGCTTGTCGTCAAAATGACATTAGCTACTCAAGATTTATTGAAGGGTTAAATAAAGCTGGTGTTGAAGTTAACCGTAAGATGTTATCAGAAATAGCAATTAATGATCCTAAGATGTTTAGTGAATTTGTTAAAGTTGCTAAAGATGGTAAAGCTGGAAAAATAACTAAATCAACTGAAGTTATTGGTAGAGAAGTAACTATTAATGGAACTAAAGCTACTAAGAAAACTGAAGAGAAAAAAAATGTTAAAAAAGAAGCTAAAGAAGAAACTGTAGATTATTCAAAAATGACAGTTGCTGAATTAAAAGAAGTAGCAGCAAGTAAAAATATTAGTGTTGCTGGACTTAAAAAAGCTGAAATTATTGAAGCTTTAACAAAATAAACATATTAGTGAATTTACTTGTCTAGTGCCTATATGGTGATAAAGTTTTAGAAGCTAATAGAAGAGATAAAACGAAGGAGAAAAAATATGACTATTGTATCAATGAATTATTTATTAGAAGCTGGTGTTCATTTTGGACATCAAAGAAGAAGATGGAATCCAAAGATGAAGGAATTCATCTATACTACAAGAGATGATATTTATATTATCGATTTACAAAAAACTGTTAAGAAACTAGAAGAAGCTTATGAAGCAATGAAGGAAATTGCTCAAAATGGTGGATCAGTTTTATTCGTAGGAACTAAGAAACAAGCTCAAGAAGCTGCTGAAGAAAGTGCTACTAGAACTAACATGTATTTCGTTAATGAAAGATGGTTAGGTGGTACTTTAACTAACTTCAAGACTATTCGTTCAAGAATTAAGAGAATGGAAGAAATCGAAAAGATGGAACAAGAAGGCGTTTTCGAAATGCTTCCTAAAAAAGAAGTTATTCAAATTAAGAAAGAATATGATAAATTAAATAAAAACTTAAGAGGAATTAGAGAAATGAAGAAAATGCCTCAAGCATTAGTAATCGTTGATCCTCGTAAAGAAGAAATTGCTATTAAAGAAGCTCGTATTTTAGGTATTCCAGTATTTGGTATCGTAGATACTAACTGTGATCCAGATATGGTAGATTATGTAATTCCTGGTAATGATGATGCTGTTAGAGCAGTTAAATTATTAATTGGAGTTTTAACTAACGCTATTGCTGAAGTTAATGGTAATGAAGTAATTGATTTTGTTAGTGAAGAAGATAAAGCTAAGGCTGAAAAGAAAGCTAATAAAAAAGAAGTTAGTGAAGAAAAAGAAGAAGTTAAAGAAGTTGCTACTGAAGCTAAAGAAGAAGTAAAAGCAGTTGAAGAAGCTAAGGAAGAAGTTAAGTTAGATGATTTAACATTAGCTGAATTAAAAGCAATGGCTAAAGATGCAGAAGTTAAAGGTTATTCTACTATGAAGAAAGCTGAATTAGTAGAAGCTTTAACAAAATAATTTTAACTAGAAGACTAAGGAAGGGTGGAAGGGAATTTTCACTCTTTTTTCTTTTCTAAAATATAAAAATAAGATATAATTTAAATGTATAGGAGGACATATTATGATTAAAGCTAGTGATGTTAAAGAACTAAGAGAAAAAACTGGAGCTGGAATGCTTGATTGTAAAAAAGCATTAGAAGCTACTGAAGGAGATATGGAAAAAGCTATTGATTGGCTAAGAGAAAAAGGTATTGCTAAAGCAGCTAAGAAAGAAAGTAGAATTGCTGCTGAAGGTTTATGCCAAATTAAAATTGATGGTAATAAAGCTGTAATATTAGAAGTTAATTCTGAAACTGATTTCGTTGCTAAAAATGAAGAATTTACTAATTTTGTAGATTATTTAGCTGATGAAATCTTAAAGAATAACGCTAAGAGTGTTGAAGAAGTTTTAGAAATCAAAGATGGTGCAGAAACTATTAATGATAAATTAGTAGCATTAGTTGCTAAAATTGGTGAGAAAATTAGTTTCAGACGTTTTGAACTTGTTACTAAGACTGATGAAGAGTGCTTTGGTGCTTATAAGCATATGGGTGGTAAGATTGGTGTTTTAGTAGTTTTAAAAGGTGCTAATGAAGAAGTTGCAAAAGATGTTGCTATGCAAGGTGCTGCTATGAATCCAGTTGGTTTAAGAAGAGCAGATGTACCTGCTGAAATGATTGAAAGAGAAACTCATGTAATTAAAGAACAAGTTATGGCTGAAGGAAAACCAGAAGCTATAGCTGAAAAAATGGCTATTGGTAGATTAAATAAATTTTATAAAGAAATTTGTTTAGAAGAACAAGCTTTCGTTAAAGATTCTTCATTATCAGTACTTGATTATGTAAAGAATAATAATGGTGAAATCGTTTCTATGGTTAGATTCGCTGTTGGTGAAGGTATCGAAAAAAGAGAAGAAAACTTTGCTGATGAAGTAATGAGTCAAATCAAGAACGTATAAGTTTTATTAGGTAAGTTGTATATGAAGAAAAAGTTGTTATTGTTACTATTAATTACTATGATATTTGTATCTGGATGTTCTATAAAGAAAGTAGAAGATTTGTCTCCAGCAGAGAAGTTTTCTAAAGAATATTCTGTTCCAAAAGATAATGCTTTTAAATATATAAGTATAGATGAAGTATTAAAGATAATTAGAGAAGGTACAGGAATTATTTTCTTTGGAAATTCTGATAGTGAGCTTTCTACTAAGACAGTTAAATTATTTTCAGAAGCTATCAAAGATAGTAAATTAAAGGATGTAGTTGTTTATTATTATAATCCTTTAGTTATTAGAGATAATAAAACTGATAAATATATGGAATTAGTTAATGAATTAGCAGATTATTTGGAAGTTGATGAAGATATGCAAGAATATTTATTTATACCAGATATTTATTTTATCAGAGATGGAAAAGTAGTTAGTCATAGTAAAGATATGATAGTTAATTCAACTGAAGAGTCTGATTCTTTAAATGATGAGGATGATAAAATTAAAAATAAATATATTAAATTACTTAAAGAGTATTATGAAGGGAACACTAATGCATAGTGTTCTTTTTCTTTATGTAAAATTAGGTAGAGAAAATGGTTGAAGAAAAAATAGAGAAAAAATTAAAAGAAGGGTAAAAAGCAATAATAATCTTTTAGTAATTGTTTTACTTGTTACATTAGGTTATATTGCTTATGATAAGGATTAAGCATGTAATAAATTGTCTACTTTTTTCTTTCTTTTATTCTGTAATTATAATATAATATATTTATTAAGGAGAGATGAAATATAATGGATAGTGAAATGGTTATCTTAGAATTGAACGAAAAAATGGATAAGTCTATTGCGACTTTGGAGAAACGTTTTACGACAGTTAGAGCCGGTAGAGCAAATCCTTCTAGTTTAGATGGTATTGTGGTTGAGTATTATGGTAGTATGACACCTTTAAAGCAGCTAGCAACGATTTCTGTTCCGGAGGCACGTCAATTACTAATTAAACCTTTTGATAGAGGTTGTTTAAAAGATATTGAAAAAGCTATTTTGGCTTCTAATTTAGGATATAATCCTGGTAATGATGGAGAAACTATCAGAATTATTATTCCAGAACTTACAGAAGAAAGAAGAAGAGAATTAGTTAAACAAGTTAAAGCTATGTCAGAAGAGGCAAAAGTAGCGATTAGAAATATTAGACGTGAAGGAATTGAGGCTGTTTCTAAATTAGAAGTTTCTGAAGATGAGGAAAAAGGTTTAGAAAAAGATATTCAAGATATAGTTAACGAGTATAATAAAAAAGTAGAGGCTATGTTAAAAGAAAAAGAAGAAGAATTACTAACAGTTTAGTAGTTCTTTTCATTTAAAAAGATTAACTTTCTTCAGTTAATCCTTTTTCAACACGTTTTTTAATTATTTCGATTAGTTCATTTTTTAATTCTTGATCAGCATTTTCCCAGATTATACATAAGAAAACGCCTAAACCTGGTAATGTTACTTCATCAAGAGATGATACTGATTCATCTATAGCTTGACGAAGAGTGTTGTAATCATCACCTTTAAAATTATTAATAATATGTTCTCTGATACTCATTTTTATATCTTTCCTCCTCATATATATAATGAGACAAAAGCTATATTTTTATACGAAACTTTATTTTTTTCTTATTATATAGTAAAATGATGTTGGTGATATAAATGAAGTTAAATGTCGATGGGAAAACTTATGATATTGTGATAGAGAGAAAAAGTACAACGAGAAATACTTATATTAGAGTAAAGCCGGATTTAACTATTTTAGTTACTACAAATAAATTTACAACTACTAAAGCAATTACAGATTTGATTGAAGAGAACTATGAAAAATTAATTAAAATGATAGAAGTACAAGAAAAGAAAAAAGAAAACAATGAAGGATTTTTCTATTTGGGGCATAAATATGATATTGTTTATGTAGATAGTCCTAATATATCATTTGGGGAAAATAAAGTATTTTTTAGTAGAAGTTTTGATGTTAATAAATGGTATAAGAATCAAGCAAAAAATTTATTTATGGAACATTTAAATTTACAATATAATAAATTTACAAAGAGGATTCCTTATCCAGAATTAAAGATTAGAAAGATGACTAGTAGATGGGGCGTTTGTAATATTAAAACAAAGGTTATTACTTTGAATTTGGAATTAATAAAAAGGGATACTAAGTATTTAGATTATGTTATAGTACATGAATTATCACATTTAATACATGGGGATCATTCAGATAGATTTTGGGCATTAGTAGAAGATAATATGTCTGACTATAAGAAATATCGTAAGGAGATGAAGGAGTTTTGAATGTAATTACTAGTTTAGATAATGATAAGGTTAAGATGTTTAAGAAGTTACAAAAGAAAAAGTATCGTGATGAGTATAATTTATTTATAGTTGAAGGTGAGCATTTAGCGTTAGAAGCTTTTAGAGCTGGAGTTATAGAAGAACTTATTTTGGAAGAAGGTACAGATTTACCTTTTCCTTCGCCTTATGCTTATTATTCAAAAGAGGTTATGTGTAAAATATCAGCATTAGAGACACCTAGTAGTGTTATGGCATTATGTAGAAAAAGAACGAGAGATGCTGGAGAGATAGTGGGAGATAAAGTATTGGCTCTTGATAATATCCAAGATCCTGGTAATCTAGGGACAATTATTAGAAGTGCTTTAGCTTTTGGAGTAACGACAATAGTTCTTTCAGAAGATACAGTTGATTTATATAATCCAAAAGTTTTAAGAGCGACACAGGGAATGATTTTTCATACTAATATAATTGTAAGAGATCTTTTTGATTGGTTAAGAATGGTTAGAGGAAGTGATTTTAACATTTATGGAACTTCTGTAGATGGAGGAGTAGATGTTAAAACATTGGGTAAGGAAGAAAAAGACAACTTTGTATTAATTGTTGGGAATGAAGGTAATGGTGTTAGTCGTAAATTACTTGATTTATGTGATAAAAATCTTTATATAAGTATGACTGCTAGAGTAGAAAGTTTAAATGTGGCAGTAGCGACTAGTATTTTACTTTATGAATTGCGAGGTTAATAATGCGAGAAGTATATATAGGTAAGATCGTTGGAACTCATGGTATAAAAGGAGAAGTTAGAATACTTAGTGATTTTCAATATAAGGAAAAAGTATTTATAGTAGGTAAGAGACTTATTATTGATAATAAGGATTATATAATAAAGAGTTATAGAAGACACAAGACTTATGATATGGTTACTTTAAATGATTATAAAGATATAAATGAAGTGTTATTTTTAGTGAAGAAAAAAGTATATATAAGTGAAGATGAACTTGGACTTGATGATAATGAGATTTTAGATGAAGAGTTAATTACTTATACTGTGTTGACTGATGATGGAAAGTGTGGAATAATAAAAGAAATATTTTTAGCGAGTCCTAATAATAAAATACTTAGAATTCAGTTTGAAAAGGAAGTTTTAATTCCACTTAATTCTCCAATGGTTAAGAGTATTTCTAAGAGTGAAAAGAAGATTATAGTTGAGTTGTTGGAAGGTATGTAGGAGAGGATATAATGAAGATTGATATTTTAACTCTTTTTCCAGATATGTATAAAGGGATATTTGAAGAATCAATTATTAAAAGAGCGATTGATTTAGGAAAAATAGAAATTAAGATTCATAATTTTAGGGATTATTCTTTGGATTTACATCATAAAGTTGATGATACTCCATATGGTGGAGGAAATGGAATGGTACTTACTTGTCAACCAATATTTGATTGTGTAAGAGCTTTAAGAAATGAGAATTCTAAGGTTATTTTATTAACGCCAGATGGTACTTTATATAAACAAGAGGTTGCTTATAGTTTGGCTAAAGAAAAACATTTAATTCTAATATGTGGACATTATGAGGGCTTTGATGAGCGAATTAGAAGTATTTGTGATATGGAGATAAGTATTGGAGATTATATTTTGACAGGTGGAGAACTTGCAAGTATGATTTTAGTGGATTCAATAGGAAGACTTCTTCCTGGAGTTATTGAAGAAGGATCACATTTAAATGATTCATTTAATAATAATTTGTTAGACTATCCGACTTATACTAAACCTAGAGTTTATGAAGAAATGGAAGTTCCTGAGGTTTTAGTATCAGGAGATCATAAAAGAATTGAAGAATATAGAAGAGAAGAAAGTTTAAAAAGGACAAAAGAACGTAGACCGGATTTATTAGAGAAGTAGGTGGAGTTTATGTATTCTGTATGTAAGAAGAAAAAAATTAAAAAGAAATGGAAGTATGGAGATTTTGAACAATTGGTAAATCTAAAAGGATTTGTACTTCCTACTAAGAGTGATGGCTTTAATATTTGTGGTGTTAGAATTAAAAATATAGAAGTTATCGATAACGAATTAGGTAGGCCATTAGTTAGTGAGTATGTTAGTAAAAAGTATAGGAAATTATTGAAACAATTAACAGAATTATTAATTAGTGATGATGATACGGGAGAATCTTTTAGATTAGTGCTTGATAGAATAGAGAAGTTTAGACAGGAAATTAAAAATAAATATCGAAGATTCTTAGAGAAAAAAGAATTAGAAATAATGGCTAAACAATTGAGTGCTTTACAAAAACAAGCCAAGATAGAATTTGCTGAATTACAGAATAATTTAATGAATTCCTTTGAACAAGGAAAAAATAGGTAATATCGAAGAGCTTATTGGGCTCTTTTTCTTATTAAACATGCGGAAATTGGTTGATTTCTTAGTGTTAGTGTGTTATAATCTTGTTTGTCAGTTTGAGATGATCCGCTGTTTTTATTTAGATATGATCATTGGTAAATATTTATAGAGAGGAGAACTTATATGGCTAATATTATTGACAAAATTAATGAAGAACAACTTAATCCTAACGTTCCTGAATTCCGTGTTGGTGATACTGTCAGAGTAGACGTTAAGATTATTGAAGGTAAGAGAGAACGTATTCAAGCATTTGAAGGTGTTGTTGTTTCACGTAAAGGTGGATCTGTTTCTGAAACATTCACAGTTCGTAAAATATCTTCAGGTGTTGGAGTAGAAAGAATCTTCCCAGTTCATTCACCAAAGATTGCTGGTATTACAGTTGTACGTCATGGTAAAGTTAGACGTGCTAAACTTACATTCCTTAAGGATAGAGTTGGTGGATACCGTATTAAAGAAAAAGGACAAAAATAAGGGTATACCTTATTTTTTCTTTATAGGAGAGAGTTATGAGTAAAAAGGATATTTTTATGAAAGAGTACTTACCATATATAATTGTAATTATTATCGTATTATTAATTAAAGCTTTTATTGTAACTCCAATTAGAGTTAATGGTCCTTCAATGTTAGATACTTTGGAAGACAAAGATATTATGATATTGGATGAAGTTAGTTTTAAATTTAAGGGACTTAAGAGATTTGATATTGTAGTAGTTAATTATAAAAATGAAAAGATAATTAAGAGAGTTATTGGTCTTCCAGGAGAGACTGTTGAATATAGAGATAATAAACTATATATAAATGGAAAAGTAGTTGAAGAAGATTTTTCTCATGAAGTAACTGCTGATGTAGATCCTATTAAAATACCAAAGAATTGTTATTATGTAATGGGAGATAATAGAGTTAATTCAACTGATAGTAGAATTATTGGACCTGTTTCAATAAAAGATATTAGGGGTACAACTAAGTTAACAGTATTTCCATTTAAAAGATTTGGTAATAAGAAGTAGATTATAAAGCAAAAAATTAAGTGACTTTTATTAGTTGCTTTTTTTGTTATAATTTTGATACTTTACAAAGAAATGGTTTTGTTGTAATTTAGATAGTGAAAGTTATAGTTTATATTATGTGGGAAATGGAGAGTTGAAGTAAATGAAAGTGTTATTATTTACACATAAAAGTGATATTGACGGAATGGGAAATGCAGTTTTAGCAAAATTGGCTTTCGAAGAGGTTGATTGCGTATTGTGTGAAACCTTTAATTTGCAAAAGGAAATAGCAAAATATTATGAGAATGGAAGTATATATGATTATGATAGAGTCTTTGTAACTGATTTATGGCTTGAAGAGCCGACATTATCAAAGGTTGCAAAAGATGAACTGTTAAATGATAAATTTTTTGTATTTGATCATCATAAATCTGCTTTAGAGGGAAATTTTAATAAGTATCCATTTACAACAATTAGAATTTCTGATGATAAAGGATTATGTAGTGGTACGAGTTTATTTTATGAGTATTTAGTTGCAAATTGTTTTATTGATGGTACTATATGTAAAATAAGTGATTTTTCAGAGTTAACACGAAAATATGATACTTGGGAATGGAAAACTAAATATAATGATGAAATGCCACATGAATTAACATTATTATTCGACTCTGTTGGATGTGATGGGTATATAGAATTAATGTTTTCAAAATTGAGTGATCCGACTATACAAAAATTTCAATTTAGTGAATTAGAAAAAATGCTAATTAATAATAAGATTAATCAAGTTCAAGAAAAATTATCAGAGTATGCAAGAAAAGTTTATTATGGAGAAATATTGGGATTAAAAGCCGGTATAGTATTTATTGATTATGAATATAGAAATGATTTGGCGGAATATTTTAGACAGCATAATTTTGATATGGACTTTGCTATGATGATTGCTTTAGATTATGGAACAATTTCTTATAGGAATGTTAAAGAAGATGTTAATGTTAGACTAATTGCTGAGGCAATGGGTGGCAAAGGTCATGATAAGGCAGCAAGTAGTCCTATTTCGGCAGAACAGAAAGAAGAGCTAATTAAAATATTAACAAAAAAACAATAATTCAGTGTATTAATGATATTTATGATATAAAAAATTAAGTAACTTTTAATAGTTACTTTTTTTTGATATAATTCTTTTAGATGAGGTGGAAGGATGAAAAGATGTTCTTGGTGTAATTTGGATAATGAGCTTTATGTTTTATATCATGATCAGGAATGGGGAGTAGAGAACTTTTCTGATGAATATTTATTTGAAATGTTAATATTAGAGTCTTTCCAAGCAGGACTTTCTTGGGAATGTGTTCTTAATAAGAGAGAGTCTTTTAGAGCGGCTTATGATAATTTTTCTTTAGATAAAGTGTGTAATTATGATGATGAGAAGATAAAAGAATTGTTGGATAATAAAAAAATTATTCGTAATAAGTTAAAGATAAAAGCAAGTATTAATAATGCTAGAATTTTTAAAAGTATTGTTTTAGAAATGGGAAGTTTTTATAATTATTTGAAGAGGTTTACAGAAGGAAAAATATTTTATGAGACTGGACTTACTAGTTCAGAATTGTCGGATATGATTTCTAATGATTTAAAAAAACGTGGTATGAAGTTTGTAGGTACAACAATAATTTATTCTTACTTACAGGCAATTGGAGTAATTTACTCACATGATGAGAGTTGTTTTATGTATAAGGAGAAACAGAGATGAAAGATATTGTTTATCACGGAAGTTTTAATGGTAATATTGATTCAGTAAAAGCTCATGTGTCCACGCATGGTAAAAAGTGTATTTACGCAACAGAAAATAAGACTGTAGCCATGTTATTTATGGGAGAAGGTAAGGGAGATTTAGATACTGTTTTAGCAGTGGATGATGAAAAGTTAATACTAGTAGAAAGAAGGCCTGGAGTTTTAGAGGATAATTATAATCATGAAGGATATGTTTATGAGTTACCAGGTAAGCTTTTTAGACATTATGATTATTTATGGAGACCTGAAATTATTTCATTTGAAGAGAGTATTAAACCTATAAGAAAGACATATTATGAAAATGTTTTAGGGGCACTAGAAAAAGAAGAGAAACTTGGTCATTTAAAAATATATCATTATCCAGATAGACCTAGTAGTATTCCTTTTGATAATAGTGACTTGATTGATAAGTATATTATGTTTTATAATAATGGCAATGATTACGCAATTAGTAGTTTACTTGAATGTTATCCAGAGTTTAGAGAAGAAGTTCAAAGTAGAATTAAGCGTGATGGAGAGAGGAAAATTAAAATATGAAAAGTGTTTTTGAATCAGAAAAAATAAATTATATACATGTTTCTTTGGATTTAATAGATGACTATTTAATTATGGTTAATGATAGAGAAATACAAAAATGTATTTCTACTAAAATTAGAGTTTATTCAAGAGAAGATGAAGTTAATTGGGTAAAGGCTAAATTGGAAGAAGGAGCACAGGTCTTCTCAATGATTTCTAAGGAAGATGGATCATATATTGGAAATGTAGAATTAATGGATATAGAAAATGGCAGTGCAGAAGTAGGACTTTGTATTACGATGGCTATGCAGAATAAACATTATGGTACAGAGGCTTTAAAAAGAATAATTGAATATGGTTTTAAAGAGTTAGATTTAAATACTTTAACTGCTGTTATTTTTTCTAATAATGTTAGATCTTTACATAATGTAGAGAAGTTAGGATTTAAAAAATGTGGTATTGAAAAGAATGTAAAAGTAGAAGATGGAGTTAGTGTTGATGATGTTCATTTTATATTAGAAAGGTAAATTTTATGAAAAAACTATTTATTATTTTGATGTTAGTACTTGTAGTTTGTGGATGTAGTAATAGTAGTAAAAAGGGAACATTTAAACATTATGATTTAAAAGATAAAGATCTTAATCCATATAGTTATATATATGAAGATGGTAGTAGTGATTTATATGTATTAGCAGATATGACTAGTAAAGATTCTTTAGCTGTTATGACTGGGTTATTTTATAAAGTAGGGGAAGATGATTATATTTTACTTGATACTTTTGAATCTAGTCAGACTGAAGCTTATGTTAAGAATTCTATATATTCTTTTGTTTTTGATAAACTATATGGAATAGGAAATGGGGACACTCCTAGTACTTTTATTTATGAGTTAGATAGAGAAAATAGTAAGATGATAGATGTTGATTTTAAGTATAATGATAAAAAGATTATTCCATCAAGTATTAAGGATGTTGATGGTAATAAGATTGTTTTTAGTGTTTATAATGATGATAATAAGTATGTATGTAATTTGAGTAATTATAAATGTGAAATTGAAAAGTAATATTAAATAAAAAAGAAATGGATTTGTTATAAAAACTTTGTCCATTTCTTTTATTTTCTGTCTTTATATTACCACATTTTGGAGACTTTTTCAAGACTAGTAATAGGAAGGGTATTGTGGTAGTTAATATGTGGAGGCGATAAATATGTTAGATAATATGACAGCTTTAATTAGTTGTTTTGCGAGATGTTATCATACAGAAAATAGTAATATTAAAATTTATGATGATGTGTTAGCAAGAAAAATTTTAAGTGATGAAGAGTATAAAAATATTTCTTTTAGTATGACTTCAGGAATTTCATTTTTTAATGCAGATTATAATGGTAATGATTCTTTAGGATGGATTGTTAATAATCATTTAGCTCCTTCAATTTTAGCTAGAAGTAGTTTTAATGAAAGACATTTAAATAATGAAATTAAGTTAGGACTTAGACAATATGTTTTATTAGGATCTGGTTATGATACATCGGGATATAAAGTAAATGATAAAGTTGATGTATTTGAAGTTGATAAAGAGGAAATGATTAAAGATAAGAAGAGAAGAATAGAACTAGCTAAAATTGATTCTAAGGGTGTCTATTATGTTGGATGTGACTTTAATGGTGATTGGATTAATTTGCTTTTAGAAGGGGGTTTTGATAGGAATAAAAAGACTTTGTTTTCAATCCTTGGAGTTAGTTATTATTTGGAAAAAGATGTTTTCTTTAGGATGATAAAGTTACTTGCTGATAATATGGAAAAGGGAAGTTCTATTATTTTTGATTATCCGGTTAGGGAAGATGATTATAATAGAGAAAAAGAGGACTTGGCTAAAGAGGCAGGGGAAGCAATGAAAAGTAAATATTCTAGAGAAGATATTTTAAAACTAGGTAGTTTATGTGGGCTTCAAGTATATGAAGATTTAGATAGTACTGATATTGATAGAGAATATTTTTATGATTATAATACAATGAATCCAAATAATAGAATATATGCTCCTAAAGGAGTTAATTATTGTTTATTGGTTAAGTAGATTTTAGATCTACTTTTTTGATATAATTATTTTGGAGGGATACTTTATGAAAGAAATAGAAATACTAGTTGAAGTTTATTGATGGACTTGGTATTAAAGTATCAAAAGAGTAAGATATGGGTAAGACAGAAATGATGATTAAGAAATTTAAAATAGAGGTTTAAAATGATAGATATAATTGTGCCGGTTTATAATACACCAATTAGTGATTTGAAACGATGTTTAGAAAGTATAGAAAGACAGTCTTTTAAAGATTATAGAGTTTATATAATTGATGATGGTAGTTTTGATGAAGTTAAATTATTTTTGGATGAGTATGTTAAAGATAAAAGTAATTTTATTGTTAAACATGTAGTTAATGGAGGCGTAAGTCGAGCTAGAAATATTGGTATAGATAGTTCTAGTTCTTTGTATTTAGCTTTTGTAGATAGTGATGATACTTTAGAAGATAATTTTTTAGAAGAAGCATTTAGTTTGATTAATGGTAATGATTTAGATTTAGTAATTGGTGGATATAATGAAGTTAAAAATAGTGATGTTGTAAAGATGAGAAAATGTGATGAGGGATTTTATATTTACGATGAGAGTAATTTAAATTTAGTTATGGATAAGTTGTTGTCGGGTAAATTGAAGGAGGATAATAAAAATATTGGTAGTCTTCCAACAGGAAGAATATATACGAGGATTTATAAAAGATGCGTACTTGGTGATTTAAGATTTAATAGTAGTCTTGGAATGAGTGAAGATACTTTATTTATGATTGATTTTATGAATAGAGTAAAACGAATAGGTTTAAGTTCTAGTATTTGGTACAACTATTATATAAATGATTATTCGATTAGTAGAAGAAAAGTTAATGATAAGGTTATTAAGGATCATATGCTATTTATTGAAGAAGTTTATAAGAGAATGTTGGTAGAGGATGATTTAAGAATTAAAAATGCTTATATATTTAGAGTGTTTAAGTCTTTAATTAATTTGGTTGATTTGATAAAGTCTAGTGATTATAGCGAAGGTACTTTAGATAAAGTTTTACATAATTCGATGTTTTCTTGTTTAAAATATTTAGATATATCAAGTTATATTAATGTTAGTGATAAAGAAGTAGAGTTTTTAAATAATTATATTTCATCTTATATATAGTTTAGATGTAGAGGAGTTAATTGTATGGTTACTAAAAAGGCAGGATGTTTTTTGATAAGAAAAGAGTCAAGAGAGGTTGTGGTTATTTATAGGAAGAGGCAAAATGATTATTCGTTTCCAAAAGGACATGTAGAAGAAGGTGAAACGTTAAAGCAAACAGCAGTAAGAGAGGTTGCTGAAGAGACAAAGAGAATAGCTTTTATAATTGATGAGTATGAACCTTTTGTAGAAAAATATACAACACCAAAGGGTGAAGAATGTGCTTGTTACATGTTTTTTGCAGTTGATAAAGGAAAAAGTAATAATCAAAGTGAAGATACGCATGATGTTGTTTGGACTCCAGTTGATAAAGTCTTAGAAGTTTTAAGTTATGACAGTTTAAAAAACACTTGGAAATCAGTTGAGAAAATAATACTTGAAATATTAGAAAAGGATAATGTATAGGAGTTTTTTTGATTTAATTTTAGTAGGAAAAGTTTACTCTATTATAAGATGAAAAAAGGATAGACATCTGGATTATATTTATGATATGATGTAACGATATATTAGGATGTGTTTATATTATGGGATTAAAAGTTGGGACTGTTAAGTTGGAGAAGTATAATCCAAAATGGAAGGATATGTACTTAGAAGAAGAGAAAAAATTAAAAGAGATGTTTGGAGATCTAGCACTAGCTATTGAACATATTGGTTCAACTTCTATAGAAGGTTTGTCAGCTAAACCTATTATTGATATAGCGGTAGGTGTTAGGCATTTAAGTGATTTTGATAAAGTAAAGGAAAAGTTTATGGTAGAACCTTATTCTGTAAAAGAAGATTCTACAGAGGGAGAAATTTTAGTCCGAAAAGGAAATGAAGATAACCGAACACATTTTATTCATGTTATGGAGCCTGGTAGTAAGAGATATATTGAGTCTATTCTTTTTAGAGATTATTTAAGAAAAAATATTTGGGCTTTAGAAAAGTATGAAGAGTTGAAAAAAGATTTGGCAGTAAAATATGCTGACGATAGAAAAAAATATACAGCATCTAAAAATGAGTTTATTAATGAGATAATTAAGTTAGCTTATGAGGAGAAGTAGGAGATATTTATGAAGTACAATGAAATTTTAGAGGCGCATTTTAAATATGGAACGACTAGAGAAAATATAATTAAAAGATATGGATATGAAGAGATACTTGATAATGTAGTTCTTGCTCCTTGGTGGAGTCATGAAATATTTAAGGATAAAGTTTTGAAAATAGAAAAAGTAAGCGATAAAGTCTTTAATATTTATGGAGATGGTTTTTCTTTTTCATATATTGAGGTTGGACAAGTAGGAGCTCCAGTTATTTTAGATATGGTACTTGCTTTAGGGGTTACTAATTGTAAAAATATTTTATTTATAGGTTCAGTTGGCTCTTTAAGTAGTGAGATAAAAATTGGAGATATTGTTATTCCTAAAGGTTCTATTTGTTGTGATGGAGCTTCTAGATATTTGAATAGGAATTTTAAGGATGAGTTTTTTGAGATAGAATATCCGACAGTAGAGTTTACTAATAAGATAGTTGGATTGGCTCAAGGTTTTGATGTTAGATATCATTATGTTTTAAATTGTAGTGTTGACTCTATATTTGGACAATTTGTACATATCAATGAGTTCTTAGAGAAGGGTGCTTTAACTATCGAAATGGAGACGGCTACATTATTTAAAGCAAGTTCTTTGATAGGTGTTAATGCTGGAGCTATTTTTGTAGTATCTGATAATGTTCTTATGAATAAATCTTTATTTTCTGGTAGAAGTGATGAGGAGAATAAGTACAGGCATTATGTAAAAGAAGAAGTAATACCAGAGATAGTATGTAGATTATTTAAAGGGTGATGATATGGATAATGATCGAGTAAAACATTCTATTAGTGTTGCGAGACGTATGGTGGAAATTGGTAAAAGCTATAATTTAAGTAATGAAGAGTTAGAAGAATTATTTGTCTTAGGACTTAATCATGATATTGGTTATGAGTTTTGTGATGGTGGGAATCACAATGTAGTTGGTGGAAATATTTTAAAAAGAAGTAATTATAAATACTGGAGAGAAGTATATTATCATGGCGTTGTTCAAGAGGAGTATAGTTCTTTATATTTAAAAATATTAAATACAGCTGATATGCAAGTTGATAAGTATGGAAATGTTGTTGGCTTTGAAGAAAGACTCAAAGATATAAAGAGTAGATATGGAGAAGATTCAGTTGTATATAAGAGATGTGTTTTATTAATTGAATTTATAAAGAGTGGGGTTTAGGATGAGACATAACGGAACTAAGAAATTGGAGACTGATCGACTATTACTAAGAAGAATTTATAAAGAAGATGCTATAGAAATATATAATGGTTTTATTAATCAAGAGAGATTTTTATATTATCTAAATAAAGAGAAGAGAACACTAGAAGAAGAGATTTCTTCTTTAGAAATGATTGATGAAAAGAATAAAAATGAAGATTACTATAACTGGGTTATAACTTTAAAAGATACTGGTAAGATAATTGGAATGATTGTATTAAAAGTAGAAGAAGTAAATGAATGCGTTGAAGCAACTTATGCCATAGATGAGAAATATTGTAATAATGGTTATATGAGTGAGGCTTTAAAAAGAGTTATAAAATATGCTTTTGAAGAGTTACTTGTTAATAGATTTCAGACTTGTTGCGTTGTTTCTAATGAAGCTTCTAGAAAGGTTATGGAAAAGTGTGGTATGAGGTATGAAGGCCTTCTTAGAAGTTATGTTATTTTAAAAGATGGATATCATGATACGTATATGTATTCTATTGTTAGAGAAGATTTAGAGTAGGTGATAATGATGAAGTACTTTAGTAAGGATGAGGCTAAAAAGGTTATACAAGATGCATTTAATTTTATTGATAACGGAAAAGTTGTGTGGAAGGATATGGAGTTTTTTGGACATCCTGGATTTTACTTTTTTCATACAAAGAAAGAGTTGAAACAAAAAATTGAAAATCAGCTAGTTAAAGATAGATATGATCAATATGATATTTGTTATATAATAAACTTTTTAATTAAATTTATGCTTTCTAAGTATGATTCACATACTAAAGTACTTTTTCGTGAGGAAAGATATTTACCTATTGAGTTAAAGATCGAAGATAATGAAGTTTATATAATTAATGTGCCTTCAAAGTTTAATAAATATAAGGCTTGGAAAGTATTAGAGATTAATGGTGTTATAGTTAATAAGTTATTGGATGAAATAGAAGAAATTTGTTGTTACTCAACAGAAGAATATTTAAGAACAAGACAAGTAAGTATACTTGAAGATATTGATATGTTAAGAACTTTACCTAGTATAGATAGTACAACTTTCGAGTTCGATTTTTTAGTTAGTGATGGAGTGCATAGGGAAGTGATTAGTTTTGATATTAATAATTTAGTTGATGAAGTAGAGGCAAGTTTTCTTCCAGAAAATTATTCTTATGAGTTGGTTAATGATTGTGTGGTTATTCATTATAATGTTTGTCGGGATAAAGATAAAATGGAGGAGTTAATTAAGAAGATTAGTACAATTCATAGTGATAAGTATATTATAGATTTAAGATATAATGGTGGAGGAGATTCTAGTATTGTTAGGCCTTTGATAGAGTTTTTGAAAGGAAAGATGGTTGTTGTTTTAATAAATGAATATGTATTTTCTTCTGGGAGAATGGCATTGGTTGAGTTAAAGAAAATAGGTGCTTATGTTATTGGAACTAATATTAGTACTTCACTTAATGCCTTTGGTAATAATCCATCTGAATATAAAATTGAAGGTACTGATTTAATTGTTAAGAGAAGTTCTAGTTATTTTCTTTATGATAATGATTATAATTGTACTAGTTTTTCAAAAGATAATTTTTTTGAGTATTTTAAAGATAAAACAGAGTTATTAGAACCAATTTTTATAAAGCCAGATTTAGAAAAAAAAGAAACCATTAATGATATTGTCGCTGGAAGAGATATACAGATGAAGATGGCATTTCAATATTTAGAGGAGGAATTTAATGGAAAAAGTTCAGTTTGATAATGATAATTTTATTTTATATGCACCAGATAGTTTGAGTATTATTACAGAAGGATTAGAGGATATTTTGAATAGTTCTTTTGAATTTTATAAGAAGTTATTTGGAGTTGGTAGTTTTAAAAAAATACAGATTAATTTTTTTGATGATTTGGGTAAGTTTAGAGAGTTTATTTATGATTTAAGAGGAGATAATGAGTCTTTACCGGAATACGCAACTGGTACTTTTGATCAGGGAATGATTAATATGTGTTTAAGTCCTAATATAAAAAATGATAACCCTAATCTTAACCATTATAAACATTGTGCTTCACATGAGTTATTTCATATTATGTATCAAGAGTTAGTATGGGAAAAGTTAGGTATGAAGAGAATAATTTGGTTTGATGAGGGAATGGCTCAGTTATTTTCTGGTGAGTATAATTTTACTAAGGATTCATATGATAAGTTTTTAAATGAAGTTAGAAAAACTACGATGGAAGTTCCTAATTTGAATGAGATTTCTCATGGAACATCTTTTAAAAATGATAAGTATAATGGATATTTACTTAGTTTAATTGCGGTTAAAGAAATATATGATAAGTTAGGGTTTGAGAAGTTTAGAAAAATAATGTATAATGAAGATGAAATTATAAAATACGGAGAGTCTATTTTGAGTAATATTTTTAATTAATGAAAAATGGTGGTATTTTAGAAAAAGTAAATATTAAATGAAGAAAGAGGTGTTTTAATGAAAAAAATTAGGAAGAAAAGAATAATTATTATTTCTTGTATTTGTTTAATTATCTTAGGAGGAATTATTTATTTTATGGGTAATAATAAAGTAAAAGAAATACCATTAACTAAAGGTATCACAATTGTACCTACTATGGATGATAAGATAACTACTGATAGTAGTTGGTGTGCTACATTTCAATTAGTTTGGAATGATATGAAAAATGAAATTGTTAAAACAGATGTTGCTTTTAATCCACAACTAGAAATGGTAGAAAACCTTAATAAAGAAAGTTTTACAGAAGATATGCTATCTGATGAGTATTACTTTAAGATTTATGGATTGAAAACTAAAAAATTAAAAGAAGAAATAGAAAAAGGTATTAAAGAGAAATTTAATCAAACAAGTGATATTTTGAAAGATTTTGATTGGAGTGAGGAAGCTTTAGATGATCCTACTAATCCAGATTTAAGAAGATATTTCTTTTATACAATGCTATATAGAGAGTTTGAATATAAGAGTAAGTTTAGTGTTTTAGATAATGCTAAGTTTGGAGAATACGAGGATATTAAATATTTTGGAGTAAATAAAAATTCAAAAGAGGCAGTAAGAAAACAGATTGAAGTATTATTTTATAATTCTAAGAATGATTTTGCTGTTAAGATAAAGACTAAAGATAATGATGAAGTTATATTTTATAAGAATCCAGAGGGAGAAACATTTAAAGAGATATATGATAGTATGATGAAAAAGACTAATGAATATGAAGAAAGTAGAGATTTTTCAGAAAAAGACTTTTTTATGGCACCTATACTTTCATTTAATGTAAAAAGAGAATATAAAGAATTAGAAAATAAAAAGTTTAATACAGCAGATGGTAATATAGCAATGATAGAAAAAGCAATTCAATCTATTAAGTTTTCTTTAGATGAGACTGGTGGGAAAGTAAAGAGTGAAGCTGGAGTTGATAGTTGGAAGACTACTAGTATGGCTGAAGAAGAGAAAACAAGATACTTTAATGTAAATGATACTTTTGCTTTATTTTTAAAAGAAGAGAAAAGAAATGTACCTTATTTAGCATTAAGAGTTGATGATATAACTAAATATCAAAATAATTAATTATAGAATATGAAGAGGAATTTGTAGTATACTATATATAGAACTTATAATGATGGAGGTTATTATGGAAAATATTTTAAACAAAAAAGAAAATGGTTGGAAAAGTTTAAATGATGATGAAAGACAAAAAGTATTTGATTTTTCTGATGATTACATTAAATTTTTAAATAATTCCAAGACAGAAAGAGAAGCTAATAAAAGTATTGTTTTAGAATTAGAGAGTCAAGGTTTTAAAAATATTTGTGATGTAGATATTTTAAATAGTGGAGATAAAGTTTATTTCAATAATAGGAAAAAGAGTATTTTTGCGGCTGTTATTGGGAAGAGTAAGTTAGAAGAGGGAGTTAATATAGTTGGTGCTCATATTGATTCACCAAGGCTTGATTTAAAACCTAATCCAATATATGAAGATGCTAAACTTGCATTATTTAAGACACATTATTATGGGGGAATTAAGAAGTATCAATGGACAACAATTCCTTTAGCGTTACATGGTGTTATTGTTAAGACTAATGGAGAGAAAATAGAAGTTAATATTGGAGAAGATATGGATGATCCAATATTTACAATTACTGATATTTTGCCACATTTATCACAAAGACAAAATGAGAAGAAAATTACAGAGGCAATTGAAGGGGAAGGATTAAATTTATTAATTGGAAGTATTCCAGGTGATGAAAAAGAAAATTCAGTTAAGAGTAATGTTTTAAAACTATTAAATGAAAAGTATGGGATTGTTGAGGCAGACTTTTTAAGTTCAGAAATAGAAATTGTTCCAGCATTTAAAGCAAGAAGTTTAGGTTTTGATTGCAGTATGGTTGCTGGATATGGACAAGATGATAAAGTTTGTGCTTATGCTACTTTAAGAGCTATTCTTGATGCTAGAGTAGCTGATGTTACAAGTGTTGCGATATTTGCGGATAAAGAAGAAATTGGTAGTGTAGGAAATACGGGAATGTATTCAGAGATGTTTGATAATTTTATGCATATTTTATTAGAAAAAACTAGTGGAGATAGTCCAGCTAGTTTAAATAGAACTTATTGTAACTCTAGAATGTTATCTGCTGATGTAGGAGCTGGAGTTGATCCTAATTACCAAGATGTTTCGGAGTTTAATAATGCTTCATTTATTGGCTATGGTGTTGAATTAAATAAATATACAGGAGCAAGAGGTAAGTCAGGAGCCAGTGATGCGAATGCAGAATTTGTAGCTTATGTAAGAAGTGTTTTTGAAAGAAATAAAGTTAAATATCAAGTATCGGAACTTGGTAAAGTAGATATTGGTGGAGGCGGAACTATTGCTTATATTTTAGCTAATAAAGGAATAGATGTTATAGATTGTGGAGTTCCAGTAATATCAATGCATTCACCATATGAAGTTACGAGTAAATTAGATATTTATGCAGCTTATTCAGGATATAAAGCATTCTTTGAAGAGAGTGAAAAGGTTAATTATTAATTTGATAATTATGTGTGCCAATTATTTATACAATTGGTTTATCTATTATAATTGCTTCTATTGTAGTGTTTAATGTGTATAGAAAAAGAAAAGGTAAGGGCTTTCTTAGGAGAGTTCTTTTCTTTGAGTTGAGAAAGTTCTTTATTTTTGATATAATTTATTTATTGAAGTAGGTGGGTTTATGGTTAAAGATTTATGTTTTGAAATACTTGATAAATGTTCTAATAATTGTAGATTTTGTTCATCTAATTCTGATATGTCTAAAAATACTATTATTCAATTTGATGATTTTAAAAGAGTGATAGATTATTTTATGAAAACTGGTGGAATAGGAGAATTATCTTTATCTGGAGGAGAACCATTTTTACATCCGGAATTAGCTAGAATGGTTTCTTATAGTACTGATTTGGGAATTAAAACTATTATTTTTACATCAGGTGTTAAAGTGAGAAAAACATTAACAATAGATGAGAAGAAAGCAATAATTGCAGATTGCAAAGAAAGATTAGCAACTATTGATAAAGATGATGAAAGAAGTATTGATGCTGTGATGGGATTTTATGAGAAGTTGTTAAATCCCCCAATTTTTTCTTGTATCGAAAGAGAAGAACTTATGAGATATAAGGAGTTAGGACTTTCTAAGATTGTGTTTGATATGCAAGGATATGGACAAGAGACTGATACTTATTTGATGGGAAGAAGATGTTTTAGTCAACAAGCTTTATTTAGATCACTTCTTAATGCTACTTTAGTTGGACTAGATGTTGATGTACACTTTATTCCGATGAAACCTAATTTTAGGGAGATAGGAGATATATTAGAACTATTGGAACTAGCAGCTGTTAAAAATATTAGTTTACTTAATTTTGTACCACAAGGTAGAGGGTTAAAAAATAGAGAAGAATTAGAGTTAAGTAGTGAAGAAAAAGGGGAGTTTTTTAAAATACTAAATGATGCTCTTGCTAGTAAGATTTATACTGGAAAAGTTAGGGTTGGTATACCTTTACAAGGTGATACTACCCATAAGTGTAATGCAGGACTTGAAAAGTTAGATATTAAGTATGATGGTACGGTATTACCATGTCCAGCTTTTAAAGAACTTAGTCCTGAGGAGTGTAAGAAGTATGGTATACCAATATATAGTATTTATGATGATTTAGAGAAAATAAAAATTCCTGGAGTTGGTACTAGAAAAGAAGCTCTTTGTAGTAAGGTATATCAAAAGAGGAGTGGTAGTAGTGATTAATACCAAATTAACAAGAAAGGCTATGAATATAGCTTATAATGCTCATATGGGGCAATTTGATAAAGCTGGGACTCCTTATATATATCATCCGATTCATGTAGCTGAACAAATGAATGATGAGATTACTTGTATAGCAGCTCTTTTACATGATGTAGTTGAAGATACAGATATTACTTTTGAAGATTTAGAAAAAGATTTTCCCAAAGAAGTTATTGATGTATTAAAACTATTAACGTATGATAAGAATATAGATTATATGGATTATATTAGAGAAATAAAGACTAATGGGGCGGCTGTTAAAGTAAAGATTGCGGATATTAAACATAATATGGATAATAGTCGACTTGATGGAGTGGATGAAAAAGCTTTAATACGAGAAGAAAAGTATAAGAAAGCTTTAGAAATATTAGAGAACTGTTAAAGTAAAAAATAAAGCCTTAGACTTTGTTTTTTTGTTTATTATTGTTGAAAATAAAGTACTTCATATAATATGACAGGTGATTTTTATGAGTTGTGATATTAATTATGATGATATTTTAGAAGAGAAAGATTACAAAATAAATTATATTCATTAGGCTTTTGTCCTTTACTTGGTCCTAAGGGTGGGAAAGGTCTGGTTCATTAGGTCTGACTTCTTATGATGTTGTTTGTTTTGCTAGTTTTAAAGATTCTAATGCTGAGGGTACTTTAATAATTACTACAACTAGAATTATCCCAGGAAAATCTGATATTTTATCTATTTCTGGTGATCAAATAAAAGTAGCAAGAACTAGTGTTTTTGAAATTACTTTATGTGGTAGAATATCTGATGTTACTAATGATATAGGTGGGAAGTTTTATTTATATAACATAACAACTGGAAAAAATTAGTGATTTGGAATTTGTTCTTGATAAAGGTAATACTAGTGATATGGATTTTTCAGAAGTTAATTTTGCAGATATTTATATTGGAGGTAATCTAGAAGTTAGAACAGAAATTATTGGAGATGATACTGGTAATATTTCTTTTTCGATGATTAATGTTATTCTTAAAAGTTATAAGTTATAAATTGAAATACTAATCTAAAGGATTAGTTTTTTCTTTGATATGATATAATTTCTATAGGTGATATTTTATGGAGAGTTATGAGAGATGGAAGTTTGGAACTGATAATGATAAATTAGTAAAACTAGTTTTAAAAGGAGAAAAGAGAGCTACTACTTCTTTATATAAAGAGTATATTCTAGAAGGGGAAGAGTTACCTAAAGTAGGTGATAGAAGTATTATTTTATTTGATGATGATAGTGAGGCTTGTTTAATTGAAAATGTAGAAGTTATTGTGACGGAGTTTAAAAACATGACAGAAGAACTTGCTTTTATAGAAGGAGAAGGAGATAAGTCTCTTGAATATTATAGAAGGGAACATATAAGAATCTTTAAGGAGATTGATAGTGAGTTTAATGATTCATCTAAAGTTGTTTTTGAAATTTTTAAAGTGATAGAAAAGTTTTAGACAGCTTTTTACATTGATTATTAAGTTTTATTTGTTTATTTCAGTGATGTGATGATATGATATTTTTATATAGTAGAAGGAGTCGTTTATGAAGGTTAATAAAAAAGGATTTTCTGTGATACAGTTATTAGTAGTACTGATTATTATTGGTGCTTTAATAACGGTAGTAGTACCAGCTATTACAAAAAAGATTAATAACACTAAAAAGAAAGAATTTATTTCTGTTGCGAAAAATTACTTAGATGAAATAAAGAAAAATATTTCTACAGATGATGTTCAATGTCTTGTGAATGATGAGTGGCAATATATTTCAGAGGTTCCAGATGGAATATATTATTTTATGATTGATTCAACTAAAAATGCTACTCAACAATTAGTAAAAACTAATGGTAAATCTCCTTGGGAAGATAGAGATGTAAGGGGCTATGTTAAGTGGGAGAAGAAGTCGGAAGTAGATACTAATGGTAATCCACAGGCTACATATACTTATAAAATGTCATTTACTGATACTGGAAAGGTAGGATTTACTTCAGAGTTAGAAGAAAGTTCTATAAGGCGAAGAAGAATTTCGATGTCTAATGCAAGTGTTGCGGCAACTTACCCTAGTGATAGTGGCGCTAATGCATGTACATTAATTGGTTTTACACTTGAGTATAGTGATGTAGAATTTACAATAGATGGAGTTAAATATAAGTCAGCATATCCAACTTGGCAAGAATGGTTTTCTACTGGTGGAAGTAGTGCTATATGGATAGGGTGTAATGTTCCTAAATATGTTTATAAGGTTGATAGTAATTACAATAAATGTGATAATCCTGGACAATATATTTATGAAGAAGTAATACATCAACCAATAAAAGCAAGTGATAAAATTAAACAAGGAGTAAATTATTTATCAGAGAATGCTTAATGTTTATAGGCGTTGGTATATGAACTAAAAAGAGTTTTATAATAACTCTTTTTCTGTTATACTTAGTTTGGTGATACTATGAAGGCTTATCATTTTACTAGTGTTAATAATTTAGGTCTATAAGTAAAAAGGGACTTGTTCCTGGAAATGGAGATAATTTTAAATTAATTGATGATCAAAAGGAAAAGGTATTTTTTTCGGAGGTTTTTGGAGCTATTGCTTTATATGTTTATTTAACTTTTGATTTGAAAATATTAAAACTAAAAGAAATTATGAGAATGGATATACTTCAATGATAATTAAGCCTAATAAATTAAAAGTAGTTGGTTTGAAGTATGAAGATAAAGGATATAGTTTGATTGAGGTTAGTTTAGCTGATTTTATGAAGGAGAGGTTTGATGGAGACAGTTGTATATTTAATAAGACATTCAGTTAGATTTAATAATAATACAATGATTGAAAGTTATAGGACTGATCAGGAGTATTTAATTAAGAATGAAAAAATAATTTTGAGTGTTAAAGGTGAAAAAAGGGCAGAGATATTAAGTAATGAGAAAGAATTACAAGATATGGATGTTGTTTATACGAGTAATTGTGTAAGGACATTGCAAACAGCTAAATATTTACTTGATAAGCAGAACTTGAAAGTTAATATCGATGATAGGTTTGATGAGAGAAAAACAGGTTTAAAAGAAAATGAAAAGATACCTTTCTTGTTTAAAAAACAATGTGAAGATCCAATGTTTAAGGCACCTAATGGAGAAAGCCAGTTAGATGTTAGAAAAAGAATGTATGAAGCTTTAATGGAGGTTATTTCTAATAATAAGGGTAAAAGAATTGCGATATTTTCTCATGCTTATGCGATGATGTTTTTGTTACTAAAATGGTGTAAACTAATAGAAGTTCGAAATGATCAGGAATTAGCTTTTTGTTTCAAAGATAAAGTTGTTTTTGATAAAGGGATTAATTCTCCAGATGTTTTTAAATTAATATTTAATGAAGAATGTGAACTAATTAGTATTGAAAATATTATTTTTGATGATTTAGAGTATGATGATTTTGATATATAATTTGTTACTCTTAGAAAAAATTAAACAGATGACTAAGTCATCTGTTTTAGCTTATATATTGATTGAATGAAATACTGGCACTTATTTTGAAATTGATTTCTTCACCATTGGCGGCTTTTTCACCAATTATGGTATCAGCATTATCATCCATAGTATTAGTAGCATCATCTTTCCAACAGAAATATAATCTGATACGGAAAGGTTTATGTTTGAAGTTTGTTATTGTGTTATCATATAAAACATTATTTGTAATAGTACTATTGTTGTAGGTTTTTTTTGTTATGTTATTTAAATCAGTATTTTCATCGATTGTTGCGTAATCGGTGATTACGATATCTGTTATGTCACTGTTTTCTAAAGGCAATAGTTCGATTGTATATGTAAAAGATGTTCCGACGTTTTCGGGATTTATTTCAATATCAAAGTAGCCTTTTGATTGAGGAGCCATGGTATTTGCCGCAACATTTACGTTTTCCTCAATGACAGGGGTAAAATCAATGGTCGAAGTATAATTACTTGTTATATCATTGTCATTAACAAGTATTTGCCATTTAGCTATATTTGTTTTTACTTCTCCTATCGCTTCCGATGTGTATTTAGAATATGTCGTTGTTACATCTAAAACAAACACTAGAAGTAGGAAAAGAAATAATACTATTTTAAACTTTTTCAACATAACAATCTTCCTATTCTTTTACATTAATTATACAGTTATGTCTATTTTTGTGTCAATATACTGATAAAGTTGGTTTACACTTGTCAAAAACTTTGTTTTTTCTTTAAAATACGTAGTTTTATTAAAATACTATTTTTAAAACCTATGTCAACAAAAGAAATAAAAAGTGTAAGTTATAGTGTAAAGCATTTAAAAATATTTAAAAAGATAAGTGTAAAGTTAGATGTGAGAATTTATTTTCAACTTATTTTATCGTTCTAAGTCGAAAAATGTGTTTTCTTTTATTTTCTTTTATGTTATACTAATTTTGATAATATGGAATAGTCAAACAGTGGGATGGTGAAAGTGTGAAAATAGTAAAAAAAATTGCCATAGTTTTGTTGGTTATCTTTTTTTGTTTTATTTCTTTCCTAAGCTTTTTGTTTTTGAGTAGAAACAAATACGGAGTTATAGATATAGGTAGTAATTTATATGTTACTATTTCTGAAGATAATAAAAGTGATGTCTTTGATAACGGAAGTTTAGTTGTTGTTGAAAAGAAAGATTTTAGTAAATTAAAAGCTAATGATAATATTTTTGTTTATACAAATACAGAGGATCAAAAGAAGGTTAGAATTTTATCGACAGTTATTAAAGAAGTTGATTATGAAAAGAAGAATATTATGACTGAGGATACTTCAGAGTACTATAGTGATGAGTTTATTTTAGGCGTACCAGTTAAGAGTTATGATAAATTAGGTGGCGTTATTGATTTAATGATGTCTAAATGGTTTTTCTTCTTTGTATTTTTATTACCAGGATTCTTTATTGTGTTATATGAAGTATATACACTTATAATTAAGATTAAGTTTGATGATGAATTTGAAAGTACTGCAAGTGAAGTTAAAGAAGTTAAAGATATTCCTATAGCTACAGTTAAGGTTACTGATAATGATGAGTTAGAAAGATTGAAGAAGGAACTTGAAAGTGTTAAGGAAAAGGTTTTATCTCGAGAGACAGAAAAACAAGAAGAAGTTTCTGCAGAAAATGATGTTGATGTTCCTGTAGAGGATGTTACTGATAATAGTGTAGATGTTGATGATTCGTTAACTTTAGATGTTAAGAATTTAGAAGAGACTTCTAAGGAGAAACATGATGAAGTATCAGATGATGATATTGAAGTATTAGATGAAATAGAAGGTACTATTGTTATTGATGGAGATAATGGTAATGAAGAATTAAAGTGTAATATGAAGACTGTTCCTGATACTCCTAGTGAATCTTTAGTTCATGAAAATAACGATACTGTTAAGGATACTAATACAGAGACTTCGAATAATAGTGATACAGATATTTCTAAAGTTTCGGTTAGTGATGATAATATTGAGACAATTGCAACTACAGTTGAAGAAGATGTTTTAGATAAAAATGTCACTGAAGAAAAAGAAGTTGCTTCAGAAGAGGTTGTAGAAGAACCAGTAATAATAAGTAGTAAAGTAGTTGATGATGTTTTAACTGTTTCTAAAGATGATCCTCTTTGTGAAGAGTTAGAAATTGATAATCCTAGGAAAGTTAATATAATTGGAAAGAATGAAAATAATATTATAAGAAAAGGATTATTACTTATTGAAAGTGAAGTAAAAGAATTATTATTAATATTATCTTGTACAGGGGAACAAACAAATTATTATACTTCTATCGTTAATAAAATAGCAGATACTTATATTGAAGATAAATACTTTGGAGAAAGTTATACAACTGGTAATATGAAATATAATGCGGCTTTGATTAAAAATTATAAAATAGTAAATATTTCAAATAGTTCTATGATTTTAGCGGAAATTAAGAGAAATCTTCAGATTGTTAATGATATTTTAGATAATGGTCTTACAGATTTAGATACATATTTAAAAAATATTAATGAAGATATTAGAGGAGATATCGAGAATAGAATAGTTAAAGTTTATAATAAATATAAAGAAATATTATATAACTATTTAGATAATATTAATTCTTCAGATTTCTTATTATGTGAAGAGATTATTATAAAAAATAAAGTTAAAAGTACTTATGTTAAATGTGAAGCTAAGTTTGATAAAATTTTTAGTGAATATGCAATCGAGAAGTCTTTAAAAAATAATATAGTTAATGAAAATATAGATGAATTACAATTAAAAATGATGTCTTTTAGAATATTTAGTAATATGATTAAAAGAGAAAATGTTAATTATAAATACTTATATTATTTTAAAGAGAGTTTCTTTAAGAAACCTAAGAAGATTAATTCACTTTTAAGAGATATTGATGATAGTTATTCACAAGAAAGAATTCTTATTGCGATAAAGTATGATATTTTGAGTAAGAATTTAGCACAGATTAAGGAATTTAAAAATAAGGGATATAGGTTTGCGGTTGAAATTTCAGAGAAAGATTTAGATAAAATTGATAAGGATATATTACTTTGTGTAGATATGATTTTTATTATTACAGAAGAGACTAATAAAGAGTTATATTATTCTTATGTACCATTTAATATGATTTCAAACTTATATTTGTCTAAGAAGACTATTTTATATGGGGAGATTATATAATGAATACGTTGTTTAGGTTTTTATATGAATTGTTGGTTATTCTGTTTTCGGGATTTAAATCTATATTTGAAGGATTATTTAATGGTATTAAAATGATATTTTCTTTTAATCTATATAAGAAAGTAATTAATTACTATGCCCATGAACTTAATATGAGTGAATGGGTTTTAACTGTTATTTTACTTATTATTCTTATTGTTGTTCTTGGATTAATTATCTTTATTATTTATGCGGCTGTGAGAAAGTTTTTAAAGTTTAAGAAGGAAGCTTATAATAATGAGAGTTTACTTGAAGAAATTGATTCTTTAAATGATAAGGTAGTACAATTAGTAAAAGAAAATGAAAAGATTTTGGAATTAAAAAATGGGGTTGTGGTTGATGAGAATGGAAATGTTATTTCAGAAGAAGAAGGAACTAGTGGAGAAGTTATTGAAGAATTAGAAGAAGATCTTGATCCAGCATCTGAAGAAGAGAGAATGCGTAATGTAAGTGAGGATAGTAAGAGATTTCCTCAGTTATTTAGAATTGACTTTGAAAATTTAAATACAAAGATTGTTAATTATAATAATAATCAAACTCTTGAACAATTAGTTGATGATTTTAGATGTTTTGCAGCTAGTCAGTTAGGATTATATTATGATGTTTCTTTACTTAGAGTTTTCTTTTCAGGACTTGCATGTGGTAAAATGTTAATTTTACAGGGTATTTCTGGTACTGGTAAAACATCTTTAGCTTATGCTTGGAGTAAGTTTAATAAATTGCCGCCTTGTGTTTCTTCAGTACAACCATCTTGGCGTGATAGAACAGACTTTTTTGGATATATTAATGAATTTACGAAGAAGTTTACTGAAACAACAGCTTTGGTTGAAATTTATTCAGCACTTTATGATGATAGAATTCATACAGTTATTCTAGATGAAATGAACTTAGCAAGAGTTGAGTACTACTTTGCAGAAGTTTTATCTATTTTGGAAATGCCTGATCGAAATGAATGGTTAATAAGTTTAGTTACTAGTTATGACAGAAACGACCCAAAGAAATTGGAAAATGGTAGATTACGTTTGAATGGTAACATTTGGTATATCGGTACAATCAATAACGATGACTCTACATTTATGGTTACTGATAAAGTATACGATAGAGCTATGCCTATTGATATTAATACTAAAGTTGCTCCTTTTGAATGTAGAGAGCAAAGTGCAATAGACTTGAATTCTACTTATTTGGAAGGATTGTTTGCTAAAGCATGTGTTGATAATCCAATTAGTGATGATGGTTTAAGAAAAGTAGAAGAAATTGATGATTACATGGTAAAACATTTTAGAATTTCGTTTGGTAATCGTATTATGAAACAATTAAAGACATTTGTTCCGGTATTTAAAGCTTGTGGCGGAGATGAAACAGATGCGATAGATTACTTTATTGCAAAGAAGATACTTAGAAAGTTAGAACAACAAAATATTGCGTATATTAAAGATGAGTTTGATCCTTTCATTAAAGTATTGAGAGAGAAATTTGGTAAAGATAAAATGTTTGAATGTATTGATTACATTGAATTATTAAAGAAAAATGAATAAGGGGAGTAGTTTATGGCTGATGAGAAAAAATCCTCTTTGGTTTCAGAAGATAATAGGGACTTTGTATCAAGTATCAGTAGTGAAGCAGAGATTAGTAGCTCGGTAACTAATGAGAAAATTAATAATGAGTGGATTCTTAAAATTAAAGAGAGCGTTCCTTATATTGATAAGATATTTGCAGATCCAAAGAGATTTATTAAGACTGAAGAGGAAATATTAAATGTTGAAAAGATTAAGAAAGTTTCAACAGAAAGTGTAAAACATTTAGTCAAGCATGCGGACTTTGTAGATGAGTTTGATCCTACGACAGGGTATGTTAGACCATCTAAAATACTAAATGTATTTAAAGAAGATACTTTTAATACTTATGAAAATAGATTTATTTTTACTTTAGTTGAATATATTGCAACATTTCTAGATATTATGGAAAGAAAAATAAGAACTTTGAGTGATTCTTTATCTGATAAATTTGAATATAAATCTAGATCAGATATTAATGGTGAGACAGTTGATTATAAGTTTCAGATTAGTGCTTTTAAAGAAATAAATAGAACTGATGATACTTTAGAAGATATTTTATATTGCAAGAGGTTCTTGTTAGGATGGAAACAATCAGAGTTATATAAGACTTTACAAAAAGAGAGAGTTGTTAGAGTTACTTCACCAATTAAGAGAACTAACGTTATTTTGAAAAACCCTAACTTCCAAATCGCAGCGAAACTATGGGACTATTTACATAAATATCAATATATATTAGATGATGAGGTTGTTCCTCGTATGGATTTAAATGATATTCCTGATGACTTTAAGAAGCGTATGGAAAATACTTTTTTAAGTAATTATTATATAATGAAGATTTTAACAGCTAAAGATAGTGAAGAGTCTAATGATTATCGTAAGAAATTAGATGATATTAATTATTTATTATTAAAGAGTACTATTGATTCTATTATTAGTAGTGATGATAGTATTACGAAAGAAAAGATACTTTCAGTTATATCTGATCAGTTTGATTCGATAAAAGAAGTTAAGGTTACAGATACTTCAGTTATTGAAAAAGAAATGAAAGATTTAGCAAGTAGCTATGTTTCAAAAGTTGATAGTATCTGCTTTGAAGTTGGAGATGATATTTTGTGAAAATACTAAAGATAATAAAAAATGTAGCGACTGTATTTTTGACCATTATTATATTAATATTTGCGGCTTCAATATGTTTACAAAGATTTTCTAATAATAATTTTTCATTTTTAGATTATAGAATGTTTTCTGTTGTTACTGGGTCTATGGCACCTAAGTATAATATTGGGGATGTTTTAATTTGTAAAAAGACTAATCCTGCAGATTTAAAAATTGGAGATGATATTACTTATTTAGGCAAATATGGTAGTTATTCTGATAGAGTTGTAACCCACCGTATTATTAAGACAGAAAAAAAAGATAATGGTAAATATCAATTCTATACTAAAGGTATTGCTAGTTTAGTAGAAGATCCAGTAGTTGAAGAAGATCAAGTATATGGAAAGATTGTTATGAAAGTACAGAGTTTATCTTATTTTTATAAGTTAATATCTAAGGGATCTGGTTTTTATTTATTTATAATATTTCCAATTATGTTTATAATTGGTAGTGAAATTATTTCAACTATGGTTGAAAAATATGAAAAGCGTAGGAATAATAACTAATGAAAAAGGAAAAGATTCATAAAATTTTAAAGAGTTTTAATATTACATCAGTTCTCTTTTTTGTGATGTCTTGTATTTCCATTTCTTTTGCTTGGTTTGCATTTTCTAATTCAACGAATAGTAATGTAGCTTTAGATGTTTCAGCTTGGCATATAAAAATAGGAGAGAATAATAGTACTACTTTGCATTTTGATGTTTCTAATTTCTCACCAGGAATGGATGGTTATAGTAGAGAAGTTGAAATTGTAAATGATGGAGATTTAGATGCAAAGTTAGAGTATAATATTACATATTTGAGAATATTTAATCAAGAATTTACTTTTGATAGTAATATTTCTTCTGTTAAGTCTTTATCTCATGATTATCCTTTTAAATTTAATTTTGGAAAGACTAGTGATATTATTAATTCAAAGAGTTCTGGAAAGTTTTTTGTTTCAATTACTTGGCCTTTTGATTCACTAGATAATTCTAAAGATACTTATTGGGGAGAGCAAGCTTATCTTTTTCAAAAAGAAGAGTTAGAAAAAGTAAATAGTGATAGTAGTTATGAAAGACGTAATGATATTGAACTAACAATAGAATTAGTTGTATCACAGAATTTAGCGAAAGATGTTTCTGATAATGACTTTGCCATTGGTAAAAAGATTTTAGTTAATGAAAGTACTTTAAAAAAATGTGAGACAGAAAATTCTACTTGTATTTCTTATAATGTATTAGATAGTAATAATTTAATACAAGATAGTACAGTTAAATTAATAAATATTAATAAGACGGATACTACTACTAATTTAAGTATTTTAGATTTTTTACAAGTTATAAGTAGGGATATTAATAATACTTATCTTGATATTACTTCCGTTGATAAGAGTATATTGGGATATGTTGATACTAGTAATGTAAGTGAAGTTATGACATTAGTTGATCAAGATAAGGCGACGATTACTTTTAAGAATGATTCTTTTAATTATTTGGTTAGTGATAATTGCTATTATGTTAAAGATAGTAATGGTAGTAATAAATATATAGTAGAGAAGAGTGGTACTTCTTCTGTACTTAGACTAAATAAGCAAAATAGTTGTAAAAACGTTAAAATTATAACTATTGATAAGAGTAATTTTTCAAGTTAGAGACTGTTTAGTTTAACAGTCTTTTTCAATGACGAAAATAGTCGAAAATAGTTATTGTTTTTCTTTATTTTTGATGTTATACTTAGAATAGGTTAGATTGTAAAGTGGGTGCACAGTATGGATAACGTGATTACTGATACTAATGCTAATACTAACGTTAAAAAACGAAAGTCTAGAAAGATTTTATCTTTATTATTTCTAACTGGATTATCTTCAGTTATTTTAATTGTTGGTACATACGCATGGTTTGTTGGAACCAGTGTTGCTAAAGTTGAATCTTTTGAATTAGGTATTTCAACTGGCGATGAACTTTTATTATCCTTAGATGGCAAAACTTGGAATAAAGATTTATCATTTGATTCTTCAAAGATAGAAACAGCTTATACAGGTAATACAAATCATTTACCTGGTGGTAATGGACTTATACCAATTTCAACTAATGGTGAAGTTGATGAGACTGTTGGTAGATTAAAACTATTTGGTAAATCAAGTATTACAGCTTCAGCAGGAGGATTTAGGTTAATTTCAACAAGAATTGATAATTATCAAACAACTAATTCAGGACAAATTAGTGGAGAACAGAATGGTTACTTAGCGTTTGATTTATTTGTTAAGAATGGTACCGGTTCTACATATATAAAAGAATATGATAAGACTAGTGAAGAAGCAATTTACTTAACAACTTCTTCAGCAGTTGTTGCTAATCAGAATGGTGGTAGTGTTCCAGATTATGGACTTGCTAATTCTGTAAGAGTTGCTTTTATGCAAGTAGGTAGAGTGGCAGCAACAGTTACAGATCAAGGAACAATTAATGCTATTAATTGTACTACTGATACGAATAATACAGGGCTTTGTTTAAATGAAAAGACTGTTATTTGGGAACCAAATGATACAAAACATGAAACAAGTTTAATTACTTATTATGAGACAGTTTGTAAAAGTAGAAATACGGATGGTTCATATGGAACTTCTCCTTGTAGTAAAGTTGTTGATGGAACTTATACTAATACATTTGTTGTTAATCAGAATATTGTTTCTTCGGATAGAGTTGATATTTATGATGGATTAAATGGATTTACAGTTGGTAGTAATTATAAATTGAATAAGAATACGGCTTTTACAGATACTTTAAAAATGGTTGCAGATGCAGATAGACAAGAAATATTTACATTGGCACCTAATAGTATTACAAAGATTAGAGTATATATTTATTTAGAAGGACAAGATGTTGATAACTATGATTTAGTTTCTTTAAATAAGAAAATTAATATTACTTTTGGATTTACTAAAGATAAATATAATCTTGGAGGATAGTAAATGAGTAAGGATAGTTATGAAATTGTTTTAACAGCTAAAAAAGTAAGACAACGTAAAAAAAGAGTTAGAATAGCGAAATTAGTACTTTTAATTCTAGCTGTCTTACTAGTCGCTTTATACGCTGTACTTAAATTTATAAATTCTGGTTATTTCTTTATGATAAGTTTAGATAAGAATTTATATTTAAAAAATGGGGTAATTATTTATGATGATCCTAACTATAAAGTTTATAGAAGAAATCTAAAAGTAGAATCAATGGATTTTTTAGATGATATTTCTGTTAAATGGCTTCCAGATAATTTGGATGAAGGGGATGGCAGTCATAATGGTCAAAATTATGTTGCTTATTCCTTTTATATAGAAAATACAGGTAAGGATGCGGTTGATTATTGGACAGAGTTTATAATTGATGATGCTATTAAGAATGTAGATGAAGCTATCAGAATAAGAATTTATTTTGATGGAAAGTATGTTGATTATGCTAAGGCTTCAATTACAGGAGAGGCAGAGCCAGGAACTGTTAAGTTTTTGAGTGATGATGTTGTCTTTCAAGATTCAATTAAAAACTTTAAACCAGATGAAATTCATAGATATACGATAGTTATATGGTTAGAGGGTAGCGACTTAGAATGTACTAATGATATTCTAGGTGGAGAGATAAGGGCTCATATGAATTTTAAATCTGAGGTTAGAGAAAGTGGTGAAAAATAATGGAAGAAGTAAAAAATAATGATGATGTTGTAGTTATGGGAAATGATGCTAATAAGAGAAGAATTAAGAAGGGAGTCTTTGTAATAGGACTTACGGCTATTCTTTTAATGGTATCGACCTATGCTTGGTTCGTTGGTTTAACTAATGTTGGTATTAATGAATTTGAACTTAATGTTGAAGCTACAAAAGGATTACAGCTTTCTCTAGATGGTAGTAACTTTAGTAATACATTAACGATTAATCAGACTACACTTAAGGATGATTTAGCAACTAGTTATGCAAGTAATACAAATAACTGGATAGATGAAGGTTTAGTTCCAATGTCTTCTGTTGGTTTAATGAATACAACTACTTCAAGAATGAATATTTTTGCTAAGTCTAGTATGACTGCTAATAAAGGTGGTTACAAGTTAATAGCAAGTTTAGCAAATCAAGATGCTGAAGTTGATGGTTATATAGCTTTTGATTTATTTATTAAAAATGATTCTGGATCTTATTATGATACAACTTTTAATCCAGCAGATGATGAAGGTATTTATTTAGTACCAAGTTCAAGTGCAATTATTGAACCAACTGGTGAGGGTGTATCAGCAGGAGGAGATGGAATTGAAAACTCTTTAAGAGTTGCTTTTATGCAAATTGGTAGAGTACCAATGAATTCTGATGCTACTAAAGTTCAAGGTATTTCATGTGGATCTAATGCAGAATCTGGTGTTACACAATTATGTACTCAAGCTGGTGGTGGTCGTGGTATTACTTGGAACATTTGGGAACCAAATGATTTAAAACATAATCAAGAATCAATAGAGCATTTTGATAAAATCTGTTTCAAGAGAACCGGTGATACTACTTATGATGGTAAATGCGATGCGATTGCTGATGATACATATATAAATACTTTTGCTTCTAATGCTGAAATTTCATCTAGTGATAACATTAATATTTATGATGGTTTAAATGGATATGATAGTGTATCTACTAAATTAACACAAATGACTTATTTTAGAGATAGTACAGATAAAGCTAATAGAAATGAGATATTTTATTTAGCTCCATCTAGTATTACAAAAGTTAGAGTATATATTTATATTGAAGGACAAGATGTTGATAACTATGATTTAGGTTCTATGGGTAAGAAAATATATGTTAACTTTGGATTAAGTAAGAATAAATTTGCTGAAGCAAAATAATTAACGAAATAGAGAATAAATAGGAGGCGGCTAATAATGGCTAAGGGTTTAAAAACAATAAAGTATATAGTTATTGGTATCTTGTTTGTAGCGTATGTTTCGTTGGTTATTCTAGTAAGTACGTTAGTATTAAATAGAAATCAATTTGGTTATACAAGATTTGGTAATAAAGACTTACTTTTAATAGATAAGGAAAGTGCTTCAGAGGAATATAAAGATGGAATGTTAGTTATAGCGGAGAAACGTAATATTTCAGAACTTACAGCAGGACAAAAGGTCTTTGTTTATAAGACTAATGCTAAGAAAAATGAAGTTAAGTTAGAGTATGCAACAATTGCAGAAATAGTAGATAATGAAGTTACTAGTTATATTACTATAGAGTCTGATAAGACATCATGGGGAGATGAATATATAGCTGGTGTTGCAGTAAAGAGTTATAATGCGATTGGAAAAATATTATTATTACTACAATCAAAATGGATATTCTTCTTTGTTTTAGTAGTACCTATTTTCTTTATTCTACTATATGAAATTTATTTATTCATCATCTCTATTAAATATGGTGATATTGAGACAATGATTGCTAAAGGTGATGAAGAAAAAGAAAAAGTAAAGATTGAAGTTAGTAAGACTAAGAATGAAACAAACGATGATATTGAACAATTAGAAGATGAAGAAGTTGAACAACTAGAAGATGAGACACCTGATGATAAAAATGACGAGATTGAAAGATTAAAAAGAGAAATAGAAGAACTTAAAAAGAAACTATAAATTAAAAGAAGGGGTATATATGAGGCTTTTAGAAAAAATGCGATCTAATACAAAACTTACAGCTGTCATCAATTTTTTTTTGAATGCCTTAATCGTTATCTTTTCTTTTTTTCTTGTATGTATGGTTGCGATAAATTTCCAAACAATGTTTTTGGGAAAAGCTTATAATAACTTTTTTGGTTATTCTTTTTTTGAAGTAGAGACCGGTAGTATGGCTGGTACTATTGAAATAGGTGACTGGATAGTTGTAAAACTTGATACAGATTATAAACTTAATGATATAGTTACTTATCAGGAGAATGACTCTTTTATTACACATAGAATAATTGAAGTGTATGGTGATAATTTTGTTACTAAAGGTGATGCAAATAATTCTAATGATAGTACAATAAAGAAGGATGCTGTAATTGGAAAAGTTGTTAAAATAATTCCGAGATTAGGATTTATTGAAAAGATTATTTTAAATCCCAAATTTATTATTTTCTTTATTGTACTTTTATCGCTTTTCTGTCATATTATCTCTGATAAAGATGATAAGATTAGTGAAGCTATTAGTAAAAGAAAGGCTAAAAATAAGAAAAAAGTAGCAGAACCATTGCAAAAAGAAGTCGTTGTTGATGAGGATAGTTTAGAGTTTGCTAAAAACGTTTTCCAGAAAATGAAGGATGAAGATGTTGCTTCTTCTAAGACAGTTATTTTAAGTAGTGTTAAGGTTGATTTAGATACTCCTGCTTTAAAAGAATATAAGAATAATGATTAATACATATTTTATTTGAATATGTATTTTTTTTCTTTTTATAAAATGTCGGTTATTGTCGAAATTTTATTGCAAAAAGTAGTGAAAGATGTTATATTTAAGATAATAGATAATACGGAGATGATAGGATGAATAATGTAGAATATGTAAATGTTAAGAAACGGAAAACTATCAGTAAAAGAAATAGAAAAAAGATTCTATATTTATTTTTTTTGATGGGGCTTACTTCTGTGTTGTTGATTACTAGTACCTACGCATGGTTTATTGGTTTAAGTACAGCAACAGTTAATACTTTTGAATTGAATGTAACATCAGGAGATCAATTAGAGTTATCTTTAGATGCTAATACATGGTCTGATACTTTGACTATTACAGAAGCTGGTATTGTAACAGCTGGATATGAAGGTAATAAGAATCATGCGTCTGGTACTAATGGATTAGTTCCAGTATCAACAGCTGGTGAGTTAAATAAAACTGTAGGAAGATTAAAATTATTTTCCAAATCAAGTTTAACTGGTACGGCAGGAGGTTATAGATTACTTTCCGATGCAATTTCCAATGAAGCAGAAGAACAAGACGGATATTTAGCTTTTGACTTGTTTATTAGAAATGGTACCGGTGTTGACTATATTCAAGAGTATAATGAGTTAGATGATGAAGATATTTACTTATCAAAAGATTCTAGCGTTGTTAGTGCTCCGTCTGGTGGTTCTTCAGTAGATGATTATGGTATTGCTAACTCTGTACGTGTTGCTTTTATGCAAATTGGTAGAATTGCAGCTAATGGTTCTAGTAAAGCAGATGTAGTTGGTATTACTTGTTCAGATGATTCTTCAAAGAAGATTACAAACTTATGTAATAAAGGTACTACTACAAGTGATAATGGGCAAAGTAAGACTTGGAATATTTGGGAACCAAATGATGGACTTCATGATTCTCATTTAATTTCACATTTTAATCGTTTATGTAAAAAGAGAACATTAGCAACTGGCGCTTATACATCAGAAGCTTGTCTTACTTTAACAACTAATTACCCAATTGATACTTATGTTGTTAATAAACAAATTACATCTGGTATGAATGTTGATATATATGATGGTATAAATGGTTTTTCTCCTTTACCTGATGGTTATGCATTATCAAAAAGTACAACTTTTACAGATACTGAAAAAAATAAAACAGGTGTAGAAAGACAATCTATATTTAAATTAGCAGCTAATAGTATAACTAAAGTTAGAGTTTATATTTATATTGAAGGTCAAGATATTGATAACTATGATTTAATTGCGAATGGTGAAAAAATTAAAGTTAACTTTGGATTTACTCGTGATAGATATGATTTAGCTTCATAGTTTAAATAAGAAGTGATTGTGATAATTTAGGAGGAAAAATATGAATGATAATATAAAGGAAATGGAAAACTCAAATATTAAGAAGAGAGCTAAGAAGCTAAGAAGAAAATATAATAAGTTAGTATTTATTATAGGCTTAACTGCTGTAATTTGTATTGTTTCAACTTATGCCTGGTTTATTGGTATTAATGTTGTTAAAGTCGAACCAATTGAGTTATCTATTAAAGTTAGTGAAGGATTACTTATTTCTACTACTGCTAAAGATGCAGCATCTTTTACAAATACAATCGATTTGGATCTTGATAATTTAGTAGGAACAAAATTAACAGATTATACAACTAATACAAATGCTGTTCCAGGTGAAAAAGGACTTAAGCCAATTTCTAGTATTGGTAGGATGGATACAACTAATAGTGTGTTAGAGTTATATTCTAAAACTAGTATGACTTCTACAGATGGAGGATATCGGATTAGAGCTAATAAAATTGATAATTCAACTACTGAAGGTTCTGGTTATTTAGCATTTGATTTATTCTTTAAGAATGCATCTGGTAATACATATCGTGCTGATTATGATCGCAATGAAGATGAAGGAATTTATTTAAGTACATCTTCTTCAATTACTATGAGCTCATCTGGTGAAGGCGGAGATGGTATGGAAAATGCTGTTCGAGTAGCTTTCATGCAAATAGGTAGAGTTGATCATAAAACTGGTTATGGTGCTGTTGCTCAAGGAATTACTTGTGCTGATGGTAATGGTGTTACTGGTTTGTGTAATGTAGGAGCAGATGCTACACATACGATGGGTAGAGGAGCAACTTATAATATTTGGGAGCCAAATGATGCAGTACATACACAAAATGCAATTGATCATTTCAATACAATTTGTAAAAAAAGAAGTGCGACTGGTGATTATACAACAGATTCTTGTGATTCATTTACAACTTCACAATATATGACAACTTATGCTTTAAATGGTGCTATTGCATCTTCAGAGAACGTTGATATTTATGATGAGTTAAATGGTTATACGCAATCTAAATTTACAGCAATGGAATATTATACTGATACTAATAAAAATGCTGATGCAGATGTTAAAACAGAGTTTTTCTATCTAGCACCTAATAGTATTACAAAAGTTAGAGTATATCTTTATTTAGAGGGACAAGATGTTGATAATTATGACTTAACTTCATATGGCAAAACAATGAAGATTCAGTTTGCTTTCTCTAAAAACAAAGTAGCAGAATAAAAACTAAATAATGAAGAAAAAAAGCAATTTGGATGGTGATTATATTATGAAAGAGATATTTAAAGACTTTAAATATAATGTACTTATTCTAGTGGCTTTTTTTACTTCATTATTATTTATTTATTCTACCTATGCTTGGTTTTCATCTACTTTAGATGTTGATATTACCTTTTTTAAATTAACGGCTGGTACTAATACAGGGTTAAGTTTTTCTTTAGATGGAGTTAATTGGTCTAATAGTATTACTTTGTCAAAAGAAGCAATACTTGATAATTTAAGAACAACTTATCCTAATAATACTAATCAATGGTCTTCTTCATTACCGACTGTTTCTAGTGTAGGTATTTATAATGGCAATAGAGATAAATTTACTTTTGTAGGAGGTAAATATACTTCTACAGATTTTATTTCAAGTACACCATACTATTACATTAATTCTTATTATTTAAATGAGGATAGACAGAGTAGTGATAATAAATTTATAGCGTTTGATCTTTTTTTTAGGAATATTTCTAATTCGCCAAGTCCAGATAATTTATATTTATCGAAAACAACGTCATTTATCGATTCATCTTTAAATGATAATATTGCGGTTAACAGTGTAAGATTAGGTTTTGTCTTTTATGATACTATTTCTAGAGATGCGAGTGTTAGTGCTATTCAAAATTTAGGATGTAGTAGAACAGGTTGTAGAGATTTAATATTTGAACCTAATAGTACAAGGCATACAGCTTCTTCAATTAAAATAGCAAATGATCATGGTATTACATTAAAAGATGGAGATGAATATCCTACTTATGCCATGATTAAGGAAGCTCAAAAAGTAAATATTTGGTCAGGTGTTCATGATTCGGATGTTGAGTATGATGATTCATTATTCTTATATCAAGGTACAAGAAAAGATTATAGTGAGGCTATTTCTAAGATACCAGATGGTATTTTAAAAGTTAGAGTATATTTATGGATTGAGGCTAGTGATATAGATGTTATTTCTACTGATTCAGAAGGTTATAAAATAACTGTCAATTTAGACTTTGAGAAGGATTTATCAGGTTATGATGGTTATTAATAGTAGGGAGGAATAAAAATGGAAGGTAATAGTAATTCACAATTTACATTTGAACTTAAAGATTTATCTTATGATGAATTAATTGATTGCTACAAAAGTATTTGTGATTTCTTAGATTATATTGGTAAATTAAAAAATGAAGTAAAAATAGAAGTAAAAGAAGAGGCTGATCAAGATGAACTTGAACTATTATGTTAAGAAAGATATATCTGAAAAAAAGATTTTATTAGATGTCTTTCCTAAAAATACAGAGAAAAGACTTACTAAGTATCGTAATACCTTAGAAGAAATTACTTCAAAATATACCAATATAAAAGAAGCTATGCAAAAATACATTGATTATAAGTATAGTAAAATGATACCTACACCTACTGTTAAAAATGAATTAGTTGGATTAAGAGAAAAAGAAGAAAAGTATTTTAAATTATATAAGTTATTAAATAAAGATAGTCGTTTCTATGAAGAGTTTGGACTGGATTTATTGTTTTATAAATTAGAACTTTATTATAATAATACTATTAAAGAGAATAATGATATTATTAAAGAGATAATTAGTATTTTAGAGAGTTTTAATATTAAAGTTAGTTTAGAAGATTTTGATTTTAATATTTATGCAAAATACTATATGAAGTTTTTCTTTGATACTAATAATAGTGAAGAAGAGAATTTATCAATACATGTTGATTGTTACTGGAAATGTCCAAAAGTATTTATCTATATTTTAGTTAGTTTAAAGATTATTATTTGGAAGAATGAAAAGAAAATTATAGGAATGGCTAAAAAGATAGCTAATAATACTTTAAAGACTGAGGGTATAAGTAATGTTTTAGCTTTAAATGATAAGTATAGTCTTCTAGCTAAAGAGATAAATAGAGCTAGTGAAGATAGTGAAGAGGACTTAATTTTAAAGTGCTATAATGGAGAAATTGATTTAGAATTACTTACTTATACGAGAGAATCACTTGAGAAGAGTTTTGATTATTTTGTAATTAACAAGTTTGATATTACAGATGCTGAAGTTACAAATAAATATGTATTACAAATAGTAGAATTAAAAAATAATATGGAAGAGTATCTAGCTTTTCTAAAGAATAAGACATTATTTGATTTTTTTGATAAGAAATATAAAAAGTATGTTTTAGAGAAAAATGATACTAATTTGATGAGTGAGTATAATACTAAAAAGAATGATATTTCTAAGAAGATTAAGAAAGTTATTTCGATGAAGATGAATAAATCTTTGGTAACTATCGATGATGAATTAAATGAAAAAGAGAAAAATAGTCTTTTTGAACAGGGAGTATTAATAGAAGAGTTATATAATGATTATAAGAATTTAGAGGACTTTTATTATGATATGATATTAAAGAAGAATTTAAAGGCTAGTACGACAGCTAGTGATATATTATATTTTATCGTTAATTATCCAAGTTATGGTTATAATGTAATTAAGAGTGTCTTTAAATTTGATTTAGAGAAAGATGTAGAAGATAAGTTTAAAGAATTAAGAAGTTTATATTATAGTCCTGATAAGAAGATTATGGATATGTTTTTAGTATTTATGAAGGATGATTTAAAACAAATATTAATAAATGGTTATCGTTTTGGAAATATTGATATTACAGAAGAGAGTTTTGATGAAGTTAATTGTGGAGAAATAATTAAAGAATGTGATAAATTAATATTAAAAGTAAAAGCTAGTAATTTTAAGATGCCAATTGAAAATATTAGATTTATTGTTAATGTTAAGGAACTTAAGGATGCTAAAAGGTTATGAGAAGTTATAAGAAAAAGACAATTATAATTGTTTTGGCTTTTGTTTTAACAATTGTTTTAATAAAAGCTATTCCTACTTTTTGTAATATGATTTTTTCAAGACAAGATGATAGTAGTGTTTTGGTGTGGGATGGAACTATTGCGACTTCTTTTAAGAGTGGGTCTGGTAGTAGTAATGATCCTTATATTATTAGTACACCTAGTGAATTTATGTTGATATTTGATGCAGCTTATAATTCTTCAAAGTATTTTAAAATAGAGAGTGATTTATTCTTTAATAATGGTTCTTTTGATATTTATAATGAAAAATATCAATTTATTAAGAAGAATATTAGATATAATTTAGAGGTTAATTCTAATGTCCTTTATGATGATAATAAAGCTAGTGCTGGAACGATTAATTTAATTAATGAGGCCAAGGACTTTAATGGTTATATCGATGGTGGTAATCATACTTTATATGGATTATTTATTTCAGCAGAGGATGCAGCTTTATTTAAAAGTTATACAGGGGAGGTTAATAATTTAAAGGTTGCAAATTGCTTGATATTAGGAAATCAAGGAGCTTCTTTATTTAAAAGTACAAATAATACAAAGATTAGTAAATTTATTTTTAATGGTTATATTGTCTCTAATGGAGAAGTTTTGAGTGGGACTAAGGAGTTAGAGACACCTTCATTTTCTATATCTACTAAAACGTATGATATTAGCATTCCAAGTGACACATATGTTGATTATTATAGATATGAAAATATTTCTTTTAATGGTAGTTCAACTACTGGTGTAACTATTAATGGAGAAAGTCATGGTGCTGGTAATTTTAATGTTCCAGTAGAAAATACAGAAGTGGCTTCTATAATTGTTAAGGTTAATGCGGTTAATATTTTGGGTGCTTTAAATCTTACTTATGACTATAGTAAAGATATTGCTAGTATAATAGGAGAGGCTAGTAATACGGAGATTTTACAGAGTGTTTTTAAGGGAAATATTAAGGCTAAAAATATAGGGGCTGGATTTATTGGAAAATCTCTTGTAAATAATAAGATAAGTAACTCTTATAGTAATGGTGTTATTGGCTCAGAACATATTAGTGCAGGTTTAGTTGGATATAGTGAAGATGTTTTAAATATTACGAATTCTTATAACGATTCTACGATTACTTCTAGTAAGATAGGTGCTGGTATGATTGGTCGAAATAGTGCGACAAGTACTACTAGTTTTACAAATACTTTTAATAAAGGTAGTGTAACTGGTACTATGAAGGGCCATTATCTTGGTAATAATAAGAGTAGTAATATAACAGGTACTAGTAATTACTATTTTGATAATACTTCTAGTAGTGTGGGTGTTGGGACAGCTAGTAATATAGCTAGTTATATGGCTTCTGATAGTTATTTGACTGTTTCTAATTTAAATAGTAATAATTATAATAGTACAAATGGTTGGACTGTTAGTGAGGGAGTTGTTCCATACTTAGATTTTGATGATCATGTAGGACCTAATATTAGACTTAAATTTGGTGATAAGACTTGGAATAATATTAATGATGTTTCAAGAGTATTTACCTTAGATAAAGGTGATATTACAATTAGTAGTAGTGATGATAGTAGTGAAATATTAAAAGAAGAGTATTATTTTGATACTAGTTGTAATATGAGTATAGGGGATTATACGACGCTTGATTATAGTTTATATGATAGTAGTCTTAAAGTAGATAAAAATGGTTGCTTTAAAGTAATTGCAAAGGTTACGGATACAGCAGGTAATGTTTCTTATGCTAATACGGATATGATTATTTATAATGAGATAGATAATAGTAATATTAGTTATGATAATAAGACTTATGATAGTAAAGTTACTTTATATAAAGATGTTTTAGTCACTTATAAGTTTAAGAATAATTTATATGGTATAAATAATGGTGTTTTATTCTTAGAAAGTTTGGAAAAGTTAGATAATGGTATTAAGATTAGCTTGCAAAATGGTACTGATGTTTATACTTATGTAGTTGGTGATGATTATACTGTTAGTAATAATAAATATTATTATAATTTAGCTTTATTTAAGAAAAATAATACTAGTTATAATAGTAGTATTAATAGTGATATTTCACTTGATGTTGATGTTAGTTTCGATTTAATGAATGTTACTAGTAATAAGACATTAAAGATAGGATTTGTTGTTTTTAATGGCAGTGAATTAATTTCTAAAACAATTAATGTAAGTGATGTTATTATTAGTGCTAAAAATAGTAATAGTTATACAATTAATTGTAGTAATTGTACTGAAGTAAATCTTAATGATTTAAATAGTTATAATTATAATATTTCAATTAATAAGACTAATAATATTTATGATGGAAGTAATTTAGATGATTTATTACTTAAGAGTTATATTACTTATGATGATAAGATCGTTACTAAGGATAATATTATTAATAATTTAGCTTTTAGTTCTAATGGAGGAGTTTATATTAGAAATAATGGTTATAGTAATATTGATGTTAGTAGCAATACTATTAATTTAGGCGTAAATGTTATTAATACTTATAATGTTATTTTAACAGGAGATTATTATTTAAATTTAAAATTAGTTAATAAGTATAATAAACTTTCTTCTAATGTTATTAAAATACCAATAGTGGCGAATGTTACTAGATATAATGGAGATTATACTTTTAATGTTTTAATTCCAGAACTTGGACATTATATTGAAAAAAAGGAACTTAAATCTAAGTATGGTAAGACTATTGATGTAGGATTGAAGTATACTGGTAGTTTGATTAATCCAGAAATTAGACTTGGTCTTTATAAGTATTTAAATAATGGTTATGAAGAAGTTGATGTATGTAATTATATTAATTGTAATGGTAAGAGTACTAAAAATAATCAAGTAATAGTTTATAGTAATTTAGTAACTAATAAGACATATAAACATGATTTAGTATTTAATTATAGTAGTCTTAGTTATGGAGAATATAAGTTAGTATATAGTTTATATGATTCGGATACTTTTATTTCTAGTAGAGAAGATAGGGTTATTGTTTGGTGATTAGATTATGAAAAAGAAGGTTTATATATTACTGGGAATAATTATTATTAATGTTTTGATTTTTGGAGGTATGAAATCTTATGCAGCTTATAAGGCTAAAGCAGAAGGGGATTTAGCTAAACTTAATTTGGCAAAGTTTGTTTTTCAGAATCAACAAAAACAAGAAATAGGATTAAATATTAGTGATATGATTCCAGGAGATAAAGTTAGTTATAATTTTTCAGTTACTAATAATAAAGATAATGTTGTTAGTGATGTTTCAATAGACTATAAAATAGAAGTAGAAACATTACAATTAATGCCTTTAGTAGTTAATTTATATAAAGTTGTTGATGGTGGTAAGACTTTAGTTTTAACATGTGATTATAATAATAAAAGTACAAGTACAGGAAAGGCTAATTGTGTTACTGAGGTAGAGAAGTTAGATTATAGAAAAAAAAGTGATGTTTCCTATCAAATTGAAGTTTTATATCCAGATGTTAATAGTAATAGTGCAGCATGGGGATATGAATATGCTAATAAGTATGATTATTTATATATAAAATTAGATTCTAATCAAAGCGTAGATTAAAAAAGAAGAAGGTGATTAATAATATGAAGAAAAAGAAAAGAATTATTCTGGGATTAATTTGTTTTAGTGTTATATTATTTATCATCTTCTTAATATATATTAATGGTACTCATGCGATATATACTAAGAAATCTAGTTGGGATTATATGTATAAGAGTAGTAAGATATATATTGATAGTTCTTTAATTAAAGAAGGAGCTAGTTATGCTTATAATTATTATGATGGAGAAGATATTACTTTTACGATTAATAATTATTTAGATGAGATGCTTACTTCAGAAAAAGATATTCATTATTCTTTAGAGTGTAGTAGTGATAATAATAAAGTTAGTTGCTTGATAGAAGATAGTAGTGATAATACCTTAAGTGCTTTAGGTAAATGTTATACACGTGATAGTATAATTAATTTAGAAAAAGAAGCTTGTTTAGAACAAGGGTATAATTATTTATATGATAAAGTAGCAAAGACACATATTTTGAGAGTTACAAGAGAAGATAATGGTATTTCTAGTGCTTCTGTTAAGTTAGTACTTAAAGTAGATAAGCCTTATGAAAAAGTGATAAGTTCTTCTTTAAAATTTAATTTTTCAGGGAAGAGAAATATTATTAGTTATGGATTAAAGAAGGATAATACATTGATGTGTGATTATTATATTGATAATAATTATAATGTAGATAAGAAAGTAATGCTTATTAGTAATAATAATTTTTTCTTAGAAGATAAAGTTATGACATTAGAGAAGAATGCTAGTAAGATAGTTAGATTAGCTAAGAATAATTCTAGTGTTAGTTGTAGTTCTAATAATTTTTCATATGCTTTATATAATACTACTGATGATGTTTTAAATAATTTAAATGTTAGTGTGACTGGTAGTTTATTATCTGGTACTTATAGTAGTACAAGTAGTTATTTAAATAATAAGTATTATGCCGTTACGATTAATAAGAATAGTGCTTTAGCAGGTACTAATTTGAGTTTTAGTATTAAGTTGAAAGTTAAGGAAATGGATGAGGCGTTAACGTCTTCACAAGTACATTGGTATTTGACAGAAGTTGTTGGAAGTAGTGAAACTGTTATTTCTGAGGGAGACTTTAGTAATATAGTTACAGATAGTGATATAGATGTTTTAAGTAATAGGGCTATTACAACGACTAGTAAGGAATATAGAATTAGATTATGGTTAGAGGATAGTAATTTACAAAATAAAAATATTGAGATGTATCCTTATTTGGAGATTAATAGTAATTAAAATATTTTTTAGAGATAATGATAAAATGAAAGTAAACAGGACTGTTTGCTTTTTTGATTGATTATTTCGGATGTTGTTTTCTTTAGAGTTTGAGTGTTATAATAGAGAAGCATATTGGAGGTAGAGGTATGGATAAGACAATGGTTAATGGAATTACAATTATTTATGATGATAGTTGTTTAGATAAGATAGATGAAATTAAGGAAACTATTAAGAATAATACAGAGATGTTTTTGTCAGTAATGCGAGGAAGTACAGTTTTAAGTTTGATACCTAACGAAGATGAGACTTGTGCTTTTCTTGGGGTTGATGAATTTGATGAGTTTTTTATGACACTTATGAAAAATAGTTTTGATACGGAAGATAATAAGAGATTATTGAATGAACCGGCTCTTTCAAGTGCTATCTATTTGGAGTTTTTAAGAAGAAAATATGGTGTTGTTGGATACTTTGATGATTTAGGAACTGCTAGTATTGCGGATGAGTGTTTTTATGACATAGTAGATTATATGTATTTTGGTAAGAAGGGATCTTTTAATGAGTTTGTTTCCTATTTAAAAGTTAAGGATAGAGAAGAAGATATTGCTGAATGGATGGTTGAGGCGAATAGGTTTAGTGCTTATAATTTTTTACTTGATGGTATTTTAACGCATCTTAGAGTTAATGGTTTAGAGGCAGTTGGTGATATAGCTGATGTTGTTTCTATGATGTTGAATCAAACTTATGAGACGATATTTGGAAACTTTAATGTGAAGCCGGTTGCTATTCCTGAGGTTACTCCTGAAGAGTGTGATAAATTATTTTATGAATTTTTAGATGATATAGAAGCACCTTCTAGTTGGAGGGATTCTTATGATGAGTTAAAGAAAGATAATAGACTTACATATAGAAAAGCTGTTAATGAAGCCGAAGTTAGTTATTGTGGCATTTCTTCAGATGGTAAAGGCTCTATAGGTATTATTGTAAAGGATAATCTTACGGATTTTAAAAATTTAGTACATGAATTTGCACATTATGTAGCTTTAAAAGATGGTAGTGATGTAGAGTCTTCAATATCAGAGTTACCTAGTATTTTCTTTGAAAATATGGCTCTTAGATTTCTTAAGAAAAAAGGCTATTCAGATGTGGTAATCTCAACTATTGTGAGGGATAGAACATTTAATAATCGAGATCTTTCTCCTTCTATGCTTTCTATTTTTTCAGATGTAGCACTATATGCTAATAAAGGTATTGTTACTAAAGAGGATAAGATTAAAGTATATCAAGGTATTGTTAGACAGATGGTAGAAAATAGAAAGATATTAGCAGAAAAAGGAATAGAGCTTAAGAATTTGCCAAATATTAATTTTAGTGATCAAGAAATAGAAAAAATGACTTGTAATGATTGTGATAAGTTGACTTTGGCATTCTTAGCTGAAGGGCATTCATTGCTTAATGGTTATCAGTATATGGTTGATACTTTTGTGGCAGTAAAGATACTTGAAAAGGTAGATGATGATTCAACTGTTGTTCCGGAAATGTTTAGGATTACAGAAGAGCTTAGTAAAACTCACTTAAGTGATATTTTAGAAAAGTTTAAGATTAAAGATGTATTTGCCAAAGAAGGAACTAAGTTTAAGATAAAGGAAAAAGATAATTAGGATTGTGTAGATTTAAAAAGTTAATATTTGCTTGAATGAACATCAATTTTTGATGTTTTTTTCTTTATATTGGTTTGTTCGATAGGAAAAAGATTTTATTTTTAGTATAATGTTTATAGAGAAACTTTTTGTAGGAAAGACTGGGTGATTGTCAATGGAGAATATTATAGATTCTATTGTTTCTTCTAATAGAGAACTGTTTGGTGATAGTCCAAAAGTTGAAAGAGTTAATGTTGGTTTTACTAATATAATATTTATTGTTAATGATAGGTATGTTGTAAAGATTTGTACTAATAGTAGTAATGAAGAGAAGTTTGCAAGAGAGATTGAGTTTTATCAGAAGAATAAAGATAATGGTTTAATTCCTAGGTTGTATTATGCTAGTGTAGATAAAAGCATCGTTCCATATTATTATGAGGTTATGGAAAAGATAGAGGGAATTTCTTTATATAATGTATGGCATACTTTGAATGAGGTACAAAGAGAAGATATTATAAGACAGTTATGTAGTGCGATGAAGATGTTTCATAGTAATACTTCGGACTTTTATGATTGGACTTTGAGAACTAAGAATATATTTGTTCCGCTATATGATAAAGCAAGGAAATTAGATTTATTTAGTGATGAAGAAAGAGAGCTTATTGATGCAGCGTATAAAAAATTTGATTCTTATTTAGAGTCAAAAGAGATAGTTTTGGTACATAATGATTTACATTTTGATAATATCTTTTATAGTAATGGTAAGATTAAGTTAATTGATTTTGAAAGGGCAATTTATGCTCCTTTGGATTTTGAACTGGATATTTTATGTCGAATGGTTAGAATGCCTTGGAAGTTTGCTAGTGAAGAGACAGAAAAATATGTGAAGCTTGATGACTATGAAAATATTATGAAGTATATTGAAAAGTATTATCCGGAGTTAGTTCATATTGATAATTTAGAGAAGAGATTAGCAATATATGAAATGGTTTATTTTATGAAACAATATATAGGATATTCACATATTGGAGAGTTAAAGGATAATATTTTAAAGGCGGCTATGATGGTTGTTGATGATTAGTAAATAAGTTTTTTAAGAGGTGGAGTAATGGATAAGATAGCAATTATTTCTGATATTCATGGAAATTTGGAGTCTTTAAAAGAAGTACTTAAGGATATTAGAGAAAGAGGAATTGAAAAGATATATTGTTTAGGTGATATAATAGCAAAAGGAACACATCAACAGGAATGTGTTGATTTAATTAGAGAAAATTGTGAAATTGTTATTAAAGGAAATTGTGATGAGTACTTTACAAGTGATCTTGATATAAGTGAAAAATCTGAGGAAGAGGCAAAGAGAATTATTTGGAATAAAAGTAAGATTAATGAAGAAAGTGCAAAGTATCTTAGAGGGTTAGATTTTTGTTATGAGTTTTATATGAGTGGAAGACTAGTAAGATTGGTGCATGCACATCCGGAAGGTATTAGTAAGTTTGTTGGAAATGTTGATACATTAGAGAGACTTTATAGTTTATTTTTACCAAGTGAGAATACTATTTCTGGTGAGAAGGCAGATGTCTTAATATATGGACATATTCATACACCTTTTATTCAAAGAATTTATAATAGATGTATTATTAATACTGGAGCAGTTGGTAATGCGATTGATGTTTTTAGAAATGAAGAAAAAGATGGTGATGTTAGAAATACAACGGTTGCGAACTACTTGGTGTTATCTGGTGTTTTAGATTCGCATGATATTTCAGATAAGTTATCTTATGAGGTAGTAAATGTTTCTTATGATATAGAAAAAGAATTGAGTGATAGGGAAGATATTTTAGAATTTGATTCTTATAGTGTAGAATTAAGAGAAGGAAAATATAGGAATATGGCAAAGATTTATGATAGCTTTGTTGTAAGAGGAATAGATAAGGATAAGATTTAGGAGTGAAGTTTTGAGGTGTAATATGAGAAGGAGAAAAAGTGGAAATTGTAGAGGTAGGAATAAAATTAGATAGAGATTTTGAATATTATGATGCGTTGTTGAGAAGTAAAGGATTAGTAAATGATTACAAAGTGAGGACTCATGATATTTATTATACTAATCAAGACTTAAATGAATTGTCAGAGAATCAGATGAAGAATGCATGCATAAGATTAAGAAGTTGTAATGACAGTAATTATAAAATACAGAATAATTTAATTAATAATAAATTTAGAGATAAAGAAGTTTCTGCTACTAAATTAGATCAATTTGAACATAAACTATTTAAGCTCGGATATAGAAAAGTCTTTGACACTGTAAAAGATGATTACCATTATTATAAAGATGGAATGTCTAGTAAAATACAATTGCAACAAATAGAAGATATAGGACTATTGGTATATTATGATAATAAAGATTATTATCAATTTGACTTAGAAACACAAAGAAAAAGATTGATTGATGAACTTAATTTATATGGTTTTAATATTGATTATGATGTTTTAGGACTTGATAAATTAAGGACACTTTATTATGGAAAAGAAATGTATAGTAAAAATCAAAATGGATAAGGTAATAATTTTGAATGAATTGCTTTATATTTTAAATTATATTAAAGAGAAATACAGCGAATTATTTTATAAATATGGTAAAATATATGGAAACAAAAATAATGATTATTAGATTGAATTTTTAATTAAATAGAAGAATAGTGTAAAGAAAATGATATAAAATATATAAATTTCTTTTAATAAAGAATTAATGGAAGCGAAGAAAGAAGGTATGAAGTATGATTAATATAGAAGATTTTTTAATAGAAGCAAAAAAACAAACATATGCTAATAGTTCTGCTGAGAGAATATTAAATACAAGATTAAATTCTAAAGATTATGAGTATCAAAAAGATAATATGATTTACCATGATACTTACTTTGGAGGAACAAGATTTATTGGCGAAGAGGTTGTTTATGTAGATAATCAAACTTATTGGGCAATGAATTATTATGGTGTGACTTTGGATGAAAGTTTAGGCGAAGAAGCAATGGATAATGCTTTACGTCCTGCTTTGATGAGTGTTGGGAAAGATGAGGCTGTAATTCCGGTAAGAGGGCCTAGAGAATTCATTAATGATGAATATAAATATACTTTTGAAATAAATGGCGATATTAGTTGTTTTGATGGTATTGAAAGAATATATAAAAATGATAAATTGATCTATGAATTGAAATGTAATGGTGGACTAATAAAATAAATTGGTTAGTACAAATGTTGAATTAATATATAATAGGGTAATTTAGAAAATGAGTATATGTGATTAGCTGCTTGGAAAAATTCACCAAATGGAGAAATATTAGAAACAGATGTTGTTATAGCTAAGAATTATTTATCTAAGGGAGAACTAGAAAGTTTAGAACTAATAGTATCTGCTTTTTTAGATTTAGCAGAAAATAGAGCAAAAAGACACATTCCAATGACTATGGAAGATTGGTCTACAAGAATAGATAAGTTTTTACTTGCAGATGATTTAGATATATTAAAAGATGCTGGGAAAATATCACATGAAATTGCTTGCAATAAGGCCTTAACAGAATTTGAGAAATATAGAGTAAAACAAGATAGATTATATAAATCAGATTTTGATTTATTATTAGAAGAAACAGAAGATTATGTAAGAGAAGAAATAAATGCAATATTACCTAATGATGTTGATTCATTAATTAAAGTGGATGAAAATAATGAATAATGAAAATAAAACAAATATCAACTGGTAGGTGGTGAGTTATGAAAAATAATAGAAATGATGTAAATTGTGCTGGATAAAAATTTTAAAGATATTATTAGTAATATTAAAGAAGAAATTAAAAATACACAAATTAAAACTATGCAAGAAGTCAATAGCAATTTAATTATACTGTATTTTAAATTGGGAAAAACCGTTTCAGAGAACAAACAATATGGAAATATTTTTACGAAGCAAGTGTCTACAGAACTTAAATTAACTTTTCCTAATATGAAAGGCTTTTCCGAAAGAAATATAAGGTCAATGAGATTATTCTATGAAGAGTATGCTAATGATGAAAAATGGCAACAACTTGTTGCCAAATTACCTTGGGGCATAATTTATTATTAATTGAAATTATAAATGAAAAATTAAATTTAACTCATATTACTAGATTAGAATTAGAAAATAAAGTAAAATGTATTTATATTGATAAATATAAAAATGTTAAAATTGATTTTAAATAAAAAAATTAATAGAAAGGAGAATAATATATGGATAATAAAAACTTGCAAATAACTAATCATGATTTTTTAATATATAGGGATTCAAATAATGATGTTAAGGTTAGTGTAATGTTAATAAATAATGATATATGGCTTACCCAAAATTTAATTGCAGAATTATTTGGTGTAGGAAGAAGTACAATAACAGAACATATTAATAATATATTAAATACTGGTGAACTTGATGAAAATAACACTGTCGGAAAAACCGACGTTGATAATTCTAAAAAACCTGTAAAGATATATAACCTTGATATGATTATTGCAGTTGGATATAGAGTAAATTCAAAAAAAGCAACCAACTTTAGAATTTGGGCTACTAAAATATTAAAAGAATATATGATAAAAGGTGTAGTTATGGATGATGAAAGATTAAAAAATCCTAATTACATATTTGGCGAGGATTATTTTGAAGAAACACTTGAAAGAATTAGAAACATTCGTTCAAGCGAGAGAAGATTTTATCAAAAAATAACCGATATATATTCTTCTTGTAGTGTTGATTATGATAAAGATTCAGAAATAACAAAAGAATTTTTTAAAACAGTTCAAAATAAATTACATTATGCAATAACTGGTAATACCGCAGCTGAAATAATATATAATAGAGTTGACTCAGAAAAAGAACATATGGGTTTAACTAATTGGAAGAATTCTCCTGATGGACCAATCTATAAATATGATGTTGATATTGCAAAAAACTATCTAAATGAGAAAGAATTAAAAGACTTAAATAGAATAGTAACAATGTATTTAGATTACGCAGAATTACAAGCAGAAAATCATAATGCAATGACTATGAAAGATTGGGTAGAAAAATTGAATGTATTTTTGCAATTTAATGGTAAAGAAATATTACATAATGCGGGGAAAATATCGGCTAGTGTTGCACAAGAGTTAGCTTATAAAGAGTATGATAAATTTAAAATCAAACAAGATAAATTATATAAATCAGATTTTGATAATTTTTTAAATGAAGCAAGAATGGTAGAGAATGGAAGTGATAAATAATGGATATGTACCAAAAAAGAGAGATGAGAAAAAATAAAAAGATGGATGAAAATACAAAAAGTTTACCATCAACGAGTATCAACTGGTATCCAGGTCATATGGCTAAGACTAAACGTGAAATTATAGAAAAAATTAATTTAATAGATGTTGTTTACGAAGTCGTTGATGCTAGAATGCCTTTATCATCTAAGATAGTTGATATAGATGATTTAATTAAAGATAAGCCTAGAATATTAGTTATGACTAAGTATGATTTATGTGATAAGACTGAGACTGATAAGATTATTAAATATTATGAAGAATTGGGTTATAAAGTCGTAGCGGTTGATTTGATGAGTGGGTTAAATGTTAAGAAGATTCTTGATTATACTAAGGAAATTATGGATATAGAGAATAAGAAACGTGAAAGTAAGGGAATGAAACCTAGAGCGGCTCGTGCCTTGATTGTAGGTGTTCCTAATGCCGGTAAGAGTACTTTAATAAATAGATTAGTTGGTAAGAAATCAGCAGGTGTCGGAGACACTCCTGGTTTTACAAAGAGTCTTAGTTGGATTAGAATTAATAAAGATGTAGAACTTTTGGATTCTCCTGGTATTTTATGGCCTAAGATGGAAGATCAAGAAGCAGCGCATATACTTGCGTGTTTATCTTCAATAAAAGAAGAAATATTAAATCCAGATGCGATTGCGGTATTTATATTAAGAAAACTTTATGAATTATATCCAGAGAGATTAGAGAAAAGATATGGAGTAGTAGAGTTAGATGAAGATTTAATAGAAGTATATGATACTATTGCGAAAAGACGTGGAGCTTTATCTAGAGGTGGAGTTGCGGACTATGATAAAGTATCTAATATTATTATTAGAGATTTAAAAAATGGCTATTTTGGCAATATTACCTTTGATAGACTAGATGTAAAGAAGTAGAAAAACTACTTTTTTTCTTTCTTAATAAAATATTAGTATGTTAAAATATTTTTTGGTGAAGTATATGAATGATAATTATATGTATGAAAGAAAATTAAGAGAAAAAGGAATTAAATATATAGCAGGAGTAGATGAGGTTGGAAGGGGTCCTTTAGTTGGACCAGTAGTGGCGGCTTGTGTTGTATTACCGGAAGAGTTTAATTTAGATGGGCTAACCGACTCTAAGAAATTATCTGAGAAAAAACGAGATTTCTTTTTTGAAGAGATAAAAAGACAGGCACTTGGTGTTGGTATTGGAATAATTGATGAGAAGAAAATAGATGAAGTTAATATATATGAGGCTACTAAACTTGCTATGAAGAAAGCAATTGAAGAGTGCAATAAACAGATAGGAATAGAACATATATTGATAGATGCTATGCCATTAGAGTTAGATATTCCAACAACTTCTATTATTAAAGGTGACTTAAAAAGTATTACGATTAGTGCGGCTTCAGTTATTGCGAAAGTTACAAGAGATAGGATGCTATATGTTCTTGATTTAAAATATCCAATGTATGATTTTAAACATAATAAGGGTTATCCTACGAAGAAACATTTAGAAGCAATTGAGAAGTATGGGATAATTGATGAACATAGAAGAAGTTATGGACCGGTTGCTGATTATGTAAGAGAACATAATTTATAATTTTTTTAGAATATCTTTAAAATTATTCGTATAATAATATAGAAGAGATTGACAAATGTTTGTGGAATGGTTATAAGTTAATAAGGAGGGATTTTATGCCTAAAAATTTAGTTATAGTGGAAAGTCCTAGTAAGAGTAAGACAATTGAAAAGTATTTAGGGAAAGACTATAAAGTAGTATCATCTAAAGGTCATATTCGTGATTTAGCAACATCTGGTAAGTATGGACTTGGGGTTGATATAGAAGATGGATTTAAGCCTAGTTATGTTCCTATTAAGGGAAAAGGTAGTGTTATTAAAGAATTAAAGAAAGATGTAAAAGATTCTGATATGGTATATCTAGCAAGCGATCCTGATCGTGAGGGAGAAGCAATTGCTTGGCATTTAAAAGATGCTTTAGGTATTAAAGATAAGAATTATAAGAGAGTATTATTTAATGAAATTACACACGATAAAGTAGTTGATGCGATTAATCATCCAACTGTTATTAATACAGATTTAGTAAAGAGTCAAGAAACAAGAAGAATACTTGATCGTATTATTGGATTTAGACTTTCTAAGTTATTACAAAGTAAAATTGGAGCGAAGAGTGCTGGTAGAGTACAAAGTGTAGCTTTAAAACTAATTGTAGATAGAGAAAGAGAAATAGAAGCTTTTGTTCCGGAAGAATATTGGACAATCACGGCTAAATTTAAGGATTATGAAGCAAGTCTTTTTAAGTATAAAGATGATGATATTGAATTAAAAACTAAGAAAGATGCTGATGAAGTACTTAGCAAAATTAGTGATACTTATGAGGTTATTAGTGTTGAGAAAAAGGAAAAAGCTAAGAAGAGTAAACTTCCTTTTATCACTTCAACGTTGCAACAAGAGGCTTCTACTAAGTTAGGTTTTCCGGCTAAAAAGACTATGAGTATAGCCCAAAAATTATATGAAGGAATTGATTTGGGCAGTGAGACAGTGGGCCTTATTTCGTACATGAGAACAGACTCTATTCGTTTATCAGATGAGTTTATTGGACCAACTATGAAGTATATTGAAGAAAACTATGGAAAGAGTTATGTTGGATATGTAAAGAAGTCTACAAAGACGGAGAATGTACAAGATGCACATGAAGCAATTAGACCGACTAGTATTTTAAGGGAACCAGTCAAAGTTAAACAGTATTTAAGTAATGATGAGTTTAAGTTATATAGTTTAATATATAAGAGAACTTTAGCGGCTTTAATGAGTGATGCTAAAGTTAATCAGACTACTATTATTTTTGATAATAATGATTACAAGTTTAAGGCATCTGGTCAAATAATGATTTTTGATGGTTACTTAAAAGTTTATCAAGATTATGAAACTAGTGAAGATAAAATTTTACCAGAATTAAGAGAAGGAGAAAAATGTATTACCACTGATGTTTTATCAGAACAACATTTTACTAAACCTCCAGCTAGATATACTGAAGCTAAGTTGATTAAAGAAATGGAAGATTTAGGAATTGGTAGACCTTCTACTTATGCTAAGACAATTGATACACTTAAAGAACGTAATTATGTTGAGATGGAAGATAAGAAGTTTAAGCCAACAACCATTGGAATTGAAACTACTGATAAATTACAAGAGTTCTTTAGTGATTTAATTAATGTTGAATATACAAGAGATATGGAAGAAGAACTCGATGATATTGCGGAAGGTAGTTTAGTATGGAATGATGTTTTAAAGAAGTTCTATGACTTGTTTGAACCTAGAGTAAAAGATGCCTTTTCGGATATGGAAAAGAAAGCACCAGAAGAGACAGGTGAAGTTTGTCCAGAGTGTGGTAATCCTTTAGTTAAGAGAAAAGGACGTTATGGAGAGTTTGTGGCTTGTAGTAATTATCCAGAATGTAAATACATAAAAAAAGGAGAAAAAGAAGTAGTGGAAATTATGGATTGTCCTTTCTGTGATGGAGGAAAAATTGTAGAGAAAAAGACACGCAAGGGTAAGATTTTTTATGGATGTAGTAATTATCCAAAATGTAAGATAGCTTATTGGGATAAACCTACTGGAGAAGTTTGCCCAGAGTGTGGAAAATTACTAGTAACTAAAAATGGTACTATTAAATGTAGTGAATGTAGTTATGAAAAAGAAGTGTAAGTTTTTACACTTCTTTAGTTTTGACGGAAAATTTATTTGATTTTTAACTTAGTTTAGTTTAAACTTTAGATAGGAGGTATGACTATGAATGTAGAAGACTTTTATGATGTGAATTTTAGATTGGTTTGGGATGGGGCTGGTCCAGCGATTGATGTTGGACCTGATACAAGTAAGGCTTGGCTAAAAAAATCTATACAGAGTGGATTGACAGTTGATGAGGAATATGAAATCTTTGTAAGAGATTCGTATGGGGCTGTATATGGGGAGTGTCCCAAGAAAGTTGTAGAAAGTCCAACTGTTACACAAAGATTATTAGGCTATAAAAGTGTAGAAGAGGCTTATCCTTCAGAAGTATCAGAAGGAGCAGAACTTGTTATTGGACCTGGTGCTAGTATCCATGGACTTGAACACGATAGACTTATTTATTGTAGAAATTACAAAGAAATGATTGAAAAAGGAAAAGATAAGGAAACTAGTAATGGTGAAAAACACCGATAGTTTTTTGATAAAATATTTAGTTTTTTGCTAAATATTTTTCTTTTGGTAAATTATTTGTTATACTTAGATTAGATATTAGTTTTACTAGGAGGTTTATATGGGATATCATTTATGGATAGGAACAATGGAAAGTGTTTCTAAATATGGAGATTTTTCTAATAATGATGCACATCAAATTGATATGTTTGGTAATACTACACATGATTTAGCAGTACCTATTTATATTAATGGAGTAGGTAGTTTTAATCTTGAGGATATTGATTTATTAACGGCTCAATTCAAAAATGAAAAAGAATTTAGAGAATGGGCAAATGAGGTTAATTTTGGTTCTTTAAAAGATGCTGATGGTAAGGTTATGATTACACATAAATATAAGGGATTACGTGAGGATCCTGTTGTTTATGATAGTCCTTTATTAGTAAGTTGTGCAACTGAAGTAAAGGCTAAGAAAGCAAATGGTTATTTAGAGGCGGACATTTGGTTATCAAGAAATGATGAGTTACTAGCTTTGGCAAAAAGAATTGCTAAATATTTGAAGAATAAAGAGTTACGAGGCGGACTTTTAAGATTAGATTTTATTCCGAAGTTATCCGAAGGATTAGTGGGATATGCAAGAAGTTGTGATTTAGGTAATGAGAAAAATGATAAAGAAAATTTTGAGGCTATTTATACTGGATGTTTAAGATATTCTAGTTTGAGAAAGTTTCTTGTTTGGGAAAAGGAACATCTTTTAGCGGAGAAAACTAGAAAAAGACAGATAGCTTTAGAAAAAGAAGAAATAAGAGAAGAAGAAAGGGCCGCTCAAGAAGTACGTTTTAGACCAATTACTAATCCTGATATTTTAGAAATATATGAAGATATGAGAACTCCAGAGGGAGAAATTGACTGGGATAGAGTATGGCGTGAAAAGAGCACAGATGATGTATATAAGTTTGGTAATGACTCTGAACTTCAAGATATAGGATTGAAAAGTTCTGATGCTAGTATGGGTGACTCTACAATTAAAAATAAGGGCAAGAAGAAATGATTAAAGAGTTAGAACAATATAGTGATTATTTGAAATATCAAAAGAATTATTCGGAGTATACTACTTTAAATTACTGTAGTGATATTATGCAGTATTTAGATTATTTAAGTAGTGAGGGAATTAATTTTAAAAAAGTAGAATATAGTGATTTAAGGTTTTACTTGACATATTTAAAAGATGAGAAAAAAGAGAATAATTCCTCTATTGATCGAAAACTTAGTGCACTTAGAGGCTTTTATAATTATTTAGTTATGGAAGGAATTACGGAGAATAATGTCTTTTCTTTGATTAATGGTTTAAAAAAAGAAAAGAAATTACCTAGATACTTTGAATACAATGAACTAGAAGAATTATTTAAGGTTCCAGATTTAAGAAGACCATTAGGTCAGCGAGATAGATTGATTTTAGAGATGCTTTATGCAACAGGAATGCGTGTTGGAGAACTTGTTTCAGTGAAAGTTAATGATATTGATTTAGGAAGTAAAATTATTCTTATTCTTGGAAAGGGTAACAAAGAAAGAAGAGTTACTTATGGAGAATATTGTAGTGATATTTTAGAGATGTATCTTGATGATGGTTATAAAAAATTAAATACAAAAGATTCACCATATTTATTTTTAAATAATAATGGGGAGGTTATTACGGAAAGAGGAATTAGATATGTACTTGATCAGATTATTAAAAAGACAAGTTTAAATAAATCTATCTCTCCACATGTACTTAGACATAGTTTTGCGACTCATTTATTAAATGAAGGATGTGACTTACTAACAGTCCAGAAATTATTAGGACATGAAAGTATAAGTGCAACTCAGATTTATACGCATGTTACGACAGATAGGTTAAAAGAAGTCTATTATAATAGTTTTCCTAGGGCGATGAAGAATAATAAAGACTAATTTTTAGTCTTTATTATTATGTTTTTTTTTTAAATAACGATTTGTGAAGTAGAAATTTTTGTTTTTAATAGACAGAATGATAATTTTTAATTTGATTTTTCTTCTAAATTACTTAGTTTTACTTTATCTTTTTCCTTATTTTAGTTATAATATTGTTGTCGATGAAGGATGTGGTGTCTTTTTATGGATTTTGAGTTTTCTAGTAAAGAAGAACTTTATCAAAGAGTGAGTCCAGCACTTAGAGCCAAAGTTATGGAGCTTAAGAGACTTGGTTATCCTTATATTAAAGAAATTGATATATGGAATTATTTAATTGAGACTAAATGGTGTAAGGGACATGATTTAATGCTTTCAGATATTGTTAATGATATTTTGAAAACTAATAATGAAAAGATAGATAGTTACTTGAAGGAAAAACTAAATAAAGATAGAACACAATATTTTGATAATAATTTAGAAATTTTATGAGGTGAGGTTACATGAAAAAGAAAAATGCTAAAAAGAATGTTATTGTTACAGCTATTTCAATGTTTTTATTAGCTGTAGTTGTTTGTTTGTTATTCATTCCACTTTTTAAGAATTTAAAATTTGGTTTGGATTTACAAGGGGGATTTGAAATACTATATAAAGTTGAGTCTATAGATGGTTCTAAGATGAATAGTAGTAAGTTAACAGCTACTTATAAGACTTTAAGTAAGAGAATTGATAGTTTAGGAGTAAGTGAACCAGAAATTATTTTAGAGGGTAACGATAAAATAAGAGTTAAGTTAGCTGGAGTTACTGATCCTGAACAAGCTCGTACACAATTATCTACTGTTGCGACATTATCTTTCAGAGATACGGATGATAATTTATTAATGACTAGTGAAGTTTTAAAAGCTGGAGGAGCTAAAATTAGTCAAGATTCAGCAGGTAATCCAGCAGTTTTATTAACTGTAAAAGATAAAGATAAATTTTATGAAGTTACTAGTAAAGTAAAAGATTATGAGAAGAACATGATTGTTATTTGGTTAGACTATAATGGTATGACTGATAGTTTTGCTAAAGAAGGTAATTTATGTGGTACATCTGAATCTAATTGTTTAAGTGCAGCTACTGTATCACAAGGATTTGCTAGTGATGTTATTATTCAAGGTAATTTTACAGAAGATGAAGTTAGTAATTTGGTTGATTTAATTAATTCAGGTTCATTACCTAGTAAATTAAGTGAAATATCTTCTAAGACAGTTGGGGCTTCATTTGGTGATGATACTTTACAAAAAACATTGGCGGCAGGAATTATTGGTGTTTTATTAATTGGTGTTTTACTAGTTGCTATTTATCATTTTGCAGGATTTGTGTCAACTATTTCAATGCTATTATATACTTTCTTAGTATTTTTAGTATTCTGGCTTGTAGGTGGTGTTTTAACACTTCCTGGTATTGCTGCTTTAGTACTTGGAATTGGTATGTCTGTTGATTCTAATGTTATTACGTTTGCTCGTATTAAAGAAGAATTATATAAAGGTAAGAGTCTACCTTTAGCATTTAAAGAAGGAGTTAAGTGTAGTTTTAGTGCTATTCTTGATTCAAACTTAACTACTTTGATAGTAGCAATTATTATGTTTATATTTGGTGAATCTAGTATTAAGGGATTTGCTACAATGTTAATCATTACAGTTATTGTTACAATGTTTACAATGGTGTTCTTAACAAGAGTTTTACTTAATTTATTTGTTAAGACTAATTACTTTAATGATAAAATAAAATTATTTATTGGAGTTAAGAAGGAAGATATTCCAAATGTTTCTAAAAATGAGAAAGTTAAGAAAGTACCATTCGGTAAAGTTGATTTCTTGAAAAATAGAAAGATATTTGCAGGAGTATCAATAATCATTATTTTAGTTGGGGCAGTTACTATTGGTTTCTGCGGATTAAATTTAGGAATTGATTATAGAGCTGGTACTGATATTACTATTTCTACTGATAAAGATGTTACTAAGAAACAATTAACTAGTGACTTAAAAGAATTAAAATTAAAGAGTTCCGATATAACTATTGGTGATGAAGAGACTGTTATTAGAATAGATGATGCACTTGATGGAGAAAAAGTAAAAGAAGTTAATACTTATTTTGAAGATAAGTATGAAGCTAAAGTTAATATTGGCGTTGTTTCTAATGTAGTACAAAGAGAGTTAATTAAGAATGCAATTCTTTCAGTACTTTTAGCACTTGTTGGAATTATTCTTTATGTATCATTTAGATTTAAATTTAGTTATGCTGTATCTGGAGTTGTTGCTTTAGTACATGATGTTTTAATCATGATAGCTTTATTTGGTATTTTCAATATTGAAGTATCTTCTATGTTTATTGCAGCACTTTTAGCAATTATTGGTTATTCAATCAATGACACAATTGTTACGTTCGACCGTGTAAGAGAAAAATTAAAAGAAAATGATGAAGAAAAATTAAGTTATGATGAATTCTATAAATTATGTAATACTAGTATTCAAGAGACATTTGCACGTACAGTTAATACAACTATTACAACATTAATTCCAGTTATTACATTAATTATTTTAGGATCTAAAGAGATACTTTCATTTAACTTAGCAATGTTAATTGGTTTAATTGCTGGTACATATTCAACTATCTTTATAGCAACAGCATTATTCTTAATTTTAGAAAAGAAAAATTTAGGAAAACCTAAAAAAGTAAAAAGAGTTTATACTGACGAATTTGAAGAAAAGAAAATTAAAGGAATAAATTGTTAGGGAGAGGAGTTGGTTCCTACGTCAACAAAACATGATAAAATTACATTTAATGATGTATTAGAATCTATTAATACATATATTGAAGATGAGGAACAGATTTCTATTATTAAAAAAGCTTATAATTTTGCTAATAAAAAACATTCTGGTCAACTTCGTAAGTCTGGAGAACCTTATATTATCCATCCTTTGAATGTGGCTTTAATATTAAGTGGTATTTCGGCTGATTATGAAACTATTTCAGCCGCTTTACTTCATGATGTACTTGAAGATTGTGACTGTTCGGTCGAAGAGATGGAAGATGAATTTGGGGTAAATATTACACGTTTGGTTACAGGTGTTACGAGACTTAGTAGAATTAATTTTTCTACAGAAAACGAATACTTAATTGACTACTATAAAAAAATTATAGTAGGTATGAGTGAAGATGTTAGAGTTATAATTATAAAGTTAGCAGATTGTCTACATAATATGAGAACTTTATGGGCACTACCTGAAGAAAGACAAAAAATAAAGGCTCATGAAACTTTAGATATTTTTGCTCCAATAGCACATCATTTGGGTATTCATAAAATTAAGAGTGAATTAGAAGATTTATCACTTCGTTATCTAAAGCCAGATGTTTTTTATGATATAGCAGAAAAACTTAATAAAACTAAGTTAGAAAGAGATAAGACTGTATTTGATATGCAGACTTCTGTTTCGGAACTTTTAGATGAACATCATATAAATCATGAAATTAAAGGTAGAGCTAAAAGTATTTATAGTATTTATAATAAACTTGATAAGGGTAAGAAATTTAGCGATATATATGATTTATTAGCACTTAGAATTTTGGTTAATACTGAACAAGAATGTTATTTAGCACTTGGTATTATTCATTCTAAATTTAAACCTTTACCAAAGAGATTTAAGGATTATATTGCGATGCCTAAACCTAATATGTATCAATCTTTACATACAACAGTTTTTGGAATAGATGGATATTTATTTGAGATTCAAATTAGAACTTATGATATGAATGAAGTAGCAGAAAATGGTATTGCTTCACATTGGGCTTATAAAGAAGGATCTGGTCCAGTTAGAGTTGATATTTTGAATCAGACAGAACAAAAACTACAATTCTTTAAGTCTATTATTGATTTATCAAGTGATAAGATGAGTAGTGAAGATTTTGTTAATAGTGTTAGAGATGATTTATTAAATAATAATATTTATTGTTTTACACCTAAGGGTGATGTTATTGAACTACCTGTAGGAGCAACTCCTTTGGATTTTGCTTATAGAATTCATACAAGAGTTGGAGAGACTACAGTAGGAGCAATTGTTAATAATAATATTGTACCTTTAAACTATGAGTTAAAGAGTAATGATATTGTTAAGATTAATACTAATAAAAGTTCCACACCTTCTAAAGAGTGGATTAATATGGTTAAGACCACTCAAGCAAGAAATAAAATTAAGAGTTTCTTTACGAAAAATGAAAGAGAAGTTTATATTGAAAGAGGTAAGGAAGCACTTGAGAAGGAACTTCGTAAGAGAAAGTTACCTTTTGGAGAATTCTTTACCGATGAAAATATAAAGACAATTTGTGAAGAAATTAATGCTGATGATTTAGATGAAATATACTTAATGGTTGGTAATGGTAGATCGCCAGTTAATGCAGTTATTAATATTATTGATAAACCAACGGAAGCACCAGCTGTTAAGAATATTAAGATTACTTCGACAAATACGGATGCAGATATTATTGTTACAGGTATTGATAAGATAAAGGTTAATTTAGCTAATTGTTGTAATCCAGTATATGGAGATGAAATTATTGGCTATATTACAAAGGGTAATGGTATTTCTGTACATAGAATGAATTGTCATAACTTAGAGATGTTAGAAGATAGAACACTTGAAGTTAGTTGGGGGACTAATGCTAATAAGAGATATTTAACAGCTTTATTAATTTATACTAATACGAGTGAAAATCATATGTTAGATTTAATGCAATCTATATCTATGCAGAATGTTAGTGTAGATGAAATTAAAGTTATAAGTAAAGTTGATAATATTATGTATGAAGTTGGATGCTATGTAACGGGACTTGACCAATTGAATAAAGTTATTATGAATCTTAATAAAATGGATTTTGTAGATAGAATAGAGAGAGTGATGAGATGAGAGCGTTATTACAAAGAACAGGAAACGCTAAAGTTGTTGTTGCAGACAAGACTGTTGGCAAAATTGACCAAGGTTTAGTTGTCTTAGTTGGGTTTACTGAAGGAGATACTTTAGAAAAAATTGAATATATGGCAAAGAAAATTGTTAATTTGAGAATTTTTCCAGATGAGAATGATGTCATGAATAAGAGTATTTTAGATTATGGTGGTAAGATACTTTCAATATCACAGTTTACTTTATATGCTAATTGTGAAAAAGGAAATAGACCTAGTTATATGGCTGCTATGAAAAATGATGAAGCCATTAAGTTTTATGAGTTGTTTAATCAAGAATTAGCAAAATATATAGAAGTTGAAACTGGTGAGTTTGGGGCTGATATGGAAGTAGAAATTAATAATATTGGTCCAACTACTATTTGGTTAGAGAGGTGATTTCCTTGTTTCCTAATAAGTTAAATTATAAAATTATTAATCTTACTTTTCTACTAGGATTATTATATATAGCTGTTACTAATATTGGTGTATGGTGGGGAGTATTTTTAAAGATGGTTTCGGTTATGGCACCATTTATAATAGGTTTTGTTTTTGCTTATGCCTTTACGCCTTTTATTAATCTTTTAAGAAGAAAAGGAATTAGTAAAAATCTAGCAGTTACCATTACAGTGTTGGGTTTGGTTTTATTAGTAGGGGGAATAATTGCTATTGTATTACCATTATTTTATGATCAGTTGTCTTTACTTATAAAGATGGTTAAGGAAGTAATAGATAATGTTGGTACAAAATTTAATCTTAATTTAGGAAGTTTTGAAATTAAAATTACAGATTACTTAAATGATGCTTTAAAGGATATAGGAGGAGTAATTTCTTCGACAACAATAGATGTTTTATCTAAATCTATTGGTTTTGCAGGTAAGTTTATTGTAGGATTTGTAGGATTTATTTATTTCTTGGCTGATATGGGTAAAATTAGACATTGGTTTAAGGAATTGCTTTTATCTATTGATAAGAAAGCTTATGAATACTTTAAATGTTTGGATGTTGAGATAAGTAATTATTTAAAAGGATTAGGAATATTTATGTTGATTCAACTTTTTGAATATGGATTCTTATTCTTTATAATAGGACATCCAAACTGGTTAATATTAGGAGTTTTGGCTTGTTTAACGACTGTTATTCCTTATTTTGGAGGATTAATTACAAATATTTTAGCAATTATTATGGCTAGTGTTGTATCAGTACCATTAGTTATTGCGACAATTATTATTTGTTTGATTTTTCCACAAGTAGATGGCTATTTTATATCACCTAAGGTATATGGCAAAACTAATGATATTAATCCATTGATTACGATTATGGTAGTATCTGTAGGTGGTACTTTAGCAGGTATGGGTGGTATAGTTGTAGCTTTACCTTGCTACTTATTTGTTAGAACTACTTATAAATTCTTTGAGAAGGATTTAGAAAAAGGGTTGGATAAAGTTAAAGAAGCTATATAATTATAGTTTCTTTTGATTATAAGGGAGTTTTTTATGAGGTTGAATACAGATTATAGTGATATAAAAAGACAGATAGAAGAATTGGCTATAAGTTTAAGAAATTGTACAGATAAATATGAATTTCATGAGAGATATATGACTTTTTGTGCACTTAAGTATATTTATAGTCTTAAGAAGAGATGTCGAGTAGAGTTATCGCAAGAGTTAGATGATTTTGGAATAAAAAGTGATGAAGAGTTTTCTAATATGGCTAAACAATCTTTCTTGGATAATAGAAATTATCATACTGAAGTATTAGTTAATAGTTTTGATAAGCCTAGTGAATTATTGATTTCTTTTATAGAGAAAAATTATAAAAGATACGATAGGAGAGAAAGAACTTTTAGATTTAGGAATGGTGAAGTAGATGAATTACTTAGAACTTTTTTTAGAGAAAATCTTCCGGTGGGAAATGATATTTTAAAAGATATTTATGAAAGTGGACATTTATATAGATTTAATGCACCAACTATGATGGGAACAGAAGCATTTTTGACATTTAATAGTTTTGATAATACGAGTAATATATTTTTATATAGAAAACCGAATACAGTTTCTACTGTAGCAGCCTTAGTACATGAGATAGGACATGCTTATGATTATTTTGAAGGTAGTTCTTCTCTTAGTACTGCAGAAAGGACAAAATATTCGACTAATAGTATTTTTGTAGAAGTTTTATCTTGTTATTGTAATCAATTGTTTTTGGAATATTTACTTAAAAATGGAATTAGAGAAGAAGAGACAACTTTTTGTTTAGTGGATTACTTTACAAGTATTTTTGCTAGTTTAGAATCAGCTTTATTATTAACACAACTTTCAGATAAAGAATATAAGGCAGTATTTGATGGTTCTATTAGTAAAAGAGATGTTGTTGGATATTTAAAAAATAAAGGTTTGATTGAAGAAGGCATTTTTTTCTTTGGAAAAGATTCTATTATGTTATCTGGGATAGATGAGAATCGTTATAGTTATGGAGGAATTATTTCTAATATGATTTTAGATGGAAAAATTAAGCTTAAGGATTTTATGAGTATACGAGGAAAAGACTTTAGTGGAGAAGAATTAGAGAGTATTGGTTTTTCTCCTCTAGAGGCTAGGAAGTCTTTGGTTAAGAGAATGAGGGAAACTTTGTCAAAAAAATTCTAAAAAATGACTATCTTTTTAGAAAAGTATGTTATAATATTCATATCTTCTTGGGAAAGAGTAAGCTTTATAAGTATTTTTAGAGAGAGTATGTTTGGTGAAAGTACTTAATATTTAGAAGTTGAAGACATCTCAATAAAGGGAAGCGTGTTACTACGATATCAGTTTTTTAAAGTATAAAATAAGGTGGCACCACAGGTAAAACTGTCCTTTGGAAGCCATCTTTTTTGTTTGATAGGAGGAAATTATGATACAGAGACAAAAGGGATGTAATGACATTTTTGGTAGAGAGGCTAAAGTTTGGAAGTATGTAGATAGTGTAATTGATGCAGTTATGGAAAAATATAATTATACTTATATTCGTACTCCATTATTTGAGGCAACTGAATTATTTCATCGTGGGGTTGGAGAAACTACAGATATTGTTACAAAGGAAAGTTATGACTTTTTAGATAAAGGTGGACGTAATATTACTTTAAGACCTGAAGGTACGGCTGGTGTTGTTAGAGCTTATATTGAAAATAAAATGTATGGAGATTCTAATCAACCTATAAAAGTATATTATAATGGTACAATGTATCGTTATGAGAGACCACAAGCAGGACGTGATCGTGAACTTACACAATTTGGTGTTGAAGTTTTAGGTAGTGATGATCCTATGAGTGATGCTGAAGTTATTGCTTTAGCAGTTAATATATATAAGATGCTTGGTTTAAAAGAACTTAAGGTTAATATTAATTCACTTGGAGATAATGAATCAAGAAATGCTTATAGAGAAGCACTAGTTAAATACTTTAAACCACATATTGATGAGTTATGTGAGGATTGTAAAAGTAGATTAGATAAAAATCCACTTCGTATATTAGATTGTAAAGTTGATGCTGAAAAAGAAATTATGAAGAAGGCTCCTAAGACTTTAGATTATTTAAATGATGAGAGTCGAGATCGTTTTGAAAAAGTTTGTGATTACTTAGAGGTTTTAGGAATTAAATATGAAATTAATCCTAGTATTGTTAGAGGACTTGATTATTACAACCATACAGTATTTGAAATTGAAGCTAAAGTTGAAGGATTTGGTTCAAATAATGTAATTGGAGCGGGTGGACGTTATAATGGTTTAGTTAGTCAACTTGATGGCCCAGAAACTGCTTGTGTAGGTTTTGCATCTGGTATTGGTAGAATTGTTAGAGCTTTGGAACTTGAAAAGGTTAAGTTACCAATTGTTGAAGATATAGATTTATTCTTAATGTATGTTAATGAAGAAGAAAAGAAATATGCATTATATTTAGCACAAGAACTAAGAAGTGCTGGCTTTATAGTAGATACAGAATATACAGGTAGAAGTTTGAAAGGACAATTTAAACAAGCAGATAGATTAAATGCTAAGTTTATTTGTGTTTTAAATAGTGAGGATTTAGATAATAATGAAGTAAAGATTAAAAATAATAAGACTAAAGAAGAAGAGTTAATTAGTTTAGATGCATTACTTTATTATTTAGATGAAAAGATAAGTTCTATGGATGATGATTCATGTGACTGTGGTTGCGGAACTTGTGAATGTGATGGAAAATGTGACCATGATGATGAAGATGAATGTCATTCTTGTGGATGTTGTAAATAGGAGGTAGAAAAAATGAAAGAAATTAATAACAATAGTTTAAGAATTGGTGATGTTGGAAAACAAGTAACTTTATATGGTTGGGTACAAAAGAAACGTGACTTAGGTGGAGTTTGTTTCATTGATTTAAGAGATAGATCTGGTGTTGTACAATTAGTTGCTAGAGAAGGAAAATGCTACGAAATTGCTAGTCAATTAAAGAGTGAATCAGTAATTAAAGTAGTAGGAGATGTTAGTGAAAGAGAATCTAAAAATAAAAATATTCCTACTGGTGATATTGAAGTAGAACTTTTAAAGATTGAGGTTTTAAATTCGTGTAATGATTTACCATTTGAAATAAGTGATGATACAACAGCCTTAGAGGATACAAGATTAAAATATCGTTATTTAGATATTAGAAGAAGAACAGTTACAAATAATTTAGTAACAAGACATAAAATTACAATGGCAGTTAGAAATTTCTTAGATAAAGAAAATTTCTTAGAGGTTGAGACACCAGTACTTTGCAAATCAACTCCAGAAGGAGCAAGAGATTACTTAGTACCAAGTAGAGTAAATAAAGGTAAATTTTATGCACTACCACAGTCTCCTCAAATATTTAAGCAACTTTTAATGGTTGGAGGAATTGAAAGATATTTCCAAATTGCTAAATGTTTTAGAGATGAAGATTTAAGAAGTGATCGTCAACCAGAATTTACACAAGTAGACTTAGAGATGAGTTTTGTAGATCAAGAAGATGTTATGAGTCTTACAGAAAGATTAGTTGCTCATGTATTTAAAGAAATTAGAGGTATTGATATTAAGTTACCATTACTTAGAATGAAATATGATGATGCAATGGCTAAGTATGGTTCTGATAAACCGGATTTAAGATTTGGTCTTGAAATACAGGATATTACAGAAGTATTTAAAAATACAGAATTTTCTATGTTTAAGAATGTTATAGAAAATAAGGGTATTATTAACTGTTTAGTTGTTAAGGAAAAGGCTTTTGAATTTTCTAGAAAGAAACTTGATGCCCTAACAGAATTTGTTAAGACTTATAAAGCCTCTGGTCTTGCTTACTTAAAGATTGAGGATGAAGTTACTGGTAGTATTGCGAAAGCTATTAGTACAGAAGAAGTTAATGCTTTAAAAGAGACATTAGGACTTTCTAAGGGAGATTTAGTATTAATAGTTGCTGATAATAAATATAACGTTGTTAAGGTATCTTTAGGAGCATTACGTTGTAAGTTAGCACGTGAACTTGACTTAATTAAGAAAGATGACTTTAAATTATGTTGGGTAGTAGAATTCCCTTCATTTGAATATAGTGAAGAAGAAGGAAGATATGTAGCATGTCATCATCCATTCACTTCACCATTAGATAGTGATGTAGATAAACTTCTTAATGATAAAGCACATTGTTATTCAAAAGCTTATGATATTGTTATTAATGGTTATGAAGCTGGTGGTGGATCTATTCGTATTCATGATGAAGCAGTACAAGAAAAAATGTTTAAGGCTTTGGAACTTACAGAAGAAGATATTAAGAATAAATTTGGTTTCTTCGTAGAGGCTTTAAAATATGGTACACCTCCACATGGTGGACTTGCTTTAGGACTTGATCGTTTAACAATGTTACTTACCGGAACAGATAATATTCGTGATGTTATTGCGTTTCCTAAAACAGCAAGTGCTTCATGTTTAATGAGTGAATGTCCTAATGCTGTTGATAAGAAACAATTAGATGATTTAGGAATCATGATAAAATAAAGTTACGTAAAATCGTAACTTTTTTCTTGGCTAGATATATTGTTTTTATATAAAATATGATATACTTTACTTAAGCAAAGATATGGTGAAAATTATGGAAGAAAAAGAAAATAAAAAAAATAGTAGTAACCAAAATAGTGAAACTTTAAAGAAGAATACTGAAAATAAAAAAAATAAGAAGAGTGCTAAGAAGAAAAAACTTACACAAGCAGATATAAAAAAGTATTCTTCAACAGAAATAGATCATGTTATTTTAAAGATTAAAGCTAACGAGAAAAAATATAAAATTATTTCGGTAACTGTTATATTATTGGTATTTTTAATTTGTTCTTATATCGTCTTTTCAGCAGTACAAGATTCACATGTTAAGTCAACCTTTAAAATAGGAAAACTATACTATGAATTTAATGAGACAAGTAATGGACTTGGTAATGTTATTAGTTTAGTTGATGTTTCACCATTAAGTGATGAGGATGGTTCTAGGACTAGAACTTATAAAGTAAAAGTTTATAATTCATCTTCTAAGAAAGAGAAGGTTAAAATATTTATTTTTGATGATAAAGAAATGGTTTCTTTAGATAACTGTCATAATAAGTTAGTTGGAAGAGAATTTATTAAATATAGTATTAATGGTAATGAAAGTATCTTTTTAGGTGATGAAGAAAAAAGTATTATTTCTGAGGAGTTAGACGCTAAAGAGAGTAAGACTTATATTATAAGATGTTGGGTTAGTGATACTTATACAGAAAATGATGTTGTTCATTATCATGGAACTATAGTAGTTAAACAAGATAATATGAAAAAAGAAAAGTAGATACTTTTCTTTTTTTAGGCTTTGATAAATTCTAGAATTATTTGATTGGTTAGATAAGGATATTGAAGATAAGAAAAATGGTTTCCTTTTGGGAAGATTATGAGAGCAGAATCTTTGATTAAATTATTCATTTTATAACCGTCTTTTATGGGAGTTGCGGTATCTAGTTTTCCCCAGAGTAATAGTACTTCACTTTCAATATTTTTTAAGTAATAGATAAGATTTTCATTGACGATATTTTTAAAGGTTTTATGCATTGATTTAGGAAGACTTTGGTAGTCTTTAGATCCAAATATTTTTAAGAGTTTTTGATGGTAATATTCTTGTTTTAATTTAGGCATTAGTTTTATTAGTTTTTTTAAGAGTTTGTAAGTTTTTTCTTTGAGAAAACCTTTAATAGTTTTTCTGGGTTTTATACTAGCGGCATCAATGTAGATGATTTTAGAGATTTTTTCTTTATAATAGCCAGAGAGAAGAGTAGTTATTCTACCTCCGAATGAATGGGCTATAATTATCGGATTTATGATATTTTTGTCTTCTAAGAAGTCTCTAACTATATTAGTATAGTCATAAATAGTTAAATCTTCGTTTGGTAGAGGGCTATTGCCAAAACCGGGATAATCTATTATATAAATTGTATAATCTTCTTTAAAGAAGTTTATTATATTTGTGAATGTTGTTCTGGTATTTCCCCAGCCAGGAAGGATTAGAATTATTTTGTCTTTATTACCATATTTCTCATAATATATTGAAGCTTTTTTGGTATTAAAATACATATTTATTCACCTATAGTAGTGTATGTTATGGTGTCAATTTAGTGAAAATATCTTGTTTGTATTTTGTCTTTTATGGTACAATATAATTGTCAGATGGATGCGACACCGGCACTTTTAAAACCGACTAAAGTGACGATAAGGGAGTCTTGAACTGTTATTGGTGTTGAAGGCCTGTATTTATATAGGAATCCTAAAAATAACGTACGGACACCCACCTGGACGTAAGAACAGGTTTTATCGTTTGTTAGGACGCTCTGGTCTGACTTTTTTTATTGTTTTAAAAGCCTTTTTATGGTATAATAGGCCATGCGAGGTGTTTGAATGCTAGTATTACCAATAGTTAATAGAAATAGAATACTTAATGTTAGAGTTTCTTTAAGAAATGCTACTAAGATTAGAACGGATGTAGAATTAGATGATTTACTTCCTTCTGATATTATTGTTAATGGTAAAAGCTTTAATACCTCTTTATTTAAGGATTCTAAAGAAAAAAAAACAATTATAGATTTTATTAGAAATAATTCTATTTTATATAAGAAAAATGTATTAGTAACGACTAAGGTTCGTTCTAATAGAAATAAATATGATGTATATGAAGTTTTACTTCCGCCTAGAAGGGTAAATGACGCTACTGATGAGTTATATGTTAGAACTATTTTAGATATGCAGAAAGAATTACCAGGGACAATTAGAGGAAAATATGTTTCTTTAGAAGAGCTGGGGCTTGATGAAATTTTTTCTGATGAGAAAGTGTCTAGATTGAAACAAATTATTATGAGTACTCCTGATTCAAGAGAATGGATGGAATTATTTAGAAAACAAGGCCTTTTGGAGCTGGTTGATACTTTAAGTTTTATGAGAATATTTGATTGTACAGTAATAGGAGAGAGCTCTATTGCGGAGGATACTATTCAACAAGTTTTAAGTTCTTTTGAAAAAGTACATTCAAGGGACACTAAAGATTTAAATAAATATTATAATATTGCTTTAGGAAATAGAGATGTTTACGCTAAGATGACTTATGCTAGTAAGTTGTTATATGGAAAGCCCTTTGATTTAATTCAATCAGAGGCACAAAAGGCGAGACAATTTGTTAAGACTGAAGGAGATAGTAGGAAAAGTGCATAGATTTGTAAGATTTGAAAAATTAGTTGGAACTGATGCTTTAAATTATTTAAGTACGAAAACTGTTTTGGTTTTAGGTGTTGGAGGAGTTGGCGGTTACGTAGTTGAAGGATTAGTTAGATCAGGTGTTGGGAGAATAATCGTTATTGATAAAGATGTTGTTGATGAGACTAATCTAAATAGACAAATTATTGCGCTTGAGTCAACAATTGGTGAGAAAAAAGTAGATGTAATTGAAAAGAGAATTAAGGATATAAATAGTGCGGTTATAGTTCAAAAACTTGATAAGTTTATCGATAAAGATAATTTGAATGAGATATTTCAGTATGATTTTGATTATTTAGTAGATGCTTGCGATACTGTTAGTACAAAGTTAGCTATTATTGATAGATGTTTAGGAGAAAAAAGAAAGTTTATTTCTAGTATGGGAACAGGTAATAAACTTGATCCTAGTATGCTAGAAATTGTTGACATTAGAAAGACAGTTAATGATCCTTTAGCAAGAATTGTGAGAAAGCATGTTAAGGATAAAAAAATTAATGATAAGGTTATGGTTTTATCTTCTAGAGAATTACCAATAAAAACAGGCAATAGGACACCAGGATCTAGTTCTTTTGTACCTAGTTCGGCTGGACTATTGATTGCTAGTTATATAGTTAGACAATTTATTAGTGAAGTAGACAAATAAAAAGATCAGAGTTTTTTCTGATCTTTCTTTTTTAAAATTTTCTGTATAGGCCGACTGCTTTTCCAAGAATAGTTACTTCTTTTAGAATGATTGGCTCCATAGTGTCATTTTCTGGTTGAAGTCTAAAATAGCCATTTTCTTTGTAGAAAGTTTTTACGGTTGCTTCATTGTCACTATTCATAGCAACAACAGTATCACCATTGTTAGCAGTATTTTGTCTTTCAACAATTAGAATATCACCATCATATATACCAATATTTATCATTGATTCTCCAGATACTTTTAAAGTAAAAGTTTCTTTTTTAGGATTTATTAAATTTACTGGTAAAGCAAAGTATTCATCTGGAGTTTCAATGGCTTCGATTGGTGTACCAGCAGTTACTTTTCCAAGTAATGGTACTTCAACAACGTTTTCTTCCTTTTCAATATATTCATTAGGAACTAGTATTTCGATTGTTCGATTTTTACTATTTCCTTTTTTGATGTAACCTTTTTCTTCTAACTTTGTTAAATGAAAATGAATAGTTGCTGGTGAGTTAAGATGGGCTTTGGCACCAATTTCTCTAACTGTTGGTGGATAACCATTTTTAGCAACTAATTGTTTGATTACTTGTAAAATATATTCTTGACGAGTTGTTAATTTTTCCACGCAATCCCTCCTTATGACAATAGTTTAACATTATATATGTAAAATGTCAAACAAATGTTTCATTTAATTATTGACACGAACAATTGTACGTTATATAATTAGAGTGTAATTTGAGAGGAGTGATTAGTATGACAATAAGATTAGATTTAAAGAAAGGATTAATTATGTTAGCAATTTATATATTTTTAACGATGTTTTTATTTATGGCTGCTGATCGTTTTGAAAGATTGGATAACTTATATAAAGAAGAAAATACATATGTAAATATTGATAAGTAGAATAGAAAAATAATTATTGTTTGTGTTATACTAAATAGTAGGTGATATTATATGAAAAAAATTATTTTAGTTGATGGAAACAATTTATTATTTAGAAGTTTTTATGCGACTGCTTATCAGGGTATTATCATGAGAAATTCTAAAGGTTTTCCTACCAATGCATTGTATGGGTTTATAAATATGATGAATAAAATTATCAAGGAAGAAGAACCAAGTTATATTTTAGTAGCATTCGATAAAGGGAAGACTTTTAGACATGATAAATATTTAGAATATAAAGCTGGTAGAATGGAGATGCCAGATGAATTAAGATTACAATTTCCAAAGGCTAAAGAAGTATTAGATGCTTTTGGAATTAAGCACTTCGAAATAGATAATTATGAAGCTGATGATATTATTGGTACTTTAGCTAAAAAAGTTGATGAAGAAGATGAATTTATTGCGACAATCGTTAGTAGTGATAAAGACTTATTACAATTAATTAGTGATGAAGTTACGGTAAAATTATTAAAACAATCAGGTTATATTATGATGACAAGAGAAGAATTTAAAAATACTTATCAAGTTGAACCAATTAGAATGATTGATTTAAAGGCACTTATGGGTGATAGTAGTGATCATATTCCGGGAGTTAAAGGAATTGGGGAAAAGACTGCGATAAGTTTATTAGCTAAATATGGTAGTTTGGACGAATTGTATAATAATATCGATAGTGTTTCTGGAAAGACAAAGGAAAAATTATTAGCGGATAAAGATAATGCTTATATGAGTTATGATTTAGCAACTATATATAGAGATGTTCCAATTGATTTTACTTTAGAAGATTGTAAATATAAGTTTATAAATAATGATAAATTAAGAGCTATATTAGAAGAATTGGAATTTCATTCATTATTAAAAAAATTAGGTCTTGGAGAGAGTAGTGTTACTAAAGAAGCGGTAAAGGAAAAAAATGCTTTAACAATAAAGGATATTAGTGAATTTAAGATACGTGATTTTGCTTTTTATTTAGAAACTAGAGGATCAATATATAGTAAGAGTGAAGTTTTAGGAATTGGTATTTATGATGGAGAAGCTGGATATTTTATTTCTAAAGATGATATTTTAAAATATAGGGATTTGTTTAATAGTGATGCTTGTAAATATACCTATGATTATAAGAAGAATTTAGTTGTATTAAATAAGTATGATATTAAATTTAAAAATGTATATTTTGATACAATGATTGCGACTTATTTATTAGACTATGTAGTTAAAGATGATATTAGTTTTGTGGCAAAGAGTTTTGATTATCAACTGCCAGTATATGAAGATGTTTATGGTACTGATAAGAGGCCAATTGAAGTTAGTGAGGAGAAGTTAAAAGAGATTTGTTGTAGTAAAGCACAATTTATTTATGAAACTAGAGAGAAAATATTAAAAGAATTAAGTGATGATGGAGAACTTGATTTATTTACAAATATTGAAATGCCTTTAACTGAAGTACTTGCTGATATGGAAATTACAGGAGTAAAAGTAGATGTTGATTATTTAGATAAAGTTGCTTTAGAATTAAAGGCAAAATTAGATGAAAAAGAAAAAGAAATTTATGAGTTGGCAGGAAGTACTTTTAATATTATGTCTCCAATGCAACTTGCTAAAGTTTTGTTTGAGGATTTAGCAATTCCTTATCCAAAGAAGGTTAAAGATAATAAGTATTCAACAAGTAAGGATATTTTAGATAAAATAGTTTTTGTACATCCTATTGTAGAGAAGATTTTAGAGTATAGAACTTTAGCCAAGCTTTATACTAATTATGCGGTTGGTTTAAAAGAAGAAGTTAGAGAAGATGGTAGAATTCATACTATTTTTACACAGACCCTAACTAGAACTGGTAGACTTTCTAGTATTAGTCCTAATTTACAAAATATACCGGCACGTTCAGAATATTCTGCTTTAATTAGAAAAGCTTTTATACCAGATTTAGATTCTAAGATGTTATCAAGTGATTATTCACAAGTAGAACTTAGAATATTTGCTTCTATGTCTAAAGCAACTAATTTAATTAATGCATTTATAAATGAAGAGGATATTCATGCTAGAACAGCTGCAGATATATTTAAAGTTGATATAGATAAAGTTACTAAAGATATGAGAAGAACTGCTAAAGCAGTTAACTTTGGTATTTTATATGGAATTAGTAGTTTTGGATTATCAGAAGATTTAGGAATAGATGTTAAGACTGCTAAGAAGTTTATTGATGATTATTTAGAAACTTATCCAGGTATTAGAGATTTTCAAGCTAAAGAGATTGCTGATGCTTATGCTAATGGATACGTTAGAACTTTAATGAATAGAAAAAGGGTAATTGAAGAGTTAAAAAATAAAAACTATATGATAAGATCGTCTGGAGAGAGAATGGCTTTAAATACACCAATTCAAGGTACTGCTGCTGATATACTTAAGAAAGCTATGGTAGAAATATTTGGAGAATTTAAGAAGCGTAATTTGAAGAGTAAAATGTTAATTCAGGTACACGATGAACTTGTGTTTAATGTTTTAGATAGTGAACTTGATGAAGTAAAAGAAATAGTTCGAGATATAATGGAAAATACTTTTAAAATAGATGTACCATTAAAAGTAGATATAGAAGTTGGCAACAATTGGTATGAGGCTAAGTAAATATGGAGTATACATATAATATTTATGATAATATTTATCATTTGATGTTGGAAGGTAAAAAAGATATTGAAATTAGATTATTAAATGAAAAGTCAAAGAAGATTGCAGAAGGGAATTTTATAACGTTTAATAATCTAGATGAAAAGGGAAAATATATTAGGACGAGAGTTATTAGAAAGACTATTTACAATAATGTGGAGGAATTACTTTTAGATAATGATATTGAAAGAATTCTTCCAGGTTCTTCTAAAGAAGATTTAGTTAAAATAATGACTGAAATATTTAAAGAAGCTTTTAATAATAGTAAAATAGTAGCTTTTCAGTTTAAATATATCAATAGTGATTTAGATACTAAGGTTAATTAGGAGGTGAAGTTATGCCTGAAAAACCAGAGGTAATAACAGTTAGTAATAGTTTAAGACCAAGATTAGTAGGTAAAGAGATTAAGGGATGTAATGTTTATTGGGATAATATTATTGCATATCCTACAACTGATGAATTTAAAAGAGAAGTTATTGGTCAGAAGATTTTGGATGTTACTACACGAGGGAAGTTTATTAAAATTTTATTAGATAAAGATGTCTTACTTATTCATTTAAGAATGGAGGGAAAGTTTTTCTTTAGAAAAAAGGGAGATACTATTGTTAAACATGAACATGTAGAATTTGTACTAGATGATGATATTAGTTTTAGATATCATGATGTTAGAAAGTTTGGAAAGATGTATTTAATTCCTAAGGAAATGGTAGATAAAGTTAAACCTTTAAATGAACTGGGATATGAGTTTGATGATTCTAAACTAACAAAAGAGTATTTATATGAGAAAATACATAATAAAAAACTCCCTATAAAAACAGTTTTACTTGATCAAAGTATTATTACTGGTATTGGGAATATTTATGATGATGAGATTTTATTTAGGAGTAAGATAAGTCCCTATAGAAAAGCAAATGAAGTTTCTTTGGATGCGTGTGCTGAGATAATTAAAAATACGAGGTTAGTATTAAGTGAAGCAATTAAAAAAGGGGGAACGACAATTAAGAGTTTTACTTCTAGTGAAGGGGTACATGGACTTTTTCAAAATGAATTATTAGTTCATGGTAAGAAGAATGATAATTGTCCTTCTTGTGGTAGTAAGATAGAAGTATGTAGAATAGGTGGAAGAGGTACTTATTATTGTGCTAAATGTCAAAAATAAATAAACGAGTTGTCTCGTTTATTTTTTTTCTTTATCTAAAAGTTGCCAATATTGTTTATATAATTTTTGAACACCATTTTCTAAAAAATAATAATAGAAAATATAAGGTATGAATAAGATTAAGGTTGCTACAAAGGGTAGGAATAATAAGATATTATTGCTAGCTATACCAAATAATAAGAATAAGATACTCATACTACCGACAAAGACTGTTACAATTAAATGAATTAGTCTTTCATGTTGGAAAAATTTAATTTGAATTAAATGGTCATTAGCAATTTCTTCAATATTTTTAGTGTCTTTTGTTTTAATAATTTTATCAATATATGATAAATATGATTTTAAATTTTCTTTCATAAATACTCCTTAAATTTTATCATGAATAGTAGTGTTATTGTAATCTGCTTCCATTAATAATTCGTGGATTTCTTCTTCTTTAGTATCTAGGAAGACTTCTTCAATACGATTGACACTACATTTTTCAGCTTTAATAATAGCTTCAACTTTATCAATGGTATCTTCTAAGATATCATTAACAACAACATAATTATATTTAGTTACTTCGTTTATTTCTTTATAGGTTTTATGGAAACGTTCTAGGAGTTTGGCATTACTATCAGTATTACGTTTCTTTAATCTTTTTACTAAAGTTTTTATAGATGGTGGCATTATAAATATAAAGATTGACTCTGGTAGAAGTTTTTTAATGTTACTGGCTCCTTCTATTTCAATCTCTAATATGACATCTATACCTTGAGCTAGTTTTTCTTTAAGAGGAGCTTTAGGAGTTCCATAATAATTACCAACATAATTAGTGTATTCTAGAAAATAATCTTCTTTGATTTTTTCTTCGAATTCTTCTTTAGAAATAAAATTATAAGTTACACCTGGAATATCATTGGTACGTATTTCTCTAGAAGTAGTTGAGACTGATAACCATAAATTTTTATTTCTTTTTAATAATTCGGCAATTACGGTACCTTTACCACCACCAGAGGGGGATGATATAACAATAACTTGTCCTTGAGTTTTACTTTTAATCATATTAATCTCCTTTTATTATTTGTTGATATTCACGTTTAATTAATTCTTCTTGTTTATTTGCTTCTAGATTTAAGGCATATATTTTAGTAGTTTCTAGTTCAAAAGTTAACATAGGATCTTTTTCTTTAGTAATTTTACTAATGAGAGGAAGAGTAAGATCTTTTTTGATGGAGTTTAAATATTTTTGACCTTTAGTATTAAAACCTAGAATTCTAATATAAGTGATTTTAGTAAAGTTTTCTTTTTCTTCTTTAGTGAAGTTGCAAAGAATATGAAGTAACATTCTTTGAAGTTTATTATATGTATAGCGTTTACTCTTGATACGATTTATTAAATCATCATAGGAAGTAGCCGCTATTATTTCTTTTTTTAGAAGTTTATCAATACCTTCATCAACAGTATTATAAATAGATAAATCTTTTTCAGTAATTATTTTGTATTTTAAAAGATTAAAATAATCATCAATAAAATGTAAATCTGTTAAATACTTAGTTGTATCATTTGGTACTTGGGAAGAAATATCTTTTTTTTCTTTTAGGGCTTTTCTAAGAGAAGTAGCACTTGATATTTCATGGGCTAACTCTTCTGCGTGATAATCATTAGTTCGTTTTATAGTTTCAGGTATTATTTTATAATTGTACTTTAAGATAGTTTTTAAATAACTTACACCTAAAAGATCATTAGGAGTAGTTATTTCTTTATTAGTTAAATCTTTTATAGCTAGAGAAATAGCGGTGGGATAATTTTTGCCGAATTTAGAATATATTTTTACTAGTTTATCAAAATCAGGATTATTATTTTGGACTTTAGCAATTAACTTTAGTGTGTCAAGATCATTTGATTCGCTACCAAAAACTAATCTTTTTACTTTTAAGTTTTCTAAAAGAGTAATAGCCCCAACACTGAAGTAATCAGCACTTTGAGTTGCGAAAGGGAAAGGTAATTCAATTACTAAGTCAGCTCCATATTTTAAGGCTATTTCTGTTCTTTTCCATTTGTCGATAATCGCAACATCTCCACGTTCTGTAAAGTTACCTGTCATTATTAAAATTATAGGAGAGTCTTTATACTTTTCTTTAATCTTTTTTAAATGATAAAGATGTCCATTATGAAAAGGATTATATTCCGCTATAACACCGATACTTTCCATGTTTCAACCTCTTTTCTTGCTAAATAGTTTAACATAAATTTAAGTAAAATACAATTTTTAAGATTAGTTCTTTTATTTACATATTTCTTAGTATGCGATATAATTTATTTGAATAAGATTAAGTGATGAATACTTGAAATTGGGTGATTAAATGAGAGCGATAATAGTAGCAGGTGGTACTGGTGGACATATATATCCAGCCATTGCGATTATTAATAAAATTAAAATGATGGAACCTGATAGTAGTTTTTTATATATAGGTACAACAGATAGAATGGAAAAAGATATTATACCTAAACTTGGAATAGAGTATGTTGGTATAGAGATGATTGGGTTAAATAGAAAGAAAATTTTTGATAATTTTTATGTTTTAGACTTGTATCGAAAAGCTGTAATTAAAGCCAAGGGCGTTATAAAAAAATTTAATCCGGATATTGTTATTGGAGTTGGGGGATATATTACAGCACCAGTTTTATATGCGGCTTCTAAACTTAACTATAAAATAGCAATTCATGAACAAAATTCAATACCAGGATTATCTAATAAATTTTTAGCTAGATATGCCGATAAAGTATTTGTATCACTTCCTGGTAGTGTTAAATACTTTAATAAGAAAAAGGTTGTTTATACAGGAAATCCGCGAAGTGAGGAAATTATTGATACGAAGGTTGTAAGTAGAGAAAAGTTGGGCTTTGTTAAAAGTAAAAAACTTGTTATAATTGTTATGGGATCACTTGGGTCTATTACTATGACTAAAAAAATACAGGAATTAATTCCAGGATTTAATGATAAAGACTATCAAGTATTAATTATTACGGGTAAGAATTATTATGATAATTATAAGGATATAAAAGTAAATAAAAATATTAAGATTGTTCCTTTTATGGATAATTTAATAGGATTAATGAAAGATTCTGATTTAATTGTTTCAAGAGCAGGGGCATCGACTATTGCGGAAATTACAGCGATAGGTTTACCGGCTATTTTAGTTCCATCTCCTTATGTTGCACATAATCATCAATATATGAACGCTAAAGAGTTAGAGGATAATGGAGCTTGTACGATCGTTAGTGAGGAAGAGTTTTCTCGTGATGTTTTAATTAAGAAAATTGATGAGTTATTAAATGATAGTGAGTTATATAATAAAATGCATGAAGCTAGTAGTAAGTTTGGAGTTAGTGATTCGGCAACTAGAATTTATGAAGAAGTTAGAAAGTTAATTGGGTGAAGATGTAATGAATATTGTTAGCAAGATTGAGAAAGCGGAGATAGGAAAGGTAGAGAGGAATCCTTTACTTAGTAAATATACTACTTATAAAGTAGGTGGTAAGGCTTTAGCTATTGTTTATCCTAAAAATGTTGATGGTTTGATTAAGCTACTAAGATTACTTAAAGAAAATGATGTTAAATATAAGATTTTAGGTAATGGTTCAAATTTACTTTTTAGTGATTCTTTATTTGAAGGTATAATTATTAAATTATCTTCATTTGATGAGGTTGAATTTTTTGGAAATAATAAAGTAAGAGTAGGAGCGGGTTATTCTTTAATTAAACTTTCTTTACTTACAGCGAAGAAGGGTTTAGCAGGACTTGAATTTGCATCTGGTATACCAGGAACAGTTGGAGGAGCTGTTTTTATGAATGCTGGAGCTTATAAAAGTGATATGGGATATGTTGTTCAAGAAGTTAAAGTGTTAACACCAGATTATAAGATTATTACTTTAGAAAATAAGGAATTAAACTTTCACTATCGTAGTTCGTTTTTACAAAAACATCCAGAATATATTTGTTTGGAGGTTATTATTAAGTTAAAAAAAGGCGATAGGGAAATTCTTAATGAAGTTATTAATGAGAGAAGAGAAAGAAGAAGGGAATCTCAACCTTTAGAGTATCCTTCAGCAGGATCGGTTTTTCGTAATCCAGATGGAGGATTTGCAGGAAAGATGATTGAAGATTTAGGACTAAAGGGTTATTCTAATGGTGGTGCTAAAGTTAGTGAAAAACATGCTAATTTTATTATTAATTATAATAAAGCTACTAGTAAAGATATAAAAGAATTAATTGATTATGTACATGATGCAGTATTAAAAGAATATAATGTTGATTTAAAAATAGAACAAGAATTTGTAAATTGGGAGTAGAATAAATGGCAAAAAAGGTAGTCAAAAAGAAGAAATTAAAAATAATTCCATTTTTAATAGTACTTTTAGTTATAGGAGGACTATCTTTTGGAGTGTATAAAACAATGACAGCTAAAATTAAGAATATAATTATTAGTAATGCTGATTATTTGAAAGATGATTATATTATTGATTTAGCGGGAATTAGAGATTATCCAAGCTTTTATTTGACTAATTCTTTGAAAATGAAAAAGAAACTATTAAAATCACCTTATATAAGAGAAGTTAAAATAAAAAGAGAATTTTATCATATTTTAGAAATAGATGTTACTGTTAATAGACCTTTATTTATTAATAAAGATTCAGGTATGGTGGTTTTTGAGGATAAAAGAACGATACTTGAGACCGAAGCTAATATAGTATTTAGAGTACCTAGACTTATCAATTATGTTCCAGATGATAAGTATGATACTTTTATTGAAAAAATGGCTAAGGTTGATAAGGGTACACTAGGTAAGATATCAGATATTGAATATGTTCCAAATGACTATGATAAAGATAGATTTTTATTATATATGGATGATGGAAATATGGTTTATTTGACTTTGACTAAGTTTAAACAAATTGAATATTATAATGATGTGTTAGAACAATTAGAAGGTAGGAAGGGTATACTTTATTTAGATAGTGGTAATCATTTTCAAATTAAGGAGTAACTAATGAAGACAAAAAAGAAGAAAGAGTTAATTAAATATTTTTTAATTTTTATTTATTCTTTTTTTTGTCTTCTTTTTATTTATACTTTATCTCGAGGAGACACTTATGTTAACTATGGATTTAGTTACGCTATTAGAATGGGAGAGGTTCCTTATGCTGATTTTAACTTGGTAATATTACCTTTTGCTCCTTTTCTTTATTCTTTGTTTTTATTATTTTCAAAATCTATTATTTGTTACTACTTGGGACAAGCGTTATTATTAACTGCTTTTTCTTATTTTGTGTTTAAACTACTTGATAAAAAGTCTTTTTGTTATTTTGCGGTATTATTAATGCCTTTTCCAATTGCAATGACTTCTGTTATTTTTCCAGGATATAACTTTTTATTGTTGTTGCTTACAACGATAATTATTTATTTAGAAAAAGAGGGAAAGTCTGATTATTTAATTGGAATTTTATTAGGGTGTTCTTTTCTTACAAAACAAACTGTGGGAGGTCTTTTATGTCTTGCTTCAATTTACTATTTATTTAGTGATTGGAAGAAGGTTTTAAGAAGAATAGAAGGTTTCTTTGTTCCAGTTTTAGTTTGTCTTTTATATTTAGTTATTACTTCAGGACTTGATGATTGCATTGACTTGTGCTTTTTAGGATTATTTGATTTTAGAAATAGTAATTTTTATTATGATAAATTTTATTTGATTTGTTTGATTTTAGCTTTTATAGTTTTAATTTATAGGATAATTAAGAAGCCTAAGGATATAAGTAATTATTATCTTTTGTTATTTATGAGTTGTTCTTTTCCTTTAATTGATTATTACCATGTTTCATTATTTTTAGCTTTATTCTTTTTAGTTATTTTTACAGATTTAAAAATTAATATTAATTTAGAAAAGTATGCAATTATTTTTATTTTAGCAATAGGTATTATTTGGATGTTTATGGAGAGTAAATGGTTGAATGGTATGAAAATCATTAATTATAAAAACTTTGAATTATCGGTTTTTTCTGATAAATATGTAGATAATGTAAAAAGACTTGATGAGTATCTTTTGAAACAGAATAAGAAAGTGGTTTATTTTTTAAGAGGATCAGAAAATTACTTTTATAAGATTAAGAGTGATGGTTTGATTACTTATTTTGATTTGCCTAATTATGGTAACTATGGGTATAATGGAACAAATAAAATTATTAATAAACTTAAAGAATTAGATGATGTTTTGATTGTTATTGATAAAGAGTGTTATTTAGATGATAGATCTTCACAACAATATTTAAAGGAAGCTGTTTCTTATGTTGTAGACAATTGTAAAATGGTAGAGAAAATGGGTAATTACGAGATTTATTTAAGGAATAGTTGAGTATGAAAATTAAAGATAATAGAATATTTAAATTTATATTAGAAAATAGCAAGTATGTAGTTGTCTTTGTTGTAGCCCTTATGGCTTTAACATTTTTTAGTAATTTAAATTGTTATGATGCAGCTTGGAATTATGGATTTAGTTATGCTTTTTCAAAAGGAGAGATAATTTCAATAGATTAAATAAACTTTATTTGAAATATAAAAGTGATTCTAGTGTTAATATACTTTTTAGTAAGGGAGTATTAATTAAGATTATTAATGAAGAAAAACTAGATTATTATATGGTTCCCATCAATGGTAATTTTGGTTATAATGGTACTATGAAGATGATTAATAGAGTTAAAAATAATGATGGATGTTATTATATTATGGAAAATAGTATTGTGATAGAAGAAAATGAAGATTATAATGTTTATTATTATGGGAGAACAATATGATTAAGAAATATTATAAAAAAATAATTGGTTTTGTATTTTTATTTAGTGTTTTTTTAGGATGGAATCTTCTTTTATCTCCAATTGGATTAGATGAGATTTGGAATTATGGATTCAGTCATAATATTTATTTAGGTCTTATTCCATATAAAGATTTTAATATGGTAATTACGCCATTTTATCCATTCCTTATGTCACTTGGTTTTCATTTATTTGGTTCTAGTATGCTTGTTTTTCATATAGAAGGGGCACTTATTTCAACTTTGTTTTGTTTCTTGCTGTTTTCATTGTTAGATAAGAGGGCTTGGTTTATTATTCCAATTTTATTTGTACCAGTTAATGTGTCTTTTCCAAGTTATAATATATTTTTATATTATTTATTGGTGTTATTAATATGTTTAGAGAAAAAAGAAGTGTCTGATTATTTGATTGGAATAATTTTGGGAATTTCAGTATTAACAAAACAGAGTGTGGGTTTTTGTTTATTATTACCAAGTTTATATTATATTAAAGATTTCAGTAAAATTAAAAAGAGGTTTGTAGGATTAGTTAGTCCAATACTTTTATTTGTTTTATATTTATTTATAAGTGGTAGTTTTTTTGAATTTTTAGATTTATGTGTATTTGGTCTTTTTGATTTTGCAAATGGTAATGGGAAATTTACAATATATTTCTTTTTCTTTGTGGTAATGGTTTTAATTACTATTTATTTCATTTTAAAAGATAAGAAAAATTTAAATAATTATTATATTTTAGCTTTTTATAGTATTATGATACCATTATTTGATATATATCATTTTATAGTAGCATTTTTAGCCTTTTTACTGATGATACTTTTAAAAGTAAAAAAAGATATTATTAAACCTAATTTGTTTGGAGTGGCAATTATTATTTTTGCAGCTATACTTATGGTTGGTTTTAGATTTGATCAAAAGATTATTTATCCTAATGATATAAAACATTTTGAATATAGATTTATTGATTATGATTCGCTTCTTTTTACAAAGAAAGTTAATAAATATTTAGAAGAAAATAAAGATAGAGAATTTGTTTTTTTAGGTTCAGATGGGTATTATTTTAGACTTATTAATGATATGAAGATTTCTTATATAGATTTAATTAATATGGGTAATTTTGGGTATGATGGAAGTAATAAATTACTTAGAGAAATTAAGAAAAGAGAGGACGCTATATTTTTAGTTGATAAGGCGGAATTGTCTCCAATTAGACAGACTGATAATAGAGCATTAAACTATGTTATTGATAATGGAAAGAAAATTGGTAATATAGATTTTTATGATATTTATGTTTTAAATTAGTAATAATTTTAGAAATGTGTTTTACAAATTTTCTTTTTATAGTATAATTAAATTTAAGAATAGGAGATGCTAGTATGAGTGATATTTATACTTCAATAGATTTAGGTACTAATAGTATTAAGGTTGTTGTGTGTGAAAAACATAATGGTACTTTTCATACTTTAGCTGCTGTTAGTAGTAAGTCTGAGGGTATTAAAAATGGACAAATTGAAGATACTAAATTAGCTGTTACTAGTGTTAGGAATGCGGTTAAAAAAGCCAGTGCAATGCTTGGGATTAAGATAACTAAAGTTATTGCATGTGTTCCGCCAACTGATTGTATGATGAATATTGTGGTTGGTTCTTGTGATGTTATTGATTATGAATGTATTAGAGGTGCAGATGTTAGAAATGTTTTAAAGGATGCTTTAGTAGGAAATATTGATGAAGAATATGAGGTAATTACAGCAACTCCTATTAGTTTTACGGTTGATGATAAGGAAAATATTAAAGACCCAAAAGGAATGGCTGGAAAAGCAATAGAGGCTAAAGTTGTAGTTAGTACTTTACTTAAAGAACCTTTATATAGAATATTACAAGTTTTAAAATTAGCGGGATTAGAAACTATAGATATGGCTTATAGTTCAACAGGAGACTATTTTACAGCTTCTACAAAAAAGACTGATGATGTGGTAGGAGCAATTATTAATATTGGGGAAAGAAGTACTAATGTTTCAGTATTTAATAAAGGTATTCAAATTAAGAATGCAACTATTCCGGTAGGCAGTTTTAATGTTGATCAGGACATTTCATATATTTTTAAATTACGTTTAGGTGATAGTAGACGTCTTAAAGAGAGTTTTGCAGTAGCACTTAGTAGTTATGCAGATCAAAATGATGTTATAAAATGTTTAACTATGGCTGATGAAGAAAAGGAAATTTCACAAGTGGGAATTTCTAAAGTAGTTGAAGCAAGGGTTGCAGAAATACTAAAACTTGCTAAAATATCGATAAAAAACTTAACAAATAGGGAAATACGTTATATAATTGTAACAGGTGGATTGAGTGAGTTAGCTGGTTTTCAATATTTGGTAGAGAGTATTTTGGGAATAGAAGCTAAGGTTTGCAATATACCAGTTATGGGTTTAAGACATAATAAGTATAGTAGTGCATTTGGAGTAATCAAGTACTTTGATGATAAACTTTTACTTAGAGGTAGAACCTATAGTATGATTAATGAAAATGAGAGAGAAAGTTTAGTATCTACTGGACAAAAGGTAGCTATTAACGATAATATAATAAGTAGAGTATTTGGACATTTTTTTGATAATTAAGGAGGTCTAGGATGATAGGCGGATTAGAAATGGATATGGTAACTACCATAAAAGTTATTGGAATTGGTGGCGGTGGAGGAAACGCTGTTAACAGAATGGTTGAGTCCGGTGTTAAAGGTGTTGAATTTATTGCGGCTAATACAGATAAACAAGCTTTGAATCAATCTAAAGCAGATGTTAAAATTCAATTAGGTACAGCATTAACAGATGGACAAGGAGCAGGTGCTAATCCAGCTATTGGTAAAGAAGCAGCTATTGAGTCTAAAAAAGAAATAGAAGAAGCTTTAACTGGTGCTGATATGATATTTGTTACTTGTGGTATGGGAGGAGGAACTGGTACAGGAGCTGCTCCTGTTGTGGCTGAGATTGCACAAAGTCTTGGAGCATTAACAGTAGCGATTGTAACTAAACCTTTCTCATTTGAAGGTCCAAGAAGAATGAAACAAGCAATTGCTGGTATTGAAGATTTAAAGAAACATGTTGACACTTTAATCATCATTCCAAATGATCGTTTGAGAGAAATTATTGATAGATCTACACCAATGTATGAAGCATTTAAAGAAGTTGATAATGTATTACGTAGAGGTGTTCAATCTATATCAGATTTGATTGCAGTAGTTGGACTTATTAACTTGGATTTTGCTGATGTAAAAGCAGTTATGGAAAAATCTGGACAAGCAATTATTGGTATCGGTATTGGTATGGGTGAAGATAGAGCTATAGATGCGGCTAAACAAGCAGTTTCATCACCATTACTTGAAACTTCAATTGAAGGAGCAACTGATGCTATTATTAATATTACTGGTGGAGTTAATTTAACATTATTTGAAGCTGAACAAGCAGCTGAAGTTGTTAGAGCAGCAGCTAATACAGATATTAATACAATATTTGGTTCAGTTATTAATGAAAACTTATCAGATGAGGTAATTGTTACAGTTATTGCGACTGGTTTTGATAAAAATAAAAAGGTTGCACAAAATACAGTTGTTCAACCAGAACAAGCACAACCAGTATTTAGTAATGCACAACCTACGAGAAGATCTACTCCAACAAAAGAGCCAGAAGTATTACAATCAAGTGATGATTCTGGGGATGGAGACTTTGATATTCCAGCATTTTTAAGAGATAGAAATTATTAGAGACTTAGTTCTCTAATTTTTTTTCATAGAAAAAAGAGTTTAAATAGTAGGAAACTCTTTTTTTAATTCAGCACTTCTTATTATTTGAGCTAGTAAGTTTAAGGCTATTTGTTCAGTTTTTCTTCCTTCATCACGTAAAGGATTAAATTCGATAAGATCATATGAAACAATATCTTTCATATGTTCCATGATTAGTTTATTAATATGCATGACTTCTTCTTCAGTCATTCCATCAAATTCTGGTATAGATACACCAGGAGCAATTTCAGGATTTAAAAGACCTAAGTCGAAGCTTATATGAACACCTTTAGTTTTTTCTGTTACGATGTCAAAAGCTTCTTTGACAACTGTGTCAATACCTTTTTGTTTAATGTCTTCATTGGTATAAACTGTTATTCCAGAATACCTAACATTTTCTTTTTCCCAGTCATCAATACTTCTCGCTCCAATAACAACAGTTTTAGATGGCTCTACAATATTACCATCATGGAAAAGACGTAGTTCATGATTTTTATAACCGTTTATAGCTGCTAGAGATAAGCCATTTATGTTTCCAGATACTGTTGTTTTAAAAGTATTGTAATCAGTATAAGGAGAAAATAAGATCATACCAATATTAGTATAAGTTTTAGCACTGGCTAAAGCTATAGGAATAGATACGGAACTATCACCACCAATTACGATAGGAAAATAATTATCTTTTGCTTTTTCAACGATAGCGTTATAGATTTTTGTATTTACAGCATCTATTTCATACTCATTTTTTCTTCTATCAGAAAGGTTTCTACTTTTAATTATATCAGCAGGTTGCATGATAGTAATTGATTCACCTTTATAAAAACTTTTTAAATCATTTAGTAATTGAACTGGACCAAGAGAAGCTCCATCGATATGGACACCTAAGTCACTACCAGCTCCAACTATGAATGTTTTCATCTTTATCACCTTATATAAATTTTAACGTAAATTAAATACTATATCAAGAAAAAAACTTTGATTTAAAAGCTATTTACTGTATAATTTGTATAGGTGAATAGGATGAAAAAGCTAAATGATTTATATCCTGGGATAGGAACAGATTTAATTATTAGAAATATTAGAAATAATTCTTTAGAAGTAGAAAAGAATGATTTATTTGTATGTACTATTGATAGTAATTTAGATAGACATAATTGTATAGAAGAGGCTATAAGAAATGGTGCTTGTGCTATTGTTGCGAGTAGAGATATACATGATCCTAGAGTAGCAGTTATAAAAGTTCCTGATACAAATAGAGAATTTCCATATTTATGTCAGAAATTTTATGATTTTCCAGATAAGAAGATGGGGATGATTGGAGTCTTAGGAACAGATGGAAAAACAAGTACTTCAATAATTATTCAGAGTTTATTAGGAATTAATAGAACTGGTTATATTGGGACTAATGGAAGAAGTTGTGCGGCTTTTAATGATGAAGATAAGGATAAAGTACTTGATGCTTCTAAATTATATGAAGGCTTGGGAGAGTTTGTTAAATTTGGCTGCAAGTATGCTGTTGTGGAGGTTTCCAGTAGAGAAATTTTACAGAAAAGTTTAATTGCTTCTAATTATGATGTTTTAGTTTTTACAAATTTAGCTAATGAGTACTTAGATGATAATAATAAATTTATAGAATATTTTAATATTATGGGAATGGGACTTAGACAAGTTAAGGAGAATGGTTGTTATATAATTAATAGAGATGATCCTTATTTTGAAAGTGTTAAAAGCCTTTGCAAGGGAGTTGTTTTAACTTATGGAAGAGCAGATGATTGTACTTTACAAATAGTTGATTTTAGTATTAATAATTCAAAAACTCTTATTAAATTTAAATATAATAATGAGGAATTTGATGTACTTAGTCCATTACTTGGAGAGTTTAATATTTATAATTTAGCGGCGGCGATATTATGTGTTTTAACAGTAGGATATAGGAAAGAAGAATTCTTAGATAAAATAGGAGACTTAGTGGTTCCTGGAAGAATGGAAATGTTAAAGACAGATTCTTCATATTATGTTATGGTTGATTATGCTCATACTACTAATAGTATTATTAAACTTATTAATTTTGTTCATACGTTAGGCGTTAATAATACAATTGTTGTGTTGGGAGCTGTTATGGATAAAGATTTAAGTATGTTAAGTAGTATTGGGAAGAGTGTTTGTGATATGACAGATTATGTTATATTTACTTATGATGATCCAGATAATATGGCGATGGTTAATAGTGTTAATATGATGTATGAGGGTATTAAAGATAAATATAGTAATATGATGATTGTTCCGGATCGAAAACTTGCAATTAAGAATGCAATTGCGATGGCTAAAGATAAAGATATAGTTTTATTACTGGGAAAGGGAAGAGAAGTTTATCAAAAATTAGAATTTAATGATATTACAGTGGCTTATCAAGAGATTGCTTTAAGAAAGATAAATGAAGAGAAAAATGCTAATGCGTAAGATAATTAAAATTATATTAGTAGTATTATGGATGGGTCTAATATTTATGTTTTCTAATGATACAGGAGTTGCTTCAACAAAGAAAAGTGATGGGGTAATAGTTAGAACAGTTCAAAAAATTATCAGAAGAGATTTAACTAGTGAAGAGAAAGAAAAAGTCTTAAAATATTTGGTTGTTCCAGTTAGAAAAGGAGCTCATTTAGGAGTTTACTTAATATTAGGACTTTTAATGATTAGTTTAGTTAGAGAATATTTAGGTATAAATACAAAAGCTTTACTAGTAGCACTTTTTATTTGTATTTTGTATGCTTGCAGTGATGAGGTACATCAATTATTTGTTGTAGGAAGATCCTGTGAAGTAAAAGATATGATAATAGATAGTGTTGGTTCAGGAGTAGGAATAACTTTATATTACTTAGGTTACCTATTTAGAAAGAAACATAATACTAATTAATCGACAAAGAAAGACATATAATTTCTTAGGAGGATTATATGTTTTTTAGTATTATAGATATTTTAAAGAATTTATTTTGTTTTACAGGGTCTTATTCTAATGATGTTTTTCCAGAACCTTTAGATCCTATAGAGGAAGAGAAATGTATTAAAGGTAAAATGAATGGAAATATGGATGATAGGAATAAGCTTATTGAACATAATTTAAGATTAGTTGCTCATATAATAAAAAAATTTGATAATAAATATGTAGATAGTGATGACTTAATTAGTATAGGAACAATTGGATTAATAAAAGGAGTGGATACTTTTTCTAGCGATAAGGGAGTTAAAATTACGACTTATTGTGCTAGATGTATAGAAAATGAAATACTTATGTATTTTAGAAGTAATAATCGTTATAATAATGATATTTCTATAAATGATGCGGTTGGGTTTGATAAGGATGGAAATGAGATTGCGATAATGGATGTTTTAAAAACACCAACACCAGATTTTGCGGCAGATATAGATTTAAAAGATAATATTTTGTTGTTGAAGAGGTATATATCGGTATTAACACCTAGAGAAAAGGAAATATTAATAAGAAGATATGGATTAAATAATCAGGATGAAGAGACACAGAAAACTATTAGTAAGAAGTTAGGAATATCTAGAAGTTATGTTTCTAGGATAGAGAAGAGAGCACTTACTAAAATACTGAGGGAGTTTATTAAGAATAATAAATATGATAAATAGGTGTTATAGACAATAGAGGTATTTTTTAGTATAATTGTAGTAGTGATGGTGGAATTTATGGAAGAAAAGAGAATTAACAAATACAATAAACATATGATAAAAAGGTTTAAAAGTAATAATGCTTTTTTTGCTGGATTAAGTGTTTTTTTAGGAATAGTTTTAGTAGTTTGTATTTACAATTTTTTATTGTTGCCTTCAATTAGTTTGAAGGGTTCTAGATACATTGAAATTGGTTATAAAGATGAATATGTTGAGAAGGGATATAAGGCTTCATTCTTAGGAAGAGATGTAACTAAAAATGTGAAGGTGACAGGTAGTGTTAATTCGAATAAACTTGGTACTTATGATGTTTCTTATACAGTGAAAGAAGGATTGTTTAAAAAGAAAATAGTAAGAAAGGTTAGAGTAATCGATAAGAATGCTCCTGTTATTAAACTTGTTAGTGATGAGGATATTTTAGTTTGTCCGGGAAAAAAATATAAAGAGGAAGAATATAGTGCTGTTGATGACTATGATGGAGATATAACAGATAAAGTTAAGGTTTCTAAGAGTAAGAATAAAATTACTTATACAGTTAAAGATAAGTATGGTAATAAGAGTAGTGTTAGTAGAAAGATTATTTATAAAGATGAGATTGCTCCAGTTGTTAAGTTAAATGGTAACGAGATAGTTTATGTTTTTGTAGGAGATAATTATAAGGAATTAGGAGTTAGTGTTAGTGATAACTGTGATAGTGATTTAGATAAGGCTGTTAAGATATCTGGTAGTGTTGATACTTCTAAGGTTGGAGAATATAAAATTACTTATACAGTTAGTGATAAAAAAGGAAATAAAGCTAGTGTAGAGAGGAAAGTTATTGTTTCAAAAAGAGGAGCAAATGGAACTATTTACTTAACATTTGATGATGGTCCTAAGTATGGAACAACTAATGTGATATTAGATATTTTAAAAGAGGAAGGCGTTAAGGCAACTTTCTTTGTAACGGGCTATGGACCTGATGAATTAATTAAAAGAGCATATGAAGAGGGACATACCATAGCATTACATACTTATTCGCATACTTATAGTAGTGTTTATGCTTCAGTTGATGCTTATTTCAATGATTTAGGTGCAGTTTCTGAAAGAGTTAAGAGAATAACAGGAGAAGAGTCAAAAATAATTAGATTTCCAGGAGGATCTAGTAATACAATTAGTAGACGTTATTCGCCTGGTATTATGAGTACTTTAACAAAAGAAGTTTTAAATAAGGGTTATCGTTATTATGATTGGAATGTGTCTAGTGGAGATGCAACTAACGATCCAAATGTTAATTCCAATGTTATTTATAATAATGTAGTTTCTAGATTATCAAGAGATAGAATTAATATAGTTTTAATGCATGATGTTAAAGCTTATACAAGGGATGCTTTAAGAAATATAATTAAATTTGGAAAAGATAATGGATATATATTTGATAAGATAACTATGGGAACTGAAATGGTTACTCAAAGAGTTAATAATTAGTCTGGAAGTGATTAAAGTGAGTTTGTTTAGGCCAGATATGTATAAGAAAAACATATTTGAAATAGATTATAAAAAATTAAAAAAAGATGGTATTAAGTGCTTAATATTTGACTTAGATAATACTTTAGGTTTAATAGAACATGAAAAATGTCCTGAAGAGACAAGGAAGCTTATAAAAGAGTTAGAAAAAGACTTCTTAATATTTATAAGTTCTAATAATACTCAACAAAGAATTGATCCTTATTTAGAAGATTTAGGGATAAAAGGGGTAGCTTGGAGTTTAAAGCCTTCTACTAGGAGTTTAAGAAAAATAAGAAAAAATGAAAAATTAAAAAAAGATGAAATGGTTATGATAGGAGATCAAATAGTTACAGATATTTTAGCGGGAAAAAGATATAAAATTAAGACTATTTTAGTAGACCCTTTAGGGAAAAAAGATTTAAAAATAACAGGACTTAATAGACTGATTGAAAATAAAATAGTAAAATACTATGAAAAACGTGATTTATTTGAAAGAGGAAAATATTATGGATAAAGAAGAGATTAAAACATGTATGGGATGTGGAGTAAAATTACAGGATGAAAATGTTTTACAAGAAGGTTATACGACAAGTTTAGATAATGATATATGCCAAAGATGTTTTAGATTGAAAAATTATGGAGAATATCAAATGGTTACTAAGTCAAATGATGAGTATCTAGAGATATTAAAAGGAGTAGGACAGACAAAAGACTTAGTTTTATATATTACAGATTTACTTAATTTAGAGAAGAATATAGAACAAATTAGAAGTATTATACCTAATAAGATGATATTAGTTTTAAATAAAAGAGATGTTTTACCAAAGTCAGTTAAAGAAACTAAGTTAATTAAATATTTAGAAGAGAAAGATATTCATTTTGAAGAGGTAATTGTTGTTAGTGTTAGTAAGAATTATAATATAGATTACTTGTTAAAAAGAATTAAGTTTTATCAGACTTCCAAAAATGTTTATGTAGTTGGACATACTAATGCGGGTAAATCCAGTTTGATAAATAAATTGATACAAAATTATTCAGATAATTGTCAAGAATTAACAATGTCTCCTTTACCTTCAACAACCCTAAATACTGTTTCTATTGAAATTAATGATTATTTAACATTAATAGATACTCCGGGACTTGTAGATACAGGATCAATATTAAATCATGTTGATGCTAGTATTGTAAAGAAAATATCAGCTAAGAAAGAAATTAAACCTAGAACATATCAACTTAGACCTAATCAATCTATTATTATTGAGGATTTAATAAGAATAGATTATGTAGAGGGAGAGAAGAATAGTTTTACGTTATTTGTTTCCAATGATTTAAAGGTAAGAAGATTACTTAATTTACTTAATAATAATGAACTTAGAGATAAAAATAAGATTACTTATCAAGTTAAGTATGATGAGGATTTAGTTATTAATGGATTAGGTTTTGTAAAAATAGTTAATAAAGGTTTAGTAGATGTTTATATAGATAAAGATATTGAGACATTTATGAGGAAGTCGTTGATTTAGAAAAAAAAAACTATTTTATGGGAATACTAGAGGTTGGACTCTAGTTTTTTCTTTGAACTAGTGAGGTTTAGAGAGGCTTTTATTGAAAAAAATGTCAAAATATGATATATTAATTGGTGTTTAGAAGGAGTGGTGTCAGTTGAATAATGACTTAGCGAATATTATTCGTAGTAAGACAGATATAGTTGACATCATAGGAGAGAGAATTCCTTTAGTTGCTAGAGGTAAAAACTTTTTTGGAGTTTGTCCTTTTCATGATGATTCTAATCCTTCGATGTGCGTTTCAAGAGAAAAACAAATATATACATGCTTTTCTTGTCATGCGACAGGAAATGTTTATACGTTTTTGATGAATTATGAGCATATTGACTTTAGAGAAGCATTAAGATATTTAGGAGAAAAAGTTGGTGTAAATGTTTCTTCAGTAAACGTTGCAAAAAAAACTACAAAGTTTGATAAATTATATGAAGCCTATAATTTTGCGGTTAAGTATTATCAAAATAATTTATCGGCGGCAGTTGGTAAAGAAGCAAGAAGTTATTTAAGTAAACGTGGTATTAATGAAGAAGCTATTAAAGAATTTGAAATAGGATTATCACTGGAGAGTCGGGATGATTTGACTAAGTTATTGGAGAGTAAAAAATATGAACTTAGTACATTAAATAGAATTGGACTTTCAAGTGATGATCATGATATATATAATGATCGAATTATGTTTCCATTATATGATGTGTTTGGACAAGTCGTTGGATTTAGTGGAAGAATTTATAAAGATGTTGATCAAAATAAATATTTAAATACAAAAGAGACGGATATCTTTAAAAAAGGAGAAATGCTTTATCACTATCATATTGCAAGAGAAGAATGTCGACTTAAAAAGTCTGTTATAGTGATGGAAGGATTTATGGATGTTATTAGAGCGAGTATTGTAGGGGTTAAAAATACCGTGGCTTTAATGGGAACTGCTCTTACAAATAATCAGTTTAATTTGATCAAAAGACTTTCTAATAATATTATTTTGTGTTTAGATGGTGATGATCCAGGAGTTAAAGCAATGCTTAGTATTGGAGAACATTTGTTAGACCAAGGAGTTGAAGTCAGAGTTGTAGTACTTCCAGATAATGATGATCCAGATTCATTTATATTAAAGAATGGAAAAGAGAGATTTTTAGGACTTATAGAAAACGCTATTAACTTTAGTGATTTTAAGATGCAGAGTCTTAGAAAGAATGTTAATTTTAAAAGTGATGAAGAAAAAGCTGACTATATAAATAAAGTTTTACAAGAAACGGCTAAAATTAATGATGAAATTAGAGTGGAAATCGTACTTAAAAGACTTGCAAATGAGTTTGATATAAGTTATAATACACTGGAAAAACGTTTTAGAGACTTGATAGCCTTTAAAAACACTTCTAAAACAGTTGCTTTAGAAGTAAAAAGTAAAGAAGTTAAGAAAACTAAGTATGATAAAGCAGTAGAACAAATACTTTACTTTATGCTTAATAATGATTGGGTAATTAGCCAAGTAGAAGGGGAAAATATAGTATTTCCAAGTGAAGAGAGTAGAATACTTTCTAGTGAGATTATCTATTATTATAAGTTATATGGTAATATAAATGTGGCGGATTTTTATACTTATGTTCAAGATAAAGAAGATATTTTAATTTTATTAAATTCTATATTAGCAGGTAATTATAATGAGAAGACTAATAAAGAAGAGTTATTTCAATATTTTAAGGTTATAAGAGAATATCGTTGTAGCCAAGAAATTAAAAGATTAACTAATTTGATGAAGAAAGAAGTAGATCCATTAGAACAAGCTAAGATAGCTAATAAAATTAGAAATTTAAGAATGGGAGAATAGACATGGTTGGAGAAATAAAAACACTTGAAGAAAGAAAAGAAAAATTACTAGCGAAAGGTAAGAAACAAGGTTTTATTACTTATGAACAACTAGCGGAAGAATTAAAGGGATTAGATGTAGATAGTGATTCATTAGATGACTTATATAATGCTTTAGTAGAAGCTAATATTGATATTGTTGCTGAAGATGGATCTGATGATGCTTCTGGAGAAGAAATTACTTCAGATGTTATGGTTGAAGATATTACATTATCAAAAGATGTAAAAATTAATGATCCTGTACGTATGTACTTAAAAGAAATTGGACGTATTAACTTACTTACTTCAGATGAAGAGTTTGAATATGCTAAAAGAGCTGAAGAAGGAGATGAGGAAGCTAAGAGAATGTTAGCTGAATCAAATTTGCGTTTAGTTGTTAGTATTGCGAAGAGATATGTAGGACGTGGAATGTTATTCTTAGATTTAATTCAAGAAGGTAACATTGGATTAATGAAAGCTGTAGATAAGTTTGATCCTACTAAAGGATATAAATTTTCAACATATGCTACTTGGTGGATTAGACAAGCAATTACAAGAGCAATAGCTGATCAAGCTAGAACTATTCGTGTACCAGTACATATGGTTGAAACTATTAATAAATTGGCTCGTGTACAAAGACAATTAACACAAGAGTTAAATCGTGAACCAACTGATGAGGAAATTGCTAAAAAGTTAGGAATTTCTATTGATAAAGTTCGTGAAGTTTATAAGATTTCACAAGATCCAGTTTCATTAGAAACACCAATAGGTGAAGAAGATGATTCTCATTTAGGAGACTTTATTAAAGATGAGAGAACTATGGGTCCAGAAGAATATGCAACAGTTGAAATGTTAAAAGAAGAATTATCTGGAGTATTATCAACTTTAACAGATCGTGAAGAAAAAGTACTTAGACTTAGATTTGGTCTTAATGATGGACAATGTAGAACTCTAGAAGAAGTTGGACAAATATTTGGAGTTACTCGTGAGAGAATTAGACAAATAGAGGCTAAAGCACTTCGTAAATTAAGACATCCTTCTCGTAGTAGAAAATTAAAGGATTTCTTGACTGACTAATGAAAATAAATGATAGATTAAAACAAATAGGGGATTTAGTAGAAGCTAATTCCTTTTGTTTAGATATTGGTTGTGATCATGCTTTTTTAGATATTTATTTAGTTAAACAGAATAAAAATATTAAAGCAATTGCTTCTGATATTGCAGAAGGTCCAGTTAAACAAGCTAAAGAGAATATAAAAAGAGAAGGGTTAGAAGATAAAATAGAGGTGCGTTTAGGAAATGGACTTGATACTTATTCCGATGAGATAGATACAGTTATTATTTCAGGAATGGGTGGTAGAAATATGATAGGCATATTTAAAAATAATATGGCTGTTTTAAAGAAGATAAAGACAATTATAATTAGTCCCAATAATTATCAAATTGATATAAAAAAGTTTTTAACAAAAAATGGTTTCTATATTGATGATGAAGAATTGGTTAAAGATAAAAAGTTTATATATCAAATAATTAAATTTAAAAGAGGAAAGAAACATTATAGTAAAAGAGAATATTTCTTTGGACCAATACTTCTTCAAAAAAAGGGTGGATTATTTGAAGAGTATTATAAAAGGGAAAAATTATCTAGAGAAATACTTGTTTCAATATTGCCAAAAAATTATAGATATAAGAAATTTATTACAAGAAGAGAAATAAAAATGATAGAAGAAGAGCTGTAGAAGGCTCTTTTTTGATGGTATTTTACAAAAGCGTGATGTAGTATTGTAATACCAGATTCAGTAACGAATATTGGACAACTAGCCTTTATTAGTGTTGGAATATCTTCGGTAAAATTATCTAGTAATTTAAAAACAATACCTTATGCAACATTTTATAATAATAACTTGACAGAAGTAATTGTGCCTAGTAGCGTTACTAGTATAGGAAGACAAGCCTTCTCTGGTAATCCTAAATTAATAAAGAAAGTTAATAAGACAGGAAAAAGCTTTGACTGGAAAACAATACTTGAAGGAGCAGAGACAGCAACATTTGAGACTGGTATAGTTAAAACTAATAATGGTAATATTAATATTACAAAGGATTGATAGACATCTTTAAAAGAGATGTCTTTTGTTATTGAAAATGATTCTTTTTAATGATATTATTTATATAGGATCGAGAGTGAAATATTATGAGTATAAAAAGTGAAAAGGGTTTTACATTAATTGAGTTACTTGCAGTAATAGTTATTATGGGTATTTTAATGGCTATTGCGATACCTTCAATTAATTTAATTATTATGGATGCTAGAAAAGATATTTATGTTAATAGTGCGAGAACATTTATAAATGAAGCGGAAAAAGAGGTTGTAAATTCGACTTTTGAAATAGATGATCCGGATACGACATACTACATTCATATAGCAAACTTAGTTGATGATGTTACTAATTTAGGAAAAAGTGGCTTTGCGACATGGAGTGATTCTTATGTTGTTGCGACAATGGCACTTGTTAATAATAAAGTAGATATAAATTATTATTTTAATAGTGTTGATTTAGCAGGGTGGAAAATTACTTTAATAGGAAGAGATAAATTAAAGAAAAGTGATGTATATCAAGATGCTAGAAAGATAGTTGAATTTATACCTGTTGGCAATAGAAAGAAAATAATTGTTTATGATGCGGATGGCACTAAAATAACAGATGTAAAACCATTAGTTTTACTTAATAAAGAAAAAGCTGATCAATGTTATAAATATACAGAGACAGAAACAGAAGTTACTTTAACAGAATATAAACCAATATGTGGGGCAAATGTTATAGTTCCTGGTGCTATAGATGGAAAGAGAGTTACAGAGGTTGGAGATAGGTCATTTTTTAATAAAGGTATTACAAATGTTTCTGTTCCTTATACAGTAAAGACAATAGGACAAATTGCTTTCATGCAAAATAAATTAACATCAATTACTTTATCAGAAGGATTAAAGACAATTAGTTATGCGGCTTTTTATAATAATGGTTTAGAAGAAGTAAAAATCCCAAATAGTACGGAGACATTAGGAATAGCAGCTTTTAGTAGAAATAAGATTAAGAAGATAAGTTTACCTGAGACATTAAAATCGATTGGTAATGAATGTTTTAGATATAATGAGTTAACTGATGGTATAGAAACAATGGTTCCTGGAAAAGATACGACTATTGGAACTCTGGCTTTTGCGGATAATAAGATCTTGCCAGAAAATTCATTTACATATAAGAGAAATGACAATGGTACAATTGATTATTCTACTATTACGGGATATATTGGAGATTATTCGGAGTTTGGTAATGGTGAGTTTGTTATTTTAGGGTCTAAAAATGGGGTAGCTTTAAAGACTATTAAAGATAGAGTGTTCTATAATCAAAAAGCTTTGAAAGGTTGGAGTGTAGTAATACCGGATTCGGTTACTAAAATAGGGCAACTTGCTTTTATGGAGACTGGAATAGTTTCAGTTAAATTACCGAGTAATTTAAAAACTGTTGAATATGCAGCTTTTTATAATAATTCAATAACTGAAGTGACTGTTCCAAGTAATATTGAAACGATAGGGTTAGCAGCATTTAGTAAAAACAAAATTAGTAAAGTAACTTTAAATGAAGGATTAAAATCGATTGGTAATGAATGTTTTAGATATAATGAGTTAACTACTGTTACTATACCAAGTACAGTTACTAGTATTGGAACTAATGCATTTACTAATAATTCTCTTAAAACTATTGTTAATAAGACTGGTAAGAAATTTAATTGGAAAGATATTGTTAATGGTACAAGTGCTGCTAACTTTGAGACAGGAACAATTAAGACTAGTAATGGGAATATTATTGTTACTAATTAGAGAAAAGGACATCTTAGGTGATGTCTTTTTTGGTCTAGATTTTTTTTCTTTACATATATTTAATATTGTGGTATACTTATGAAGCTTTCTGCGTCTAAAGGGGGATTATAGTATGTTAGATAAATGTAGAGATGATATTGATTTAATTATTAGAGATTATATAGATGGAGTTTTTCCAGTAGAATTTTGGCCTAATTATAAGGGACCTAAGAATGTTACATTTGGGAAAAATAGAGAAATGAGAGAACTTGTTCAAAGAAGAAGAAAAGAAAGTGTTATTTCAGAAGAAGTATTAAAAGAGATACTTAGTGAGGCACCAACTACTTCTGCAAGTGATGAGTTCTATATGGGTTTAATTTCTAGATATATTAATTTGATGATTCCAGGAAGAAGTAATGAAACTAGAAGTGAACAAATAGATTTTAGAGATTTATATTTAGAAGAAGTTAATCATATAGTTTCTAATGGATTTGGATATGATGCAGCTTTTAAATATGTTGTTAAAGGAGAAGTACCAATTACTTCAGTAGTAATCGTTAATCCTAAACAATATATTAAAACAAGAGAAAAGAGTCTTTAAGACTCTTTTTTTCTACTTATACCAATCATACTTCCAAGAATAGAAGTTATTAAAATGATAATGTAATATAAAATTACTTTTAATTCTAATTTAGAATGAGTTATTAAAGATATAAATATAAGGATAGGGATGATTATTAAAGCAAATTTAATTCCTTCTAAATAACCTTTACTTATAGTGTTTTTGCCTAAGATAAAACTACTTATAAAGATATTTAGAAGAATAATAACTATTTTTAATACTTTATTTAGATTAGGACCAATTATATTAAAATAATAAAGAATGGTTAATAAGAATAATGAAATAATAATAGAAGTAATTGTAAAGATAAGTCTTTTACCATATTTTTTTAGATAAGTCATGTTACACCTCAATTAAAGTTATGTTTAAGTATAAAAAAATATGATTTTATTCATTATATTAATAGGTGATATGATGAAATATTTATTAGTATTTGGAAAGAGTTTGTTTTTTTATTTATTGATAACAGTAGTATATAGAATAATGGGTAAAAGAGAGATAGGGGAACTTTCAATAATGGATTTTATAGTTTCGATATTTATAGCGGAGTTAGCGGCTATATCGATTGAAAATTATAATGATAATATGTTTTTATCAATAATACCTATTACAGTTTTAGTAGTGTTACAGATATTTTCAGCTAAGTTATCATTAAAAAGTGAGAATGTAAGAAGTCTTATTGATGGGAATCCTTCAGTAATTATTAATAGAGGTAAAGTTAATTTTGAAGAGATGCTTAAGCAAAGATATAATTTAGATGATTTACTTACACAGCTTAGAGCTAAGTCAATTAAGTCTATTGAAGAAGTTGATTATGCAATACTTGAAACATCTGGAAAGTTATCAATATTTAAAAGAGAAGATGATAAGAATCATACTTATCCTTTACCGGTAATTATAGATGGGAAGATACAAGAAGATGTATTGATACAGATTGGTAAAGATAAGAAATGGATAGAAGAAAGTTTAAAGAAAGAAGAATATTTATTAGAAGATATATTTTATGGTTTTTATAGGAATAAAAGATTATTTTTAATTAGAAATGAAAATATAAAATGACAAATTATTTAAGTTGTTTTTAGTATAGTTAAATTGGTGATATTATGAAGAAGTTACTTATAATAATTTGTTTGTTTATAGTTATTTGTTTTTTTATATTTAATATGAAGGCAGAAGATAATGAGAGAAAGACAGTTAATAGTAAAAGAGAAGATAGAGGTATTTTTATTAGTTATATTGACTTAGGAAAGTATATTAAGAATGAAGATAGTGATATTAGTAAAGAAAATGTTAGAGTAATGTTAGATAATATTTGTAGTATGAAGTTTAATATGATTATTTTACAGGTAGTTAGTTTTAGTGATGCAATATATGAGTCTAATATCTATCCTTGGAGTAGAGTTGTTTCTAATGAGGAAGGAGTATATCCAGGATATGATGTACTTGATTATTTTATAGAGGAAGCTCATAAGAGAGGTATTTTAGTATATGCTTGGATTAATCCTTATAGAGTTAGGAGTAGTTATGATATAGAGAGTATTAGTAAGAAAAATCCGGCTTATAAATATTTAGATACTGATACTTTATATATTAATGGAGGAATATACTATAATCCAGCTAAGGAAGAGGTTTTAGAGTTAATAGTTAGTGGAGTTGAAGAGATAGTTAGTAAATATAAGATTGATGGATTATTATTTGATGATTATTTTTATCCAGCCCTTGATGTTTCTTTAAAGGATTATGAGGAGTATTTAAAGAAAGAAAATATGACTTTTGAACAATATAAATTAATGATTATTAATATGATGGTAGAAAGAGTACATGAAGTATGTAAGAGAAATAAAATAATATTTGGAATATCACCTGATGGTAATATTGAGAATAACTATAATAAAGTGTTTGCAGATGTAAAGTTATGGCTAAGTAGTAAGAAGTATATTGATTTTATAATGCCACAAGTTTATTATGGATTTTTTAATGAGATGAAGCCTTTTTCGAAGGTTATAAAAGAATGGAATGATTTAATTAAGGTTGATAGCATTGATATGTATGTTGCTTTAGCTTTTTATAAGGTTGGTAGTATTGATAATTACGCTAAAGAGGGGAAATTTGAATGGCAGATGAATGATAATGTTATTATGAAAGAGATTATTCTAAGTAGGAATTTAGAACATTATAAGGGATTTGTATTATTTAGATATGGTAATTTATTTGATAGTGATATGTATACGACAACTACCTTAAAGGAAATTGAAAATATTAAAAAGATTGTAAAATAATATTTAATTATTTTAAATATTTGTTATAATTAGTTTAAGGTAGGTGAAGAAGAGTAATGGTTAAGAATAAGAAAGGCTTTACTTTGGTTGAGTTACTAGCAACAATAGTTATCCTTGGTCTTATTATGGTAGTAGCGGTTCCTAATGTAATGGGTATTTTAGATAAGAATAGATCTAGTACTTATGTAACGGATGCTAAAAAATTAGCGACTTTAGCAGAATATCAAGTTAGATCTGGTGGTAATACTGTGCAAAAGCCTTCAACAAATAATTGTATTGTGTTGACTTTATCTTATTTAGATAATTCAGAGTTTGAAGATCCACCAAATGGAGGAGATTATTTAAAACAAGTGTCATTTGTAGTTGTAAAGAAAGAGGGAAATGAACTTAAATATTATGTTCAATTAGTAGAAAACTTTAAATCTACTTTTAGAGGAGTTCCTTTAGTTGAAGCTTCAAAACTTTCTGAAGATGGAGCGACAAATAATCTAGTTGACAACTTTAAAAAGGCAGATATTAATGTAGGAAGCATCCCTGATAAGACACAATTTGTAACTTTTGCAAGGAAGTTTAATAGTAGCTTTACATGTAATTCTGTTACTGCTATTTACGACAGATAATTGTAAAGTGTAAAATTTGTAAAATATAAAAAAATATGTTGAAATTTGAAAATTAATGTAGTAAGATTAAAATGTAAATAAAATAGAAAGAGAGAGTGAAAAAAACATGAAAAAGATTAATGATAAAGGTTTTACATTGATCGAATTATTAGCTGTTATCGTAATCATGGGTATCTTAATGATGGTTGCTATTCCAGCTGTTTCAAGAACAATTGAAAATTCAAGAAAGGATACATTTATCGATAACGCAAAGGCTTATGCAAATGCAGTAATTACATTATGGACTGCTGATGGATTAGTTTGTGGTGATGATAACATTGTTTCTTCAGCAACAGATGATGGAGATTACTATGTTAGAATCAATACTACAGGTAAAACTTGGACAAAAGATGCTACTACCGGCAAGGTAACTTCTACTAACACTGCTGAAGCTAATATACCAACTATTCTAGAGCAAGGTGGTAAGTCATCTTGGGGTAATAGAGATGTTACTGGATACGTAAGAGTTAATGTTAGAACTAATACTGGAACCAATGGTTCAGAAAGTAAGAGAGTTACTACTTTCTATGTAGCTTTATCAGATGGTACTCATGGTATTGGTGAGGATGTTGCTGCATCTACTGAATCTTCTAAATTAGCTCGTGGTAATTTATCTATGTCTGGTTTGAATCATATCGCTACTCCAACTGGTACAAAGTGTGTTGAAAACTAATTAGATAGATTAGAATAGACTATAAAGACTTAAGAAAGATACCTTAAGTCTTTTTTTTGTTTGCTTTTTGAGATTGGTCGTGTTATTCTTAGATTGTGAGAATGAGGAATTCTTATTATGAAAAAAGTTAATGAAAATGGTTTTACTTTGATTGAGTTGTTGGCAGTTATTGTTATTATGTGGCTTTATCTGATGGTACACATGGTATTAGAGATAATATTTCTAGTCCGACTGAGTCTTCTAAGTTAGTTAGAGGGCAATTAGATATGACTGGTGTTAATTATATTAAAATTCCAGTAAATAGTAATAAATGTGTAGAAAATTAAATTATGGGAGGAAATCGATGTTAATAATAGGAAGTCATGTTGGCTATAAAAAGGATAGTCAATTATTAGGAAGTTTAAATGAAGCATTAGGATATGGAGCCAATACATTTATGTTTTATACTGGGGCTCCGCAAAATACTAGTAGGTATCCAATAGATGATAATTTAAGTGTAGAAGCATTTAAAAAGATGAAGGAGGTAGGACTAGATTATTCAAAAGTAGTTGTCCATGCTCCTTATATAGTTAATTTAGCTAATGATGATGAAGTTAAATTTAATTTTGCAGTACAATTTTTAAAAGAAGAGTTAAAAAGATGTGCTAAATTAGGCATAAAAAAAGTTGTTTTACATCCAGGAAGCCATGTGGGGATTGGAATTGATAAAGGAATAGAAAATATTGCGAAGGGTTTAAATTTAGTACTTGGAGAAGAAGATGTGACAATTCTTTTAGAGACAATGGCTGGTAAAGGTAGTGAAGTGGGATCTAAATTAGAAGAGATTAGCCGAATAATTGATTTAGTTGAGGATAAAAAGCATATTGGGGTTTGTATTGATACATGTCATTTGAGTGATGCGGGATATGATATTAGTAAATTTGATGAATTTTTAGATGAGTTTGATAAGATTATTGGAATTGAGAAAATTGGTTGTGTACATGTAAATGATAGTAAAAATGAAATGGGTTCTCATAAAGATAGACATGAAAATATTGGCTTTGGTAAGATTGGTTTTGAGACATTATTAAAAGTTATTTATAATGAGAGATTAGAAAATGTTCCAAAAATTTTAGAAACACCATATGTAGATAAAGAATATCCTCCATATAAGTATGAAATAGAAATGATTAGAAATAAAGAATTTGATTCCACATTAATAAATAAAATAAAAGGAGAATAGTTTTGGAAAAAGTTAAAGCTTATTATTTTGATGATAGTGAATTTGAAGATAAATTAAAAGAGACATTTCCAGCTAATTTGATGGGTGAAGTTTCAGGTAATGCATATAGTGAAGAGAAAGTTTTAGCTTTATTGGAACTTGCAAAGTCTATTATTGAAAATCCTAAAAGTAGGGAGGCAGTTTTAAATACTTTAGAGAAAGAAAATATTACTTGTTTACCAGACAAAGTTAAAGATAAAATACTTAGTTTATTTGATGATCCAGACATTTTAATATATGGGCATGGTGGGGCTGCCGAAGAAATACTAAAATCAGGAAGGATGAAGTGTAAATATGCAAATTTAGAATCACACTTTGTACCTTTAAGTCCGACCAATCAAAGTTTAGATAATTTAAATCATTGGTTTCATAGAGATGCTAGTCAAATTCTTATAATGGGTGTTAATAGAAGAGAATTTAATCCTGTTTTTAGAAAAGAAGATGAAGGTTATAGTATTTCTAGTGACTATTTTGTGGGATATTATGATAGAGATAAAGAAGAATTTGTAGAAAATCCAAACTTTAAAAAAAGGCATGAGTATAAAGAAGGAAAACCAGATATAGAATTACATATAGGAGAATATTGGGCTAATGGAATTTATGCCGAAGATGAAGAATTTAATCAAGTACTTAGAAATTTAGAAAATATAAATTTAATAATGGTAGTATCAAAATATGTTCCTTTAAATAAAGAGGGAATAGAAGATGTGTCAAGACAAGTTTCCTATTTTATTAAAGATACAGGAAATAGAATTTCAAATATGAAAAAAGAAAATAAGGTTAAGATAAATACTTAGCCTTATTTTCATTATATAAGTCAATTATTTTAGAAAAGAGTGTGGGACTGATTTGAAGTTTTAATAAATTAAAAACAGAAGAGTCATTATTTAGAAGTTCGGAGTAATGGTTTTTAATAAAATTATAAATAATTATTATTTCTTGATCTGTTGCTTCTATATTTTTATTTTGTGCATATCTTTTAATATCTTCGATTGTTAAAATATTAATATATTTTTTAATTAGATCTTTATAGATAGTATCACCTCATTAAAAAATATATGAAATAAGATTTAAAATATGAGACAAACTATTATTGAGGTGAGTTATTAATGAGAAAAATTAATTATGAAGTAATTATAAATAAAAGAATATTTATATTTTTTATTGTGATTGGTGTTTTTTCTTTAGTGTTATTTAGTAAATTATTTTCGGTTATGATAATTGATAATAAAATTTATAGTGAAAAATTAGATTCTTTAATGGGTAAGCGTATTACTTTAAATAGGGCTCCAAGAGGAAGAATTTATGATAGAAATTATAATGTTATTGTAGATAATAAAGCTATTAATGTAATAGTTTATAAGAGAGAAAAAGGTACTACAGTAGAGGAAATGATAAAGTTAGCTTATGAGGTTTCTAAACATTTAGAGTTAGATATTACAAAGTTTAATTTAAGGGCTAAAAAGGAGTTTTATTTAGCAAAGTATTCAGATATTTGCAAGAAGAAAATTACAGAGAAAGAGAAGGATTTATTAAAGCAGCGAAAGTTATCTAATAAGGATATAGAGGAGTTAAAGATAGAGAGGATTACACTTGATGAATTAAATATATTTAAAGAAGAAGATTTAAGAGCGGGATATTTATATTATTTAATGTCTAAGGGATATTCATATGAAGAGAAAATTATAAAGAGTGATGTTAGTGATAAGGAATTTGCTTATATTTCTGAAAATAGTGAGAAGTTAGAAGGCTTTAGTACAAAAGTTGATTGGGAGAGAGTTTATCCTTATGGAGACTCTTTAAGAACTATTTTAGGAAGTGTTTCTTCTTCTAGTCAGGGACTTCCTAGTGAAGAGAAGGATTATTATTTAAAACTTGGATATTCATTAAATGATCGAGTGGGACTTAATTATTTGGAAAAACAATATGAAGAATATTTAAGAGGAGAAAAGAGTGAATATCAAGCAGTTAATTCACATGAGTTAAAGCTTATTAAAGAAGGAAAGATGGGTAATGATATAGTTTTATCTATTGATATGAATTTACAATTAGAGGTAGAGAAACTTATTGATGAACAATTGTATAAAACTAAGAATGAGGCTAATACTGAGTATTATGATCATTCATCAGTTATTATTTCTGATCCTAATACAGGGGAAATTTTAGTAATGGCTTCTAGGAAGTTAGTGGGTGATAAAATAATTGATAATGTTAATAGTGTTTTAATATCACCAATTACACCTGGATCGGTTGTGAAAGGAGCCTCGATGTTAGTTGGGTATGAGACAGGAGCAATTCACTTTGGAGAGAAAATGTTAGATGAATGTGTTAAGATAAGTGGGGCTCCTGCTAAATGTTCCTCAGTTTTAGATTTAGGTGTTATTGATGACATAATGGCAATGGCTAAAAGTAGCAATGTTTATCAATTTAAAACAGCAATTAGAGTAAATGGGCAAGAGTATTATAGAGAAATGAAACTTAATTTTAATCAGAAGGCTTTTGATACTTATCGTAATATGTATCACGCATTTGGACTAGGAGTTAAAACGGGAATAGATTTACCAATTGAAAGTAAGGGATATTCTTCTGTTGATAAGTCAGCTGGTAATTTACTTGATTTTGTAATGGGCCAATATGAGACTTATACTCCGGTACAATTATTACAATATGTTTCAACTATTGCGATGAATGGAAATAGAATAAAGCCACATTTGTTAAAAGAAGTTAGAGATTCTTCAGGAAAAGTTTTATATAAGGCTCCGACAGAGGTTTTAAATATAGTAGATGTTAAAAGAGAAAACTTAAAAAGAGTTCAAGAAGGATTTTATGCAGTTATGCATATGCCAGGAGGATATGGTAACTGGTATACGGATGATAAGATGAATGCGGCTGGTAAGACTGGAACTTCACAGAGTTTTATAGATACTGATAATGATGGAGTTATTGATACGGAAACTATTACAACTTCTTTTATAGGATATGCTCCTTTTAATAGTCCAAAAGTATCATTTATGATTACTTCTCCTAACTGTTCGCATATAAATGGATCGACTTATGACTTTGTTAGTTTAGTTAATTATAGATTAACAAGAGAGGTTACAAAAAAATATTATGAAATGTTTGGATTATAGAATTTAGGAAAAAGTATAAAAATCTTTTGCAATTTGGGAAAATTCTGGTATAATACCTATAGACGTAAGGAGGGATAGACATGGCTAAAGCAGGAAATAGACAATTTAAAACTCTATTTTGTACTGAATGTAAAGAAGAAAACTATAGAGTTGAGAGAAACGTTAAGAAAACAGACCGTCTTGAATTAAATAGATACTGTCCTAGATGTAAGAAACATACTGTACATAAGGAAAAGAAATAATTTAATTAGGTAGGTAAATATTTATGGATAAAAATTTAAAGACACCAGAAAATATTGATAAGTTAATTGAATGTCAAGCTAGTACTCCTAGCTATTTAGACGGAAAATTTCCTCCTGTTAGTAGTGATGGTGGAGTATCAAAGGATACTGAGAGCAATAAAGTTTATAAAAAAGTTAAATGTAATATAACTAAAAAAGGAAAATAGGAGGTTCTTATGATAAGTACTAATGATCTTAAAAATGGTATTACTATTGAAGTTGATGGTGCCATTTTTGTAGTAATGGAAACACAACATGTTAAGCCTGGTAAAGGTGCTGCAATTGTTAAAGCAAAGTTAAAAAACTTAAGAACTGGAGCTATCTTTGAAAAGACTTTTAATGCAGGTGTTAAAGTAGCAACTGCTAGAATTGAAAAGACTTTAATGCAATATTTATATTGTATGGGTGATACATATTATTTTATGAATATGGATACTTATGAACAATTAGAGTTAGATAAGAGTTCTATCGGAGATGGAGCTAAATTCTTAAAAGAAAACTTAGAAGTTTATATTACTACTTATGAAGGTGAAGTGTTAGGTATTGATTTACCAGATAAGGTTGAATTAACAATTACTCATACTGAAGCTGCAGTTAAGGGTAATACAACTAACAATGCCTTAAAAGACGCTGAATGTGAAACTGGATTAATGGTTCGTGTACCTTTATTTATTGAAGAAGGCGAAGCTATTATAGTTTCAACAAGCGATGGTAAATATGTATCTAGAGCATAACAAAGTGCTCTTTTTTTTGCTTTGTTATTGTTACTTATTGTATTAAATTTCTTTTTATGATATTCTTTAGATAGTAGAGTAAAGCAATGTAGTTAATATAGGAGTAGAGTGGTGAGTTATATGAAAAGAAATAATAGAGGTTTTACTTTGATTGAAATTTTGGCGGCAGTTACTATTTTAGCGATAATTTCAGGAATTGCGGTTATTAGTGTTAATAGGTATACTATTAGTACTAAGAAAAAGTTGTATCAGAACATGGAACGAAGTGTTTGTGATGCTGCTAAAAACTACGTAATAACAGAGTCTTTGGAAGATGAAGTTAAGGATAGTTTAGAAAAAGGAATTACGTATGAAGCAAAGGATTTAATGCGTAGTAAATATTTGGAAGATTTAGTTGATCCAAATAACAAGGCACAGAATTGTCGAGCTAATGTTAATGTTAAACTTAGCAGTAAGGCAAATGATGCTGAAGGAGTAACGGAATATGTTTATTTCGTTAAATTAAGATGTAAAGGCTATGAGAGTAATACTGGTTTTTCAGGAGGGTGTGCAACGAGTAAGAAAGTTACAGATCCAGGTTCACCAGAACCAAGTGAAGATGTAGATAATCCTACCGATCCAGATATAGATACTACTAAGAAACCAACATGTGAAATTATTAAGGATAATCAAGATGCTGTATGGACAACTGGTCCAATCGAGACTGAAATTAGATGTATTGACCATAGTACTAAGGGTTGTAAGCAAGAGTTTTATACAAAGACATTTACAGAAGATGCAAAACTTGGATATATTGAAATGGAAGATAATGCAGGTAATAAAGCTGATTGTAAAGTAAATGTTTATATAGATAATAATGCACCTACAAAGCCAAAGTTAAATAGTGTTTATTTGGATAAATGGACTAATAAGTCTTTCTCAATAGAAATCGATACTTATGATATGGGTTCTGGTCTTGCTTATATTGAGTATAGATATCCTAATTCAACATCAGCAGGAGAAAAAGAATGGAAAAAATATGAGAATTCAGCTAAAGAGTCTGGAGTTAAGACTAAGTTCCTTACACCTAAATTTTCTAAGGAAAGAGCAGAAAAAGTAGAATTTAGGGCATGTGATAATATAGGAAATTGTAGTGATATTGTTAGTACAAATATTAAAATAGATAAAACAGCACCAAGTTGTACAATGACAAAGAATGTTACTAGTCCTGATGGATTGAATGATTGGTATAAGACAGCTTTAAAAATTGATATGAATAGAAAAGATCCAGCGGGAACAAGTGATAGGGCTGTTGCTAGTCCAATAAGTTATGGTATGGTTACAAAAAATACCGCAACATATAATAATAAAACATCTGTTACACAGGGTGATACAACTGGTGTGACTTGGTATGGATTTATAAAGGATGAATCTGGTAATACGGCAACTTGTGGCATAGAAAAGGTTAAAGTTGATACTACTAAACCAACTAAACCAAACATAACAAATCCATCTAATGGCAATTGGACAAGTAAGGCTTTTGCTCTTACTATAGATACATATGATGCAATGTCTGGTCTTGCTTATATTTCATATAGATATCCAAATTCAAAAATTTCATCTGAAAGATCATGGAAGCAGTATGCTAACTCAGCAAAAGCTGCTAATGATAAGACTGTATTTAAAACAACTAACTTTTCGAAGGAAAGATCAGAAAATGTTGAAATTATGTCGTGTGATGAGGCTGGAAACTGTAGTGATATTTCTAGTACTTCAATAAAAATTGATAAGACAGCACCAACTTGTACAGTTACAAAGAGTATAGCAAGTCCTAATGGTACGAATGGTTGGTATAAAAATAATTTAACAATAACATTAAATATAACAGATTCAAAGAGTAATAATGATACAGCTGTTAATAGTAATATTCAATATGGACTAACTACTGCTAATAGTGCAACATATAATGGTACACGTTCTACTATCCAGAGTAATACTAATGGAGTAACTTGGTATGGATTTGTTAAGGATGATGCAGGAAATACCGTAACATGTAATTCTGGAAGTATGAAGATAGATACGACAATACCAACTGTTACATTTGAGTTATCTGGTGAAACTGCGGTTGTTAAATGTAGTGATACTTATTCTGGTTTAGCTACAGCTAATGGTAAAACACAAAGTTTAACTGGTACAAGTAACGTAACTGTTAATTATACTTGTACGGATAAGGCAGGAAACACAAATAATGCTTCAAAAGTATATAAATATAATTCATGTAAGTCTACAAAAAATACATGTAAATATGGCTGTGATCCATATGATAGTTGTTATACTGGTTCACCTAGTGTTTGTGTAGGCGGTTACTACGATTGTAATTGTAGTAGTTGTTATACTGGTTCATCTAGAGAGTGTGTAGGTGGTAATGAATCATACAATTGTAGTAATTGTAAAACTGGTTCATCTAGAGAATGTGTAGGTGGCTATGTCAATGGTTCTTGTAGGGAGTACAACCAAGTGTCTAAATGGTGTGGTGGTATGGGAAGGACTTCTTGTAGGAATACAACAGGCTGTAGATGGAGCGGCGGTGGTAATGCTCACTGTACGGGATATTACAAAGTTGATGGCTCTTGTAAAACCTACAATAGAGTTTATAGTCGTTGTGCTACGACAAGAAACACATGTAAATATGGTTGTGATACTCGTTGGAATAGTTGTAAGACAACAAAGAATACTTGTCAGTATGGTTGTAGCAGTTGTTACGACTCTTGTAAAACAACTAAGAATACTTGCCAAGGTGGACAATACTGTAGTGATTGTTATACTGGCTCACGTAATCAATGTGTTGGTGGATTTCAACTAAATTAAGTTTAAAAGAAGGTTAGAAAATAATCTTCTTTTTTGGTTGTTTCTTTTTTTTATTTATGTTATTATTTTTATAGTAAAGATAGTAAAGAATATAGGTTGGTGATTGTTATAATGAAGAGAAATAAGAAGAAGGGTAAAAATAAAAAAGGTTTTACTTTAATTGAAATTTTGGCGGCAGTTACTATTTTGGCTATAATTTCTGGTATAGCAGTTATTAGTGTTAATAGATATGCTATTAGTACTAAGAAAAAGTTGTATCAAAATATGGAAAAAAGTGTTTGTGATGCAGCTAAGAACTATGTAATGACAGAGTCTTTAGAAGATGAGGTTAAAGATAGTTTGGAAAAAGGTATTACATATGAAGCCAAGGATTTAATGAAGGCTAAATATCTAGAAGATTTGGTTGATCCTAATAATAAGTCTGTATCATGTAGAGCTAATGTTAATGTTAAACTTAGCAATAAGTCAGCTGATGGTGAAGGGTTAATCGAGTATGTTTATTATGTTAAATTAAGGTGTAAAGGATATGAGAGTAATACAGGATTTGCGGAAGGATGTTCAGCCAGTAAAAAGGTTACTGATCCAGGTTCACCTGAACCAAGTGAAGATGTTGATGATCCTAATACTGAACCTGATGTTGATACAACAAAGAAACCAACTTGTGAGATTATTAAAGATAATCAAGACGCAGAATGGACAACTGGCCCAATAGAAGCAGAGGTTAGATGTATTGACCATAGTACTAAAGGATGTAAACAAGAGTTTTATACAAAGACATTTACAGAAGATGCAAAACTTGGATATATTGAAATGGAAGATAATGCAGGTAATAAAGCTGATTGTAAAGTAAATGTTTATATTGATAATAATGCACCTACAAAACCAAAGCTAAATAGTGTTTATTTAGATAAATGGACTAATAAATCATTCTCAATAGAAATTGATACTTATGATGCAGGGTCTGGAGTTGCTTATATTGAGTATAGATATCCTAATTCAACATCAGCAGGAGAAAAAGAATGGAAAAAGTACGAAAACTCTAGCAGAGATTCTAGTGAGACAACTAAAAAGTTCCTTACACCTAAATTTTCTAAGGAAAGAGCAGAGAAAGTAGAATTTAGGGCATGTGATAATATAGGAAATTGTAGTGATATTGCTAGTACAAATATTAAAATAGATAAAACGGCACCAAGTTGTGCAATGGCTAAGAATATTGCTAGTCCTAATGGTACTAATGATTGGTATAAAACAGCAGTAAATGTTACTATGACAAGACAAGATCCAGTGGGAACAAGTGATAGGGCAGTTGCTAGTCCGATTAGTTATGGTATGGCTACTAATAGTACAATAACTTATAATGGTAAATATAATGTTACACAAAGAGATACAGCTGGTGTAACTTGGCATGGATTTATTAAAGATGAAGCAGGTAATAGTGCAACTTGTAGTTTAGATAAATTTAAAGTAGATGCCACGGTTCCAACGATTGGTAATCCAAGTAATTCTAATAATGGTGTTTGGATTGGTAAAGCGGCAGCTGATTCTGGAAGTTATAAAGTTACTTTAACAGGTAGTGATAGTATGTCAGGCATTGCATATTACCAATACAGATATCCAAACTCAACTGTTTCTGGAGAGAATCAATGGACAACTTATGCATCATCAAATAAATCACCTTTTACAACAACTGCTTTTTCAAGGCAAAGAAATGAAAAAGTAGAATTTAGAATTTGTGATAATGCAGGACTTTGTTCAGCTCCAGTTAGTACAATGATTCAAATAGATAGAGAGGCTCCAACTTGTGTATCATCTGGTGGATCTAATTCTTGGAGACAATCAGTAACACTGATTGGAACTTGTAGTGATACAGGTGGTTCTGGATGTAAGGAAAATGCTAGTAAGAAATTTACAACACCAGGAACGCTTACAGGACAAACACCTGGTACAGTATATGATAATGCTGGTAACTCTACTGCATGTAGTGCAGATCAAACTGTAATGATTGATACAACTAAACCAACTTGTACTTTACAAGTTGATGCGAGTGGTGTTTCATTTAAAACAAAATCTGATGATAAAAAGTTAGTGGCTTATGGAATGGGTAAATCAGCGACACCATCATACAATGGTACAACCTCTTTAGGATTATCTACGGGAACATTCTATGGATATGTAAAAGATGAAGCTGGAAATGAAGGAAAGTGTAGTGCTACAATTACAAATACATATGTAACAAGTTATTCAAAGAAAACAACAACATGTAATAGAAGTATATCAAGTTATGATTGTCGCAAGAGTGCAGGTATTGAGTATTACTGTCCATCAGGATATAGTGATAATGGTAGTCAATGTTATTATACAACTAGCGCTAATTCTAAAACTACTTGGACAAAGATAAGTATGTATTGTAAACAATCATCATCTACTTCATATGGAACTGTTTATCAATGTAGTGGTAGAAGAAAGTCTAATTGTAGTGGAAGATGTAAATGGGTTTCTAAAGGAAGTAATAGTTCATGTGTAGGTAACCCAAGTAATATATATTGTGATTCTGGTTATACATATTCTGGGGGAAAATGTAAAAAAACCACTTATTCTTATGACTGGACAAACAGATCTACTAGTACTGTAAGTAGCTGCAGTGATAATGTGTTTAATTGTGTTAGTGGCAATGGCGGTAGAACATATGTGGCCTGTACTAATAAAAACACAACATATTCATGTTCATCTGGTTCAAGAAGTGGAACGTTGTGTTATCATTATTCAAGCTATAACTCAAGATATACATGTTCATCTGGAACTTTATCAGGTTCATATTGTTACCAATATAATCAAACTTATTGTTCTGGTGGATTTAGTCAATACGATACTAATTATAGTTATTCTACTAGTTCGTCAACTACAACAGCTACAACTTGTAATGTAGGTTCATCTTTTAGCTGTAATTCATTAAATTATGGTAAGAGTTATGTAGCTAGTTGTACAGCTAATGGATATGCTTGTGCAAATGGAACAACAAAGATTAATAATAGTTATTGTTATAAGGTTAATTAAAAAGGAATTTAAATTCCTTTTTCTTTTGTAAAGTTTGTGATTTTGTATTTTAAAAGTATTTTATTTTTAGTATAATATATATGTAATGATAGGAGATGTATTATGGCAAAAAAGAAGAGAAAGAAGGCTGTTAAAAAGAGTTTCAATTACAGTGCTGAGATTGCTGGTATTATACTAATTTTAATAGCTATTTTAGGTATTGGTAAATATGGTCCTGTTGGTAGACTTATAGCATCATTTGGATTATTCATAGTAGGATCTTTATATAATGTGTTTTTAGTTGTGTTATTTATTGTCGGTGGTTATTTATTATTAAAAAGAGAATGGCCAGACTTTTTTTCTACTAAGTTAGTGGGACTTTATATTTTTGTACTTGGTCTTTTAATAATGATGCATAGAGAATTTATCTTAGAAAATAATGGAAATATTGCTCTTATATTTAAAGAGACAATTGATCAGTTAGTTATGTCTTTTAATAGTATTATGAATACTGGGACATTAGAGAATTGGTTAGCTGTTGGGGGAGGTTTAATCGGTGGTGTACTTGCTGCTTTATTTGTAAAACTTTTCTCATATCAAGGTATGCAAATTGTATCTTGGGTATTTATGATAGCGGGTGTATGTTTATTTACAAGTTTTTCAATAATTGATTTTATTAAGAATTCTATAGAGAAGAGTAAAGAAATTAAAATTCATAAGAAAGAGGCAAAAGAAAAGAAGTCTTCAGTTATTATTAGTGATGGAGCTGAGGAAGAGGAGTCTGATAAGAAATCGTCAGAAAATAATCATATTAAAATTACTAGTATTGATGAGTTAACTAAGGTTTCAGACAAGAATGAAAAGGTTGATGTTACTCCTGTTGGCATTAATAATGCTAGTCCTAGTACTCCTAAAGAGCCTGTGGTATGTAATTTAAAATATCAGTTACCACCATTAAGTTTACTTGATCAACCTAAGAAAAAACAAAAGGGTATGGATAATGCGGCAATAGAGAAAAATATTGTGATACTTGAACAAGTTCTTAAAGATTTTAAAATTGTTGGTAAAGTAGTTGAAGTACATATTGGACCTAGTGTTGCACAATATGAATTAGAAATAGCATCAGGTACGAGAGTTAATAAGATTACTTCTATTAATAGAGAGATTGCCTTAGCTTTAGCGAAGAAAGATGTTCGTATAGAGGCACCTATTCCTGGTAAGAATACTGTTGGTATAGAGTTTGCAAATGAGCAAGCAACTCCAGTTAGTTTTTATGAAATTATTAGTAGTAAGAAAATGCAAGATGCTATGAATAAGAAATTAATGGTACCTTTAGGCAAGAGTATTATGGGAGATGTTGAAGTTTGTGAAGTTAATAAGATGCCACATTTACTTATTGCTGGTACTACTGGTTCTGGTAAATCAGTTTGTGTTAATGGAATTATTTGTTCTATTTTGATGAGAGCTAGACCAGATGAAGTTAAACTTGTTATGGTAGATCCAAAAGTAGTTGAGTTATCTGTTTATAATGGAATTCCGCATTTAATGTGTCCAGTTGTTACGGATCCTAAAAAGGCAGCTGTTGCATTAGCTAAAATGGTTGCTGAGATGGAAAGACGTTATGAGACATTTAGTGAGACTGGTACTAAAAATATAGAATCATATAATGATTATATAGATAGATGGAATAAAGAAAATGCACATGATGATTATAAGAAAACAAGAATGCCTTATATTGTAGTTATTATTGATGAGTTATCTGACTTGATGATGGTAGCTGCAAAAGAAGTTGAAGATTCAATTTTACGTATTACACAAAAAGCTCGTGCAGCTGGAATTCATTTAATTGTTGCGACTCAGAGACCTTCAACAGAAGTTATTACTGGTTTAATTAAAGCTAATATTCCATCTCGTATATCATTTGCGGTTGGATCTGGAATTGATTCTAGAACAATCCTTGATCAGACTGGTGCAGAGAAATTACTTGGTAAAGGTGATATGTTATTCTTACCAATTGGAGTTAATTCACCAACTCGTATTCAAGGTTCATTTATTACAGATGATGAGATTAAACGTTTGATTGACTTTACAGTAGAACAACAAAAGGCGCAATATGATGAGTCACTATTAAATCTTGAAGCGGTTGAACATAATAATACTGATGTAGGAGCAATGGATGAAGCTACAGTAGATGTTGATAGTGATGAGGAGTTATATCAACAAGTATTGGAGTTTGTTGTTAGAACACAGAAAGCTAGTGCTTCACTTTTACAAAGAAAGTTTAAGATTGGTTATAATAAAGCAGCACGTATGATTGATACACTTGAAGAAAATGGAGTTATTGGTCCAGCTACGGGAAACTCAAAGCCAAGAGAAGTGTTAGTACAATTAGATGATAGTTCTAGAGGAGAAGTAACAGAGTAATCTAGTTACTTTCTTTTTTTTAGTTGTGTGTTATAATGATAGAGGAGGGATATAGATGACAGCACATATAGAAAGTAGTAAAGATGATATAGCAAAGGTAGTATTAATGCCTGGAGATCCATTAAGAGCAAAGTATATTGCAGAGCACTTTTTAACTGATTATAAAATAGTTAATAAAGTTAGAAATATGTTTGCATATACTGGATATTATAAAGGAAATAAAGTTACAGTATTTTCATCAGGTATGGGAATTCCAAGTATTGGAATTTATGCTTATGAATTATTTAAGTTTTATGATGTAGAGAAAATTATTAGAATTGGAACATCAGGAACGATTCATAAAGATGTTAAATTGCTTGATGTTATTTTAGCGACTAGTGCTTATTCAGTTAGTACTTTTCCATTACTATTTGATGGAGATACTGATAAAGAGTATGCATCTAGTAGTGAGTTAAATAATTTAATTATAGAAAAGGGTCGTGAACTTGGAACTAATATAAAAGCAGGAAAAATTATTACGAGTGATGTTTTTGATCCATATGTAGATGGAGAAAAGTTTATGAGTAATTTTCCGGAGGAAGAGTTTTTGGCTAGTGAAATGGAAGCATTTTGTCTTTTCTATTTAGCACAAAAATTAAGTAAACAGGCAACATCATTACTTACAGTAGTTGATTCTAAATACGATAAGAGAAGTTTAAGTAGTGAAGAGAGAGAACAATCATTAAATGATATGATTACTCTTGCTTTAGAAAGTGTTTCTAATAAAAATTAAAATAGTGAATATACTAATTGGTAGAGGTGAGGTATGGAATATATAAAGAAAGATTTTGGTTCTTATAAATTGCATTTGATAAAAACTGATAAGTTTAAATCTATTACAGTAAGAGTTTCTTTTCATAGAGTAATTAAAAAAGATGAAATTACGATTAGAAATATTTTAAGTGATATGTTTATGCAATCTAGTAAAAAGTATAGTAGTAAAAGAGAATTAACAATAAAAGCACAAGATTTATATGCAGCGGGACTTCGAACTACTAATTCGAGATTAGGTAATTATATTAATACTGATTTTTATTTATCTGCTTTGAATGATAAATATACAGAAGCGGGTAATTTTGAAGCCTCTTTAGAATTTTTAAGTGAAATTATATTTAATCCGGACGTTGAGGATGGAAAGTTTAACAATGAAAAATTAGATATTGTTAAAAATACTTGTCGAAGTGCATTAAACTCAATAAAAGAAGATGCTAGTAATTATAGTTTAATCCGCATGGCAGAAATATTTGGAGAAGGGGAGCCTATTTCTTATAGAATGATGGGTTACTTAGAGGATTTAGATAAAATTACTGGTAAAAGTCTTTATGATTTTTATTTAGATATGATTAAGAATGATTATGTTGATATTTTTGTCATTGGAGATTTTGATGTAAAAGAAGTTACAGATTTAATTAAGAAGTATTTTAAATTTGATGTTTTAAAAAAAATACGTGTTCCATTTATGACAGAAGAAAAGAAGGCAAGAGGCAAGAAATTAATTAGTAGTGAGACAATTGATAATACACAATCGCAATTGGTTATGGCTTGTAGATTAAATGGACTTAGTGATTATGAAAGGCAATATCCTTTAACATTGTTTAATATTATTTTTGGGGGATGCTCAGACTCTAAATTATTTAAGGAAGTTAGAGAAGAAAATTCATTATGTTATACAATTCATTCTATTCCTAATAAGTTAGATAATGTTTTGATTGTTAAAGCGGGTATTGATAAGGATAATTATAAAAAAACCGTTAGTTTGATTGAAAAAGACTTAAAAGATTTGGTAAATGGTAAATTTGATGATGTTGATATTATGATGGCTAAAGAGTATTATAATACGGCACTTGAGGAGATTGAGGATAGTCAAATTAAAATTATTAATAATTATTTAATGATGGAACTTATTGGTACTGATGATATTGAAACGAAAAGAAAAATGATGAATAAAGTTACGAAGAATGAAATAGTTAAGGTTGCGAAAAAAGTTACAATCGATACGATATTCTGTTTAGAGGGAGTCAAGAATGAAGAAAATTGATTTTAAAGGTTTGGATACTTGTTGTTACAAAGAAGTACTTGAAAATGGATTGGAAGTATATTTAATACCTTATACTAATAAGAAAAATTACTTTATAGCATATGCTACTAGATTTGGTTCAGAAGTTACTAATTTTATTCCAGCTTTAGAAACCGAAGAAATTAAAGTTCATGATGGTATTGCACATTTCTTGGAACATAAGATGTTTGAACAAGAAGATGGAATTGATCCTTTTACTTATTTTTCGAAATCTGGAACAGGTGCTAATGCTTTTACTTCTTTTGATAGAACACAATATATTTGTTATGGAACAAAGAACTTTTATGATAATTTAGCTTTTTTAATGAGCTATGTTAATTCACCTTATTATACTGACGAAAATGTAGAAAAGGAAAAAGGAATTATCGCAGAAGAGTTAAATATGTATGCTGATATGCCAGATTGGCAGATTGAAAGTAGGCTTAGAGAAGCTGTTTATGTTAAACATCCAAGACGTATTGATATTGGTGGTACAGTAGATGAGATTATGAAAATTACTAAGGAAGAACTTTATACTTGTTATAATAATTTTTATAGTCCAAATAATATGTTTTTACTTGTTGTAGGTAATTTTGATGTAGATGAAGCAGGTAAGATTATTCATCAACAAATGGATAAAGTTAAGAATAAGGGAAAGCCAAATGTAAGAGAATTTAGAGAAGATAGAAATGTTAATATTAAGGAGGAGACTTTTTATACAAATATAAAGGTTCCTAAAGTGGCAATTGGTTTAAAAATTTCTACGGAAGATATGAATGAGTATGATAGTTTAACTTTGGATTTATATTTACAAATGTTTTCAACTCTAGTGTTTGGTTCTTCATCAACATTTAGAGAAAGAGTTAGAAATAAGAAGTTACTTAATAGTTTTTCGGCTGATTGGGAAAGCATACCAGGATTTAAAAATTACTTGGCAATTATTTCTACCGATGATCCTGATGCTTTTTTGAAAGAATTTAAGGAAGAAGTAGCAAACATTAAAATAGATGAAGAAGCTTTTAATCGTATGAAGAAAGTATGGATTTCTAGTGAAGTCAAGTTATTTGATTATGTCGATAGTGTTGCTAGTAATGTTTCAGATGATTTGATTTTATATGGAGATGTTATTCCAGATAAAATTGATAGGTTTAGGAATATGAATATAGATGTGATGAATGATATTATTTCTAAGATTGATTTTAATAATATTTCTTATATTAAATGTTTAGGAAAAGAAGAATAGGAATATTGTAATAGATATAAGTATTCATGCTATAGTGTATATAGATGAAGGAAACTTCATAAAATAAAAAAGGAACACTTAATTTTAGCGGTTGAGTGATGCTTTGGTTTTTTTGGTAATCACCTAACGTTTGGTTAGGTGATTTTTCTTTTATATTAAAACTATTAGTAGTAAAAGGTAGATGATTATTACTAAAGAAGTAATCAAAGAATCTTTCTTGTTCATAATAACAGCATCCTTTCTTGTTAGAAAGGTATCACCCAACAATTAAATGTTCCAAGCTTATTGTAACAAGAAAAATAATAATAGGCAAATTGCTGAAAATGGTAAAATTTTAGTGATTTTTTTGGGAATTATAGTTACGTAAAACTTGTATTTTTATGTTTTCTTTGATTTACTAATTACTGAGTGGCATGTTATAATAAGAAAGCGAGGAAGATGTATATGAAACAGGAAAATATTAGAAACTTTTGTATTATAGCACATATTGATCATGGTAAAAGTACTTTAGCAGATCGTATACTTGAGATTACTGGGGCTATACAAAAGCGTGAATTAAAAGAACAAATGCTTGATTCTATGGATATAGAAAGAGAAAGAGGCATTACAATTAAGTTGAATGCTGTACAACTTACTTATAAATATAATAATGAAGAGTATTATTTACACTTAATAGATACTCCTGGTCATGTTGATTTTTCTTATGAAGTAAGCCGTAGTTTAGCAGCTTGTGAAGGAGCAATACTTGTAGTTGATGCGGCTCAAGGAATTGAAGCACAAACTTTGGCTAACTTATATTTAGCAATTGATAATAATTTAACAATTATTCCTGTAATCAATAAGATAGATTTACCATCGGCTGATGTAGATAAAGTTATTGAAGAGTTAGAGATGATTGGGTTTTCTAAAGATGAAATAATTTTAACTAGTGCGAAAAATGGAACTGGTATTAAAGAATTAGTAGAAGCCGTGATAGAAAAAGTTCCAGCTCCTAAAGGAGATAAGAACGATAAATTACAAGGATTAATATTTGATAGTTTATTTGATGCTTATAAGGGAGTAGTTGTTTCTGTTAGAATAGTTAATGGCAAATTAAAAATAGGAGACACTATTAAGATGATGGAAACTGGGGCTACATATGAAGTTACATCAATTCATATTAATACACCTAAAGAAGTTAAAAAGAGTGAATTGGTTGCTGGAGAAGTTGGTTTTATTTGCGCTAGTATTAAAACTATTAGTGATGTTAGAGTAGGAGATACTATTACTTTAGAAAAAAATCCAGCAGAAGATAAATTACCAGGATATAAACCAATGAAATCTATGGTTTTCTGTGGAGTTTATCCGATTGATACTTCTAAATTTGAAGATTTAAGAGAAGCTTTAGAAAAATTAAAATTAAATGATGCATCTCTTGTATTTGAACCAGAAACATCTTCAGCACTTGGCTTTGGTTTTAGATGTGGTTTTTTAGGACTGTTGCATTTGGAAATAGTAAAAGAGAGAGTTACTAGAGAATTTAATATAGATTTAATTACAACGGCACCTTCTGTTGTGTATGAGGCAATTTTAAATAATGGTGAGAAAATATTAGTAGATGCTCCTAATAAATTGCCTGATAAGGGAAAGATTAAAGAGGTACTTGAACCTTTTATTAAGACTAGTATATTTACTCCGAAAGAATATATTGGTTCTATTATGAAATTATGTCAAGATAAACGCGGAGTTTATTTAAGCATGGAGTATATTGATACGAGTAGAGTTAATATACATTATGAGTTACCTTTATCAGAGATTGTGTATGACTTTTTTGATAAATTAAAATCTTATACTAAGGGCTATGCTTCATTTGATTATGAAATGATTGGATATAAACCTAGTGAATTAGTGAAGATGGATATTTTATTAAATGGAGAAGCTGTTGATGCTTTAAGTGTAATTGTTCATAAAGATTTTGCTTATCAACGTGGTAGATGTGTAGTTGAAAAATTAAAAGAGTCTATTCCAAGGCAATTATTTGAAGTACCAATTCAAGCTGCGATAGGTAATCATGTTATTGCGAGAAGTACGGTTAAAGCACTTAGAAAAGATGTTTTAGCTAAATGTTATGGTGGAGATGTTACACGTAAGAAGAAACTTTTAGAGAAACAAAAAGAAGGTAAAAAGAGAATGAAACAAATAGGTAGTGTTGAATTACCACAAGAAGCATTTATGAGTGTTTTAAGTATGGATGAGGAGTAGTGTTTGTATGATAGGCGATGAGAAAAAAAGAAATAAATTACTTTTAGCTGTAGAAGTTTGTAGATTATATTGTATGACAGGAGCTTCTACTAATAATATTGCTGATGAAATTGGAATGTCTAAGGCATCAGTTAAAAGATATGTTACAGTTATTAGAGATAGAAAAAAAGATATTTTAAGACTTTGTCCAGAATATAGTGAGGAAGACCTTGATGCGATGGAAGAAAAAGTGGAACTTTTTAGAGAAGTGAATATTAGAAGTAATAAAAGAGTTAAGTCAGAAGTTACTTTTGATAGCTTTGCGGATCAAATAGCGTGTATAAGATCATTGATGGCTGCGGCAGATTCTTATATTTCTGATGATACAAAGGTTATGATTAAAAATTTACGAATTAATCGAGAGTTATCTTATAGAATTATTAGTGAAGAGATGGGAGTTTCACTTTCTCAAGCATATCGTATTGCGACAGATCAAGATCAAAAAACTACAACTGGTGGAGGAAAAAAATAGTTGTGAAAGCTATATATATACATATACCGTTTTGTGATAAAATTTGTTCTTATTGTGATTTTTGTAAAGTTTTATATAATGAAAAATTAGTAGATAAGTATTTAGATTGTTTAGAAAAAGAAATTAAAAGTAATTATGTAGGAGAAGTGATTACTACACTTTATATAGGTGGAGGTACTCCTAGTAGTTTGAGTATTTTACAGTTAGAGAGACTATTTAAAATAACTGATATTTTTAAAAAGAGTAAAGATATAGAATTTACAATAGAAGCTAATTTTGAAAATACTACAAAAGAAAAAATTGATTTATTTAAGAAGTATGGAGTAAATAGAATTAGTTTTGGTTTAGAAAGTACAAATAAGAAACATTTAGAATTTTTAAAAAGAGAGTTTGATAAAAGACAAGTTATAACAATTGTTAATTATTCTAAAAGTGTAGGAATAGATAATATCAATATAGATTTAATTTATGCTTTGAAAGATCAGACTATTGAAGAAATAAAAGAGGATTTGGATTTTATTATTGACTTAGATATTAAACATATTTCTACTTATTCTTTAATTATAGAGAAAAATACTTTACTTAGTGTTTTAGGGACTAAGAATATTTCAGAAGATTTAGATTTAGAAATGTATAAGTTTATTTGTAAATATTTGAAAGATAATAATTTTTGGCATTATGAGATTAGTAATTTTTGCAAGGAAGGGTATTTTTCTCGACATAATAGCGTATATTGGAAGAATTTAGAATATTATGGATTTGGACTGGGAGCTAGTTCTTATGTTGACAATAAGAGAATTACTAATACGAGATCGTTTAATAAATATTTTTCTAAAGAATATATTTCTAGTGTTGAAGAAGTTAGTTATAAAGATTTGATGGAATATGAAGTTATGCTTGGTTTAAGATTAAGTGATGGAATTGATAAGAATAAATTTAAGAATAGATTTGGTAAAAAAATTGATGAGTGTTATAATTATGATGAACTTATAGACAATGGTTTTATTATTGATGGCGGAGATAATTTATTTATTCCAGAAGAGAAGTTTTATGTTAGTAATGAAATTATTATTAAGTTTATTGAAGGAGAGAAGCATGAGTAAGAGTGAACATTTTAAAAAAGAGTTAGAATATATTAAGAGTGATAAAATTAGAAATGCGTGTAAAGAAATGATAGAATTATTACCAGATTATTTCTTTGAAATACCAGCGTCTTCTACAGGAAAGTATCATCCTGAGTATGCTTTAGGTAAAGGAGGACTTTTGCGTCATACTAAGGCAGCTGTTAGGATTGCTTATGAATTATTGGGAGATGAATGTATTGGTAATAAATATACAGCTGATGAGAAAGATTTAATGATAATGGCATTAATCTTACATGATGGATTAAAATCTGGATATGATTATGAAAAATATACAAGATTTGATCATCCAATATTAATGGCTGATTATATTATGGATAATGAAGAAAAGTTAGGTTTAGAAGTAGAAGAAATAGAATTTTTAGGAGATGTTATAAAGACACATATGGGTCCTTGGACGAAGGATTACAATGGAGTTGAAGTATTAGAAAGACCTAAGACAAAGTATCAGAACTTTGTACATATGTGTGACTTTTTAGCGAGTAGAAAATGTTTATTAGTTCCATTTAATGAAAATGATGAAATTAGTGTATAGTTTCATTATTTTTTTGCAATTTCTTGTTATAAGTAAATTTTTTTGATAAACTATTATTAGATTGTAGAAGGTGAAGTTATGGATGGAGAAAAAAAGAATTATACAAAAGAGATAATTACTTCAATATTAGGAGTTTTAATATTATTAGTTTTAATCTTTGGAACTAGTTATGCTGTTACGGTTTCTGATGGGGAAGATAAAATTAATACTTTGACTTTAGGATATTTGTCTTTTAACTTTACAGAGGATAATAATAATGTGATAAAGATGGATGATATTACTCCAGTTAGTGATAGTGTCGGGATTAAGAATAGTAAATATTATGAATTTAAAGTTTCTAATGACTATGATAAGGATATTAATTATGAAGTGTTATTAGAGCCAATTATAAATGATATTGATGGAAAGTATATAAAGTTATATTTAACTGATGAGAATGATAAAGCAGTTAAAGAATTTGAGAATGGAACAATTACTTTTTCTAATTTGAGTGATTCGAAACTTGATGGAAATAAAGTTTTGTATAATGGTGTGTTGAAAGCTAAAACAAAAAAGACTTATCATTTAAGAGTTTGGGTTAGTGATAGTTATGATGCCGATTTGGAAAATTTAGGTATTTCATTTAAAGTAGATGTTAAAGGAACCATTTAAGAGGTGAGATAGGATGAAAGGAAAAATTATTGTTATAGAAGGAACTGATTGTTCTGGAAAAGAGACACAATCAAAATTGTTAGTTAAAAGACTTACAGAAAAAGGAATAAAATGTGCTAGTTTTAGTTTTCCAATGTATGATACACCAACAGGAAGAATTGTTGGAGGAGCTTATTTAGGAAAACCAGAGATATGTGAAGGATACTTTAAAGAAGGAGCACCTAATGTAGATCCTAAAGTTTCTTGTTTATATTATGCAGCTGATAGAAAGTATAATATTGATAAGGCTTTAAAGTTACTAGATGAAGGATATTATGTTTTTTTAGATAGATATACAACTTCTAATTTAGCACATCAAGGTAGTAAAATTAAGGATAAAGATGAAAGATTTAATATGTATCAATGGATTGATAAACTAGAGTATTGGTTATTACAATTACCAAAACCAGATAAGACTATATTTTTACATGTTCCATATGAAGTTTCTTGTGAGTTAAAGAAGAATAGAGAAAATTTGGATGAAAATGAAAAATCTCCAGAACATTTGCAAGGAGCGGAAAGAGCTTATTTAGAATTGGCTGAACTTTATAATTGGGATAAAATAGAATGTGTTAAAGATGGTGTGCTTAGAAGTATAGAAGATATAAATGATGAGATATTAAATTTAATTGAAGAAATGTAAAGTTATCAAATCTTTGTTGATAGCTTTTTCTTTTGAACTTTTGTTTTCCTCTTGTCTATGTTATACTTTAATTATAGATAGAATTATATGGTGTAGGTGAAATAAAATGAAGAAAAAGTTTAATCGAGGGTTTTCGTTTGTTGAGTTATTAGCGGCAATAGTTATTATGGGACTATTGTCGGGACTTGCAATTGTTAGTATTCGTTTTTTACTTAATAAGGCAGAGAAAGAATATTATAAGGCACAGGAAAGTGAAATTATAATGGCTGCTAAAAGTTATACGCAAGATAATAGAAACCATTTACCTAAAAGAGTTGGTCTTAAGACACAAATTTTTTTAAGTACTTTACAAGAAAAGAAATATATTGGTGATGTAGTTGATCGAAGTAAAAAGAAATGTTTTCCAGATCAATCGTATGTCCAAGTATATAGATATGATAAGAATCATTATAGTTATGTGGTTGATTTAGTATGTGATCGATATAAATCAACAGATAATGAAGATTCTGACATTACATCAAAGCCTACTATTAAAATTAACTTTTTAAATGTATCTAAGACGGATAAATATTCTGATGCGAAAGTAAGGGTAACTATTGAAGATGACCATAAAATTTCTTCATATAGTTATATAATTATGAGAGACAATGAAGAAATAAAGAATTCTGGAGATATTGATGGTAAATTAAAAGAAAAACTTACAGTAGATATACCTTTAAAGGATTATGTCCCTGGAAAGATTACAGTTAAAGTAGTTGCAACTAATACACTAGGAAATCAGGGAAATGCTAAAGATAGTGTTACTGTTAAAAATGAAAATGCTCCAACTTGTGAGGTTATTAGAGATAATTCAGTTAAGGATGTTAATGGTAATCCAACATGTGAGGGTAGATGGATTAAGGATCCTACTCAAGCAACAGTAGAAGCACAAGTTAAATGTATTGATAAATCTGGTTCTGGTTGTCAGAAAGATGTTTATACCCAAGTGTTCTTTGGTGAGAGAAAAACAGATTTCATTTCGATGGCTGATAATACAGGAAACACTGCTCCTTGTGAAGTTTATGTATGTATTGATACAACAAAACCAACGACTCCTGTTATTGATAATCCTTATGAAGGCATTTGGATAAATAAATCATATTCTATAAAAATTTCTTCGTATGATAAAACTGCTGGTATAGCTTACTTTGAGTATAGATATCCTGATTCTACTGGCGTTGATGGTAATGGAGTTAGTGAGAAAGAATGGCATCAATGGGCAAATTCTAGTAAGAATCCAGGCGATACAACACCATTTGTGACAACACCATTTTCTAAAGAAAGAGATGAATATGTAGAGGTTAGAGCTTGTGACAGGGCAGGTAATTGTTCTGATATAGCAAGGAGTAAAATAAGAATTGATAAGACCGATCCTACTTGTACAATCACAAAAAATAAGGCTAATCCAGATGGATTAAATAATTGGTATGTAACAAATGTTAATTTAAAGTTGAATCCAAAAAACGATCATGGTTCTGGAGATAGAGCTGTTGATAGTCCAATTAGTTATGAGTTAAAAAATACTAACTCAGCTTCATATAATGGAACAACGACTGGTACTCAAACAGAAACTAAAGGTATAACATGGTATGGATTTATAAAAGATGAAGCAGGAAACAAAACAAGTTGTAATTCTGGAAGTTTTAAAGTAGATACAACTAAGCCTGATAAACCAAGTATAACTAATAGGAACGATAATAAATGGGTAAACAAATCATATACAATAAGTGTAGTATCAAAAGATGCAACTTCAGGAATAGATTATTTTGCTTATAGATATCCAAGTTCAAATTCACCAGGTGAGAACACTTGGAATAAATATGCAAATTCATCTCGAAATCCAGGTGATAATACAGCATTTACAACAACCAACTTTTCTAAGGAAAGAGATGAAAATGTTGAAATAATGGCTTGTGATGTAGCAGGGAACTGTTCTGATACATCTTCAAGTAGAATAAGAATTGATAAAACAGCACCAACCTGTACAGTTACGAAAAATAAGGCTAATCCTGATGGTAATAATGGTTGGTATAAAACAAATGTCACTTTAACAATTAATAGAAATGATGTAAAAGGATCAGGTGATAGAGCTGTAAATAGTCCGGTAAGTTATGGAGTATACGCTACTAATTCTGAAAATTACGATAATAAAGCAAGTAAGACACAAAGTGATATTAGTAAAGTTACTTGGTATGGTTTTGTAAAAGATGAAGCTGGTAATAAGTCCACTTGTAATTCTGGAAGTTTCAAAGTTGATACAACAGCTCCAACTTGTACTGTTAATAGATCTGGTACTGCTGGTCACAATAATTGGTATAGAAGTAATGTTAGCTTAAGTTTGAGTACTAACGATAATATGTCTGGTGTTGATATTTATGATTTAAAATCAACTAATAGTGCGTCTTACAATAAAAATACAACTGCTACAATTGATTATGAAACTAACAAGATTAATTGGTATGGTTTTGTAAAAGATAAAGCTGGTAATACCAATAGTTGTTCAACAACATTTGGTATTGATAAAACAGCTCCTACTGTTAGGTCTGAGGGACATAGTGAAAGTACAACATGGTGTACAGGAAAGAGCGTTTCAGCATCATGCTCGGATGATAGATCGGGAGTTTATGATTATGGTACATCAAGATCTACTGTAAGCTCTACTGTTCGTTATACATGTGAAGATAATGCTGGTAATACAGATAGTATGACTAAACATTTCACTGTTGTTGATAAAAAGTGTGTTACTTATAATTCTTGTAAACATAAAGACTTTGGATGTGCAAAATATAATAAGGTATTAAAGACATGTACAGAGAAGGAGTCGACAAGTTCAACTTCTGCTACTAAGGGAAAATGTTCTGATTTCTCTGGAGCTATGAATTCTTGTACGAATCATGGATGTAAGTGGCTTGGTTATACAGGAACTTGTACTCCGGCCAATCAAGTTACTTATGACTGTCCGTCTGGTTGGTCAAGAACTGGATCGACTTGTTATAAAACAACATATTCTTATAGTTTTAGTAGTGATAATTTAACTTCAACGAATTGTAAAGTTGGTAATTCATTTGACTGTAATTCTAAAAGTGTTGAACGGGCTTATACTTCATCATGCAGTTGTACTGAATATAATTCTAAGGCGGCTTATCCTTGTTCATGTAATACATATAATTGTTCTGACTAGGATATAGTAAAATTATTTGAAACTCATTTTTCAAAATAGAAAAGTGAGTTTTTTGTTTTTTGGGGTTTGCCTCTTTGTACTTGAAGTGTTATAATTATTTATAGTTATAATAGTATGATAGGTGAGGTGTGATAATGAAGAAATCTAATCGAGGATTTTCGTTTGTTGAGTTATTAGCGGCGATAGTTATTATGGGATTGTTATCCGGTCTTGCTATTGTCAGTATTCGTTTTTTGACTAATAAAGCAGAAAAAGAATATTATAAAGCTCAAGAGAGTGAAGTTGTAATGTCGGCAAAGAGTTATACGCAAGATAATCGTAATTATTTGCCGAAGAGAGTTGGTTTTAAAAAGCAAATCTATTTAAAGACATTACAAGATAAAAAATATATAGGTGATGTAGTTGATCGAAGTAAGAAAAAATGTGATCCTACAAAGTCGTATGTTCAAGTATATAGATATGATAAGAATCATTATAATTATGTAGTTAATTTAGTTTGTGATAGATACAAATCTAGCGAAGATGATGATGCTTTAATTAATGAGAAACCGACTGTTTCTATTAACTTCTTGAATGTATCTAAAACTGATAAATATTCTGATGCAAAAGCAAGAATTGTTATAAAAGATGATCATAAAATTTCTTCATATAGTTATATAATTATGAAAGATAATGAAGAAGTAAAGAATTCTGGCGATATAGATGGTAAGTTGCAAACTAAAATTGATACCAATATATCATTAACTGATTATGTTCCAGGTAAGATTACGGTTAAAGTTGTTGCGACTAATACACTTGGTAATCAAGGTAATGGAAAAGCAAATGCTACTGTTCAGAATGAAAATGCTCCAACTTGTGAGGTTATTAGAGATAATTCAGCCAAAGATGTTAATGGAAAACCTACATGTGAAGGTAAATGGATTAATAATCCGGATTTTGCAACCGTAGAGGCACAAGTCAAATGTATTGATAAATCTGGTTCTGGTTGTCAGAAAGATGTTTATACTCAAAAGTTCTTTGGTGAGAGAAAAACAGATTTTATTTCGATGGCTGATAATACAGGAAACACTGCTCCTTGTGAAGTTTATGTATGTATTGATGTTACGAAACCAACGACTCCTGTTATTGATAATCCTTATGAAGGGGTTTGGATAAATAAGTCATATTCTATAAAAATTTCTTCGTATGATAAAACAGCTGGTATAGCTTACTTTGAGTATAGATATCCAAATTCAACATCGCCAGGAGAGACTGAATGGAAAAAATGGAAAAATTCTAGTAAGAATCCAGGCGATACAACACCTTTTGAAACGACAAACTTTTCTAAGGAAAGGTCTGAATATGTGGAAGTAAGAGCTTGTGATAGAGCTGGTAATTGTTCTGATACAGCAAAGAGTATGATAAAAATTGATAGAACTAATCCTACTTGTACAATTACAAGAAATAAAGCTACTCCAGATGGGCTAAATGATTGGTATGTAACAAATGTTAATTTAACTTTAAATCCTAAAAATGATCATGGTTCTGGAGATAGAGCTGTTGATAGTCCGATTAGTTATGAATTAAAAAATACTAACTCAGCTTCATACAATGGTACAACAACAGGTACTCAAACAGAAACTAAAGGTATAACATGGTATGGATTTATAAAAGATGAAGCGGGTAATAAAACAAGTTGTAATTCTGGAAGTTTTAAAGTTGATACGACTAAACCAGATAAACCAAAGATTACAAGTTCTTATGAAAATAAATGGACAAATAAGACATTTGCACTTAGTATAGTGTCAGTTGATCAAACATCAGGAATTGATTATTTTGCATATAGATATCCAAGTTCAACATCACCTGGTGAGAACGTTTGGACAAATTATGCAAATTCATCTAGAGCACCAGGAGTTAATACAGCATTTAAAACAACAAACTTTTCTAAGGAAAGAGATGAAAACGTTGAGATAATGGCTTGTGATGTGGCAGGAAACTGTTCCGACACATCTTCAAGTAGAATAAGAATTGATAAGACAGCTCCAACTTGTACAGTCACAAGAAATATAGCTCAGCCAAATGGTAATAATAATTGGTATAAAACAAATGTCACTTTAACAATCAATAGAAATGATGTAAAAGGATCAGGAGATAGAGCTGTAAATAGTCCAGTAAGTTATGGAGTATACGCTACTAATTCTGAAAATTACGATAATAAAGCAAATAAGACACAAAGCGATATTAGTAAAGTTACTTGGTATGGCTTTGTAAAAGATGAAGCTGGTAATAAGTCTACATGTAATTCTGGAAGTTTCAAGGTTGATACAACGGCACCAACTTGTACTGTTAATAGATCTGGTACTGCTGGTCGCAATAATTGGTATAGAAGTAATGTTAGTTTAAGTTTAAGTACTAATGATAATATGTCTGGTGTAGATACTTATGATTTAAAATCAACCAATAGTGCATCTTACAATAAGAATACAACGGCAACAATTACTTATGAGACTAATAAAATTAATTGGTATGGTTTTGTAAAAGATAAAGCCGGAAATACCAATAGTTGTTCAACAACATTTGGTATTGATAAAACATCTCCTACTGTTTGGTCTGAGGGACATAGTGAAAGTACAACATGGTGTACAGGAAAGAGTGTTTCAGCATCATGCTCGGATGATAGATCGGGAGTTTATGATTATGGTACATCAAGATCTACTGTAAGCTCTACTGTTCGTTATACATGTGAAGATAATGCTGGTAATACAGATAGTATGACTAAACATTTCACTGTTGTTGATAAAAAGTGTGTTACTTATAATTCTTGTCGTCATTCTAGTTTTGGATGTGCTGAATATTCTAGAACTTTAAAAACGTGTTTAGAAAGCTCTTCTAGGAGTTCACGAGCGGCTTCAGGAAAAAACACATGTAGTGAACTTAATGGTAAAGGTTCAAAGACATGTGAAGCACGCTCTGGCTGTATTTATAGACAACAAACTTGTGCTGGAGAACATTGGGTATATAGTTGTCCTAATGATACGTGGACTTTGTCTGGAAAAACATGCTACAAAACTGTATATTCTTATAGTTGGAGTACAACAACAACTAAGAATTCAAGTTGTACGGTAAGAAGTTCATTTACATGTAATTCTAGTAATGCAGATAAAGCTTATACTTCGTCTTGTAGTTGTAACTACTATAATTCTAAGGCAGCTTACCCTTGTTCATGTAATACATATAACTGTTCTGATTAGGACAATTTTTATAAATAAAAGAAGAAAGTATTTTCTTCTTTTATTTTTTGTGATACAATTTTGGTAAATAATATAGTGTAAACGTAGTGTGAGGTGTAAAAATGAAAAAATCTAATCGGGGATTTTCGTTTGTTGAGTTATTAGCGGCAATAGTTATTATGGGATTATTGTCTGGACTTGCTATTGTTAGCATTCGTTTTTTGACTAATAAAGCAGAGAAAGAATATTATAAAGCTCAAGAGAGTGAAATTGTAATGGCAGCAAAGAGCTATACACAGGATAATAGAAATTACTTGCCAAAGAGAGTTGGTTTTAAAAAGCAGATCTATTTAAAGACATTACAAGATAAAAAGTATATTGGAGACGTAGTTGATCGAGGTAAGAAAAAATGTGATCCTACAAAATCGTATGTTCAAGTATATAGATATGATAAGAATCATTATAATTATGTAGTTAACTTGGTATGTAATAGTTATAAATCTATGGATAATGATGATTCTAATATTACAGAGAAACCTACGATTAAAATTAATTTTTTAAATGTATCTAAGAATGATAAATATTCTGATGCAAAGGTGAATTTAATTATAGAAGATGATAATAAAATTTCTTCCTATAGTTATATAATTATTAAGGATGGCGAAGAGGTAAAAAATTCTGGCGATATAGATGGTAAGTTACAAACTAAAATTGATACCAATATATCATTAACCAATTATGTTCCAGGTAAGATTACTGTGAAAGTTGTTGCGACTAATACGTTTGGTAATCAAGGAAATGCTTCAAAGTCAGTGACTGTAAAAAATGAAAATGCTCCAACTTGTGAGGTTATTAGAGATAATTCAGTTAAGGATGTTAATGGTAATCCAACATGTGAGGGCAGATGGATTAAGGATCCTACTCAAGCAACAGTAGAGGCTCAGGTTAAATGTATTGATAAATCTGGTTCTGGTTGTCAGAAAGATGTTTATACACAAGTGTTCTTTGGTGAGAGAAAAACAGATTTTATTTCGATGGCTGATAATACAGGAAACACTGCTCCTTGTGAAGTTTATGTATGTATTGATGTTACGAAACCAACGACTCCAGTAATTAAGAATGACTACGAAAATGTATGGACAAATAAACCATACTCAATTGAAATTACTTCTTATGATGAGACTGCAGGTATAGCATATTTTGAATATAGATATCCTAATTCTACTGGTAAGGATGGTAATGGAGTTAGCGAAAGAAAATGGCATAAATGGGAAAATTCTAGTAAAAAGCCTGGTGATAAGACTCCTTTTGTTACAACAAAGTTTTCTAAAGAAAGAGCTGAGTATGTCGAAGTAAGGGCATGTGATAGAGCTGGTAACTGTTCGGATACAGCAAAGAGTATGATAAAAATCGATAAAACGGCACCTACTTGTACAATCACAAAAAATAAGGCTAATCCAGATGGATTAAACCATTGGTATGTAACTAATGTTAATTTGACTTTAAATAGGAATGATGTTAATGGTTCTGGAGATAGAGCGGTTAATAGTCCAATAAGTTATGAATTGAAAAATACTAATTCAGCTTCATACAAGGGTACAACAACAGGTACTCAAAAAGATACTAAAGGTATAACCTGGTATGGATTTATAAAAGATGAGGCTGGTAATAAGACGAGTTGTAATTCGGGAAGTTTTAAAGTAGATACAACTAAGCCTGATAAACCAAATATAACCAATAGGAACGATAATAAATGGGTAAACAAATCATATACAATAAGTGTAGTATCAAAAGATGCAACTTCAGGAATAGATTATTTTGCTTATAGATATCCAAGTTCAAATTCACCAGGTGAAAACACTTGGAATAAATATGCAAATTCATCTCGAAATCCAGGTGATAATGCAGCATTTACAACAACAGCATTTTCTAAGGAAAGAGATGAAAATGTTAATATAAGAGTGTGTGATGTAGCAGGAAACTGTTCTGATGCATCCGCAAGTACAATAAAGATAGATACAACGGCACCAAAATGTACAATCGCAAGAAATATAGCACAGCCAAATGGTAATAATGGTTGGTATAAAACAAATGTAACTATGACAATAAATAGGATAGATGTAAAAGGATCTGGAGATAGGGCAGTAAATAGTCCGATAAGTTATGGAATGTATACTACTAATTCAGAAAACTATGATAATATAGCAAGTAAAGTACAGGGAGATACTAAAGGAATAACTTGGTATGGATTTATAAAAGATGAAGCAGGAAATAAAACGACTTGTAAAGATAAAAAATTTAAAGTCGATGCTACTAAGCCTACGATGAAATTTACTATAGATGGTGAAACTGCTGTTGTTAAGTGTAGTGATGAAATGAGTGGTTTGAAAACTGGGACAGATTCAGAAAAAACGCAGAAGTTAACTGGTACAAAGAATATTACTGTTAGTTTTATTTGTACTGATAATGCGGGTAATGTTAATGATTCATCACATACGTATAAATATGATTCATGTAAGTCAACAATAAATACTTGTAGTTATGGTTGTGGTCCCTGGGATGATTGTTATACTGGTTCGCCTAGTGTTTGTGTAGGTGGTAATTACAGCTGTAATTGTAGTAATTGTAAAACCGGATCTTCAAGTGTCTGTGTAGGTGGTTATGTAAAGAGTACTTGTGAGAAGGAAGAATGTAAATGGCATGGTGGTAGTACAGCGCATGGTGATTATAGGTGTGAGACTGTAAAGTATTCATGTGATAAATGGTCAAATTGTGCCACAACAAAAAATACCTGTCAATATGGCTGTGATACTTGTTACGATCCTTGTAAAACAACTAAAAATACTTGTCAGGGTGGACAATATTGTTCCAGTTGTTACTATGGCGATCCTAGAACCTGTGTTGGTGGTTTTCAATTAAATTAAACTGGATTGTATAGGACAAGTAGAAATTATATATAATAAAAGAGGAATATATGTATTTTCTTCTTTTATTTTTTATGTTATAATCTTAGTAGATTAAAATAAGAAAGGGTTGTTATAGTGAATAATAAAAAGCTTATTGGAATAATTGTTGCTGCTATAGGATTAGTATTAATCGTAGTTGGTTGTATACTTACACCTAACAATAATAAAGTAAAAAAGACTCCAGAGATTAAAGAATTTACTATTAACGGTGAATTTGTTACTAAAATGGGTGATAGTCTACTTGTCAGTGATGGCGAAAAGTATGGTTATTATGATATTAATGGCAAGAAAGTTTTAGATCTTAAGTATGCGTTTGATTGGGATAACTATTTTGAAAGAATTGACGCTAAAGATGGTATGTTTGTTGTTACTGATAATGGAGTGGAGTATGGAATTGTAGATGCTTCTGAAAAAGTTATTATTTCTAATTCGTATTCGGCAATTAAAATTATTTCTAAAAATTGTTTTTTAGTTAGAGATGATAATTTGAGTTGGAGTGTAGTTGATGCTAAAAATAAAAAGATAATTGATAAAACTTATGATTCTGTTACAGTTGTTAATAATATTGGAGCTATTCTAACTAAAGATAATAAGAATGATATTATTGATGTTAATGGTAATAAAATATCAAAATCGGAATATACATATGTTGTTGACTATGAAGATTCGACTGCTAATAATCCTATTTTGATAGGTCAATTAGGTAATGATAAAAATGATTTGTTTATATTCACGAGTGATAAATATAAGATTATTGAAAGTGTTGGTAGTAATTATTTTATTAATGATAATTATCTTTATTATTCTAGTGATGGTACTAATTTCTCTTCTTATGAATTTAAAACAGGTAAAATTAAAAATAAAGTAACTGTTGATTTTTCTGTTAATGGTATGAATATGTTTGTTGGTGAAAATGGACTTTTAGGCTATAAATCAGCAGATGAGAAAACGGTAATTAAAGAACAATATCAATTGTCTATTTCAAATGAATTTACAAAATATGGTGTTGCGGTTGTGGGTAAAGATGATTTACAAGGTGTTATTAATAATAAGGGTGACACTATATTGCCTTGTAAATATAAAAAGATTTTAGTGTTTAGTGATAAATTGTTTGCAGTACGTGATGGAGAAGACTCTTTATATTATTTAGTTGATGAAAAAGGTACTAAGATTTATGAAAAAGTTGATTTTGATAGTACTATTAATGATGAGATTATTGTTTATGATGGAGAGAAATGTGGAGTTATTGATAATTATAATAAGAAAATATTTGATGTTAAATATGAGAGTTGTTCAGTTTATGCGGGAATGGTTACTGTTAGAGAGGGTAGTAATTGGTTAATTAGAAAGGGAAAATAGAGTATTTTCCCTTTTTAATGTTAATAAAAAAGGAAACTATTTTTAGTTTCCTTTTGGTATTGGTTTTGGTATAGTTGCTTGACTATTTATTGTTGGTTGTTGGACTGAAACTGTTTGTTGTGTTGTGGTTGCGATAGTTGGTTTATTTATTATAGGTTGTTGTGTTTGTACTACTGGTGTAATTGGTTTAACCATATTTTGTTGTATTGGCTGTGTTGAAACTACTTGCTGTGGTACTGCTGGAGTTATAGTTGGTTTATTTACTATAGGTTGTTGTGCTTGTACTACTGGTGTAATTGGTTTAACCATATTTTGTTGTATTGGCTGTGTTGAAACTACTTGCTGTGGTACTACTGGAGTTATAGTTGGTTTATTTACTATAGGTTGTTGTGCTTGTATAGTTGGAGCAACTGGTTTAACTACGCTTTGTTGTATAGGAGTTACTGGAACTACATTTTGTGGTTTTACCATATTATCTTTTGGAACGATAGGCTGTACTAAAGCTTGTTTTGTTACTTGTTTTGCGATGGTATCAGAATTTATTACTGGTACGTTAGTATTAGGCTTATCAATATTTATTATTTGTCTTGGCAATTGTTGTTTAACTTCTACTGGTTTTTCTATTGGTGTTGGAATTTTTGGTGTGATATCTATTTTTGCAGGAATAACAGTTGCATTATTTTCAATTGCTTCTTGTTTTATTGGTATGGTAGATTCTTTTTTGTTTTCTGAAATAGCAATTTCTTTAGCAATGTCAGTAGGGTTAATAACATTAATATTATTGTTTGGTTCTACTTTATCTTCTGGTTTTTTTTCAGATTCTGCTTTTACTTCTTTTTCTTCGACTTTATTTTCAGATTTTTTTGGCACTTCAATTTTTTCTTCAACTTTGGTAGATGATTCAACCTTTGCTTCAGTAGTAGGTTCCTTTGTTACTTTTTCCTCAATTTTAGCTTCAGCTTTAGTATTTACCTCTGGAACTTTTTCCTCAGTAGGCTTATCATTAGGCTTTTCTTCAGCTTTTTCCGTTATATCTGAAGTGTTGACGTCTTGTTTTGTTTCTTCTTTAGTTTCACTAGGTATCTTTTCTTTTGGTTCCTCATCTTTTTTATCTGTAGTTGTATCATTTTCTGCTTCTACAACTTCACCCATTGATTTTGTAAGTGACTCGTTTTCACTTCCATCTTCTGGATCTGTTTCTATTTCAATAACACGATATACTTCTTCGAAACTTGTTAGACCAGCAATACATTTACCAAGGGCATCTTGGAGCATTGTAATTGTTTTATTAGTATATACCATGTCGCTTAATTCTTCTTTAGAAAGTTTAGTGTTATTTAAAGCATTTCTAATTTCTTCGTCTAATTCAAGTACTTCTTGTATAGCGATACGGCCTTTATATCCTTTACGACAAGCTTTACAACCAGTTGGATTAGCATCATATATTTTTTCAATGTCTTTATTCATGAATTTTTTAAAGACTTTCTTTTCATATTTAGTTGTTTCACGTTCAAAACGACATTTCACACATAACTGTTTTGCAAGTCTTTGTGAAATGATACCGGTTAGGGCAGTTGATAGCAAGTAACGTTCAACATCCATATCTAGTAAACGTTCAATAGTTGATAGTGAGTTATTGGTATGGATTGTAGATAGAACTAAGTGTCCAGTAATAGAAGCACGTACGGCAATTTGTGCTGTCTCAGAGTCACGAATTTCTCCGATAAGAATTACGTTCGGATCTTGACGTAAGATAGAACGAAGAGCAGCGGCAAATGTCATACCGATTTCAGCATTAACTTGTACTTGATTCATTCCTTGAATGTTCATTTCTATTGGGTCTTCAACTGTGATTATGTTTATCTCTGGTTTATTTAAGCCTTGTAGAATAGAGTAAACAGTAGTTGATTTACCAGAACCAGTTGCTCCAGTTACTAGGATGATTCCATTTGGAACTCCCATCATTCTTTTTAACTTAACTAAGTTTTCCGGATTAAAACCTAAACTATCAATACCTTGTAAACTTCTTGTATAGTCTAAGATACGGATAACGATCTTTTCACCTTCATTTAAAGGTAAGCAAGATACACGCATATCCAAATATTTTCCACCGAAATCACCTTTGATAGCACCATCTTGTGGTAGTCTTGATTCAGTGATATTCATATTAGCTAAAATTTTTAAACGAGTCGTTAAATTTCGTTCAAAAGTTTTTGGTATATATGTATAATCTTGTAAATCTCCATCAATACGAAATCTAACCATCATACCATCTTCTCTAGGGTCGAAATGGATATCTGATGTGTTATTCTTTGATGCTGTTATGATAATATAATCAGCAATTTGAGTGATAGGAGTACGTTCGAAATCAAACGCTACCATGTTCGTTTCTTGCTTTTTTGCAGAAGCTTCTGGCTTTTTTTCAGCAATCTCTGGCTTTTGCACAGCAGTTTTTGTTTCTTGTTCTACCATTTTTTCAACCCCTCTTTTTGTTTACTTTATGTATGGTATTTTACTATATTTTATTATATAATAGTTTTATGAGAATAGCAAGGAGTGAAGTGATAAAATGTTAAATTTAACAAACAAGGGTTTTGTTTTGGTTGAAACTTTAATAACGGCAGTATTTGTAATGGCTATATTTTCAGTTATTTACGTAAATTTTTATCCAATTATGGCGGAGTATGAGAAGAGAGAAAATTTTGATGATGTTGATAGTAAGTATTCTGTGTATTGGATAAAAAGAATTATTCAAAGTAGCAGTGTCTCTTTTGAAAATGGTATATCTAGTGATATTAACAATAATAAATATCATCAATTTCAATGTAGTGATATAGATGCTAATGATAAGACTACTGTTCGATATTGTAATGATTTAATCAATTTACTTGATATTGCTAAAGATGAGGCTGGAAAGCCTACTATCTATATTACTAGTTATAAAATAGGTAATAGAGATAACATGGATGATAAAAATAATTTTAAAGGAGTAGTCGAAGAAAATGTAGGTTCAGTTTTCTCATCTGGTTTTCAAGATTATGTAAGTTATTTACCTACTTATTCTAAAACATCTTCTATAAATGGAGCTTGTTATAGAGTACTTATTGAATATCATCATACAAGAGATGATAATGATTACTGGACTTATTCAACAATGGAAATAATAAAAGGACAAGGTAGGTGTTAGGCAATGAAACTTAATAAAAAGGGACTTACAACGATTGAACTTCTTATTTCTTTTGTGTTACTTGCTATAATTGTGGCATCTGCTTATGGAACTGTTGAATCATATAAAAATAAAGAAAGTATAGAGGAATATAAAAATAAGATTTATACTTATAAAAATCTTTTAACAAGAGAAATACAGGGAGACTTAATAAAAAAAGGATTAATTGATGCGACAGTTCAAAGAACGGCTGTAAATGCTAGTGATCCTAGTAATGTTATTCCGGAAAAGTATACATTAAATTTATTTTTTAGAGATGGGAGTAGTTCAATTTTAGAAGTTTCTAGAATAGTTGCTGATGATTATGGAGCTTCAGCTACCGCTTCTAGTTCTTGTCCATCTGGTAAGAATGATAAATATGTAATTAGCTATGGAGTTTTAGGTAATATGTTTGACTATCCTTTACCTAATTTAGGAGAGGGAAAAAATGATGAAGGCTGTAAAATTTATGATTTGAGAATCTCATCAGTAGACATTAACAATAATAATCAGATTCTAACAATAAGAATTAATTTTTATCATCCAGACTTTGGTACTAGATATGGTATAAATATTATTTGTCCTATTAACTTTAGCAGATAGTATATAATAATAAGAAAAGGGGAATAGAAATCATAATTTGAAGAATTCTTCCTAAAATAAATTTTTTATATTTAAGAGAAGTATTAGAAATAATACTTTTTATTTGGATATGAATTGATAAGCTACCAAATGCAAAGAAAATAATTATGAGGAGTGATCTTAGAAGCTCGTTAGAAATTAAAATGGTAGAGAATAGACCTTTTGTTAGATCAAAAACGCCATTTAAGATTACGTGGGAAAAGACTGTTAAAGTTAGATATTTATTAATGATAACTGTAATTAAATAAAAAAATACAGATGTACCATAGATAATTATAATTACTTTAATGGCATCTAGTATGGCTTTAGCTAGAGAAGAAGAAAAATCATTGCTTATAGAGGAGTTTACTTTATAAACTTCTTTTTTCTTTGGTTTGAAGATAAAGGCAATTATTAGATTACTTAAAATTAAAGTAATTAATATTTTTAGAGCTATTTTACTATTTATTAGAGTTGTTACAGTGCTTAGAACGAACATTGGATTAGGAAAGTGAGTGAAGGACAAAAGATAATTAGCGGTCTTTTCTTCAATGATTCCTTTTTCTAATAAGTCTTTAGTGTATTTTGATCCTGATGGTATACCCGATAAAATACTCATAATGGTAACGTAGAAAACACTACCATCTAGTTTTAATTTGTTATTTATTAGTTCGATTAGGCCTTGATCTATTAGAATGGTTGAAAAGACAAAGAAAATAAAATTAGTGGGAAATAGCCTAGTTATAAAGAGTTTGGTATATTCTAAAATACTTTTAATAATTAGAGAAGAATTAATTGTATATAGAGTTAATAGAACTAATAAAAATATAATAATTGTCAATCTTTGATAAGTTTTTTTCATATTTCTCCATTTCTTTGTTATAATTAAACAAGGTGATATGATGAATAAAAAGTTTTTAAAGGATTTTAAAAAGTTTATAGTAGAAGAGTATAAATACCTTATTTTTCTATTACTTAGTGTTATTGTATTCTTATTCCCAGTTAATTATTATATTATTATTGGGGGAGATATTAATGATATAGGAAATAGGGTTAGTGTAGAGGGGGAATATAAGAGCAAGGGAAGCTTTAATATTTCTTATGTTTCAGAGTTAAATGGACGTCTTGGACCATATTTACTTAGTTATATTATTCCTAGCTGGGAAAGGGAAAGTGCTAATGATTATAAGTATGATGATGAGGAAAGTATTGCGGATATTGAGTTTAGAAGTAAGCTTGATTTAGTTAGTACTAATGGAAATGCTATTAAATGGGCATATGAGATGGCTGATAAAGAATATAAGGCTATTGAGACAAAGGTTTATATTATATCAGTTTCTAGTGAGTATAATAGTGATTTAAAAGTAGGAGATCAAATTATTAAGTTTGATGATAAGAAAATTGAAAATGTTGCTATGGCTAGAGAATATTTAGGTCAGTTAGAAGATAAAGATAAAATTAAAGTTACAGTTATGAGAAATGATAAAGAACGCAGTTTTGATGTTGATATTTATGAGAACGAAGGTAGAAAAATTATAGGTGTTTATTTACAAGAAGTTAGTGAGTATGAAACAGATCCCGAAGTAGAAATTAAGTTTAAAGCAAATGAATCAGGTCCTTCAGGAGGATTAATTACGACACTTGCAATATATGATAAGTTAACTAAGAGTGATTTAACTAAAGGATTAAAGATTGCTGGTACAGGAACGATAGAGGAAGATGGAACCATTGGTGCAATAGGTGGAGTTAAATATAAGTTAATGGGTGCTGTTAAGAATAAAGCAGATGTATTCTTAGTGCCAATGGATAAGAATTATGAAGAATGTGTTAAGTTACAGAAAGAAAAGAAGTATAAAATAGAAATTATAGGAGTTTCTACTATACAAGAAGCAATAGAAAAATTGGAAAGTATGGAGGGTAGATGATGCGAATAGGAATTGATATTGATAATACAATGTGTGGAACAGATGAGATTATCGATACGAAAATAGAAGAATATATAAAAGAGAAGAAAATGACAAGGGAAGAGTTCTTTAGTGATAGTAAATATATGGAGGATTTTTATGCTGTTAAGATCGAAAGTATTGTTAGAGAAGATCCTTTGAAGGATGATTTTTTGGATGTTTTAAATAAATTAAAAGTAGATAATGAAATAATTATTGTTACGGCTCGTACAGAAGACTTTGTTAAGAGTTTTAAGCATATGAGAGAAGCAACTAAAGAATGGCTAGAAAAAAATAATATTTATTATGATAAGTACTTTGATAGTGTTTATAAAGAGGGTAAGGTTAAGGTTTGCAAGGATGAAGGTATTGATATTATTATTGATGATGATATTAATAATTATTTAGCATTTAAGGAACATGGCATTAGAACTTTACTTTTTGATGATAAAAAGAAATATTTAGATATAGTTGATAGAGTAGGATCTTGGAAGGAAGTAGAAGAGATTTTACTAAATAAAGAAAATTAATTGTTTTAGGACAATTAATTTTTTTTCACATAATTTCACATAAAGTTCCAATAATTCGACAACAATTAAGTGATACTATAGAGTTGTAGAAAGGAGGAATAAGTATAAGTTTAAAATAGAAAAATACTGATTAATGTTTTACTAATTTACTTTATATATATAAGGAGGGTTGCCTATAGATTGATTATAGAATAATTTAGTTAATAGTGTTATACTATTGGTGGTGATGTATGATGTATACGATTTGTTTGGTGGAAGATGAAGTCGATTTAGCAAATTTGATAAAGACTTATCTGGAAAAAGCTGGGTATAATGTTGTTAGTTTTACTAAAGGAAGTGAGGCTATAAATTATATTGGAAATGATGTTAATCTTTGGATATTAGACATTATGCTTGGTGATGATGTTAATGGGTATGATATAATCAAAGCTATTCGAGAAAAAGATGAAGAAGTTCCAGTTATATTTACTTCAGCAAGAGATCAGGACTTAGATAAAATACTTGGACTTGAACTTGGTAGTGATGATTATATTACGAAGCCTTATTCTAGTAAGGAATTAGTTCTTAGAGTTAATAAAATTATTAAAAGAGTTTATAAAGATGAAAACACAAGTACACTTAACTATGAAGACTATGCTATCGATTTAACGAAGAGAATGGTCTTTGAAAACGGTAAAGAGATAAAGCTTACAACTTTAGAATTTGACTTATTAATACTGTTTTTGAAGAATAAAGATAAATCCTTTACAAGAGATGAAATATTAGATGCTATATGGGGAAGTGATTATTTTGGATCCGACCGAGTTGTAGATGATTTGGTTAGACGTTTGAGAAAAAAACTCCCTAAACTTAATTTAAACTCAATCTACAGGTATGGGTACAGACTATCATGAAGCAGATTAATAAACTTAGTAAACAATTAGTCTGGCTTGTAGGATTTATATTCATCTTATTATTTATATTATTAGGCTTGGTATTACCAAGAATGTTAATTCCAGTTGCTGAGAACAATATCTATAATTATTTAAGAGAACCATTACAACTAGTAAATGCCAATGTTGATTACAAGTTGCTTGATACAGAAATTGCCTATATTTATGTTGTAGGTGATAAGATACTAACAACAGAAAATTTAAGTGAAGAACTTGGTATTACAGATGTTTCAGCTTTGTTAGAAAAGGTTGATAATGATTATGGAAAGATTCAGTATAAACATAAGTTTTACTACTATTATGCTATCGAAACTGAAAAAGTTAAGAAGATCGCTATTACAAATGATAGTTACATCAATAAAACAAAGACAGATATTTTAGGTGCAATATTTCCAATAGTATTAGGTACATGTTTACTTATTGGTCTTATTCTAATTGCTTGGTCAACGATTATTGTTAAAAAAATCGAAAAACTAAAGAATAAGATTGATAATATTGATAACCCTGACTATAACCATAAAATAGATTTTGAGATCGATGATGAAATTAAATCACTAGCTTTAGCAATAGAAGATATGCGACTTTCTTTAATAAATCAAGAAGAATATCGTAATCAGATGTATCAAAATATATCACATGATTTTAAGACACCTCTCACCGTTATAAAATCATATATAGAAGCTGTTGATGATAAAGTTGAAGATGAAGCTACAGCACTCAAAGTTATCAAAGAACAGACTTCTAAATTAGAACAAAAAGTACACTCACTTCTTTACTTAAATAAACTTGATTATCTTAAAGATTCTAAGAATGTTAAGCTAGTACCAGTTGATATGGAAAATATTATTAAATCGGAAGTAGAAAAATTTAAGTTTCATCGTAAGGAATTAAATTTTATAATTGAATATGATAAGAAATGTCAATTCGTAGGAACTGTAGAAAACTGGGAAACAATACTTGATAATTTGCTTAGTAATTTTATAAGATATGCTACTACAACTATAAAAATTACAGCTAAGCAGAACAAACTAATTTTATACAATGATGGAGACAATATTGATAATGATTTCCTTGAGGGAATATTTACTCCGTTCCGTAAGGGAATTAAAGGGGAGTTTGGGCTTGGCTTGTCTATTGTTAAAAAGACTCTTAATCTTATGAATTATGATATTGTTATAGTTAATGAAAAAGTAGGGGTATCATTTATAATTACAAAGAGAACTCACAAATAGGGTTCTCTTTTTTGGCCTTGGTATTGATGAAATTGTTAATTTTTGCTATACCTGGTATGTAGCAAGGAAACTTGCATAAAATAAAAAAGGGACATACTTAACTTTCACAGTGTTGAGTACTTACCCTATATAGTTTGTTTAAGTACTTAATCTATGATGTAGATTGAGTACCTTTTATTTTATAAATAGTTTGTTACTTTACAATAACGAAAAATAAGGCCATTAATAATATAATGATAAAAATAAGTGAAAAAATTAAAAAATCTTTCTTGTTCATATTATTTGCCTCTTTTCCTTAAAGAAAAGAGGTAAGTACTCAACAGTTTTGTATCTCCAAGAAATAGTAATTATAAGTTTACAATGAAAGCAATCGAACAGAGTAGATTGCTTTTTAAATTTTACCAAAAAGTAAGAAGATATTAACAAAATATTAAAAAGATGTTGACATTTTTAAATGTTATTAATATAATGTTAATAACAAGTACAAATTATTTTTTTAGAACTTGTTACTAATATTTTGTTAATAAGAGGTAAAAGGATGAAAATTAAAAATTTAGAGGTTTATGAAAAATGTTTGATCGTTGTTGATATGGTTAATGGTTTTGTAAGAGAGGGAGTTTTACATGATGAGGCGATTGCTAAAACAATACCTAGTCAAACTAAACTAATAAAAGAGTATCAAAAGGAGAGAGAGTTAGTTGTATTTATTAAAGATTCACATGATGAAGATGCAGTTGAATTTAGAAGATTTGGTAATACTAAACATTGTTTAGCAGAAAGTCATGAAAGTGAACTTGTCGATGAATTAAAAGAGTTTGAAGATCAAGATAATACAATATCAATAAAGAAAAATTCAACAAGTTTTATGGAAACAGGCGAATTTAGAAGTTTAGTTTCTTCATTAAAGGGATTAAGAGAAGTAGAAATGGTTGGTTGTTGTACAGATATATGTGTATGTAATGGAGCGATTGCTTTGGCAAATTATTTTGATCAACATAATAGAGATGTTTCAATTACAATTGTTGAAGATGGAGTTGAGACATATGATAGTCCAACACATAATAGAGCAGAATATAGTAAGGCTGCTAAAGTATTGATGAAGCAGCAAGGAATAAATTTTAAGTAGGAGGAGAAGAATATGAAAATTACAGTAGGAACTAATACAATTAAAAAAATGATAGAAGGATATTACAAGGAGGTTTATAACTTTTCTGGAAAGGCAACAATTAAGGTAACTAGTAATGATGATTACTATGGACCATCATTTAATACACAAGTTCTTCTAACTGGAAAAGTTAAAGTTTTAGAAGAAGCGACTGCTACTGTTGATATTTCTTTGGATGAGGTTAAAAATTCGATAGCATGGGCATTTAATCAGGAAGGATTAGAAGCAGAAAATATTGAATTTGACTCAGGAACTCATTATATTACGGAAGGTTATGGTATGAGTGAACATACCTTTAAAGAGGCATATTTTAAGGGAGCAGAAGTAGAAGTTAAGGGTTTTCAAAAGAAAATGGGAACAAAATAATTTTTTTAGATATTGATATTAATAATTTGTTAAAAAGAAAGGAAATGAAATTATGGAAAATAAAACTTTAATGACAGATTTTTATGAACTTACAATGGCCCAGACTTATTTTATGGAAGGGAAGGCAGAGGAGGAAGTTTACTTTGATGTCTTTTTTAGAAAGAATCCTTTTGAAGGAGGTTATACTGTATCAGCAGGGCTTGATGAGACAATTAAATATATAAAGAATTTTCATTTTGGAGATGAGGATATTGAATATTTACGTGGAACAGGAAAGTTTAGGGAAGATTTTTTGGATTATTTAAAAATATTAAAATTTAAGGGAAATGTTTATGCAACTGTTGATGGAGAAATAGTTTTTCCGAATGAGCCAGTTATAACAGTAAAGGCTGATATTGTGACAGCACAATTATTAGAAACGGCAATACTTGCTAACTTCAATCATGGTAGTTTAGTAGCAACAGCAACAAGAAGAATTGTTAATGAGGCGGGAGATATACCAGTTATGGAGTTTGGGGCTAGAAGAGCAAGAGGAATTGATTCAGCGGTTGAGGCTAGTAAATGTAGTTATATTAGTGGAGCATGTGGAACTTCAAATACACTGGCAGGTATGAAATATGGAATTCCGGTACTTGGAACAATGGCACATTCACTGATTACAGAGGCAGATGATGAGTATGAAGCATTTTTAAAGTATGCTAAAGCAAATCCAGATAATTGTGTATTTTTAGTTGATACATACGATACTTTAAGATCGGGCGTTGTTAATGCGATTAGAGTTGCTGATGATTATTTAAAACCTAATGGATTTAAGTTTAAAGGAATTAGAATTGATTCAGGTGACTTGGCTTATTTATCAAAAGAGGCTCGTAAAATGTTAGATGAGGCAGGATATGAGGAGGCAACTATATGTTTGTCAAATGGTTTAAATGAGCATACTATTAGAGATTTATTAAATCAAGGTGCAAAAATTGATTCACTAGGAGTAGGCGACAATATTGCGGCTAGTAAAGAACGAGTTGGGGGAGTTTATAAACTAGTTGCTGTTTGCAAGAATGGAGAAATTGTTCCAAAGATTAAGGTTAGTAATGAACGTGTTAAAATTACTAATCCAGGTTATAAAAAAGTTTATCGTTTCTTTGATAAAGAAAGTGGATATGCTTTAGGAGATGTCATTTGTTTAGCCGAGGAAAAGATTCCAATGAATGGTTACACTCTTGTTCATTCTACGGATACTTGGAAACAAAAAAACTTACAAAATTATGAAGTTAGAGAATTACAAAAAGAAATATTTAGAGATGGTGAACTTGTTTATGTGGAACCAAGCATTTTAGAAAAACGTGAATACGCAAAGAAAGCATTTGATGAATTTTATCCAGAGGTAACAAGAGTAAATAAACCACATGGCTATTATGTTGATTTGAGTAATAAATTACGTGAATTAAAAAATGCATTAATCAGTTTTTATACAAGTACTGATACAAATGGGGAAAAAGGTATTCAGAAAGTAAAGGTGGCACAATGCGAAGGGAAAAATTAGAAGAGTTAAATAGTTATATTAGGGAGTTTCAAACTATTAAACGAGAAAAAGTAGAAACTAGTTGCGGCTTCATAACAGCGGAAGGCTATGACTTTACTCTTGCAAATGGGAAGGTTATTAGAAGAGAAAAAGTTTTAAAGAATGGTAAAAATGGAGGAGCGGCAATAATTTTTCCGTTAACAGTAGATAATAATGTTTTACTGATTGTTGAACCAAGAGTTTTTACAAGAGAAGGAGTAGGAATTAGTCTACCAGCTGGCTATATTGAAGATGGAGAAATTCCAGAAATGACGGCACGAAGAGAACTATTAGAAGAAACTGGCTATGCAAGTGAAGAATGCAAAGAATTACTTAGTTTTTATCAGGATGAAGGTTGTATTGAGGCAATGAATCATGCTTTTATAGCGATTGGTTGTAAAAGGATGAGAAAGCAAAAGTTAGATAAGGGAGAATTTGTTAGATATTTTGAATGTAGTTTGGATGAGGCTATGGAACTTATAAAGTTAGGTTATATAAAGGGTGCTAATTCATTACTTACGATGGAAAAGGCTAAAACTTATGTAAAGGAGAGAAGTAGAAATGTTTGATGCTAAAAAAGAAGTAGAGAGAATTATTGAATTTATTAGAGATTATTATAAGAAAAATAATTTAAAAGGAGCCATTATTGGAATATCGGGAGGAAAAGATTCGGGAGTTGTTGCTGGGTTATTTACAAAGGCCTTGGGTAAGGAAAATGTTATTGGAGTTACCTTACCATGTCACTCTAGAAAAAGTGATCGAAATGATGCTTTAGAAGTTTCAAAGAAGTTTGGGTTTAAATTATATAATTTTGACTTGAGTGAAGTATTTGATTCGTTTAAAGGACAAGTAAAAGAGATGATTGAAGTTTCTGAAGGAAAGTTAGTAAATAGTGATATTAATTTAAAGCCAAGACTTAGAATGGCAACTTTATATTATTTTGCGGCAATGTTTAGTGCTATTAATAAGGGAGAATATCTAGTAGCAGGAACTTCAAATAAATGTGAGTTATATGTTGGATATTTTACAAAAGGTGGTGACTCAGTACAAGATATTTCCGTACTAGCTGACTTTACAGTAGATGAGGTTATAAAGATTGGTGAAATAATTGGCGTACCAAGTCAGGTTTTATATAAGGTACCAGATGATGGTTTATCTTCTTTAAGTGATGAGGAGAAGTTAGGTGTTAAGTATAGAGAGATTGCTGATTATATGGAGGGTGTAAGTATTGATGAGACTTCGGCTAAAATAATTAAAAATTTACATGAGAAGAATCAACATAAGTTTAAGACTCCAACATATAGAAGATAGTTTTTGAATTGTTAAGTGTTTTAGAGTGGAAAATATTAAGGAATGGATGGGATATTATGAAGATTGGTATTTTTGGAGGGTGTTTTAATCCACCACATAAGATGCATTTTAAAATAGCAGAGGAATTAATTATGAAGAAATATCTTGATAAGGTTATATTTGTACCGACAGGGAACTTTTATAAGAAGAAAGATTTAATCGAAGGAGAAAAAAGAGTTGATATGCTTAAGATATTAACTAAGAGTAAAAGGAATTTAGATGTTTCTTTGTATGAAGTTCAAAATATTTCCAATACGGCTAAAACACTTGATTATTTTAAGAAAATTTATCCGAATGATGAAATTTATTTTATATGTGGCTGTGATAATTTAGAGGAGTTAGATACTTGGAATAATTATAAATATATTTTAGATACTTATCATATTTTAGTTATTAAGAGAGATGGTATTGACATAGATAAGTTACTTGATAAATATAAGAGTAAAAATATTATTGTTACAGATATAGTGGAAGAGGATGTTTCTTCGACTGTGATAAGGAAATTAATTAGAGAAAAAAGTTTAGAAGTATTTAAGTATATTGATAAGAAAATTTATAAGTATATAATGCAAAATGAATTATATTAAGGTATAATGGAGATGGTGATATTATGGAAATTAGGAATTTAGTTAATGAATTAATAGATAAAAATATAACGATAGCTTCAATGGAGTCTTGTACTGGGGGAGGTTTTGCAAATAGTATTACGAATATTGAAGGGGCTAGTGATATTTTAAAGTTTAGTGCAGTTACTTATTCTAATGAATATAAGATTAGAATGGGAGTTCCTGAAGAGATAATTGATAAGTATTCTGTTTATAGTTTTGAAGTTTCCGATAGTATGGCTTTAAATATAAGCAATTTTTCACATAGTGATCTTGGTGTTGGAATTACAGGAAAGTTAAATAGAGTTGATAAGAATAATCCTTTTGGAGAAGATAATGTTGTTTTTATTAGTATTTTTGATAAGAGAGAGGATAAATATTATAGAGAAAAGATTGAGGCTGTTTGTGAGAGTAGAAGTAAGAATAAGGATTTAGTCATTGCAAAGATTTGTGAAATGATTAGAGAAATAATAAAATAAGATAGAGGTTTTAGTATGGAATATAGAAGTGAAGAAGAATTTTTAAAGAATTATAATTCAGATAGATTTGAAAAATTATCGATGACAGCGGATATTTTATTAGTTAGTGTATCTGATCAAGAAAGTAGTAATTATCGTAAGACTAGTAAAAAGATGATGAGTATTTTGCTGGTGAAAAGAAATGATTATCCATATAAAGATCAATGGTGTTTACCAGGAGGATTTTTAGATGTTAAGAGTGAGACTTTAGAAGAGTGTGCAAGAAGAGTTTTAAAGAATGAGACTAATCTATCAAATATCTATTTGGAACAATTGTATACTTTTGATGGACTTGATAGGGATCCTAGAATGAGAGTTGTATCCACTTCATATATTGCTTTAGTTGATAAGAATAGATTAGATGAAAAGATTAATAAGAATGCTAGTTGGTTTGATGTTGTTTTATATGAAGAAACTGGTAATATAGTAGAGATTACTTTAGATAATGGTGAAGAAAGTTTATCTTTAAAGATAAGTAAAAAATTAAGAGATAAGACAACTGATAGATATAGTTTTAAAGATATGTCTAAGTCACCTTTAGCATTTGATCATTCGATTGTAATACTTGCAGGAATTGAGAGATTAAGGAATAAAGTTAATTATACAGATATAGTATTTAATATGATGCCAGAGTATTTTACTTTAGGAGAGTTACAACAAGTATATGAAGTAATTTTAAATAAGAAGCTATTGGATCCAGCCTTTAGAAGAATTATTGCTGATAAGGTTGTGAAGAGTGAGAAGATGCGAACTGGAGGAGGACATAGACCATCAGTATTATTTAAATATAAGAGGTAGTTATGAGAGAAATTAATAGAGTAAAATTATTTGTTAATGATAATTTAAAATCAAAGAGTGTTAGCGATATTGTTAGAGAGAAACTTTTAGAGAATGATTTTTTAATAGTTGATGAGGATTTTGATTTAGGAATTGCGATTGGTGGAGATGGAGCCTTTCTTAGGATGGTTACGAGTAGTAATTTTAATAGTGATTGCTACTACGTAGGTGTTAATGTTGGAACGTTAGGATTTGCGCAGGATGTTTCCGTAGAGGCTATTGATGACTTTGTAAGAGAAATTAACTTATCGACATTTAAACATGAAAAGATAGGTATTCAAGAGATTGAAATTAGGACAAAAGATAGTATTTCTAAGCATTTTGCTTTAAATGAGATTGTTGTTAGAGATAAGGATTTAACAGTGTCAAAATTAGAAGTAAAAATAGATGATAGTTTATTAGAAGAATTTGTAGGAGATGGGCTATTGGTTGCGACTTCATTTGGATCAACGGCTTATAATTATAGTTTAGGGGGAAGTATCGTTTATAATACTTTTCATACATTACAAATAACTCCTATTGCGCCAATGAATAATAAGAGTTATCGTAATATAGTTAATTCAGTTATTGTGCCTTCTAACAAGATAATTAGTTTAATACCGAAAGTAGATAAGAGAAATTTAGTTATAACAATCGATGGAGCTAATCATGTTTATGATGATGTTTATCAGATTGAGACATTTATTGATAAGAAGATTATTAAGATTCTTCGTATGAATGATTATAATTTTACGAAGAAGATAGGAGATAAATTTTTAAGATAGGATGATGTTTATGGACTTTAAAGTAGGAGTTTTTGATTCGGGTATTGGAGGTTTAAGTATACTTAGTGAATTAGAAAAAGTATTACCTAATGAAGATTTTTACTATTATGGAGATAGTTTAAATAATCCATACGGAGAAAAAAGTGATGAGGAGTTATTTAAAATTACTTCAGAAGTAGTTGATTATTTAATTAATAAAGGATGTAAGTTAATTGTTATTGCTTGTAATACGGCTACTACGAGATGTATGAAGTATTTAAGAGAAAAGTATCAAGATATTACTTTTGTAGGAACAGTGCCAGCTATTAAAGTGGCTTGCGATAGAGAATTTAAAAATACTTTAGTAATGGCTACTCCAGCTACAATAGAGTCTGAGAGAACTAGCGAACTTATAAGAGATAATAAAAGAAGAGATCAAAATATTTATTTAGTTTCTTGTCCGGGACTGGCGAGAGCAATAGAAGTTAAAGATAAAGAAGAAATAGAGGAGATTTTGAAAAATACATTTTCAGAGTATAAAGATAAAAATATAGATTCGATAGTTTTAGGATGTACACATTATCCATTTATAAAAGAAGAAATACTTAAAGAGATGCCAGATGTTAGTTTAATAGATGGAGCAAGAGGTGTTTCTTTAGAGGTTAAAAGACAATTAGAAAATAAGGAACATTTAAGTGAAAAGAGAGATAGAAAAATAGTAATATATAATTCACTTACGAAGGAAGAAGTCATCAAGTAATTACTCTTGATGATTTTTTATTTTGAATTTTTTCTTCTTTGGTATATAATTTATAATGTAGGAGAAAAATATGAATAATTTGTTTTATAATATAATTAGAGGATTTTTAAGAATTATGGTCTTTTTGTTTTTTCATCCTAAGGTAAAGGGAAGAGAAAATATAAAGGAAGAGGGTTCTATCGTTTTAGCAGGAAATCATACGAAATGGTTAGATCCTTTATTACTTATTGCGATTGTTCCTAGAAAAATTCATTTTATGACTAAGATTGAGTTATTTAAAGGGATTGAAGGAGTAGTCGTTAGAAATATGGGCTGTATTCCAGTTAATAGAAAAATACATGATGGGGACTCTTTAAAGAGTGCCAAAGAAGAACTTAGAAAGGGAGAAGTTGTTGGTATTTTTCCAGAAGGGACTATTAATAGAACAGATGATATTTTAATGCCATTTAAAATAGGGGCGGTTAAGATGAGTAATGATACTGATAGTGTGATAGTACCTTTTGTTATTAAAGGAAAATATAATATTATTGGAAAAAGTATTAGTATTGAATTTTTAAAGAGTAGAAAAATTAGTAGTGACTTAGAGATGGAAAATAAGAAATTAAGAGATGAGATTTCTAAAAAATTGGAGGAATTTAATTGAATATTATTAATTTAATAAAACAAAAATTAATTAAGACACCTTGGGACAAGTTTTATACAAAAGAAGATTTAAAGTTAAAAGTACCAGATACATCAATGTATGAAGTTTTAAAAGAAGCAGTGTTAAAATATGAGAGTAGACCAATAATTAATTATTTTGGAAAGAGGATTACTTATCGTGAGTTTTTAAATAATGTAGATAAGGCGGCACTCGCTTTTAGAAGTCAAGGAGTAAGAAGAGGAGATATTGTTACGATATGTATGCCTAATACACCTGAGGCAATGATTTCTTTTTATGCTCTTAATAAAATAGGAGCTATTTGTAATATGATTCATCCTTTATCTGGAGAGATTGAGATTAAGGAGTATTTGCTTAGTACAAATAGTGTGATGTTAGTAATGATTGATTTATGTTATGAAAAAGTTAAGAATATCATTAAGGAAACTAGCGTATATAAGACTATTGTGGTTTCAGCAAGAGATAGTATGCCTTTTTTTATGGGAGTTGGCTATCAATTTAGTCAAGGATTTAAAGTTAAGAGACCATTAAAGAGTGAAGCTTATTTATATTGGAATGATTTTTTAAAGAAAGCTGTTGGATATAATCATACTTTTAATATAAAAATCTCTAAGGATGATCCAGCAGTAATACTACATTCTGGTGGAACAACTGGTAAACCTAAAGGAATTATTTTATCTAATGGAAATTTTAATGCTTTAACAGAACAAGCAAAAATAGTATTTTCAGACGTAGAGCCGGGAGATAGAGTTTTAGGAATAATGCCAATATTTCATGGCTTTGGTTTAGGGGTTTCAACAATTGGACCATTTATTTTAGGTTGCGAACTTGTAATGGTACCTCAATTTAATGCTAAAAAGTTTGATAAATTACTTGATAAATATAAACCTAATGTAATATTTGGAGTTCCTACATTATATGAAGCTTTAGCAAGTACGAAGAATGATTATCTAGATTTAAGTGGCTTAAAGTACGCTATTTCAGGAGGAGACAGTTTATCTAGTAGTTTGATTAAGAGAGTTAATCATTATTTGAAGGAACATAACGCTAAAATTAAGATTAGTCAAGGATATGGAATGACAGAGTCTTTAGCAGCTGTTGCTTTATCATATGGAAAAGCTTACCGAGAAGATAGTATTGGAATACCTTTTCCAGGCAATTATATAAAAATTGTTACTCCAGAGACCCAAGAAGAAGTTCCTTATGGGGAAGATGGAGAAATATGTATAGCAGGCCCTACAGTTATGCTTGGGTATTTAGATAATGAAAAAGAAACTAATGAGATGTTACAAATACATAAAGATGGAATGGTATGGCTTCATACTGGGGATATTGGTATGATGAATAGTGATGGTATTCTTTATTATAAACAAAGATTAAAAAGACTTATTATTAGTTCTGGATATAATATTTATCCTAGTCATGTTGAGGAAGTTATTGAAGGACACCCTTCAGTATTAAACTGTAGTGTTATTGGAATACCACATCCTTATAAAGTAGAAGTGCCAAAAGCTTTTATCGTTTTGAAGAATGATTATAATCCTTTAACAGTTAAGGCTAGTATAAAAGAATATTGTAAAAAGAATTTAGCAAGTTATGCTATTCCTAAAGAATTTGAGTTTAGAAAGAGTTTACCTAAGACTTTAATTGGTAAAGTGGACTTTAAGAAATTAAGGGAGGAAGCAGTAAAAGATGAAGAAGAATAGTGAACCAGATAAGATGAGGTCTTATAGATTTTTTAAGGCTCTTTTGGTACCGATATTTAAGTTTTGGTATAGACCAACAATTATTGGAAAAGAAAATATTCCAGAAGAAGGGGCAATACTAATAGTAGGTAATCATAAGCATGTATATGATCAATGTCTAGCAATTATGGCGACAAAGAGAACTATTCATTATATGGCTAAGAAGGAATATTTTGAAGGAAGACATGCTTGGTTTTTTAGAATGGTTGGTTGCATTCCAGTTGACAGAAGTAAAAAGGATGATGAAGCGGTTAGAGCCGCACTTGATGTTTTAAAGAAAAAAGAAGCTTTAGGACTATTTCCAGAAGGAACTAGAAATAAAACTGATCAATTTTTGTTGCCTTTTAAGTTTGGCGCAGTTTCGATGGCTCATAAAACAGAAGCTTTATTAGTACCCTTTGGACTTACGGGAGATTATAAATTTAGGAGTAAAAATTTAACAATCCGTTTTGGAAAACCATTTAAAGTTGGCAATGATTTGGCTAAGGCTAATGAAAAACTAGAAAAAGAAGTAGAGAAGTTGATGAGAGCTAATTTAGATTAGTTTTCTTTTGGTGTGGAGGTTATTTTAAATGAATGTTGTTGACTTATTGAGACAAAAATCAGTAAAAGTTCCTTGGAAAAAATATTATAAAAAAGAAGAATTAAAATTTAAGGTAGAAGATATTTCTATTTATGAAATGTTTAAAAGAAGTGCTCTTAATAATATGAATTATCCGGCAGTTAATTATTATGGAAGAGTTTTTAGTTATAAAGAGTTTTTAAGAAGAATTGATAGAGCGGCATTATCTTTTTCTAGTATTGGAGTAAAAAGAGGAGATGTTGTGACAATATGTATGCCTAATACTCCGGAAGGGTTAATTAGTTTTTATGCTGTTAGTAAAATAGGGGCTATTAGTAATATGATTCATCCTTTGTCTGGTGAGAAAGAGATTAAGGATTATTTAAATAGTACAAAGAGTAAGTACTTGGTAATGGTTGATTTTTGTTATGAAAAGGTCAAAAATATTATTAATGAGACAAATGTATGTAAAGTTGTAGTTGCTCCGGTTAATAATTCGATGCTTCCTCCTATGCATTTTGGATATAAGATTAAGACTTGGAAAATGAAGAAGGCTAGGAGAAGTAAGTTATATACTTATTGGAATGATTTTATTATTAGAAGTTATTTTGAAAGTGAAAATCCTATTTCTTGTAAAGCAGAAGATCCAGCAGTAATACTTCATTCTGGTGGGACGACAGGTAAGCCTAAGGGTATTGTGTTATCTAATGGAAATTTTAATGCTTTAGCTTTACAAGCAAAAGTAATTTTCAAGGATTTGAAGCCTCGAGATAAGGTATTAGGAATAATGCCAATATTTCATGGTTTTGGACTGGGAGTTTCTTTTCACATTCCGTTTGGCTTAGGATGTGAAGTTATTTTGGTACCACAATTTAATGCGAAGAGGTTTGATGAGTTACTTGAAAAGTATCGTCCAAATGTTATATGTGGAGTTCCTACTTTGTATGAGGCTTTGACTAAGACAAAGAATAAAAAGTTAGATCTTAGTATGTTAAAGTATGTTATTTCGGGAGGAGATTCTTTATCTAGTAATTTGTCAGAACGAATTAATGGCTTTTTACTTAGTCATGGTAGCAAGGTTAAAGTTAGTCAAGGATATGGAATGACTGAAGCTTTAGCGGCTGTTGCTTTGTCGTTTGGTGATGCTTATCGAGATGGAAGTATTGGAATACCTTTTCCAGGAAACTATATAAAAATAGTTAAACCGGGAACACAAGAAGAAGTCAAGTATGGAGAGGATGGCGAAATATGTGTAGCGGGACCTACTGTTATGCTTGGCTATTTAGATAATGAAAAAGAAACTAATGAGATGCTACAAAAACATAAAGATGGTATGATTTGGTTACATACTGGGGATATTGGTATGATGAATGAGAATGGAATCATTTATTATAGACAAAGATTAAAGAGAATGATTATTAGTTCGGGTTATAATGTTTATCCTAGTTATATTGAAAAGGTAATTGAGGAGCATCCGGCGGTGTTAAATTGTAGTGTTATTGGAGTTCCTCATCCTTATAAGGTAGAAGTACCTAAAGCCTATATAGTTTTGAAAGATGGATATAGTCCAATTAGTGTAAAGGGTAGTATAAAGGAACATTGTAAAAAGAATTTAGCAGTTTATTCTATTCCTCATGAGTTTGTATATAGAAAGAGTTTACCTAAGACTTTAATGGGAAAAATAGATTTTAAGAAGTTACAAGAGGCTGAAGATGAAGAAGAATAAGATGCTTGGTTTTAGGTTTTTTAAAGGATTATTGGGAATTTTCTTTTTAATCTTTTTTAGACCTAAGATTGTAGGAAGAGAAAAAATACCAAAAGATGGTGGCGTAATACTGGCTGGTAACCATAGACATATATTTGATCCTTGTATGCCAATATTGTCTACGAAAAGACCTGTTCATTATATGGCTAAGAAAGAGTTATTTAATAGTCCAATTGGGTGGTTTTTTAAAGTTGTAGGCTGTATACCAGTTGATAGAGGTCATGATAATACAGAAAGTAAAGAGGCGGCACTTGAGGTACTTAGAGAAGGTGAAGTATTAGGCATCTTTCCAGAAGGAACAAGAAATAAGTCTTTAAAAGGATTATTACCATTTAAGTATGGAGCAGTTTCAATGTCTAATAAGAGTGGTGCTTTAATTGTACCTTTTGCGATAACTGGAAAATATAGATTATTTAATAATAAATTAACTGTTAGATTTGGGAAAGGTTTTGTAGCCTCAGATGACTTGGAAAGGGCTAATAAAAGATTAGTTTCAGAGATAGAAGAGTTAATTGCTGAAAATACTGGTAAATAGTGTAAAGTGAGAAAAGTTTGGGAAAGAGAACTTTTCTTTTTATGTTATTATATAATTGGTGGTAGTATGAAAACAACAAGTGTTAATAGCTTTGATAAGACACTTAAGTATAAATTATATAGAACAGTGTATGAAATTATTCATCCAACAATATCTAAGAAAAATATTTCTAGTTATAGGATTGTTTTTAATGATGAAGTTTTGCCAGTAAGGGTTTTTTATCCGAAGAAAGTTTCTAATATTTCAAAGGTTATTATATATATTCCGGGTTTTGGTGAAGTGTCTGGTTGTCTGGGCGACTATTCGGAAATTATTAAAAATATAGCGTATGAGACTGAAGAATTGGTTATTGCTTTGGATTTGGATGATTTAGAAGAATTTAATTATTTAGAAGTATTTGATAAATGTTTTGCTAGTTTTTCATATTTGTCTTTGGAGCTAGAAAAATTGGGAATTGCAAGTTCTAATATTACATTGATGGGAGATTCGGTAGGAGCAACACTTGCTCTTAGCATTATTAAAAAGAGTCAGAATAAGGATAATAAATTAGTGTTATTTTATCCGATTTTGGCAAATAGTTTTGCAAAGAAGAAAACTAAAGAGTTAGATAATGATTTTACGAAAAAATTAGAAAAGTTTTATAAGAAGTATTTAGATTCTAAGAAGTTAAAGGGGAATAAAGATGTTCTTCTAACTTTAGAAGATGTTTCTACTATTCAAAATAATATGTTATTTATGGTAGGAAATGCGGATCCTTTAAAGGATGAGGTTTTGAAATTTTATGAGGCTTTTTCTAATAATGAAAATAATAAGTTAGTTGAACTTGAATTTTGTGGACATGGTTTTTTAGATGAAATGGATGAAGTTTTACTTAATGAGGTAGCAAAAGAAATAATTGCATTTTTAAAGTAGTAATGTTACTACTTTTTCTTTTATGTTTTAGAAAGATGTGTTATAATTTTTATGGTGAAGCGTTATGGAAAAGAGAAAAACAAAAAAAGATATTGTTAAAATGTTATTAAAGAATGCCGAACTTGAGGCACAAGATGAAGAGGAATTATTGGATTTATTAGTGGAACAACCTATTGCGATTGATGTTGATAAACAAGAGGCTCAGAAGATGTCATTTGGTGATAGGGCAGCTGATAAAGTCAGTGAGATTGCCGGTAGCTGGACTTTTGTGTTAGGGTTTATACTTTTTTTAATTATTTGGATTATTATTAATACTTATATTTTAATAGATGGTAGTGCACCTGATCCATTTCCTTATACACTTCTTAATTTGGTCTTATCTTGTATTGCGGCAATACAGGCACCAATTATTATGATGAGTCAAAATCGACAAGCTGAGAAGGATAGTTTGAGAAACCAGAATGATTATCGAACTGACTTAAAGAGTGAACTTATACTTGAATCTTTACATGATCATATTAATGAGATGTTAAGGAATCAAAAGAAAATTATAAAATTATTAGAGGATGATCCGGATGAAAAAGATAGTAGTAAGTAGTTTTTTATTATTGATGATTACTTTTCTTTTGTCAGGATGTGTGACTGGTAATGTTGCGAGTGCTGATGGAAAGAAGATATGTAGTCGTAAAGGAGAAGTAACAAATGGAACTTCAGTGATGAATTACGAAATTTACTATGAAGAAGATTATGTAACAATTTTACATTCAGTAGAAAAGGTTACTAGTGAAGATAGTAGTGTTCTTGATACTTATGAAGAAGCATATAAAAATATTTTTAAACAATATGAAGGATTAAAGTATTATGATAATACTGTTACAAGAGATGAAAATAGTATTATTAGTGATACTATTATTAATTACGCTAAGATAGATATTAAGAAGCTTTTAGAAATAGAAGGCGAAGAGGATAACGTTGTTAAAGATGGAAAAGTAAAATTAGCTGATTGGCTTAGTTTTGCAGAGAAGTATGGAGTTACCTGTGAGGAGGATTAAGTCCTTTTTTGTTCGAGTAGTTTAATGGATAAAATATTTCCCTCCGACGGAAATGATGTGAGTTCGATTCTCACCTTGAACACCATATTGTGTTTTTTTAGACTTTATGATAATATGGTCTTATGCCGATATAGTATAGTGGCAATACAGGTCCTTGGTAAGGATCAGCGGCAAGTTCAATTCTTGCTATCGGCACCAGATTGATAGGAAACTCGGACTTTTCGAGTGAAAATTTAAAACGACTTGTAAAATGGTCGTTTTTATGTTATAACACATAATCAAAGGGAGGTAATGGTATGATTAATGTAGAAAAATTAGATGATGAATTATATAGAGCGTTTCATAATAATGGTTCTTTTGAAAATGCTTTAAAGTTATGGTCTATGATAAAAGGAGATCCTGCTATTTTAAGAGAGGCTGTACAAGTTAAAAAAGATAAGTTTGGAGAAAGAGATATAGTAAGAGGTATTGCGATAGCAAGTACGATGTTAATGGACTTTGAAAATGTTGATGAAGAAGCTTACGACAACTTAATTGATGCTATTTATACAAATAAAGATATAGCAAGGATTGTTGCGGAGGGTGCTTCTAATGGTGGTTATTCGTTCTTGTTAATGAGTTTATGGAATCCTGAGTTGAAATTAACTGCGGAACAAAAGGCTTTTGCAGTAGATGAGGCAATGAACAAGAGTGGAACAATACGTTTTAAACAAAATAGAGAAGAGTTTTCAAAAATGCTTGATGAAATTGGTGTAAGTGATGAGAAAGTAACAGTATTTTGTGGTGAGGGTTTTGTTACACCGGTTGGAAGAAAAACTGCTTCAGAGTATGCAAATGATGTTTTTAATACTTTAAGTACAAAACAGGCACATGGAGTTTATCCTTATGATATTAGGTATCAAATATTAAAGAATTCTAATTGGACAAGAAAAGAAAAGGAAACTTTAGTTAGAGAGTTTTTTGCTGATGATCAATTCTATGATGATACTTTAGATGAATGGGAATGGGGTATTATTAACAATCCAATCAATTCTTGTGATGGAGATATTTTAATTGATAAATCTAGTTTGTATGATTATTCTTTAGATACTTTAACAAGTATTTTTAAGGGTAAGGGAGAAGCTTTAGAATTATGGAGTGAAATTGCTTTTTGCAGAGAAATGCATGAGATAAGACCAAACCAAGTGGAAAAGGGAAAAATATTTGAAAAAAATAAAACTACTGAATAGTAGTTTTTATTATTGTTTTTTATATTCTTTTTTTGGTAAAACTTTTTCTGTTGCGGCTGTTATAACTTCATCATCGATGGTTGCTCGATTATTTTCCATACGCCAAGTATCGATATAATCAAAGAATTCTTGTAAGTAAGGATATCTTTCAACTAATTCGGAAGAATTTAAGACACCTTCATATTCTTGATGAAATGGACAAAGAATGTTTAAAACATTTTCCATATCTTTTTGCTTACTGAAAGCACTTGTTATTCTCGAGAAAAATTTATAAGTTTCTTTATCAATAACAACAAAATAACTATAAGGACTACTTTCAATAGTTTCTTCTTTATATTCACCATTACATTTTTCGATATAGCCAAACGAACTTAGTGTTGGCATAATGATTCCATGTTCTTTGGTTTCGTATACTATTTCTTTATGAGCTTCTGTGTTAAAGCCTATAATTCCACAAATATAATGACCGTTTTCTTTTGCGGATATTATTTTAGAAAGAGATTGAGTTAATTTTCCAGTTATATTGAACTGATTACGATATCTAAAATTATCTAATTCCATGTTGCACCTCCTTTTTTCATCTTTATATTATAGACTAAATAATCTAAAAGTCAAAGTTTTGCTAGTTCAATTCATTATTTATAGTTGTTGGATTTACATAAAATTTAGTAAAGTGGTAATGTTTATGAGAAAAAATTGTGGGTTTAGTAATTGTTACTTAGAGGGACCAAGAGGAGAGAAAGATGCAATAGAAGTTAGAAAGACAAAGACACTTCCTCCAGATAGGAAAGCTTTGGTTATTGATGCATATAGTTTTGGTAAACATATATTAGATTTTGAAATACCAATGGGATGTACTGGACCAACAGGACCAAGTGTTATTTTGGCGTTTGGTTATAAATTTAGTATTTAGGAATAATTCTTAATTTAACTAAACAAGAAGTTGTGAAAGTTTCTTTAAATAGAAATGGGGAAGCTAGAGAAATCAATTTAGAAGATAATAGTGATTTTATTATATTGGAGAATGGTATTTATAAATTGGAATATTATTTTTAAGGCTCTATTTCTAGTGATACGGCATTTTTTACAGAATTATTAAGAAATGGAGAGGCTATTGATGGAAATACTATTAGTAAAGATTTAGTTACTAATACGGACAGTGATTTCTATGGGACTTGTGTTACTACACTAGAGGCCAATGATAGGATTAGTTTAGGTGGTAGAACTAATAATGATGTTGTTTTAACTTTAGTTCCAGATATTAATGCCTATGTAATTATTACTAAATTGATTTAGATAAAACTTTATTAGATGAGAATTTATTGATATAATTTAAATGGTGAATTTATGATTATTAGAAATAAAGAAGAAAGTTTATATTATTTAGAAAAGTTAGGATTAAATTATTTTACAGAAAAGGTTTTTGATCCTACTGATAATATGTTACTTTCTAAAGTAGAAGAGTTTTTGGATGAGAATAATCAAAATATATATGTTTTAAGAGATCCTACAAAGTGTTCTGGTAAGACTTTTTTTAATGTTTCTAGAGAAAAAGTTTTAGAATTAATAAAAGTATATGATAATAATTTTTCTATTGCGGTTAGTAGTAAAGCATATGGGAATTATGTACTTATTGGAGATATTTATATTAGTAGAGATTTAGAAAAATTTTATTTATTAGCAAGTGATAATCCTTCATATAATACAAGAATGGTTTTAAGAGATCCAACTTGGAATATCAGTACAAATTATTATGATAAAAAAATTAAATATATTCCTAATATTGATAAGATAATTGATTATATATTTAAACATGATTTATTTGATACAGTAGTTGAATTCTCTGTATATTTAGAAAGAGTTGGTAAATATCAGGAGTATGTAGCGATATTTGAACTTAGAACAAATTATTAGATTAATGTATAAAGAATAAAATTCTACTTATATTAACTATAGGAGGAATTTTATGGAAGAAAATATTAATGCATTAGATGAAGTAAATAAAGGTGCTAGTATGGGCATGGATGCTATTAGCTTTACGATGGAAAAAGTAGAAGATGCAGAATTTATGAAAGTACTTAAAGGAGAATATGATAAGTATAAAGTTATTGCAGAAAAGATAGATAAGATTTATAAGAAATATAATGATACGGATACACCACATGAAGTTAGTTCGATGGCTAAGGCTATGACTTGGTGGGGAATAGAGATGAAGACTTTTAATGATAGAAGTAATTCTAAAATAGCTGAGCTATTAGTAAAAGGAACTAATATGGGGATCATTGAAGGTAGAAGAATTTTAAATAATAAAGAGATTGATAATGACGTTTCTAAAATTATTAGTGAATTTGTAGCAATGCAAGAGAAAAGTCTTGAAATATTAAAGAAATACTTATAGACCAATTCGTTTGAATTGGTTTTTCTTTTATGATATAATTTTTCTGGTGATACTAATGGATTATTTATACAACTTAAATCTTAATGAGAGTGAGATACTTAAAATGATTGATGCAAACAATCATATAAAAGATATGAGTGATTTAGAGATGATTACTTATATTTATATATTAGTTGATATTGGATGCAGTCAAGCTCAACTTCTTGATATTATTACTGCTAATCCTAATTATTTTAGTAGGAGTGAGGATGATATTAGAAAGATTTTAGAAAGACTTCTTAGTTTAGAAAAGATTGATATTCCTAGTATTTTAGTTAATAAGCCAGATATTTTAAGCGTAGATGTTGGTTTGCTTGAAGGTTATTTTAAGGATAATAGTAATTTAAAGGCTCACGAATTATTAGAAAAATTTATTAAGGATTGTTTTTAGAAAAGAATATTGCTATAATTTTAGTGTTAGATGCCGAATTAGCTCAGTTGGTAGAGCAGTGCATTCGTAATGCAAAGGTCGAAGGTTCAAGTCCTTTACTCGGCACCATTTTTTTGCAAATAAAAACTGCTATTTATTTTTTTTAAATAGTAGTTTTATTTTTTAAAGATAGATTTTATAAATTGCTTTATACCAGATTCTTTTTTAGTAGCTTCAGGAGTAGAATCATTGACTACTTTTATAGGAGCATCTTTATGTTCTTTAAAGTCTTCGATAGTTAGAATTTGATATTCGGCACATCTAATTTGAAAAGCAAAGAACTTTTTCCTTTCTCCTTCTTCTTCAGGCATAGCTAAATATTTTTCTTTGACATTTGCGTGACGTTTTACAAAAACATCTTCTAAACGTTTTAATTCTTCATCTGTTAAGGATTTTAAAGAACTATAGTCAAGAATCCATTTAATATTATTTAAATAGTTTATTTCGGATGGTAACGTAAATCTTACAAAGTCATTTTTATTGTTTCCATCGACTACTATACATCCTTCTCCAAAAATGGTTTCAACTATAGATTGAGGTATTTGATTACCATCATATAATAAACTTATTAAATCTTTTTTCTGGACAAGTATTTCTTCATCTGTAACAATTTTCATATTAGTCCTCCTTTTTCTATATATAATAGCAATTCTTTTTGATAAATACAACTTTTACATGAAAAAATATAATAGTTAGTAGAAAAGAAATTATGTTATTATATTAGTGGAGGTTATTATGAAGACTATTACTATTAAACAGCCTTATGCTTCTTTAATTGCAGCAGGTATTAAAAAATATGAATTTCGAACTTGGAAAAGTAACTACAGAGGCAAATTATTAATTCATGCTGGTAAAGGGATTGATAAGAAAGCTATGGAAAAATTTAAGAATTATAATTTGGAGTATCCATCTGGTTGTATTATTGCGATATGTGATATGGTTGATTGTGTAAAGATAGATGAAGAGACTCGAGAAATGTTGCTTAAAGAGAATGAGTTGGTTTATGGTAAAGCAGCTAGGGATAAGAGTTTTGATGGATATGGTTTTAGATTAGAAAATGTTAAAATGATAGAAGAAATTCCAGTAAAAGGAGCTTTGAGTTTTTGGGAATATGATTATAAGGAGTAGAAAATGTTAAAATATAATAATAAAGATGACATATTAAAAATGATGCAATATCATAGGACTAGGGATATGATTAATTTACTTAAGTATTTTCCAGATTTGAGTCCGGTTAGAGATTTAGTTGTTGTTACGAGTATTGAGGATTTTTTAAATAATTATGATTATTGTAGTAGTTTTACTTGTGAGAGAAATGATACTTTAATTACTAAGTCTTCTATGGTTAGTGTTGAAGCACAAAAACTTGATAGGGATCTTTTGGATATTTTTAAAAGAGTTAAGAAACTTGATGATGATGGGGTATTGGTTTTATTTAATTTAACACATGCTCCAAGTGAAAGATATGAAAGATATGCCGGTATAAGTGTTGGCGTTAGTGTCGGTAAAGGTGTTTATATTGATGCGGTTGGTAAAGGTTTTGATGGTCGGGAAGTATCTAAGGGAATTGATTGTCATGAGAGATATTATATTCCTTGGTTTGATATTAGAAAGTGTAATATAGGTAATTTTAAAAGTTATAGAACTTATTTGATTAGTGATAAAGAATATGTTTTAAGTAGAAAAATGCGAATTGATTTTCTTAGGAGTGTTGGAATAGATGAAAAGTTTGCTTTAGAAAATGTTCCGGAGGTTTATAGAGAAATACCTGATTTTATATGGACTGATATTATTAAAAATTTACTTAAACGTCTTGAATATATGGAAGATGAATTAGCTTCAATTGGACTTATAGAATTTGCTATGAGTGGACATACAGAAGGAAAAAGGTTTCTGCCTTGGCAGATGTTTGATAAGAGTAGGTATGTAACTTAAAATTTTACATATTTTAATTGTCATGGTATAATACTTTTTGAATGGAGTGATGTTTTTGACAACACCAAGAAAAGATGAGAGTGAAATTAATCAGGGGAAGATTATTGATCAACTTAGATGTTTAGGTATTGATATGATTAGTGAGGCTAATTCGGGTCATCCTGGAATAGTGCTTGGAGCAGCACCAATACTATATACTTTGTATGCTAATCATTTAAGAATTGATCCTAGCAATCCAAATTATTTTAATAGAGATCGTTTTGTAATGTCTTGTGGACATGGGTCGGCACTACTTTATGCAACTTTATATTTAGCTGGATATCCTATTAGTCTTGATGATTTAAAGGCATTTAGACAAATTGATTCTATTACACCAGGACATCCTGAATATGGAGTGACACCGGGAGTTGATGCTTCGACTGGAATGTTAGGGCAAGGGTTTGCTAATGCGGTTGGTATGGCGATGGCGGAAGCTAATTTAAGAGCAAGATATAATACTGGTAAGAAAGAACTTATTGATTATTATACTTATGTTTTAGCTAGTGATGGCGATTTAATGGAAGGTATTAGTTATGAAGCTGCTTCTTTGGCTGGTACTTTGAAACTTAATAAACTGATCGTTTTATATGACTCTAATGATATTTGTTTAGATGGAAGTACTTCTTTAACTTTTAATGATAATGTTTCAATGCGTTTTGTAGCGTTAGGATGGAATGTTATTACGGTTAATGATGGTGAAAGTTACGAAGCAATATCTAAAGCTATTGAACAAGCTAAAAATAGTAGTGATAAACCAACTCTTATTGAAGTTAAAACAGTTATTGGCAAACATTCTAGTTTAGAAGGAACTAATTTAGTACATGGAACACCTTTAAGTAAGGAAGAAGTTACTTCAATAAAAGAAAAATTGGGTGTAAGAGATATTCCATTTACAGTGTCACAGACTTTATGTGATGACTTTAGATATCTTATTGAAAAAAGATGTGCTGGTTTAGTTGATGAGTTCAATAAAAATTTAGAGAGTTTAGGAGAAAAGGAAAGAGAAGAACTTCAATATTTTATGGGAGATAATAAGGCCATTCCAATTAAGGAATTTATATACGATGCACCTAGTGATTTATTAGAATCTCCTCGTGATACTTCTTCTAAATTACTTAACTCATTTGTTTTAAATTCACCTTTTATAATAGGTGGTAGTGCAGATTTATTTGGTGCTAATAAGACTTATATTAAAGAAGGTGGAGATTTCTCTTTTGATAATTATTTAGGAAAAAATATATATTTTGGAGTTAGAGAAGGAGCAATGGGGGCAATACTTAATGGCTTAGCTTTATGTGGATTTAGACCATATGGTTCCACTTTCCTAGCTTTTAGCGATTATATGAGGCCTTCTATTAGAATGGCTTGTATGATGAAGTTACCAATAATTTATATTTTCTCACATGATTCAATTAGTGTTGGAGAAGATGGTCCTACACATCAACCGGTTGAACAATTAATTGGATTACGTAGTATTCCTAATTTAGAAGTATTTAGACCGGCTGATGCTAATGAAGTAATTGGTTCTTATAAAGCTATTGCTGATGCGAGTGAAGGACCTGCAGTTATTACTTTATCACGTAATAAATTACCAATACTTGAAACTACTAATGCTGCTTCTGTCAGCCGTGGAGGCTATGTGGTATTTGATTCAGAGAGAAAAGCTGATGGTATTGTTATCGCAACAGGTGAAGAAGTTCATCAAGTAATAGAAGCCGCTAAAAGGTTGAAGGTAAAAGGTATTAGTATCCGAGTAGTATCAATGCCTAATTTAAATAGATTCTTAAAGGAAACACCAGAATATATTGATGAAGTGTTACCGGTTGAAATTAGAAAAATAGTTGTAGAAGCTGGATCATCATTCTCATGGAATAGGTTAATATTTAATGAAAAGTACTTAATAACACTTGATCAATTTGGAACGTCTGGTAAAAAAGATGATGTTTATAAAAAATATGGCTTTGATGTAGAAAGCTTAGAAGAAAAAATAGAAAATTTATTAAAATAAAATTCGACGAAAATAGACTTTTATATTTGCTAAGATGTAATTGGTGATATTATGAAAGTCTATTTTATTTTTGATGTAAAAGAACAGTTTATTAGTTTATATCAGAATAATTACCGAGTTTTATATAATATTCTAAGACAGATATATTATTTAGATAAAGAAGAGGTTAATTATGCGTATACACTTTTTAGACAATTAACGAATGTGATTGATAAAAATATGATTGATCGAGATATATTTTTAAAGTGTCATAAGGATATTCCTTATTCGAAAAGAGGTAATACGCATTATATTAATAATTTATATAAAGATGAGGTAAGTAGACTTACGATTAGAAAGAGTTATATTAAATTAGAGACAGAACAGCTTAATTCTTCATTTTTTGAATTACTTAAAAAGTATTCTAATAATTTCTTTGTTTGTGAATTTAAAAATCAGAACTATTATTTTTTAAGTAATGTAGACGCTAATGTATTGGGCTTTTCAAGTGCATATGGTTGCTAAAATGTAAATTTTGTGGTATAATATGTCTACTTATTGGGGGAATAGGTTATGGGATATTTAGAGGAAATTGCTAGATACGATAGTGATGAAAGACATAGAGATTATTTAGCTCAAGCTAGAAAATCTGTTGAAGCTATTGAAGTTTATAAAAAATGTGGTGATATTTATCCACTTTATCAGGAATGTATTAAAAGAGAAGCAAATTTAATAAAGAGAATTGCCGGTAAAGTACAATGCGATGAGGCTTATTTAGCAATATTTAAATATTTGTTTGCTAATGGTTGTTTTTCTTATAATGACAAATTTCTTTTTGCTCTTGATAGCTCTGAAGTTTTTTATGAACTTGGATTATCAGTGACATCAGGATATGGTGTTTGTCGAAATATTGCGGCACATTTCTTAGATGTTTTAAATGAGATAAAAAAATCAGATGATAAAAAATGTCGTAATTTATTGGTGTGTACAAGAGTTTGGGTAACGGATAGAGTTATTAAACATCCACCGGCTTGTTTTAAAAATAAGATTTCTAGAAATCTAAATACAGAATTAGCGGAAGTATATGGGGATGAGGAAGAAGAAAAAGTGTTTTTTCCAAATCATGCTGAAGTTATTTCACTTTCGAAGGGGAAACTGACATTATATGATCCAACGAGATTTAAAATCACAAGAATAAATACCGAGAGAGAAATGCCGGAAAGAAAAGCTTTAGATTTTAGAATTAATATTTTCAGATCTTCACCATGGGAGACTTATGAAGAAAAAGAAAGATCGCTTAATATTTGCAGAGAGACTTTACCAGAATTAGAAAAATGTGAGAGAAAGCCTTTGTCTCTTGTGAGACATTTAGCATTTATGCATTATGGTATTGAGGCCTGTCAGCGAAATCAAGATATTATTAATAGATTTAAAGAGAGAAATAGAAAATATTATGAAGCTATAGTTGCAGAAAAACCTAAATGTTATAGTAAAGTTAAAGACTATATGTTAGATGCTTAAAGGTATCAACTTCTGCTTGATATCATTTAATTATAATGATACAATAATTATGTGTTAAGGAGATGAAATGTATGTTACATGATATATTAATGGTTCTTGTTGGACTAATTATTGGTGCTGTTATAGGTTTTTTTGTAGCACGTAAAGTAATGGAAAAATATTTAAAGAAAAATCCTCCTATTAATGAGGATATGATTAAAGCTTTAATGATGCAGATGGGTAGAAAGCCTAATCAAAAACAAATCAATCAAATGATGAAAGCTATGGAGAAGTATAGATAATACTTTTCTTTTTTTTAGATTTATTTTATAATTTAGTTGGTGTTTATTATGAAAGACTTTAGAGAAAAATTAGCTTTAGTACCTACTAAGCCTGGAAGTTACCAGATGAAAAATAAAGATGGAGTTATTATATATGTAGGAAAAGCTAAAAATTTAAAAAATCGACTTAAGAGTTATTTTACAGGAACTGTAACTGGTAAGACTAAGATGTTGGTTGAAGATATAGATGATTTTGAGTATATTGTGACATCTTCAGAGTTAGAGTCATTGATACTTGAAATTACATTGATAAAGAAATATGATCCTAAGTATAATATTATGCTTACGGATGATAAGACTTATCCATATATTGAACTTACTAAAGAAAAGTATCCGAGACTTAGAGTAGTTAGAAATGTAAAAAGACGAAGAAATTTAAATTATTTATATGGTCCTTATCCTAATGTAACGGCAGCTAGAAAGACAGTTAATATGTTGAATAGACTTTATCCGCTTAGAAAGTGTGAACATTTAAAGAAAGAGTTATGTCTTTATTATCATATACATGAATGTTTAGGATATTGCGTTAAGGAAGTTGATCCTAAAACGATTGGTGAAATGTCTAAGGAAATTGTAGCCTTTTTAAAGGGAGATAGTAGATTTATTAGAGAAAAGATTAATAAAGAAATGTTAGAGGCTAGTGAGGCAATGAACTATGAAAAGGCCTTGGAATTAAAGACTATGTTAGAAGATATTGATATTACTTTACGTAGACAGAAGATTGATTTAAATAATAATTATAATTTTGATTTAGTTAATTATTATGTAGATAAGAATTATTTATCTATTCAAGTGTTCTTTATTAGAAATGGCTTATTAGTTGGTAGAAATAAGGATATAATTAGTAGTGATTTAGATATTTATGAACAAGTGGTTGAATATATTATTAAGTTTTATGAGAAACATACTGTTTTACCACATGAACTGTTAGTACCAGAGGATATTGATGGTAAGTTATTGGAAGAATATTTAAAAGTAAAAGTTACTTCTCCTAAAAAGGGTAAATTGAAGAAGCTTCTTGATTTAGCAAAGGATAATGCTAAAGATGTACTTGAAGCGGAAGAAGAAATGTTAAAGAAAAATGATGATTTAAGATTAGCAGCAATTGAGGAGTTGAAGAAACTTTTAGGAACTGATAAAGTTTCTCGAATGGAAGCTTTTGATAATAGTCATTTATTTGGAACTTTTTATGTTGGAGGTATGGTTGTTTATGAAGATTTCTTACCATTAAAGGACGAGTACCGAAAATATAAGATTTCTAGTGAGGTAAAAGATGATCTTGGGGCTATGAAGGAAGTTATTTATAGAAGATATTATAAGGTGCTAATGGAGAATCTTACTCCACCTGATGTTATTGTTATGGATGGAGGATTTAATCAAGTTAAGATAACGGTAGATATTATTAGAAGTTTAGGACTTAATATTAGAGTTATTGGTCTTGTTAAAAATGATAAGCATAAGACTAGCTCAATTATTGATGAAGAGGGCAGAGTTTTAAATGTAAAGAGTGATAGTAATTTATTCTTATTCTTTAGTAAAATACAAGAAGAAGTACATAGATTTGCAATTACATATCATAGAAATATTAAAGCTAAAGGTGCATTGTCTTCTCTTCTTGATATGGTACCTGGAATTGGGGAAGTTAGAAAGAAAGAATTATTGAAGAGGTTTGGTTCTTTAAAGAAAATGAAGGAAGCTTCACTTGAGGAACTTAGTGAAGTAGTTTCGGCGGATGTTGCGGCATTATTATTTGATTATTTGAAAGAAATATAGTATTATATTGTTGAAGGTTGGTGTAGATATGAATGGTGTTAATAATGTATTAGTAAGAAAGAGAAAAGGGGTATTAGTTGCGATTGTGGTAGTGATTGTACTTGCTGCTCTTCTGTATGCATTGGTGGTATATACAAATGCTAGAAGAGAAAAGGCTTATGATACTATGGAAAAAGAAATATTTATGGCTGCTAAAAAACTAGTGGATAAGGAAAAACCATTTAATGATAAAGTGGTGTTTAGTATTGATTTAGATGCTAGTAAGTTGGTTGAAGCTAAATACTTGGCAAGCTTAAAAGATCCCGCAGATAGAAAGAAAACTTGTAAATCTTATGTTAATATTTCTAATCCAGAAAATAATAAATATGAATATATTGTTTTATTAGAATGCAGTCAATATAAGAATAAGGGTGTTAAATTTGATGCTGATGGAGAGATTCTTGACCGAGAAGCATATGGAGATGAAATACCTAATTTTGATGATAAAGATGATAACACTACGAGTGATGATAGCGATATGACTGATGATAATAATACAAGCGATGATAACATTGAAAATGATAATGTTAAGAAAATAGAAATTATTGATCGAAGTGATGGCACTTGCAACGAAGAGATTGAATATTTCTATGAAGATAGTGAGTATAAATACTATTTTGCATGCGTTTTAAGTCCTTATATATTCGTTGTGGTTGATGGTACAGAATATAATATAAAGACAGCTCTTAATGATGGTATAATTACTATCGAAGATTTATATAATAATAATTTTGAACCTTTCAAAGAGAAAAAATAATAGTTATAAATAGTGTAATAGTAAGAGTAGAATTAGAAAAGTTAGTTTGGATAATTTTACTCTTAATTTTTTAAGGTATGGTGGTAGTATGTCAAAGATAAAAGTAATGGATGAGGTTTTAGCTAATAAGATAGCGGCTGGAGAAGTTGTTGAAAAGACAATGAATGTTGTTAAGGAATTAGTTGAAAACTCGATTGATGCGAAAAGTAGTGAAATAACAATTAAACTTATTGATTCTGGTGTTAAAGAGATTGAAGTAAGTGATAATGGTGTTGGTATGGATAAAGATGATGCGATGATGGCTTTTTCTAGACATGCAACTTCTAAGTTAAAAAATCTTGATGATTTATTTTATATTGAGTCTTTAGGTTTTAGAGGCGAAGCTCTTCCTTCGATTGCGTCTGTTTCTAATGTTAAATTAAAAACTTCTGATGGTACGAAGGGAACACTTGTTACTTTAGAAGGTGGAGAGAATATGCAAGTTTCTTCTTGTGACTTACAGGAAGGAACTACGATTACAGTTTCAGATTTATTTTATAATACGCCAGTACGTTTAAAGTATTTAAAAAATTTATATATAGAACTTGCGAATATCGTCGAATATGTTGACAAAATGGCTTTATCGTACCCTGATATTAAATTTTGTCTTATCAATAATGATAAAGTTTTACTTAGAACAGATGGGTCTGGGGAGTTACTTAAAGTAATTTATCAAATATATGGAGCTGATATTACTAAGAAGATGATTAATATATCAGGTGAAAATGATGATTATTATGTATCTGGTTATATATCATATCCAGAGGTTACTAAGAGTAATAGAAATGGTATTACGACATTAGTTAATGGAAGAGTTATTAGAAATAATGAACTTAATAAGATTATTACGGATGCTTATCATACGTATATTCCTAAAGATAAGTTTCCAATAATTGTTTTAAATATTGATGTTGATCCAATACTTATAGATATTAATATACATCCAACGAAAATGGATATTAAGTTTTCGAAAATGGATACGTTAAAAGAGTTAGTTGTTGATCTTATTAGTAAGAAGTTAAAACAGTTGACATTAATTCCGACAGCAGCTGTTAGAGATGCTTCTTCTGTTTCGGAGGTAAGAGATCAAATAAGAGAAGAAAAAGAAAATATTGATAATGATTATAAAGATGTGTTTAAAGATAAAACTAGTTATGAAGAAATAAAATTAGATTTTGAAATTGCTGAGGCAGAAGAAAATTATAAGAAAAGTATGGAAGAAGATACTGCTGGTGAAGAGGAAGAGGCTTTAGCTAAAGAAGAATACAGAATAAAGAAGATGGAACCTAAGGGTATTGTATATTCTACTTATATAATTGCGGAAAATGAAGATGGTATGTATATAATTGATCAACATGCGGCAGCAGAACGTATTAATTATGAAAAGGTTTTAAAGTCTTTAAAAGAAAAATTAGTAATTGTTGATTTACTTATACCAATTAAGATAGAACTTAGTGCTAATGAGTTTTTAATTATTAGAGAAAATTTTTCATTGCTTGAAGAGTATGGATTTAAGATGGAAGAGTTTGGTATCAATACAATTATTGTAAGAAGTCATCCGAGCTGGATTAGTGATGAAGTTGCGGAAGAGTGTATTCGTAAGGTAGTTGATATTATTATTACGAAAGAGGCTTTTGACTTTGATTTATTTGTATGGAGAATGGCCGCAACAATGGCTTGTAGAATGTCTATTAAAGCTAATGATTATATTTCTTATGATGATCAATTATTTTTACTTGATACTTTGCGTAAGTGTGAAAATCCGTTTACTTGTCCTCATGGTAGACCAACTATTATTACATATACAAAGTATGATTTGGAAAAGTTGTTTAAACGTTCGCTTGATTAATTTGAAATTTGTGGTATAATAATGGGACTTTGAAAGAAGAGGGGATTTTATGAAGGGGTTTGACAAAGTGTATCCATTTACTACCGAAAAAATTTCTAGTTATTTTCCGGCTTTAAACTTAGCTGATAAAAGTATTTTAACCGTTGGTTCTTCTTGTGATCAAGTTTTTAATGCTTTAGTGTGTGGAGCTGGTAGGATTGTTGTTTACGATATAAATCCAAGAGTAGCAGAGTTTTATAAAATTAAAAGAGAGGCTATTTTATCTTTGCCTAGAAAGGAACTTGTCCCAGCAATTCTTAGTACTCCTAATATTCCTTTTATGGGAGATCGGTTTTTAGAAGAGAGATTAGTTTCTTTTAATAATTATTTACAAAGTGATGAAAATTACGAACTGCTAAGAGAACGATTGACTGATTCTGATGTTTCATTTATGGTGGGAGATGTCTTTAAAATGAGAGAAGACCTAGGTGATGAAAAGTTCGATAGGATTCTTCTATCTAATGTTTTACAGTATATTGAATATTTTTTTCCTGATGATGATCCTTACTTAGTTTTAGCAAATAATTTTCCAGAATGGCAAAGTCATTTAAGTGAGAAGGGTATTTTACAATTTGCTTATTTATATAATTATTCTATTGATAAAATTAGGACTGATGCAAGAAGGAGAAATATTAATAAAAAACAGGTTTTTCCTTCGGCAATTTATAATGTCTTAAAAGTTTATCAAACTCTTGATAACAGTGATTTAGATATAATGGATTTTAAAGGAGTACACGGATTTACTAATAATAGAGATAGTATTATTACTTATACTAAAAGGTGAGGTATTTTATGAAGGATATTATAGTTATTGTGGGACCTACAGGAGTAGGGAAAACAAAACTTAGTATTGAACTAGCGAAAAGAATTGATGCAGAAATTATTAATGGAGACTCTGTTTCTATTTATAAAGAGTTAAATATTGGTAGTGCGAAACCTTCAATGGAAGAAAGAGAAAATGTTGTTCATCATTTATTTGATGTAGTTGATGTTTCTGATAGTTATACGGTTTATGAATATCAAAAAGATGTTAGGAGACTAATCGATGATATTACTTCTCGTGGTAAAAGAGTTATTATCGTAGGTGGGACAGGACTATATATAAGAGCTGCTTTATATGATTATAAGTTTACAGAAGGTACTAGTCTTTGCCAATACGAAGAACTTAGTAATGAAAAATTGGTTTCTGAAATTAAAAAATATAATGTTTTAGATATTCCTCATGTAAATAATAGACAGAGATTAGTGAGACTTTTAAACAAATTAGAAAATGGTGAAGAGATTGCTACTAATGAAAGTAAAATTTTATATCCTTGTAAATTTATTGGTTTGACTACAGAAAGAGACATTTTATATCAACGTATTAACGATCGTGTTGATAAGATGATTGAGAATGGTTTAGTAGAAGAAGTTAAAAGCTTGAAAGATAAATATTTGACTTCAAGAGTTTTAAATACAGGAATTGGTTATAAAGAATTTTATGATTATTTGTTTGAAGATGTTTCTTTGGAGAAAGTTATTGATTCTATTAAGAAAGATTCTAGAAGATTTGCAAAAAGACAATATACTTTCTTTAATCATCAGTTTGATGTTAATTGGTTTGAGGTTAACTTTTCAGATTTTTCTAAAACAGTAGATGAAGTTTATAATTATGTTATAAAATAAAAAGAAGAATTTAATTTTGTGAATTCTTCTTTAATTTTTAAGTTTTAATTCGGCATATATATCTTGATCAAATTGATGTTCATCGGCTTCAACTTCTAGAAGTTTTTTGGTGTCTATAAGGAGAAAACTATCATCTATAATTTGCACTTTATCAGGAGTTACTGGATCATCCCAAGTTAGATCGAGGTGATACCAATTGTTATCTAGATTAAGTGCGTTCCATACGTGATTATCACTAGCAACTTTATAACTTTCAACTCCTAATCTTTCTAAGATTAATTCCATGGCGTCGGTATAACCACCACATATTCCATAACCTTCGATTAAAGGTCCATAGGCTAGATCAGATTGATATTTAGATTCACCATTTTCTTTTTTTTCTGAGTCATATTGAGCATTATTTATAATATAGTCATGAGTGTTTTTAATATTTTCTCGAATTGGTCGATTACGATCAATAATATTTTGTTCAATGAAATCTAATTTTTTGTCAATTTCTGTTATTTGTTCTTTTGTATAACTTTTATTTATTTTAATAGTTATTTTACCAAGAGTATCATATTCTGTTTCAATATTTTGAAAACCATTGTAAGGATGAACAAAGTTATTAATATAAGATAAGGTGTCTTGATCGTTAGCTAGTTCAACGATATCATCAATGCAAGTGGTGTAGTCTTTGGAACAATAGAAAGTAAAAGTATCTTTACCGGCATTGATTGCAGTGTAGTAAATATTTAGAATGTCTTGACGACATTCTGGATTAAAATTATCAGTATTTTGAACATATGAGAAATCGTAGTTGCGATAATATTTATTTTTTTCTCCGATTGTAACAGTAGTATTTTTTAAATTTAAATATTTTGAAATGAAAGTTAAAATTGTATCTTTTTGAGTTAGGATTATACCCATAACAATTAGAGTAATTCCTAAATCAGCAAGTTTTTTAGCCGCTTTATTCATGCTTCCTCCTAGGTTTATTCTAAAGTATATTTTAAACTATTTTTTCGAACTTGTAAATAAATACTTTAAAAATAAAAAGCCGTAAATACGACTTTTAATTCATTCCATTTTTCATTTTTGTTAGTCTTGATTTTAAACGAGCTGCTTTATTTTTGTGTACTAAACCAGATGACATAGCTTTATCAATTCTTTGAATAGCGATGTTTAAGTTGTTGCTTGCTTCTTCTTTGTTACCATTCTTTACTTCTTTTTCGAATTTTTTGATAGCAGTTCTCATACTTGAATTTACTAGTGTATTAACGTTTGTTTTATTAACACTTGAACGCATACGCTTTTTAGCACTTTTAATATTTGGCATATTTTCACCTCACTTTTTGTAAACACATTAATTTTATCAAATATATAGAAAAAATGCAAATAAAAGTTACAAAAAGTGCAAATATTATTAATGGTGATAAGGATGCATACAATTGATTTAGAAAAGTTTAAGTGTCGGACTGATCTAGTTATCGAAAAGAAAATTGGAAAAAGTGATTATACTTATTCAGTAGGAAAGACGATTTCAGTTGACAGAAGACGAGATGAGAATTATAAATATATTACAATTTCTTTTAATGATGTAACGGATAAAGATAATTATAAAAAAGTAGAAGAAGTGTTTGTTCGAGAGTTGAAAGAAATACTTGGTGATATACATGATAAGAAAATACTGGTAATTGGTTTAGGTAATAGTAAATCCACTCCTGATGCGTTAGGTCCTAATTCTATTGATAATGTTTTGGTGACAAGACACTTGTTTGAGCTGGGAGAGGTTGAAGGAGGATACACTAACGTTTGTTCATTTAAACCTAGTGTTTTAGGAGTTACGGGTATTGAAACAGGAGACTTAATACTTAATATGGTATCTTTTTTAGATGTTGATTTACTTATTGTGGTTGATGCTTTAGCTGCTAAGAGTATTGAAAGAGTTAATAAAACCATTCAAATATCGGATCAAGGTATTAGTCCAGGATCGGGAGTTGGCAATCACAGAAAAGAACTTAGTAAAAATACGTTAGGAATACCTGTTATAGCAATTGGCATTCCAACGATAGTAGAAGCAACAGTGATTGTTGCAGATACATTTGATTATATGCTTAAACAATTTAGTTATAAGATTGCAAATATTAACAATCCAAAGATGAAGTTAATTTCTGAGGATAAACAGGATTATAGTAATCAGGATATTAATTTGAGTGATAGTGATAAAGAAAGAATACTAGGACTTGTTGGAACTTTAAGTAAGGAAGAATTAAACAAACTTTTTTATGAAGTTTTGACGCCAATAGATTTTAATATGATGGTAACACCAAAAGAAATTGATTTTATAATTGAAAGACTCAGTATGCTTATTGGTAATGGGATCAATAAAAGTTTGCATGAGACCTTTAATCCGACAAATTAGTTATATTAAATGAGATATAGTTAATTTGGTGATAAGATGAAGAAGAGATTTATTACTAGAAAGAAGAAAAGATTTAGAGGATTAAAAATATTTTTCTTTTTTTTGTTATTTGTTTTTTCTTTGTTTTTTAGTTTTTATATTTTAAATAAAAGCAATATTGAAATAGATGATAAGGGGTTAGTACAATTACTACTTAATTATAATGATAACGATGCAAATAAAATTAGGAAAAAGATAAAAAGTTTTTTTAGTGTTCCAAGTGCACTTTTGGATAATGATTATTTTGAGTATGTTGTTCCGGTGAGTAAGAATGATGATCTTACAAGTAGTGTTGATGCTAGTGATAAAAAACCTTTAATTTACATATATAATTCTCATCAGGGTGAGGAGTATGCTTCTAGTACTTTGGCGGAGTATACAGTAGCACCTACTGTGATGTTTGCAGATTATATTTTTCAAGATGTTTTAGAGAAAAATAATTATAAAGCGATTGTTGAAGAAGCAAGTATTAAAGAAATATTGAATATGAATAGTTGGAAATATGCATATAGTTATATGGCTAGTAGAGTTTTACTAGAAGATGCTAAGAATAAAAATCCAAGTTTAAAATACTTTGTGGATATACATAGAGATAGTTTAGAAAAAGGAAGAACTACTATTGAGATTGAAGGGAAAAAGTTTGCAAAAACGATATTTTTAATTGGATTAGAAAATGAGAATTATGAGGAGAACCTTTCCTTTACGGAAAAAATTAATAATTTACTTAATGAGAAGTATCCGGGACTTTCTAAGGGAATTTATAAGAAAGGAGGTACGGGAGTTAATGGAGTTTATAATCAAGATTTTTCAAAGAGAGCAATATTGATTGAAATAGGTGGATATGAAAATACACCTTCGGAAGTTTTAAATTCAGTACTAGCATTTTCAGAATGTTTTATGGAGGTGATTAGTAAAGATGAAAGCTAAAAATATTGTGAGATTTGTGGGAATAATAATACTTATTTTGTTTTTTGCTTTATATTTTGGACAGTTTATTGGGTATTACGAAGTTTCTAAGACTAAGAGAAATACTCTTACTAATGATGCGATAGAGCGATTTGAAAATGATGTTAGAGAGGGAAAAGAGATTTTAGCAAGTAATTATTTAGAACAAGAAAAGAATTATAATAATAATTTGTCAAGAATGGGACTAGGCTTATCTAAGCTTATTAGCGAGGGCTTTGATAAATTCATGAATGCAGTATTTAGAGAAATAGAGGGAGCTATAAAGAAATAGGCTTCTTTTTTCTTTAGAAAGAGAAAATTTTAGTTTGTCTTTTGTTTTAGATGTAGTATAATGTTTATAGGATAGGGTAATGAGGTGTTGTGATGCTGGAATATAATAGGACTTTAGAACTTATTTTAGGACAAATTACATTAGAATTAACAGCGATTCAAATGGATTTAAATAGAATTAGTTTAAAAAAAGATTTTGAACAATGTAAAAATGATGTCTTACATTTAGCTGATACAGATGTTTCGTTACTAGCAATTTACTATATTGAAGCAGAGTTAGAAAAAAGAGAAAAATTAGAATGGGTAATTAGTAAAAGTGTTTCAACAATAGAAGAAAAAGAAAGTATTAAGCAACATCTTAAAAATTTATATTATCTAGTAAAAAATGATCTTTTAAATACTTCACAATATGAAAATGAAAGAGTTAGTGTTTTGAACTTTGTTGAAGAGTTAAAACAAAGTAAAATAGATGTTGATATTGATGCGAAAGAAGAAAAAAGACTTATAGCGCGAAGAAGAGATTTAAAAAAATTGAAAAAGTATTTTGAGGGAGACTATCTAAAAAATACAGTTAGTAATATTGAGAGTTTTAAAGAGTTACTATTTTCCTTGAATATTAGTGAAGAGACAAAGACTAAGGCTTTAATGTTGATTTGTTTAAATGAAGTAGAGTATTTTAATAGTACTTTAGAAGAAGATGATGTTGAAAATGAAGTGTTATTATTTTTAGCGGATTCTAAGCTAGATGAGATTATTAAGGTGAATAGTGATATAGGAGGGACTAATGCTTCTAGAGAAAGTGATTATCGAAGTATTATTGAAATGCTTAAAAACAACCCTTCTTTAGATCCTAAGAGGGCATTTAAGGAGTTTTATAATAAATGGGAGAAAAAGAATAAATAGGAGTGATAGAATGGGATATAGTTCTTTGGTACAACTACTTAGAGAAAATATTGCAAAGAATAAAGTTCTAATTCATAAATATTATTTATATCAAGATTTTTCTTTGGATGAGAAGATTGATCTTGAAAGATTGCTTTTTGCAAGTGTATTTAATATTTCAATTATTCCATACCGTGATTTAGAAAAGATTGTAGATGGCTTTTCAATTACGTTAGAGGAAAAGAAGACAATGAAGAATCAATTGAGAACTATAGTTACTATTCTTAAATTGAATTCGATTAATGGTACTAATATGGTGCTTGATGAAGGACAAATGGAAGTTTTAAATATTTTCTTAAGAAAATTACATGAATACATTTCAGAACGAAGAGACTTTATGTTGAAAAATAATATTGATATAGAAAAACTTACGGAAATAAATGATAAGTATAAGGCATTGGCGACTACTTTGAGTAATCCTAAAAATACTAATTTTATTAGTGATATGGATAGTTTAATTACTTTATTTGATGAGGTTTCTTTGCCAGAGGAAGAAAGACAAAAGATTATTGTTTCTTTAATTAAGTATAATAGAAATATCTTTAATAGTAAGAATAAAACTGGTAAGAAGAAAGTTAATAGTAATTTACTTGATACTAATAAGGTTAAAGAGATCTTTAAAAAGTATGGTTATGATTTTTCAAAACTTAGTGGAGATATTCAAGATAAGATTTTGGAGTTTGGAAAACTTGGCAAGATAAAAGAGGTTTTATGTACACTTTCAAAACTTGGATTAGAGAAATTGGATGAGGAGGAAAATGGTTATCAATTAATGAGTTTAGTACTCGCTAGTGATAAAGAGACTATTGGTAATACTGTTAAGTTTGCTTTAAAGAAGAGAATTTTAAATAATTTATTAGTTGTGATGCCTAGTGCTTTTATTAGTTCGGAGAATAATAGTTTTAATAATATAGGTAATAAAAAATTTAAGATTATGGATTCGGCTTTTATCAATAATTATAAGCCTTACATTGTGGGATGCGATTTGGAATTTAGAAATAATGCTTTATTGCTTGAAAAGTATGGATTATCTGTAAAGTATGTTTTAGATAAGTGTCCATTACTATTGATGATTTCTAGTGAGAAGCTTTCTAATAATTTAGAATTATTTTTGGAATATGGCTTTTCTTTTAATGGTAAGAAAAAAAGGTTAGTAAATTCGGCACTTATGGCACTTACAGCTGATAACTTTTCAGAAATAGTTGATCAATTTATTGAAATACATCCATTTGGTGTTAAGTATTTAAGAGATAATTTAAGTTCTATTAAGACAGTAAAAAGAGCCGATGATATATTGTTTTATAATATTTATTACTCTAGGTTGTTTGAAAATGATGATGTTGCGTTTAGAAGAGTAATTAGTAATAATACAGAGTACTTATGTATATGTGGAAATATTAATGATAGATTTAGAAAATCTTACTATGGTATTAATGATTCTAATAAAAGAGAAATTACCAATACCATTATTCCAATTTTTAATGCCAAAAATAGATATTTAGAAGTATTAGAAAAGGATTATGATAGAGTAATTGATGTTTCTATTTTTGATAATGAATATATTCAAAAGATAAATGTTTTTTCGGATGAAGTTGAGCCTTTAATTTATAATTTTGGAGGAATACGAATTTCTAAGATTAAAGTTTTAAGAATATTTAATATTCTAATTAAAAATGGTATTTTAGCTAGTTTAGATAGTTTGTTGTTTGCAATTACTTATAATACAATTATTAGTGCAGAAAACTATGAAAGATTAAGTAAGATGATAAGAGAGTGTCTTTAATATTGGAGGGGTGTTATGGATTTTTTAATTGATGAAGAAATTACAGTTGAGACAATTAATAATATTGAAGATAGTAATGAGATGGGACTTATTTATAATTTTATCTGTCAGAAGAAGAATGCTTTAGCTGTGTTGAGATATTTTAAGAAAATTGGAATTACTTCAATTGATAGGCTACTTATTTATAAACTGGAAATATTTTTAGTGGATGTAGAAAAAATAAAGAAGGCTTTTAATGAGTATGATGTTTCAGTCATAGTACAATTAATAAATGAAGATATTAATGCGATAAATTTTTTATAAAGATAATAAAAAGATTCTAGAAATTCTAGAATCTTTTTCTATTATTGATATAGTTCTTGTTTTAGGAGCTCTAAGTTTTCAACGATTAGAGTATCATAGTTTTCTTTATTAGCTCTTTGTTCATCAGAAATGTTATCTAATTTATGTAGTTCTTGGCGTTTTATGTTAGAGAATTCTTTCATTATTTCAGTAGCGTTTTCGCTTAGCTTGTCATTTTTAAAAGTGTAAATATAATTTATTTTTTTATCATTTATTAAATTCTTAACATCACTGATAGTTTTTTCAGTAGCATCACCATCGATGCAGTAAACTTCTAAGCCAAATTTTTCTAGATATTTTAGTGCTGAGTTATCTACAACGATCATTTTATTGTTGGTATTTTCAACAGTTAAACGATAATCTGCATCTAATTCAGATAATTTTATTTTTAAATCTTCATAAGCAGTATCAATATCTTTTTTTAGATAAGTACTAGAGGCATATTCTTGAAGACCAATTCTGATATTTTGAGCCATCATTAATAGCGAAGATGGATTTAACCATAATTCTTCAGGAGAGTAGTCTGTTTCTAAAACATCAGAACTATCAATTATTTTTAATTCAGGGTTTAGGGTTAATAAATCAATGGCCATGTTTCTTTCTCGTTCTATTAAACCATTGTAGATAAATAAATCACTTTTACTATAGTCTTCTTTTTGTTTTTGGCTGACAACATAATTATTAATGTCAATTCCATCAGGATAGATAGAAGATACAGTAGCATGTTTGCCATATAACTCTTTGGTTATATATTCATTAGCATAGTTAGTAACATATATTTCAATGTTATCCATATTATCATCTGTACAACCAGAGGTCGAAAAGATAGCGGCGATTGTTAAAATAAATAATAAAGTTAATTTAAGCGTTTTTCTCATTTTTATTCTCCTTTATTGGTACTGGATCATAACCAGATGTTCCGAAAGGGTTACACCTTAGAATTCTTTTTATAGTTAAATAAGAACCTTTAAATGAACCATATCTTGTAATGGCTTCTTTTGCATAATTAGAACATGTTGGTATATGTCTACAAGATGCATGAGAAGAAAGGGGCATTTTTTGATATAAATTTATTAAAGATATTAATACTTTTTTCATAAATTTGCCTTTCACATTTTATTGTATCTTGTGGTTTTAATTTTACTATAATTCTTACAAAATAGCAATTATAAGTATACTAATTTAATTAAATTTGATATAATGTTGTTTGGTGAAGAATATGGAAGAAATGTTTGAAATACTTGGAATTAAACCAAAAGATTTAAAACTTTATAATACAGCTTTTTTACATAGTAGTTACGCTAATGAGCATAAAGCAAAGTCCGATTATGAGAGATTGGAGTTTTTAGGAGACTCAGTTGTTGATTTGGCGGTTGCTGATTATTTATATTCTTGTGAAAATGAAGATGAAGGAGAAATGACTAAAGTTAGGGCTAGCTATGTATGCGAGAATGCTTTATATGAGTATGCGACTAATTTAGGACTTAATAAATATATTAAAGTTGGTCATGGTGAAGAAAAAGAAGGAGGAAAATATAAGAAAGCAATTGTTGCGGATATATTTGAAGCCTTAATGGGAGCCATTTATTTAGATTTAGGATATGCTACAGCAAGAAAAACAGTTTTGAAAATAATAGTTCCTTATATTGAAGATCCTAATGTATCATTTTTTAGTGATTATAAAAGTGCTTTACAAGAATATGTACAAACAGAACAAAAAGGCTTAACTTATGAACTTGTTTCAGAAGATGGACCAGCTCATGAGAGAGTATTTACAGTAGAAGTGAAAGTCGATGATATTGTTTATGGTGTTGGCGTAGGTGGTTCTAAAAAGGAAGCAGAACAGGAAGCGGCTAAAGCAGCACTTCTTAAATTAGCAGTTTAATTTGAAAAAATTGAGATTTAATGATATAATGACTATGCAATTTTTGCGATTGTCTTTATATCATTTATTAATTTAGAAAGGAGATATTAATGAGTAAAATTAAAATATTTAGTTTAGGCGGATTAAATGAAAATGGAAAAAACATGTATATTGTTAATGTAGATGGAGATATTTTCGTTTTTGATGCTGGTTTAAAATACGATAATGATTTAAATTTAGGTATAGATTATATTATTCCTAATTTTGATTATTTGATTAAAAATAAAAAGAATGTAAAGGGTATCTTTTTAACGCATGGACATGAATCTAATATGGGGGCTGTTCCTGATATTTTGGCAAAGTTACCAGATATTCCAATTTATGGAGCAAAGTTAACTTTGGAAATCGTTAAGAATGATATGTCAAAGGAAGAAATAGAAAGAACTAACTTTAAAGAAGTTAGACCTCATTCTAAAATTACGTTTGGTAAAAATGCTTTATTCCCAATAAGTGTTACACATTCAATTCCAGATTCTTTATGTTATGTTTTATATACAGAAGATGGAGCAATTGTATATACAGGGGATTTCGTATTTGATTCTACAGTTCCTAATATTTATAAGACAGATATTGGAAAACTTGCATATGTTGGAAAACAAGGTGTTTTATGTTTAATGTGTGAGTCAATATATGCTGATAGATTTGGACATACCAGTCCTAATAATAGGGTAGCTGGTTTTATTAGAGAGGTTCTTTCTAGTAATCCAAATAGAATTATTGCGACAGTTTTCCCAACACATTTTTATAGAGTTCAAGAAATATTTAATGAAGTTTCTAAAACTCATAGGAAAATTGTTATTATGGGAAAAGGATTACAAGAGACTATTAATAGAGCGATAGATGAAGGATATTTAACTATTGATAAGAATAGAATTGGTAGTTTAAATGATCTTGAAAATAAAGATGTTGTTGTATTTATTTCTGATGAGAAGGAAAAACCTTTTGCTAATTTAGAGAGAATTATTAATGGTTTTGATCGCTATATAAAAATTAAAGAAACTGATACAATCTTTATAACTGAACCAAGTTATGCAGGTATTGAAAAGAGAATGGCACTTATTATGGATGAAATTGCTATGTTGGGTGCTAATGCTGTTTCTTTATCAAGTAAGAAACATTTACTACATCATGCTTCAAGTGAGGATTTGATGTTGATGATTAATTTGATGAATCCAAAGTATTATTTCCCTGTAAAAGGAGAATATCGTCATCAATATGCAAATGCAGAGATTGCTGAAGAGTTAGGAATTTCTAAGGAAAATATCATTTTAAAACAAAATGGTGATGTACTAGAACTAGTTAATGGTAAAAATACTAATTCAGTAGAACATGTTGAAGTTGATGAGATATTAATAGATGGAAATAGTAATGGTGATATTGGAGACTTGGTTTTAAAAGATCGTGAAATGCTTGGAGAAAATGGTATTGTAATTATTAGTTGTACATTGGATAAACAAAGTAAAACAATAATCGGAGGACCGGAAATACTTACAAGAGGATTTATTTATGTTAAAGAAAGTCATGATTTATTAGAAGAGACAAAGAAAATTTCAAAAGAGACAATCGAAGCAAATATTGATGTTAATGCTAGTAGAGTTGACTATTCAAAAATTAAAAATGATGTTAGAGAAGTACTTGGTAAATTCTTTTATAAAGAAACTGGTGCTAAACCAATGATCATTACTGTTGTTCAAGAAATATAAAAATAAGACTAGTTTTTACTAGTCTTTTATTGTATGATTTTTTTATGAAAGAAGATTTAAGAAAAAAATATTTGGAAGTTCGAAAGAATATACTTAAAAAAGATAAGAAAGATGAAGCTATTTTTAGAAAAGTGATTGAGGAGGAGTTTGTTAAGGAAGCAAAGACGATACTCGTATATGTGTCTTTAAAGGATGAAGTTGATACGAGAAGACTAATTACTTATTTTTTTGGGTCTGGTTTTAGAGTCGCGGTACCTAGAATAGATGGGAAAATGATGAGATTTTATTATATTGAAAGTTTCGATGATTTGGAAAAAGGGTATAGAAATATTTTGGAGCCTACTTGTGACTGTACTCCGGTTTTAGATTTTTCTAAGACTGTTTGTATAACTCCTGGTGTTTGTTTTAATAAAGAAGGCTATAGGATTGGTTATGGTGGTGGATATTATGATCGATTTTTGGCTGAGAAAAATATTATAAGTATTGGGTTGTGTTATAAGGAGTGTTTAATCGAGGAAAATTTTAGTGATGAGTTTGATATTCCAGTTAATAAAATAATTACAAATTAAGAAATTATTGTAGTATGCTTTATAGTTTTTGCTAATAATATAATAGGAATACATAATGGATTTAGGTGCTTACCTCTAAAGAGAGGAGGTGGTGTTAATGAATAAGAAAGATTTCTTAGTATTTGGGCTATTTATTATCATCATCCTACTAATTATTTTGCTTTACAAGTGATAATAAACAAATAAAAAGCACTTAATCACTAATGTGACTAGGTGCAAAACCCTTTAGGTGAGTACTTAATTCACAGAAAACATTAAGTATTCCCTTTTTTATTTTGTACAAGTTTCCTTGACATATTCATAATATCATATGTGATTCTTTTTGGCAAGATGAGTGATAAGTTTTTTATTTGTTTATGAATTTTTAATTATGCGTTATAATAATTTTACAAATTATTTAAAGTGATGGTGATAGATGTGATAAAAAGAAGGTATTTAATAATTTTAGTTTTAGCAGTGATTTTGGTTAGTGGTTGTAGTAATAATGTTTCGGTTAAGAATAATAATGAAAATGGTAAAGATAAAATTACTCAAACTGAAAAAAGAGTAATTGATAAAATGGATTTTACTTATAAGTGGGATTGTGAGGTTCCACTGAATAAGATAAAAGATATTAGTACTGTTGGGATGAATTTTATTAGTGATGATGGAGCTTTATACGAATTTAATTTAGATAAGAAATATTCAACAACTGGTAGTCATTGTAGAAAAGTAAATATCGATGCTTCTTTTGAAAAATTTATTTATAATAAAATTATTTCTAGTGATAAAAAGGTATATTTACAAAATGGAGAAAATTATGTAGATATAAGCAATGAGAAAAGAATAGATGGGTGGGTTATGGGTTTTCCTTATGATTTATATGATTATAATGAGAATATAATAATTTTGAATATGTATTTAGATATTAATTTGAAATATGGAATAGTTGAAGATAATAAAGTGTATGAAAATGGAACTGGAACTTTCTCTTCTGATTATATAGGTAAGGGAAAGAAATTATATACTTTTTCTGATGGCGAGACTTTGGTGGGAATTTATGGTTCTTATATTAAAACTAATAAAGCATACTATGTTTATGGGGTGACTAATAAAAATGAATGTGAGAAGTATGCGGATATTGAATGTGAATATGGAATAGTTAAGGATAAGACTTTAAGTGATGCATATGATGAAATATATTATATGAATAATTATTATCTTATAATGAAATCTGATTATAATAAACTATATACTGGTGTATATAAGAGATAAAATTTATAGATTAGGCTTTTAAAGAATGGTAATTGGTGTTATAATCTTGTTAATGGTTTTGTCCTCGTAGCTCAGTTGGATAGAGCAATCGCCTCCTAAGCGATAGGTCGTGTGTTCAAATCACATCGAGGACGCCATTTATGATTTAAATTATAGTGAGAAGAAGATTTTTTTTAGAATTTTCTTCTTTTTAATTTTTTCAGTAGAAATTAAAAATATGTCGTGTTATAATTACTTTAGAATTATTTAAGATTTGAAGAGGTGTTGAAGGAATGAAAAGAAAGTTTTTAGGCATCATGGGGATTACTTTATGTGTGTTTTTATTGGCTGGATGTGGTAAGAGAGCAGCAACTGAAGGGACAAAGAAGTCTAACTGTTCTTTAGTGCAGAATAATACGGAATTTAAGTGTCCGGCGATGAAGGAAATAAAAGATTCAGGTGAGGGATTTTTTATAACTAATAAGGGTGAATTATATGAATTTGCTAACAAAATATATGATGAAACTAATAATAATTGTAAGAAAATAGAGACAGATATAGTATTTGATAAAATTATTAGAAATACGCTTATTACTAATGATGGTAAGTTATACTCTTTTGATGGTAAATTAAAATTAATTGATAAAGAATTAGAAGAAAAAGGTTCAGCTTTCTATGGACTTAAAGCAATGAATATTTCTTTGTATAGAGAGTATAATAATATGTTTTTCTTACATTATTTTAATCAGAACTCTCCTGTTTTATATGGAGTGATTGAAGATAAGTCTCTTTATGTACTAATTAAAAAAGGTAATGAGACAGTTAAGAATTTAATTCATAAATTTGGTAAGGGTGAAGAGATCTTAAAAGTGACAAATGGTTATATTTTAACAGATCAAGGATATTATCAATATGGTGTTACTAATAGTAGTGAATGTAAAAAGAATTCTGATGTTAACTGTGAATATGGTATTGTTAAAGTTGATACAAAGAAAAATTGTAGTGATGTAATTTTTGCTAGTAGCGATATAGTGGTTACAAATGATATGATTAGTGAATAAAAAAGATAAAATTAAAAGAGCTATATTTTGTTTTTAGATAGTTAGGTGGTAATTATGAAGAAGTATAAAGATTATTTTATTGTAGGAGGTGTTTCTACTGCAATATTATTAATTTTATTTCTATTTCTTGGTATTTATCCATTTGGAAATAATACTGTCCTAACAGGAGATCTATATACGCAAGTATCAGCTCTTTTTTATCATTTATGGGATGTTTTCTTAGGAAATGGATCATTACTGGTTGATTATACATCAGGTGGAGGAGAAAGTTTCTTTGGAATATTTTCTTATTATTTAGTTAGTCCAATCAATTTTATTGTTTTATTTTTTAAAAGAAGTGATATTTATTTAGCAATTTCTTTAGTTGTGATGATAAAGATGGTACTTTCTGCGATTACTTGTTTGTATTCTTTAAAGTACTTATTTAAGAAAGATAATAAGATGTTTATTTTCTTAGCACTATTATATGCTTTTAGTGGTTATAGCCTTATTAATTATCAGATTACAGCTTGGATGGATGTTGTTTATATGTTTCCATTAATTGTAGTGGGACTTAAAAAATTAATTAGTGAAGATAAGCCTTATATGTATGGGATTACATTATTTTTAACAATATGTTTTTCATTTTATTTAGCTTATATGATGATTATATTTATATTTTTATTAGCGTTTATTTATATTAAGTGTAATGTTAGTAAAAAGAAGCAGAAAAAGGCAATGCTTAGTTTGGGTATATTTACAATATTACCAATGGGAATGACAATGTTTATTTCTTATCCGACACTTAAACAAATATTTGAATCTGCTCGTTCTAATACTTCTAATAGTATTTTTAGTAATTTACTTGGCTGTTTATTTGATAAGTTGAATTTCTTTAATATATCTATTTTATTAGTTACTTTTACTTGTTTATTAATAATAAATAGAAAAGGTAATGAAAAATTTCTTAAATGGTATATATCGGCACTTTTAATATTACTCATTCCTTATATTGTAGAACCATTAAACAAAGTATTTCATTTTATGTCTTATTCATTTTTTCCTAATAGATATGGCTTTATATTATTTTATTTATTAGTATTAGGAGCTAGTTACTTCTTTAGTATTAAAGCAATTAAAATTAAAATAGCTGTTTCCGATAAGATATTAAAAATAGTTAGTATATTGGGTGTTATTCTATTGACTATTCTTTATATTGTTACATTTAAATTGGTATATAAAGACTTAGAAGTAGCGGTTTATAATATTACAATGATTTATGCTAAAAAGGCATTTATAATACTTACTTTGTTATCTATAGTTATATTTGGTATTAATATTGGGTTAAACTTATTTAGAAATGAAAAGATATATAAGACTTTGATGTATATAGTTATTATTAGTAATATTATGTTTAATACATTTTTATATATTGGAATTAGAGATTATCAAGGAATGATTAAGGGTTCTTATCAAGCTCTTAATAATATAGAAAACAAAGATTCTGATAATTATTATAAGTTGAAGACTGAAGTTTCGGATATGACAGATTTTGTTGTTAATGATGGGATTGCTAGTAATTATCAAGCTATTGATCATTTTACTTCACTTGTAAATAGAGATTCATTAGTTTTTTATAAAAAATTAGGTTATTCAAGTTTTTGGACTATGATCTTTTCTAATGGTGGTACTTTATTTAGTGATACTATTCTTTCTAATAAATATTTCTTTACGGATAAAGACATAGATGATGAATTCTATACTTTGAAGAGTAGTAAGTATGGATATAATTTCTATGAGTTAAATTATGATTTGAATTATTTGTATTTAGCTAAAGATAATTTTAATATAGATACGAATGATACTTTTACTTATCAAAATAAAATATATAAGAGTATTACTTCTTCTTCTGATTTATTTAATATTTATGAAGCTAATGATATTAAAGGTATTTCTAGAGATGAAGATGGAAGAGTGGTTATTAAGAGTAATGATAATTATATTAAGTATGATATTAAAGTTGGAGAAAAATCTATATTATATTTAGATCTTATGAAGACTTTAGATGAAAGTGTTAAAGGAGAACTTAAAAATATAGCGCTTATTTATATTAATGATGAGTTATATAGTGATAGTTATCCTACTAAGACTAGTAATGGTACTTATAATTTAGGTGTTTATGAGAATGAAGATATTAGTGTAAAGATAAAATTAATTAAACCAATTGATATTTCTAAATTAAGCATTGCGACAATGAGTGTTAATAAATATGAAGATTTTGTTAAAAATAGTAAGTTTGATTATAGTGTTTTGTTTGATAAAAATAAAATTAAGATTGAGGCAACTGTTAAAGAAGATGGATACTTAGTTATACCTGTATCTTATAGTGATAATTATAGTGTTATAGTTAATGGAGAAGATAGTGATATTGTTAAAATGTTTGGTGGAATTTTAGGAGTTAAGGTAGAAAAAGGACAAAATAGTATTACTTATACATATCATAATAAAGATTTAGAAAAAGGATTAATCATTTCTTTAGTAGCAACTATAGTATTTATTTTAATGGGATTTGGTTATAAGAAAATTAGTTCTAATAAGATTTTAGGAGATTTTGCTTATTATACTTATAGTTCATTATTTGTTGGAGTAATGGTTCTATATGTGGGAATTATTTTGGTTTGGTTAGTTAAGTTTATAATATAAGAAGGTGTTGTTTTGGACTTGAATTTTTATTTAGCACAGATTACAGCGGTACTGGCATGGCTATTTTTGATAGTTAGTTATTGGAAAAATAAAAATGATAATTTGCTTGTTTTACAAGTTGTATCGGGTGCTTTCTTCCTACTTAACTATATATTTTTAGGGGCTTATACAGGACTATTGGTAATATGTTTTGAGATGGTTAGGGATTATTTATATATTAAGTTTAAAGATGATAAAAAGACTTTTCTTTGTACTTTGCCGGTATATGCAGTAATTGGAATATTTAGTTATGATGGGGTTTGGTCTTTGTTTTCAATACTCGCATCAGTTAATGATGGATTTGCTTTAACATATCATGGTAAGAAAGTAGTATTTTTAGGAATTATAACCTATATTTTATGGATTGTTTATGATTTATATTGTGCAAGTTATGCGAATGTTTTAGCAGAGAGTATTGTAGTTATTTCTAATTTAATTATATTACTAAAAACAAAGAATAGTGATAATAAAAAGATAATTTTAAGTAGAAGATAATTTTTTTAATTATTTTCTTTTCTTTTGGTGTAAATTATTTTATACTTATTTTAGAATAGGGTGATTATAGTGAAGAAGGTAATTGTTAGATTAGAAAATTTTTGTAAGAGTTATGAAAATAAAGAAGTAATCAAGGACATTAATTTAGAGGTCTATGAAGGAGAATTTTTAACATTACTAGGATCATCTGGGTGTGGGAAAACAACAATTTTAAGAGCAATATCAGGGCTTGATCCAGTTACATCAGGAAAGATTTATATAAATGATGTAGATGTTACTAATTTAGATCCACAAGAGAGAGAAGTTAATACAATATTTCAGAATTATGCACTTTTTCCATTGATGACAATCGAGGATAATATTGGGTTTGGATTAAAGATGAAGAAAGTTCCTAAAGAAGAGATAAAAAAGTCTGTAAAGGCAATGATGGAATTAGTACATTTAGAGGGTTATGAAAAGAGATTTCCTAGTGAACTATCAGGAGGAGAACAACAAAGGGTTTCGATTGTTCGAGGGCTTATTAATAATCCGAAAGTATTACTTTTAGATGAACCATTATCGGCACTAGATATGAAATTAAGAAAACAGATGCAGATTGAGTTAAAACAATTACAAAGAAAGTTCGGTATAACCTTTATTTATGTTACACATAGTCAAGATGAGGCTTTATCAATGAGTGATCGAATTGTTGTGCTTAATAAAGGTAAAATAGAACAGATAGGGACACCAACACAAGTTTATGAAAAACCTAAAAATTTATTTGTAGCGAACTTTTTAGGAGACTCTAATATATTTAAAGGAAAAGTTATTGATAATGGTGAGGCTATTGAAACGGATGAAGAAGTAGTATTTAAAATTGATAAAGATAGTAAAAAAGTGGATGATGAAGTTTATATAATGGTTAGACCAGAAAATATACAAGTTTCATTTGAAAAACCTAAGGGGAACAATGTCTTTGGAAAAGTATATGAAAAGTCTTATAATGGATCAATGACTAAGATATTAATTAAAGTAGGTAAAAAAGTAATGACTGTAATGGTCTTTGGTAATGATTGTCCTTTTAAAAGAGGGGATGAAGTATATTTGTCTTGGGATATAGAAGATCAAATATATGTAAATGGTGATAGTAATGAAAAATAAAATAGTAAAAATATTGTTTACCTTACCAGTTATTGTTTATACCTTAGTTTTGATTGCTCTACCTTTATTATATATATTTGGAATTAGTTTTTTTAAGAGTGATTCTTATGGAGGTATTGTTAATACTTTTACGTTAGTTAATTATATTGAGTTGTTTGATGCCGTATATATTAAGATTTTTATAAAGTCTGTACTTATTGCGATTGTAACTACAGTTATTTGTATTTTGATTGCTTATCCTTTTATTTTAGCAGTTTCTCATAAAAGTAAATTCAAACAGAAAGTATTAATGACAGTAGTTATGGTACCATTTTTAACTAATTCATTAATTAGAATGTATGCTTGGATTGTCCTTCTTAGAAAGAATGGGGTTATTAATAATGTTTTAACTTCTATGCATATAATTTCTGAACCATTAAACTTGATGTATAACAACTTGGGTATTATTATTGGAATGGTTTATACGTTGTTACCATTTATGTTATTACCTTTATATAGTAGCGTTTCAGCAATACCTAAATCATTGTTGGAAGCAGGATCAGATCTTGGGGCTAGTAAGTGGAAAATATTTACAAAGATAATATATCCGGCTACTATTTCGGGACTTTTTAATGGGGCTTTAATGGTCTTTACTCCGGCACTAGGGTACTTCTTTATTGTAGATGTACTTGGTGGTGGTAAGATTATGATTTTAGGAAATTTAATAAAGAATCAGTTCTTAACGGCACGTAATTGGCCATTTGGAGCGGCTATTGCGGTAGCACTTTTAGTTATTACATCGATAATTATTTATGTTTATAAAAAATTAGGTGGTAAAATGGATGATTTGGGTGGTGCTTAATGAGAAATAATAAGATATTAGATAATATAATTATTGGGATTGTATTAGTATTTTTGTTCTTACCAATATTTGTTTTAATACTATTTTCATTTAATACATCACAGTTAAATATAACATTTGAAGGATTTACGTTGAAATGGTATGGAGAATTATTTAAAAATACGACGTTGCTTTTAGCACTTAAAAATACTTTAATTGTAGCGATTGTTAGTACAGCAGTTTCAACTGTTATCGGAACTATTTCTGCATATGGATTATATAAGTATGATTTTCCGCTTAAAAAACTTGTTAATAAACTTTTATATATACCAGTTGTTATACCGGAGATTGTTTTAGGTATATCATTGCTTGCTATATATACAGTTTTTAAATTGGAACTTGGAATGATGACTTTGATCTTAGCGCATATATCTTTTTCAATACCTTTTGTAATTATAAATGTTAGAAACGTATTAGAACAGATGGATGGAAACTTAATTTTAGCGGCTAATGATTTAGGAGCTAGTAAATTAAAAACATTTCTATATATAACTATTCCTTCTTTAATGCCTGGTATTTTAAGTGGAGCAGAACTAGCATTTACTTTGTCTTTGGATGATGTTGTAATTAGTTATTTTACAGCGGGACCAGGTAGTAATACATTGCCATTAGAAATATATTCAATTATAAAGACAGGTGTTACTCCGGATGTTAATGCTTTAATTACTTTGATGTTGTTAGTTATATTTATTGTTTTAACAATATCAGTTCTTATTAATTTAAGAAAGATGAAGAAGGTGAGTGATTAATGAAGAGGAAACTTTTAATTGTACTTTGTCTTTTGTGTTTAGTATTATCTGGATGTAGTAAAAAAGAAGAGAAAAGGGTACTTAATGTTTTAAACTGGTCTTCTTATATTCCAGACGAAATAGTTAGAGATTTTGAAAAGAAGACAGGTATTAGAGTTAATTATGGAACTTATTCATCAAATGAGGAACTTTTAGCGAAGATTGCTAACTCTAAAGAAGGGACATATGACTTGATATTTCCTAGTGATTATATGATAGAGATTATGCGGAATAGAGGATTGCTACAAACACTTGATAAGAAGAGGCTAGAAAACTATAAAAATATTGATAGTAGTTACCTTAATTTAAGTTATGATACTAGTAATCAGTATAGTTTACCTTTTGTTTTAGCAACGGTACTTATGGCGGTTAATAGAGATGTTATTAGTGATGAAGTTACCTCATATAGTGATTTATTAGATAGTAAATTTAAAAATGAGATTGTACTTTTAGATGATCAAAGAATTGTAATTGGAATGGGTTTGCTTGCATTAGGATATGATATGAATTCTACTAATGCTAAGGAAATTGATGAGGCTAGGGAATTTTTGTTAGAACTTAAGAAAAATATTAAGGCATTTGATAGTGATAGTCCTAAGAATTTTTTAATTACAGGAGAGGCTTCTATTGCGGTTATTTGGAATGCAGAGGCGGCTCTTGCGAAGGAAGAGAATCCTAATATAGAAATAATTTATCCAGATGAAGGCATGGCTCTTAGTGTTGATAATTTTGCGATACTTAAAGGAAGTAAAAATACAAGTGAAGCATATCAGTTTATTGACTATATTTTGGATGGTAAAGTTATGAGTAAAATAATAGAGGCATATCCCTATAAAAATGTAAATAGTGAGGCTTCTAAATACTTATCTTCTTGGTATTTAGAAAACCCTGCGGCTAATATTTCTAGTGATATTATTAGAAAAGGTTTTTTCGTTGAAAATATTGGGGATAAGATAAAATTATATGATCGAACTTGGGCCTTAATTAAGTAAAAAGTTTTTAAAAAAAAACTTTTTATTTTTTTTTAGATATGCTATTATTTTATTATAGGAGGTGTAAAGATGAAGAGAGATTTTATTGATACTAGTGATTTTTCTAAAGAAGAGTTACTTGAAATAGCAAATTTAGGTATTCTTATTAAGAAAAACATAAAAGCTGGGTATCCACTTAATGTACTATATCACAAGACATTAGGTATGATTTTTGAACAAAAGTCTACTAGAACTCGAGTTTCTTTTGAAACTGCGATGACTCAACTTGGTGGACATGCTCAATATTTAGCACCTGGACAAATTCAACTTGGTGCTCATGAATCTTATCATGACACTGCGAAGACTTTGTCTAGATTGACTGATATTTTAATGGCTCGAGTTCAAAAGCATGAAACAATCGTTAATCTAGGAAAATATGCGGATGTTCCTGTTATTAATGGCATGAGTGATTACAACCATCCAACACAAGAAATGGGTGATTTAATAACTATGTTAGAACATCTTCCTGCTGGAAAAAGATTTGAAGATTGTAAAGTTGTCTTTGTTGGTGACTGTACTCAAGTTTGTGCTTCACTAATGATGATCGTTACAAAACTTGGTGGACACTTTGTTCATTTTGGACCTAAGGGATTCCAATTGAATGAACATTTCCAAAACATTGCTTTAGAAAATTGCAAGGTTAGTGGTGGTTCTTTCTTAGTTACTGACAATGTTGAAGATATTGTTGGGGCTGATTTCGTATATACTGACGTTTGGTATGGTTTATATGAATCAGAATTATCTGAAGAAGAACGTATGGGTATTTTCTATCCAAAGTATCAAGTAAGTATGGATTTATTAAACAAAGCTTCAAGTACTGCTATGTTCATGCATTGTTTACCTGCTACTAGAGGTGAAGAAGTAACTGATGAAGTTATGGATTGTGAACGTTCTATAGTATTTGATGAAGCTGAAAACCGTTTAACTGCTATGCGTGCATTACTTGTTTACTTCATGGGTAAAAAAGATGAAACAATTGAAATTTGTCGTAAAAATCTAAATATTTAGAGGAGTATTTAAAATGGCTAAAAAGAAAAAATTTAGGTTGTTAGATGCCGTTTTAGCAACAGTATGTATTACATTAGTTGTTGAATCAGTTGCTCCTACAGCCGCAATTGGTAACTCACAATATTTTTGGTGGTTACTACTTATTGCTGGGTTCTGTGTTCCATATGGAATGATAACAGCAGAACTTGGTACTACATATCCATCTGAAGGTGGAATGTATGATTGGGTGAAGAAAGCATTTGGTGAGAAATGGGCTTCTCGTGTTGCTTGGAATTATTGGATTAATTTCCCATTATGGATCGCTTCTTTAGCCGTTGCAGTAACAGATGTTGTTGCTGGTATATTTGGAGTTGAATTATCTCTAATTTGGCTTTTAGTACTACAACTTGGATATACTTGGTTAGTATGTTTCTTAGGTACTAGAAGAGTTACTGATACTAAGTATCTAGTTAATTTAGGTACAGTATTTAAAGTAGTATTCGTACTTGCTTTAGGTGCTTTAGGTATCTATACATTTATTAAGACTGGTGAAAGTGCAAATCCAATCAAGAGTGTATCTGATTTATTACCTAGTTTGGATTTAGCAGGATTATCATTTGTTTCAATAATTATATTTAACTTCTTAGGATTTGAAGTTGTTGGAACTTTCGTTGATGATATGGAAAATCCTAAGAAAGATATTCCAAAGGCTTTAGTAGTTGGTGGAATATTAATGGCATTATTCTACATTTTACCTGCTACAGGTGTTAATGTATCTATGAGTTTGGAAGATGCAGAAGTTGCTAGTATAACTGAAAGTTTTGCTATTTTACTTACTAATTTAGGAGTATCTAGTGATATTGTTAGAGTTGTTGTTATTGTAGCAGGGCTTATGTTTATTTACACAATGGTTGCTAATATTACATCTTGGTCATTTGGTGTTAACTCAGTTGCTAAATATGCTGCTGATGATGGTGGAATGCCTAAGATTTTCTCTAAAACTAATAAGGATGGTGTTCCAAGTTGGGCTTCTTACATGAACGGTATAGTAGCATCATTAATTTGTATCGTTGGTATTATCTTAGGATATGTAAGTGAGACAGCAAGTAACTTATTCTGGACATTCTTCTCATTAAGTTTAGTTACATTATTAATTAGTTATATACCTTTATTTGCAGCTTTCTTAAAATTACGTAAAACTGATAAGACTAAGAGAGTTTATAAGATGCCTGGATCTGATGGTATGATCAAATTCTTAACTTATTTACCTTTAGTACTATTAGTTTTAGGTGTAATATTTACTATATTTGGTGACTTTACTAAAGATTATATCGTTGGTAATTTACCATTAATTATAGGTGTTGTTGTTTCATTTATAATTCAAGAAATTTTAGCATCTAGAGTTAAAGTAAAAAAAGCTGATAAATAATTTAATAAAAAAGAAAGAAGGGATATAGTGAAGAGATTAACTACATCACCTAGGTTTGATGGATTTAGAATGCCTGGTGAATTTGAAAAACATAGAGGAACTTATATTATTTGGCCGGAAAGACCTGATAACTGGAGATTAGGAGCTAAGCCTGCACAAGAAGTATTTGTAAAGGTTGCTTCTGTTATCGGAAAATATGAGCCTTGTACAATGGTTGTTAGTCGCAGACAATATTCTAATGCAAGAGGAATGTTACCTGACTATGTAAAAGTAGTTGAAATGAGTAATGATGATGCTTGGATTAGAGACTGTGGAGCAACGTTTGTTATTAATAAGAAAGGTGTAATTCGTGGTGTTGATTGGACTTTCAATGCCTGGGGAGGATTAGTTGATGGTTTATACTTCCCATGGGATCAAGATGACAAAATTGCTCAAAAGATGTGTGAACTAGAAAATGCAGATAGTTATCGTTTAGATGATTTTATTCTTGAGGGTGGTTCTATCCATGTTGATGGTGAAGGTACTTTAATGGTAACAGAGGAGTGCTTATTATCTGAAGGAAGAAACTCTAATATGACTAAAAAACAAATTGAGAAAAAATTATGTGAATACTTAAATGTTTCTAAAGTTTTATGGATTCCAAGGGGAATTTATAATGATGAAACTAATGGACATGTTGATAATATGTGTAACTTCGTTAGGCCTGGTGTTGTTGTACTTGCTTGGACTGAAGATAAAAATGATCCTCAATATGAAAGAAGTGTTGAGGCATATGAGTACTTGAGTAAGCAAACAGACGCTAAAGGTAGAAAGTTAGAAATTCATAAATTATTAACTCCAGCACCTATTTTAATTACTAAAGAAGAATCTTTAGGAGTTGATGCTGTTGATGGTACATTACCTAGACAAGAAGGAGATAGAATGGCTGCTTCTTATGTAAACTACTATACTGGAAATGGATTTATTGCTTTACCAGTATTTGGAGATCCACATGATGAGCTTGCTATTAAAACATTACAAGAGTTATATCCTGATAGAGTAATTGAACCAATCTATGCAAGAGAAATCTTATTAGGTGGAGGAAATATTCACTGTATTACTCAACAAGTACCTGCTAAAAATTAAATTTAAAAGAGGCCATGTTTATAGCCTCTTTTAGTTTGACTTAAGTTTTTACTATATGTTATTATAAATAAGAGATATATTTAAAAGGATGGGTTTATGGGTAAGAATTTAGAAGATAATGAAGCATTACGTAATTATAATGATTTTGTGCAAAAAAATGGAAAAATTAGAAGGAATGCAATAAATGGATGTTATGATGATGTGATGTTAGAAGATAAAATAGCAGAAAAGGTTATTTTGCTTAGGGAGCATTCGAAAAGTTTGAATCCTAACTTTTTAACCTTTTTAGGAGCTAGTAGACAAATTGTTCATAATATGTTGGAAATGGCTGAATGTGTAACTGAACGTTATTTTAAAGGCAGTTATTTTGAACTTTCTCCAGCAATGGTTGATTTATTAATTAATGATTTTAGATGTAGTCTTAAAAAACTTAGTGATGGTGAAGTTTCACATAGTTTTGTTCCAAACGTGATAGATGGAGAGGCTTTTAATCTTGAATACAGACCTAAGGCTAAGAGCTTTACTTATTATGTTAATGGGGAAGCAATACTTGGAATTAGAACATTCGAAGATGATCGTTTTATGAATGAAGCAATGGTTAGTTGTGATCATGCTAGATATCATGGTTTTAATAAAAGTGCAAGGGTTGTTTCTAAAAATTATATTTTTGGGGAGAATGGAATTTTTGTTAATGCCCAGACGAAGAGCTTTTTAGAGGTTTTTAGAAATAATGGGGAAGAAGACTTTCCGTTTGGACAAGATTTAAAGTATTATTATTTTCCTTATGCTAGTTATGCAAATGGTGAGGAAGGATACTCTTATATTGATAGGAAGAATGGAATTAAAAAAACTTTTTCGAATGGGGAAGAGAAAGTTTATACATTTAAATCGATGTTATTGGATTGTGCGTTTGTAGGAGGTCCTTTACAAAATGATGAGGAAATGCTTGAATCAATCTTTGCTTGTACGGAGGCTTCGACTGATAAAGCTAAACAATATGTAAAAAAAGATGACAAAAAGTAGTTTTAGATGGAGGTATGTGACATGTCGTTTGAAAGAGCAAAAGAACAAATAGAAAAATACAATTTAGAGAAAAATATCTTGGTTTTTGAAGAATCATCCGCAACTGTGAGTGAGGCGGCTTTAGCTGTTGGAGTTAGTGAAGGAGAGATTGCAAAAACTTTATCTTTTCTAGTTGATGAGAAACCAATTTTGATTGTTGTAGCGGGAGATGTTAAAATAGATAACGCTAAATACAAGCATTTTTTTGGTAAGAAAGCAAAGATGATTCCTCATGATGAGGTAGAAGAGATTGTTGGACATAAAGTGGGTGGCGTTTGTCCTTTTGGAATTAATCCGGGAGTGGATGTATATTTGGATGTTTCTTTGAAAGAATATGAGTGTGTTTATCCAGCTTGTGGGACAGGAAATAGTGCGGTTAAACTAAGTATAGAAGAATTGGAAAAATGTTCTTTATATAAAGAATGGATAGATGTATGTAAAAAATAGCTTGGCTATTTTTTTTCTTGATATTTTTAGATTGTTGTTATATTATAGATGCGAATTGAATTGAGGGATATTATGGCGGAAAAAGTTGCGGTTACTTTAATGAAAAGAAGAAAAGTTGATGAACGTTGTTCTGTTTTTACAGTGACTGGTACTAAAATGGGATATTATGATCAAGACTTTATGCTGTTTTATGATGATGAATCTGGAGCTTGTTATCAGAATGTTAGGACAGTAGCAACAAGTAGAAGGGACAATATTTTAGCCTTTGACAATCTAATTAAAGTTGAAACATTAATGCAAGGAGCCCTTGATGGTGATACTTTGTCTGGAGCTATTAAAAGGTATGAAGCAGAGTGCAGAAAACATTTTTACTTTGTAGTTACTAATGAAAAAAAAGACGCATCTATTCTTACTTTTGATGTTAAAATGTTGGAGGCTTTAGCGGATAAAGTTAGATATGGAAATGTTGAACTTGGTGGAAGACTAAAGCATGGTAAGAATACAGGAAAGAATAAAACTGGTAATGAGGATAAGGATGATTCTTTAAATATTCAAAAATTAGTTACTTTATTTGGAGATGCAATTGTTGATGGAAGTAGAACTACTGATGATTTAAAAACGTTAAAAAATATGTTTATATATTATCAAGCAGAGTTAAAAAATTTGTTGAATCTTACAGAATTTGAGCTTAGTGAAAAAGAGAAGAATCAGGGAAAAAATGCTGATCATAAACAGAAGAGAACTTCTAAGAAAGTTAATGATAGTGATAGTATTAATATAGATGAAGTATCTAAGCTAATTACTAAAAGTGTTATTCATCAAGATAGTGCAGTTTATAGGCTTGTTACAGAAATTGAGAGGAACCTTGGAACAGATTATGATAGAGATGGTATTTTAATTACAGGATCAACAGGAGTAGGAAAAACTTTAACAATTAATTTAATTGCTGAGTACTTAGATAGACCAGTAAAGATAATCGATTCAACACAACTTACAGTACCAGGTTATGTTGGTAAAAATGTTGAAGACTTTTTGGGAGAATTATTAGTAGATTGTGATGGAGATATTAAAAAAGCAGAGAATGCAATTATTTTCTTTGATGAGATAGATAAAAAAGGTTCAGAGAAAAAGTCTGATATTTCGGGACAAGGAGTTTTAAATGTTTTATTAAAGTTCTTAGATGGAACAACCTATGATGTTAATTTGGGAATAGGTAGACAGATACAAAAAGTTAAAATGTCTACTAAAAATATGTTAGTAATTGCTGGGGGATCTTTTGCAGATGTTTATAAAAGAAAATTAGATAGACCTATTGGCTTTGATAATAGTAAAGATAGTGATGAATATGTTCCAACGGCTACGGATTTTGTAGAAAAGGGTATGATGACAAAGGACTTTATGGGAAGATTTCCAATAGTTATTCATTATGATGACTTAGATACAAAGGCTTTAGTTGATTTATTAACTAACTCTTCAATTTCACCTTTAAAAAGAGAGAAAGAGACCTTTAGGAAAGCTGGAGTTAAGTTAACAGTAACAGAAGGTTATAAAGAGGCTGTTGCGAGGGCTGCTTGTGATTTAGAAACAGGAGCAAGAGGATTAAAAGGAATTGTTAAGAATACGACTTGGAGATGTTATTCACAAGTTAAATCTGAAGCAGGCAAATATAGTGAAGTTATTTTAGATGAAAGAGCTGTTGCTGATGATAAAGCGTATAAATTAGTAAAAAAGACAACTAAGTGATAGTTGTCTTTTTGGTTAATTAGAAATAGTTTATTTCTTGATATTGTTTTTTTAATTGCTTGGCTTCTTTTTTAGATACTGGTGTAGGTATAAGAGTTGTTGGATCAACAAATTCACAACCATGACCAATACCATAATGTTTACTACTGGTATGGTTTTCTAGATAGGACCTTACCTCCTCTAAACTAAGAATTCTTTTACCGGTATTAGTATCTATTAGGATGCCTTCTTTTGTTTCGTGAAAGATGACATTTCTTTTTAAAATCATACGATTAGTAGTTACTTTTTTACTGCCAGCATAAAAGTGAATGCTTTTAATTGTTAATCGTTCGATATTTCCTGTATAAAATTTTTCCATTTTCATCGCCTAGTTCATTGTACTATATTTTTATTTTATTAGCAACAATTTTAGAAAGACTTGATGAGGAGCATTTAGATAAGTTCAAAACAATCGATAGATGATTTAGGTGGCAGTGATATTAAGTATTTAAAGTCTCTTAGTGATACTAATGAGATAATGCTTTCTTAAATATTGATGAGGTTTATTCGAGTAGAGAGATTTTTGAATATATGGCCCAAAGTATAAAGTTTTACTTTCTAAGATGAGGATATTAATGAATCCTAATTTAGCAGTTATATGTAAAGAGGAACATGATGAAGTTGAAATTCTTGATATATATTATAGGGCGGTCATATTCTTTTCTAGAGTTTATTGAATTGGCATCAGAATTTATATGTTTCCATGTTTTCATTTCTCCTTATATCTGCATAGAAACGATATATTTTAATACTATAAACAGACTTAATTCCGCTATCTAATAAAAAAAGAAATTTCAAATGAAAATTAGCATATCGGAAAAAAATTAAAAAAAGTATTGAAAATTAAAAATGCTTTTGTTATAATTGATTTGTTACTTGGAAATGGCGATGTAGCTCAGCTGGCTAGAGCGTCCGGTTCATACCCGGAAGGTCGGGGGTTCGATTCCCTCCGTCGCTACCATTTGAAATGTTAGCTCGGAGTAAATCCGAGTTTTTATTTTTACTTTATTTTTTATTAATAATGTTGTAAAATTAAATTGTTAGTTTATTGCCCTATAGCCAAGTGGTAAGGCAGTGCGCTCTGACCGCACCATTTCGTTAGTTCGAATCTAACTAGGGCAGCCAATATGGATATTAATACAGAGAGGTGTATTTATGAATAAAGAAGAAAGAAATGAGTTAGCGGAGATCTTGTTTCCTAATATTACAAAAACTAGAGAATATTATGAAGAATTATATCCAAAAAGAAATTTACCAGAAGGGGCAATGGTTACAAGATATGGACCTTCACCAACTGGTAGTGTTCATTTAGGAAATTTATATTCAGCATTTTGTGATATGGTTTATGCTAGACAAAGTAAAGGAGTTTTCTTTTTAAGAATTGAAGATACAGATCAAAAACGTATGATTGATGGTGGAATAGAAAATATCGTAGATGTTTTGCATGGATTTGATATTTTACCAAACGAAGGATATAGTTTTGGAGGTAAGTATGGAACTTATCAACAAAGTGAACGCGTAGAAATTTATCAAACTTATGCAAAAGACTTAATTAAACAAGGTCTTGCTTATCCATGTTTTATGAGTGAAGAAGAACTTTCTAATATAAGAGAAGAACAAGAGATAAATAAAGTAAGAACAGGTGTTTATGGTATTTATGCTGTTGATAGAGATTTGTCACTTGAAGAGATAAAAGAAAAACTTGCTAAGGGAGAAGAGTATGTTATTAGATTAAAATCTCCTGGAGATGCTAATAAAACAATAGAAGTAGTTGATTGTATTAAAGGAAAAATGAAGTTTCCGGAACATGATACGGATACAGTGCTTTTAAAGAAAAATGGTATTCCTACTTATCACTTTGCTCATGCAATTGATGATCACTTAATGCATACAACTCATGTTATTCGTGGAGATGAATGGGTTTCTAGTTTACCTTTACATATTCAGTTATTTGAAATTCTTGGTTTTGATAAAGTTCAATATGCTCATATTGCACCTATTACAATTAAAGATCAAGAAACAGGCACAATTCGTAAGATTAGTAAGAGAAAAGATCCTTGGGCAGGAGTTAAATACTATGAAGAGGGCGGAATTCCAATAGAAGCTTTACATCTTTATCTAGCAACAATTACGAATACGAATTTTGAAGAATGGTATTTAGCTAATCAAGATAAAACTATTAATGACTTTACTTTTAGTTTTGATAAACAAGCTATTGGTGGTACTAGTTTTGATGAAGCTAAATTTAAAAATATTTGTAAAACTTATTTTTCAAGAAAGACTGGTAAGGAAGTGTATGATGAAACCTTTGCTTGGGCTTTAAAATATGATCAAGAATATGCTAAATTATTAGAAGAAAATAAAGAGAGAATGATCAAATTCTTAGGTATTGAAAAAGATGGTCCTAGACCTAGAAAAGATATATCTAAGTATAGTGATGTAAAAGAAGAATTTTCTTATGCAATTGATTCAATATTTAATAAAGAAAATTATTCTAAGTATGATGGAGATAAGACTTATGATGTTTCTTTAATACTTGAATATTTAGAAGGGTTAGACTTAGCTGCTACTAACGAAGAATGGTTTAATATGACTAAGGAGTTTGCTAGTAGTCATGGCTATGCAGCGAGTCCAAAAGACTATAAGAAAAATCCAGATGAATATAAGGGACATGTTGGAGATATTTGTGAGGCTATTAGGGTTATGGTAACTGGTAGAAGACAATCTCCGGATTTATTTTCAATTATGAAAATACTAGGAATAGAAAATATAAGGGAAAGAATAGAATTATATAGAAAGAATATAGAGAAGTAAAATAAGTTTACTTCTTTTTATTTAGATTTGATGTTGAGATTGATTATTTTTAATATTTGTGGTATTATATGTGGCAATTCATCTATTAAAGGGGGATATTTATGACTAATCAAGATATTAAACATAGATTAAGGAGATTATTAAGTTATAATACACTTTCAAGTGTAAAAAGAGATGAAGTAAAACAATTACTTAATAAATTAGAATCTTCAAATGATCCTAGCTTTCCATTGTTCCAGAGTAAATATTTATTTATAGATAGAAAATATGATGATGCTAAGGATATTTTATGTAAACTAATGAGTGATGGTAGAGGAGACTTTTCGGTTTACTATGGACTTTATAAGATTGCAATTAAACAAAGGAAATTTGAGGAAGCTTATGAGTTTGCAGCGATGTGTGAAGAAACTAAGACGGATAGTGATTTGGATTTTTCTTTATCAATTGCTCTTGCTCAAGTAACAATGGAATATGAAAAGGATCCTGCTTCTTTTGATGCTTCTTCTTGTCAAGCTACTCATGATAAGTATATTTACTTTTCAGATAGAGCAGTTAATACGATGTATGAGAAAGCTATGACTTATTTTAATGAAGGAAACTATATAGCAGCAAGAAATGAAGTTTGTAAACTTGCTCATGCAACTAGTAAAACAGCATCTTCTTTTAACTTTTATCTTTTACTTGAGAACTTTGATGTACTTTTAGAAAAACAAAGACAGGTATTTTTACAGAGTATTGATGGTACTAATGGTATGAGAACTTATGATGAAGAATGTGTTGATGAAGCTGGATGCCAAAGATTACTTAATTATATTAATAAAGAAATTTCTAATGATTTTACTTTGGCGGCTAACTTATTCTTTAGTAATGAACATTTATTTGTAAAAAAAGTTAATCCAGTTATTGTTTATTATGTTAGAAAAAGAATTTCTGAAAAGCAAATCTTAATGAAATTAGGACAAGAGGGATATAAAGAGTATAGAGATTATATCGACAAAGTGAAGAAGGCTATTAAGAATGGAAAATATGAAGAAGCTATAGAGTTATGTACTCTTGGTAGAAGTAAAACTGGTATGCCTGACTTTATGTATTATGAAGGTAAAGCTTTATATGGTATGCAGAAGTTTATGGATGCTGAGAAGAGGTTTTCAGGTTATTTAGCAACTGGTTCTTATAAAGCACCTAAGGCTATGCATTATCTAGCTAATATTTATAGAACTACAGGTAGAGTTGAATGTGTAGTAGAAGCAAATATGCGAATTACAATGATTAATGATTATTTTATGGATGAGAGTGATTATGCGGCTAAAAGTAATGGTGTTGGTAAAAAAGAAGCTGTTAGCACTAATAATAAACCTAAAAAGGGAAGAGATCTTTCACATGATGTTAGAGTAGCGATAGATAATATTAGTGGAAAGAAACTTAAGGTTGAAGATTTTGATAGTTATACTTTTGAAGAAAAAATGGCTTGTATTAGAGCCCAAAATAAGAATGGTAATTTTGCTTTAGCAGAAAGATTAACTAAAAAAGTTAGTTCTGCTGTTACAGATCCAGTACAAAGAAAAGTTATTAATCAAGAAAAAGGAAATGTTAAATTATATAAAGCTAAGAGTAAATATGGTAGTAAATAATCATTTTACTCTTTTCTTTTTGATTTAAATTGAAGTATAATTAATATTGTAGGAGGAGAAGAGAGATGAAAAAAGGTTCAATCGTGGGTTTGGTTGTTTTAGGTATCGTTATTGTACTTGGTATTTTTATGGTTAGTAACTATAATACGATGAAAGTAGCAAGAGAAAATGTTGATACTAAAGCTGCTGATATTGATACTTATTTAGTTAGAAGAGCTGATTTAATACCTAACTTAGTTAGTACAGTTAAAGGATATGCACAACATGAAGAAAAAGTTATTTCTGATATTACAACAGCTAGAGAAAATTTAGTTAACGCTAAGAGTCTTCAAGAGAAAGCTGATGCAGATGCTTCTTTAACTAGTGCAATTAATGCATTAATGGTAGTAGTTGAAAATTATCCTGATTTAAAAGCTAATACGAATTTTATTAATTTACAAGATGAACTTGCAGGCACAGAAAATAGAATTGCTACAGCGAGAAGAGATTATAATGAGGCTGTTAAGTCTTATAATTCTTTAATTATTAAATTTCCTAATAATATAGTTGCTTCTATGTTTAATTTAACTAAAGCTGATTATTTTAAAGCTGATTCTAGTAAAACTGAAGTTCCTAATGTAGAGTTCTAAGATGAAAAAAATTTTAATATTTAGTTTATTTGTTTTATTATTTCCATTATCAGTTTTAGGACTTGTAAAGCCAACTGATCAATTTTATGTTAATGATTACGCTAATATAATTGATAGTGAAGTAGAAGAGTATATTATGAGTCGTTCTGTTTCTTTAGCTAATGAGACTGGGGCACAGATTGTTGTCGTTACAGTTCCTAGTTTAGAGGGAGAAAACTTAGAAAAATATGCGACGGATTTATTTAGAAGTTTTGGTATTGGAGATAAAGAGAAGAATAATGGACTTTTATTACTATTAGCTTTAGAAGAAAGACAATTTAGAGTAGAAGTTGGATATGGCTTAGAAGGGGTTTTACCAGATGGACTTACCGGTAGATATCAAGATCAATATATTATTCCATATTTAAAAAATAATGATTGGAATAATGGGATTAAAAATGGCTATACAGCTTTTTATAAGAAGTTGTGTGAGTATTATGAGATTGATGTTTTAGATGATACTTTAGCTATTGATGTTCCTAATGATTATAATAATTATGATAGTGACTATGATGAGGAAAAAATTTATATGGTTTTTACGGCATTATGGTTCTTTATAATAGTTGGTTTTGCGATGGGAAGATATTGCCGAAAAGTTAGTAAGAAAAAACGAATGAAAATTAGTGGTTTTTATAAGATTTTATCACTGCTTATAGTTGTATTTTCTATTGTGATGACAGTATTTTATACATTAGGTTGGATTATCGTTATAATTGCAACAATTATTTCATGGTTAGTGGGAAGATTTACTTCTGAGAGTTCAGGTGGATATAGTTCTGGTCGCTTTTCATCAGGAGGCGGTGGCTGGTCGTCTGGTGGAGGAGGATTTTCCGGAGGCGGAGGCTCATCTGGTGGTGGCGGAAGCTCAAGGGGATTTTAAATAGCAAGAAAAAACTTGCTATTTTTCTTTATTTGAACTTTTGTTTTTGATATAATACTTGATGTAGGTGAAGTAAAAATGAAACGTAGTGAAGTAGATAGAGAAAAATTAAGTCCTATGATGCAACAATATATGGAAATTAAAGATAAGTACGATGATAGTATTATCTTTTTTAGACTTGGGGACTTTTATGAAATGTTTTTTGAGGATGCTATTATCGCTTCACGTATTTTGGAGTTAGCTTTAACAGGTAAACAGGCTGGTTTAGAAGAGAGAGTTCCGATGTGTGGAATACCATACCATGCCTATGCTTCATATGTAGATACTTTGGTAGATAAAGGATATAAAGTAGCAATTTGTGAACAGTTAGAAGATCCAAAAGAGACTAAAGGAATGGTTAAAAGAGATGTTGTACAAATAGTTACTAAAGGTACAAGACTTGATTCTAATATAGATGCTAAAAGTAATAATTATATTGCTAATATATATGATTTTTCATATTGTTATGGAATTAGTTATGCCGATATATCAACAGGAGAAGTATATGTTACTTTAATTGATGGAGAAAAGTATAAAGCTGTTAAAGAAGTAGTTAGAAATGGATTTAGAGAAGTAATAGTTAATGATTTAATAGATAGAGAAATAGTAGAAGAACTTAGAACTAATCATGGAATATTAGTTACTATTACTAAAGATGAATTAGAAGATAAGAATTATGAGTATATATATAAAGATTTAGAGGATGTTAGATTAATTAAGACTTTAAAACATTTACTTTACTATATAGTTGATACTAAAAAGGGTGATTTACATCATTTGCAAAAAGCTATTATGGTTAAATCTAGTGAGTATTTAGAGTTTGATATAAGTACTAAGAAGAACTTAGAATTAATTGAAACTATTAGAAATAGAGAAAGACAATATAGCTTATTTTGGTTACTTGATAAGAATAAGACAGCGATGGGTTCTAGATTTTTAAAACATAATATAGAAAATCCTTTAACTTCTAGAGAAGAGTTGGAAAGAAGATATAACTTTGTATCTAAGCTGTCAACAGAATTTATTTTAAGAGATGATTTAATTAAAGCTTTAGAAGAAGTATATGACTTAGAAAGAATTGCGAGTAGAGTTACATATGGTAACTTAAATGCCAAAGATTTATTACAATTAAAAGGATCTTTAGCAGTACTACCAAAGATTAGTGATATATTAAAAGAAATTGGTTTTGATAAGACTATTGAAGTCTTTGATGATTTATATTCATTACTCGATAGAGCGATACTTGATGATGCACCTTTTACTTTACATGAAGGACATTTAATAAAACCAGGATATAATAGTGAACTTGATGAGTTAAAGAGTATTAGTGCAGGATCTAAAGACTTTATATTAGAGATTGAACAACAAGAACGAGAAAGAACGGGTATTAAGAATTTAAAAGTAGGATTTAATAAAGTATTTGGATATTTTATTGAGGTGTCTAAGGGACAAAAACATTTAATTAAAGATGAGTATGGATATGAGAGAAAACAGACTTTAACTAATTGTGAGAGATTTATTACACCTTTATTAAAAGAAAAAGAAAATATTATACTTGGAGCAGAAGATAAGATCGTTAATTTAGAGTTTAAGTTATTTATGGATATTAGAGAAGTTGTTAAGAGATATGTTTCTAAGTTACAAAGACTTGCGAAAATAATTAGTGAAATTGATATGTTGCAGTCTTTTTCAATAGTGTCAGATAACTATAAATTTGTTAGACCAGAACTTGTTAAGGACCGTAGTGTTAAGATGATTGGATGTCGTCATCCAGTAGTTGAACAAGTTATGAAAGATAAGTATGTTCCTAATGATATTGTGATGGATAAAACAACAGATATTTTATTAATAACGGGTCCTAATATGGCTGGTAAATCTACTTATATGAGACAATGTGCTATTACAGTTATTATGGCTCAGATTGGATGTTTTGTACCTTGTAAGAGTTGTTCTATGCCTATTTTTGATAAGATATTTACCCGTATAGGAGCAACAGATGATTTGGTATCAGGTGAATCTACTTTTATGGTTGAGATGAAAGAGGCAAATTATGCAATTAGTGAAGCAACAGAAAATAGTTTGATTTTATTTGATGAGTTAGGCCGTGGAACAGCAACATATGATGGTATGAGTCTTGCTCAAGCTATACTTGAATATATTCATGATAAAATTAAAGCTAAGACAATGTTTTCTACACATTATCATGAATTAACTGCTTTAGAGAAAGATTTAAAACATTTAAAAAATGTGCATGTTTCAGCAATAGAAGAAGATGGTAAGATTACATTTTTACATAAAGTAAAACCAGGATCAGTTGATAAGAGTTATGGTATTCATGTAGCTAGTCTTGCAAAATTACCAGATAGTTTAATTAAAAGAGCTGATGAAATACTTAGTTACTATGAGAAGAAAAATGTTAAAAAAGAAGTATTTACGCAGACATCTTTGTTTGAATTGAGCGAAGAAAAAGAAGAAGTTAAAGTTAATCCAATAGAAGAGAAAATTAATAATATTAATCCATTAGAAATGACTCCAATGGAAGCGCTTTCTTTCCTTTATGAATTAAATAAAGAAGTTAAGGAGAAAAAATAATTAACTTATGTTATAATAGAGAAAAGAAGATACGATAATTTAAAGAGGTGATACTATGAAGAATAGAAGTGAGTTAAGAGAAGTTATTGTTAAAGTTATTTATCAGACTATTATTTTAGAAGAAGCTAAATTAGAGTATGATGTTAATGACTTGATTAAAGAACAATTAGAAGTACAAAATGAGTTTGTAGATAGTTGTGTTAATGGCATTTTAGAAAATAAAAATACTTTAATTAAACTTGCTGATAAGTATTTAACTAGTTGGACAATAGATAGATTAAATAAAGTTGATCAAGCTATTTTGCTACTTGGAATTTATGAACTTAAATATACTGAGACTCCTAGTGTAGTTGCAATTAATGAAGCAATAGAACTTTCTAAGAAATATTCAGATGAAGCTGTTACTAAAATGATTAATGGAGTTTTAGATAAAGTTTATCATGAAGAAGAACAATAAGAGTATTTGGTGATGTTATGAATGATAAATATATTACAGTTACACAATTAACGAGATATATTAAGTATAGGATAGATAATGATATAAATTTAAATGAGGTGTTTTTAAAGGGCGAAATATCTAATTTTAAGGCTCATAGTAGAGGACATTATTATTTTACTTTGAAAGATGATGGTAGTAGAATCAATGCTATTATGTTTGCATCTAGTACTAAGAAAATTAAGTTTATACCTAGTGATGGTATGAAAGTATTAGTTACAGGTAAAATTAGTGTATTCGAAGCTAATGGAGGTTATCAAATATATGTTAATGATATGTTAGAAGATGGTGTTGGTAACTTATATATAGCTTTTGAACAGTTGAAGAAAAAACTTGAAGAAGAAGGGTTATTTGATCCTAGTATTAAGAAAAAAATACCAAAGATACCTAGAAAAATTGGGGTGGTTACAGCACCTACTGGGGCGGCTATTAAAGATATTATTTCGACTATTAAGAGAAGATGGCCTTTGGCGGAAATTTATTTATTTCCGACTTTAGTTCAAGGAGAAGATGCTAAAGAAGATATAGTTAGACAGATTAAGAATAGTGCTAATTATGATCTTGATACTTTAATTGTTGGACGAGGTGGAGGAAGTATTGAGGATTTATGGGCTTTTAATGAGGAGATTGTTGCTAGGGCAATATATGAATGTCAAACTCCGGTTATTAGTGCTGTTGGACATGAAATAGACTTTACAATAGCGGACTTTGTAGCGGATTTAAGAGCACCAACGCCAACAGGAGCGGCAGAAATGGCAGTTCCAGATATTAGAGATGTTCGACAATTATTAAATCAAATGAATATTAGGCTTAATAAAGCTATGACTAATGATATAAAAAGATATCGAGAAAGACTTACATTTTTAAGAAATAGACCAATACTTACTAATCCAATTACAATCTATCAAAATAAAGAATTAGCTTTTGATGGATTATTAGAAAGATTAAAGTATAGTGGTAAGACACTTATTGCAGTAAAAGAAAAAGAACTTTTAAGTGTAAAAAATTCTTATGCTTTAAAAAGCCCTTTTCAAATACTTGATAAGAAAGCTAATAAGTATTTACAGTTGGTATCTAAATTAGAGACTCTTAGTCCGTTACTTACGATTAAGAGAGGGTACTCTGTTACGCGATGTGGGGATAAGGTAGTTAAGAGTGTTAAGGATGTTAAAAAAGATGATTTATTAGATATAGAACTTAGTGATGGAAAGATTAAGACTAAAGTTTGTTAAAGGAGTGGAAATATGGCTGAAAAAAAGAAAGAATTAAGTTTTGAAGAGAGTTTGGAACAGCTTGAAGTGATTGTTAAAAAACTAGAAACTGGAGAAGTTCCATTAGATGAAGCAATTGCTAGTTTTAATGAGGCTATGAAGTTAGCTAAAACTTGTGATGAGAAATTAAAAAATGCTGAGGAAGCTATTACAAAGTTAGTTAAAGATAATGGCGAAGTAGTAGATTTTAAAATCGAAGAATAGTTTTTTTAAAAAAGTAAATTTAGGAATCGAAAGATTCTCTTTTTTTAGGCTTTTTTGGGGGCAATTTTTATTTTTAGAGAAAAAATGGTAGAAAAAAATTAATTTGAAGTTAACTTTGTTGACTTTTGTCGAAATTATGTTAGAATAGAAGGCATTATTACAGAGAGTTACTGTGTAATAGTTTTATGGTGAGAGGATAAATTGGTATGGCTAAAAGTAAAAATTTGAGTGAAGATGTAAAGACAACTTCACAAAAAAGAAAAACGGCAACTGGTAAAAAGCAAAATGTGACAAAGAAAAGGATTGTTTCTAAAGAGAAGAGTAGTGTTTTAACAAACATTAAAGAACTTTTTGGTAAACACAAAATAATTTTTGGAGTTTTAAGTGTAATAATTCTTGCTGTAATCTTCACGTTATTATATTTAAATGCATCCTTAAATTTTGCCGCTATTGTGATAGGTGATGATACATATTCTAAAGCGGATATGAATATGAGTCTTTATAACCTAAAACATAGCTATTTTGGAAAAGATGCTAGTGAAATTCCTGATGCTACTCTTGATGAACAATTGACTACCGTTAATATGACTGTTTCTGAATATTTGAAGTCCCAAGCAGTACTTGAATTAAAATATCAAACAGTTATTAAAAAGATGGCCGCTGATAATAACATTTCTTTAACGAATAGAGATCTTAAAGAAGTTGAAAGTGAAAAGAAAAATGTTATTAATGGTTTAGGAGGTTATGGAAAGTTTAAAAGGTTCTTAAGAAAAAATGGAATTAATGAAAAAGCCTATGATAGATATTTGAAAGCAAATAAGCTATATAGCAAAGTACTTGATTCATTATATTCAAAGGGTAAAGCTAATTATTTTAATGAAGAGGAGTTAAAGAGTGCTACTGATGATTATTATAAGGAGTATTATAAAATCAACCAAATAGTACTTGCAACTGTTGATCCTTCAACAATGAAAAAGTTGAGTGACACCGTTATTAATCAAAAGGAATTATTAATTGAGAAAATCTTGAGCGAAGCAAGAGAAGGTAAAGATTTCTTGGAGTTAGTAAAAAAATATGGTGAAGAGTCAACTAGTGATAGTCTTTACTTTAAATCAGGAGAAATCGTTGAGGCAGTTGAGACAGCAGTAAAAAGCCTTGGTGATAATGAAATTAGTGATGTTATTAAAACTGACTATACTTTTACAATTGTTAAAAGACTTCCTTTAGATGATAAGAAACTTGAGGAGTATTTAAGTAGTAAAATTAAAGAAAAGTTTAATAGTAACATTACAAAGCTTAGTGAAGATTATAAAGTAATTTATGAAAATGCTTATAAGAAAATTAAATAAGAGAGAGGAATATGTATGAAAAAGAAAAATAGTAAAAATTTAGTTGTTACAATAGTTTTAGCTGTTATTGCTTTTTTAATCCTTTTAACTTTAGGTACTGTTTCTTTAGTTAAAGTTAACAATGTTAAAAATAATTCTATTCCTGAAGTTTTAGATGAAATTAATGATAGTAAAAATAATACATCTACTTTAATTAAAAAAGTCAATGGCAAGATTGATTCTTTAGAAGAAGGCGTAGATGCTGATCTTGCTAAAATAATGGAACAACAAGAAAATTATTACAATTCAACTAATTGGAATATTAATAGTAAATATAACGCTTTAGTTGACTTAAATAATAAAAACTATAATAGTTTAAAAGATCAAATCACTGATTTTAGTGATGAGACTAGAGAAAACTTTACTGCTCTTAATGTAAAGTTAGATAAGAACTTCTTAAATCTTAATTTAAAACTTGATAATAATTTCTTAAATTTAAATAAGAAATTAGATTCTAATTTTGAAAATGTTAATAAGAAGATGGATGAAAATAATGCTAACTTAAACAAGAAGTTAGATGAGAACAATTCTAAACTAAATACTAAATTAGATGAAAACAATGCTAATTTAAATAAGAAATTAGATGAGAACAATGCTAATTTAAATAAAAAGTTAGATGAAAATAATTCTAAATTAAATAGTAAATTAGATGAGAACAATGCTAACTTAAACAAGAAGTTAGATGAGAACAATTCTAAACTAAATACTAAATTAGATGAAAACAACGCTAACTTAAATAAAAAGTTAGATGAAAATAACTCTAAATTAAATAGTAAATTAGATGGGAACAATGCTAACTTAAACAAGAAGTTAGATGAGAACAATTCTAAACTAAATACTAAATTAGATGAAAACAACGCTAACTTAAATAAAAAGTTAGATGAAAATAACTCTAAATTAAATAGTAAATTAGATGAAAATAACACTAATTTAAATAAAAAGTTAGATAATAATAATGCCGCTTTAAATAAGAAATTAGATGAAAATAATACTAATTTAAATAAGAAGTTAGATGAGAATAATACTAACTTAAATAAAAAAATTGACAAGTTTGCAGAAGATACAGCTAATAATTTTGCAACTGTTAATCAAATTATTAATGAGTTCTCTTTAGAGACTAGAAATAATTTTGCTAAGAATAATGGTATAATTAATGATTTTTCTAAGGCAACTGAAGAAAACTTTAAAAAAACTAATAGTAAAATCGATGCATCTAATAAACAATTAAATGAAAAATTAGATCTTAATAATACTAATCTTAATAAGAAATTAGATGAAAATAACACTAATTTAAATAAGAAAATTGATGCTAATAACACTAACTTAAATAAAAAGTTAGATGAAAATAATACTAACTTAAATAAGAAAATAGATACTAATAATACAAATCTAAATAAAAAGTTAGATCAAATGTACTTAAATGTTAATAATAAATTAGATGAAAGCTTTACTGCTACAAATAATAGTATTGATGCTAATCATGAATTATTACTTTTAGTACAAAGTGAACAAAATGATCAATTTAAAGTATTAAAGAGAAAGGCAAATAAATTATTAGTTAATTCTAAAGAATACTTCAATTCTATAAGTGGTGATTTAGAAGCTCTTAATAATGCTATGGAAGGAAAATTCCAATCTCTTAATGAAGTACTTGCTTATGAGTTTGATGAAAATAGAAAAATGGTTTCTGCTATTAAAGAAGATTTAGGATACATTGATGAAGAATTAAACTTCAACTTTAAAGCAGCTTTTGAAAAATTAGCTGATATTAAATCAACATTTGATCAAAATGCTGAAGAAAATAGTAAAACATTAGGTAACATACTTTTAGTTATGAACGATGAAATTCAATGGAATCGTAATACTTTAACAGATATAAAAGAAGATATCAATAATGGATTTACTACTAATGGAAATAAATTAACTTCATTAAATGAAGAAATGAGTGATAGTTTTGCTAATGGAAAGAGAAAATTAAATGATATTTCAGATAAGCTTAGTACTATTTATTATCTTAATAATCAAAGTTTAAATAGTATTTCTACTACTGTTACTAATAACAATCAATTATTAAATAATATTAATGATGATATTTCTGGTATTAATACTACTTTAGCTGGTATGAACACTAAGTTAGATCAAATTATTAATATGATGAGTGAAGTTAAGAATGTTTCTGAATTAAATATTGATGATTTAGCAGATGCTTATAAAGATTATTATGAAAATAATAATGTTAACTTACAACAAAAAATGAATTTTATAATTCAATACTTAAAAGATAATGGTTTTGTTAAAACTAATTAATAAGTAAAAAGAGTAGCTTTAAAAACTACTCTTTTATTTTGCTTGTCTTTTAATTAATTTAGCTTGGACAACGATTCTTCCGCCATAGGCATTTTCACAAGTTGATAAAGTTAGAATTTTATCATCATAAGATACAGGAGTTTTTTTAATACCCATGTTTCGTGAGACCATGGTGTCAAGCCAAGTTTTTTTAGATTCTTCAGTAGGAAAATCAGTCTCTATATAATAAAGTTCACTTTTAATAGTGTAGATAGAAAATATTTGAAACAGCATATTTTCTTTTTCAGTTGATAGCCAAATGATATAATTATCTTTATTTTCTTGCCATTTTTTATTTAAGGCATTTTGCAATGAACCGAAGACAGTTTTATCTTCTCTGCCATGACCATAGATTACAGTATTATCAGATAGATTTTCAATACTATTGCGATAGTCCATGAAGACCCAACCGGCATAGTTTCTCTTTTTATCAAATGATCTTATTAAATAGTACTCGTTGTTGTTAGTTTGAACAACAGGATAATTTATATTGGTTTCGGGCATATGAATAAATGCAATGGTATCACTATTTTTTTCTTTTAATTTAGTAAAATCAACTTCATAAAAAGGAAGAGAAGTGTAATACCAATAATCATTTTCTTGTTCGGTTTCTTGTGGAGGATTAACTAATTCTCCTTCACTAGTGTTTGGAATTGGTTTAGCAATCTTTTCTAATTCTTCAGTTAAATCTTTTGTTCTTTTATTATCTAAATTCCAAATATATATTTTGTAACCAGAATAAGTTAAAGTAAAAAGAAAAATAATAAATAGTAGATAAAAAATTATTTTTTTTAAAATACTTTTGTTGTTTTTTTCTTCTTTCATGTTTCACCTCATTATGTTGTAATTGTATCATTTTTAAAGATTAATAACAAGTTAAGTAATTTAATTATTTGGTAATTTTTTTATAAAATAAATTTTTGCTTTTGTGAAAGAATAATAATGTAGATTGGTTTTATGAGGTGATCCTAAATGAAAATAAAAAACAAGCTACAGATATTTTTATTGGCTCTTCTTCTTATTTTTCCCATAAATGCTTTTGCTTATTCTAATTATGTTATTTCTGGTGGTAATACAATAGGAATTGAAGTTAATTCTAAAGGAGTAATGGTTGTTGGGTTTTATAAACTTAATGATACTTATATAGCGAAGGATGCTGGATTTGAGGTTGGCGATGTAATTCTTAAAGTTAATGACAAAGAAGTTAGTGATATAACTTCAATGGTTACTTTGATAGGTAACGAAGAGAAGAATGTTAACTTTGTGGTACTTAGAAATGGAATGAAAAGAAAAGTTAATTTGAAACTCGTTAAGGATAGTGATAATGTTTTAAAGACAGGATTATATGTTAAAGATAAGATTAATGGTATTGGTACTTTAACTTATATAGATCCAAAGAGTAGAGTTTTTGGGGCGTTAGGACATGAGATTTTAGAAAGTAATACTATTTCTAAATTTGAAATAAAAGATGGAAAGATTTATGATGCTTATGTATCAGGAATTGTTAAGAGTAGAAATGGTAAAGCAGGTGAGAAAAATGCAGTCTACAATAAAGAAGATGTTCATGGCGTAGTAGAAGCTAATGAGATTTCTGGTATCTTCGGTAAATATTCAAAAGATATCTCAAATATGGATGTAATTAAGGTGGGAAAAGTTGATGATATTACTATGGGTAAAGCCTACATTAGAACAGTTATTGATAATGATAAGGTTGAAGACTTTGAGATTAATATTATTAATTTAGACACTAATAGTAAGACAAAAAATATTTTGTTTGAAATTACCGATAAAAGATTACTTGAAAAAACTGGTGGTGTAGTACAGGGAATGTCTGGCTCACCGATTATTCAGGATAATAAGATAATCGGAGCAGTAAACTATGTTATTGTTAATGATACTAGTAAAGGATATGGTATTTTTATTACGACAATGTTAGAAGAAGGCGATAAATAAGAGACTAAAAGTCTCTTTTTTGGTTAATAATAATACTGGTGATAAATATGGATTTTAATGAAGCATTTATGATTGTACCGAGATCGTTAGTTAGTTTAATTATTTTATTTTTTATTACAAAGTTAATTGGAAAGAAACAAGTATCAGAGTTAAGCTTATTTGATTATGTTATTGGAATATCGATTGGTAATTTTACGGCAGAGATGACAATGAACTTTGATGGACAATATATTAATGGTGTAGTGGCAATTGTTTCATTTGGACTAGTTGCTTACTTAGTATCAATTTTGTCAATGAAGAGTATTGTTATTAGAAGAGCAGTTGCAGGAGTGCCAACAGTTTTAATAGAAAATGGAAATATACTACTTAAATCTTTAAGAAAAGTTAAGATAGATATAAATGACTTGTTAGAACAAGCAAGAAATGCAGGATATTTTGATTTAGAAGAGATTGCTTTTGCGATAATGGAAGTTAATGGAAAGATAAGTTTTCTTTCAAAAGATAAATATAGTAGTCCAACTAAGAATGATTTAAAAATAAAACTAAATAAAGATAATTTAACAGCAAATATAATAATAGATTCTAGATTAATGGAAGAAAATATTTCTAATACAGATCGAGATAGAGATTGGTTTATACAGCAATTAAAAGTAAAAGGATATGATACGTATGAGGCAATATTACTGGCAACATATAAAGATAATAAAATAACAATATATAGAAAAGATTATAGAGAACCGAAGGATGTTTTAGAATAAAAAACTTTTAATTACTCTTAAAATATGCTAGAATTAATATAGTCGAGGTGGTTAGTTAGATGTATATAGATTTAATAGTGTTAATAGTATTAATTTTAGTAGTAGTAATGTTTTTTAAAAGATTTTCATCATTTGTCTTTTTTATGGCAATAGTTGATATATTACTTAGAATTTTGACATTTATTAAGAATAATATAGGTTTACCAGATGTTTCAGCTTTAATTGGGAAATATGTACCTGAAAGTATTATTGGAATTATTAATAAATATTCTAGTGGAATAGTTAATACAATATTACAATGGGCATTTGTTGTGATAATGATTATATTCTTATCATATATAATTAAAATATTTATTCATAAGAAAAAAATATAAAAGTACAAAGAAACGACAGATAAGTCGTTTTTTTATTGGTATAGTGATGATGGTGATATAAATGAAGATCTATTTAGACTTGGTGTTTTTACTAAATTTTTTCTTTGATTTTTTATTACTATATGGAACTAGTAAAATATTAAAAGAAATAGTTCCAATTAAAAGATTAGTGCTGGGAAGTATAGTGGCTTCTTTATCAGTGTTTTTACTCTTTATAAAACTTAATTCCGTTTCATTATTTTTAATTAAAGTTATTATAAGTATAGGTATTATTTTAACAACTTTTGGAAAGAAAAACTTTATTAAGAATATAAGTTATTTTTATCTACTTAGTATAGTTTTAGGAGGAAGCTTATATTTACTTAATATTAGTTTTACTTATCGAAATCAGGGTATTTTATTTATTAATAATGGGTTATCTATTAATTTTATTTTATTAATTATAGTTAGTCCAATTATTATATTTTGTTATGTAAAAGAACATATTTTATATAAGAATACTTATGGGAATATTTATGAGGTTTTGATTATTAAGAATAATAAGAAATATAAGTTAATGGGACTTTTAGATACTGGAAATAGGTTAAAAGATCCTTATAAGGGACGAAGTGTTATTTTGGTTAATAATGATATTTTAATGGAAGGAGATATTGTTTATGTACCTTATAAGGCTTTAAATACGACTGGGGTTATTAAGTGTTATAAAGTAGATAAAGTAATAGTTGAAGAAAAAGAATTTAGTAATTGTTTAGTTGGCATTAGTAAAGATAAGATCGCAATAGATGGGGTAGAGTGTATATTACCGAATATTTTTAAGGAGGAGTTATAATGTTTATTATTAATTTTATCAGGAAGTTATTTTATAAAGTTACAAGTATTTTTTATGTTGGGGCTACAGATATGCTTCCTGAACCTTTATCGAGGGAGATGGAAGATTATTATGTTAGTTTAAAAGATGATGGAGATTTGAAGGCTAAAGACGTTTTAATCGAACATAATTTACGTTTGGTAGTCTTTTTAGCAAAAAAGTACGAAAATACAGGAGTTGATTTAGAAGATTTGGTTAGTATTGGGACAATTGGGTTAATTAAAGGTATTAATACCTTTAGTAAAAGTAAAAATATAAAACTAGCTACTTATGCTTCAAGATGTATTGATAATGAGATTTTAATGTATCTTAGAAAAAATAAGAGAATCAAGACGGAGGTTAGTATAGATGCATCTTTATCATTTGATGGAGAAGGAAATGAATTGCATTTAGAAGATGTTTTAGGAACTGATGCAGATATTGTGACAAAAGGAATAGAGGAAGAAACTGAGAGGAATTTAATGATTAATGAAGTAATGCGACTTAGACCAAGAGATAGAGATATTATGATACTTAGATATGGATTAATGGGACATGATGAGTTGACACAGAAGGAGGTAGCCGAAAAGTTAGGTATTTCACAGTCTTATATTTCAAGGATAGAAAAAAAGGTTATTAAAAGACTTAAAACTCTTGTTAATTACAATTAGGTTTTATATAATTGTAATTAAGATAGGAGTGTTTAATAATGGCAAAATTATTTTTTAGATATGGAGCAATGAATTCTGGTAAAACGACTATTTTATTACAGACTGCTCATAACTATGAAGAAAGGGGAATGAAAGTTTTAATTATAAAACCAAAAATAGATTCTAAGGGAGAGGATTATATAGTATCTAGGATTGGTTTAAAAAGACAAGTTGATCATTTAATTGGAGCTGGAGAAAATATATTTACTTATATTAAGGAACATGATGAGGATGTTAAGTGTATTTTGGTAGATGAAGCACAATTTTTAGAGAGTATTCAAGTAGATGAATTAATGCAAGTAGTTGTTAGACTTAATATACCAGTTATTTGTTATGGGCTTAGAACAGATTTTAGGACTAATGGTTTTCCAGGAGCTACGAGGTTATTAGAGATTGCTCATACAATAGAGGAGATGAAGACTATTTGTGCTTGTGGTAGAAAAGCAATGTTTAATGGAAGAAAAATTAATGGCAAATTTATTTTTGATGGAGAACAGGTGGCGATAGATGGAGAAGATAAAATTACTTATGAATCCTTATGTCCATATTGCTATTATGATAAGTTAAGTAAGTATAGAAAATTAAGGGAACAACTTAGGAAATAAAAAAATGTAGATTTAATCTACATTTTTTTGATGTAAGTTTCTTTTAGGATGGTTGGGTTATACTTTGATAAGTTATGGTATGTATCTTTGGAAATGTTTAGGTAATAAGTTATTTGCTCTTGATAATCTTTTTTTAAGATTTCTTCATTTTTTAATAAATAATCTAGTTCTTTTTGTATATCATAATTAATGATGATTTTTATAGTATAGCCAAGTTCTACTTCAATTGTATTATTTTCAAGGGCTGTTGTTAGAGATTTGGTGTAGGCTCTTACTAAGCCACCGGCACCTAGTTTGATACCGCCAAAATATCTTGTTGTAATAGCAAGAATATTAATAAGATTGTTTTTGATTAAGACATTTAACATAGGAAGACCAGCTGTACCACCTGGTTCACCATCATCACTTGACTTTTGGTTATCCTTGGTAATATAGGCATAACAGTAATGAGTAGCATTGGGATACTTAACTTTTATAGTTTCGATTAAGTCTTTTATGTTTGATGTTTCATCTATTTTTATTAAAGAAGTTATAAAACGAGAATTTTTAATAATAATTTCACTATCTTTATTTTCGATTAGACATTTCATGTAATCACCTGTAATTATTATAGTGTATTTTATAGTTTTTTACTAGAATTTGTGGTATAATAGCTTATATTTTTAAGGAGGCGTTTTTATGTTTAGACGTAAGAAGGATGAGAAAGTAGATATTTCTAGTTTAAATGAAATTCTAGTTATTGGTAGTAAGTTAACAAGAATTGTCTATATAGCAGTAATTGTTGCGGTAGTACTACTTGGTATTTATGTACTTAGAGAATTAAAAATACTAGCATTTTTAAAAGAATTATTTGTCGTAATTTCACCAATATTTATTGGACTTTTAATTGCTTGGTTATGTGATCCAATAGTTAGATTTTTACAAAGAAAAAAGATTCCAAGATTTGTAGCGTGTATATTAGTATATTTAGTGTTGCTAGGACTTATATTCTTACTTTTATATGCCTTTTTACCTACTTTTGTTAGACAGATAGGAGATTTTGTAGGGACTATTCCAGATATATTAAAAGATTTAAAAGTCTTTGGAAATAAGATTTTTGATAATTTTAGTTCTACAGGAGTAGATATTAAAGCAATACAAGACAAAGTATATAAAACTGTAGAAGATTTCGGTGTTGGATTAACTACTAATTTACCTAATACAATTATTAATATTACGAAGGCTTTAATATCTGGAGGAGTTAATTTTGTTTTAGGATTAATGATTGGTTTTTATATGTTATTTGATTTTGATAAGATTAATATTACGGTTATTAATCATTTACCTAATGCGTGGAAAGATAATTATATTGAGTTAACGACGAGAATTAATACTTCTTTACGAAAATATGTACAAGGTGTATTTTCAGTTATGTTTTTAGTATTTATTACACAGAGTATTGGTTTAACTTTAGCAGGACTTAATGCGCCATTACTATTTGCTTTGTTCTGTGCCGTTACAGATATTATTCCATACTTTGGACCATATATTGGAGCGATACCAGTAGTACTTGTTGGATTTACTATTTCGCCAACGTGCGGAGTATTTTGTATAATTGCTATTGTGATTGTTCAGTTGCTTGAAAATAATTTCTATCAACCATTGATTATGGGACATACGATGGAATTACATCCAGTAATAATTATGATTAGTCTCTTGATTTTTCAACATTTCTTTGGTATTATAGGAATGGTAGTAGCAACACCAGTAGTTGCTTGTTTAAAAGTTATTTTCATGTTTGTAGATGAGAAAGTTCATTTTAAAGACATGTTTAATAAAAAAGAATTAGATCAATAGAAAATGATGATTAAAGATAAGTACTTAAATTCGCTTTTATAGAGAGTTAATAGATGGTGAAAGTTAACAATAGAATTTAAGGAAGCTACTTTAGGAGTTTTCTCGGTAGTTGCCGTTATTAGTAAATTAAGACCAAGATAGGATGGTACCGGACTTTGTCCTCCTATTTCTGGTCTTTTATTTGTATATGGGAGGAATAAAAATGAAGATATTTGTTATTGGGGGATGTGCTAAAACTGGAAAGAATACTTTTGGAAATTATTTAAGAGAAGAATTAAAAAACTATGGGTATAAACCTTGTGTTATGCATCTTACAGAACCTTTGTATTCTTATGCGAAAAACTATTTTGATTGGAATGAAAATACAGGAGATAAACCAAGAGAATTTTTACAAAAGATGGGTATTGAGATAATTAAAGAAAAGATGCATAAAAATATGTTTTTAATAGATAGAACATGTGAGGATATAGAGATACTTAGTAATTTCTTTGATGCGTTTATTATTACTGATGCTAGACTTATTATGGAATTTAGTGAATTTAAAAAGAGATTTGATGATGTTGTTACTATAAAAATAGTTAGAGAAGGATCTTTTGATGATGGACTTGTTGGAGATGAGAAGACTCATATTACAGAAACAGAAATTAATGATTATAATGATTTTGATTATGTAATTAAGAATGAGGGATTCGAGAGTTTAAAAAGTCAAGCTAAAGAAATTATTAAAAAAGAGGAGATGTAGGTATGAGTAAATTAATAGCGGTAGTTGGAATGGCTGGCTCTGGAAAGAGTATTGCGACAGATTATTTAGAGATGAAGGGTTGGAATAAGATATATTTTGGTGGAGCAATAATGGATAAATTAAAAGAAGAAGGAAAAAAAGTTACTCCAGCAAATGAGAAAAAGTGTCGTGAAGATATTAGAGCGAAGCATGGAATGGCGGCAGTCGCGGTACTTTTAGAAGAAAAAATAAAAAAAGCTTATGAAGAGAAGGATACTGTTTTAGATGGACTTTATTCATGGGATGAGTATGTTTATTTAAAAGAAAAGTTTAAGGAGCTAGTATTAGTTTCTATTGTTTGCGATAAAGAGAAAAGATATGACAGAGTAAGTGTTCGTGATATTAGACCATTTAATAGAGAAGAAATTGTTATTAGAGATGTTTCAGAAATTGAAAATTTAGCTAAGGGTGGACCTATTGCTTATGCTGATTATTATATTTTTAATAATGGAACGGTAGATAACTATATAGAAAGATTAGAAGAAATAATTAGAGAAATTTAAAATTATTATTTAGACTTGAGGAGGAGTATGAGATTATGAAATATATGAGTCATGATGATATTAGAAATACATGGTTTAAGTTTTTTGAAGAGAAAGGGCATAAAAAGGTAGAAAGTGCTTCACTAGTACCAGTTAATGATGATAGTTTGTTATGGGTAAATGCTGGGGTTACGCCATTGAAGAAGTATTTTGATGGATCAGTTGTGCCAGATTGTAAAAGACTTGTTAGTATACAAAAGTGTATTAGAACTAATGATATAGAGAATGTTGGAGTTACAAAAAGGCATCAGACTTTCTTTGAAATGATGGGTAACTTTTCAATAGGTGATTATTTTAAAAATGAAGCAATTGAATATTCATTTGAACTATTAACTAGTCCTAACTATTTTGGAATTGATAAAGAGTTATTATATGTTACTATTTATACTGACGATGATGATGCCTTTAATAGATGGATAGAGGTTGGAATGGAACCTTCGCATATAGTTAGACTTGAGGAGAATTTCTGGGAGATTGGAGAAGGACCTTGTGGACCTGATTCGGAAATATTCTTTGATAGAGGAGAAAAGTATGATCCTGAGGGTGATGCATTAAGTAAATTTAGACGAGATGAGGATCAAGAACGTTATGTTGAAATTTGGAATAATGTATTTAGTCAATTTAATTCTAAAGCCGGAGTACCTAGAAATCAATATAAGGAACTTCCTAATAAAAATATAGATACTGGGGCTGGACTTGAGAGATGGTGTTGTATATTCCAAGGAGTAGATTCTAACTTTGAGACAGATTTATTTAGACCAATAATGGATCATATTATAGAGTTAGCTGGTGCTACTTATACAGGACAAAAAGAGTATAAAGTTATAGCAGATCATATTAGAGCAATTGTTTTTGCTTTAGCAGATGGAGCTTGTTTTGAAAATACAGGACGTGGATATGTACTTAGAAGATTATTACGTCGTAGTGTTAGATATGGTAAGATTTTAGGATTGGAATGTCCCTTTATGTATAAGATTGTTTCAGATGTTGTTGATGTTATGAAGGATGCTTATCCATATTTATTGGAAAAACGTCCAGTTATTGAGACTTTAGTATTAGAAGAAGAAAAACTATTCTTAAAGACACTTGAAGCAGGAGAGAGAAGATTAAAAGAATTAGTACAAAATTCTACAGATGGTTATGTGTCAGGTGAGGAAGCGTTTAAATTATATGATACTTATGGATTTCCATTTGAACTTACTTTAGAGTATTTAAATGAACTTGGATATACTTGTTCTAAGGAAGAGTTTGATAAGTTTATGAATATTCAAAGAGAACTTGCTAAAAAGAGTGTTAAGAGTAAGGCTTCAATGGCAAGTCAAAAGAAAGTATTGTTAGATTTTAAAGATGAGAGTCAATTTGTATATGGACTTTATAGATTAAAAGCTAATGTTATTGCGATATTTTCTAAGGATGAGATTATTAATACTTGTAATCATGATTGTTATATAGCACTTGATAGAACTTGTTTTTATGCAGAGTCTGGTGGACAAGTTAGTGATACGGGTATGATTGTTGGCAAAGACTTTAAAGCACGTGTTTTAGATGTATTTAAGGCTCCTAATGGACAACATATTCATAAAGTTAAACTATTAGATGGAGTTATTAGTATTGGGGAAGCGTGTGAGGCTGTTTTAGATAAAGATAGACGTAAAAAGATTGAAGCAAACCATTCTTCGGTACATATTTTACAATATTCTTTACAGCAAGTTGTATCTGGCAATATTAAACAAGCTGGTAGCTATGTAGATGATGAGAAGTTACGTTTTGACTTTACTTATGCTGGTAAGATGTCAGAAGATAAGATTTTAGCAGTTGAAGAGTTCACTAAAGAAATGATTTCTAAAGATCTAATTGTTTCTACTGAAGTTATGCCAATTGATAAAGCTAAACAGTTAGGCGCTATGGCTTTGTTTAGTGAAAAATATGGAGATATGGTTAGAGTTGTTAAGATTGGTAAGTCTATAGAGTTATGTGGTGGTACACATGTTGCGAATACAAAGGAAATTGAGAACTTCGCTATATATACTTGCGAATCTAAAGGAAGTAACGTTTATAGAATTGAAGCTACGACTGGTAGTAGAAGTGAAATGGCTTTATATGAAGCAATTAAACCTTATAATGATGAAATGGTTAAATTACTTATGAAAGCTAAGAATATTTTAGATAAGGCTAAGAATGAAGCTATTAAGTTGGAATTTGATGTTGATATTGATAATTCTAAACCAAGCTCATATAAAGATATTATATTTAATAGAAATGAACTTAGTTATGTTCAACAAGAAGTAAAAACATTAGAAAAGAAGTATTTTGAATTAAAGGAAAAACAAGATTTAGCTAATTTAGATATTTATAAGGAACATGTTAAGAATTACAATGGTACTTTAGGTATTGTTATGGAAGTTAGAGATAAAGATAATAATATTTTAAAGGCTGTTAGTGATACTTTAGTAGAGATTATGAATCCAGGTTTTGTTTTCTTTGCTAATGTTAAAGGCGAAGATAGTGTTAACTTTATTGTACGAAGCAATTGTAGTGTTAATGCTGGATTAATCGCCAAAGAAGCTTCAATGATGGCTAATGGTAATGGTGGAGGTAGTCCAACATTTGCTCAAGGTGGCGGAAAAGATGCTAGTAAGGTAAGAGAAGTTTTAGAAAACGTGGAGAATAGTTTAAGACATGAATAATAATTATTTAATAGAGGGAAGCGACTATATTAGTATTAATAATAAAATAAGTGAAATTATTAAGAAAAATAATTTTAGTGATGCTAGTATTAGTAAGTATGATTTAAGTGAAGATTTACTTGAAGAGGTGATTGAGGACTTAAATACGTATGGACTTTTTTCAGATAAGAAGATAGTAATTATTAATAATTTTGATAAGATGGATCCGGATATAAATAGGGTGGAGGAACTATTGAAATATGTAGAAAATAGTTCTTCTTTGAACCTACTATTTGTGGTTAGCGATAAGTATGATGACAGGAAGAAAATTATCAAAGATTTAAAGAAGAAAATGGAGTTTATTAAAGTTAGCAGTGATCCTGTGGAGTTTACTAAGAATTGTCTAAAAGGATATAAGGTAGAAGATGGAGTTATTACTTTACTAGTTAATAATACGTTAGGTGATATTTCAAGACTTTATAATGAGTGTAACAAGTTAAAGATTTATAAAATAAATGATAAATATATTTCTAAAGAAGATGTTTTGGAACTAGCTGTAAAAAAGCTAGGAGACTCTACAGATATTACTTTTCAGTTTAGTAGATCTTTAGCGGAGAAAGATAAGAAAAAAGCTTTATCTTTATATCAGGAATTATTAGATTATCAGATTGAAGCATTAAGTATTATTGGACTTTTAGCAAGCCAATTTAGAATAATGTTTCAAGTAAAAGTATTGGAAGAGAAAAATATGCGTAATGATGAAATTGCGAAAACTCTTAATGAGAAGTCTTATCGAATTACGAAGACAAGGGAACTTACAAGGTATTATTCTAAGAAAGAGTTACTTGATTTAATGATTAAGCTTGAGGATATTGATCTTAAAATTAAAACGACTAGTGTAGATGCTAATACATTGGTACAGTTATTTATATTAAACATATAAGACTATGGATAATGGTTTTATATGTTTTTTGATTTTGATTAAGCTTATGCATATCATTATATTGAATATACTACAGGTGATGGTACTGCAGATAATCCTTATGTTATTGATACCTCTAGTTAGATATGATAATATATGAAAATATATTGTCTTTTTATTTCTTTTTTTATTATTTTTTGATATTATTTAAATATAAGGTGAGTGGTTATTGTGACATTTGAGGAATTAGAACAAATTAGAATAAAATATAAAAATAAATCGCTTCTTGCATTTGGAATAGCGATTTGTATTGTTTTAGCTACATTGTTGGTACTTTGTATAAATAAACTTTATGATATAATTCCGGCAGCTTTTATTTTTACTTTCTTAGTTGGTGTAGTTACTAAAGCTATTATTACGTCTGGTTCAGCTAAATTATATACGAAAGCTTATAAAGATTACTTTATTAAGAGATCTTTAGAAAAAATTTTTACAGATTTAAAGTATGAACCAGATAGAGGCATTAGTGAGAAAGTGATTGAAGATACTGGTATGATGTATATGGGAGATAGATATTCATCTAATGATTATATTTCTGGAAAGTATAAAAATATTAATTTTATACAGTCTGATGTACATATTGAAGAAGAACATACTACAACGGATTCTGATGGTAATACAAGAACGTATTATGTTACTGTTTTCTTGGGCAGATGGATGATATTTGATTTTAATAAAGAGTTTAAGGCTAATGTACAAGTGTGTGAAAAGGGATTTGGAAATAATATAACTCGTTCTAAAATTAAATATGAAAAAGTAGAAATGGAATCTGATGCTTTTAATAAGAAATTTAATATTTATGCACAAAATGCTCATGATGCTTTTTATATATTAACTCCTTCTTTAATGGAAAAGATTGATAATTTAGAAAAGAGAAATAAAGGTAAAATATTATTATGTTTTATTAATAATCAATTACATGTTGGATTATATGATGGAAAAGATTCTTTTGAACCTAGTAGTTGTTTTAAAGAGATTAATGAAGAGGAAGAATTAAAAAGAGCTTCTGTTGATATTGAACAGATTACAATGTTTGTTGATGAGTTACAGTTAGATAATACTTTATTTAGAAGGGAGGTGTAAGTGATGGACTTAGGAATTATTGTTGGAATTATAGTTTTAATTTTAGTTATTATAATTGTTTGGTATATTAGTACTTGTAATCGTTTAAAGAGAGCTATTATTAAAATAGATGAGGCAGATTCAGGAATTGATGTGGCACTAACAAAAAGATATGATGTCTTAACTAAGATGTTAGATGTTGCGAAAGGTTATGCTAAACATGAAAAAGAAACTTTAGGAGAAGTTATTAAACTTAGAAAAGGTATGAGTATTGCTGAGAAGCAAGAGGCTAATAATAAGATGACTGATACTCTTGGTAAGATTAATGTTTTAGCAGAGGCTTATCCTGAATTAAAGTCTAGTGAGAACTTTAAGGCTTTACAATTAAGTATTTCAGATGTTGAAGAACATTTACAAGCTGCTAGAAGACTATATAATGCTAATATTTCATCTTATAACCAGGATATAGTTACTTTTCCTACTAGTATAGTTGCTGGAATGAAAGGATTTACTAAGAAAGAATTCTTTGAAGCAGAAGATGCTAAAAAAGAAGATGTTAAGATGGAGTTTTAATTAGAGTGAGGATTCACTCTTTTTTCTTTTTATGGTATAATTTTTGTGTTGGTGATACTTATGAAAAATAGATTAGATAAAGAAATGGTTGGTAGGGGATTAGTACCTTCTAGGAGTAAAGCACAAGAATTGATTGATTCTTCATTAGTTTTAGTTAATGGTAAAGTTATTACTAAATGTGGTTTTATAGTTAATGAAGATAGTTTAATTACAGTGCTTGATAATGATAAATTAAAATATGTATCTAGAGGAGGATTAAAACTAGAAAAAGCAATAGAGAAGTTTGGTATTACTTTTGCTGGATTAAAAGTAATGGATATAGGATCTAGTACAGGAGGATTTTGTGATTGTGCTTTACAACATGGGGCTTCTTCTATTATAGCGATTGATGTAGGTTGGAATTTATTACATGAGAGTTTAAGAAGTAATGAAAGAATTGATTTACATGAAAAGACTAATTTTAAAGAGTTAGATAGTATGTATTTTAAAGATATAGATATTATAGTATGTGATGTATCATTTATATCATTAAGACAAATTATAGATAAAGTATATAAGGAAAAGATTAAAATAGATTTAGTATGTTTAATAAAACCACAATTTGAATGTGGTAAGGATATAGCAACTAAATATAAGGGTGTTATTTTAAATAAAAATATTCATGTTGAGATAATTAATTCATTGAAGGAGTATTTTAATGAATTAGGATTTTATATTAAGAATTTAACTTATTCTCCAATAAAGGGTGGAGATGGAAATGTTGAGTATTTAGTTTATTTATCTAATAAGATTGATAAGAATAGTAATTTAGATATTTTAGGAGTAGTTAATAGAGGTTTTAGTAATAAAGGGTGATTTATTTGAAGAGGATTGATAGGATATTATCAGAACAGACTAATTATAGCAGGAAAGAGATAAAGAAGTTAGTTTCTAAGGGACTTGTTTTAGTAAATGAAGGTGTTGTTAGGAGGTCTGATGAGAAGTATGATGAGGATAATATAAGTATTAAGATTAATGGGGAAGATGTTAGCGTAAATAAACATTTTTATTTATTGTTAAATAAACCTAAAGGATATGTATCTACTACTGTTTCTGATAGTGATAAGACTGTTATTGATCTTGTTCCTAATAAGTATAAGACTAGAACTTTATTTCCAGCAGGAAGACTTGATAAAGATACGACAGGACTAATGTTAATTACAGATGATGGGGTATTTGCTCATAATATATTATCTCCAAAGAAACATATAAAGAAAATATATGAAGTTGTTATTGATAAAGATGTTAGTGATGAGATGATTAATGGTTTTAAAGATGGTGTTAAGTTAAATGATGGAGAGTGTAAGAGTGCTTTGTTAGAAAAAGTCGATACTAATAAATGTTTAGTTACTCTTACAGAAGGAAGATATCATCAGATTAAGAGAATGTTTGGCTGCTACAAAGCTAAAGTTTTGGAATTAAAAAGGATTTGTATGGGAGAGTTATATTTACCAACTAATTTGGCCGTTGGAGAAGTGCGAGAAGTAAGCGATGAAGAACTTATAAAAATACAAAGTAAAAAATAGTGTGGTGGCACTATTTTTTGTTTTTTAGGTGTTCTAGTTTTGTATAGATTTCTTTTATTTGTTTTTCATAACCAATATCTTTTGGGATATAGTATTTTTTGTTTTTAATTTTATCTGGTAAGTATTGTTGAACGACATAGGCTCCTTTATAGTCATGTGGATACTTATATTCAGTGGATGGATTTTTAAGATGATTTGGGACATTTCCTACATTACCATTTTCTATGTCTTCAATGGCTTTATCTAGAGAAATATGAGCAGTATTACTTTTTGGAGAAAGAGCCATTTCAGCAACTATTGTTCCTAAGGGTATTCTTGCTTCTGGTAGACCGACTCTTTCAGCGGCATTAATAGCGGCATCTACTCTAGGTCCGATTGCAGGATTTGCTAGTCCTATATCTTCATAGGCTATGACGGACATTCTTCGATATATGGAATCTAGGTCTCCTTCTATTATTAATCTTCCTAAATAATGAAGAGCGGCATCTACATCACTTCCCCGAATAGATTTTTGAAAAGCACTTAGTAGATCGTAATGACCATCACCATTTTTATCTGAGAAGAATACTGGTTTATTATTTATATTTCTGATCTTTTCTTCAGTTACTTTTTTATCATCTGTTGAGTAATAAGATATTTCTAATAGATTATAAGCGTATCTTAGGTCGTTTCCAGCAAGTTTTGCAATTAGATTGATACTTTTATCATCTATATCAATTCCAGCTAAATCTGGGTGTTTTATGGCTTTTTTTAGACCTTCTATTATATCTGTTGTATCTAATTCTTGTAATTCGAATAATTGACACCTACTTCTAATAGCAGGATTTATAGCGTGATATGGATTAGAGGTAGTCATACCTATTAAAGTAATTAAGCCTGATTCTAATTGTGGTAATAGGACATCTTGTTTATCTTTATTTAGACGATGTATTTCATCCATAATTAGAACAATACCATCATATAGTTTAGCTTCTTCGATGACAACATCTAAATCTTTTTTAGTATTAATAGTTGCATTTAGAAAGCGATATCTAACATTTAAGTCTTTTACTATGGCGTTAGCGATACTAGTTTTACCAATACCTGGTTTACCATATAAAATCATTGAAAATAACTTTTTATTTTTTACTAAGTTTGTTAATATTTTACCTTCACCAATTAAATGTTTTTGTCCTATTACTTCGGATAAGGAATTGGGAGCTAATTTTAACGCTAGAGGTTTATCCATATTTATCACCTTGTATTTCTTTTTCTATTTAATATTTTAACAGAGATAGCTATAAATATCTAGAAAGTTTCGATAATTTTGGTATAATATAATTGGTGAGTATTATGATGATACATGAAGCTATTTTAGATTTTATTAATTATTGTACTTTTGAAAAAGGTTTATCTAAAAGAACAACTGAATCTTATACTAATGATTTAGAAGTATATGAGGAGTTTCTTAACAAAAGAGGTATTACTGATGTTAGAGGTATTAAAGATAGTGATATAAAAGATTTTTTAAAGGTACGTAATGATAATGATAAGACAACGACTATTGCTCATAATTTAACGGTTATTAAGAACTTTCATGCTTATTTATTAAGAGAACATATTGTTTCAAAAGATGTGGCTTTACTGATTGAAAGACCTAAACTTAGAAAGAGTTTACCTCGAACATTAAGTATTTCGGATATTGATAAGTTACTTGATATTGAGTTAGATAGTATATTTGACTATCGTAATAAGGCTATGTTAGAATTGATGTATGGCGTGGGTCTTAGGGTTAGCGAGATCGTTAATTTAAGTGTTAATGATATTGATTTAACTAATTGTGTTATTAGAATTATGGGTAAGGGTAGTAAGGAAAGAATTGTTCCTTTAGGAGAATATTCAATTTATTATTTAAATCTTTATTTAGATAGGCGAAGAGAAATGCTTAAAGATAATAAGCCTTGTGATAAGTTATTTTTAAATAATCATGGTATGGGAATGACAAGACAAGGATTTTTTAAGAATTTAAAACAATTGCTTTTGGAAAAAGGACTTAATCCAGATGTTTCACCACATACTTTGAGACATAGTTTTGCGACACATTTATTAAATAATGGTGCTGATTTACGTAGTATTCAAGAGATGCTAGGGCATTCTGATATTGCAACTACTAAAATATATACGCATGTAAGTGATGATAAAGTCATTAATGATTATAAGAAGTATCATCCACGTAGTCATAAAGGAGATGTTTAATCTATGAGATTTAAGAGAGTTTTTTTGTTAGTACTTGATTCTTTAGGAGTAGGAGAGGCAGTTGATGCTGTTAACTTTTCAGATAATGGAGCTAATACGTTAGGACATGTTAATGAGGCTTGTGATTTATTTGTACCTAATTTGAAAAAGATTGGCTTTTTAGATACATTGACTATGGCCGATAATGCTTCTGTGGATGCTTATTATACGATTGCTAGACCTACTAATGTAGGAAAAGATAGTTTATCTGGACATTATGAGTTATTTGGTATAAAGAATGATATTCCGTTTAAGACATTTAATAGTGGCTTTACATATGATATTTTAGCAGGAATTGAAGAGGTTACTGGAAGAAGAGTTATTGGTAATAAGTGTTCTAATGATGATTTAAGTATTATTAATGAACTTGGGGAAAGACAACTAAACTATGGCTCTTTGATTATTTATACGTCAGCGGATTCAGATTTACAGGTAGCAGCTCATGAGGATTGTATTCCTATACCTACTTTATATCAGTATTGTGAGAAAATTAGGGCTTTAACTTTACGTGAAGAATGGCGTGTTGGGAGAGTTATTGCTAGACCTTTTAATGGTACTGTTGGCAAGTTTAAACTTATTAATAGTGCGAGACGTGATTATGCTGTTAAACCACCTAAGAAAACAGTTATGGATAGTTTAACTGAAGCTAGTTATAATGTTATTGCGATTGGTAAAGTTAATGATATATTTGATGGCCAGGGTATAAATAAGAGTATTAAGGCTAATAATAATTCGGAGGCTGTAAACAAACTTCTTGATATTATGGATAAGAATTTTACTGGATTATGTGTTGCTAGTTTATCTGATTTTGATAGTTTGTATGGTCATACGAGAGATGTTTTAGGATATGGTCGAGCTATTGAAGAGTTTGATGTTGATATTCCAATTATTTTAAATAAATTGGAACTTGATGACTTATTAATTATTACTGCTGATCATGGTAATGATCCTACTTTCAAAGGAAATGATCATACGAGAGAAAATGTTCCAGTAATCATTTACAGTCGTAATTTTAAGACCCCTGGTAGATTAAAACAATTTGATACTTTAGCTGATGTTGGAGCAATGATTGCGGATAATTTTGAGGTTACTGCTCCAGAGATTGGAACTAGTATACTTGGTGAATTGAAATAAAATTAAAATAGAGAGGAATCGGTTTTTAAATAGTTACTATAATTACTGATTTAGGTTTAGTTTATGCAAAATGTAATGTCATTTGTTACCCATGATGGCAGACTTGTAGCGGGTTTAGATATTGATCCAGGCAATTTTAATAATCCAGTTGTAATTGATGAGATTAATAATTATTGCTTGGAACATCCGGAACTTAGTGAAATGAATATTAGACCTTTTTTTGTTGGTGATGTTATCAAGCAGTATTCTCCGGATTTTATTAGTGAAGATAGTTTTTATGATCGTTTGATGTTTGAAAATAATTTTTATGCTAACTATGATAGAATTAAATATCCAGAAAAACTTTCTTTAGAAGTGCGCTGTGATTCTATATATGATGATTCAAGGAGTTTTACGTGGAAATATGAAAATGTCCCTTTGACTAAATGTATGGAAATTAATCAAAAAATTAAAATGCTTACGAGCGATATAAAAAATTCAGCACTTTCTCCTTTTGAAAAAGCTGCAGCTTTATATATGCTTACAACACATTTTATAGATAGTTATAAGGAAAGTGTACATGATGAAATGGCTTCAACTATGCATATTTTAAGTGATGATGAAGATGGTTACAAGGTTACTTGTGCGGGATATACAGATTTATTTTGTAGAATGGCTGCTGAGTGCGGTATTACTGCTAAGACAATGCAGATTTTAGCAAAGGATAATAATTGTGATAAGGATTTTGCTCATGAAGTGGCTGTCGTTGATATTGATGATTCTAAATATGGAATTTATGGCAGTTTTATTTGTGATATAAGAATGGGCTCTGATATGAGAGAAAATGTTGATGCAGGGTTACGCGAAACAGTTGAGGAACTTGGTGAAGACTGTAAGGCTTTTTATACGACAAATAGTTTTGCTTGGTTTTGTTTGCCTATAAGTGATTATGATACTTTTACGAGAAAATTCCTTTGGCATCCATTTTCTGATGTTAAGTATGCTATTGATACTAATACAGTTACAGATAGAATAGGCGAGTATGTTTCTAATGAAAGAATAGGGATTGGAAAAATAGGGATGGTTTTAGAAAATGTACATGATTTTATATTTGTTGAGAATGGCAAGGAAAGAGATTTTGATGATGATATAGATGCTACTTTGATGGGAGTTGTTCGTCTTAGAAGAAATATTGATGCGGCTTTAGAAAAAAGTGAGAATATAAAAAAGTAGGGGAGGTTCCCCTACTTTCATTATTTGAAGAGGCGTAATTACTCCTCTTCTTCTTTATCGGAATTAACTTCATATTCGTTATCAGTAATTTCACTGGCTGTATTTTCAAAACTTTGACAAATAGTTTCTTCTGTACATTCACAATTATCATTATCACAAGTACAACTAATTGTAATTGATTCTAATTCGCAGCAAGCATCATCTTTGTTATTATGTTTACAAGTATCTACATCACATTTAATATTCTTGTTAGTTTTTTTCTTTGACATATGATAATCCTCCTCTCTAATTTTAGTTTGTTTAAATTTAGAAAAATTATACGATGTAATATTTTAAATCGAGATGGATATTCATACGTCTTTTAATAATTGAATTGCTTAAAATTAATGTGGTGTATTTTGAATTTAGATTAATAAAAGAATATATCATTAATTATTTTGAATCGAGATGGATAATTGTTCATCTTTTTAATAATAAATCGCTTAGAATGCATTTTAGCTTTTTTAGAATATATTAGTAGGGAAAGTATCATATGGTTATGGTATTGGTGAGGAAGGTATTATATATAGTTGATTGAGATAACATGTTTATATTGATAATGATGGGTTTAAATTATTAGAAAATGATATTATTTATTAAATAGATATTTGTTTAAATGAATAAATATAGTATAATGTATATATAAATATAATATTTATTGAATTAACTTATTGTTTGGATAATATATAGAAGTTAACATAATATCAATTATAGGAAGTTCAACTAAAAGAATAAGAGTACTGGAGATAATATAATTATGTGTATGTTATCTTTTATTTTTATATGTTATTTGACGTTATTACTATGTATTACTTACTGCTATGTGCTATTAATATTATTGTATTAATTGTACTTATTATTGTATTTATTTTTATTTGATTTGAATATGTTTATAGGAAATTAATTTTTATTTTTTCAATAAAAAAGATTATATAGAACAAACGTATTATTCTATATAATCTTTAATTTTATTATTTTCTACTACTCTACTACATTATACTTTTCGAGATTGAATTTCAGCTATTTTTTCTAATACTTCTTTGGCATTATCTTCATTTATTTCAGTATAACCTAATTCTTTTAGAGCTTGTACTTTAGCAGTATTTAACTCCTGCGTACGAGATAATTTTTCCTCATTCTTATGTTCAATATCCTCTTCAAAACGTTTATGAGAAGCAGTTAATTTGGCTTTAGATGCTCCCCCATTATTATATAAAGTCATAGCACTGAACATAATACTTTCAAAGATGAATTGTTTATCAGTATTAAAAACAAATTCCATTGGAGGTGTAAAACCTAATGACTTTGATACATATCCTAAAATATATTTTAATTCATGATTAGTTTCCATTGATTGTAAGAAATGATATAAATATAAATATGTGTTATAAGTATCTTTTGTTTTATCTGATGATAATTTTTCTTTTAATAAATTTATAATATCTGATAATAGTTCTTGTTCTTTTTTATTAAATCCTTTTAAATCAGCTATTATATCTTTACTTGAAGTGTCTTTAACACCTTCATTTAATCTATTCTCTACTTCAATAATATATTCTCCATTTATTTTTAAAGAAGATAAGTCTTCTATTTTTTCAATATTTAATAAGCTTAATAATTTTGCAGCTTTTTCTTTTGGCCAATTACTAATGTTATCTATTGCTAGATAATTATATAGCATTTGTCTTGAAACTCCTAGGTATTTTGCTAAACGAACTTTGCTAATTCCTAATTCTGTTAGGACTACGTTTAATTCTTTCATATTTTTACCCTCCTAATATAATTATAGACATCTTTACGTAAATAATCAAGTGTAAATTGACACTTTAAATAAAAATATCTTTACTTATATAGTTTTAGAGAGCTTCTTTTATTATTCCTCCACCTAGACAAATATCATTTTCATCATAAAAAACTATTGATTGACCTGGGGTAATAGCTCTTACTGGTTCTTTAAATGTTACTATTAATCTATCGTTATCATTTTCTATTGTTACTTCTTCTTTAGGCCCTCTAGACCTTATTTTAGCCATAGCTTTTAATGGTAATTTATCGACTAATATATTTATATTCTCGGCTATTAATTTGTCTTTAAATAGGCTTTTATTAGGACCTACAATTAGTGAATTGTTTTTAGTATCTATTTTTAAAACATATAAGGGTTCTTTATAACTAATGTTTAGCCCTTTTCTTTGCCCAATTGTATAATATATTAGACCATGGTGTTTTCCTATTAGGGTGTTATCTTCTAAATAGATATTACCTGGTAAGGGTTTATTTTCTAGATGTTCTTCTAGATATTTTGCATAGTCATCACCAGGAATGAAACATATTTCTTGACTATCTTTTTTATGATCGACACTTAATCCGGCAATGGTAGCAATTTCTCGTACTTCTGTTTTATTATGATAGTCTTTTAAAGGGAAAATTAGCTTATCTAAGACGTTTTTATCTATTCCATATAAGAAGTATGATTGGTCTTTATTTAAGACGTTACAAGCTTTTAATTTACCTTTTTCAATATTAGCATAATGACCGGTTGAAATATAATCGGCATTTAATTCTTCTTGAGCTTTTTTTAAGAAGATACCGAATTTAAACATTTTATTACATAAAACACAAGGATTAGGAGTTAAGCCTTGTTTGTAGGAATCTATAAAGTTTTGAATTACGATGTCTTTAAATTCTTGTCTTAAGTCAAAGACATAATGTTTTATATTTAAAGTGGTACAAACGTCTTTAGCGTCTTTTATAGCTTGATTAGTCTTTTCATCATCTAAAAGTTGCATTGTAGCACCAATAACATCATAGCCTTCTTCTTTTAATAAATAGGCGGCAGTTGAAGAATCTACTCCTCCACTCATCGCAACGACTACTCTTTTTTTATTTTCCATAATACTTCACCAATTAGAATTATACAGTAATTTTAGTTATTTTTAAATACTAAGTTAAATTAAATAGCTTTGGTAAAATAAATGATTCAGTGACAGAAGTTAATATAGATAATAAAATGGCTACGATTAAGATTTTTAAATAACGTTTTACAATGACTCTTTTATTAAATTCTATTTTTCTAAAGAGATAATTAAATAAGTTTATTGAAAAACTAATGGAGTAATAGACTAAGACGAAGACAATAAATATATTAATAATATTTGGAATTAAATAAATAATGGCTTTTAGGAGTCCATTAAATTTATAAGTGTAGATTAAACTAGAAATAGTAAAGCCTAGACTTAGACTTTTAAAGCCTAAAATAAATATTACAATTGGTATACCAATAATAGAAATACCTAGTACCCAAATAATAATATTTAAAATTAAATTACTGGTCATTGTTTTATATAATAAGTTAGTACTACTTATTTTATTTTCTTTTAGAGAAGTATAGAAGTTATTTAGACTATTAATTATTAGTTCTTTATTACTTTTGGATAACATACTTATTAAGAGCGTTCCTGCTATAAAACATAATAATGTTATGGCAAATACTAGTATAAATAGTTTTTTAGTTTTTAGTTTTTTAAATAGTTCTTTCATTATATCAGCCTCAATAAAATATATTATTATTAGGAAGTTTTATGTTAAAATGTATTTTACTTTTTATGACAAATAATTTATAATTATTATTGAGGTGTATATCTATGAATAAAAAAGTTGTTAAGATTGTGTCAATTGTTTTAGTATTAGCTATGTTAATTGGCTTTCTTAGTGTATTATTTTATCTATAAAAATAAGTCATCGTTTGATGACTTTTTATTTGGAAACATATCCTTCTATTTCGGGATTTATATTTTTTATGACTTCATTATTTAAATTATATTTATTAGCAATATCATTTATACGTTTATAGTCTTTAGCTAGATATAGTAGAAGTATTCCAGATATACGATTAGCGGTATATTGACTCATTTTAGCATAGTCTGATTCGGAAATATTGTATTTTTCTTTTACTTCTGAGGCAGGTCCATAGGCGTATAAATAATTGGTTAGTGATCGACTAACTTGCTCTATCTTTTTATTTTGATCTTTTAATCTAACTTTTGTCCATACTTTCATATTATCCCTTCCTTTTCTTGACTTAGTATAATAACATAAGATAAGAAAAAAAGAAAGTAGAACTTTCTATTTTAGGAAGGGATTATTTTCCTTTTCGTATTTTAGAGTTGTTTCATCATCATGACCGGGATATAGTTTTATATTCTCATCATAAGTTAAAATCTTTTCAAGACTTTTTTTCATATCAGTATTGTCGCCACCAGGTAAATCTGTTCTACCAATTGATTCTTTAAAGATAAAGTCACCGACAAACATACAGTTATCTTCTTTAAAGTAGAAGGTTACAGAGTCTTTAGAATGTCCTGGGGTATGAATACAAGTAAATTTAAAATCACCGACAGTATATTCTTTTTCTTCTAAGTTACTTCTTTTAAAAATTTTTATAGAACGTTTGGTTAGAAAGTTTCTTAAGGCTCCAATATGATCAAAATGTGAATGAGTTATTAGAACGGCTAAAACCTTATTATCACCAATTGCTTCTTTAATATTTAAATAGTCATCTCCTGGATCGACGATGATTGCTGTATTATTTTTAATTAATACGTAACAATTTTCATCTAAAGCTCCAGTTATTATTCTTTTTATTTCCACGTTTTCACCTTATTTCTATTTTTCTAATTCTTTACTGATTAAGACATAATTATAATTAGTGTCTAATTTAAAGGTATATTTATAAGTACCAGAGATAAGTTTTTCTGGTAGTTTTTGGCCTTCACTACCAAGATATTTTACTCTTTCATATAAAGTAATGGTTGATTCTCTTGATAAAGCTTTTGTTAGTTCTTTTTCAACAAGATAACTAGTTGTAGGTACTTGGGCACAATAACCTTGAACGTATTCTCCCCTACTTTCTATATATTGATAACCACCAATACATTTTCTACCTAGTTGGATATTAGCATTTACGAATTCAGCATTTTCGCCGAAAAGTTTTTTATATTCTATTTTTAAATCTTCTTCTTTAAAAGCTGTTGGAGTATAGTTTTCATTATCAATACAAGTATATAGAGGCATACTGGTATCACTAAATTGATTACAGTTTGAATTATATATTTTATCATGAGGTATTTGCCTAGACGCTAAATATAATTTTAGAGAATCATTAAGTTCTACTTCAGCACTATCTTCCTTAATGTTAGTTGCAACTTTACTATATAAATCTTTGACAATAGTAGAATTTAAGTCGAGTTTTTTTTCATCTTTAGTCGTTGATACAGGGGTACAAGCTTCTTTTAATCTCACTATTTCATTTTGATGATTTGTGTATTCATAGTATGTATAAAAACAAAAAGCTGCTACTACGATAAGAAAAAATAGAAGTCCAGCATGTGATTTTTTAGGGGGATTTACTGGTTGTACAGGTACTTGTTGTTGAACATTATTTTCATTCATATTTTACACCAACCTTACTATATCATTTTAATATAAAAAAAATATTTTTACAAGAGAGCATACTAAAAAAATGCCCAATTTATGAGATTGGACATTTTTATTAATTTAATTCGTTATCGAATTGTGAATTATATAAGTTAGCGTAGAAACCATTTTTCTTGATTAAGTCGTTATGATTTCCTTGTTCAATTATATCGCCTTCGTTCATAACGAGGATTAAATCAGCGTTTTTGATAGTTGAAAGGCGGTGAGCTATTATAAAGCTTGTTTTGCCTTCTGTTAATTTATCCATCGCTTTTTGAACTAATTCTTCGGTTCTAGTATCGACATTAGAAGTAGCTTCATCGAGAATTAAGAAAGGGGCATCCTCAACCATACCACGAGCTATTGTAAGTAATTGTTTTTGGCCAGCTGAGATACTTTCATTATCTTCTAACTCAGTATTATAGCCATTTGGTAATGTCTTTATGAAATGGTCTAGACCGATTGTTTCACAGATTTGTTTAATTTCTTCATCACTTATATTTTTGTGATTATAAACGATGTTTTCTTTAATAGTACCACTAAATAGCCAAGTATCTTGTAGGACCATAGTAAATAGACTGTGAATGTTTTCGCGAGATAAATCTTTTATAGGAGTACCATCTATTACGATGTCTCCGGAACTTATTTCATAGAACTTCATTAGGAGATTTACCATAGTTGTTTTACCAGCTCCGGTTGGACCAACAATAGCAATCTTTTGACCTTTTTTAGCAATGGCACTGAAGTCTTTAATAGTAGGTTTTTCATTACCATCATACTTGAAAGAAACATGTTTAAATTCAATGTTTCCTTTAGCCTCTTCTTTGGCTAATTTTTTAGTTATAGACTTTTGATTATCCATTTCTTCTTCATCAATAAATTCATAGACTCTTTCGCTAGCTGCTGTGGTTGTTTGAACTTGAGTCATAGCTTGAGCTAGCTGTGATAATGGGGATGAGAATAGTCTAACGTAAGTAATGAAGGCTATTATGACACCGAAACTAATGGTATCATTCATAGTTAGAACTGCTCCAACGATACAAACAGCAACATAACCAAAGTTACCAATAAATTGCATCATAGGAGGCATTAAGCCGGATAAGAATTGACTTTTACGGTTAGCTTCATATAATTTTTTGTTTAGTTCGTCAAACTTTTTATTAGACTCCTCTACTCCATTGTAAGTTTTTACAACATTTAAACCAGAATATATTTCTTCAATGTGACCATTTAAGTTTCCTAACTCTTTCTGACGAGCTGTAAAGTATTTTTGAGATTTACCTAGGACAAGAGCCATAAAGATAAAGCCAAAGAGACTTGAAAAAATGGCTGTTAAAGCTAGGATCCAGTTCGTAACAAACATCATAATTATAGTTCCTATTAAAAGGGTTGTTGAACTTACTAAAGTAGATAATGATTGATTCATAGCTTGAGCAATTGTATCAATATCGTTAGTTACTCTGGATAAGATGTCTCCAGTTGCGTGTTGATCAAAATATTTTAATGGTAATTTGTTTATTTTAGTAGAAATACTAGTACGTAGTTTTCTAGCAAATCTATTAGCGGCTTGTGTCATAGTGATAGCTTCAAAATAAGTAAAGATAGCGCTGATTACATAAAGAGTTATTAAGAGAGTTACAATACTTTTAATTTTACTTAGATTCATATTAGGCTTTACTAGAGTTTTGATGGAGTTAGGTAATTTATCTAATTTTTTATATAAAGCATTGACATTTATATCTTTTTTACCTTGAAAACTAGACATTAAGCTTAAAAATTTTACTTGGTCTTTACTAGTTATTTTTTGACCTTTTACAGTGATGTCTGGAAGTAAGATACTTTGTAAATTTTTACTTATATTTAACTCTTTACTATTACTTAATTTTAGTAATTCAATCTTTTCCCAGGAAGTTATTACCTTTCCTTCAAAGGTTGAATCTTTTAAAAGTCTTTCTAAGATGGATGTTTTAAGATTGCCTAAAGTTCGGTAAGCTTCCTCTTTATTGCTAGAGGCATTATTTAAATAGTTTTGGAAAGCTTCTTTATCTGTTTGTGAAATAGTAGAATCTTGCATGATACTAATAATATTTTGTTCTGTCATGTCAATACTTAGTATTTGTGAGATTCTTAATTGTTCTTCGGGAGAAGTAAAATTAGCGGTTATTTCTTTGGTTACTAGTTCTAGGTTCTTACTATTTATAACGAGACCTTTAGATATTTCGTCAGTTAAATCCTTAATAATATTAGGAGAAAATATAGCAAGAATGGCACTTAAAGCGGCTAAAATTAAGGAAGTTAAGATTAATAGTTTAAAATTTTTTAGACCTTGAACTAATCTTTTGATGGCTTTTTTTAGGTCTTTAGGCTTTTCAGCTGCCCTTCTCATACCTGGAGGACCATGATGTTGTCGTTCTTCTTTGGTGTTTTTCTCTTCATTATTCATTTTCTAATTCCTCCTTTGATAGTTGTGATAAGGCTATTTGCTTATATACTTTGCATTTTTTTAGTAATTCTTTATGAGTTCCAATACCTACACATTCACCATTATCTAAAACTAATATTTTATCAGCATTCATTATTGTTCCGATACGTTGAGCGACGATTAGACAAGTGGCATCTTTAGTGTACTTTTTTAACTCTTTTCTTAAAACGGCATCTGTTTTATAGTCAAGGGCAGAAAAAGAATCATCAAAGATATAGATTTCGGGTTTTCTAGCAATAGCTCTAGCAATAGCAAGACGCTGTTTTTGACCACCAGATACATTAGTACCACCTTGGGCTAGATGTGTTTCGTAAGCATCATCCATTTTCTCAACGAATTCTTTAGCTTGAGCGACACTAATAGCTTCTTTGATGTCTTTTTGTGTTTTTTCTTTGCCATTATCACCATAGGATATATTGAAATTAACACTACCATTAAATATTACGGCTTTTTGTGGAATATAACCCAATTTATTATTTAGGGCTTTTTCTTGATAATCTTTAACGTTAACACCATCGACTAATATTTCTCCATCAGTAGCATCATAAAACCTTGGAACTAAGTTTATAAGTGTTGATTTACCAGAACCAGTTGATCCTATAAAAGCAATGGTTTGACCTTTCGCAGCTTTGAAAGAAATATTTTTTAATAAATACTCTTCGGCGTCTGGATATTTAAAAGAAACATTTTTAAATTCTACAGTACCAGTTTCAGTAGTTTTGCCATCAAAGTCTCCTTCTTTTAGAGAACTTTTAGTCTCTAGAACTTCATTGATACGTTCGGCAGATACTTGGGCTCTTGGCATCATCATAAAAATCATAGCTAACATCAAGAAGGACATTATTACTTGCATAGAATATGATGAAAATACTACCATATCACCGAATAAAGCTATTTTATCAGCTATTAAGGCATTGCTTATAATACTTGCTCCAATAAAATAAATAGATAAAGCTAGACCATTCATGACAAGGTACATTACAGGTTCTAGGGTGGCGAACATAGTTTGATTAAATAATTGAAGATTAGTTAATTTATTATTTACTTCTTCAAATTTATTTTCTTGATATTTTTCAGCGTTAAAGGCACGAACGACTCTAATACCTGTTAAGTTTTCTCTAGTGACACCATTGATTTTATCAATTAACTTTTGTACAATTTTAAATCTTGGCATAACAATTATGGTTAGAGTACCAATTACTGATAATAAGATGACTACAGCAACGGCGGTGGCGGCACTCCATTGCCAACTTTTATTTAGAATTTTTAGAATAGCCCAAGCTGCTGTTATAGGGGCTTTTAATAGTAGTTGTAAACCCATACTTACTAACATTTCTACTTGAGTTATATCGTTTGTAGTTCTGGTTATTAAACTGTTAGTTTTAAAATGCTTTATTTCGTTCATGGAAAGATTTTCTACTTTGTTGTAGACTTCTTTTCTTAATTTCATAGAAAATGATGAAGCAACATTAGCAATTATGTATCCAACTATTATAGCGGCAACAAGGCTTCCAAAGGCACAGGCAATCATCCAAACACCATTGGAAATGACATCAGCCATTTTACTGCCTTCAGTTTGGACAAGTCTAGTTATTTTAGACATATAGTCAGGCATTTTTAATTCAAGCCAAACTTCAGTGACAATTAATATTAAGGCTATAAATGATAATAGCCATTCCTTTTTAGTGAATTTTTTAAGTAGTTTTATCATAGTGTTTCTTGACCTTCTTCCTCTTTTATGTTCTCTTTCATTATATTTAATACCTTAAGAAATGTTTCTAAATCTTCCTTTGAAATATTTTTTATTATTTTTTTCTCAGTATTTTTAATTGCTTTTCTTTTTCTTTCAAAAATCTTTTTAGTTTTTTCATTTAAAATTATTTTTTTAGTTCTGATATCGTTTTTATTTGTTACTCTTTTGATAAGTCCAGATTTTTCCATGGTTTGAAGAACTCCAGAGATTGTAGCTCTACGTAAATTTAGGATGTTTTCTAGTTCTTTTTGATTTATCTCTTGATCTTTACTTTCTAAAATGCACTCTATGATTTGAAATTGGGTTGGCGATGGAAAAATATTTTCTGGAATGTCAACGTCTTTATTATTTAAGAATGTACGAACAATATCTTTTTCTAAAGATTTTATTTCATATAAGACATTAATATTTGTCATTTTAGGAGTTCCTTTCTTATTTTTGTTAGCCACCTTACATTTGTTAATTTTAGAATTATTTTATTTTTTTGTCAAGAAAAAAAGTAGTTTCCTACTTTTAATTTACAATGGTAGCCTGTACGGAATTCGAATCCGTGAATGTTGCCTTGAGAGGGCAATGTGTTAAGCCTCTTCACCAACAGGCCAGATATAGTTTTGGTTCCTTTAGAACAATATTATTTTAGCATGGAATATTTATTTTGACAATACAAAGATTTATATTTTAGTAAGAATTAGACTTGGTAAGTGACAAATTATTTCTGAGGTGACTCTTTTTCTTTCTTATTTAGAAAAAATAATTTATACTAGTATTGAAGGTGATTAGATGGGTTTATTTAGTAAAAAATTAGATATTAAGGATGATAGATTAATACGTCGTTTTGCTCCTGATAAGGGTTATTATTATGTTCAGTCTGATGGAACTAACATAACAGAAATTGGTGTTGACCAATTAAATAAACGTTCTTTGAAAGAGTTAAAGAGAGCTAACCTTTCTCTTAATGAAGATAAAAATTTGCAAGAAATGGAGCTTTCATTTTACAGGAGACGCCAAAGAGCTGATAAGATGAAACAGTATGGGCTTACGACTGTAGGCTTTGAAGTTTTAGGAGAGGTAAAAGGAAGTATTGCGCCAATGCTTAAAGATCAACTTGAAGAGCTTGTTGAAGAGAAAGATGTTTTACTAGGGATTCACAGGACTAAACAAGGAACATCGATTGATGACATTACGGATATTCTTAATAATGGTTTAAGAATAGATGGACACATGGGGGGCATGACTGCTTCTACTAAAAGTTTAAGCGATACAGTTAGTTATTATTATGATAATAGAACTATTATTAAAGAGGCAATGTACGCTAATATTTATAAGAATTCGTCTGGTTCAATTATAATTAGAATTCCTGATGAAGATTTAGCCGATCCAAACAAAGTTTATATTTCTGATGGAGACTCAGTTAGAGTTGATCCTAAATATATATTGGGATATATTCCGGTTACTTCAGATCATCATCTTGAAAGAATGTATACTAAGAAAGATATTTCAGAGCTTAAACAACAAAATATGGTTACAAAGCAAACAGCAAAATAATTTTCAATAGAAAAACTCGTTTTAGTCAACGAGTCTTTTTATTTTGTTTCTTCAACAAGTTTTTTATAAGCAGAAATTAGACCATCTACATAAGCACAACCCATAAAACATACTACGGATGAAGTCTCGTCTTTTAACTTATCTATTGTATCTATGGAGATTATTTCACTATCTTTTAGATTGTCAGTAATTATGTGGGAAGTGATGCCAGGATAGTCTTCTTGCTTTTCTCTATTACAATCAATTTCTGTTAGGAATGTTTTGTCGGCAATTTTAAAAGCTTCAATAAATTCATTTTTAAAGTCTTTAGTTCTAGAATAGGTATTTGGAGCAAAGACAACGACTAAACGTTTATGAGGATATTTTTGTTTAATGGCTTCTAGAGTTACTTTTATTTCAGTAGGATGATGGGCATAATCATCAATAATAATACTCTCTCCTACTCTTTGTTCTTCAAAACGTCTTTTAGCATTATGGAAAGTTTTTAATAACTTTTCGATAGTATCTTTTTCTAAGCCAATTTCCTTTGCTATTGTAATAGCAGCAGCAGTATTCATAACCATATGTTTTCCAAATAAAGGAATGGTAAAGTGACCATATAAAGCATTATCTATATATAAGTCAAAAGTAGATGCTTCTTCTGTTAAATTCATATTTTTAATAATGATATCGTTATTGTCGTTAAATCCATAAAATAAGACTTTGGGATGATAATTTATTCTTCTTACTTCTTCATTATCGCCATTAGCGACAACTAATTTTTTAGTTTGATTAGCAAATTTTTCAAAGGTTGTTCTAATATCATCTAAATCTTTATAACATTCCATGTGTTCTCTTTCAATGTTAGTAATAATAGCATAAGTTGGATGATAAGCAGTGAAATGACGGTTAAATTCATCACTTTCTACTACGTAATATTTATTTTCTTTAGTAGCATGACCATCTCCTGCACCAATAAAATAGTTGCAGCCAAGTGTTCCTTCTAAAAGATGTCTTATTAGAGATGAAGTAGTTGTTTTACCGTGAGTTCCAGAGACACCAATAGTTTCAAACATATCAATGACATCACCCATTATTTCATTGTACTTTTTAATAGTTAAACCTAACTTTTTAACTCTTTGAATTTCTGGATGGTCCTCGCTAAAGGCAACGCTATATGTGACAATTGTATCTTTAGATATTTCATGATTTCCATCATAGTAAATTGGAATGTTTCTCTCTTCTAGACCATCTTGAGTAAATTTGTGCCCTTTCGCATCATCATAACCAGATACTTGGTTACCTAAATCACTTAATATTTGAGCTAGAGTTGACATTCCAGTTCCTTTTATACCAATACAATAATATTTCATTTTTATACACTCCTTGCATATTCCATAGTATATATTATTTTCGTTGATAAGTAAAGTTATCATTATTTATTATATGTAAAGAAAATGTTATTTAGAAAGAAAAAAAAGTTGATGAATCAACTTTTAGTTTTCTTGTTTAAATTCTTTGTTACTTCTAGCAGCTTTTCTTTTATCACGACATTCTTTACATCTTTTTGGTTCATTGTCTAAACCTTTTTCTTTATAGAATGCTTGTTCACCAGCTGTGAAAATAAACTCTTTACCGCAATCTTGGCAAACTAGTGTTTTATCTTCAAATTCCATGGCTCTACCTCCTTATTAAAGATTGGACTTTTTGTTAAAAAGATATAGTTTCCAAATTTAATAACGAGGAAAAATATTATCCAATTTCATAGCAAAATCCAGTGATATCTCACATTAAATAATATAACATTTTTACTTAAAATATGCAATGTGTCGTAGACAACTTTACATTTTAGGTTTACTCTTTATTTTTTGAAAAGAGGTTTTAGCTTCTTCGACTGTTTTAATGTTTTTACAGGTTTGTTCTTCAAGATTATGAATGATTAAGTTGAATAGTTCATCATATTCATCACTATTACCCTCTTTTAAAGCAATATTTAAAGACTTTGCAGAACTACTGATACAATCATGATCTGGGTTTAGACCAATAAGTGTATGAAGGGTACTTTTTAATATTTGATTCATAGTTCTTGCGTAGAGATAATCAGGAGATGACGCTTTTTCTACTAGACTTAAATCTAAATCAATGATACTCATATGATCAGAAAAAAGTATGTTATCACCACCAATATCTTCGGTTTTTATACCTTGATTGGCAAGTTTTCTAATTTCCCTTTTTATACTTTTTAAAGAGGCTTTTATTAAGGATAATTCTGTATTAGGTGGGAGACTATCTATTGGGACTCCAGGCATTATTTTGGAAGTATATCCGTATAGTTCTTTACTAGTACAATAAATATTAATAGGAATTCCTAAAGAAGGCGCTTCAGTTATTTGTTGAAGTTCCAGTAAGGTTTCTAAGACTTCTTTATTTTCAGGCTCAGTTAAGTCACGATAATCATCATTTAGAAATTTAAAGTATAAATTATCTACTTTATATATTTTACTACAACTACCAGAATTTATAGGTGTTTCTAGATTAAGACTTGATAGTGAAGATATTGTTGACATATAATCATCCCCTTTTGATAGCCACATATTATAACACAAAATAGGAAAAAAATAAAGCCATAGAAAACTATGACTTTTAGTTATTTGTGTTTTTTATTTCTTCTCTTTCTAATTTGGAATAAATACAGCCACAATAATCTTGACGGTATAGGTTATATTCCTTAGATAATTCAATGCTTCTTTTGTAGCCATTTTTCTTTTTAAAATCAGAATATAAATATGAGGCTTGATATTTTTTAGATAACTCCTCCCCTATTTCGTTAAGCCAAGTAGTGTTTTTATAAGGACTTAAGGTTAAGGTCGTGGTAAAAAAATCAAAACCTTGTTTTTTAGCAACTTTAGCCGTTTCTTCTAAACGTAATTTATAACATTCGTAGCAGCGTTTACCACGCTCTTTTTCTTTTTCAAGACCTTTGGCAATAGTAAAGAACTCTTTTGGATCATATCTAGCATCAATTATATTTATAGGGTATTTTGTTTTTATCTTTTTAATAAAGTTTTTTAGTTCTTCAAGACGTTTTAGATATTCTTTTTCTTCGGTTATGTTAGGATTATAGTAAATGATGGTTATTTTGAAGAAGTTACTCAATCTTTCTAAAACAGCTGAGGAGCATGGAGCACAACAAGCGTGTAATAAAAGAGTGCTGCCTTCATTGGATGTTGATATTTGTTCTTCCATTAATTTATCATAATTCATAATTTCACTTCTTTTCTTCAATGGATTTTAAGGTTTTAAGATGGGCATATACTGGAGTAAAGTTCACATTTTTAAATTTTTCAATTTTACCGGTTTTTAGATGAGGAGTTTTTAACTTTAAGATTCTTTTCATATAAGAGGTAACAGAACCATGTGAAATAATTAGAATGGTACTATTAGCTGCGTTATTTTTCGAAAGTTCAGCTAAGAATGAAGATAATCTATTTTCTATCTCAAGTTTATTTTCTCCATAATCTCCAAACCTGGTGAAGTAGTCACCTTCAATTTGTTTTTTACGAATATTATCTAACTCCTCATTATTTTGTTGACCAGAATACTTGCCATAGCCTATTTCACGGAGTCTATTTTCAATGATTATTTCTGTACTTTTGTATTTTTCATAAACAAAGCGAGTTGTCTGAATAGTCCTTGGCAAGGGAGAAGTATAAATTTTATCGAGTTTTGTAGGTAATGATTTTATGGATTCTTTTACTTCGTTCTGGCCTTTTCTAGTTAGAAGAGACCAATATATTTCTTTGTCTGATAAATACTCTTTCACATTATTACTAGCTTCACCATGTCTCATAAAAATCAAATTCATGTTAAATACCTCATAACTTAATAATAGAATAACTTTCTTTTGTTCTTATCATAGTACATAAAGAAAGCTTTTTCAATATAAATACAATTATTCTATGTTAGTATTGGTATATTTTTAAACTTTTTGTATATAAATTAGTATGAATAGAATATTATTTAGTTTTTTAATTACAACTTTAGCTGGATTTATGACTATGCTTGGTATTATACCATGTTATTTAAATAAGTCTAGAGAAAGTATTATTAGTAAGTCCCTTGCTTTTTCGGCTGGTGTTATGCTTACTATTTCTCTTTCTTCTTTGATACCGGAGTCTGTTTCTCTGCTTTCTTTTAAATATAGAAGTTTTTTTATCTTTTTAATAGTGTTTGTTTTTGTGGTTTTGGGAATTATATTTTCTAGTTCTATTGATAAGAAGATTGATGAACATTTTTCAAATAATAATCTTTATAAATTGGGGCTTATTTCAGTTATAGCTTTAGCCCTTCATAATATTCCAGAAGGTATTACAACTTTTATTTCTACAAATAGTGATATTTCTTTAGGAATTACTTTATCTTTGGCGATTGCCCTTCATAATATTCCAGAGGGTATTTCTATTGCAGTTCCAATATATTACGCAACTTATAGTCGGAAAAAGGCTTTCTGGTATACTTTTTTATCGGGATTTTCAGAATTACTTGGAGCGATACTAGCCTATTTATTTATCGCTAGATATGTGAATGACTTTATACTTGCTTTAATATTAGGAGTTACAGCGGGTATAATGATACATATTAGTATTTATGAATTATTACCTAATTCTTGGCAATATAAAAAGAGAAAAGCAACAATATTATCTTTTCTCTTGGGAGTTATAACAATGTTAATATGTGAAACGTTATTTTAATTTTCTTTTTCCTCGCAATAAAATCTAATAATTTGTCCTTTTGAAGTATTAATTTTATCTTTTTTTGCTGTACACCAACTTGGACAAGTTAGAGTATCTGTTGCGGCATTATAGTGAGCAGAACAGTCACCTTCATCTTCTTCTAAACGAGATTCTATATTAGAGATTCTATAACCAAATTCGGTCTTTTCTTGTTCGTATAAATATAGTTTAGAAAAATTAGACATTAGCTTAGAAATTGTTTCTTCATTAGCAACTAATTTCATACTGCTAGTAAATTCACTAGTTGAATAATCTCTAATAGTATTTTTCTTTAAGTCATCTAGGAAGATTTTTACATGTTTAGGGAAATTATTAGTATAAGTTAGATAAGTAGTATATTCACGCATGTCATAACTATAATTTATGTTGTAAGATATTTTATAATAATCAGGGTTATATTTATATCTAACTTTTATATCATTTAAATTCATGGAGTTATCAATGATGATTTCATAATTATCTTCCCAAGTATTCATAATTAGCATATTATCACGATAAGTTAATTTAAGTTCATTTTCTTTAATGGTACTTTCATCAAAACTCATGATATTGATATTTTTAAAACCAAGGATACTTACACCTAACCCTACTCCTGATAAGACTATAGCAGATAGTAAGACAATTATTGGAATGGTTGCTTTAGTTTCTTTGTTTATAATATAATTTATTATTAAAATAAGGATAACTATATGGGCTGCAACTACACCTACTGCAGTTAGAGTCATTCCTGCAAAGATAATAGAATGTAGAAATAGACTTAGACTAATTACAAGACCAATTAAAGATAGAATTAGAGTAAATATTAAGCATAAACCAACTATCGCAATACACATTTTTATGAAGAAAATAACTATTTTTGATAAAATGTTTAAGAAAGCAAATGGTTCATGATTTGGATCGCGTAATATTATTTTTTCCTCTTTTACTTCCTCTCTTTTTTGGTTTTCTTTTTTTAGTTCAACTGGTTTTTCGCCTACTTTTGCTTCATCCTTTATAATCTTATCATAATAATTCAAATAACGTAATTTAAAAATATGAACTAAAGATATAAGGGAGATAATTAACCAAATAATTTGACAGATTCCTTTTATAACATTATAGACTTTATAATAATGACCAGATAGAAAGAAACTTAGAGTCTTACAAATGACATTAGGAATTATAGAAGAAATGATTAAACCTATTATTGTAAGAAATAAAATTATTAAGCATTGTTCTATAAAACATTTGAAAATAGCTGAAAATTTCATTCTAGATAACATATTAATTGTTTTAGTAATGAATTCTAATAAGGAATCAAGAGCAATATTTAAATTATTTTTTTCTTTTCTTTCAACCTCGGTGATATCAGTAACAGATTCATTAATTAAATCATCCATACTACAATTAAATATATTACATATTTGGACTATTTTATCAGTTTCTGGGTAAGTATTATTACTTTCCCATTTAGAAACAGATTGTCTTGAGACATTTAGTAGATTGGCTAAGTCTTCTTGCGACATGCCGTTTTTCTTTCTTAACTTTATTAGTTTGTCACCAAACTTCATAAAATCACCTCTTTCGCTATTAATAGTACGATAATTGTTGGTTGCATTCTACCAACTTTACTTGGAATTTTGTAAACTTTGGGTTGCATTCACTTATATAATAACATATTTTTTGCTAGTATGAGAAGAAAATAAAATATAGACATAAAAAAATAGACGTGAACTTTAAACTTAATTCTTATTAAATTTAGAGCTATTGTCTATTTTTTATGAGAGAGTTATTTCGTTAAAGCTTTCATTTTATAAATAAATGTTGAGTTAGTTGCTGAAGAGGTTTGGTAACCATTATATTCTTTAGAAATCCTTACTAATGATTTTACTCTTGATGAATAATAATTTAGTGTTTTAGTAGTTGAAGATAATTTATTTATTCCTTCACTATTTATTTGTTCAAGACCATTTGCTAGAGTGGTTGTACCTGTTAGAGCAGTATTTAAACCTATACCTAATTCTTTAGTCTTTTCTTCAATTAAGTTTACTCCGGCAGTTAGAGTATCTAAGCCAGCTGTTAAATCACTTGAACCTTTTTTGGCATCAGCTAGGGCTTCTTCTAAGGTAGCAATCATAGTATTTATGGTAGAAACTGATGCCGATAATTTAGTATTAAGTGTTGTAATCGCGTTACTGTTATTTTCGATTAATAATAGATATGGTAAAGCGGATATTTGTTGTTCGTTTAAGCCTTCTTGTATTAAGCAAAGAGCTAATTTTTGTTCATCTGTTTCAGTTCCTAAATTACATTTTGCAGCAGCTTGTTTTGCTTTTAGAATTTCTGCTTGATCATTATTAAATGCTTGTTTTAATTTGTTTAACATATTGGCATTTGATTTTTGAAGGTCTTGTAATGCTTTTGCACTAGCAAGAGCTTCAGGAGTAGTTTGTTCTTCTTCTAGTTGTTTTTTAATATCTTCTAGAGTTCCAATAATTTTTTCTATTCCATTAGTTAAATCAACTGTACCATTTTTTAAATTCTCAATTCCATTATAAATAAGTTCATATTTACTTACTAAAGTATTAGCTCCAACGGCAAGTTTTTCAGTACCAACTTTTAAATCATTAGCACCTAGTACTACTTTATTCATACTATCTTGAAGAGTATTTATTGAGTATGATAAGCTATCCATTTTATCAAAAACAGCTAAATCGCTTTCTGATAATAGTTTAGGTGTTGTTACTAAATAAATGTTATTTAAAGAGAAGTTCGTTGTTGTATAGTTTATTTCAATACTATTTAAATCTTTTAATTGTTCTAGACCAATACTTTCATATAAGCCAGGTGTAGCAATAGCAACTAGCATACTTTTATTACCAGTTGAGGTTACTTTACCATTAGTAATAGTAATATTAGAATTATTCTTATTATTTAGAGTTGTTCCAATGGTTACAACGAATGGTGTATATTGTTTATAATAATTATTGTAAGAATTATTAGTTAAATTCAATTTAATAGTAATTTTACCTTTTTTACCAACTAAGTCTTTAGCTTTAGTTTCTTTACCATTTAAATAATACTTAGCGTTAACAGTAATTGGTAAAGTTTTAGTAGAAGTTCCTTGGTAATAAATATCTTTTCCTTTAGAATTCCAACTAATTATACCATTTTCTAGAGTGTATTTTTCTTTGCCATTGATATTTAGAATTTTTTGTAATTCTGTATCATCAGTAATTGTACCTTTTTCTAAATTGGATAGATGATTATTAACAGTTGCTTTTTCTACTTTACCATCATAATTTAAGTTAGCATAGATTGTTTCTTCTTTAGTTAAAGCAAATGTAGAAACAGGAGTTAATAACATACTAGATATTAGAATACTTGAGATAACTTTATTCATATTTTTCATATTAAATTCCTTCTTTCTTAGCATTTTTATTTTTTAAAATTATCTTATCACACAACATTAATAATGATGGTAAGATGAAGATAACAGCTACCATACTGATTAGTGAACCTCTAGCTAGTAAGTTACAGATTGAACCAATCATATCGATTTTTGTATAGAAACCAACACTTGCTGTTGCGGCAAAGAAACATAGAGCGGATGTAATAATAGATGGTATTGTAAATTGTAGTGTTTTTTCCATACATTTTTCTTTATTAGAACTATTTTGTCTTTCTTCAATGTACTTAGTGGACATTAAAATAGCATAATCAATTGTCGCTCCTAACTGAATTGTTCCAACAACGATTGAGGCTATAAACGGAAGAGATGTTCCGGTATAATATGCAATTGACATGTTAACAAATATAGCGAATTCAATTACTAAACTTAAGACAATTGGTAGACTTAATGATTTTAAAACGATTAGCATAATAACAAAGATAACAGCTAGAGAAGTATAGTTAACCATGTTGAAATCATGATCGGCTATGGTAATTAAATCTTTCATTAGAGCACCTTCACCAGCAACTATAGCTTTTTTATCATATTTATGAACTATTTTATTTACTGCTGTTAGTTGATTATTTAAATCATCTGAAGCTATTTCATAAGTTGAATTGGTTAAGATTAATTGATATTTATCGTTATTGAACATTTCTTGTAAGCTATCTGGAAGAATTGTTTCTAGACCATTATTTACTAATTCACTTGGTGATAGGACCAAATCTATTCCTTTAACTTCTTTTAATTCAGTAGTAAGAGACTCTATTTCACTACTAGAAATGTTTTTATCTAAGATAATTATTTCAGGGGATGTTATACCAAATTTTTTTGCTAAGTCATTATTTGCGACATTGAAGGCTAAATCTTTTGGAAGAGACTCATCAAGTTTATAATAAACATCATTATTACTATTACCAATATAAGCTGGTATCATTAATAGAACAAAAGCTATTAAAATGAATTTTTGTTTTGAAATAATAAATTTTGGTAACTTTTCAAATTTAGGTAATAATACTTTGTGTTTTGATTTTTCAATTTGTTTATCAAAGATTAGTAAGAAAGATGGGAATATTGTGACAACACATATTAGTCCACATAGAACACCTTTTGCCATAACGATTCCGATATCTTTACCTAATAATAAATCCATAGTACATAGTGCTAAGAAACCAGCAAATGTAGTTAGAGATGAACCTAATATTGATTTAAAGGTTTGAACAATAGCATCTGCCATAGCTTTCTTTTTATCTTTGATTTTCTTTTTAGAATCTTCATATTTATGATATAAGAATATTGAGAAGTCTGTTGTTACTCCTAGTTGTAGGACAGCTGAGATTGATTGTGTGATATAACTTATATCTCCTAAGAAGTAGTTACTACCCATATTATAAATAATTGCTATACCAATATTTCCTAGTAATAAAAAAGGTATTATGTAGGAATCTGTTGTTGCTAGAAGTATTAATAAACAGAAGACAACAGCAATTGATACATAAGCAATTAATTCACCATTTGATAAGTCCATGGTATCAATAACCATAGATGTCATACTACTTACTTTACTAGCATCATCTACTACTTTACGTAATTCTCTTACAGCTTCGATTGTAGTATCTTCAGAAGTTGTACCATCGAAAGTAACAAAGATGATCGTTTCATTATCCTTATATAGTTTATCTTGTATTTCATCAGGTAACATATCATAAGGAATTGTAGTACCTAAGACATCAGCAATACTGTAGACTTCCTTTACAGCGTTAATATCTTTTATTTTATCTTCTAATTCCAGTATTTGTTCTGAATCTTTCTCACCGGTCATAACAAAGGCATATGAGCCAATACCAAATTCATCAGTTAAAATATTTTCTCCTTTTATGGTGTCGATTGTGTCTGGTAAATAAACTAAAATATCGTAATTTACTCTAGTATTTACGTAACCAAAAATTGATACTATAAAAAGAAGGATACTTATCACTAGAACTAAAATACTGTTATTAGTTATTTTTTCTGCGATTTTTTTCATACTCTTTCCTCCTCTTCGCATAATTAATTCTATGCTTTATAAGAAAAAAGACCAGTAAATTATGTTCTTTTTTGTTTGATAAACGACAATTGTATGCTAAAAGCAGTGTATTTAACCAACTTTGCGTCGTTTATCTTTACAAGATGTATTTTAGGTATATAATAGTCTGTAGGTGATGTAAATGGATAAAAAGGAAGATTTAAGAGTAATTAAAACTAAAAAGAGTTTATATGATGGATTATTAGTCATGATGAAGGATAAACCTTTTGAGGATATCAAAGTGGCGGATATATGTAGAGTTGCTTTAACTAATAGATCTACCTTCTATGATCATTTTAATGATAAATATGAGCTTTTATATGCTTTAATGAAAGATATAGAGAATGGTTTAATTGAAAAATTAAAATCTAATACTAATATTTCGAGTAAAAAAGAATTTTATATGCAAATGATTGAATTGTTGTTTGAACATATTAGTGAGAATGTATTCTTCTACTCTTCTATTATTAAGAATAATAATAACAGTGTGGCAAACGATATGATTAGAAATACTTTGTTAATGGATGTTAGAAATCATATTGAAAGTGAAAATAATTACAATAGTGAAATACCAGCTGAGGTACTAACAATGTTTTATGTAAGTGCCGTTATTAATGTATGTTCTATGTATCTTAGAGAACCAAATAAATATACGAAAGATGATATTTTAGGTTACTTAGATAAGTTATTACCTGATAATTTGTATTAAAAGACTTTTGTTCAAAAAATAAATATAACAAAAAAGATTCAAGACTAGTTCCTTGAATCTTTTATTTTGTACAATATGTGTCATAAAACCTTGAAGGGATGAAAGTTACTAAATTAATTGCGGTTAATATTATTAAGAAAATTAGGTAAATGTATATAGAAATATCATATAAATTTATATATATCGTTGTTGCAATTAATAATAATGGAAATATAGTTAAATACTTTTTAAATCCTTCTAAACTTAATATATTTAGTATTGAGGTTGTTATTAATGATAAGTTTAAAAAGAATAGAATATCTTTTAAATATACATAAAAATAGTCTGTATATGGAATACTAGAGTTAAAAATGGTAAAGCAAATGGCTACTGTGGTATTAATAATCGTTCGCATTATGAGTACATAAATCACCAAATTTAATATTTCTAAAAGAATAAACTTTTTGTTGTTTGAACGCAACATAATGTATTCGATTGATGATACGATGTTGTCCGTGAACACTTTTATGATAGCATAAATAATTATTAAGTAACCGATTACTTTTATTAAAGCGTAAAAAATAGTTGCTCCATTTATGCTGCCTAATCCGAGGAAACTTATATAATCACTTAATTCAAGAAAAATTATAGTACTTCCATTTATAGCTATATATGTAATTATTAAAAACAGTTGCATTAGAAAGATTTTTATGAGATTTTTCTTTGATTTGATAGCATTTTTTAAAAATATGTATTTCATATAATATCCTCTATTTGTTATTCATCTATTTTTATTTTTTTAAAATTCGTTGTAATTACTATTAATGCGGTCAACAATAATATTGTGGTGCATATAAAAATTATGGAATTTGCTATTTCTTTTAAAAATGAAACATATGGAATTGGAACTAAGTAGTATTTAAAATTTAGGCTTTCAAATGTAAAATTACTAATTATGTTTGATGAGATTGGGAAGCAGTAGTAAATCACTGCAATTGTTAGATAGTAAATATATCCCACAATCTTTCCGAGTAATTTATATATGCATATTCCTATTAAGGCTAGGAGATTAGTGACTATATATAGTTTTGTTATGAAAAAAATACTATATGTTATATATGATATATTATAATATTCAACTTGAGTAAAACTAATCATTCCAAAGTAACGCAGACTAACAAATAATATTCCTATAGTTATAGCTGATAAATATATTATTAAATTTCCTAGTGACACAGATATTAGCAGGTATTTTAGATAGTTCTCTTTGCTTGAGTATCTTATTAGAAATGAATAATTTTTATCATAATGTTCTAAGAAAATACTTGATGATATAAATAGGATAATCATTAATGGAAATACGAACATTGAACTACTTATATAATCAAAAATTGCTTCAGAATATGATACGTTTGATATGAGGTTAAATGTACATAAAAAACAAGTTAATAATATAGTTAAAAATATTATTTTGAATTTTTCTGTATCTAATATGTATTTAGTATATGAAAATGTTCTCTTTAGACTATTTAACATTATATTTTCGTAATTTTCCTTCTTCAAATTTGTATGTTTCATCAGCTATACTCTTTATATCTTCTTTTATATGGCTTGTTATAATTATTAACTTGTTTTCCTCTTTCATTTTTAATAATAAATCTCGTATTTTCTTTACGGATTTTTCATCAATACCATTAAATGGTTCATCTAAAATTATGACTTGTGGGTTTTCCATTATAGCTTGAGCAATACCTAACTTTTGTTTCATTCCGAGAGAATATTCACCATATTTTTTATCTTTTTCTGCATATAGGTTACATTTCTTTAAGGCATCAAATATAGCTTCATCAGTAATTTTATTTTGAATACTCGCTAGTAACTTTAAGTTTTCATAACCAGTTAAGCTTGGAATGAAAGATGGTGTTTCAATTAAGGCTCTAGTATCTCTTGGAAAAGAATTTGCTTTAATATAATCAAAACCATCTTGTAAAATGCAACCCTCGGTTGGAATATAAAAGGCACACAACATTTTTAAAAACACACTTTTTCCAGAACCATTTGAACCGACTATTCCATATATTTTTCCTGATTTAAATGAGATATTAACATTATCTACTACAGTTACATTTTTAAACTTTTTGGATAAGTTTTTTACTTCGATTTTCATATTTTTACCTACCTTTCACATATATTGATTAATTTTTCTTTATTGGTATATGAACGTATGGCTAAAAATAAACTTATTAAATATAAAACGATATTAAAAATTAGATGTGCATACATATTATCTATACCGTGCCAAGTATATAGATTCATTAAATTGAAATTATTTGGATTAAGATTGAAGTAATAACTTCCTATATTACCAAATATTATTATACTAAAACACCAGATAAAAAATATAAATAGCTCACTTTCAAGTAAGGCAACAATATAATTTTTTGTTTTACTTTGTACAATTAAACCAATATTTATGTATAGACCAACTTCTAATAGTAAGGTAACAAAATACACTATCGGAAAAACTTTATTATTTATAAATTGGATATTTGGTAAGGCAAGATTAAGTGCCTGATCGGTTACTGGATTCAGATTTTTTCCAGAGATGATATAAGAAATTATAAATGTAATGATTACAAATATAGGAATTATAAATATGTTTTTATAGGCTGTTTTAAATATGTATTTTATATATTCTTTATAATCTTTTCTTAAGCAGTAATTTTTAATCACGTTGTTTTTTAATTCCCTCGATATTATATATAGAAACGGAAATAGTATTATAATTGGTGTACATATAATAAATAAATAATCATTGTTAACAAAAAAATTATAATATACATGATAAGCACTATATGGTAAGCCTTTAGAATTACTTATTTTTTCACAAGTAGTATTATTTATATTAAATTCTTTGTTTTTATTTTGAAAATTTTCTTTTTCTTGTTCACTTGATAATGATTGGTACTCTTCGCATAAAGCGTATTGTTCTTTTACCCAAGCTTGACTTTCTTTTGTTTTTATTGCTATTTTATACCAGCAAAATATGCAATATATTAAAAAGATTAAGCATAATATAATGAAAATTTTGCTGCTAAACAGTTGTTTCTTTTTATATTTCATAATTTTCTCCTATAATTTTTACGAGATATTATAATATAAATATCTACAAATACTTAAAGACTAGTTAATGTTATTGTAACTACTTAAATATTTAATGTCAACTATTTTAAATTTTATGTAAAGTTTGACTTTTTATCTTTATATAAAGAAAAAATACATATAAAAGAATATATGCACTTTTAGTCTATATTAATTAATTCATAGTCTGTTGTACCTATACCTAGTTTTTTAGCAGCATCTATAGTATGATGACCATTTCTTGATTCTATTCTTTCTATTAAATGATCTCTTCCTGGATCAGTGCTATTATAGACTAAGTCTAGACATGCTTGGTCTATAGCAATAGGATCTGTTGATAAGACTATACCTATATCTTTCATACATGGGTCTTCAGCTATACTGCAACAATCACAATCTATGGACATATTTGATAAAACATTGATGTAGACAATCTTATTATTGAATAGTTTTACAACAGATGAGGCTGCATCAGCCATGGATTCTAAGAAACTATCATGATTGGCTGTCCAGATATTTTCAGGAATACTGGCTCCATGGATATAGGCTTTACCATATGATGAAGCACAACCAATAGATAGTTGTTTTAAAGCTCCACCATAACCACCCATTGGGTGACCTTTAAAATGAGATAGGACTAACATTGAGTCGTAATTTTTAATATTTTTACCAACGTAATTTTCTTTAATTACTTTACCATTTGGTATAGGTAGCACTAAATCTGGACCTTCAGCATCTAACAAATCAACATTAAAATACTTTGTCCATTCATGTTCTTTTAATAATTCTTTATGTTTTTCTGTAGTATTTCTGGCTCCATCATAAGCTGTATTACATTCTACGACTGTACCAGACACATAATCAATAATTTCTTTGAAATACTCAGGATGAAGAAAGTTTTGGTTACCCTTTTCTCCAGAATGAACTTTTACGGCTACTTTTCCTTCTAAAGAACAATTAGCTTTCTTATATAAATTTATTAGACTTTCACTAGTTAAATTTTTTGTAAAATATACTTTAGCTTTTTCCATATATATTTCTCCTATAATTTTATTATAACAAAAAGTAGACAAATTTACTTATCTACTTTGTATTTTTTTATTTTAATCTAGATCGGTTCTAGCTAGAATAGCAGCTGGTGTTTTACGTAGAGTTGCGAAAACAGGGATTAGACCAACTAATAGATTGAAACCATAACAAATTATTATTGCTTCTACAATAGTTTTAATATTAACCATAATAATATTTTGCATAGATGGAACGTTTGTGATGACTTTCATTATATAAGCACATATTAATATACCAAGTAAACTTGTTAAGGTTGTTATAGCGATTATTTCACCAGAGAACATGATATAAATATCTTTCTTTTTAACTCCTATTGCACGATATACCCCTACTTCTTTTACTCTGGATAAGAATGAAGAACGAGTCATTAAGAATATTTCTATTAGGGAAATACTTAAAACAATAATTGCTCCGGCTAACATTAAACGATTACTTTTTGCTCGAGAAGCAATGTAATTATCACGATCGTTTTCATAGCTATCATAGATATTTATTTCATAATTACTTCTAAAGTCTTTTAAAACTTTAGTTTTATTATCAGGATAGATTGTGAAGGCTTTTGCTTTTAAAATTAAACTATTTTTAATGGTATTGCGATTTATAAAATAGTTATTTAATTCATCTGCTGAAGTATAGTAGCCTACAACAACTAATTTACGTTCTCCTACTTTAGTGGAAATTTCTTTATTTAGTTTCATTTCTTCTTTGTTAGAGGCATTAACAATTGTTTCATAATCATTAGTTGGAGCTCGACCTTTAGTTATAGTTATTTTATTTTTAAATAGTTCATAGTCTTGAAGACCAGTTGCCCCTTCATTTCTTTCAGCATATTCACTAGTTACACTTTTAGCATTATATAGTATATCAGTAAATATTTCTTCATTAGCATAAATAGATGGAGATGTTAAATCGGTAATTCCTACGATATGGAAGTCATCCATTGAAGTAATTGTTACTACTCTATTTAAAACATCTTTAACTTTTTTTAGATTGGCCATTTTATTGACATTATCACTTGAAGAAAACATTTTTTCAATAGCTAGTTTATCAACGACAATCTCTTGATTATTTTCAGGCATTCTACCATAAATAAGATCATCTTTAGTAATCATATTTAAAGAAGATAGAGAACCTTTTAAAAGCATATTTTTACCAGATGTTTGGTAATAATCAGTTAGAGGCATACGCATGCTGATACTGGAATTACTTGGTATAATATATTTTACACCAGGCATTTCACTATATTTTTTATATTCTTCTAGACTTGTCTTTTGAGCTTCTATAGTTATGTAGTTTTTATTAGTTTTAACAAACTCTTTTTCATTTACTCTAGAAGCAGCTCCTAAGGTACTAGTTGAAATCATTATGAAGATTCCAGATAAGAAGAAACCAAATAGGAGAATCTTTTTAATTAGAGAATATGAGAAGACTTTTTTAAAACCATTAGTAATAAACGTAAGAGGATTGAATATTGATGAGTATTTTAATTTTCTATTTTTATCAATAATATTTTCAAAATCAAACTCGTATTTTTCTAGTTCAGATTTATCTAATTTATGATAATGATCATCAATAAACTCAATACTTGAATCTTCATCGACTACTTCAATAGAGTTATTGTTTTTACTACGAATATAAATATTATTATTTCTAATTACTATTTCTACTTGAAGTTTTTCATTATTATCGTGATAGATTGTAATATCATTGGTTTTATCTTTGAAATTTTCTTCCTTTTTAAAGTCTTTTAAATAGAATCTATTATCTATAGCGTAGTCTAATTCATTGGTATGAGTGTTTTCATAATCTTTAATAACTTTACCATCAGATATTTCAATAATTCTACTAGCGTAAAAGTTAGCTAAATTAGTTTCATGAGTTACTAAGATTACTAATCTATCTTTAGAAATAGCTTTAATAATATTCATTATTTCAACAGAGTTTTTACTATCTAAGTTACCTGTTGGTTCATCAGCTATGATAATGTTAGGATTTTTTACAATAGCACGAGCTATACCTACTCTTTGACGTTCACCACCAGATAACATATTAGCAGGTCTTTTACGATAACGATACATACCTACTTTTTCTAGGACATATGTTACACGTTTATCTATTTCTTTTTTATCTTTGATACCAATTATTTTTAAACTTAAGGCAACGTTATCATAGACTGATAAATTATCTACTAGTTTATAGTCTTGAAAGATATAACCAATATTTAAATTTCTTATTTTATCTACTTTATAACTGAACTTACTAGTAATCTTTTGATCATTAATAAATATTTTACCTTTTTGAACTTTATCTAGACCACCAATAACATTTAAAAGAGTTGTTTTACCAGAACCAGAGGGTCCAAGCAAAGCTACTAGACCAGTATCTCCTAAAGTAAGAGAGGTGTTATCGATGACATGAATTTGATTTTTCTTGTAACGATTAAAATATTTATTTATATTTTCTATTTTTATCATTATTACACCTCTTCCCTATAAGAGTTCATAACACTCTTCTTAAATATTTTAGCGGCATACTTTTCACTTATTAGGAATGATAAGAAAACTAAAATTAAGTAGATTAAAATATAATCATTAAATGATAAATATTCATTTATAGTTTGAAGAATTGAATTCTTTATTGTGCCAATACCATTTAAGTAAATTAAACAATCAAAGGCAAAATATGCAATATTGGCAACGATAAATAACTCTATTATTAATAGTTGTCTTGCTACTTTTTTAGGAGAACCTAACATTCTAATAGTTGTATAATAAATATTTCTGGATTTTAAGATTAGCTTTATAACAAAATATGTGATAAAGAAAAGTGTAGCAACTAAAATTATAGTAACGATTATTTTAAAGACTCTGACAATAACTGTTGCAGTTGGATGAACTAAAGTATCTTTTATAACTAGTGTGTTATAGTTTAAATCATTTAGTTCTTTGACTGTTTCTTGAATTTTATGAGGATCTTTTACGTAGATACTCATTTGATAAGTATCTTTATTATATAAATTATTATAGTTTCCTGGATTTATGAAGATTATACCATTGTATAAATCAAAGTTTTCTTTATTGTAGTTTGGCATTTCTAGGACTGAAGCAATATTTTTAGAGTTGTAATATTTACTGACACGAATGGTAAGAGTATCTTGATAATAGAGATTACTGATATTAATATTGATATTTTGACCAAGACAGTTTTCTTTAGGGCAAATATATTTATTATCTTCTGAAATAAAAGCTTCATTTAATGGTACTTTGTTATTTGGAACCACTTTATAAGATGGCTCCCAGGAATTTACTTTATGATTTTTTCCTAGAAAACTAACAACTGTTTTACTATAAGCTTCATTAGTTTGAACTTGGAATTTATCAATAGCTTTTTCAGTAAAATACAATTGATACTGATAAGTCTCTAAATCATTTTTGTATTTAATACCAACTATTTTATAACTTTTTAAATCATCTTGGACAAGAGAAGTAGATGAAGTTTCAACACTATAAGTTTTACTCATTAATTCTTCATATTTTGTGCCAATGTAGTATTCTTTTTTATTACCGGCAATGACTATTTCATTATCAGTTTCTGGCATTCTACCAATGTCAGGCTTTCCAACTAGTTGTTTAATGTTTTTAGGAATACCATCCACATAGTAAGTATTATCTGTTGAACTCAAGAAGAATGTTTGATCAACTATGGCATCGTTTTTCATGACATGTTGAATATTTTTTAGAGCTTCTAGCTTGGTGATTTCCTCTTGAGAGAAACTTGTTTTATCATTTTTCTTGATAACAATACGACTTTCATCTAAATCTTGAAATAAATAGTTATATCCAGATTTACTGGCTTCATACTCTCCCTTTTTAAAAGAGGAATATTCAGTCATTAAGGCAACAACAATAAATAGATATACCATTAAAAGTAAAATAAATTTAGGAGCAACGTTGAAAGTGTTTCTAATACCTAATTTTAATTTATTGAAGAAAGTTATATTTTTGTAATGATTTTCTAGAGCTGTTCCATATTTTACTTGTTTTATTTTTTTATCTTCTAAGACTTTGCCATCATGCATAGTTATTCTTCTAGTCGCATAGTCACTTATTTGTTCATAATTATGAGTTACAATGATAACTAATTTATCTTTTGATAGTTCGCTTAATAGTTTTATAACACTTTCGGCAGATCTTTTATCAAGGTTTCCGGTAGGTTCATCAGCAATGATGATTGGAACATCTTTTGCTAGAGCTCTAGCAATCGCAACACGTTGTTTTTGACCTCCTGATAGTTTAGATACTTTAGTTTTACGAAATTTGTTTAATCCTACTTTATCTATTAAATCTAAAACTTTAGGTTTAGCCTCTTTTTTGGTTAGACCATTTAGAATTAGGACAAGTTCAATATTTTGATAAACTGTATAACTATTAATTAAATTAAAATTTTGATAAATGTTACCAATATATTTACGACGATAATCTTCCCAATCTTTTTCTAGATAATGGCTAGTTTCTAGACCATTAATGTACATTTCTCCTTCTTCATAAGTGTCAAGACCAGAAATTACATTTAGAAGGGTTGATTTACCGGAACCTGATTCACCAGTTATAGCGATGAATTCACCTATTTCAAATTCGAGATTTACTTTAGTGAAACCAGACGCAATAACACCTTTGCTATAATAGAATTTTGAGACGTTTTTTAATTTTATCATATATAGTTTCCTTTCTTTTAACTAAGATAATTATATGTATTAATTTGGTTGCATACAAGCAAATTCACTTGGAATTTTGGTAAGTTTACTTTACATTTTGAATTTTTTCTAACATAAGGTCGACTATTTCATCGATAGATAGCATAGAAGTATCTATTTCAATGGCGTTTGTTGGTCTTAGAAAATTACCAGACTCGATATCTTTTTGATCACGTTTTTCTATTTCTTTTAGGGCTTGATCAAGTGTTAAGTTTTTCATTTTTTCTGTTAAACGGTCTGCTCGTTTATTAAGACTAGCATATAAATAGAATTTTATATCAGCGTTAGGCATAACTCTTTCTGATATGTCTCTTCCTTCCATAATTAAATCTTTATTAGTCTTGATAAATTCTTTTTGGATAACTCGGACATATTCTTTTATTTCCTTGATGGTTGAAAAGTCTATAGTATTTTGAAAAACGATTTCATCTTCAAGTCGTTGGTTGACATTTTTATCATTTAACAACATTCCTGATGAGGTTATCTTTATTTTTATATTAGGAAGACGTTTTATGATTTTTTCTTTATCGTTGATAGTAATGGAATTATCTAATAAATCAAGGGTGATTAATCGATAGATATTTCCAGAATTACAGACTTGGTAGTTTAATTTTTCTCCTAACTTTTTGGTAATACTTGTTTTTCCTACTCTAGTTAGGCCATCGATTGCTACTTGCATATTACTCTCCTATTATTGCTTTTTCTTTGATTTCTTTTTCAATTATCCAGTTTATATCTTCTATAGATTTATCAATATTGAAACGACCATTTCCAATGGGATAATAAACAGGATATGCTTTATAATTTTTATTTTTTATTTTTAAAGAGTGTTTTTCTTTTCTGGCTGCAGAAACGGATATTTTTTCATTTAAGACAATACTACTTACTTGGTTACCAAAGAGAATAATTACTTTGGGATTTACTATTTCTATTTCCTTTAATAATAAATCTAGATATTCTTTATAAACTCTATCTGGTAAAGGTCTAGCGTCTACTTGAGTACATTTACCAAGATTAGTTATAAAAACTTTATGTTTAGTAACATCAGCATAAACTTCGGCAGCAAACTCTTCGGTCCAAGATGGTCCTGGTATTTTCTTGATGGTCTGATAGATTTTTTCATCAACTAAATCTAGAGCGTAGAATAGATCCCAGATGTTTTTAGTACCAATCCAAGGAGATTTTAAACCATGCCAAGATTTCTTGGAGGCAATATTTCTACCAGTGGGATTCATAAAGACAAAACAGATATCTGGATTATCTTCACAGCCACCATTATAAATAGAATCTAAATCAGGAGATCCATACTCTAATTGAAGTTTATTATAATGTTTTTGTAAATCTTTTAATTTCATTTAGTATCACCTATTAATATAAGTATATCATGAAACTCTATTATATTTAATTATTAGGCATTCTTTTTTTCAACTTGACATAGAAAAAAGGACCTAAGTCCTTTATATTTTAATTATTTTACGATTTCAGCTGTTCCTCCAGCAAATTTAGTAGTTAATTCTATTAAATCATTGGTAACCTTTTCTAGGTCTTCATCTTTTGTTTCTTTGTTACCAATTATTAAATACAAGACATTTTTAGAGGCTCCAGTTACTTTTGTTTTATCTACTTGTCTGATATCTAACCAACAAACGACATCATTATCATCATCAACAAAAGAGTATTCACCAGGATTGATTGGTTTTAGTTCTTCACTACCTAAAGGTAGGAATTTTTCAGTACCATCAGTTATTTTCAGAGAAACATTACCAGATACTTTATCGATATCATGAGCTCCTAGACATAATTTTGATTCTATAGATAAAATGTTATAAATATCTACGGCTTTATTGATACTTACTAATTCTTCTCTTTTAGTTAGTAGTTTAATTAAATTTTCAGAAGCGGGTAGATTTTTTCTTCTTGGAACACCAACTTCTTGATGTAGTTCATAAAACCCTTCAATGATAGGATCGTTTTTAATGTCATAATCTTTATATTTAGTGATAAGTTCTTGGACTTTATTTTTTCTCCAAGTTAAATAGTCTTCATTGACATTTTCATTATCAAGACCTTTAATTATTACGGCTTTTATTTTTACTCCTAATTCTAATACTTTTTCATCTACAATAAATTTCATATTATACCTCCTATAAATACCATAATTTTTGATTATTTTTCTGAACTGTTTTGATTATACCTCCACCTAGACATTCTTCTTTATCGTAGAGAACGCAGGCTTGACCTGGAGTGATGCTTTTTACTCCTTGTGGATATTTGACTAGAATTTCGTTATTATCTAGCCAAGTTAATTCTACCGGAACGTCTTTTTGACGATAGCGGAACTTAGCAGTACAGTTTGTAATTTTTTCATTTCTTAAGTAGTTGACATCTTCGATGATACAGGAATCTGATATTAAATAATCATTATCCTCGCCAAGACAGACATATAAAATATTTTTAGTTAAATCTTTACCAGCAACAAACATTCTATTTTCGGTACCACCAATATTTAGACCTTTTCTTTGCCCTATTGTGTAGTACATAAGACCAATATGTTTGCCAAGTACTTCATTGGTATCAATATTTACTATATCACCAGGAGTGTTTGGCAAATAGTTTTGTAAAAATTTAGTGAAATTTCTTTCGCCAATAAAACAAATACCAGTAGAGTCTTTTTTAGTAGCGGTTAATAGATTATGTTCTTGGGCTATTTTTCTGACTTCATCTTTTTTAATATTTCCGATAGGAAATAAAACATTTTTGAATTGGTCTTTGCTGACTTGAGACAGAAAGTAAGTTTGGTCTTTATTGTCATCGATTGCTCTTAATAACTTGCCATTTTCTAGACGAGCATAATGACCTGTTGCGATATAATCGGCTCCTAACTCTTTAGCTGTTTTAGCAAACATATCAAATTTTATATATTTATTACACATGATATCAGGATTTGGAGTTCTTCCTTTTTTTAATTCATCTAAAAAGTATGTAAAAACATAATCCCAATACTCTTTTACATAGTCTTTGCGGTGCAGTGGAATACCTAATTTATCACAAACAACTTTAGCGTCATTATAATCTTTTTCTTGAGGACAAATACCTTCTTCAGTAGTTTGGATAGTATTATATTCCCCATCAGCTAACGAATCCCAATTGCGCATAAATAAGCCGATTACATCATATCCTTGTTCTATTAATTTTATAGCGGCAACGGAAGAGTCTACTCCTCCGGACATGCCTATTACAACTTTTTTCATATTACGCCTCTTTTATTAGTTAATTTAATTTACTAAATAGATCAATAATGTCATCTACTACTTCATATTTTTCATCTTTGATATCTTTAACCATACAGGTTTTCATATGACTTTTTAAAATTTCATTGCCTACGCTTTTTAAAGCATTAATAGTTGAAGAAATTTGAATTAAAACATCATCACAGTAACGATCGTTTACAATCATTTGCTCAATACCATTAATTTGTCCAGCAATAATGCGGAGTCTTCTAGTTAGACCCTTTTTCTCGTCGGGAGTTCTGTGTTTTGATCTAGTACAATTTGCACATTCTTTTTTCATAGTTATCACCTAAAGTACATTATAGGGAGGTGGGGTATTTATGTCAATGTTTAAAAGAAAAAAGTATACTTTTTTGTATACTATTTTAGAACTTTATCAGCTTCATCCAGAAGTTCTTGAATTTTATTAAAGGCTTTAGAAATATGAAGTCCGTCAACAAAGACATGACTTACAGTAATATTTAGGGTCATTTCATATTTACCATTATTATTAATATATTTACCCCAACAAATTCTTGGAACGGTTTGAGAATGAAGTTCTTCAGTCATTGGTTGATTAGCTCCAGTAAAATTTAGCCATGGAAGACAAGTTATATAATATTCGTTCCAAGAATTAGTAGGATTATAATTATTTTCAGTTAGTTTAGTCTCGTGCTTAGCTTCATCAATATTCTTTTTAGCTAGACAGTAGAAATCTTGGTACTTTTTCTTGTTTTCAAAGCGGACATTTTCAAAGACATCATTTTCGGTCATGACAGTAATAGCAGGATTGATATCATCAAAAATAACAGGCTTATTATCTACAAAACGCATACGCATTTCAGGGACTTCATTTAAGCCATTCACAACAATATATAACATATTTATAAAGAAAGATGTCTTATTCTTTTTTGAATGGTTTACTAAGTTAGTTACATCCATAGTAACATTTATTCCATAGGTAGGATTTTTAAAAGATTTAAACCAATCATAAGTCTTTTTACGAAGAGAATTTTCTATATCTAATTCATGCATTTTTTTTACCTCTTTTCTTAGTGTTAATTATAACATAATTGATACTTTGGAGTAAACGTTTATGATTTGGATGATTGTAGTGCTTAACATAAGAAAAAGACTAACTTTTTAATTATGATGTATTATAAAGAGTATTGATAAGTTTTTTAGAAATAAAAAGAAAGTTCCTTTAAGAGCGATTGTTTTTTTTGCTGTTGAATGTAATGAATACTTTATTTCAAAATGTCACTGATGGAAATACAATAAAAGAATGACTTTTGCCATCTTCTTATGTTTTAACCAAACTCTTCACTAATACCATTTTTAAAGGATTCTAAAGCATTTGACTTTTTATAGGGTAGCTGATACTCCTCCCATTTGATCGTAAATTGGATCTGTACTCGAATTATTAAATAAAACTTCTCCGCCATACTATAGTTCTTTTCTATTATATTTATCATAACATAGAAAAAGACTAATTAATCGTCTTAATTAGTCTTTTTAGAAATAATGTTTTTACTGCAGACATAAGTTAAGATAAAATATCCTCCATAGATGGTAACTAGAAAGATTGCGGTCATGATGTTTGATAAAAGTAGCCCTTTAGTACCCATAGATTCTAATAGGTAGTTAGCAAACTTTATACCAAAGATTGAATGAATTATCGCAAGAAGTAATGGAGTTAAGAAGAAGATACCGATTTGTTTGAATAAAGCACTATTTAGCATTTCTTCGCTGGCTCCTATTTTTCTTAACATATTATAACGTTCTTTATTGTCTGTTGATTCGGATAATTCTTTTAAAGCGAGAATTGCGGCGCTTGATATTAGGAAAATTATACCTAAATATAGGCCAACAAATGTTACTAAGGCTCCTAAACCAACCGAAGCATTGGCAATATCTATTTTACTATTGTAAGTTAACCAAGTTGTTATGTTGTAGTTTTCTTTCATAGCTGCACTTATTTTATTTTCTGTTTCTTCTTTATCTTTTTTGTAGTTAGCTACTAAGACTTCTTGAATGGATTCATAATTTTCTAGAACTTTATCTGATAGTACAATAAACCCTGTATTAGTACGAGTACTATTAAATTCATAAAAGCCATTCTGGCATTTCTTGTATTTTGGATGATATGTCTGGTTGTTCAATAATACACTTGGATTAGTTTTTAGTCCAGTATTTATAATGTTTATCATGTAATCATAATTAACTATAACAATATATTCATTTTCTTTTAGATTGTACTTTTTTAAATTAAATTTTTCAGCTAAAGCGTTGTAGTCACTTAATTTCATTAAATCAAAGGCTTGATTATAAAGAAGAAATGGGTAGTCTTTTGATATTTCATCTAAACTATTAATAAGAAGTGTTTTTAGAGTGAAACTTTCATCTTCATAAATGTTAAAAGAAAGCGTATCTTTTAATTCTTCTGTAGGATTTAAGCCAAGACTCTCGAGAGTTTTTTCAATAGAAATTTTGGAATCTTGTACTTCAGTTTCAGTAAAACTAGCTGATTCTTTTCTATTCATAGGTTTAGTAAACTGAATATCCATAGGTGCTAACTCTTTTAAATTCTTAGTCATAGAATTTTTCATAGATAAGGAACTTGATAAGACACAAATGGTGACAAATAACATTAAACAAATAATAGTCATGGAAAAGACCATAGTATTAATCTTACTACTTATTTGTCTGACAATAAAACTATTTAGACCCTTATAGTAAATATTTTTTAGAGACATTAATAATTTTAAGATTAGCCCTGAAATTGACCAAAATAAAGTAAAGGTTGAGACTATTCCCAGAATGATTGGAATTAGTATTTGATCAGTGGTTGTTAGTTTTTCAAAACCAGACGTTACTAAATAGTAAGCGATTCCTAAAGCGATGACTGATATAATGAATATTCCTATACAGAGATAGGGATTTTTTAATTTTACTTTTTCTGATTTTTTAGAAGCAGATAATAAATCAATTAATTTATATTTGTTGATGATTATGGTATTAAAGATAATTACGATTAAGTACATAATACCAAAATAGAATAATGTTTTAAGAGCGGCACTTTGTGAAAAGACAAATTGAAATTTAGTCATATCAGCTTCAAACATATTAGCAACTAAAACACTCATTAGTTGTGATAAGACTACTCCTAATCCTAGACCAATTACTAAGGAAATTAAACCAATTATGAGGGTTTCAAAAAATAAAATTAAGGATATTTTTCTTTTACTCATACCTAAAGTTAAGTAGATAGCGAATTCTTTATTTCGTCTTTTTATTAAAAATCTTGAGGCATAGATTATTAGAAAACCTAAGATGAATGAGACAAAAACACTTATTCCGGATAAGATATTTGTCATTAATTTTATTATTTCATAGGTTCTAGAGGAAACATTTAACATTACTGTTTGAGAATCAATGGCGTTAAAAACATAGAAGATGGCAACGCCTAATATTAGAGTAAAAAAGTAGATGGCATAGTCTTTCATACTCTTAGTAATGTTTTTTAAGGATAGTTTACAAAGCATCATTTAGATCGCCACCTAGTAAAGTTACAACATCTATTATCTTATCAAAAAATTCTTTACGAGTTGCACTTCCTTTATAAAACTCATTAAAGATTTTACCATCTTTGATAAAGATAACACGACTAGCATAACTAGCTGTAAAGGCATCGTGTGTTACCATTAAAATGGTTGCTTTTAAGTCAGTGTTTAAATAGTTAAATTTTTCTAGTAACATTTTTGAGGATTTAGAGTCTAGTGCTCCAGTTGGTTCATCAGCTAGAACTATGGTTGGTTCAGTTATAATAGCACGAGCAGCGGCTACTCTTTGTTTTTCTCCTCCAGACATCTCATAAGGATATTTTTTAAGAATCTTTTCAATATTTAATTCTTTAGCTACCATTTTTATACGGCCTTCAATTTCAGGAATGGAACGATTTTGAATAGATAAGGCAAGAGCAATATTTTCATAGGCAGTTAGAGTATCTAGAAGATTAAAATCTTGAAAGATGAAGCCTAACTCTTCCCTTCTAAATTTATTTAAATCATTTCCTTTTAATTTAGTAACATCCTTTTCATTTACATAAATATGACCAGATGTTACTTTGTCAATTGTTGATATGCAGTTTAAAAGGGTTGTTTTTCCGGAGCCTGAGGCACCCATTATGGCGACAAACTCCCCCTCTTCTACTTCAAAAGAAATATTATCAATAGCTTTAGTTAGACTAGATCTATTTCCATAATACTTTTCTATTTTGTCTATTTTTAATACTTTTTTCATATTTTTCTCCTTCCAATAGTTAGTTTATTATAGATAATAGACTTTGTCGTTAGTCTAATATTACAAAATATTTCAATATTGTAATATTAGTCTGTTACTTTATAATAGTCATTTTTGGAAAATGTTATAGTGACTTTGGTATATTCATTAACGCTTGATTCTATCCCTACTTTATGACCTAATTTTTTAAGAAGATTTTTAGTGATGTAAAGGCCAAGTCCTGTTGATTTTGAAGTTTTTCTACCATTAGTACCGGTAAAAGATTTATTAAAGACTTTAGGCAAGTCATTTTGAGGTATACCGATGCCATTATCAGTGATAGTTAAAGTTACTTGAGTTGAGTTTTCTTCTACGGCAATTTCTATCTTTGGATTTTTAATATTTCTTTTATATTTGATACTGTTATTAATTATTTGGTTTAAAATAAATTCTAGCCATTTCTCATCAGTTAAGACTTTTTCTTCTTTGGCTTTTACAATAAACTCAATATTATTTTCTAGTAAGTCATCTTTATTTTTTAAAGCTACAGCGTTAATTATTTTGGAAAGAGAAACTTCTTTAATTAAATAGTCTTCTTCAGAGTTATTGCTTCTAACATAATAGAGAACTTGATCAATATAATTATCTAATCTATTTATTTGAGTCGTATATTTTTTAGGAAGGTTTTCTTTGGAATTATGAGTCATTAAAATGAGGCTAGAGATTGGTATTTTTACTTCATGTATCCATAGTTCTATATATTCTTTAAAACTTTTTAAACTTAGTTTGTAATCTTTTAACTCCTCGATATATGATTTATTAATGTCATAAAGGATTTGATAGTTTAACTCTTCTTCTTTATTTTTAGGTTTATCAAGCATTTCTAGAACTAAGTATTTTTTATCGAGATTTATTAATTTGGACTGAATATTGTTGTAGAAAGCTCTTTTTTTGAGATAGTCGGTTAAAAGAAGAATTAGGCCTAAAATTATTAGGAGAATTACAATGATAATTATTAGAAAATAATTGTTTTTAAAAGCTACTAGAAGCATCGAGATAATAAAGGTGTTTATAATATAAATGAAGATAGGTATTAATTTATCTTTTAAGTAATCAATTAATTTCATAACAATTTGTACCCTTGACCTTTCCTAGTTTCAATAACATCTTTTAAGCCGTACTCTTCTAGTTTGGTTCTTAATCTACTTATATTTACAGTTAAAGCGTTATCGTTTATATATTCATTGTTATTCCAAAGCTCAGTCATTAACTCATCTCTTTTAACAATATTACCTTTATTATTTAAAAGATAAAGGAAGATAATCATTTCATTTTTGGTTAAGGATAACTCTTCATTTTCCTTCTGTAAGATACCTTTACTGGGATTTACAATGATGTTGTTGTAGATGAAAGAATTTGTTTGGGAGTTAGATCTTTTGAAGATATTTTGGATTCTTAGTAAAAGAATAGTTGGATTATATGGCTTAGTTATGTAGTCATCGGCACCATAGGATATGGATAAGATTTCATCTACTTCGGTTACCCTACTCGTTAACATAATGATAGGCATAGTTGTTTGTTTACGTAGTTCTTTTAAGATTACTTCACCATTAGCGGTAGGTAGATTTATATCTAGGAGAGTTAAATCGACTTTTTCTCTTAAAAGTGATTCAACAGCATTTTCATAGTCTGTAATAATTAGAACATCATAGCCAGCATTTTTTAATAATTCTTTTAATTCTAAAGCGATTGAAGCATCATCTTCTAGTATAGCTATTTTTTTCATAAGGGGCCTCCTTAAATATATTATATCACTTAAAATTACGTTTATATGTTACAAAATCGTAAGAAAAAATATGATACTTAAATATCATATTTTAGTCACTTATTTTTCCTATTAGATTGTTGTAAGCATCGATTAGATCATCAGTTGTAAAGGAGATTGCTGAATCTTCGATAGTCCAAGCATCTTTGTTTGCAACTAGAAAGTTTATTACATCTGTTTCTTGGTCTATTAAAGTAATTAAATCATTTATTGAAGATATTACTTCATCATCCTCTTTGGTCTTATCAAGGTTACCAACTACTTCATCTTTATAAAAGTCTTGGTAATAACTATCTAAGTTTTTATCTAAGTAAGACATAGCTTTTTCTTCAGTAAAATATTCGTTATAATTTTTTATTACTCGTTGAAGTTTTTCTTTAGTCTCTTTTAAATATTTTTTTGTTTCTGTAAAGTCTTTACCATCTTGTTGATAGTTTTCAGCAGTTAGAACTTCTACTAGACGATTATCTTCTAGAACATCCATAATATCGGTTAGTATCGAAAAACAGTCTCTTGTATATTTTTTATAAGCTATTTCTACTTTTTTATAATCAGAAGATGTTGTTACAGTTCTGTCTAGTATTTTATTGACTTCGTTACGATCGATTGGTTCTTTATTAGTAACTTCATATAAAGTATCTAACTCTTTCTTTAGAGTATCTTCTTGCTTTAAGTCTTTTACAACACCATAAATGATTGGTACTAAAAGAAGTAAAATAACTACTCCTATTATAATAAAAATGTGCTTTTTACTTTTCTTTACTTCCATATAACTCACCCTATTTACCTTTCTTTAGTATATGTTGATTTTATCATAGAATCTATTATTGTGTCTAAATATTTTTTAACGTCAGGATCAATATTACGCATATTTTTGTATAATTCTTTGAAGTCGTTTAAGTTTATTTTTAAATCGCTGGAATACTCTTGAGGAAGGTTTGCAATAATAGTTTCAATAGTATCCTTTACTTTTTCTTGATCAAGTTTTTCATAACCAATGGTTGTTGTATCATGGAGCTGTTTACTAATGCTTGATAAGTCTCCTTTAATGAAATGTTCACCAAAACAACACCAAGAAGTTGGATAGTGTTCATTAAAAGCTAATTCGGTACTTTTTATAACTTGATAATCTTTGTTATTTAGTATTGTGCCAACGATGGATCCTGTTGGAATAATGTTATGAAGTTTTTTATGCATTCTTGCATATTTAGGACTTATAAACTCTTCTTTTCTAAAACCAGGGCCATCAAAATTATAAATAGCTTTGACTCTATCGTACATGTCATCATCTATAGACATGACACTAGCCATAGCAAGATTTCCACCCTTAGAATGACCAGTTACATATATTTCTTTATCAGCTTTAGTAAGTGTTTTAAAAAAATACTTTTGAGCTAGGGCTTGGGTATAAGTAGGATATTCATAACCTAATCTTAAATTTTCAATCCAGCCAATTAGAGAACCATCGGTTCCTTTATAACTAATTATGGTTAAGCCATTAATTCTAAAGGTTACAGCTCCAAATTGAGTATCATTATTTCTTATTTTTTCAAAATTAGATACTTCTAGATTTTTATATCTTTTAGAGTCTTTAATAAGTTCTAATAACTCATATGATAAAGGAGCCATGACACCTGATGACTTATCTTTTTTATAAGAAATGGCATATTTGTAAAACTCTTGAAAATTTTTAGTTTTTTGAAATGATTCTATTGGTAGATAAGCAAGAATAGCAGTTAATAAGATATCTTGTTCATTCCAATGAACTTCTTCCAAGGAATTATTTTTATAAAACTCGATATAATCTTTTATTGTATACATATTATTACCTCTTACTTATTATATCAAAAAATGAAGAGTTTGTTGTCTTTATTTTTCACTTAATTAGTTGATTTTTTAACATAATTTGCAAAATAAAAAAAAGAGAAAGTTAAATATTTAACTTTCGATATTCTTTTGGACCTATTTTCATAAGAATTCTATATAAAACGAATGTTATCAGCATTAGTAATATGACATGAATAAATATTACTAAAGTTAGTGAGTAATTATCTGCAAAATAACCTATTCCAAAGATACTTACAATGGCAATAGCCATACCTGTAAAAACAGAAATCATACTACTGGCACTTTGCTTTACGACTTCAGTATCATTAGAAGCATTTAATTTTGGATATTTTAAATTTACTAAAAGACCAATTATACCAGTTAAGATGATGCTAGTTAGCGCTAGAAGAATAATTATTATGGAGTAAATAATACTTGGTTTAAACTTAATAATAAAAATGATGATTGCTAGTAAGATGAAAGGTAATTCTATTATTAGTGACATTAATAGTTTTGAATTTAGAATACTTTTTTCTGAGATAGGTAGACTTTTAGTAATATTAATTGTTTTTCCTTCTAGAGAAATACTAGAAGAAGTAATAGAAGTTACGGTACCTACAAAAAGAATTAGACAATAAAATAATAAATTTATCGTGATAGTAACATTATAGTCCATCCCCTTTACCATATCTTTAAAGGCAGTTTCTCCTTTGATACAGAAAATAATTGACATGGCAACAATTAGAATTAGACCGAAACAGGTATTAAACATATAAACAGGGGAAGAAAGATATCTTTTTAATTCTTTAATAGTTAGAGCTTTTAAAGGGCTTCTTTTTTCTTTTAAATCTTTATCTTGTAGTTTTTTAGACGTCGTGCTAGTTTCTTTAGAAGTAAAAATAACTTTAAAGTAGAATTTAGAACCAATATAGATAAATAGGACTAAAGGTATGATATTTATAAGAATTAATTTTAAGAATGTAAGAATGTCAAACTTCGTTATTAATTCAATGTAGGAACCTATTGGATAGTAAATTCTTGTTAGTAAGTCATTAACACTTTTGGCTTGTTGAGCAATATTTTCAATAAAGTTATTTAAGTTTAGACTTAAGCCATAAATTGCTAGAAACACGGCTAGAGATAGAATTGTTTGAATTATCTTTTTAGATTTAAATTTACTGGATACTATTTTTACAATATATCCTATTAAACTTGATACTACAGTTGGAATTAAAGGAAGAAGAAACGTCATTAATAAAGAAATTAAATAAAAACTTAATTCTGGATGTTCAAAGTGTATATAAACTATAAAAGCAGGTAGAAGAAATATCAAATTATAGATATATTGAAATAAGATTAATTTAAAGATTCTTAAGAAAAGAATGCTTGATTTTTTGATTGGTAAAGAGAATAATAGATCATTATCTTTAGCATCAAATAAGATTCCTTGAGATTTATAAATTCCGGACATAAAGGTAAGAATTGTTACTAAGGCAAAAAACATTGAGAGCATGACATAAGTTAGTTGTAATTTATGTAAAGGTTCAGCTAACATATAAGCATAAGCACCAATTGATACTGATACTATTCCAAATAAGAAGACTGGAAAAAGTATCTTTCTTAGTTTGGAAGTATTATTTTTAGTTTTATATTTAAACATGCTCATGTCTTGACTTAGAACGGCTTTTAAAAGAGAAATTAACTTTTTCATTTGTTCTCACCTAATTCCAAGAAGACTTGTTCTAAGGAAGAGTCACCTTTAATATCTTTCATTTTACCTGTTTTTACTATCTTTCCGGCTTTAATTATGGCAACATGATCACATAGTTTTTCAGCAACATCTAATATATGAGTTGAAAAAAAGATTGTTTTACCCTCTTTTACCATTTTTTTCATTAATTCTTTCATATCATAAACTGCTTGAGGATCTAGGCCTACAAATGGTTCATCCATAATTAGAACTTTAGGGTTATGAGCAAGAGCGGCAATAAGAGCAACTTTTTGTTTCATACCATGAGAGTAACTAGAAATGTCATCGGTTAATTTATTTTCTAGTTCAAACATTTTAGCATACTTTTCAATATTTTTCTTTCTTTCATTTATATCAATATCATACATATCACAGACAAAATTAATAAAGTCAATAGCTCTCATATTCTCATAAAGATCAGGATTATCAGGTACGTAGGCCATTTCTAATTTACAGCCAATAGGATCTTCTTTAATAGATTTACCATCAATTAAAATATCTCCTTCTTCAAATTCTAAAATACCAACAATTGATTTAATCATAGTAGTTTTACCGGCACCATTATGACCGATAAAGGCAAATATTTCGCCAGATGAGATGGTTAAATTTATAGTGTCTAAAGCTTTTTTAGTACCATTATAGGTTTTACTAACGTTTTTTATTTCTATCATAATAATATTTTTCCTTTCTTATTAATGTTATGTAAGTTTATTGTATCACATGATACATTATTTGTATAGAAAAACAATTCTATTTTTGTTTAGAATTGTCAAGACTATTAATATAAGCGTTAAATTCTTTGAAAGTTTGATTTGGAATGACAGTTTGAAACTCAGTCACTGGTCTTGCCACTCCATTAGCCATTTTTTCGTAAATAGCGTTTATTTCTTTGATAGCAGTCTCTTCTGTTTCAAAATGATAGAGACCTTTTCTTTTTCCATCAGGATGTTCTATTTGATGAACTTTTCCATCTTGATAATATAAAACGAAACAGTGCATATGCTCCTCAGCATCTAAATCATTAAAATCATCTGTTTCATAGACTCTAGTACAAAACATTTTGTTAGGAATACCTAGAGTATCTAAGAGATGATGCATTAAGTTTACTTGTTCAACACAAGTTCCTAGTTTGTGTTTCAAGGATTCTTCAATACTGGCAGTACGATATAGTCTACGAACATTTTCTAAGTTACCAATATGTTCTTCATCATTTATATCTAACCAACCATATCTTATATTTTCTTCCATAAATTGTAAGATATCATCTGGTGTTTTAATTTCTTCTATTGTCATATTAACTTTCCTTTCTAGTTTGAAATTATCTGTTATTTAGAGGATGATTTTTCTAGTAATTTTTTAAACATTAAGCCATGAGACTTAATTATTTTATCGGTTTCTATTAATTTTAGGATTTCGTCTTGTGATAAATACTCTACCTTCTTTACTTCTTCTTGTTGGAGTTTTAATTTAGATATATCGAGATCTTTTTTTAGATAGTATATTTCACCAAATGGTATACCAAATAATAAATCACCAATATAGATAATGTTTTCTTTGGAAATATCGATTCCTAGTTCTTCTTCTGTTTCTCTGATAATAGCTTCTTTAGAAGTTTCTCCGGATAAGACATGACCTCCGGTTGTAGCATAATTTTCCCCTTTTTCTTTGGAAGTTTTTTGAATTAAAAATTTTCCTTCACTATTTTCAATAAAGATAACAGTAACTAGAATATGTTCATTATCTAGGATTTTGTCACCTCGTTTAACCTTTTTGTTTAATTTTTCTTTTTTCTCATTATAAATATCTAAATATTCCATACGACTTCCTATTTAAAACGAACATAATTGAAACCTAAACGACTATATATGTCATAGGCTCTTGGCAAGTTTAAAACTCTTGCGAAAATTAAGTTATAAAACTCATCTAATAAAATAAAGAAACATAAGATGATACTCATTCTCATAAATCTCTTTTTAGGGGTACACTTAGCTAGATAAAAACAGAATGGAATGATGACATACATTAGTAGCAAGGCTGATAAACCAAAGAAGAGAACACTTCTTAGACAAACAAAACCATTAATGTTACCAAAATTTAGAATTTCTTGATTATAATCCCAACATCTTTTACCATTGCCAATAATATACATACCAAGGCCTGAGAAATATTCTAAAATACCGGTTGATAAAAAACTGATTAAAAATACTTTCCAAGGCTTTTTGCGATGTTTATAAGTTAGGAAATAAATTATTAGGGAACCTGTGGCATAGATGTTAATCCAAGGAAGAAAATTTCCGCCACGCCAATAAAATTCTTTCATACCACCATTAAAATAATAGAAAATGAATTCATATAACCAACCAAATATTCCAGTTATAACGATTACTAAACAAAAGATGCCAATTAAAGTTTCTTTATCAAAAACATGATCCTTATTTAAATATTCTGTTAAAAATTTTTTATACTTCTTTTTCATATTACTTACTACTCCTTTTATTCTTTTTAACTAATACGATAATGCCCTACTATATCGGTGTATTTTTCCAAAACATCTTCTTCATAATAAAGCTGAAACGGATTAGCATGATGAATAATAAAACTTATACCTTTTTTATTTCTTTTGTCAGAGACAATACCAATATGCTTTTTAAATATAATAATATCTCCTCCTTGCCAAGCTGTTATATCATTAATATCAGTAGTAAGAAAAATAGCGTTATTTTTAAAATAAACTTGAAGATTTTTTACTCTACGAAAATCAATGTTTTTATCTATAATGTCAATGTTATATAATTCTTTATTCTTTTTTATGTCTTCGTTTACTAATTCCTTTAAGTCATATCCTGCCTCTAGTAAGGCAAAGGCAACAACATCTGTACAAACTCCATAGTTATCATTGGGATATCCAGTTTCATAATATTTACTTTTATACTTAGGCTTTTTTGCAATGTATTTTCTTGTATTTTGGAGAATATCAGTTTGATCATCAATACCATCATTATCTTTATCAATTGCACTTTTATATGTCTTTATATCAAAGTCTTGATTGGTGTATTTTTTATGAGGAAGATAATTAAAATTATAAAGAGTTAATATTAGAGAAAGCAAAATGGCTAGGATGATAATTACTACTACTTTTTTATTCATTATACACCTTAATCAGTTACTAGAGAGCTAACTTTTTTCTCTAAGATTTTGATAGACTCAATTGAGCTTTTATTTTCTCTAGCAAGACTCAATACTTGATCAATTATAGTTGGGTTAAGTTTTTGATCTTTTTGAGATGTTTTTTTGGCTCTCGAGGTCATACTGATCGTTCCATCTTCTTTATCTTTAATGTATTCATGATGGACACTTTCGGATGCAGTTTTCAAAGTAAAAGCAACCCTTTCATAAGCTCCTCCATCATAGTAATCAGTTAAGTCTAAGTATATATAAGGACTGTTGTTTGTTCCTGTTAGGCCTACTCTTTCAGAATCTTCGGCTAATTTGGCTTTAAACTCCTCTTGGATAGTGTGAGTAATATTTTTTAAGAAGATTAAATATCTTTGTCTTAATTCTTCTTTTTCTAAGAGTTCTGATTCATCTACTTCAGATATTGATGTTTCTGTTAAGTGATAATCAGCAAAAGATTCATTGGTATAATCAACTAAGGTAGAGTTTATAACATTACAATAATGATCTTTAGTGTTAGTTTTTAATCTAATTATTTTGCCACCTAGTAGAGTTTTAATGACTAAGGCTGTTATATCACTTTGTCCAATGTTTTGATTTTCAAGATTAGTGGTTTCTTCGGACCAAGAACTTTCTATTATTCTGTGTAATACTTGCATAATTTGTCTCCTATTCTTAATAGCTTTCTTCTTTTATTTATTCTATCATAATACTTTATTATTTTCTTCTCTTTTGGACTTAAAAGTAACGTTTTAGGGATAAATGTTTTACTTTAGTAGGATTTGCATCAATTATACTAGGATTTAGACCAAAACTGATGTTTGGAATGTTTTTGGTCATATTACCTTTAGTTTCAACTTTTTTAATGTCTTTGGAAGTTTGTAAAAGTTATTTGGCAGGTATAATGTTTTATTTACTCTACATTTTTTAAGGAAGCAACCATATTGATCTTTTTTAAATTATAATGAGTTACTATATTTACAATAATTGTAAAAATAACAGTTATTAAAGCTGACAGGATGTAGCTGATTGTATCAACTCGTCTATCAAATAATAAATAATCTGGCTCACAAGTTGAAATAATATAGTGACATAAGTATGATCCTGATACTAAACCTAGGGTAATACCAATTACTGTTAGAATAATAGTCTCTTGGGTTATATATCTATCAACTTCATTTGGATAAAATCCCAAGACTTTTAGAGTGGCAATTTCTCTTTTTCTTTCACTTATATTAATATTAGATAGGTTGTATAAAACAACAAAGGCTAGTATTGCAGCAGCTACTATCAGAATTGCAACTACGGAGTCAATTGAGGCAATCACATCATTCATACTCTTCTTCATATCTTCGTTATTTATGATAGAAGCAATTTCACTTTTACTAATATATTCTTCATCAAAGTCGTTTTGTTTCTTAGTACTTACAGCATTTAGTTTGATAAGATACGAATTTGTTTTATAATCACCAAAGATATTTTCATATGTTGTTTTGGATAAATATAAATATTGGTTGATATAATTTTTGATAATTTTGTCAACAGTTACTTGATGCTTTTTATGGTCATTATCTAGAATTGTTATTTTATCACCTACGTTGACGTCTAATAATTTAGAAGTTTTTTCACTAATAATACAAGTATTATCTTTAGGAATTAGATTCTCATTTTTATCATTGGTTGCATCTATTAGATTGATAACTTTATTTAGTTCTTCTTTGTTATTTGGAACTATTATAGTTACTTCTTGTTCTTCTTTGTTATAAGTGACTGTGGCAGTATTAATATTTGTTTCAACCGTTTCTTTAACTATAGGGTTATTTAGTAATTCGTTTTTTAAAGTACTTGCGTTGGCAGTTTCCCTTAACATTAACATCTTATCGTATTTAAAAATATTAGTGAACTGGAAATTAGTTATACCTTTTATGGAGTCTCTTAGACCAAACCCAGTTAATATTAGAGCTGTACAACCAGTAATACCAATTATGGTGGTTAGAACTCTACTTTTATATCTAAAGATATTTCTGATGGTTATTTTACTGGAGAACTTTAATCTTTTCCAAATAAAAGGTATATGTTCTAAAATAATCTTTTTACCTGTTTTTGGTGCTTTTGGACGCATTAGATTAGCCGGTACTTCTTTTAAATTTTTAATACAAACGAAGATAGTGGTTCCACAGATACAGATAATGCAAATTAAAAGTCCAATTATATTAGATGAAGTATCTATTTCACAGATGAATTTTGGAATAGTAAACATGGTTTTATAGGCGTTCCAGACAACTCTTGGGATAAAGAGAGAACCTATTACTATTCCTAACAGCCCTCCTATTATAGTTGCTAGTAAGGAATAGATAACGTATTTAGAAGTTATTTGGAAATTGTTAAAGCCCAGAGACTTTAGCGTTCCATTTTCAGTTCTGTCTTCTTCAATCATACGCATCATAGAAATTAAACTAACTAAAATAGCGATACAGAAGAAAATTATTGGGAAAACATTACCTATCTGTTTTAAGTTTTCACTAGCATTAATAAGTTCTTTGCAAGAAACGTTATCTAATCTATCAAAAATGTACCATTTAGGGCTTACAAGAGTTGTTTTATCTAAGTGTATGTTATATGTTTCCGACTGTCTAATGATGTCACTATATAGTTCGTCATACCTAGCAGATTCTCTTTCTTTTTGAATTTTTTCTATATTAGTAGTTGCTGTTTTGATAGCATTTTTATACTCTTTGCTATTAGTTATTTTATCTTTTGTACCTTTTACAGTTAGATAGATGTTGGTATAGACATCTTGTTTTATGACATTTTCATTTAGATAGACAAGGTAGTTAACTTTACCATTGCCAAGAGTAGTACTTGGCCTGTCATTACTAAAATATAGTGGGCTTAGCATAGTTCCAACTATTTTATAGTCATTATTTTCAATAGTAACACTATCATTTAGAGTTAAATTATTGTCTTCTAGTAGAGATTTTTCAACTACTATTTCATTATTATTACTCGGTAGTCTTCCTTTTTCTATATAGATGTTATTTATTTTTTTATTTAGACCAATTAGTTTTAAGACATATTGCTTGTTATTAAGATTTAGATAGACATCTTTTGAGTATGTTCCAACTACTTTTTCAATGTTTTTGATTTTGGACAATTCTTTGATGTCAGCTTTGGTCAAGCCTAAATTAGAGACAACTTCGATATCGTAAACATTATTTTCGTCGTAGAAGGTATCAAGAGTTTTTAGTATATTGGGACTGGCGGCTTGAATTCCAGCATAAAAACCTACTCCGAGTAAGGCCATGCAAAGTAGTGATAAAAATCTTTTATAGTTATCTTTTATTTTCATAAAGATATGTTTTAATAATATATTTTTCATATTACCACTCTATTTCTTCTATGTCTTTTGGTTTTTTATTTATGATGACATCGGTTGTGGCACCATTTCTGAATTTAATAATTTTATCAGCCATAGGACTAATGGCAGAATTATGGGTAATAATGACAACAGTCATCTTTTCTTTACGACAAGTATCTTGTAGTAATTTAAGAATTTGTTTACCTGTTTTATAATCTAAGGCTCCAGTTGGTTCATCACAAAGAAGTATTTTAGGATTTTTAGAGATGGCTCTAGCTATGGCGACACGTTGTTGTTCTCCACCTGATAGTTGAGCTGGAAAATTACTTTTTCTATTTTCTAGACCAACATTATCTAAAATCTTATTTGGATCTAGATGATTTTTACATAACTGAACTGCTAGTTCGACATTTTCTAAGACAGTCATATTTTGAATTAAATTATAGAATTGGAAGACAAAACCGATATCATTGCGACGATATTTGGTTAGTTCTTTTTCATTTAATTTATTTATAACTTTACCATCAACAATTACTTCTCCTGACGTTAGACGATCCATTCCACCTAGAATGTTTAGACAAGTAGTTTTGCCGGCTCCTGATGGACCTAGAATACAAACAAGTTCACCTTTTTCTATTTCAAAAGAGGTATTATTTAAGGCATTAATTTCAACTTCACCCATTTTATAAATCTTATTAACATTTTTAAATTCTATATATGCCAATGTTATCATCTCCTAATAATTATAATATTAAACAAATTTTGCTGGTTTTGCATTGCTTTTTTTAGTGTGCTTATTGATTATTTTGATATGGTAATACCACTTTATTTATTTTTTAATTCATTAATTAATATAGTGTACTCAATCATTAAATATAGACAGATAAGAAAGCGGATTGTTAGTAGAATTGAAGGTATTAAGAATAATTTAATTATATTGATTGATAGAATGGTTAGAACTATTAATAGTATCGGGCAAATGATTACAGCTAGTAACATGGGCTGTCTAATTTTTTGGCATAGTTCTAATTGCTCACTTGGCTTGTATAGTTCAAAGCTATTTTTAGGTTTAAAAATTTCCCAAAAATTAATATCTATGAACGAATTCAATGTTTTCTTTTCGAAGCTCTTTAATTTTTTTTATTGATATTTTCTTTAGACATATCCCTAAAGTAGAAAATGTGGTAAGTATACTCAATTGGGCTTTTTCATTTCAAAAGTCTCGAATTTTTCTCTTCTATGAGACTTTTTACTTGATAGTCCTTAGAACTCATATAGTTCATGTACTCTTCATCTTTTATATGAGTTCCACAATATTTAAACTTTAACATAAACTATCAATTCTTATTATTTTTCGATATAACCATCTATTCCTTTGGTATACATGTCTTCTGTGATAGATTTATATCTTTTACCATCATAGTCGTCTGTAAAGCCATTGTAGGCTTTATATATTTCGCCGGTTTCAGTATCATAAACTCTTTCATAGCCAAGAGTTGTATCACTCTGTTTTTGACTCATTATGTCATAACTGGCACTTCTCTTTTTCCAAGAATCCATAATTCCATCAGATATTTGATTATAAATATTTCTAGCATTTTGGAAACTTGTCATTACAGCGTCTTGTTGGGCACTAAATCCATTCATAAAAGTATCTGTAAATTCTAATGATGAGGCGATTTTATTCAAGGTTTCTTCCCAGTTTACAAGTTCATCTTTTGGAGCAGTAATAAAAATAGCATCATATACATTTAAGAAGTAAATATCAATTTGTTTTCCTGACATGATATTTTCATTAACGTAATATGGACCAGCATCGTAGACATAAGCAGTAAATATTCCTTCGGCTTCTTTGCCATTTTGATCCTTGAAAGTAGCTCGTAGAATGTCGCCACCTAGTGCGGCATTTCCCATGTTTTCGACTACTGTGAAATCTGTTAAGGTTGGGAAAGTAAAGGCAGAAGTGTTGTTTAATGGGCCTAATTCATTAAATATCTTATAAAATCCTTCAGTAGTTTTACTAGAAATTACAGGGTTTTTAGCAAAAATGCTGTTTGGATAATATTTCTGTTGCCAAACTTTAGCATCAGCTGATTTATTATACCCTTCAGTTTTTAAATTAAAGAAAAACTGATACGCTGGATTCTTGGGATTATAGACCTTAATAGTGTAATGAATATAGTCACCGATAGTATCGACTTTCCAGTCCTCTGGCACTTTTAACTTAACTAAGCCATTATTAAAATCAGTAAATTTAAGTGAGGCAGTTTCGGCTTTTTTAATTTTTACATTGTTTTTTTGTAAGATATTGTTGCAGCCGGTTAGTCCTAATAACATAAAACCACATAATAAAATGATTAATATTTTTTTCTTCATAATTTTTCTCCTTTTTATTAGTGTTATACACTTTGTCTATTTATATTATATAACATTTTCTATGCTTTTGATAGTTTATTTTGATACATTTATATAGCTAGTTAATTCTTTTTATCTTGCTTAAGACAAATTAAAAGCAGATGCTTTTTCTATAAATTTTTACATCAGCTTAATTTATTATTTTTCTAAGGTACAAGATCCATCGTGTTCTTTAAAATAATCTTCTATATGGGCAAGAGCCTTATTAGCATCATCGCAGGAATCCACTTCGGTATGATTAGAAATCCAGGCATCTCCACCGGAATTTATTACTTGATAGTTTTTGTTGTACTCTATATTATATGAATATTGCTCATTATCTATTTTACAGATAAGAGCATATTGTCCAACTACTTTATTGCTTTTTGAACTAGTATTAATATTAAAAAAGATGAAAGTTAGGATACCGATTATAACTAAAACCAATAGACCTATACCTACTATCTTTAATATTTTTATTATTAGACCGGCAAGTTTTTCAGTGTTACTAACTTTCTCTATTAAAACACTTTCTACATCATTATCGGTTAATTCATCGAGACTGACTTTAAATATTTTAGACAATGCTTTGGCTTGTTTAATATCTGGAGTTGTTTCTTCTAATTCCCATTTAGAAATAGTTTGTCTTGTTACACCTACCTTTTCTGCTAATTCTTCTTGGGAAAGATTATTTTTCTTTCGTAATTTTACTATTTTATTTCCTAAATTCATATTATTCTCCTTTCAAAAAGACTATATCAATTTTTATAATTTAACTCTACCAATATTTGTTGGAACTTGTGCACTTATTTTTAACATTTTTATTATGGGTATGTGGAGTGCTTGAAGAGCCTTTTCTAAAAGAATTTTACCGTAACCTTTATGTCTATATTCTTTGGAAATGGCTAAGGCTTCTATAAAGCTTTTATTTTTATAAATTGATACAGAAATAGCTCCTATTACTTTATTGTTTTCGATAATAGCCAAAGACTTTATATTCTTGCCAAAGTAATTATGTTCTTTAGTAAATTCTAAGCCGTTTATTTTATAAAAATCAATTAAAGTATTATTACCATATTCTATTAATTTCATGAAATTCTCCTTTTATAGTTGATATGATACAGTTATTTATATTTATAAAAACCTTCACCGGTTGATTTGCCGAGTTTATTATTATCAATATAGGTTTTTAAGAGCTTTTCCATGGCTTTAAAATTGTATGGGGCAAGTATACTTGGAACTTTAGCGTATTTTTGGACTATTTCGTAGGCGGTTTTCAAGCCAATTACATCGAGTATTTGAAAAGGACCCTCTTTAGCAGATGTTCCTAGTACCCAAGCTTTATCGATAGTCTCTGGATCTGAAATATTATTTACATATAGGTCTAAGGCTGAGAATAAAAATGGTATTAACATGGAGTTTAATAAGTAACCGGCTTTTTCTTTTTGAAGTGGTAAAACGATCATGTTTATTTCTTTAGCAAAGTCTATTACTTTATTAAAACTAGTCTCAGAAGTTTTATTATGTTTCATTACTTCAGCAGTGTTATTTTTCCAAATTGAGTTAGCAAAGTGTAAGGCTAGAAATCTATCTGGTCTTTTTGTGTACTTAGCAAGCTTACTTGGTAACATAGTTGAGGAATTTGTTACTAGAATAGTCTTTTCTTCTAGAATTGAGGCAAGCTTTTTATATAAATCTCTTTTTGCAGCAAAATCTTCAGTCATTGATTCGATTACTAAGTCGGCATCTTTTATTGATTCTTCTAAATCCAATGTGAACTTGATACTTTTAGAAGCTTTTTCTACTTGAGATAAGCACTTTTCCTTGTTGAAGTCATCATAATTACTTATTCCCATACACCAATTAGATAGGGATTTGTCTTTAGACATTTTGTTTATTTCTGAGGTGTAAGTTTTTTTCAATTCTTTTAATTTTATTTTAGTTCTTTCAATACTTTCTTTACTTCTTGCCCAAATAGTTACATTAAAATTTGAATAGGCAACTTGAAAGGCTATTTGGGAACCTAATACACCGCCACCTATTATTGTGATATTTTTCATATTAATATTTACTCCTTTTTGATACTTTTATAACTTTAGTAGTGTTATAGCGATGAAGCAAATTAAAATAGTCAAAGTTATATAAAGTGTGTGATATTTTGTTTTATTTTTCAGTTTAAAATCTTTATAAAATAAAGGCTTTATTTTGTCTATTAATTTTGTTTTTTCTAGAAGAATAATAAAAATGACAGTACCTATATAATTTAAAATTATGTCATCCACATCAAATGTTCCAGTATAAGTAAAAGCCTGTAATACTTCGATTAAAATGATTGTTGGTAAGATGATTATGGTCTGTTTTAGGATATTTTTATATTTATCATTTAGTAGCATTAATAAGAAAGAAAGTGGTACTAACATGAACATATTACCTATTATATTTTTTAAGAAAGTTCTTGGACTGGCTTTTTCTATTTGAGACATTATAGTATGAAATGGTTGAAGTTGACCAGAATACCAATTTTTGTAGAAGTGAATAGTTGGTCTTTTTAAGATGAAGACAAAGCTTGTTAAGAGAAGCATAAATAAAATAATATAGATGATGATATTTTCTTTATAAGATTTTTCTTTATTTTCAATCAAGCCAAATAAGTAGATGGATAATGATACTAGTAACATATATGAAATACATTTTAGATATGACATATTATATAGATATTGATTTCTGTTATGGAAAACTAAGTAAAAATATAACAGAATGCTTACAACTAAGAAACAAAGTTTGGAAATCTTTATTTTGTTTTTCATTTATTAATACTCCTTTTGATGCTTTTTGATATGTAGACTTTTTTTAAATTTAACTATTAGAATCTACTAAGTTAAATAATTTTTTCATTGTGTTTACAGTGCGGATTGTTATTTTGGTATTTATATCAGTATTTGGCGTTTTAATCCACCAAGATGATTTACGATAATTTTTCAAGTCAAATGACCAATAAATTATATCTTTATAAGGTTCTATGATGTCTATATTTTCTGTAGGTTCTCCTACTTTAGTACAAACATCTTCAATGGTAGTTGGTGGAATAGTAAAAATGATATTATTGTATCTGTCTTTATTTTCTTCTTGTTGCCAAGTAGGAATATGTTCCATTATGTCTTTTAAATGAGATGCTTCTATGATACATATTGGAATGTCAAAATTAAAGTTTTCTTTTAACATATTTTTTTCTTCTACTTCTTCAGTTTCAAAAGCAATCTCTTCTTCAACTTTAATGGTCTTTGTTGTAGTTTTACCAGTTCCTTGGGTTTCTTGACTATTATCTTCTGTATCATTATCAGTAGTATCATCAGGAATTTCAGGCATTTCCTCGTTACTTAGTAATGTATTATCTTGTATTGTTATATCGAAGTAGCCAAGGGCTTTATCGCTTTGTAATAATAGTATTTGGTGATTTCCATTACTAAAATTTTTACTTTTTAGAAGGCTTTCTAAGTTTTCTAGGTAGTACTTACCATTATCATTTATTAGATTAAATTTTCCGAGGTATATAGGTTCTGAGAATACCCATACTTTTACTTTTTCATAAATACTTTCCCTTAGTTAATGTCTTTAATAATAAAACTTCTCTCCTTCAGTGTTACCATAGTACACTCCATAGTAAGTATTACCACAGTCATCGATAATTTTTTCGCAACCATAGTTTGTTGCGGGAATATTGTTTTTAATAAAGTATTGCCAAACCTCATCTGGGGCACCATTTCTAGCACATGTTTCTTCATCTGTATAGAAATAAGTGTATCTTTTTTCGAACTTTTGAGGTGTACACTTTACTTTTCCTGGCTTTGACTGCTCACTTGACTGGGTATTTTGTTGAGTGTTTGAACTAGTGTTTTCATTATTTTTTTCTTCGGTATTATCTGGCATCTCTGTTGAGGTTACTTTTAAAGTTTTTTCAGCAGTAAGTTCAACATTAAAATATCCTAGGGATTTATCATCTTTAAGAATTAGTATTTTATGATTACCAGCTTTAATATTTTTCATTTTTAAAGTGTCATTTATACTGTTAATATAATAAGTACTTTCATCTTTTATTATGGTAACTTCTCCTAGATCAACTGGGTCTGAAAATATCCATAAATGAACCTTTGTATTAGTTTCAATGTCCCAATTAATATTTGATAAGACTATTTTATCAGTAGTAATTGTATTTTCCAATTCTTTGGAATTGTTTAGTTTTTTTGTAAGTAACTCAGCTTGAGTTGAAGTTTTTGAAACTTTTTCTATTTTCTTATTAGATAATAAGATGTATGTTGTTGTGATTGCTACAAGCAATAAAACTATTCCTATTATAATTATTGTATTTTTCTTTTTCATTTGATCATCTTCCTTATAATTAAAATATTACAGATTAATTATACCATGTTTTTTATTTCACGATTATAATGGTATATAATTTGTTTTTAATTTAATTTGTTATATTCCTCATCTGATACTTCTTCTAGCCATTCGTTTGAAGTATTTTCTCCTGGTACTTCTAGGGCAATATGACTAAACCAAGAATCTTTTTTAGCTCCGTGCCAATGCTTTACATTTGCTGGAATAACTATTACAGTTCCAGGCTCCAAACTTATAGCATCTTTTCCTTCCTCTTGATACCAACCAAAGCCTGCTGTACAGATTAGAATTTGGCCACCATCTTTTGTAGCATGATGAATATGCCAGTTATTTCTGCAACCTGGTTCGAAAGTTACATTTGTTAAAGAAAGAGAACTCTCTTCTTTTTTTGTTAGGGGATTAAGATACGAGTTACCGATAAAATACTTGGCAAAACTAACATTAAGTTCACCTTGGCCAAATACATTTACTTTATCAAATTCTTCTTTATTCATCTTCATATATCTCCTTTGCTAAATTAAATACTGACCAGACTTTAGGCCATCCTACATAAAAAGCAGTATGTGTTATAATACCTACCATTTCATCTTTAGTAACACCATTTTTCTTGGCTTTTTCTAAGTGGTACTTCAAAGAGTTATCAGTAATACCAGAAGGCATTAAAGCTACCATTGTAATAATACAGCTTGTTTTTATATCAACTGATGGATCATTCTAATTTTCTCTAAATAAAATATCATCATTATAATGAGCAAAGTTTGGAGCAAATTCTCCTAAAAAATCTCTTCCGGCTGTTTGCTTTATCATTTTAATCATTCTCCTATTTTTATTATACTATTTTTTTGCTTTTTTATAAAAATTCTATATGCGAACAATAAATATAAGTATTAAAACGATTGCCAAAATAACAAGCTCGCTGATGTATAACTTATTTAATTTAGCCTTTTTGGCACATATTAATGAAACTATATAAGGAACTATGTTGACAATTAGACAAAAACAAGCGTTTTTAATAGCCCCACCAAATGTACGAGCATCATTTTCCTCGTGTGCCCAAGTACTCGACATATCTGATAAGCCAAGTGATACTTGGTATAATAAGGCAAAACCTATTATAAAAATTATTGTTGCTACTACGGCTATGGTTTTAAATGTCTCTGCTTGCCTTATTTCTTGACAATTTGGACACCTTATTGAGTTATTTTCTATTATTGCTCCGCAATCTTTACATCTATTCATATTTTTTCCTACTTTCTTTTGCTTATTTATAATTATTTAAAGATTTTTCTCAATTTTATTTCAAAATCATTAAAGCCCATTTCTCTATATAGTTGTAAGGCTATTTTATTGTCCTTCATAACATTAATATCAACATACTTAATATTTAACTTTTTACATTCTTCTAAGGCTTTAATTAGCAATTCTTTAGCAATCTTTTTATGACGATGTTCTTCCAAAACGTATAGACCATCCAATAGACCAATATTGGGTTCAGTTCTTTTAATTAATATGTAGCCAACAATTTTATCGTTTAGATAATAAGCCAATAATTTACTATTTTCATCATTTAATGTTTTACTAAAATAGTCTTTTATGATTGTATTTTCTGAAATTGCTTCATTGTATTTTCTTTCATCTAGAATTAATTTTGTTAATAGTTCATCACATATATTAGCATCTTCAATGCTTGTTACTTCTTTTATCACAATATCACCTACTTTTTAATTATTCTATATTTTTTGAGATGTGATGTACTTTATTATAATCATAGTTTTTGATGACTGGTTTTAGGTTACTTGGAAGAATTTTAACTTTATCAATATCATTTATACTGATCCAATGAAATGTTTGGTCTTTTCGATCTAGGCAATTAAATATTTCTTTTTCTATCGAGTTATAGTAAATGGCCTTGTATAAAAACTCGTATTGCATGATGTTAATTTTATTTTTTACAAGAAAGTTTTCATTAACACTACTAATTGTAAACTCTAAGTCATAACCCAATTCTTCTTTTACCTCTCTTTTTATGGCTGTTAAACTATCTTCGCCTGCGCGTATTTTACCTCCTGGTAGTAAATAGAAGTCCCTACCGTCTTCCACTTTAAATAATAATACTTTTGATTTATCTTTGTTATAAATAATGACACTGGCTCGTGAATGAAAATCAAAGTTGTTAATTTTAAATTTCAAATCTTCCTGACTCATTTTAATTTCCTTTCCATATTTTATTAATATTAGTTTAGTCACTTTTTATCTACGCTTTAGAATACAAATAGTTGCGGCATATCTAGATATTTGCCAGAGACATATCAAACTATTTTATATTTATAATATCAATCAATTTATTTTCCTCATCAAATGTAAGTTTAAATGTTTCACAGTAATTCCATTTTCCATCAAAGAATTCTTTTCCATTAAATTTATAAGTTCCATTATCTTGACATTCGCACCAATTACTAAATAAAGCTGCCATGGCAGTTGAGTGTCCAACAATTAAAATTTTCTTATTACTATATTCATTTAATATTTTATTTAGTGAAACTAGTTCTCTACTTAAAACTTCATTTAGTGATTCGCCATTATCCAATTTATAATCGAAATCTTTAGATTGTTTTTCTTCAAAATTTTCAGGTAGATCTTCCCATTTAGAAATACCAAATTTTCTTTCACCAAACGATTCAACCACATTAACTTTATCTTTTGTAAAATACTTTGCTGTTGCAATTGCTCTAACATAATTAGATGAGAATACTATATTAAAATCTTGTAATTCTTCTATTTGGGATTTTTCTTTAGCAATACTTTCTCCATTTACCGTTAAAGCCAACTTTTCATTTTGTAATTGTAAAGAATCATTATTTTCAATGTTGTTGCATTTTAATGCTTGTGAATGCCTCATCATATATATTGTTTTCATATTCTACCTTCTTTCTAAAACACAAACGGCTTCTACGTGATAAGTCCTTGGAAACATATTAAAAGGTGTAACTTCTTCTACTTCGTAATTTGTTAATAAATTCAAATCTCTAGCTAGAGTGGCTGGATCACAAGATACATAGATAAGATGCTTTGGAGAAATCCTTTCTATATTATCAATTGTTTTTTGATCAAGACCAGCTCGTGGAGGATCAACAATAATCATATCAATATCTTTAAAGGTATCAATAACATTTTCTACTTTTGCATTTATAAAAGTAATGTTTTTTAAATTATTTAATTTTTTATTTTCATTGGCATCTTCAATATTAGAATTAGAATAATCTACGCCAATTATTTCTTTAGCAAATTCTCCTACATAAATACCAATACTACCAGTTCCACAATATAAATCAAGGAGTTTATTGGGCCTTACTTTTTCTACTTGTTCTTTTACCTTATCATATAACTTTTCAGTTAAAGTTTTATTTACCTGAAAGAAAGAATCAATAGATAAATAATATTTCTTAGTACAAATAGTAGTAATTATTTTATTTTCTTTAGTTAGACATTTATCATTTATGATTAAAACATCTACTTTTTCTTGTAAAAGTTCAATATCTTTTATTGTTCCTGTTATCTTAAGCATTATTTTACTAGAATCATTATTTGTTCTAATTAATAGTTCCACAATTTCGTTTTCTTCTCTTTGGAGTAGTTTTATAATTTCATTTATTTTCTTATCTAAAAGAAGACATTTATCTATTTTTAATAAATCATGGGAATTTTTTTTGTAGTAACCAAAAATATTATTCTTACCATGCAAAGTTACTTTATTTCGGTAATTATATTCATCAGAGAAGTTTGTTTTCTTGACAATAGTTGGATTTATTTTAGCAAATTTTACTAATAATTCTTGAATCTTTCTTCTTTTAAATTCATTTTCTTTAGAAAAAGATAAATGTTCTAAATTACAACCATTACATTCATTATAAAAAGGACATTTTTCAATGATACGATATGGAGACTTTTCAATAAAATCAATTGTTTTTGCTAAATAATACTTTTTTGTTTCCTTAAAAATTTCAATAGTGACAATTTCATTAGGAAGAGCATTTTCGACAAAACATATTTTATTATTAATATTTGTAATGCCACGACCAAAATGATCTAGTTTTTCTATTTTTACATTCATAACATACCTCTATTTATATTATAGCAAACTATACATAATTTTTAAAATAAAAATCCATAATAGTAACGGTGATTTCTATGAGTATAATTAAAAATATTAAATTAAAAGTTGGGACTTCGAGTGATTATAAAATTAAAGATATATGTATTGATAGTAAGACAATAACGTTATTTTACAATGAAGTTCTTACAGATAGTTCTAGTATAGATAACTTTGTACTTAAGAGTTTACTTAATTTGAAGAAGAGTAATTTTAAAAGATTAGAAGATTATTTACCTACTGTTAATATTTATAAAATTAAAAAAAATCAGGTATATGATTTTGTAAATAATGGATTTTTAATTATATTTGATAAGAAGATATATGCAGTTGAAGTTAAGGCTAAATTAGATAGAGGTATTAATAATATTCAGAGTGAATTATCTTTATCGGGACCAAAAGATAGTTTTTCAGAAAATTATAATACTAATTTAGGATTAATTAGAAGAAGAATTAAGACTTGTGACTTGAAAGTTAAGAATTTAGATATTGGAGTTATAAGTAAGACTAAAGTTGGGATCTTATATGTAGATGATATTGTAAATAAGAAAATAGTTAAGAGAATTTATGAGGTACTGCAAAGAATTGATATTGATGGGATAATTGATTCTAGTTATTTGAAAATAACTTTAGAGGGACAAAAGAGTTTCTTTCCTACTATTATGATGAGTGAAAGACCAGATAAAAGTGCAATGGCATTGTTAGAGGGAAAAGTTGTGGTACTTGTTGATATGAGTCCTTACGCTTTAATTTTACCTAGTTTTTTTATAGATTTTTTTCATACGACAGATGATTATTATCAAAAATCCTTTAATACAACATTTATTAGAATTATACGTGTTTTGGCCTTTTTAATAGCAATATTTACACCAGCTTGTTATATTGCGGTTACGACTAGGAATTATGATATAGTGCCACTTGATTTATTACTGATGCTTAAAGCAGGAAGAACTTTTGTTCCTTTTCCGGCTTATATTGAAGCACTATTTATGATTGTTTGTTTTGAAATACTTAAAGAATCTGATATTAGAATGTCTAATACATCTGGATCTTCTATTTCCATACTTGGAGGATTAATTTTAGGAGATGCTGCTGTTAGTGCCGGAATAGTTTCCCCTATTATGATTATAGTTGTAGCGATTTCTTCCATTGCTGGACTTGTTTTCTCATCAATTGAATTAGTAAATGCTTTAAGAATATATAAAATAATACTTTTACTTTTAGGAACATTGCTTGGAATATATGGAGTAATAATTGGAACTGTTTATATGATTTATAAACTACTTACTTTGAAAGTATTTGGGATACCTTACTTAGCACCTTTTATTCCGTTTGATAAGAATGAGATAAATGATTCTTTTATAAAAAGGGAAGAAAGTGTAAAGAAGAGAAATTCTTTCTTGACTAAGAATATTGTGAGGGGAAGATATAAATGAAAAAGATTATTGTACTTGTTGTTTTAATCATTATGTTTGGTTTTATTATAAAAATACCAGAGTATCATGAATTAAATGATTTAGCGATTATTCAAGGTGTTGGAGTTGAATATAAGAATCATTCTTATATAGTTTACATGAAGGAGGTTATACCAGTTAGAAGTGATATGGGAATTGATTATGAGTTTAAGTATTATGAAGGAGAAAGTTCAGATTTAGAAAAAGCAATAGAAAGAGTTCAAGATAAGACAAAGAAAAAACTATATTATAATAAAGTTAAATTTTTAGTTACAGATATTGAAAATAGTGATTATATAAAGGAGGTTTTAAAGATTAAACCTAGAAATGTTTATCATCCATCTGGTGATATAAAAGAACACTTAAAAAAGACTAATTCTTAGCCTTTTCACATTTGTAACTTTTTTCTTCATAGAACTTTTGCTGGGTTTCTATATTATTAAAATATTCAAGAAGAGTCTCGTTAGCTTCATTTAATTCTACTACATAGTCTGGTATTAAGATAATAGTTTTATTTTTTTGTTTGGTTATTTCAACACCATCTATTGAGGAGAAAAAGTCTAATTCTTCATTTGTGGTGGAAGAGGATGAAGTTTTTTCACTAGTTAGATTGGCATTAGACTCAATTTTTTCATAAGTTATGGTTAGTTGATTTGGTTCAGTATATTTATAACTTGTTCTACTGGTTATGAGAGTTGATGTTGGTAAATCAAATTTAGTACATACTAAGACTTCTATATCTTTATTTATTTTGGTAGTTGGATCTTTTTTATTTGATAAATTTACATCAGCTATAACAATTCTAAGAAAAGGAGGAAGTATTATAAACTGAGCTAAAATAGCGATTATAAAAAGTAATAAAACATTGATAGGGTTTTTCAACTTTTTCATCATATTATTTTCCTCCTATTATATTCGTATTTTACCATACTAAATTTTCTTTTTCAATAAAGTCTTTATTGGGATTTTTTTAGATTCTTTAGTCTTTCTAATTTTTCCTTTAACATTTGACGTCTTTTAGTTTCTTCTGTTTCGGAAATGATGTAATTTTCTTCTTGTTCAAGAACAATAGCACCTTCGTGAGGTTCTCCTAATATTTGTGAGGATGATACTTCTTTAAGTTCCTTTGTGTCTAAGTTTTCTAAAACAATGATGTCATCTTCTATTTTATCAATTGCATATTTCATTGTTATCACCTATCCATTCGTATCGGTATTTATGGTACTGAATGTTATTATTGTACCATTGGAACTAGCGATTATTGTTCCATTTTGGTCTGTTCGATAAACTTTAATTTTTTTTGCTTGGAGACGTTCTAGAGTTTCTTCATTCGGATGATTATAGGTATTGTTTTTTCCAACGGAAATAACAGCATATGTTGGGCTAACTTTTTCTAAGAAAGCTTTAGAAGTTGAATATCTAGATCCATGATGTCCTACTTTTAAGACATCGCTTTTTATATTTTGGGTTAAAATTTGACTTTCTATTTTTGATTCCATATCACCAGTAAATAAGAAACTGGTATTTTTATATTTTACTTTTAAGACAATTGAGGTATTATTCAAATCTTTTTCATTATCTGTTACTGATAGTGTTGTGACAGAGGTGTTATTAAAATTAAATGTCTGAGCTACTTTGGGTGTTTCAAAAGCAATTTGTTCTTGTTCTAAGGCATCTAGGACATCTTCGAAAGTCTTTGTTGTAGTGATGACATCGGGCATATAAAAAGTGCCAATCTCAAAATTTTTAATTATATCATCCATACCACCAATATGATCTTCATGGGCATGCGTTCCAATTACATAGTCAAATTTAGTAATTCCTAGGTTCTTAAAATAAGTTACTAGTTTGGCACCATCTTCATTGTTACCAGCATCAATTAACATATAATGATGATCGTTTTCAAGTAAAATTGAATCAGCTTGACCAACATCTAAAAAATAAACGTTTAATAATTCTTTAGAATTGATTACATCTTCTGTTTTACGCTCTTGTGATTCTTTTTTTGGGGGCGTTTTTTCTTCTAAGGTAAGAGTATTACAAAGATAAGCAATAACTAAGATAATTAAAATTAAGATACTTTTCTTTTTGTTTTTCTTCATACGTTTTCTCCTATCTTTATATATTATAACACGATATTTTGAAAAAGAAAAAATAGAAGTTTAGTTTCTTCTATTTTTACATTTATTAAATAGTTTTTATGGACTTAACGTAGGCATATTTAGTGTCTTTATAGGTTGCTATTTTTAGGTAGGTGTCTTGGACTGTAGGAATGATAGTATCTATTCTTTTTGGTTCTTGGTCTGTTTTTACTAATGGGATGGTATTTCTCTTCTTGGTATCGAAAGAAATATAGAAGTTGTCAGGAGCAGTTGTTGTTCTTTCGATATTAGTTGCGTTAGTAAACGATTCCCAAGAGGGAATGTTTAAAGCTAAAAGGTCAACTATTTGGGATTCTTTTTTAGTATAGAGGTCTTCTTTTTCAATAAGTCCTAGGGAAAGTAATCTTTTAACCGCTTCTGAAATATATTGCATTACAAATTTGTCGGTGTTTCCTTGGAGTTCTTTTGCATAAATTTCAACCATAGAAGTAAATTTTTCAGCCTTGTCTTTCGTTTTAAAACCTATTTCTTTTTGACTGTCTTCATTTTCTAATACTATTAAATCAGAATATACTTCACTTATTTCGTTTAAAGGATGAGTATGTAACCAAATATAGCAAGTATGAAGAACACCATCAAGACGATCTGTGCAGAGCTTTGGAGACTTATTTTCAAGAATAGGATATTGTTTGGTCTCTTCTAAATCAGTGCTAGCGATACCATCCATTTTTAAATAGGATTGTAATTCTTGATCTTCTTGAACGACTGTTGCTATACTTCTTTCAGAACTTTCTTGTTGCATATAGTCGCCAAAGACATAGTCTATACAATGGGCAAAGCAAGGAGTTCCAATATCATGTAAAAGTGCCGCAATGGTTTCTTTTTTATCGTGAGTAAAATGCCAAGTCATATGAGCAACGACTAGACTATGATCAAAACGAGTATATAAAAATCTAGGACTATAAAGATTTGTATAGTCACTACCACAAAATTGAGTAACTGAACGTAGTCGATTAAGGGTTTTAGTATTTAGATATTTATCGATAAATTCTGGGTATTCTTCATCAATAAAAACTTGTAAATATTCATGCATAAAGTCACCTACTGTTTTATTTTTTTAGAGTTTTATTGGTATCTTCTTTGGCAAAATTTTGAACTAACGCTACTAGTATTTCGCTAGTTTTTTCCATGTCCTCTACCGCAACATATTCATAGACACTATGGAAATTATGGCCACCTGCACCTAGATTAGGACAAGGAATGCCAGCATAACTTATATCAGTTCCATCTGTTCCACCTCTTATGGGAAGTACATTTGGCTCTATATCTAGACTTTTAATAGAATCTAAGGTTCTAGTTATTAAGGAACTTTCTTTTTCAATTACTTCAAACATATTACGATAAGTGTCTTGTATGGTTAAAGTAATTGGATTGTTATATTCTTCATTTAGTCTTTCGACTATTTTTTGTAATATTTCTTTTCTGTGCTGAAAGTTATCTTTATCGAAGTCTCTGATAATATATTTCATGGTGGCTTCGGTAACTGTTCCATTTAGCTTTTCAAGATGAAAGAAGCCTTCTTTTCCTTCAGTATTTTCTGGTCTTTCGGCTGGTAGACCAGCATTAATTAAGTTAGCAAGAACAAGGGCATTAACCATTTTGTCTTTCGCGTAACCGGTATGAGTAGAAACTCCTTTTATGTTTATCACTGCTGAAGCGGCATTAAAGTTTTCATAAGAAAATTCACCCAAGTCACTACCATCTACTGTATAAGCAAAATCTGGATTAAAAAGCTCATAGTTTAAATGTTCAACGCCAATACCAATTTCTTCATTTGGTGTAAAACAAATATAAATATCACCATGCTTTTTATCATGGGTAGAAAAATACTCTAACATAGTCATAATTTCGGCAATTCCAGCTTTGTCATCTGCTCCTAGTAAGGTCGTTCCATCTGTTGTGACTAGAGTTTTACCTTGATGATTTTTTAAGTCTGGAAAATCTTCACTAGATAGTAGGATATTTTCATTTAATTTTCTAGACTTTCCATCATAGTTTTTTATTATGTTTGGCTTAATATCATTGCCAGGAACGGCACTAGAAGTATCTAAGTGGGATACAAATCCTATTTTAGGAAGAGAAGAATCTCCTTTTAGAATTCCATATACGTAACAATGTTTTTTATCATAATGAACAAAGTCTAGCTTTAAGTCTTGTAACTCTTTTTCTAATAATTTTGCTAGGATAAATTGTCCTTTAGTAACATGTTCCTCCGCATCTTCAAATGATGTTGTGTCTATTGATATATATTTTAAAAATCTTTCTAAAACGCTCATATAATTCTCCTTTTTTGCTTTATATTCTATCATATGATCTATTATTTTACTATAACAATTATGGCGAATTGCTTTGAATAATAAACAAAAAAATCAGCCGTCTGGACTGATTATCTATAAAAAGTTCGAGTGAACCTATTATACAATAATGGTGCGGGTAACAGGAGTTGAACCTGCAAGCCTTGCGGCACTAGATCCTAAGTCTAGCGCGTCTGCCAATTCCGCCATACCCGCATCAAAATATAAATGGTGGACCCTACAGGACTCGAACCTGTGACCGCCCGGTTATGAGCCGGATGCTCTAACCAACTGAGCTAAGGGTCCATTGCTATTTAATAATAGCATATATTTAGAATTGTTGCAAGAGAAAATATAAAAAAATAGGATAAATTATCCTATTTTCCTAACATATTAATTAAATTAATTTTGAACATATCTTTCTCTGGATTAGTTTTTGAAATCATAACACCTTTATATGTTGATAATTCAGCTCTGTGTCCTTCATCTAAAATTCCTTCTGGTGTAATGTTTGTTAAAAGGATTATTTTCTTTTCTGTATATACAGTATAGTGTAATGTAATTTCACCATGTACTTTAACAAATAATTCATCAGTAGGTAATTTCAATTCATAGCTTATTGTATTATTCTTTTCATTCTTATTAATCTCTTTACCTAAAAAGTTACCTTTACGTAATTCTGGATAATAATTAAAAGTTAATTTCTTATAAGCTAACATGTTATACTTTCTAACTGATCTTTCCTTTTTACGAAAATCATTTTCATCCAAATACTCGAAAATATACGCATTATTCATTATACTCAACCCCACCCTATATAAATTTTAATTTTGTATACTTCGGGTCTCTCACCTTCAAAGTACACATATTATAACACAAAAGTCTTATTTTGTCAAATTAAACTTAAAAAAAGCGAATATATGTTTTCTACGTAGACACCATTGTATAAATTTAATTAGCTTGACTTGAATACTTAATTATGGTATACTTTTGGTAAATATAATTATTATAAACTTTAATATTAGTGGGAGGAATTTTGGTGAAGAAATATAATAACAAGAAAAAAGAAATTGTTAATAAGAAGAGTTTTATTAATAAACATAGTTTAGCACTTATTGCTTTGACAATTCTTTTACTATATGGAGTCTGGTTAAACTATACTAATAAAGAAGAAAATAAAATAAATTTTTCTCCAGATGTCTCTATTAAATTTACGAGAAAGTTGTATTTAACAGATGAACAAGAATCTTATAACTTTAATAAGGATTTAAAGATTGAATTTGTTAGTAAGGAACAAGAAAATAGTGATGATGGTGTTATATATAAATATAAAGCGAATATTTATCTAAAAGATAAAAAGGTTTTAACAATAGATAATGATAATATTTATTCAAAGAACGCTGCTGCTTATTTTGAAATTATTCAATCTAACAATGTTTATATCTTTAATTCATTTGTCGCAAAGCAATGCAACTCAAGTAAAATTATGATAATGACTAGTGATGGTAAAAAATTAAAAATAAATGAGTCTGCTTTAGATTTTGATATTTCTAAAGATTTGAAAAGTTTTACTTTAACGACTTGTGATTCATGTATGAGTGATAATTGTCAAATAGAAAATTATAAGATTGAAAAGAGAAATATTGTAAAAAGTAAATAACAAGTAAAAGAGACTTTATTGAAAGTCTCTTTTTTATTTATGATATGTATATGTTTTTGCTCTATCAACACCATATGTTGTTTCATTTGCCATTTGTTCTACTATAGCAGCAGCTTTTTCTTCATTTGTCATAGTGTATGGTTCTTCATACTCATAGATTGTTTGATCTGTTGCTTTTTTACTTGGTGTAGATACATATTCATCATCAGCATTTGGATCTGGTAATGGTTGATTTGTCATATCACCAGATGGATCTGTTGTAATATCCTTAACAGAATCATTTAACTTACCATCTTTGTCTGAATGATCGTTATCAAAATCAACGTCATGGTCGCCAAAATCTTTTTCACTTACTGATTGATCATTATTAATATCTTCGTTTGCTTTGTCGATTTTATCTTGTAAATCCTTATCTTTTTGAGCTATGTCGTTTTCTAAGACTTTCTTTTCAGCATCAGATTTTTCTTGTTGGCGTTTAGCTTCTTCATCAGCTTTTTTCTCGGCATCTTTACGAGCTGCTTCGTTTTCTTTTTTAACTGCTTTATCTGCTTCTCTTTCAGCAGCGTCTACTTTATCAGCACCGGCAGCTTTTACAGCTTGATCTCTATCGCCTGTTGTTTCTCTTGTTGTTTCTGTTCTATATTCTGTTACTGTTTCAGTTGTAGTTTTAGTTGTAGTTTTAGCAGTGAACTTAGAATTAGCATTTAGGGTTTTTTTGAAACTATCTAACTTACTTAAATCACGTTCTTCATCGCTTATACCATACGCCTTTGCTTCTTTTAACTCACTAATCTTAGCATTTTTTAATAACTCATAGTCTATACAATCATCTTCACTCTTTGTCATTAAGTTGATTGTTGCGGCTCTTTCAATTAAATCGTTAGCACGATTACATACACCAACATCATTTAGATAGGCAATTGCTTTATCTTGAAGTGTTTTATCAGTTTTTAAGTTTTGGAATAACATTTCTGAAGCACTTACCATTGGTATAACTGAAAATTTATAAGATTCAACGCTCTTTCTAGAATCACTATGTGCAATCCCCTCTTCCCTAACTTTCTCGGTAATTGGGAAGTCTTTATATAATTCTTGGTAAAAAGCATTTACTTTATTTATTTGATCAGTTCCAGTAGCTTTTTTACAAGCAAGGAACATATCATGATATTTTTTATAGAAGGCTTTTGCTTCTTTGCTTCCTAGTAATTGAGACATATCTACTGGATTTGCTTCTGTTTCGATTACATGAGCACCCATTAATTGTAAGTTTGCTGTTTTGTAGGCATCTTTTAAAGCCTCTACATCTAAATCAGCACCATTAAATATCTCAATTAGTTCTTCTTTAGAGTAATTATTATAAACAATAGCCATAGCTACAGCTTCATCCCAAGTTAAGGCAGCTTTTATGTCTTTTCCTTGTTCAACATAAGCTTTAGCAAAAGTTATATTATAAGTACTTAAAGCTTGACTAATATTAAACATAAAGTCTTTTTGAGTTTCACTTTTGGATAATTTTAACATTCCAGCAAAACTTAGTGTTTCTTTTAATAAGTCATCAGTTCCCATTTCTACAGTATCGTTGATGGCGGTTGGTTCTTTATCTGCATTACTTTGAGTTTTGCTTGAACAGCCTGGTACAAATAGGATTACAGCAGCAGTTGCTAGAGCAGCAACTTGTCTAGCTATTTTACCAATGAATGTTTTTTTGAAGAATTTCTTGAATTTACCTTCTTCTTTCTTTGGCTTACTAGCTTTCTTTTCTTCATAATTTTTTTTCTTAGCTTTATATTTAGCTTTAATTTTATTAGCTAAGTTTACACCTGTAATTGTCTTTAGGACTTCAATAAAGCTCTTTTTGCTTTTTTCTTCTTCTATCTCGTCTTCAACTTCAACTTCATCATCTAATTTTGCAGCTTCTTTGGCAGCCTTTTTAGCTTTTCTTTTATCATTAAGTTTTTTTATTAAATTTATACCTGTTATTGTTTTTAATGTTTCTGTGAAGCTTTTTTTGGCTTTCTTAGTTTTCTTTGAAGGCACATCGGCAAATTCAATGTCTTCGCCTCTTCCTTTAAGTAGGTCAAAGTCTCTTTCTAGAATTTCACCTGTCATTTTATAAACATGTACTTTGGAAGGATCTCTTGGAGTGATTTCACCTTTCTTTAGTGCTTCTTGAAGTTCTCTTCCTTCTTCTTCGTTAGTATTTTTTACAGAACCATCCATGTAGAAAATACATGTTTGAGTTCTAGGACCAGTTTCACTTTCAAAAGTGTAAAATACTATATTTTTTATCTCCTTATTCATTTAAAACTCCCCCTTATTTTAACTTTTTGGCACCAGTATAGTACCAATTATCATTTAATAAACTTGTATCGTTATAGAAACTCCATCTCTTTTTGGTTTTTCCACTAGATGTTAGAGTTCTTGTTCTTGTACTTGCATAGCATACAGTTCCATATAATGGTTCTGGTCTTGTTGCTATTTCATTTTTAGTAATAGTTCTGTATACAGTTACTTCATTAGTAGTATAACTATTACAAGTTGCTACTACTGATGTTGAAGAATTTACTGGAGCTTCTTTAGTTGATGATACTTTTGTCATGCTACCAGTGTATGTATACTTGTCATAATAGTAATTTGGTAATGTTGTACATGTATCAGTACAATAACTATAATCTGCACCTACAAATTCATAATGTGTATTCTCAGTATCTCTTGGAGGATTAGCATATGATCCTCTACCCTCATAATTCCATCCTGCTACTGAACCTTGTGTTGATGATGTTATAGTGCTTACATTTGTATACGTTTTTGATACAGCATATGTTACTTTGTTAATGATTACATAAGTGTAACCAATACATACTTTTTCATTATATGAAGAAGCTTTAATTTGAACACTACGCTCTTTTAAGTATTCTTGTTCATGCGTACCAATTTTTTCTTTACGGCTATATAATTTTTGTTCTTTTAAACAGTTAATATCAGTAGCAGCACAAGTAATAGCTTTAGTTTGGCAACTTGTTTCTTGCCAGTTTGCCCATTTTGTCCAACTACTAAACGTAGCATTTGTTGTTTTAGCATACTCGTATAAGTACTCTTTTTCTACACAACTATCTTCATATTTTTCTTTGCTTACTTCATTACCTTCTTTGTCATAGTATTTTCCATTAACTATTTCACAGTAATGTTTTTCTGGTGTTGTAGTACATTCTTTTTCATAAGTTTCCTTATTAACAACAGTTCCTGCTTTACCATAATACTTATCATTTACAATAGCACAATAATGTTTTTCTACCGGTTTGGTAATACATTCTTTTTCGTAAGTGTTTTTATCAACAATACTTCCACCTTTGCCATAATAACTACCATTAACTATTTTACAATAGTATTTTTTTACTACTGGTGTATCTGGTGTTACTGGAGTATTCTTGATGTAGATTGTATCATCTTTCTTTTCACAAATGCTTGTTTTACAGTATGTGTAGCAACCTAAATGTACTAAAATATAATCTTCTTTTTCACTGTCTTTAATATTTACTTTTAAGATATATTCGTTAGCGTCTTTAGTTATTTTTACATAACTAGCCTCAACATCTACAGCTTTATTATTCTTATCGATTAATGGTGTAATTAATTTTAAGCCTATCATTTCACTTAAAGTCATTTGCTTGTATTCACCATTTTTTTGTGGCAATCTTTCATCTGTGTAATATGAGATTGCTGCTTGCTTCATTTTTTCTAGATTATCATTAAATATTTGTGATGTTAAAGCGTTTATCTCACTACTGTTTCCATTATTATCTTTGAGACTATTATTAATTGCTGGTGTAATAAATTTAGGTAATAACCAAGCTAATAGGAACACAAAAATAATTATTAAAATTAATTTTAATAAAAAATTCTTAAATGGAAATCCTTTCGCTTCATATTCTTCCGTATACATATATTCAATCCCCCTGTCTCTATATGCCTTAGTATTCTATCATATAAAGCCCTTTTTGTCAATTTTTTGTTCTTATTTCAACGATAGTTGTACCGGTGTTAAAATTGTCTATTTTGTATGATTCAACTAGCCTGTTTTGACGTAATGTTTCTTGAGTTGTCTTTTTCAATATCCCGCTTCCATTACCATGAATTATTAAGACTTTATAATTATGTAGTTTATAGTTATCTTCGATAAACTCATTTATTAAAATTCTAGCATAATCCCTGTCTAGACCATGTAAATCTATTTGGGGTAAATAATTAGATAAGAGTGTCATATTCTAAAACCTCTTTCAATTCTGGTACGGAATATCTGGCTCCTATTTTAGTTGCTGATAAAGCTCCGGTAATTGATGCATAATGAATTGATTCTAATAAAGAATAGCCATGACTGATAAAGTATGCAAAGGAACCATGAAAAATATCTCCAGCACCAGTTGAATCTAAAGCTTTTACTTTAATACTAGGAATTATTTGACCTTCTCCGGATATTTCTGTATAGCTACCATATGACTCCAGAGTAATAATTACATTTGTCTTAAAATACTCTTTTAACTTTTTGTAACAGGCTTCGATAGTATTGATCTTTTCATAATCAATTTTAATACCGGCAAATTTTTCAGCAAACTCATGAGAACAAACTAGATAAGTAACCATTTTACCTAGTTCCAAATTATCATCATTAATTCTACTGGCATCAAAAACACTTATTGCAGATGGATTTTCTAAAATAATTTTCTTGGCTGTTTCTGGATGTTCTCCATCTATTAAAATTACATCAGCTTGAAGTTGTTCTTTTATGTCTAGTTTTCTTATTGGAGATGCTTTTGATGTTACGATTGTTCTACTACCATTTTCCATATTAGCAAAGATATAGCTGCAGGAAGTTTTATTAGTTGGTAGTTTCTGAAGATAATTGGTGTTAGCACCTACACTTTTAAATTCTTCAATTATTCTATCTGCTTGATAATCATTACCAAGAGCAGAAATTATAGTTGTATCAATTCCCCATTTAGCTAAAACATAGGCACCATTAGGACCAGATCCACCGCCACATTCAACATGATATGGAATACGATATTTATCGTTTTCGATTGGATATGCAGTCATTGGAAGAGTTGTATCAAATGTTGAATGACCTACACAAATTGCTTTCATTATTTCACCTTCTATTTCTAGATAATTATAACAAATTTTTCTTGTTGTGAAAAGATTTGTATTTTTGTGTTAGTGTAAAAATTGTAGAGTTATAATTGATGTGAGACTTTTTATATAAAAAAAGCAATAAGTCTAGTAAAATGTAATTATCCAAAAAACATTTTTATAAGATAGGACTTATCGCTATGATTACTATGTCACATTATCCTCACAATTTAAATACTAAATTTTACGTTGTTTTATTATATAGAAGTGGACATGTGATTGAACCAGTGCTTTTAATTAAATATACCTCATACTTATCAATATTGTTATATCGATCACAGATTATACCAACAACCCCATCATAAAATTCCAGTTGGCAATTTTTAAATATATGTTTTTCTTGGCAATCTTCTGTTACAATAAAACAATAATTTTTTGATATAATTGAACTATAATAAAAGGATGACTTATGTCTCCCTCTTATATTTTATCAAAGTTCTTCACCAATACTATTTGACAAAGACCCTTTATTTTTACTCAATACTTGTTGTACTTATCAAACTCAATATATTTTACCTTTAAACTTAAAAAAGTTACTATATGAAAAAATTAACTAATTTCACTATCATCTTTTCTTAAATGCGAACACTTTATCATAAAATATATTAGTGCTAATAAAATAATAATTATCAGAATAGCTTGAACAATAACCATCTTTTCATATCCTAAAATAGTACTCTTTTCACTACCAATCACGTATAAATCTCCCTTTTCTAATATTAGAGTTACATCATTATCCTTGGTATTTATATTATTCTTTATTAATTCTAAACCATTTTCTTCGTTAATTTTAAATAGTTTTATACTTTTATTTTTTAACTTCTTAGTATCATATATTTTTAGTTCAGTTCCTTTTGGAAAATAACTTTTATACTTCATATCTAATATAATTTTATTATTTTCAAGATTATCTATATTTTTATTTGTTGTAAAACTAATACTTAAATCTATATTGTCTAATACATAATCTACTTTATTACCATTAAAAGTATAAGTATATAGCAGCTTATTATTATCATAAATATTATATATAATTTTCTTTTTAGTTTCTTTTACTTTGTCAAGAACTTCTTTATAAGCTTTCAAGTCATCTTTCTTATTATCTAAATCTACAATAACTGTATCATATTTAGTTAATGCTTTTTCTATTTCTTCTTTATTATTTTTAACTTTATTACTTACTTTATTTATTCGTATTGTATAAGTTTTAGTTTTCTTCTTTCCTTTAACTTTTACTAAAAATTTATTAGTAGTACTATTTAATTTAAATTTGCCAGTACCTTCTATATTAAATTTAGAAGTAGCTTTAATAGTTATTTCTCTTACGTTTTCATTAACTTCTACTAAATATTCATAAACATCCTTCTTGAAATCCAATTTAGATTCAACAACTTCTAGACTATCGAGATAAACATCCTCTTGTTCTTCTGGTTGCTGTGGATTTTGGGGAGTCGTAGGTGTAGATGGGGTTGGTGTGGGTGTAGGTGTAGATGGAGTTGGAGTTGGAGTTGGTGTAGGTGTAGGCGGTTTTGGTCTTTCTACAATTGTTACAACACTACTTCTAGCTGCTAAATCATAATCATTATATGAAACATCAGATGCATTTACCGTTTTTATACCAACTGTAACTCTTCCTGAAACACCAACTGTCGGTTGTACTTTTAGAACTCCTAAAACTACTCTTCCTGTTTTTCCTCCAGAAGTATTTCCAATAACAAAACCATTATTATTAGATGCATAAGCAACCCAGTCACTACCAACAGAAAATGATGTATATGATGCATTAGCTATTTCATAATTAGCCTTTATTCCAGATAAGTAAACATCACTAGCAATACCATATATAGTACAACTAATACCATCGCCAACATAAACAGTAGACGGACAATTTATACTTGTATCAATACTACTAGCATTTACACTTGGTAAAAATATTATAGAAAGGACAAGTAAAAAGACAAAAAATAATTTTTTCATAAATTTCCTCCATTTATCATAGTAGTTGCTAACTTCATCAAGTCATTCATTTTTACTTTATTATCACTATTTATATCTGCAGCTATAAGGTACTCACCAGTTAATCCTTTATTTTCCAGTAAATAGTTAGCAATCTTCATAACATCATTAACTTTAACATAACCATCCCCTGTTACATCTCCTTTTACAGCAACTTTATAATTAATAGTTTGGCTTACAAATTTAAATGACATAATGTAACCGGTTGCTACTAGATGATTTTCTTTAATAATATTGTTTTTGTTATCATATAAAACGACTGTGCCATTTGTGGAAGTCTTATTTAATATGTCACTCATTAAAGAGCTCGCTTTAATGTGATAGATTATCTTATTATTTTTGTCTACTGATAGAGAACTATCAAATATTAGATGATCATTTTCTTTCCAAACTGCCGTTGCTGTTGCATCTTCGTTCCCCATTGTTAGTGTGTTTCCATTTATACTACTGTCTTTACCTGATACTTGCCATTTAACGAAAGTATAGCCTTCTCTAGTAATAGTTGGAAGAGTATATTCTTTTTTATAGGCAACTTTTACAGAGGTAGCACCAGAGAAAGTACCACCGTTAGGTTTGATGGTAAGATTATATTCAATAGGAGAAAACTTTGCCCATACTTCATGATCGGTGTGTAAATTAACTTTAGTTGCTTTTTTATTGTACACATACTCGCCTTTGTCATTGACAGAAAGTTCAGTGTACCATCCATCAAACTCGTATCCTGTTTTAGATATTGTTGGCACTGGATATTTAGTATTATATTTCAAGTTTGTTCTTGGAGTTTCTTCTGTTGTTGGTTTTTGATCATAATGTAGAACTACTTCATACTCAGCATCATTATATACTTTACTTGGTCTAAGTACTGCAAATAAGTTTGATGAATATAATAAGTGTTTTATTACCCTATAATTACACAAATAATTCTTACCATTGTTCATGAGATAATTTCCTTCGCCACTAAATGTTTTAATAGTTTTATCACAAGACTCAACACCATTTTCACTGAAATTAATTAATGTTGGGTAACCATTCTTATCAAAATCAGTAACCATATAATATTTAAAATCAGTATTTGGATTTATTGTAGTTAAACTGAAGTTTAAAGAATTCCCAACTCCACTGTGAGAAAAATTATCATTAATTTTATCTGATACTACAATAATATCACCAATTTCAAAGTATCTATGGTGGATATACTTAATTCTTTTTCCATCTTCATTACCGATTAGCTTTTTACCGCCATACATTCCATCTACTAGCATTTTACTGATAGCATCATCAGTTCCATTCTTCTTGAAAAAGGCACTATATTTGTATGTGTAATTTTTAGTGTTATATTTCTGAGTAGAAGATTTGGAATACGAATAAAATAAAGAATCAACAATTTTCTGTCCTGTTAAATTAGTCAAATCAATTTTAAAGTTTTTCCAATAAATATATTTAATGAAGTCTAATGATGAAAATGTGGTTACTTTGTTCATACTATTTTTATCACTAATTTGGTTGCTAGTGCTATAAGTGTAATTTTTATTTTTGAATTCATTTATCTTTTCATTTAGATTACTAATATCATTAAAATTTATAGTTCGATTAACATTCAATTCAATTGTTTTTAGTTCTAAAGTACTACCATTGTATGTAACTTCAAATTTTCCTGGCTCTATTTTACTAGGAGCTGAACTATCAATATTAACATTAAACTGTGGGTAATTCCAACCAGTTCCAGTATATACACATGATACACTATTGTCTGAATTAGTGGTTTTGCTAAATGCTTTGGGACATTCTTTTAATGTTGTTCCTTTTGGCGAAGTGAATTTTATTGTGTATTTTTTCTTGCCTGATGGTCCTTCATCATAGGAATTGCCAGTTTCAACCCATTTTAATCCACAATTTGGATTTTCTTCTGTACAAGCACAGTCTTTTTTTGCTTTTGAACTATTTGAACAATAACCATATTTTCTTTTATCCTCTAGACTTAGGCCATAAGTGATAGTATCACCAATATCAACAGAGTTATAAGAACTGATACCTCTACCATCTTTAGCAATGTATTGTTCAACTCTAGTGCCTGAAAAAGTCACTCGTGCTTTATCATTAGGAGTAATATTAGAAGCAATATTTTCTTTGGTACATATTGTTTTATCACAATATTTATTGATAGGTCTAAATACCGATATACTTATTATTCTATTTTTGTCTCCATTATTCTTTAAGTATGACATTTTATCATTTAAATAATTATATATGTTTGACTCATATCTAACACCAAAATCATCGCTATTACCATCTGTTCCTGTAGAGTGAATAAGACCGGTGTCATTTGAGTTGAAAACCTTACCGACGTAAACCATGACATGCCCATTTGATCTATAAGCAAGTCGTAACATATCTCCTGCTTGCATTATAAAATCACTGCTATCAGCTTTAAAATATTTTTCTATTTTCTCCCACTCAACTTTATAGGCTGTATAGTTAGTTTCTTTTTGGTAGTCAAGATTTGTAAAATTATAATTAAAAATAAGCTCTGATTTATTATCTGGATCTGTATAAATTACACCCTCTTTAAAGTTGGTACCACCTGCAGCATATTTTTTCATATCATTAGAAGATAAGACATCACTAAAAATGCAGGCATTTCTGTTTCCGGCGTTAGTTGCTAAACAATTGGCGATCCTTCCTAAATTACCAGTGCTGTTCCATGCCCTACCAAACTTATTAGCAGTATCAAAATAATCCTTCTTTGATGTTACAGCTTTTGTTTTTTCTGGTGTACCATTGGAATTAATTCTAACAACGTTTGCAGAAGTTGCCATTGCATAAAATTCTGACAAATCATAACCTAAGACATTATTATATACTAAATAAGTAAAACCCGTGCAATCAGTGTTATACATATTAGAACGGCTTACTTCTTCTGGAGTTATTTTTAGATTTCTGTAAAAAGTTGTTGATATTAGTGGGTAGTAATTATCGGCCGAAACACATCCAGTTTTATTTTGATAATCTAAAATGCATTTGTTTTTATTTTCAGATGATACATCGTTTTTTCCCCCAATATAGGGATATACAATATCTGAATCCAATAAATATTCTTCATAATCAGAATAGTAATTGTTGTAGTAGTAGCTAATAGCAGCAGATACGACCATTTTTTGCAATTCATCCCTAGTATAATTTTTTGTATCCGCACTAAAAGTTTCCTTGGCAGTTAAACAGATATAACAGGCAGTTACTAGTACAATTGTAGCAACTGGATATTTTAACCTTTTTACTATGGCATTAATTTCTTTCATAACTGCTTACCTCCGAGTTTTTGGCATTATTACAATATCTGTTGATTATATGAGCTTGACAAGTTTTATTTATTTTTGTTTTTGATATTCTTACTTTGCTTTGACTTTTATATTTTCATTCTCTTTATATAGTATCATACTTTTCTTTTTAGTGGAAGACTTATTACTTTCATTTTGTTCGAATGTTGAAACATATAGTTGAAATAAAACTATGTTTTTTATATATTCATATACTCAACTGTGTGTTTTTGTTTTTTTTGCTATTTTTAATAGAAGTTTGTTTTTATACTTTTTAAAGTAATTAAAAACTCAAGATTTTTAACCTCCTGAGTTATTTTTACTTGTTTAAAATTAATTTTTGTAAGTTTATTTTCTTTTATCTAGATATTGTCCTAAGATATTTTTAAAGTTTTCAACGTATACAAGTAGAGCTTCTAAGTAATCGTCTTCACTTTCTCGACCTTCGTCTAAATCTAGTATTTCTCTACTTCTTAGGTAGTTTAATACGATTCCTTCATCAGTAGCCGTTTGTTCGATCATAGCAATCATTTCTTTAATATTATTTATCATTTCTTTTCTTTTTTCGGCTATATCTAAATCTTTGTAGGCATCAATATAATCATTGAATGCGATGTTAAGTTCATCCATCATCTTTTCTTACCTCCATATAGAGAGTCAATTCTATCGGCACTCATTGATCCATAATCTATTTTGTCTGGATTTTTTGAGAAAACTTTAACTAGTGGGTTTAGAGAGTTATAACGCATTTTTGCTTTTTTGAAAGCCAATTCTCTAGCAGCTTTTTCTTTTGCTTTTGCATCTTGTCTTTGTTGCATCTGATTTTGATAATCAATAATTTCTCTTTCACGTCCTAAAGCTGATACTCTTTTTTCCGAATCCATTCCTCTATAGAATTCTTCTCTTCTTCTCATTTCATCATATCTTCTTCGATCGTCCGGCGACATTCCTCTAAGTAGATCTGAATGTTCTCTTTGAGTCTCCCTTGTTCTTCTTTCGTACTCATCTCTTTCATCTCTTACTCTAGCTGCTGCTCTTTCTCTTTCCCATATTTGTTCTGTTTCTCTACGATTGTCTCCACCATAGATTCTATCATAATGCGCTTTATCTTTTATTACATCATTTTCTCTACTCATTTTTATCATCCTTTCATACTATAGTATAACATCTTTTTTGGTAAAAACATAGTGACCTAAACTAGGCTTGACATTATTGTTTACAGATACTCTCTAGAAGTTTTGTATACATATACTTATATTGATAAAAAAGAAAACTCTATCATTTGATAGAGTTATTCTGTATTTTTATTAAACTATTATTTATTATTGATTGCAGCTTGAGCAGCAGCTAATCTTGCTACTGGTACACGGAATGGTGAACAAGATACATAATCAAGTCCTACTCTATGACAGAAATCAATACTCTTTGGATCTCCACCATGTTCACCACAGATTCCTAAGTGAATATTTGGTCTAGTTTTACGACCTAGTTCAGCAGCCATAGCAACTAATTTACCAACACCAGTTTGATCGATTGTTGCGAATGGATCTTGTTCAAGAATTTTCTTCTTGTAATAATCTCCTAAGAATTTAGTAGCATCATCTCTTGAGAAACCAAATGTCATTTGAGTTAAGTCATTTGTACCAAAACTGAAGAATTCAGCTTCTTCTGCTATTTCATCAGCTGTTAGAGCAGCTCTTGGAATTTCAATCATAGTACCAACCTCATATTTTAAGTCAGCACCTTTTTCCTTAATAATTTCTTTTGCTGTTTCTACAACAATATTTTTAACATATTTTAATTCTTTTACAGTTCCAACTAGTGGAATCATGATTTCAGGAATAACTGTCTTTCCTTCATTCTGAACATTAATTGCTGCTTCAATTACAGCTCTTGTTTGCATCTTAGCAATTTCTGGATAAGTAATTGCTAGACGGCAACCACGATGTCCCATCATCGGATTGAATTCTTTTAATGATTCAACTCTATTCTTTAGAGCTTCAAAAGTCATACCTAGACTTTCTGCTAAAGGTTTAATTTCTTCATCTGTATGTGGTAAGAATTCATGTAGAGGTGGGTCTAAGAAACGAATTGTTACTGTATAACCGTCCATAGCTCTAAATAAGCCTTCAAAGTCATCTCTTTGATATGGAAGAATTTTTTCTAGAGCTTCTTCACGTGCTTCCACAGTTGTTGCGGTAATCATACGGCGGAAGTTAAAGATTCTTTCTTCTTCAAAGAACATATGCTCAGTACGGCATAGACCAATTCCTTCAGCTCCGAACTTTCTAGCTTGAAGAGCATCTCTTGGAGTATCAGCATTTGTTCTGATTTTTAATTTACGAGTGGCATCAGCCCATTCCATGATTGTTTCAAAGTTACCTGAAATTTCTGGTTCAACTGTTTTAATTTGTTCTCCGTAAACATTACCAGTTGATCCATCAAGACTGATATAGTCTCCTTCTTTGAATGTTGTACCATCTTTTAATTTTAAAGTTTTATTTTCTTCATCAACGATGATATCACCACAGCCTGATACGCAGCAAGTACCCATACCACGAGCTACAACGGCAGCGTGTGAAGTCATACCTCCACGAACAGTTAAGATACCATGAGCTAGGTTCATACCTTCGATATCTTCTGGCGAAGTTTCAAGTCTTGCTAAGATAAGATCTTTTTCTCCGGCTTCATGCATTTTAATTACATCTTCAGCAGTAAAGCATAATTTACCAGTTGCAGCACCAGGAGATGCAGCAAGTCCAGTAGCAATTACTTTAGCAGCTTTTAGACTAGCATCATCGAAGTTAGGATGTAGCAATTGATCTAATTGTTTTGGCTCAATCTTTAATAAGGCTTCTTCTTTAGAAATCATACCTTCATTTACTAAGTCAACAGCAATTTTCAAAGCGGCCTTTGCAGTTCTTTTACCATTTCTAGTTTGTAACATGAATAGTTTACCATCTTCAATAGTAAATTCCATATCTTGCATGTCACGATAATGATCTTCTAGAATCTTACAAATTTTCTTAAATTCTTCATAACATTCTGGCATTACTTCTTTTAATGTTTCAATACTTTTTGGTGTACGAATTCCTGCTACAACGTCTTCACCTTGAGCATTCATTAAGTATTCACCATATAATTTATTTTCTCCAGTTGCTGGGTTTCTTGTGAAGGCAACACCTGTTCCTGATGTTTCACCTTTATTACCATAAACCATTTCTTGAACGTTTACAGCAGTTCCCCATTCACTAGGAATGTCATTTAAACGACGGTATGTAATTGCTCTATCATTATTCCAACTTCTAAATACAGCTTTTATAGCTTCTATTAGTTGTTCTTTTGGATCTTGTGGGAAATCAGCATTAGCATGTTTCCTATATTCTCCTTTGTAGATTTCAATTACTTCTTTTAAATCATCAGCAGTTAATTCTGTATCGAATTCAACATTCTTTTCTTCTTTAATTTTATCGAAAAGTCTTTCAAATGATGATTTTGGGAAGCCCATAACAACATCAGCAAACATTTGAATAAAACGACGATAAGAATCGTAAACGAATCTTGGGTTATTTGTTACTTCACTAAATCCTTCAGCAACAGCATCGTTTAATCCTAGATTTAAAACTGTATCCATCATACCAGGCATACTTGCTCTAGCACCAGATCTTACAGATACTAATAATGGATTTTTAACATTGCCCATTGTTTTACCTGTTATCTCTTCTAGTTCTTTTATTTTAGATTCAATTTCTTCTATGATTGAGGAATTTAGCTTTTCACCATCTTCGTAGTATTTTATACAAGCCTCTGTAGTTACTGTAAAACCTCTTGGAACTGGTAAGCCTATATTAGTCATTTCTGCTAAGTTAGCACCTTTACCACCTAAGAGATTACGCATATCTTTACTTCCTTCAGTAAACATATATACATATTTCATATTCTATATTCCCTCCTATGTCATCAGACTCTTTTAGTATAGCAATTTATTAGTTTTATAACAAGTTTTTTTCTGATTTTTAACGATTTTTTACATAGAAAAAGACTTATTTTAATAAGTCTTCTATACCTGTCTTTTCTAAGTAACCAACTGAAGTTTTTACATCTTGACCTTTCTTAAAAACCATTAAAGTTGGAATTGACATAATACCATATTTACTAGCAAGATTTGGAAATTTGTCGACATCTACTTTTATTATAGTTAGTTCTTCTTTTTCCTTGGAAATTTCATCAATGATAGGACTTATCATACGACATGGACCACACCAAGTAGCATAAAAGTCTACTAATACAAGATCATTTTTTATTAGTTCAAAAAAATCAGTTTCTTTTTCTAAAAATATCATAATTTATCCTTTCTACTTATACTTATTAATAATTGTATCTATGCCTTTAATACCATTTAGTTTGTCTAGGATTACTAATTGTTCTACAGTATGAGCTGTTGTAATATCATATTTAATCATAATATCAATTATTTCTAGATTAGCTTGATTAGTACTTATTTTTTTATTTATTACTTTATCAGATACTGTATAAATATCTTTAATGGAATTTGTAACGTTACTACTACTATCTGATAAGATTGGTGTTTTATAGACAATAGCGTTTACTAGAGAACTTTCCGTATACATTTTAAAGTTTTGAAATGGTAAAACCAAGAATAATAGAATTAAAAAGGCAAATAAATATCCTTCTAAAATACCTACTATAAAGCCACCGATAGCTGATGGAAGTTTTAAAATTATAGTAGCGTTTACTAGTTTTTGAATTAGACCAGATATACTTGTTAGTAATCCATATATTGATAGTAATACAGCTATTATAATGGTGAAGGCTATTAATTGATAAATTAAGATGTTTATAGATACTAATCCTTCTAATTCACCAGTAAAGTTAAAGAATGGAAGATATTTACATAAAAAGTTTCCAAATGGATCTTTTAAATAAAAAGCTATCAAGAAAACTAGGATAATACCAACTAAAGATACTACCCCTTTAATTAGGCCATGTTTAGCTCCAACTATCGCAAACATAGCAATAAATAAGACTATAGCTATGTCAAATATATTCATTTATATCACTCTCCTATTCTTAATTATAAACTATTTTTAATAATTATGCTATAATAAATTTAGAGGTGGAAGCAATGAACGTAGTTATTAAAGTAAATGATGAAATTAAACAAAAGATGATTGAATATTACAAAGACAAGAAAAGAGATAAAATTATTCCTTATGTTGTTTTTCAAGCAGAGGAAGAAGATACAGTTATTACGATGTATGAGTCTGGTAAAGTAATGTTTCAAGGAAAAAGTGCAGATGTTGATGCAGCTATGTGGGGAGTTGCTTTAGAAAATACCAAGGAAAAGCAAGAAGAAGCTAAGAAGGCCGATGCTAAATATTATAATACTAACGCAGTTGGATCAGATGAAGTCGGTACAGGAGATTATTTTGGACCAATTGTTGTTACAGCTACTTACGTAAAGAAAGAGGATATTCCTTTTTTAGAGAGTTTAGGTGTTGGAGATTCTAAAAAGATAGATGATTCAAAGATTTTGAAGATTGCTCCAGAGATTGCAAAAAGAGTTAAATATCGTAGTGTTATCCTTAGTAATAAAGAATATAATGAAAAGTATGCTAAAGACATTAATATGAATAAGATTAAGGCAATTATGCATAATAAAGTTTTATATCAATTAATGCAAGAAGAAAGGCCTAGTGTCGATTATATTATTGTTGATGAATTTGCAAGAGAAGCAAGATATTATGAATATTTACGTGATGTAGGCGATGTTCAAAGAGGAATTACTTTTATTACAAAAGCTGAGGATAAAAACTTGGCGGTTGCCTCTGGTTCAATTATTAGTAGATATATTTTCTTAAAAGAGTTTGATAAATTATGCGATAGTATTCATATTCCTTTACCAAAAGGAGCTGGTAAGGATGTTGATACTATTGGTGAAGAAGTTGTTGAAAAATATGGAAAAGATAAGTTAAAAGAGATTGCTAAACTTAATTTTAAAAATACAGATAGAATTTTACATACAATGGTTATGTAGGTGAAGATAATATGAGTGATTTTAATATATATTGGGATAATATTCATAAGAAGTATATTTCAACTTATGATGATTGGCTAAATAAATATACTAAACTATTTAGAAAAGACTTTAAGTTTGTGGAACTTGGGTGTGGAAGAGCTTACTGTAGTAATTATTTAATTTCAGAAGGGTTTAGTGACGTTATCGCAACAGACTTTTCAACTGAAGTATTAAAGATGATCCAGGAAGAAAATAAAGATTTACAGACAATGTTATTTGATATGACTGGAGGATTACCATTTAGTGATAATTCTGTTGATGTTATAATTGCGGATTTATGTCTACACTATTTTGATAAGGAAATGACAAAGTATATCATTAAAGAAATTTTAAGGGTACTAAAGAAAGATGGCTATCTTTTAGTTAGAGTTAACTCAACTAAGGGAATTCCTTCTACAAATAATTTAGAAAAAATCGATCATAACTTTTTCTTCGATGGAAATATTTATAAAAGATATTTTGATGAAGAAGACTGCAACTATTATTTTAAAAATTTTAATGTATACTATTTAGAAGAAAATAATATGGATAGATATGATAATCCTAAAGTATTATGGGAATTATGTCTTAGAAAAAAGTCCTAAATTAAAAGATTTCACGTTATTCGTGAAATCTTTTTTATTGTAAGTCTTTACCAAAATACTTTTTAATTAAGCTATTAAGTTCAGCTGTTTTGATTGGTTTTGGCAAGTATTCATCAAAACCTTCATTTAAATATAATTCACGCATACCAGAGATAGCGTTAGCTGTTAGAGCTATTACTGGAGGAATGGTATAACCATCTAGTTTTCTTATTTTGTGAAGAGTTTCAATACCATTTAAACTTTGCATCATATGATCCATAAATATTAAGTCATATTTATTATCTTCTTTAATATTATAAATACATTCTCTTCCCGATGATACTTTCTTGATGTTAAATTTATAAGGCTCAAGCATTCTTTCAGTTACTTTAGAACTTAATTCATCATCGTCTACTATTAGAACTGTGTATCTAGAACAATCAATGTAAGTGATTTTCTCATCAGATTTAATAGTGTTTTTGACATCGCCTACTGGCATATTGTTAATTATTTTTTGGTCTATTTGAACTTGGAAAGAACTACCTACTCCATATTCACTTTGGAAAGTTATATTACCATTCATTAAAGTAATGTATTTCTTTATAGTAGATAAACCTAAACCTATTTCATCAATATTATTAGAATTATCTGATTCCTTGGTATTTAGAATGCTATTTATTTTGTCGTACTCTTCTCTAGTCATTCCTGTTCCAGTATCGTTTACACGAATTACTAAAGTACAGTTATCATTATCTTTCTTTTCCATTTCAATAGTTAGCTTTATTTTACCAACTTCAGTATGTTCAATAGAATTAGATAAAAGATTCAAGAGAATTTGATATATCTTGTTATGATCACCAGATAATTTACTTGGTATTTGTTCATCTACTTCTAGTAAAAATTCTACGGGTTTTTCACCTAGTTTTGTATTGATTACATCAGTTATATCTTTAACAATATTAACAACAGAGTATTCTTTAGAATCAAGAACTTCTTCGTTAGAATCAAGAGCAGATATATCTAGGACATTATCAATAATGTTTAATAGATTACTACCGGCAATAGATATTTCTTTGATATAACCTTTAGCCTTCTCTTCGGTATAGTTATCATCTTTCAGTATTAATTTACTACAATTAATAATTGTATTCATTGGATGAACTATTTCGCTAGATATATTTGATAAGAAGTCCGATTTAGTTTTATTTGATTTATCAATATCAGCTTTTATAATTTCTAGTTCAGCAACATTTTTGATGTCTGGATTTTCAATGTTAAAGTATAAGTAGAACATTTGAACAGCAGCACCAATAGCTTCAATTGCAATATCTTTGAACATAAATTGAAGAGTCATATCAACGGCTAGAATTATTACTTGGAAAAAGATAGTTTTTTTCTTACGGGCATTGATTTCTTTACCATGGAAAATAGTATAGCCAATTATACATAGCATAACTATTGTACAATAGGTAATTAAGAAGTAGGCAGCTGGACCTGGAAGATAAGACATCTTTTCAAAACTTGAAAATGGAATAAAGAAATATACCATTAGTACGATTATAGTAAAAATAGTCATTATCTTGCTTCTAGTATCATAAAACATATATTTGCCAAATGAATCGATTGATATGTCACGTAGAAAGGCAATACTGTAAAAATACAATAAGTAGAACCAAGCTACAGCTGAGAGCCAGTGAATTCTTGCTGCTATAGTTTTAATTTGTTCACTATCAGCGTAATATACTATGGCACATAAGATAATCTCAGTAACGATTAAAGCCATCATAGTAATAAGCATATATTTATATAATTTAGTTTCAATTGTTTTTTGTTTATTTTGTGAAAAATAAACAATAAGTAACAAAATCATGAAAAAGAAACTACCAATAGTTAGTGTTAATCCTGTAATCATTATTTCACTTCCTTTTCATTAATATATCTGTTAATTACTTTTCTGATAGAATCATTGCTTATAGGTTTATAAATAATATCATTAACATATTCTTTGGTCTTAAGAACATGATTTTCATTCATTTCAACAATAGCACAAGGTTCTGTTTTTTCTTTAAGTATGTGTTCTAAATCTTCATTTAAAAAGTTCGAATCTATTAAAATTAAATCTAGTTTTTCAAATCTAATTTTGTTATTTGCATCTTCTTTACTATAAGAATTCATGATATTAAAACCATCATTTTCTAAAAATTTATTTATAATTATGTGATTAACTCTATTTTCATCGGCTATTAAGACAGTCTTTTTGTTATCTGGATGTTCTTCTCTTACAGTTTGGCGAGGAATAGTAGCATTTTCCTCAATACCTTGTGGTAATAGAATTGTACAATCGCAGTTATTATTTTCATTGTTGAAATCTACTTTTCCTTTTAATAAGCCAATATATTTTTTAGCGATTATTAATTTTAAATCAATAGTATCAATAGAATTATCAGAATTTTCATCTAATTTAACAAAATCATTAAATTCAATATCAAATTTTTCTTGAGAAATATGGCAATTGTTGCTGGTGATAGTAAAGAACATTTGACATTTATCAGCATCTGGTGTTTTGGAACTAACTGATAAAGTTATTTTTCCAGATGGTGTAGAATCTAAGAAATAATCAATTATGTAATTAAGAATTTTACGAATCTTTTCTACATCACCAATTAGTTCTTTTGGAATAGTGTTATTTGAAATTGTCTTGTATTCAATATCACGTTTAATTTTAGAAATGGTTGTCTCTTCTATTTCAAATAATAGACTATTAATGTTATATTGTTCATTTCTAATTACTTCTTTATCATTTTCTAATTCTGAAATATCAAGTATAGTACTTATAGATTGCATTAAAACATTACTGGCATTATAGATGTTTTCAGTATCTCTTTTAGCAACACTTTCTGTTAATGGTTCTTCGTTTAGAAGAATTTCACTGTAACCTAAGATTGTACTCATAGGAGATCTAATTTCATGGGACATATTTATTAAGAATTCTGTTTTAGCTTTATCGGCTGTTTCAGCATCTTCTTTTAGAGCTTGAAGTTCTTGAACTAGCTTATTGTCCTGACTTTCAAGGGTAAAGTATAAAGTTGAAACCATGAAAGCAAAGTTAAATGAAATTAAGTTTAAGTCATAATCAAAGATTAATTGTGGAGATATAAAGACAATGAAGATAAATAAAAAGAAATAAATAGGTCTCTGTTGACTTTTAGGTATTTTTTTTCTTTTAATAATCATAACAATAAATATAGCAAGGAATAAAAGGAATCCTTCAGCGTATACTATTGTGGTAGCTGGTCCAGCAAAATTATATAGTCCAGATTTTGAACTGGTATAATCTAATGGTAGCAATATAGAAATTAAAGTAATTATAACTGTTAATAATACTCCTAGACCTAAGGCAATTAAATTTCTCTTACGTTGTTTCTCTTTCTCGTATCCTTTTTGAAACATAGTTATAAGATAATATATAAATAAATTTATAATTAATAAAATACCAAAGGTATAAATTCGACAAGTTATTTCAGTTAATTTAGGATCTGTTTTTAAAACAGAAAGTCCATAAACGTAACCACATTCACTAAGAGACAGGAAAATTGCTGCAGCAAGTAAGGCAGAAAATACTTTAGTTTGCATACCCCCTACTTTCTTCTTATTTATATACATAAGTAATAAAAAACTTAAATATACTAAAGCACAAATTGCAAAAGCCATACTTCCATACATTCTTAAAGTCATATTTAACACACCCTTTACTCTTTACATTATTCTCTTATAATATTACATTATTTAGAGAAAAAACTCAATTACTTTAAGAAAAAAATATCACTTTTTTTGAGTGATATTTTACATTTTTAATTTATTTTCTTTTATAGATGGCATGAATATACTTTAGTCCATTATATTCATGTTCTGATAAGATTTCTTTTTCCCAGTCGGATTCTTTTATAGTTGGAAAATAAGCATCAGCTTCTACGTTTTCTGATATTTCTGTTAAGATTAATTTATGAGCATATGGTAAAAACTCTTCATAGACTTTAGCTCCACCAATTACCATGACCTCTTCTTCTAAAGGCGCTAGGTACTTTAGTAAATCGTTTAGATTAGAAAATGTTTTTAGGTTTTCGTTTTCTTCTATATTTTGATGTGTTAAGACTAAATGTTTTCTTTTAGGAAGGAGCCCTGGTAGGGATTCTAAAGTTTTTCTTCCTAGTATTATTTGTTTACCAATAGTATGTTCTTTGAAAAATTTTAAATCTTCAGGAATATGCCATAATAATTTATTATCTTTTCCTAGACAATTATTGTCTCCTATGGCTGCGATTAAAGTTATGGTAGCCATTTTAAATACCTATTTCAAACTTAAGTTGAGGATTTTTTTCTTTTATTTCAGCTCTTGGATAATCAATTATTTTAATATCATCAACAGTAAAATCATAAAAGTTTTTTTTGTCTGGGTTTAACCATATTTTAGGTTCACAATCGACTGGAGTTCTTTTTAATAGTTCTTTTACTTGTTTAATATGTCGGTCATATATTTGAATATTGTTATAAAACCAAGTGAAACGGCCTGGAGTTAGACCAAGATGTCTAGCAATTAAATGCAGGAAAACTAAGTATTGAACTTGATTAATACAACCAGCTGTTGCGAAGTCACTTGAACGTTGAGTTAGGCACATATCTAGATAATCAACACCATCTTTACCATGACGAACATTCCATTCGGTCATAAAGGCACAAGGTTTTAGACCATGAGGCTCTTTAAAGTCATCTTCTTGCCAAAGACTAATTATATGACGTCTGCCATCAGGATTTTCTTCTATATCTTTAATTAAATTTTTAACTAAATTATGTCTTCTTACGGTTTCACCATATACAGTTCCGATTGTTCTATTTCCTATGTCCCATTCATCCCACCAAGTTACACCATATTTATCTCTTAAAAGATTAAGGTCATTTGATTCATCTTGATAAATCCATAATAATTCACCAATACTTGATTTTACAGCTATTGGTCTTAGCGTTATTAAGGGACTTTCTCCTTTAGTTAAATCATAAGTACACATACCATGATTGATGCTTAGAGTATGAGCCTTAGCACCATCAGCATAATGTCCTCTTGGATCTTTATCAAGACAACCATCTCTTAATATCTTTCTAAATATTTGTTTAGTGTATTTGTCACCTTTTGTCATGTTAATCCTCCTTTAGACTAGTTTATTGTATCATATTAGCCAGTTTTTTTGTGTTGCTTTTGCAACAAATACAAAATTATACAAAAAGAAAAAGTGATTGGTAATCACTTAATCATTTTTAGCGACAAACTTGTCAAAATCATTTGTTTCACGAGTTGTCATGTCTGTATCTTTTAACTTTTCTATTAAAGATTTTTGTTCTCTAGTTAGTTTCTTTGGAGTGTAGACTTTAAAGATTACATACATATCTCCTTTATGTCTACGGTATTCGTTATTGACACCTTTTCCTTTGATTTTTTGTTTTTCACCAGATGAGGTTCCAGCGTCAACAGTTAATTTTACATTTCCATATAAAGTAGGAATTGTTTTTTTACAACCTAGAATGGCTTCGGTTAGAGTTAATGGTACTTCTAGATAGATATCATCATTATCTCTTGTGTAGTAGTCATGTTCTTCGACTACATATTCTAAGTATAAATCACCATTTTCACCGCCATTGGTACCAGGATTTCCTTTGCCAGAAATTCTTTGACGATCGCCTGTTTGGACACCAGCTGGGATATTAATAGTAATTTTTTTATTCTTTTTAATTCTTCCTTTTCCGTTACATTCACTACATTTTTGTTTATAGATTTTTCCTTTACCATCGCAATCTGGACATGGCCCTTTAGATAAGAAAGAACCTAAAATAGTTTGTCTTTGACTAGTAACAGTTCCGGTACCATGACAGGTTTCACAAGTTTCTGGATCAAAGCCACCTTTACCATGACATTCATCACATTCCTCAACCACATCTAAATTAAATTTCTTTTCTGTTCCAAAGATAGCTTCATCAAAATCTAGTTTCATACGCATTAAGACATCACTACCACGAGTTTTTCTAGTTCCAGATGCGGAAGATGAGAAGTTTGAGAAACCACCAAAACCACTTGTTCCGCCACCAAAGAAGGAATCAAATATATCACCAAAGTCAAAACCAGAGGCATCAAAGCCACCAAATCCAGCACCATTGCCAGATGCATAAGAATTGTTAACACCAGCATGACCATATTGATCATACATTTTACGTTTTGATTCATCAGACAAAACCTCATAAGCCTCTTGGGCTTCTTTAAACTTATCAGCTGCTGAAGGATCATCTTTATTTAAATCAGGATGAAATTGTTTAGCTTTTTTACGAAAAGCACTTTTTATCTCATCAGTACTGGCATTTTTGTCAACGCCCAATACCTCATAATAATCTCTTTTGTCAGCCATTTTTTACACCTCTTTTACTTACTTAATTCTATAAATTCATCTAAAGTCTTTCTAAATACATGCATTGCCTCATCAAATACTTTGGTATCAGTTAAATCAACATCAATTATCTTTAAAACTTCTAATGGATAATCTCTACCAGATGCCTTTAAAAATTCAATGTATTTTTCCCTAAATCCAAGAGTTTTATTAATAATATTTTCAGCAATATAGGAAGCTATAGATAAACCTGTTGCATATTTGTATACATAAAATGGAGAATAGAAATGAGGAATTCTTAAGCATTCATATTTAATTTCTTCATCTAGAACTACTTCATCCCCAAAATATAATTTATTTAAATCGTAATAATAGTTACAAATTAGATCTGGTGTTAATACCTCACCTTTGTCAGTTAATTCATGAATATATTTTTCAAATTCAGCAAACATTGTTTGTCTAAAGATAGTCCCTTTAAATGTATCAAGCCTGTCACTCAAGACATTCAATTTTTCTTCTTTAGTTGTAGCATTTTCCTCCATGTAATGAGAAAATAACATTTCATTAACAGTGGATGCTATCTCAGCTAAGAAGATTGGATATTCATGATTACCATAATCATTATATTTATTAGAAAAATATGTGTGCATAGAGTGGCCTAACTCATGAGCTAGAGTTGAAACATCATCATAGGTCTTTGTGTAATTTAACAAGACAAATGGTTTGGTGTCATAGCCACCACATGAATAAGCTCCCGACTTTTTATTTTTATTTGGGTATTTATCAATCCAACCATCCGTGAAAGCTGTTTTTAAAATAGTTTCATACTCATCACCTAAAACACTAAGAGAATTTAAAACGATTTCTTTTCCCTCATCAAAACTATACTCTTTTTGATTATCTTTAGTAACAGAAACATAACTATCATAAATATGAAAATCTTTTAAATGAAGTAATTTTTGTTTTACTTGATAATACTCATATAAAGATGGTAAATTCTTATGAATAGTTTCAATTAGATTAGTATATAATTCAGTTGGCACAGCATCAGGATATAGGCTCTCTTCTAAACTAGAATTATAGTGTCTTAATTTACTAGAGACACTTTGAGCTTCACAGGCTGTGGCGAGAGTTGAAGTTAAAGTATTTTTTACTTTACCATAACCTTCATGGTACTTTAGAAAAGCGTTTTTTCTAACATTTCGATTATTATCTTTTAAAAACAGACTATAGTTACTTGAATTTAATTCTACTAATTTGTTTTCGGAATTTTTAATTTTGGGAAACTCTAAGTCAGCATTCATAAGATAAGATGCTGTATCACTACTACTAGCAATTACTTTAGCATAGGCTGAGACAATTTTTTCTTCTTCTTTAGATAAAGTATGTTCTTTGTATCTAAAAATATCTTCAATATTATGACGATATTTTTCTAAAGATTTCTCTTCAGCAAAATAGGACAATATTTTAGATTTATCACAAGCTAGTATTGCTGGAGTTGTAAAAGATGTTTTCTCTTGAAATGATTGATATAAATTTAGGACTTTACCAGATAGTTCTTGATATGTACTATTTGCCAAGTCTTCATCATTTTTACGAATAGCATAAGTAAATAATTTTTCAAGTATTCTGGTTGTAGCATTATATAGTTCTAAAAAAGCTAGGAATTTTTTGCTTGATATTGTAAACTCTTCTTGCATTGCTTCTAACTTTACAATATTATCTTGTACTACTTGAAAATCTATTTTTAATTCTTTGTTTGACTTATAGACACTTTCTAAATCCCATTTATCTTTTTGCTCTACTTCATTTCTTTCTAATAGTTTTTCCATTTTATATTTAAATTAGTAATAAGAAGTAGTACTTAAATCAAGACTACTTCTTATTTTTTCCTTTCTATTTTTATTCTTCTTCAATATCTGCTTCTTTTACATCATCATCTTTTTTGTTTTTCTTTTTTGGCTTTTCTTCTTCGTCTTCTTTGTCGTCATTTGATTCTTGTTCACGCTCTTTTGCAGCTTGTTCATAAACTTTTGTTGCTAAAGCCATAGCTTTTTCTTGAAGTTTTTCTTTTTCTTTCTTAATTTCATCGATATCTCCACCCTCAAGAGCTTTCTTTAAGTCTTTGATTAAGTCCTCAGCTTCTTCTACTTCTTTTTTGTCAGCTTTATCACCTAAATCTTTGATAGCCTTTTCTGTTTGGAATACCATTTGTTCAGCTTCGTTTTTAACTTCAGCTTCTTCTTTACGTTTTTCATCAGCTTCTTTATTTTCTTCAGCTTCTTTACGCATCTTTTCAATTTCTTCTTCTGTTAAGTTTGTACTTGATGTAATAGTAATTGATTGTTCTTTGTTGGTTCCTAAATCTTTTGCCTTTACATTAACAATACCATTAGCATCAATATCAAATGTTACTTCGATTTGTGGTACTCCTCTTGGTGCTGGAGGAATGTTTCCTAATTGGAATCTTCCTAAAGTCTTATTGTCAGCAGCCATTGGACGCTCACCTTGTAAGATATGAATATCTACAGCAGGTTGATTATCAGCAGCAGTTGAGAATACTTCTTTCTTAGAAGTTGGAATTGTTGTATTTCTTGGGATTAGAGTTGTCATAACTCCACCTAAAGTTTCAAGTCCTAATGATAGAGGTGTAACATCTAGTAAGACAATATCATTAACATCACCAGTTAAAACACCACCTTGAATAGCTGCACCCATTGCAACTACTTCATCAGGGTTAACTTCACGTGAAGGTTCTTTTCCTAATTCTTTAGTAATTAAGTCATATACCATTGGTACACGAGTAGATCCACCTACTAAGATTACTTTATCTAGATCTTTTTTAGTCATATGAGCATCTTTTAAGGCTTTTCTAACTGGTTCTAGAGTTGACTCTACTAAGTCAGAAATTAAGTCTTCAAATTTAGCTCTTGTTAAAGTCATGTCTAAGTGTAGAGGTTCTCCGTCATCACCTTTAGCAATAAATGGTGCAGATACTTGAGTTGATACCATTCCTGATAAGTCTTTCTTAGCTTTTTCAGCAACTTCTTTTAAACGTTGCATTGCCATCTTATCTTTTGATAAGTCAACACCATTTTCTTTCTTAAATTCTTTTACTAAGTATTCAATGATTCGCTCATCAAAGTCATCTCCACCTAAATGGTTGTTACCAGCTGTGGATTTAACTTCAAATACACCATCACCTAATTCTAGGATAGATACATCGAAAGTACCACCACCTAAGTCGTATACTAGGATTGTTTGTCCTTCATCTTTTTCAAGACCATATGCTAGAGCAGCAGCGGTTGGTTCATTGATAATTCTTTCTACTTCTAAGCCAGCAATTTTACCAGCATTTTTTGTAGCTTGACGTTGTGAATCGTTGAAGTATGCTGGAACAGTAATAACTGCTTTAGTAACTTTTTCACCTAAGTAACTTTCAGCATAATCTTTAATGTATGATAAAATCATAGCTGAAATTTCTTCTGGAGTATATTTTTTTCCTTCTAGTTCTACCTTTTCACTAGTACCCATTTTTCTTTTAATTGATGAAACAGTATTTGGGTTAGTCAAAGCTTGACGCTTTGCTGATTCACCAACGATTCTTTCTCCTTTTTTGAAAGCTACAACTGATGGAGTTGTTCTTGAGCCTTCTGGATTTGGAATTACTTTTGGTGCTCCTGCTTCTAGTACAGCAGCACATGAATTTGTTGTACCTAAATCGATACCAATAATTTTACTCATATATTATCTCTCCTTTTATAATTGATTTATTTTTACTGAGGCAGGTCTTATGACTCTGTCTTTTAGTTTATAACCTTTTTGTAATACTTCTAGCACTTCTTCATCTTGATGATCAGCTAGACTATCAGTGATTAGAGCTTGTTCCTGAGTAGGATCAAATATTTCTCCGACTCTTGAAATTTCCTCTACTCCGAATTTTTGTAAGACTCCATTTAGGGAGGCATACATTATTTTAAATCCAGTTAGGAATTTTGATAGTTCATCAGTTAAATCATTATCATCTAACTTAATGGCTCTTTCAAAATTGTCTAGAATTGGAAGTATTTCCATAATTAAGTTTTGATTAGCAAACTTTAACATATTTGCTGTTTCTTCATCTTTACGACGACGATAATTTATTAATTCAGCTTGAGCTAATTTTACTTTTTCGGTTAAAGAATTATTTAACTCCTCTAATTCTTTTACTTTAGCAAGTAACTCTTCTTCTTTTTTATTATCACATTTATTATTACAGTTACAACCATGTTCGGGATGTTTTTTATCATGATTATGATGTTTGCAATGATCATTTTTTGTTTGTTTATTAGGACCATTGTTTAAATCTTTTCTTGGTTGTTCTTCTTTTAACACTTCAATATTTTCATTTTCTTTATTCATACTCTCCTACCTTTCAATGTTTTCCTTCATGTATTCTAGCATGGAAACAACTTGATCATATTCCATTCTCTTTGGACCAATAATAGCGATTGTGCCTTCTTCTGTAGGTGTTTTAAACCTTGTTTTTATAACTGTAACATCATCATCTATGTTACTTTCAGCACCAATATATACTTTGATATTATTCTCAGTATCTTCTTCAATCTTTCGAAGAACTTCTTTATCTTCTAACTTATTATATATGTTTTTGATCTTTTCAATATTAGTACTAAATTCAGGTTGTTCCAATATTTTATGTCTTCCTACGACATTTACTTCTTGATTGGTAAAATCATTAAATACATGATAAAAGGCATTATATAATTGTTCATGTTGTTTAACATACTTTCCAATAATAGGCTTTATTTCATACTCTAATTTAGCACTTACTTCATCAATTGGTGTTCCGGCTATTAGATTGTTGATTAAGTTGACTGTTTTTTTAATTTCATCAAGTGAAACATCATTCAACTTAATGCTTTTATGTTCTACATGTCCTTTATCAGTTACAATAATCACAATCATACTAGTATCATCTATAGGTACTACTTCGATTTGTTTAAGTAGATTTTCATGTGATGTACTTCCTAATACAATTGTCGTATAGTTAGTAATATCTGAAATGACTTGTAAGCTTTTAGTAATTACGTCCGACAAAGCTAATTGTTGATTTCTAAAAACTATTTGAAGCTTTAACATATCTTCAGCATTCATCTTTTTTAATTCCATTAAGTTATCTACATAGTAGCGATAGCCTAACTCACTTGGTACTCTGCCAGATGAAGTATGAGTTTTTTCTAAGTAACCGGCATTTTCAAGTGCGGCCATTTCATTACGAACTGTGGCACTTGAACATTTTAGGGCTTTAGATATTATTTTTGACCCAATAGGTTTTGCTTCTTTAATATATCTTTCGACAATTAACTTTAAGACGTTACTCTGTCTTTTAGTCAACACTCTTCATCAACCTCCTAGCACTATCACTTTATCAGTGCTAATAGTATTGTATGACTTTTTTTAGCACTTGTCAACCACTTGTGCTAATATTTTTTAAAAAAATTAGAGGGCCTGTAAAGAGGCCTCTAATATGATGCTAATTCTAGCTTCCATCTAGTTGTATAAAGGGTATCTCCAGTACCTTTTTTTGTTATTCTTATGTCTGAATCAACAAAGAAGGAGTTTTTCGTTGTGGCAAGATAAAAATTATTTCCAACTTTGGTTTGAATATAATAGGTTCCATCTTTTAGTGGAGTTATTTTCCATTGTGTCCAATCATAATCTTTACCATGTTTGTCAGCTGTATTTACAGCAGTATTTTCTTGACCAAGGTTATCTTTTACTTGAAGGGCATTATTTCCTTCTACTTCAACAATTTTGTAGTAACCATTATCAAGTTCACTAATGGCCCATTTATTGATATTACCATTAAGATTTTTGCCTAAGGAAACGTGGCGTTCGGCCATTGTCTCACCAGTGACACTGTCGTTATTGTTTTGAGCTACCAAGAATCTTCCTTCGCCACCTAGAGCTGACTTAATAAAATAAATTCCTTTAGCAATCTTTTCACTTGGGTTAAGTGACCATGCTGTGTAACGGTAAGCAGATGACTGTTCAGGAGGACTTTCAACACTATCATCAGTATAGGATTTAATTGTCTTCCAATTTCTGTTATCTGTTGATAATGATAAGTTATGGCCGTATATTGCCGCACTTCTAGTGTTACCCCATCTGTGATAAGCATATATTTCATCTAGTTCGTATACGCTGCCAAGATTAACAATTACACATACTTCATCATTTGTATCTTTATTAACATCAAGGCGAACGGCTGAGGATGTATTTCCATCCACCACTCTTTTAAGTGTTGAGGCTTGAATGTCAGCTGTTATATCAGCATTATTTTTAAGTACTGTTAATTGTTTATTTAATGCAACGTTGGTTCCGTTTGTTAAAGCTTGTAGTTCAATCCAAGAAGCAACCTTTCGGTTATCATTTGTTCCTTTAGTGCAGTCTTTAATATATTGTACTTCTTTCAAATCGTTGTTTCTGATACGAGGTTTTTCATCGGCTCCTAATAAGGAAACAAGTTCTATTTTAGCGTGACCTTCGTCATTATTAACTGCACCTGATATCATACCATCAAGGAAATAATATGGACTTTCTCTTGTTGGGTCAGGTATGTAGTAAGTCTCATCTACAGTAATTCCCTTTATATATATTCCAGAGTAGCCTACAATAAAGCTTGAACCTCCAGCTCCAGAACCAGATGTAGAGTTGTTACCAGTTCCAGCACCTCCGCCGAAGTAACCAGCTCCACCGCCGCCACCATTGGCACCTGAGGCACTTCCACCATAACCTAATCTACCACAGGCATTATAATCAAAAGTAGTATTAGATGTCATGGTCGCAGCATTACAAAGTTTTTTTATTGTTGCCTCATTAGCTTTACTTTGTGTTTGGCTTGTTAGGCCTTCTTGTTTACCATATACAGCTTTGGTATAAGTACCATCACTGGTATTATTAACATTAGCACTATTACCGCTTAATATTCCACCAGAGCCGCCAGATGATCCTTTTCCTAAAGAGTCGGCTCCCCCACCACCAGCAGCAATCATTATTCTAGTTTCTAATTCAGTACCATAGCGAACATCAGTAGCTCCGCCGCCGCCCATGCCAGTTTCCGTTCCACCATCGCCGCCGCCATTGGCACCGCCTTTATTAGTAGTCGTTGTACCACCAATATAGAAATATAATTTATCATCTTTATTTAGATAAATAAGACCAGATGTATAAGAGCCTCTGCCACCATTTCGAACTTTATTTCCGATTTTTGAATTAGTAGAGCCCCCTGCAGCACCCCATAGTTCTATTTTGTACCAGCCTGATTGTAAAGCTACATACTCTTGAGCTTCTAGGTTCCCACCATTATCTTTATAGCCTAATTCGGTTGAAGAAAGACCATATCGATTTAATTCTTCTTCAATTGTATCAACTAATTTATGGGTACTTCTTCTGTTAGATGCCATTATTCCCATCATTAATGTTACTACTAAAAAGACCATTATTAATAAGGAATATAATACAGAAGAAATTGCAAACCCTCGATTATTCAATTTACACTTATTCATTAGCATCACCATTATTTATTCTTTTATTCTATTTATATTTTAGCATACTTTTTTAAGGATAACCACCCATTTATCGCCATATCTTTTTTCTTTGATATTTGTTAAGCTTGGTGAGAAGATTATTTTATCTAGACTGTTACTTTCGCAAACTATTAAACCATTAGTACTTAACAAATCTAATTCTAATATTAATTTTAGGCTTTTTTCAATATAATTTGTTTCATACGGAGGATCTAAAAAAATCAAATCAAATTTAAGATTTTCTGCTTTAAATTTTTGTAAGGCTTGGTCATAACTAGATAGATATACTTTACAATTTTTGACACCAATATTTTTAATATTTTCATTAATTGTCTTAATTGCTTCTTTATTCTTATCAACAGCATAAGCCTCTTTCGCGCCTTGACTAAGAGCTTCGATAGCAAGAGAGGCAGATCCTGAAAACAAATCAAGGACAACGCTTTCTTTTAAATCATTTTGAATGCAAGCAAAGAGACTTTCTTTTACCCTATCCATTGTTGGCCTTGTTCCAGGCATATTAAATCCTTTTAAATTTCTACCTTTATATATTCCAGATATTACTTTCATAAACCACACTTGCCTTTACTATTTACTTTTCTTAAGAATTTGTTTATTTGCATTATTAAAATGTTTAAATCTGTTTCAGCTTCTTTATATTCTTGATATAGATTATCATTATATATTTCTTTTTTTAATTTTTCAGAGTTTGTCCTTTTATACTCAGAAAGTTTAGTTTGAAGCTCATGGGCATCTTTAATTTTTAAATTTAAATCCTTTACTCTTACTACTTCAGCAGTATCATTTAATTCATTTTTTAAATTTTCTAACTTTTCTATTAACTCTTCCATATATTATATTTTAACATAAAATCTATTTTAATACATCTAAAATATTGGAAACCATACTTATTCCTTGAGATATTTTTTCTATGCGATCTTGTGGTCTTAATTTATATTTTTCTTTCATTTCTTCTTCTAAGGGTTTTAAGTAGGATGATGATCTATTTAAATATTTATACCAAGAGGAGTTTTCTCTTAAGTAATTATATATTAAAGGGTTAGTTTTTATATAATTAATCGTGTATAAATCCATGTTAATCCTCGAAGTATTTATGGATTGGTCTTGGTTCATAAGTTGGAGTTTTGGATGCTGTTGTTGAAAAACCGATATCTTGAAGGAGACCAATAGTTTTTTGAAGATTATTTACGCCTTTTTGAACTGATTCTAGATCAACATTTTTTACGGTATTAAATAAGTCTTTGAAAGAGGCAGAAAAGGCGGTTGTCTTATCGGAAAGAGATGTTGTTTTTGAAAAGTAGCCATCCCATACTTGGCTGTTTTCACCATATATTTCATATAGTTCATAAAGTTTTTGCCAAGTTGCATTATTTTTCATGACAGATGTTGCAAGTTCAGGATGACTCCTAGCAAATGCTTTAAATGTTTCTTTCGACATATTATCACCTATATAATTGTATGTTTAGGCAAAGAAAAAAGAAGTTTTTTACTTCTCTTTTGTAATATCTTTTTGACCATTACTGTAGTCTTTTACTTGTTGAAGTTTCTTCTTCAAAGGAGGAAGAAGTTTATTTTTTAGTTTTTCTTCATCAGTTATATCTAGGCCAATATACTCAACAATAGTGGATAGATTATCTATGTTAGCTAGTTCAGTTAGGCTAAGTTGGGACGAATAAGCCTCTACTTTCTTACCAGACGCTACATGTGTTCTTAAACTAGTAAAAATATCTGTGTTTACGATTTCATTTAAGTTTATCATCTTTTGATGAATCTCTGGAGTTCCTTCAGCAATGGCATAATAAGAAATAAGACTGCCAATAATATAGCCAAACAGTGTAAGTGGATCTGTCATGGGTTTTCTTTCAGATATATGTAACTTTTTAGCACGTTCTTCAATGTCCGCTAATTTTTTCTCGTATTCGGCAACTTGTTCATAGAAATCTTCTTTTTTACTGTATCTGGGAAAAATCTTTAATTTTACTAGGTTATCATAAGTATCACTATTAATTGGACCAAGCAAACGAAAACTATCTAATATCGGTATTATTTGGAGAAAACCATTTGTACAACTAGCTAAATCTCTCAAACGATAGATATCATTAACTATAAGTTCTTCTTCAGTAAAACCTTTCTCCTTTAAAAATTGGCAAAGGTCTGATTCAAAATAGATAGAAATGGTCTCCGTTACATATCTTCTAAGTAAACTGTTGCCATATACACAGTTTATAGTGTGAAGAAACTCATGAATTATACTTATTGGATCCTCTGTTGTGTATTCTAAAGGAATGCTAGCAAATAAGTGCCTATTCTGCCCTTTTCCAGCATGAGGCCTTTCGTTCTTATCTTCTTCCCTGTCTGCAATGATATTGATAGTTCCATCTTTTAGATTTCGGAGAAATCTATCTTTATATTGGGGAAGTCTTTCTTCAAGATATTCAGTTACTAGAAGAAGAGACTCCTCCAAGGATAATTTTCTAGAATTCTCTCTTGAGTTTGCTTCAAGCTCTTTTAATTTTGAAAAAGGAAATTCTTGACGTATGAGACCATTTAACCCATTAGTCAAATAATAAAAGTATGAGGCATTTTCTAAAAATTGAGTTCCATTCATCTTTTGACAATAGTCGTTTAAAGCCTTATTTAAATTTGGATATTCTGTAGTAAGTCCCATATTAATTTAAGAAGTCATCTATAGTCATTAGACGATCATCTATCTCCTTTAATGAAATCTTTTCTTTTTTAGGCTTTTCTTCCTTTTCTTCTACAGTTTCAATTTTAGTAATTTCTTTGTCGGCTATTAAATCAATTTGTTCTTTAGTACTTCTTATTAAAGTTGCTTCTTGGAAGACATCAATTAAATTATGCTTTGTCAATTGACTGCCAATAGAATGGCGATCACTTATTGGAAGTTCAGTTAATTTAACAATATTTATATCATTGTTTTTAAGACCAATAAAGTTTTTAGAGTCTGTAATAAATGTTTTTAGGACTTTATATGGATTAGTCTTTACTTCTCTTATTACTAAGAGACCTCGTCTAGTTCTGGTTGATAATTCGAATTCGTTTAGTCGGACACGTTTTCCCGTACCTTTATCTGTAATAATAGCTATAAATTCATCTTCATTCTCACTGTATTGATTTGCAGATACTAAATTGTCATCTTTTAATTTTATGGCTTTGACACCAGATGCTTTAACACCAACAACAGGTACCTCTTCCATTTTGAAACTTAGTCCATAGCCAGAGTCCGTTGTTAGGAATAGACATGGCTTTTCTTCAGTGAAAGCGGCAATGACATAATCGTTATCTTTTAGTTTCATACAGCTTGTTTCTTTAGAGTAACGAAGAAGTTTGAACTCTTTTAACTTGGAACGCTTAATCATACCATCATGGGTAGCAATGACAATATTCTTCTCGGTTTCAAAATTATAAGCTGGTATAGCAGAAACAATACTTTCGCCAGAGGCCATTTCTATTAAATTACTTACATGTTTTGGCATGTCTTTCCATTTTAAATCTGGAATTATATGAATTGGAATGTGAAGATAATTACCCATACTTGTAAATAATAATAAAGTATCGGTGGTATTCATTTCATACATTCCAATAATGTAGTCATTTTCTTTTATTGTGATATCATCTGGATTAGAGGCAGTATAACTACGGAAAGAAGTACGCTTAATGTAACCATCTTTAGTTACTAAAACAACAACATCTTCTTTTGGTATCATAGCTGTTGTATCTATTTTAATTTCAGTTATTTCATCTTTTATTTCTGTTATTCTAGGTGTTTCATAATTGTCTCTTACATCACGTAAGTCTTTTTTCATAACAGATTTTAAAACAGCTTCACTACCAAGAATAGAAGTTAGACCAGAAATTATTTTTTCTAAAGCAGCTTTTTCATTTTCTAGGGCAACTACATCGGTATTAGTTAGGCGATATAATTGTAAGACAACGATAGCTTCAGCTTGTTCTGGAGTAAATTCAAACTCTTTAACTAAGTTATCTTTAGCATCTTGTTTATTTTTAGAAGCTCTAATTACTTTAATTACTTCATCAAGAATAGAAATGCATTTAATTAAACCTTCAACGATATGATAACGAGCTTTAGCGTGAGCAAGGTCGAACTCAGTTCTTCTTTTTACAACATCTCGTTGATGAGCAATAAAGGCATCAAGAGAAGCTGCTAGTCCTAGTAGTTTTGGTCTTCTATTAACGATTGAGACCATATTGAAGTTATAACTTATTTGCATATCGGTATTTTTTAATAAGTAGTTTACAATTAAGTCTTTATTAGCTGTTTTCTTTAAATCAATAACAATTCTGATATCGGCAGCTGACTCATCTCTTACTTCAACGATACCATCTATTTTCTTATCAATTCTAATATCATCGATCTTTTTAACTAAAAGAGCTTTATTAGTTTCAAAAGGAATTTCAGTTATAACTAGGGATAGTTTTCCTTTTTCTTCTTCAAAAGTATATTTACTTTTAATATTTATTTTACCTCTACCAGTTGTGTAGGCTTCTTTGATTCCTTCAATACCCTCAACTATAGCACCGGTTGGAAAATCCGGACCTTTTACGTATTGCATTAAATCTTCTAGACTACATTCTGGATGATCGATACGATAAATAGTAGCATCTATTACTTCCCCTAAGTTGTGTGGAGGAATATTAGTGGCATAACCAGCTGATATACCTTGGGCGCCATAGACAAGTAAAGCTGGGAACTTAGCTGGTAAGACAGTTGGCTCTACTGTGGTGTCATCGAAGTTTGGTGCAAACTCAACAGTATTTTTATCGATGTCTTTTACCATTTCATTACTTATCTTTGAAAGTCTTGCTTCAGTATAACGATAAGCAGCGGGAGAATCACCATCGATTGATCCATTGTTACCATGCATATCTATATATGGTAGTCTTGTCTTCCAAGGTTGACTCATTCTAACCATAGCGTCGTAGATTGAACTATCTCCATGAGGATGGTAGTTACCAATTACATCTCCAACAGTTTTGGCACTTTTACGATAGCCATGGTCGTAGGTGTTTTTCTCTTTATACATAGAATATAAAATACGACGTTGAACAGGTTTTAATCCATCTCTAGCATCAGGAATTGCACGGTCTTGGATGATATACTTAGAATAACTTCCAAATCTTTCACCCATTATGTCTTCTAGAGTATAATCAAATATTTTTTCTATTACTTCTTCTGTTTTACTTTTTGCCATTTTTTACACCTACTTTTTTAATTTATTGCATAATCATCTTCTAGGGAGAATTCAACATTTTCTTCTATCCATTCTTTTCTTGGAGGAACATCATCACCCATTAGGACAGAAACTCTTTTTTCAGCTAATTGGGCATCTTCGATATTTACTCTAATTAAAGTTCTACTGCCTGGTTTCATAGTTGTTTCACATAGTTGATCGGCGTTCATTTCACCAAGACCTTTATATCTTTGAATTTCACATTTTTTACCTTTGCTTTTTTCTTTCATTTCATCTATTGTATACGCATACTCAACATTTTTACCAGATTGGATTTTAAATAATGGAGGAAGGGCTACAAATAGACGACCATCTTCTATTAAAGGTTTCATATAACGATAGAAGAAGGTTAATAATAAGCATTGGATATGTCCACCATCTTCATCGGCATCGGACATGATTATTACTTTGGAATATTCGCAATCCTTGATATCGAAGTTTGAGCCATAACCGGCACCTATCGTATAAATCATTGTATTAATTTCTTCATTTTTTAAGATTTCATCTTCTTTAGTTTTTTCAGTATTTAAAACTTTACCACGTAATGGAAGGATGGCTTGATAACGTCTGTCTCTTCCTTGTTTTGCAGAACCACCGGCTGAATCTCCTTCGACTAAGAATAGTTCTTTTTTCTCTTTATCCTTGCTTTGAGCTGGTGCAAGTTTACCAGATAAAGAACGTTCTTTATTATTCTTCTTAGTACCCTTTCGTGCTTCTTCACGAGCTTTACGAGCAGCTTCTCTTGCTACTTTACTGCGTAAGCTTTTATTTATGATTTCAGTAGCAATAGATTTATTTTCTTCTAGGAATGTTCTTATTTGTTCGGTTACGATATTTTCTACGGCTACTCTAGCTTGAGGAGTTCCTAATTTTCCTTTAGTTTGTCCTTCAAATTGAAGGATAGCTTCTGGTATTTTTAAACTGATTACAGCTGTTAAGCCTTCACGAACGTCGCTTCCTTCAAAGGCTTTATCTTTACCTTTAACGAAGCCATTGTTTTTAGCGTAATCATTAAACACTTTAGTAAGGGCTGTTTTAAAACCCACTTCGTGAGAACCACCATCGATAGTTTTAACATTATTTACAAAGCTAACAATATTTTCATTGTAAGAATCAGTGTATTGCATCGCAATATCTACTTCCATTTTTTCTTTAGTTCCAGATAAGGATAAAACTTTATGTAAAGGTGTTTTTCCTTTATTTAGTTCTTCAACAAATTCTTCAATACCTCTATCATAATGAAATTTAGCACTTCTTTCATCTTCTTCATCAACTACTTCTAAAGTTATACCTTTTAATAAAAAGGCACTTTCTTGCATTCTTTCACAAATTGTTGTATATGAAAAATTTGTAGTAGTAAAAATTTCATCATCAGGTAAAAATCTTACTGTTGTTCCGGTTTTATTGGAAGTTCCAATTTCTTTTAAAGGAACAACAACATGACCACCATTTTCAAAACGAATATAATATTCTTTTTTATCTCTTTTAATGGTTACTTCCATCCATTTAGATAAAGCATTAACGACACTACTACCAACACCATGTAGACCACCAGATACTTTGTATCCATCGCTTTCAAATTTACCACCGGCATGTAGAACGGTATAAATTACTTCTGGAGTTGATTTACCTGATTCATGCATTCCAGTTGGTACACCACGACCATGGTCTTCTACGCTTACAGATTTATCTTTATGAATAGTTACTTTGATGTAATCTCCAAAACCATTAATGGCTTCATCAATAGCGTTATCAACTATTTCCCAAACTAGATGATGAAGTCCTCTTTTATCAGTTGAACCGATATACATACCTGGTCTTTTTCTGACTGCTTCTAATCCTTCTAGTATTTTTATTGATGATTCATCGTATTTTAAAGCCATTTTATCACTCCTATAATTTTCACTATTTATTATTATAACTAAAGAGTGAAGTTTTTTCAACGTTCATTTACTTTATTTTACGAGGAAAATGGCGATTTTTATTTATTTTTTCCATTATTTCGAAGGGTGTTTTATGCTTTTTTTAGCATTTTTTTAAATTTAGGAAGAAAAAAAGAAGATATAGACTTCTTAATCTCATCTTCTTTTTAATTATCTTTTAACTCTGTTTTATTACCTTTACGGTCATAAACATAAACTTTTTGGTTTCCATTTGAATCTTCTTTAGTAATTGCTAAGATAATGATGTCAAAAAAACTTCAGCACCATATGGCTTTTCATCGCCCTTTTGAATTAACAATCCATAAACAATATGTTTAAGATAAGTGTCTTCAAGTTGTTCTTAACACGAAAACATCATTTTGGCCTTCTATAAGATTTTATAGCATAAAACAGTTAATTTGTAAAAAAGTCTGTTTTATCACAAAAGAAAAATTGGATTTCTCCAATTAATCAAGGTCTTCAAGTTTGTCATATGTCTTTTTGGCCATATCTTTAGCCATTTCTTTCATTTCACATAAAACAACTGGATTATTTTTTAAATACATATAGGCTACAACAGCCATAGTTCCTACTATTGCTGAAATTACTAAACCTTTTCGCATTTCCATACTCTCACCTCATTTTTAGTATGGATAATATTTATTACTTTATTCCAGAGATAAGAAAATCTTTAATTGTCGTTCTTCTAATATCAGCATTATCATTGGATACGGCATAATTTAGAGAAGCAAGATCACCTATTAAATATAATTTTTTCTTACTTCTAGTTATGCCAGTATAAATTAATTTACGATATAGCATTTTATTGAAATTTTTGACTATTGGAATAACAACAACATCAAACTCACTACCTTGAGCTTTATGAATCGAAATAGCATAAGCTAGACGAAAATTAGCAAAATTAGATGGCGTGTATTTTACAATATTACCATCAAAATCAATAATAATTTCTTTTTTAGGAGAAGTTTTTATTTCTTTAATTATACCAATGTCGCCATTATAAACATTTTCATCTGGCATATTAGTTAACTGTAAGACTTTATCTTCTTCACGATAAATAACATCACCATAGGGAAGTTCTTTTTTATTTTTAGACTTTTTATTGATACGATTTTGAACATGTTTATTTATTTCATCAATACCAGCAATTGTTTTATACATTGGGCATAAGATTTGGAAGTCTTTGTAAGATAAATCTTTATAGGTATCAGTAATTTCTAAAATATTATCAATTACTTGATCTGGAGTTGATTTTATAAAGGTTAAATCCTCCCCAATGTTAAATATTTTTTCATTTACTTTTCCTTGTCTGATGTCATAGGCAAGACTTAAAATATTTGAGTCTTTTCCTTGACGATATAGTTCTGTTAACTCGACTTTTTCAAGACTATTACTTTCAATTAAATCATGTAAAACTTGACCAGGACCTACTGATGGTAATTGATGATCATCACCTACTAAAACAATTTTACAATTAGCAGAAATTCCTTTTAAAAGATTAGCCATTAAATAAGTATCAATCATACTGGCTTCATCAATTATGACAAATTCTACTCTACTCTTATTGTACTCATTCACTTGGAATTTATTTGTTTCTTTTTGCCATTTTAAAAAGCGATGAATAGTTGATGCTTTAAGGAGCGTTGATTCAGACATTCTTTTCGCTGCTCTACCGGTTGGAGCAAGAAGGGCGATTTTTTCTTGAAGCTCACTATAACCAAGTTTATTAATAGTACGATATAATTCAGTTACACCTTTCATGATAGTAGTTTTACCAGTACCTGGACCACCAGTTATGATAATGAATTTTTTTAAAATACTATTTTTGATTGCCAGAAACTGTTGTTCATTATAAGTAATTCCAAGGAGTTCTTCTAACTCTTTTATTTTTAAATCAATATCTTTTATAACTTTATCTTCTTCATGAGATAGCATTCTAAAACGTTTGGTTATTAAGGTTTCTGCTTCGTACATTTCTTTTAAGTAATACTTTTCTTCTTTTCTTACTATTCGGAGATTTTTTTCGAGATTATCAAGGGATGTTAAGAATAACTCTTCTGTGATATTTTGACCAAGCACACGAGGTAAATATGTTAAAAGTTCTTCTTTAAAATAATAGCTATGACCATAGGTATTACTTAATTCATTCATGATATAGACGATGGTAGCTTCTACACGAATTGGAGAATCTTTAGCTAAACCATTTTTTAAAGCGATGGTATCAATTTTTTTAAAATTCATATTATAGATATCTTCAATTATTTGATATATATTAGTATCTATTATATTTTTAGTTTTATTCTTATAAAAATTATAAACTATCATAGCATCTTTAGTAGAAAAACCTAATTCAGTTAAAGTTAAAATTGTTTCATAACTAGCTTCATATTCTTGAAGTTTGGTGTGTAGAGTATCAATATTTTTTCTATTTACACCAGGTATTAAAATTAGATTGTCCGGATTTTCTAAAATTATTTTTAAAGTATCTTTTCCTAAGACATCAACGATAGCTTTAGCTTTCTTTTCACCAATTCCTTTGAATAATCCAGAGGTTAAGAAGTCGACTATAGCATCTTTTTCTTCGGGTTTACAGCGTTCATAACTATCTACTTGAAATTGTTCACCATACTTAGGATGAGTTACTAATTTACCATAAAAAAGATATGTATCCATATCATTAAGTTCATGAAAATATCCGGTAAAAGTAATTATGTGATCGACATAGTCTACTAATTTTTCATCATCGGTATCAGTTACTTTAAATAGACCAATGTTGTAACCTTGACTTGTTTGATATATACTTCTACGATAATTTCCCTTAATGTATGACATATCTTTTCTCCTTTATTTTGCTAAGCAATATGGATAATCTACTTTAGTAATTGTTACAGTTACAAAAGTATTATGTTTTAGCTTTTTATTTATTTTTACATGTAAGTAGTTACTAGTATGACCATAACTGTAACCATCTTTTTCTTCTTCAATTAAGACTTCAACTTGTTTATTTAAAAATTTATTAGCATAAGTTATTTCTAACTCTTTTGATACTAATAATAATTCTCTAGCACGTCTTTTCTTTTCAGTCGGTTCAATATGATTTGGTAGTTCCATAGCTTTAGTTCCTTGTCTTTCACTATAAGGGAAAACATGGATTTTAGCAAATTCTAAGTCACGGCAAGTTTTAATAGTTTGTTCAAATAGTTCAGTAGTCTCGCCTGGAAAACCTACTATGACATCGGTCGTGATAGAAATGTTTGGTCTTATTTCTCTTATCTTTTTGATTTTTTCAAAGAAATAAGAAAGATTGTATTTACGATTCATAGCCTTTAAAATTTCATCACTTCCAGCTTGAAGTGGAATATGTAGGTGATCAACAATTATAGGACTTGTCTTTAGTACTTCTAGTACTTCATCAGTTAATTCGGTTATTTCGATTGAGGAAATACGTAGACGTTTTAGTCCTTCTATTTTAACAAGTTCTTTTAAAAGAATGGCAAAGTTTGTATCTAAGTCTACTCCATAATTACCGGTATGAATACCTGTTAAAACTACTTCTTGGTAACCATTTTTTACTAGGTCATTTATTTCGGATATAACCTTATCTTTATCTTTACTACGACATTTACCACGGACAAAAGGAATTATACAGTAAGAGCAAAAGTTTTCACAACCGTCTTGAATCTTGACAAAGGCTCTAGTACGTCCAGGAAAGTTAGTAATATACATATCTTCAAATTGACTTTTTGGATCATTATATAATTTTACAATCTTTTCTTTCTTAGCAAAATACTCATCCAGTAATTCAACGATTTTAGATTTATCTTTATTTCCTAAAACAATGTCTAAGCCTTCTATTTGATAATCCTTATTGGCTTCAATAAAACATCCCATTGCCACAACACAGGCATTAGGATTTTTTTTGATAGCATTCCTAATCATTTTACGAGACTTTATATCACTAGTATTTGTGACTGTACAAGTATTTATTATATAGATGTCACATACATCATCAAAACTTTTTATTTCATAATTATGTTCTTTTAGAATATTGATAACATACTCACTTTCATAAGTATTTACTTTACATCCTAAAGTTAAAATTCCAACACTACGCATTTTATTCACTACTTTCTTTAAAGTTTTTATACCATTCATCTAATTTATCTTTAGTTTTAGTATAAGTATCTTTGGCTTTATCCTTAACATCAGAAATAACCGGAGTTGTCTTTTCAACAACTTTATCTTTGGTATTTTTGATAATATCCATTTCTTTTTGATAAGTATCTTCACCGACTCTTTCGATATAAATACTTTTAATTTTTTCTTTTAATTCTTTAGCTTTTTCTTTTGCTTTACTATAAGTTTTGGTTGAAGTATCTTTTATTTCTTCTTTATAATTTGGAAAAACACTTTCTATTTTCGTATCTATTTTTTCATATAATTCAAGAATTTTAGTTTGAGCTTCATAGCTTAATTCTTTAAAAGTCTTTCCTTTGATTGTTCCATCATAAAAGATGAAATCAGTTAAGGTGATAAAAGTCTTTTTTAAAGATTGCTTAGTCTTTTCAGAAAGACTTTCTTCTTCGGTTAATGTTTCAACCTCATTGGTAACATCTTCAATGTACTCGACAACTTCTTCATCAGTTGCAATGGTTGTTGTGTCTTGTTCAGTTACTAGAGTTATTTCTTTAGTTTCTATAGAATCTTTATTTGCTACAGTTTCTTCTTTCTTGGTAGTGCAAGCAGTTACCGATAGTAATATACAAATAGTTAAAATAATAGCCTTTTTCATATAAAATTCCCCCTATCAACTCGTTATCAAATTATAGCATATTCAGGTATTTTTTTCAATGTCCTCAATAATATAATACTAAATATTTTGAACTTTTCCGGCAATTTTTCGAAAAAAAATAAAAAACTAGGATACCCTAGTTAATCTAAATGTTTTTGTAAATCTTTTAAAGACATGATGAATTCATTTGTCTTTTTAATTTCTTCATCTAATTTTTCATAATTAGCAGTATTTTCTAACTCAAGATCTGTTTGTTGTGTAGTCTTTTCAATACCATAGATTGGAGAAATGATTGGAGATGGTTTATACTTGTATGTTTCTTGATAAACTGGTCTTTTTTCTGGTTCAACCTTAACAGTATTGAAGTCGTCTAAAATCATTTGTTGTTGTACTGGAGTTTCTACTACTTGTTCAGTAATTGTTTCCATAACTGGTTCTTGATACTCAACTGGTGTTGGTTCTATAGCTGCCACTTGTTTCATTTTGGCTTCTAAGTCAGCTAAACTGATTGGTTCATTACCTTCATCTTCATATTGAGTTAATTCATTATTAGCATACATTTCTTTAGATTTTTTTAGTAATTCATCTAAACTAATGATTGCATCTCTTTCTTGAGCTTCTTCATAACTAGTTAAATCAATATTTCTAGTTTCTTCTTCAGCCTTTTCTAACTCTTCAGTTAATTTTCTTAACTCCTCTTGAGCTTGTTCTGGATTTGGTTCGATTGCGGTATAAGTTATTTCTGGCTCAGGAGTAGATTCCATACTATCTAAAACTAATTCTTCAATACTTGAAGTAACTTCCTCTTCTTCTGTTTTTTCAATTATTACTGGTTCTGTTTTTTCTACTTCTTTTACTTCTTCTATTTTTTCTTCTTGAGTTACGATTGGTTCAACCTGAATAGTTGGTTCTACTGGAGTAATAGCTGGAACTTCTTCTTTTACTAAAACAGGTTCTACGTAAACGAATGGTTCTTTCTTTTCTTCTTCAATTGTAACAGGTTCTAAATTTTTTGTTTCTTCTGCTATATGAGCATTTATATCTTCAACTAGACGATTTAATTCTCTAGTATTTTGTTTTTGTCTCCTCTTATGATAACTTTTATCTATTAAGTAAATTATAAAGTATAGAAAACAGGCAACGGCAGCAACAATATAAACTATTATTATTTCTTGCGATGTTAATAATTTGATTAAATCGTTCATTTACGTCCACCTCTTATTTAAAGAATATCACATGTAATATTTAAAGGGAAGATAAGAATTGTTTTTTGCAAAAATTTTACAATAGCTTTTACGTTTTCTCACGTTTGTTCGATTTACATAATTTACATGAATGTTTGTTGTCAACTTATTGTTAAGAGTTATTTTATTTTTAGCTTTTTCATATAACTTACTATGAAAGAAAAATTTATTAAATCAACGTTAATATTATTAATTGGAGGATTCTTTACTAAGATTCTCGGAATGTTAATAAAAATAATAATGAGTAGACTTATTGGGACTGAAGGTTTAGGTCTTTATATGTTAATCTTACCTACTTTTTCTCTTTTTATTGGACTGAGTCAGTTAGGTATGCCAGTTGCTTTAGCAAAGTTAATTGCAGAAGATACTAAGAATAATAAGAAACTATTTTTTTCGGTGTTACCAGTTGTTCTTTTAGTAAATATTATTCTTATTGTTATTATTTTATTATTCGCCCCTATTCTATCTAATAATTTACTTAATAATAGTAAGACTTATTATGGTATTTTAGCTATTGCTTTAGTTATTCCTTTTACTAGTATTTCGAGTATTTCGAGAAGTTATTTTTTTGGCAAAGAGCGAATGGGACCACATGTTGTTTCTAATTTATTAGAAGATGTTGTGCGTTTGATTTTAATGATTGTAGGTATTCCTTTTGTTATTGATAAGGGATTAGAATATGCGGTTTGTTATATCATTCTTTCTAATATTATTAGTGAAGGAGCTTCGATTGTTGTTTTATTTTTATTTTTACCTAAAGGAACTATTATTAAAAGAAGTGATTTAAGGCCAAGCAGAAGCTATGTAAGAGAATGTTTATCTATTGGAATACCAAATACTACGGGAAGATTAATTGGAAGTGTAGGATACTTTTTAGAGCCAATTATACTTAGTTTGGTCTTACTTAGTGTAGGATATAGTAATGGCTATATTGCTAGAGAATATGGAGTATTATCAGGATATGTTATGCCTTTAATATTACTACCATCGTTTTTTACTCTAGCAATTTCTCAGGCACTTTTACCGGTAGTTTCTAAAGAGTTTACCAGAGGTAGAAAGGATAGTGTTAGGAAGAAAATAAAACTAGCAATAAGTTTTTCCTTGGCTATAGGTCTACCAGCAACAATTCTTTTTGTTTTGTTTCCAGAGTTTTTCTTAAGAATAATCTATCATACAACAGAAGGAGTTAGTTATATGCAAATACTTGCTCCTATATGTTTACTGCAATATATACAAAGTCCATTAGCCTCGGCCCTTGATGCGATGGGTAAAAGCAAAGACGCTATGGTAGCAACAACTCTTGGAATGATTACTAGAATAGGACTATTATTTATACTTTCCTATTTAAAGATTGGAATTTATGGCTTAATAATTGCGATTAGTATAAATGTTTTAGTAGTAACAATATATGAACTATATAAAGTATGGAGTTATCTAAAAGAAAAAGATGCATAAAGCTTAGCATCTTAGTTATAAATATATAATTCATGTTGACATCTAGTACAAGCAACATATAGTAAGTTTCTCTCGTTTTTGCGATAAGAATTGTTACGATCGTTATAGATAATTACACTATCGAACTCTAATCCCTTTGCAATATAGGCTGGTATAACAATTAAATTCTTCTGGAACCTTTTTGTATTAGCATCAATTAAAGATAAGTTGATATTATTCTTTAATAAGTCATATATTTCCTCAGCCTCCTTGTAATCTTTGGTTATAATTGCCGTACTTTTATATTCACTTTGAAGAGTACTTATGTCGGTTAGAAGAGACTCTTTTAAGTTAGAGATATTTTTTCTAAAGATTACAGGTTTATTATTATCTTTACGGATAGCGTTAACATGTTTTAAATTAAGGATTTTATTTGTATATTCAATTATTTCAGGAGAAGAACGATAGGTTTTTAATAGTTCTAAGTACTTTGTATCACCTTTAAATAAAGGACTTAAATCCTCTAGAGTTTTATAACTATAGTATGGATTAATATTTTGATTGATGTCTCCTAAAATAGTAAAATCAGCTTTTCTAAATATTTTGCTTATTATTATGTATTGAAGCATGTTATAATCTTGAGCTTCATCGATTACTACTTGTTTAATATTTGCTTCGTATGGGAAACTTTGAAGGATACCTTTTATGTATGAGAAAAGTAAGGCATCCTCATAATTAATAATATCTTTCTTGACAAAGGAATTGATTATACTATCAGAAAGCGGCATTTTACAGAAAGAACTACGCCAGAAGTCAGCATATATTTTCTTATAATCTTTTTCAAAATTAGAAGCTTCTTTTAGTAGTTTACCAAATGTTTTTACTTTTTTATTACTACCTTTATAAAATTGTTGAGATAGTTTCTTAGACATTTCTTCTACTCTTTCAAATAATGGAAAACGATCATATTTATAAGTTAACATTTCATTTAATTCTTCTTTTAGAACGACATTAAATTCATTTTCAATGATATCTTCAGTAAATTTACATTTAGCAATATAGTCTTTTAAGTAAGCATCTAGATCAGCAATAATTTCATCACTTTGCTTATATTTTACTAATTCTGGATCTTTTTCACTATAAGTATAATATCTTGAGACAAAGTCAGAGAAGGTTTCGACATTTTTATATTCGGTTATAAAGTATGATAGATAATCATTAAAAGTAGTTTGAAGAGTATTACTTTCTCCAAGTGATGGTAAGACATCAGAAATGTATTCTGTAAAGACATTATTTGGAGAGAAAATTAAGATATTATTACTGGTTAAGTTTTTTAAACGATATAATAAGAAAGCAATTCGATGAAGGGCAACAGTTGTTTTACCAGAACCAGCTATTCCTTGAACTATTAAGTTATTGTCTTCTAAGTTTCTTATTACTTTATTTTGTTCTTGTTGGATAGTATTAACAACATTTTTCATCTTATCACTAGACTCAGTCGCAAGTACTTCTTGTAAAACTTCATCATCAATATTTAAGGAATTGTCAAAGACACCTACTAGTTTGTTATTTTCTATTTTATATTGTCTTTTACGTTTTAATTCACCTTCATATATACCGCCAGGGGCTTTGTAAGAACATGGTCCTACTTCATAGTCGTAGAAAAGGCTGCAGACAGGACTACGCCAGTCGTATAAAATATTATTTAGATTATCATCTTTCAAATAAGTTAGAGAAATATAAATGTTATGAATTTTTCCTTCATCATCTTTAAAAATTATGGATGCAAAGTAAGGCTTGTTTTTAATTTGACATAGTTTTTTGAAATAGGATTGTTTTTGAAGAGCTCGTTCTGCTTCTCCAGCTGTTGCGGCCATTACTTGTTGCATTTCTGCTTCATCGAAACTAGTGGAGTCTTCCCACATCATCTTTTTGAATTCTTTTAAGTTTTCTTCATCATCATAAACTTCTTGTCCTAATGATGATAATGTGTCACCTAATAATTTTTGAACTTTCTTTAAAATTTTCTGTTCTGTCTTAAATTCTTGTTCACTAATTGCCATATATACCTCCTTAATTTATTCTTTAAAAACCAAAATACTACATTTATTCATGTAGTTATAATTTAAATATAGTATTTTCTCGCTAAACGTCTGTTTCAATATATCATAAGTTTTAAAATTAGACAAGAGTTTTTTTGCAAAGAAAAAATATTCCCAATGGGAATATTCTATTTATTTATAGTTAATACTATTACATTTATTTTCTTGTATATACTTTTGTTTTTTCACCTTTTGTATTATCGTTAGCAAAATAAGCCTTTAGAAAAGTATAGAATCCATCTTTTAAATCAGCTGGAGTTTTAAAAGACTTAGTAGTTTTTGTCTTTGGAAAAATGTATTTTTTCTTTGAGTTTGGTTCTTTATAGACAATCATTTGTCTAGGGTTACCAGTGCATTTCTGGGCAAAGTTATATGGGCTTATATCAGCTTGATCTGGTAGGAAAGAGTTACCTTTAACTTTTAATAATGGCATAGCACTTTCAAGATGTGATTGCCCTACTAAATAATCTTCTGTATTATCTAATACTTTAACAGCCTTTTCTTCTTTACCTACTATTAGTATTACTTTTTTATTTATAGACTGCTCGATGCCTTCCACATCAAAATAACTAACGTTTTGTGTAATAGTAATCATATCTGTTAGACAGTCGCCAAAATAGGCATTGGGATATATTATTTCATCAAGAGATGGGATTACGACATCGAGATAGCCACTTTTACACCTTTCATTTGAAAAATGATATTTACATTTAATGGTTGCATATTTGATTTGTTCCCTTCTTTTTTTATGTATCTATGTCCTTTTAACTATCTTGTTTTATTCAAAGAAAACGTGAAAGTTACCTTTAAATTTATCATTTTTTGTATAAGTTTTAGCGGTACTTTCTTCTTTTTCAGCTTCGGCAAAGTAATCAATAACATCACCTAAGAAGCCTATAGCCATAGCAGATAGATTTTTATAAACTTTGATATCTTCTGTTTTAGGACAAATTTGTTTTTGACCAGATGGAGTTTGATAAACTATCATTTTTTTGTTGGGACATCTTTTATAGAAGCTTAAGGGATGTGGTATTCTATAAGGCTTGTATTCAACACTTAGGTACTTTTCTTGGCTTGCTGGTAGTTTTCTTTCTCTTAATGGTTGTTGGATAGCCTCAAGATAACCAAATGGACTAATTATAACTTCTGAAGCTTCGGCAATATTACCAATCATATAAGTGGTTACTTCTGCAGAAAGTACTCTGTCACCTTCAACTTCTTTTTTTACAACATCTACTTGAACTGGTCCTTTTAATTTTTCAATTGGCCATTCGATTTCATCTACATTTCCAACATTAGCGGTAAATGTAGTACAACTTCTTGGGCACTCATGATTACAGTGATAAAAAATATCTAATTTTTTCATTTTAAATTCTCCTCTTTATATTAAGTATAATTCTATTTATTGGAATTGTTGTCGAAATGACCTTTATATTTAGTATTTTTTGTGTAAGTTTTAGCAGGAGTTTCTGTTTTGTTGTTGGAACCTAAGTAGTCAATTGTATCACCTATAAAAGCCATCTTTAGGGCAGATAGTGTACTAAACACTTTAACTGAACTACTTTTAGCATAAACTTGTTTGTCTCCTGTTGGTGTTTTAAAGACTGCTACTTGTGGATATAAATAATCTTTATAAAGAACGGGATTGGTAGATAAAATTTGTTCTTTTAGAGCATTACTAGCATGTACTTTAGCGTCAGTTAACATTTTTGTTCTATATGGTGTTTTAACAATTCTACCTTCATCTTCTTTTATTTCTGTTAATACTTTAGCTGTTTGTTCAAGACTACCAATTGTATATTTCATGGTAGAAGTAGAAGTTATTTCTTCGCCATCTAGACCTTCTCTAGTTTCTGTTTTTACAACATCTATTTGAACTGGTATAAAGAATTTAGGATATTTAATGTCATCAGCACTTAAAACATCCTCAACACTAAAGAAACCATTTTCTTGACCTTTTGGTTTACAATGATAATAGATATCTAACTTTTTCATATTATATTCCCCCTCAATAGTGCACATATTATATCACATTTTTGGCTTTTTTGCAAATTTTACTTGGCTTGTTGGGCTATAAAAAATAACTAAAAAAAAGAAAAGTGTTCACTTTTCTTTATGGAGCCTTACTTTTTCTGATAGACTTTGGCTGAAGTTACTCTTTCAGCTATACTTTCTTGGTATTTTTCTTTTTGTTCAAAATAAGCATTTAAATAGAATATGAAACCTTCTTTTAGAGCCTCTGTAGTTTTAAATGCTTTCACATCAGAATTTTTAGGTCTTGTATATCTTACTCCCGATGGGCTTGTATATACAACCATAGTATGATCCTGACAACTTCTATGGAAGGCATATGGATCACCTACTTTATGTTGGAAGATAGGAGAAAATACTTCATTAGAGTCTCGCTCTTCTCCAACTGTATAGGTAACTTGATTTTTAAAGTGGCTTGGTCTTAACTCGGCATCCAAGTACTCAACCTCATGGACTATTTCAATTACAACAGGTGTTTCATCTTCTGGAAAACCAATCTCTTCCAATTTACTGATGTTTCCTACATGTTTAGAAAACTTATTTGGTTTGTCTGGGTCACAATAATATATTACATCTAATCTTTCCATTTTATCTCCTTAATACTTTATTAGTAGTTTTTCCTTTTTATCTTTTTTACTAAGTATTACTTAAAAAGCTTTAATATAGTGTTTGGAGCAATACTATTAATAATATTAGTTATGTATAGTTAAGACAGATTTATTACTTTTGATAAATTTTTGGTTCTTCTCGTTTTACGTTTTCACCTTCAAAAAATAGTAATTCAAAGTTTAGTAAGCCTTCTTTTAAGTCTTCTGGAGTTTTAAATACTTTTATTCTATCAGTTAATAGTTCTATATATCTTCTCTTTTTCTTTGGAGTTTTATAAACGGCAAATAAGGTATCATGATTACCAGGTGCAACATAGCGATTTACGATTGGTAAGTCTCTTTCCATTCTTATTTTTGATGTTGCAGTTTGAATTATTTTTCTTGATGTTAAGACTTCCCCTACCATGTAAGTTATTTTTACCGGTATTTGTTTTTCTTCTAGATTGGCATCTAGATATGTTACTGGCTGATATATGTCAATTAGATATGGTACCTCTTTTGGATAAGATGTCTTAGAAATGGAGTCGACATTAAAAGCACGACTGGTTATTTGCGTTGGATTTTCACTATTACAATGATAATGTATTTCTAATTTTTTCATAATACTCCTTTATTATTTATTATATTCTTCGATTAGGCTGATAAACTCATTTTGCAATTTTTCTAGACGGTCTTCTGTTTTTGCTTCAAATCTAGCGGTTATATTAGGTCCTGTATTGGAAGCTCTTACTAGAGCCCAGCCATCAGCAAATAAAACTTTTACGCCATCAATGTCTAAGAATTTATAATCTTTACTTTTAGCATATTCAGCTACTTTATCAATAATAGCAAACTTCTTATCATCACTACTTTTGAATTTTAATTCTTCTGTTGAATAATAATTATTTATGCCTGCTAATAGTTCAGTTACAGTTTTATCAGTATGAGATAAGATTTCTAATAAACGAAGGCCCGCATATATGCCTGAATCAAAGCCTGGCCATCTATCTCTAAAGTAAACATGTCCAGATAATTCACCACCAAATGGTAGATCATCTTCTCTAACTTTAGCTTTAGTGTATGAGTTTCCAGTACGATAGCATAAACCTTCTCCACCTAAGCGTTCTATTTCATCACTTAAAGATTTAGAACATTTTACATCATATAGGAATTTTTTCTTAGCAACCTTATTAATTATATCTCGAACGATAATAATCATATATTTATCTGTAGGTATAAAAGTTCCATCTTCAGCAACAACACCTAATCTATCACCATCACCATCAAAGCCTAGTCCAACATCAGCACCTAGTTCTTTTACTTTGGACTTTAATTGTGCTAAGTTATCTTCAACACATGGATCAGGATGGTGATTTGGGAATGTTCCATCACTTTCACCATTAATTACATGTAACTCCATTGGAAACATTTCATATAACTCTTTAGCAATAATACTAGTTGTACCATTTCCAGGGTCAATAACGACTTTTAGTTTTCTTGAACCAAAGTGTAGGTTTGTTTTGAACAAATCTAAGTATTCTTCTCTAATACTATAATTGGTCACAGTACCATTTCCAGTTTTAAAATTACCGGCTTTGATATAAGCTAGAAAGTCTTGTATTTCCTGACCTTTACAATTTCCTTTTTCATCAAAAGCAAATTTTAAGCCATTATCATCTTTAGGATTATGGGAAGCAGTTACCATTACACCAGATGGAATACCTAGTTTTATACAAGCATAATAATACATTGGAGTTGTACATAAACCAAGAGAAATTATATTTACACCGGTTTCAGTAATACCTTTAATTAAAGCGTTATATAGGCTTTCTCCTGACAAACGATTATCATGTCCAATTACACAAGTATTTTTACCAATGGTTTGGATATAACTACCAAAACCTAGGCCAACAGTATAGACAGTATCTTCATCTAATTCTGTAGGATAAATACCTCTAATGTCATAACCTCTAAAAATGTTTTCATTTATATTTTCTTTTATTTTCATTAAACATTACCCTCCTATTAAAAGTATAACATATTTTTTTTATTTTAGGAAAAAAAGCAACTTTTTAGAACAAAAGAAAAGAATGATACTAGTCATTCTTAATGCTTTGTAAACGTTATGCTTTTTTAATTGTCTTTTGCACTTTTCTTAATCTACTTCACGATGAATCCAGGTCATTATAACTTTGACGATGTAAGCTATTTCTTGATCGTTTAGAATTTTAGCCTTTTTAATATGGTGAATTTTTTCAAGGCAACTACGACAGCAAGTACCTGTTGCATGTTCAGCAATAAAGACTGGATGAGAATTAGCTCGCATAGGAGTTTGTTTACCATCATTTGGGAGAAGCACTTTTAATCGTTTGGTAATTAAATCATAGGCATCTTGTTCAATCTTGGGATAACCTTTATCTTTTACATATTGCTTCATATTATTATTCAAGTGAAATGAACCTCTAAATTTAGATTTTTCTAGGGAGTCTAGTTTAGAATTTATTAAATCATTCATATTTTCACCTCTTTTAAGTTAAAAGGAATGATATAATCATTCCTTCGTTTCATCTTTTTCAATAACTATAGCTTCGACATCTTTAAAACGATCGATGTTGGGATCATATGTTGGAGTTTCTTCTTCACTTATAGAAGGAGCGTTTTTAAAGATTTTGTCTAATTTAGCTTTTATTTGATCTTTACTAAATGGTTTAGGAATATAATCAGCAAATCCCTGTTCTAGATATTTTTCTTCACTTCCATAAATTACATCAGCTGTTAAAGCAATGACTGGGGTTTTAAAATCAGGAAGTTTTTTTAATTCTTTTAGGGCTGTTTCTCCAGACATAATAGGCATTTGAATGTCCATTAAGATAAGATCATATTTTTTGCCTAGATTTATTTTATTAATACAATCTTGACCATTTTCAAGAGCTTCTATTTGAACTTTGAATGGTTCTAGGGCTCTTCTAGCTACTTTGATATTTAATTTATTATCATCGACAATTAGAACTTTTTTATCACTATAATCATTATAAGTTGTATCTTTGGAAAGTGTTTCAATATAGTCATTTTTCATTTTAGTACGATCTATTTTTTGAGGAAGTTGAACTATAAAGATTGAACCTTTTCCATAACTACTTTGGACATTGATCTTACCATTCATCATTTCAACAATTTTCTTAGTGATTGCTAGACCTAGTCCTGTTCCTTCAGTAGTAGAACTTTTTTCAATATCAAGTCGTTCAAATTTTGTGAATAATTTAGAAATATCTTCTTTTTTAATACCTCTACCAGTGTCTTTAACACTAATTATTAAAATAGTTTCATCATCTTTATTAATACATTTGGAAGTAAACTCAACGGTTCCTTCATTAGTATATTTAATAGCATTTGATAATAAGTTATTAATTATTTGTTTGACATGGATTCTATCGCCAATTAATTGCTCGGGGATGTCTTCAGCAATAGATACTTTTAGTTCTATTGGTCTATCACCTATTCTAGTGGCATTTATTTTAGCAAGAATTTCAGCTTCTTTTTTATAGTTGTAAGTTGTTTCGATTATTTTTAGTTTGTCACTTTCAATTTTATTGATATCCATAATATTACCAACTATTTCTAGAAGGGTTCTTGATGCTTCTAAGATATCATTTAAATCCTCTTCCATCTCTTTAGGACAATTTCCTCTTTCAACCATATCTTCTGATAGACCAACGATGGCATTTAAAGGTGTTCTAATTTCATGGGACATACTAGATAAAAAGTCACTCTTAGCATGATTAGCTTTTTCAGCCTGGTCTTTTGCTAGGTTTAACTCAGCAATCATTTTAATATCTGGATTTTCTATAGTGAAGTACATGATGTAGCATAATAGAGCTGGGGCTAAATCATAGATAATCATACCTGGGAATAATAATGTTAAGGCAAAAATTATTCCTAAAACAATGATTATGCCAAATATGGCGATATGACGCTTATCAATTCTTTTGATATTTATTAAAGTTACCACTAAAGAAGCTAGTAAGAGAATGGCTACTACAGTGTAGCCAAGAATAATAGTTGGACCATTTACATTTATAACACTACTCATGTTAACTAAATTTATATGGGTAAATAATGTGCCAACAAAGAATAATATTTCAAGGATATACGATGCTTTTAAGAGTTTTGCGGCATTATTTTTGGCTTTATCATAAGTTATAATTATGGTGTAACATAACAAGGACATAAAAATCATGACAAACATAGTTGATAAAATTTTATTTAGAAAGTCAAAGAGAAGATAATATTTACTTTGAATAACTTCAAAGGAGTTAAAGGCACATATAAAATGAATTATAGTATTAATAATTATTTCTACTAAAGAACAAATTAGTATTTTTTCGTACATCTTATTTTCAAGTAAATTTACTTTTTTCTTGGAAAAATAAACAATGGCTAGTATTAAGACAAATACTAGTGATACTAATGGTAATTCAAATTCATATGTCATCTCTAAACACCTACCCTATAATTGTATTTTACATTATTTATTGTTTTTTTACAACTACAAAAAAGCATTTGTGTTGATATTAAAAAAGGAACAATTACTTGTTCCAATTTTTCTTCATATAAATTTTAAAATCATGTTTTTTATCTTCTTCATACTCAGTTAAGATAGGAGCGATTAGATTGGCATTTTCTGGAGTAATGTTTACATCTTTTAAAGATTCTCTTACTTGAGCTGGTGTTGTGATGGATTTGCTTTGATAAACAGTTAACTCTTCATCCCAAACGTCTCTAGTCCATTTAACTTTTAAATATTCTTTTTTTCTATTTTCCATGTGTTGAAGATGAATATCTCCAGATAAATTAGCTCTTTCTAGCGGAATTGAATGTTTCTCGATTGAGTCATACATTTGACTAGCCATTGTATCTCTTAAAGTAGATAAGGCCTCTTCTTTTTCCATTTTCTTTAAATCAATTGGGTCGGATACTTGAATATGAATTTCTTTAGAATCTGGATCAGAAAAAGTTGAAATTGCAACTACTTTCTTTCCTGTTTGTTTTGCTAGTGTGTATGGTCCAGCAAATAAAGTTTGACAAAGAAGATTTTCAGTATTGTTCCAACCACCTTCTGGAAACATTAAGATACTGGAACCATTATTTAGGATTCTTTCCATTTTCTTAACTGAGTCTTTTCTACTTTCTGTATTTAATCTATCAACGTATATTAAGCCATACAACCAGGCAGCATTCATTAATGGATTATTTTCAACTTGATCTGTTGTGCCTATTAGAACATAGGCTGGTCTATCTAATGCTGCCATACCAGCAATGATATCTTCATTAAAGTAATGGGTTGAAGCAAAGATATATTGTTCATCTTTTTCCAATTCTGGATATCTATCTATTATTATTTTTTTACCAGTTGCTACTTTTAAAACTCCTTTTAAAGGTTTATTTATTATTCTACGCATTTTAATGCCCATATTAGAAGTAAAGTTTTCTGAATTTACTACTTGAACATTTTTTAAACCGAAACTAGACATTGTGGACCTCCCTTTTTATGCCGTTTATTATAACATTTTTTTGTAGAAAAGTAAAGTTTAAGATGTATTTCATGGGTTTACAACTTCTAGAGATTAATTTTTATATAGAAAAAGAAAAATCTGAAATGACTTTTCTTGTTAGTTTTTACTCTTCTCTTTTCTTTTTAATTCACGTAATTCCTTCATACGTTTAAAGTATTCATTTCTAAGTTGTTTATAATGATCTCTTTTATCTTTAGCATTAGGGAATGCTTTTACTAAACGATTTAGTAAGAAGTTGCGTTGTAGTTCTTCTAAGATTTTCTTTTTTACTTCTTGAGTATTATCAGCACTATATCTTTTAAAACTACTATTAAATTTTATAACTGTATGTAATGATAAAATAGTATCTGATACAAATATTATGGTAAGAATTATACTTATGGTTACCATTATGGAATTTGGAAGAAGTAATATTAAGTTTTCTATCCAAGTATTTACATACTTAACTATTAATACTCCGCCAATACCAAACAAAATTCCATTTTGAAGACAGATACGACCATTAATATTAAATAATTTATCTGAATAGTTCCACCAACGTAGTTTAAATATTTTTTCAGCAACTAGACTACATAAATATTCAATAGTTAGACAAACTACCATACTCATAATAAATAAGGCAACAATATCATCTTTATACTTTTGTAAAGTTAAAATCATGGTCATGGCACCAGTTCCAAAGATTGGAATGTATGGGCCTACTAAGAAACCTCTGTTCCAGACAACTTTCTTTTCCATTAAACTTACAGATATTGATTCAACGATGTATCCTAAGAAAGAATAAATAAAAAATAGTAAAAATAGATTATAATAATTATACTCCATAAATTCTCCTTAAATTAATTGGGATAATAATAACAATATTATACCAATAGTTAGACCAATATAGGTTACTTTTTTATCCGTTGATTTTTTCATTCTTGGTAGTAATTCGCTTATAGCGATAAATAGTAGCATACCTAGAGTTAGGGATAATAAGGTTCCTAATAATAGAGGACTGATAGCATTTAAATTTAAGAAGAACATTAGAAGACCTCCCAAGAATGTTGATAGAGATACTAGACCAATAATACTTAGGGTTTTCCAGATGTTTTCATTACTTTGATAAAAAGTAGCAGCAATGACCATACCTAGAGGAATATTATGAAAACCTACTCCTAAAGCTACTCCCATTCCTAAATTATTATTTGTTAAGAATGTTGAATAGACGGCACTTCCTTCTATAATGTTATGTAAAACTAAGGCAAGGGAAGTAATAACACCTATATGAATTAAATTTTCTTTGCGTTCTTTTTTATCCATTTTCTCTTCTTCATGATCAGGAATAAAGTGATCTAGAAGTTTTAAAAGAAAATAACCAATTACTGTACATATTATAAATATGTAGATATGGTTTAGTTTTAAATTTTCAATTATTTCTGGTAATAAATCTGTTACAATTAGCATACCAATTACGCCTAAGGCTAGGCCTATTGAGAAGTCAACGACCTTTTCTTTTTTCTTTATAACAAATGCTAGTAAAGCTCCGATTAGGATAAAAATTCCTAATAGAAGTGTTGCTAATAAACCTAATTTTGCTTTATCCATATTATTTTACTCCAATCATTATTAATACTATTATTGCTAAAATGATACGATAAATCATAAATACTTTGAAATTATGGTTATGTAGGTATTTTAATAAGTATTTTATACATAATAGACCCACTACGAATGATATTAATACTCCTAAGATAAATGTTCCTAGATTAGCAGCAATAACAGTCCAAGTGGCTTTCTTTAGAAGTTGTAGGACTAAGGCACCACAGACAACTGGAGCGCTTAGGTAGAAAGAAAATTTAGCAGCATCTTCTCTATTAATACCTAGAATTCTTCCTGTTGCGATAGTGGTTCCAGATCTAGAAAAGCCTGGTATTAGGGCTAGTACTTGACTACAACCAATAATTAAAGCATCTTTTATAGTCATTTTCTTTAAGTTATTACTTGATTTACTGTATTTGTCGGCAAAATAGATTATGACACCCATAACAGCAAGAGCAAGAGCTATTACAACATAATTTTTTCTAATGGTATTTTCGATGACTTCTTCAAATAAGACTCCAGCTATAGCAGCCGGTATAGTCGCAACAACTAAGTACCATAACATTTTACCTTGTTCATCTTTGATACCTTTAGTAAAGCCTTTAGAAATCATAGTAATAAAATCTTTAAAGAAATAAATTCCGATTGCTAAAAGAGTTCCAAAATGAAGGGCTAAGTCAAAAGTTAGGGCTAAATGAGCATCCATTCCTTGACCAATACCAAACAAATCTCTAAATATTATTAAATGTGCTGATGAGGAAATTGGCAAGAACTCAGCTATTCCTTGTACAAAGCCTAAAATAATTATTGATAAAAAATCCATTCATTCATCTCCTAATTTTCAAATATTGCCATAATTATTGGGACAACGTGTTTTTTACGAGACACGCAGCCTGGTATGAAAGCACCTTCTGATATTGTTTCTTTTCCATATGCTAGAGCCATAGTATCACTACTACGAGTGTTAAAAATAACATAACTACCATTCTTTATAATATCAGTGACATATAAAGCAACTAAATTGTAATGGTTAGCTTCAGCAACTTCATCTAGAACATTGATATATTCATCCATATCTTTTTCTATTTCGTCGAAGTTCATGGTAAAGAATTGACCAATAGCGAACTTCTTATCATCAACTGTATATATTTTATAATCATTATATAAGACATCTTCTTTAGACATACCATCTAAGGAAGTTCCAGCTTTTAATAATTCCATACCATACTTTTTGTAATCAATATTTAATATTTCTTTTAGATAATTAACGGCCTCAATATCTTTTTTAGTAGCAGTTGGACTCTTTAAGATTAGTGTATCTGATAAAATACCAGATAATAAGGCTCCGGCTACTGGAATTGGTGGAGTTATATTTCTTTCACGATACATTAAATAAATAATAGTACAAGTTGAACCTACAGCCATATTTCTAAAGTTAATAGGTGTATTTGTAGTGATACTACCTAAGTTATGATGGTCTATTATTTCTAGTATTTCAGCTTCTTCTAGGCCTTCGACACTTTGTAATTTTTCATTATGATCAACTAAAATAACTTTTTTAGGATGTTTTTCTGCTAAGTCAGTTATTTTTAGTAAGCCTAAACATTTATTACGACGATCAACTATTGGATAGTTAGTATGTTTTAACTTATTATTGATATCAACAACATTATCAACGAATTCTGTTACTTCGAATTTAGTTGGATTATAACATCTGATCATAGTCTTAATATAATTAGTTAATGATACTAATCTAGTTATATGATATGTCGGATAAGGAGTTCTTATAATACTAACTTTATTTTGACGAGCTATTTCAATGTGCTTTTCTTTTATTTCAGAGTCTCCAGATAAGATTATTAATTTCACACCAGAATTTACGGCATATTCAATAATACTATGACGGTCTCCAACAATTAGAATCATATCTCTTTCTAGTTTTACATTTTCTAGGATAGTAGTACTACGATAAGCAGCTACTAAGATACGACCAATTATTTCATCATCGTATCTTAAAATTTCTTCACCTTTTAAAACATGAAGAATATTATCATAAGAAGTATATAATTCTTCTTTATCTTCATTGATAATAACATGAGAAAGATCTTTAATAGTAAGTAACCCTGTAAAATAGCCTTTATCATCAGTTATTGGTATTCCGGTTAGACCTTTTTCAAGCATTTTTTGGTAACCAGTATAGATTGAATCAGTCTCTTTCATTAAGAAATTCTTATGATAATCAATATCTTTTAATTGTAGTTTGACATCATTTAGATATTCTGGTTCTGTTATATCAAAATAATTTAGAGCAAACTTTGTTTCTTTGTTTACATCTCCTAATAATCTAGGTTCAGTATTTTCACCAAGTAAGTTTTTTAAATATGATAAACTTATGGCAGCCATTACTGAATCAGTATCGGGTTTTTTATGACCGAAAATATATGTTTTTTGCATATTCATTCCTTCTTTCTTTATAGACAAAAAGGGAAATACTCCCTTTACTTACTTTTTAATGATGAAACAATAAGACTAAAATAAATGTTCCAACAACCTTGGCTTGTCTTTTAATTACTCTACTCTGTTCAGCAATTGCTGATATATCATCAACAATATCGACAATCCAGCTCTCCATATATTTAGGAGGTGTAAAAGTAATTGGAAACATATGAGTCTTAATAATATCAATTTGTTTAGCATTTAAATCACAGATACGGCCGGCGTTTTCTACGGCATACTTAGGATGCTTACGCAGTCTAGCAATGAAGTTTTTATCACTGACTTCCTCTTGAAAAAAGTCATGTAATAGTGCTGCTTCGGTTGTATCTTTATAATCTAAATGGAGTAATTTTGTTACTTTATACGAATAGTAAGCTACTCTCAGAGAATGTTCATATCTAGTTATACCATGATGTTTAATGTTTTTTAACTTTTGAAATTCTTCATTACTTTCAATGCTACTAATTATATTTTTGAATTCTATGTCTTGATATTTATTCATTTTTGTACCTCTTACTATTCTATTCCTATCTTTACTATTTAATAATAACATAAGACCTTGATGAGATAAAATGTTTAAATAGTACGAGTTCTTTCTTTTGACAGGTTATTTACACTATTTTTCAAGGAGAATAGTATTATAGCACTACTTATTTTTTTAGACAAGTCCTTCTAATATTTCATCCATTTCTTTTATATCTTCGGCAGTTGCTTCAGTTTTATCCAACTGTTTATCAAACCAAATTGGTAAATTGTCTTTACTAGAAGGTTCCTTCTTAGTAGTTTCTTTAGGTTTAGATTTTTCAGCTAAACGTTTTAGTTTTTTATGCTCTTTTTCAGAAATATCCATAGCTTCTTCTACGGTTTCAATATTTAGTCTTTTCCATTGACCGGCAATTGTCTCAACATAACTTTTCTTTAGTTGTTGATTATTAGTCTTTAAAACATAAGATATTAGGACATTAACAACACCAGGATTTAATTTTTGATCAATTAAAAGGCTTTCGATTAATCTTTTATCTCTTTCTGTTGGTTCTGCGCCTTTATATTTGGCTTTTAGTAATTGATAAGGATTTATATTTTCAAAAGTATAAATTAATCTAGCTTTTTTAGAATTGTCTCCTTCAGGTTTTTTTAAATAATCTGGTTGCTTATTATAAATTAAAGTTGGCAAACTTCCAGCAGTTTCAAACTGGTAGTAATCTCGACAACTTTTACGTAATCTTGTTTTATCTATTAGGCCTTTTTCATTGATAGAATCACTTACTAGACCTTTAATATCTAAAGTATTTAAATTATAAGTAAAGCTTAGGGCATTAATTAGTTCTTTAACATCCTTGGAAAAAGTCTTTTCATTGATTAGTTTGGAAGGAATACTAGAAATTAATAAATTAAAATCAATACCTTTATTAATTTGAATATTATTGGAGTCCCTTCTTGTAGTATCAGATTCTATTTCTAAAATATTTCCTTTTACAGAAGTGAAGACTTCATCGAAACTACTGGTTATATCTTCATATTCTTTTAGATTTACACGAGGTATTTTATAGTAGTTTAAAATTTTCTCATACTCTTTTTTTCCTAAGTTATTATAAAGAACAACATTTAAAATGGGATGATTAAAAAAATCATGGGCAGTTATAGGAGAATATATTAAATAAACATATTGGTTTATACTGCCTTTTTTTACATAGCATTTTAAAAGTCCTGTCGCTTCTAATTTTTCTCTTGCGATAACTATATCTTCTAATTTTAATTGCATAGTACTCATTAGATGATGGTGAGTTAGATCATCACTCATTACTTCTAGTTTATCAAGGTCATCAATTAAAGTTAAATAAAGAGAAACTGCTGTATGACCAATTATTGGTTGGTACAACATACTTATCAATTTACGATCACTTTCATTTAAAACAGTCTTATTTACTACTGTGTAAGTGTCAGCTGGAAGTATAGTAATGTTTTTCATAGTTATCACCTAGATATATAGTACACTAATTGTAAAAAAAAAGAAAGTTTAACTTTCTAAACTTTCTTCTTTAAAAACCTAACCATGACATGATAGTTGTCGAGGTAATTTTAGTAAAGTAAATAAAGGTAAAAGCAATTAAAAGGAAAGGTCCAAAGGGAATAGCTTTTTCTTTATTTTTATTCATTAAATATAGGGACATAGGTAAGGCAAAAAGGCTTCCTAGGAAAATAGAAATGGTTCCAAGTAAAGGATCTAGTACAAGTCCAAATAAGAACATCATTTTAATATCTCCGCCACCTAGGCTTTCTTTTTTTAAGGCTTTATTACCAATTAGCATAATTAAATACATCATAGCAAATAATAAGATACCTGTTCCAATATGCATTAGAGTTCCTTTTAGCCCAATATTTAGTAATTGAATTATTATGAAATAAATACTAAAGAAGATTAATACTTCATCGGGTATTATTAAATAAGTAAGATCACTTACGACAATAATCATTAACATAGTAATAATACCAAGAGCAATTAATAATTCGTAGCTAAAACCGAAACTATAATAGGCAACAGAAAATAGAAGTCCAGAGAAAAATTCCATGTAAGGATAAAGAATATCTATTTTAGTGTTACAGTACCTACAACGGCCATGTTGAATTATATATGATATTATAGGAATGGTGTCAGTTTTTTTTAATTCATGACTGCAATTATCACAATGAAGTTTGTTACCAAATATTTTCTCTTGTTTAGGTAAGCGGAGACCTAGAATTGTTGAGATAGTACCTATTCCACTTCCTAAAATAAAAAAGATAATTAGATATAGTTTTTCCATATAATTATCCTCCTTATTATTATTCGATTTGTGAGTAAATACTAAACATTGGTGTAACAATTGATAGTAAGATAACACCAACAATACCGGCTAGGAAAACAATCATTAAAGGTTCCATTAAACTCTTCATTTGATCGATGATTGATTTATGCATGGCTTGGAAGTGTTGTGATACTTTTTCCATCATTAGACCTAATTGTCCAGTATTTTCACCTGTAACAATCATTTCATAAGCAACTACTGGTATAGCCCATTGGCCACGGAAAGCTGCTGAAACGGGTTCACCTCGAGATAGATTTTCCAAGGTGTTATTAATTATTTCTTTAAAGACTTCATTATCAGTTATTTTTTGTAAGATTTCCATACTGTCTGTTATGAAGACACCATGGTTTAATAATGAAGCAAATGTTTTGGTAAAGTTTGCTATTTCGTTGTAAATAATAATCTTACTTACTACTGGTATATGCATTAATATTATTTGAACAGTCTTTTTAAAAGACTGGATATGATTAAACATATATCTAAAGATGAGGATGACGGCGACTACAGAACCAATTAAGACTAAATAATAGTTCTGGATGAAATCACTGACTCCTAAGACTATTAAGGTAATAGCTGGAAGTTTTGCATCTTGAGATTCAAACATCGTAGCAAACTGTGGAACTAAGTAAACTAACATGAAGACTAAAACTCCTAAAGCGATTGATAATACGACAATCGGATAAGTCATGGCACTCTTCATTTGTTTTCTGGTTTGGTTCATAGATGTATAGTATTCAGCCATATCATCTAGGATTGAAGGTAAGTCACCAGTCATTTCTGATGTCTTTACCATGTTTATTAATAATGGTGGGAAAACTTTACCTTGACGAGCTAAGGCAATAGAGAAAGTCTCACCTTTTAGTAATTCATATACTACTTGACCATAAATCTTTTTATGGGCTGGTTTTCTTGCTTGCTTTGCAAGGATTCTCATGGAATCAACAAGTGGGATACCAGATTTAATATAGGTAGATAACTGAGTTAGAGAGAATGATAAGTCTTCTGGTTTTAGTTTTGGCGGTCCAGTAATATCAATATCCATAGCAGATTTTGGTTTAATTTCTAGGATTTTGTAATCTTGTCCTTCCAAGAAAGCTCTTACGTCATCTTCTGTTTCAGCATCAAAATAACCTTTTTCTTTTTTATTATTAGAATTTATGACAGTATAACTATAACCATTTAATCTTTCAACTCTTTTTTCTTCGTTGAAAGATGATTTTTTACGTTTAGTTACTGTCGGAGTTGGATTTTGTCCTTGTAATCCAGGTTGAGCCTGTTGGCTATTTACTGCATTGGGCTTTTGTTCTGGTGTTGCCAAGGAAGCACTAATTGGTTGATTTGTTATAGTCTGATTAGTTGGTTGTTGTGCCTGTTGACTATTGCCTTGTACTGCTTGGGCGTTTTTCACATTAGGAACTGCCGGTGGTGCTTGTTCTGGTTGTTGCGTTGGAGTAGTCACCTGTTGAGTTTGATTTACCTGAACATTTTGAGGCTGCTTGTCAGGAACAGGCGTTTGAGTTGGCAATGCTTGCTGTGCTGGTGCAGGCGTTGCTACAGCCTCTTTCTTTTTCTTATCAAATAGACCCATCTAATATCACCGAAGACCTTTCTTTTACACTTCTTATTCTTATACTATTGTAATTGTACCATAGTATTATATTTTTGAAAATAAATTATTTAACTTTTTGTGACTTTTGACATATATTATTGATGAAGAGGTGGACTATGTACAACTATCCTTATCCAAAAGTTGGCTTACTCAGTAAATTTGGAAATCTTGCGAAGGGTTTTAGTTTTAGTTCCTTCCTTGATGGGACACAAAAAACGTTAGGAGTTATTAATCAAGCTATTCCGATTGTATATCAAGTTAAACCGATGTTTAAAAATGCCAGAACAATGTTTAAGATAGCAGATGAATTAATTAAACCTAGTAGTGAAGAAGCAGTAGATGAAGTTGTTAGTACTAATTCTAATAATGAAGTAAGGAGTAATAAGCCAGTATTTTACATATAAAAAGAATAACAAAATTAGTTATTCTTTTTATATTTACTTATAAATTCTTCTCTATACTCTAAGATTCTATTTTCTTTAATAGCTTCTCTTAATTCTTCAGTTAATTTTATTAAAAATCTAATATTATGGATAGATAGTAGTCTACCACCTAACATTTCATCAGTAGTAATTAGGTGTCTAATATAAGCCTTGGTGTAGTTTTTACAAGTGTAACAATCGCAGCCTTCTTCTACAGGAGTAAAATCTTCTTTATATTTGGCGTTATTAAAATTTATTTTTCCTTCTCTAGTAAAAGCTTGACCATGTCTAGCAATTCTGGTTGGAAGAACACAATCGAAGATATCAATTCCTCTAATAGTACCTTCTATTATATCGATTGGGTCTCCTACTCCCATTAAGTAACGAACTTTATCGGTAGGAAGATACTTTACTCCATAATCGATCATTTTATACATAGTTGGTTTATCTTCACCTACAGAAGTACCACCGATACTATAACCATCAAAGTCCATTTTAACAGTTTCTTTACAGCTATACTCTCTTAAATCTTCAAACTCTCCGCCTTGAACGATTCCAAATAGTGATTGATTTTCATTAGCGTGAACTTTCTTACCACGAGCGGCCCATCTTAAAGTTCTTTCAACAGAGTTTTTCATATACTCGTAAGTTGAAGGATATGGAGGACATTCGTCAAAACTCATGGCTATATCACTATCTAATTTATTTTGGATTTGAATAGATTTTTCAGGAGTTAGAAATAATTTTGAACCATCAATATGACTTTTAAAAGTTACTCCTTCTTCCGTAATATCTTTTTCTTTGTTTTTTACTAATGAGAATACTTGGAAGCCACCAGAATCAGTAAGAATTGGACCATCATAGTTCATAAATTTATGGAGACCACCGGCTTTATCGATAATATCTTCACCAGGACGTAACCATAAGTGATATGTGTTTGATAAAATGATACCAGAATGAGCGGCTTTTAACTCTTCAGGGGAAAGAGATTTAACAGTTGCTTTAGTACCAACAGGCATAAACATAGGAGTTTCAAAAGTTCCATAGTTAGTCTCAAGTTTTCCGTATCTAGCATTTGAATTTTCATCTTTGTGTAATAATGTATATTTTATTTTCATAGTATTACTCCTTTTGCTCTTATAATTATATAGAATTTTGGACAAATTTACAATAAAAAAAGGGCTTACCCTTATTTTTCTTTTACTTTTAGAGCTTTATCTTTGCCAATAGTTAGAATTGTACCAGATATAGTACGGCTTTCATATGGAGAAGTTTTAACTTTATATGAGAAAGTTGCTCCTTCTTCTTTTCCAATAACACTTTGACCAAATGGACTTTCAATACTGAAATACTTTTTATGGTCTTCTAAACCAATTAGTCTTTCTACTAAAGTAAGTTCTTTTTTACTACCATTAGCAAATACTACTTCAAAAGTTGTTCCGACAGTAACACAGGTTTCATCAATAGCATCAACGATTTCAGCATCCCTAACTATTCTTTCTAACTCAGCTAAATTACGATGAGCTTTTTCTAGTTGCATTTCGGTAAAATCATCTTTACCATTTTGTCCAGAAAAAGCGTGTTTAATATCATTGTTAGCTTCAGCTAAGTAATCACCATAACTACTAATATTTTTCTTTATCTCTCTAATTCTTGCTTCTATACCTTCTAATTGCTCTGGAATTAATTTCATTCTTCTTCCTCCTTTTTAGTCGAACGTTTCATATTATACTACTTATTGATTAATAAAACAAGTTTTATTTTATAAGCATAGCATCTCCGAAGGAGAAAAAGCGATATTCTTCATTAACTGCTGTTTTATAAGCATTTAAGATATTTTCTCTTCCCGCTAAAGCAGATACTAACATTACTAAAGTAGACTTTGGTAAATGGAAATTAGTAATTAGAGCATCAATTGCTTTAAATTCATAACCAGGATAAATAAAAATATTAGTCCAGCCAGAACACTCTTTAAATTCATTGTACTTAGTCATAATAGTTTCTAAAGTTCTAGTACTAGTAGTACCAACAGAAATAATTCTCTTATGATTTTCTTTAGTTTTCGTTAAAAGTTCAGCTGTTTCTTTGGACATTTGATAATATTCAGTATGCATTTTATGTTCTTCTACTTTATCAACACTTACAGGTCTAAAAGTTCCTAGGCCAACATGAAGGGTTATATAGGCAATATTTACGCCTTTTTCTTTTATTTTTTCTAGTAAATCTTTGGTAAAGTGAAGACCAGCTGTTGGAGCGGCAGCACTACCTATTTCTTTGGCGTAAACAGTTTGATATCTTGATTGGTCGGCTAATTTTTCATGAATATAAGGAGGTAATGGCATAGTACCAAGTTGTTCTAATATTTCCATTAAAATACCAGAATAAATTAGAGTAAAATGTCTAATACCTTCAGCTTCTTCTTTAATACATTTAGCTTTTAGAAGACCATTACCAAACGTTACTATTGTACCTACTTTAATACGTCTGGCTGGTTTTACTAAACATTCCCAGTCATCGCCAGAGATATTTTTTAATAATAGTATTTCAATTACAGCTTTGGTTTCTTCTTTTTCTCCAATTAGACGAGCTGGTAGGACTTTAGTATCATTTAATACTAAAGTATCTCCTTCGTTTAAATATTCTATGATGTCATAGAAATGTTTATGTTCAATCTCACCAGTTTTTTTATCTAAAACTAATAATCTAGAAGTATCTCTTTTTTCGAGTGGAGTTTGAGCAATTAGATTTTCTGGTAAGTAATAATCAAAATCTTCTACTTTCATAAATCCTCCTGTTAATTATTTTTTTCTATACCTAGGGCTTCATAAGCTTTATCAGTTACCATTCGGCCACGGGCAGTTCTTTTTAAAAGACCAATTTGTAAAAGATATGGTTCATATACATCTTCAATAGTCGTTACTTCTTCACCAATGGAACTACTTAAAGCTTCAATACCGACAGGTCCACCATTAAATTTATTAATGATCGCTAAAAGTAAATCATGGTCAGTTTTATCTAGACCTAATTCATCAATATGAAGTCTAGTTAAGGCCTCTTTAGTAATAGTTATATCGATTTTACCATTACCTTTTACAAGGGCAAAGTCTCGTACTCTTTTAAAAAGTCTATTAGCAATTCTAGGTGTTCCTCTACTACGTCTAGCTAGTTCAAAAGCAGCATCTTCTTCTATTTCCATATTTAGGACACGAGAAGTTCTTTTGATAATATCACATAATTCCTCAGTAGTATAAAATTGTAATTTAGAAATTATACCAAATCTATCTCTTAATGGAGCTGATAAGTCACCAGCTCTAGTTGTTGCTCCGACAAGGGTAAATGGTGGTAGATCTATTTTAATATTTCTAGTATTGCCTTCACTACCAACAATAATATCTAGCGAGAAGTCTTCCATAGCGGGATATAAAACCTCCTCAATATATCGAGGCATACGATGGATTTCATCAATAAATAAGACATCTCCTGGTTCAAGTGAAGAAAGAATAGCCGCTAAATCACCGGTTTTTTCAATACTTGGCCCAGAGGCTGTTTTAATATGAGTACCTAGTTCATGGGCAATAATAAAGGCAAGGGTTGTTTTACCAAGACCAGGAGGGCCATATAATAAGACATGATCTAGAGCTTCATTACGTATTTTAGCAGCTTCAACAAATATTTTGATATTTTCTTTTACTTCACTTTGACCAATATATTCACTGATTGTTTCAGGTCTAATTGTATTATCAATTATTTGATCATCTTCTAGAGAATATGTTTTAATAACATTTTCTGTTTTCATATAAGCCTCCTTATCTTAAGAGTAATCTTAAAGCTTCTTTTACTTGTTCTTCGATTGTTAAATCTTTATTTACTTTAGCAAGTACACCTTTTATTTCTTTGTCTTTGTAACCTAAACCTAGTAAAACCTCTTTTAACTCTTCACTAGTAGTTACTTCATCGCCTGATATACCTACACCAATAAACTCTAGTTTTCCTTTTAAATCTAGGATAATTTGACGAGCTAGTTTTTCACCAATCTTAGGAAATTTTTTCAAGTATAAAATATTTTCTCTTTCTATGGCATCCATGATACCTTCAACATTTCCTACAGCAAGGATTGGTAAAGCCATTTTACAGCCTAGGCCTTTAACACTAATTAGTTTTAAGAAAAGCTCTTTTTCAGCAAGATTTTTAAAACCAAATAAACTATGTTCATCTTCTTTTATTTGTTGATAAACATAGACTTTATATTCTTTTTGTTCTTCAAAGGAATAAGGATTAGAAACATAAATTAAATAACCTATTCCATTATTGTCTAAAACAATAGCATTGTTTTTTAAACTTGTAACTGTTCCAATTATATAGTCGTACATAAAAACCTCCACAATTATTATATAACAATTTTAGAAAAGAAAAAAGAGCAACTGCTCTTCTTAGACTTATTTTATTACTCAGCTTTTAGATTGTAATAAACATCTTGGACATCATCTAAGTCTTCTAAGGTATCAACTAATTTCATGACTTTTTCTTGTCCTTCTTCATCTAATTCTACTTCCATATTTGGAATATAAGTTAATTCACATTCTAAGAATTCTTTAACACCAGCTTCTTCTAATGCTTCTTTTACAGGAGTAAAATTAGAAGTATCAGTTGTGATGACATAAGTGTTTTCTACTTTCTCAAAATCAAGAGCTCCAGAATCTAGAGCAGTCATCATCATTGTATCTTCATCATAATCAGCTGGGATTACGATTGATCCTCGACGTTCAAACATATAACTTACAGAGCCATCTGTTCCTAGGTTTCCACCAGCTTTAGTAAAGGAACTACGCACTTGAGATGCAGTTCTATTACGATTATCTGTTAGGCAGTCAATCATAAATGCTACTCCTCCATGACCATATCCTTCATAACGAACGCTTTCATAGTTAGTACCATCTGTTCCACCAGAGGCCTTTTCAATGGCTTTTTGAATATTTTCTTTTGGCATATTTTGAGCTTTAGCTTTATCAACTGCCAATCTTAATGCTGAATTTTGGCTAGGATCTGGGCTACCTGATTTTGCAGCTACCATAATTTCCTTAGCTAACTTTTGAAATACTTTTCCTCTAGCAGCATCTAATAAACCTTTTTTACGATGAATTGTTGCCCATTTTGAATGTCCACTCATACTTATACCTCCTCATTTCCTTTTTAATAATATCATATTTTTAAAGATTGGAAAAGATTTTATATTATTATTTAATAACTTTATGTTATAATTTTTCTAGGAATTGGTGATTTTATGTATATTAAAGTTGGAAAGAAGAAATATGATGTTATTGCTTTAAATACACTTTGGTTAAAATTTAAGAGTTTAAAGTTTTATTTGGAACCTATTGAAGATATTTATAGACTCAAGAAAAAAGGTATTTCGACATATTTATTTTGTCAGAAGATTGATATTATAATGACAGACAAAGATAATAAAATTATCCATATTTATAAGAGTTTTGGAACAGAAAAAATTATTTTTCCAAAAAGAAAAGTTTTTTATATATATTTAGCTCCTTTAGGTGTTAGTAGTTATTTTAATATTGGGGATGAACTTATGGTAAAAGAAGAAAAATAAAAGGTTGTACTTAGAAGTACAATCTTTTTTATTACATATTTTTTAGATAAATTGTTTTTTCAATGACATGTTTAACGTCACTTTCAGTGAATGGCTTTCCTAACATATCAACGATTGGATAACTAAAAGCTTTAGTGATTGTATCTTTAGATGAGTCTCCAGAAATAATAGATACTGGCATCTTACTAAATAATTGATTATCGTTAATATAATCTAGAACAGCAAAGCCATCTATCTTTGGCATATTTAAATCTAGAAGGATTGCTACTATTTCTTCATTATTGGCATTAGCTTTGATAATATTTAGCGCTTCTTCACCATTTTGTGCTACGCCAACATTATATTTTTCACTGAAGATTCTTTTAACAAAGTTACGAATAATATTAGAGTCATCAGCAACAAGAATTGTTTTTTGAGTGTATGGCTCTGGAAGATTTTCAGCTGGTGATGGTTGTTGGGCTGGTGTTGTTACAACTACTGGTTGTGGAGCTGGCGCTGGTTGAGTGACAGCTTGATTAGTCTCCTCTTCTATTGGTTCGTTAGAGATATATCTTTTAACAACATTAAGCATTCTTTCTACTTCAGCTTGTAGTGTTTGGAAATGTTCATATATATAGAAGACATCGCCTTCTTTACTTTTTTCTTCTTGTTCAGAAGTTATTTCATCTAGTTTCGTGAAACCAAAATACTTTGCATCACTTCTTAAGGAATGGATATAAATAGTATAATTAGCAAGATCTTTTTCTTCTTTATACTTTTCTAGTTTTTCTAACTTTTCCTTGGCACTTACTAAAAATTCACCAATAATGTTGTTGTAGGTATTAATATCACCAAATAAATCTAGGGTTCTATTAACGTCTACGCCATTTTCTATTAAATAATTTACATCAAACATATTCTGTCCCACCTTCGTTACTATATTCTAAAATGATTATATCATAAAATGCGTTGTTAGCAATTATTTTTTTGTCATAAAGTGTAAAAAAAATAAGAAATAATTTAAGAATTATTTCTTATAATTATAAATTATTGGATAAGGGTTATCGTATTGCTCTAGGGTTGTGATATGAAGTTTTCCCATACCATTTCTTTCAACATTCCTAGTAGCCTCACAAATTATACCTTGTTGCCAGTTTGTCCAAAGTCCATCTTGTTGATACATATCCACCTCATCTAGAATGTCTGATAAAGCAATCATAAAGTCTGATTTAGTTCGATAAGCATACTCTAACATTTCTTCGGTTGACTCTTCTGGCATGAAGCCTATAATTAGCTTTGACTGAGGATGATTTATATCACTAGTGAATCTTTTTCTTTTTAAAACCATATTATGTGGTATATTGCTAGGTATTACTAAAGTGGGATCGTAAACTGTAATGCTACCAGATTTTTGGCGAAGGGAAATATATTTAGCTAGAATAGGAAGTCTTCCACCTCCTACTTCAATAATATTTTGTTCAAGGCTATGATACTTCTCAAGGAGTTTTATAAAGCCTAGATATATATTATGAGAAGGATCCATTAAATCTAGTTCAGCATATACTTGACGAATAAAGGTATCTGGAAAATCAGTGTATAAACCCATAAGACAATTATCAAGAATAATCTTCTTTTCTTCTTCTGTATATATAGTTCCGTTATTTTTTAGAAACTGACTAACTTTTTCTTTAATAATGGTCGGTGTTAAATTTTCTTTTAGCATTTTCACAGTCCTTTCTACACTGCTATTAATTAATGGTTACTTTTATAAGAATGGGATAGTGATCACTTATTTCTAAGTCTTTAATTACTTTTTTATCTAGTAATTTGAAGTTTTTAGATAAAAATATATGATCAATTGCCCTTTTGTACTTAGAAGTTTTTAAAGTTTTTTCATCTATTTCAACATGATAAATATTTAGGTTTTCTAAGTCTTTTACAAAGTTATTAAATAATTCTTTATTATTTTTTAAATTAAAGTCTCCAGTTAAAATAACAGGATTGGTTTCTTTTTTTAGTAATTTTAAAATTGCTTGTAATTGTCTTTTTTTGGCAAGGGTGTATTTATAATCGAGATGGGTATTTAAGACAGTTATTTCTTGGGAGTCTAACTTTATTATAGTTTTTGTTATGATTCTATTTAAGAGTGAGGGAAGATGGGGAAGATGATAAGTTTTAGTACTTATTATAGGCTTATTAGTAATAATGGGATTGGATTCATTTATTCTTGGAAAATATAGATAACGATACTTTCCTGTAATGTGATGTTTTTTTAAGCCTTTTTGTAATTCTTTCTCACAACTAGGATATAATTCTTGGAGATTCATTATATCAATTTGGTTTTCATTTATATATTTTATTATGTCTAAAGCTTTCGTTTTACTTTCTTTATTTTGAATATTAAACGTACTTATTGTTAGCATAATTTCTCCTTTTATTAATCTTTATAGTCAAAATAGAAATCTAGAATACGTACTTGATCGCCTGCTTGTGCTCCTAGACTTTCTAGTTTAGCATCAATTCCTAAGCGGCGTAGTTTTTTGGCAAAGCGATAGATAGCTTCTTCACTATTAAATTTAGTCATTTTAAAGATACGTTCTACTTCTTTACCAGATATTACCCAAACACCATCTGGATCTCTTGTTATAGTATATGGTTCTTCTTTCTTAAATTTGTATAAGATATGACTTTCTATTTGATTATCTTCATATAAAGGATTGTTGGGAATTTCATCTAGTAAATCAGCTAATCTATCTACTACTTTTTGAAGTCCAGAATTAGTAGCGGCACTGATTTCAAATATTTCAGCATTTACTTTCTTTTTGAACTCTTCTAAATTTTCTTTAGCGTTTGGTAAATCCATTTTATTGGCAATGATTATTTGGGGCTTTGCAAGGAGCTTTTCGTTAAACTCTTTTAATTCATTATTGATTAGAACATAGTCTTCATAAGGGTCACGCATTTCACTACCAGACATATCAATAACATGAGCTATTACTTTAGTTCTTTCAATATGGCGTAGAAATTTATCGCCAAGGCCTTCTCCTTTGGATGCTCCTTCAATTAAACCTGGTAAGTCGGCAACAACAAAACTTCTACCATCACTAGCTTTAGTAACTCCTAAATTTGGAGATAGAGTTGTAAAGTGATAAGCTGCTATTTTTGGTTTTGATTTAGATATTACAGAAATAATAGTACTTTTACCAACACTGGGTAGTCCGACTAGGCCAACATCAGCAAGAAGTTTTACTTCTACTTTTAGAGTTTTTCTTTCCCCTTCTTCACCATTTTCGGAATAATCAGGAGCGGTATTAGTTTGGGTTTTAAAGGCAGTATTTCCTCGACCACCACGACCACCTTTAGCAATTATTTCTTCTTGATCTTTTTTTGAAAGGTCAGCAATTATTAAGCCCGTATCTAAATCTGTGACAACTGTTCCTTGTGGTACTTTTACAATTAATGGTTCGGCTCCTTTACCATTTTGATTTTTACCACGACCATTCTCACCTTTTTTACCTTTTAGTATTTTTTGGTAACGTAAGTCTAGTAAAGTATGTAGTCCTTGATCAACTTTAAAGATTATATCAGCACCATGACCACCATTACCTCCGAATGGTCCTCCCATTTCAACAAATTTTTCACGACGAAAAGCGGTACAACCATCGCCACCGTTTCCTGCTTCTACTTTTATTTCGACTTCATCTACAAACATGTTATTGCCTCCCTTTTTAAAACATTCTTAGTATAACAAATATTAATATAAAATTCTATAGTTAGAAGAAAAAAAGAGCCATCTGGCTCTTTATTATGCTTCTTTAGGATATACTGAAGCTTGTTTTTTATCTCTTCCTAAGCGTTCAAACTTAACGATTCCATCAATTGTAGAGAATAAAGTATCATCGCTTCCACGACGAACGTTAGTTCCTGGGAATACTTTAGTTCCACGTTGACGATATATAATACTACCAGCTGTGATAAATTCACCATCAGCAGCTTTAGCTCCTAATCTACGTCCTGCAGAATCACGACCATTAGATGTTGATCCTTGCCCTTTATGGTGAGCAAATAATTGAATATCTAATTTTAAAAATCTCATAATTCTCCTCCTTATTTTACTTCTACATTGGTTGGATAACTTTTTTCCAACTCTTTTAAAAGACTGATCATGTTGTTTATTAGCTTTTGGATAGTTAAATCAGATGAAATATTACTGATTGTTAGACCATCCTTAGCGACTTCATAACTTAGACCTTCCTCGTTTAATGATAAAATTCCATTTATGGTGGTTGTTACAATGCTACTTACTGCGCTGCAGACAATGTCTTTGCCCCTATCAGCATACATAGCATGTCCAAGTAACTTAACACCTAGAACTAAATCATTTTCTTTAGTAATTCTTACTTTAATCATGATTATCCATTAATTTTAGTAATTCTTACTTTAGTATAAGGTTGTCTATGTCCTTGAGTCTTACGGTTAGATCTGTCTTTACTCTTATACTTGAAAACTCTAATTTTCTTTTGTTTACCGTTTTTGATTACTTCACCTTCAACAGTAACATTAGTAAGATAAGGACTACCTATTTTACTATCAAGCATTAATACTTGATCAAACTTTACTGTGTCACCAACTTCAGCGTCTAGCTTTTCTACGTAAATTTCTGAATTTTCTTGTACGTAATGTTGCTTTCCACCAACTTTAATTACAGCGTTCATTAATATACCTCCTTTATTATTAACTTAAGACTCGCTCTTTAAGGTACAATAAATTGTTTAAAACCTTTTCAATGCGGTTTGAGCATGAGGCGTCAAACAGTTAGATTATAACATAGTCATTTAGTTCTTGTCAACCTTACTAGGTTCATGTTTTTTAGTATAGGTAACTATTTCCTGTACTTCGCATGGTTTAAATAAATAATCATCTAGTTTGGAATCTGGTATAAAGAAAGAATCAGACTCTAAGAAAGCCGGTAATTCTTCTTCAGAAACAGGCATAGAAAGAAAATTCATTATTTGAACTTTTTTCCAACCAGACGTTGGAGCATTTAGTAAACTGATATTTTCAGTTAAAGCTTTCCTATTTCCAGATAAAGTTGCTAGAGAAAGTTTGGTTTTCATTTCTGCATTTCCAAGAAAACTAATATCTGAGTCTTTACCGATTGATGTTGTTAAAGCAGATTCTTGCAATGAGGCAAAGTTTTCCTTTACGAGTGCAGGCTCTGCAAATAACGTAGCTGGATTACCATATAAATATTTAGGATTAATGCCATTATCAATGATAGTATCTATATTTTGCATTGCATTATTATAGCAAGTACTATTTGGATCAAATATTTTAGGATGGGCTTTTAAAGTTTCTTTAGAAATTATTTCTTTATCGGCAAAGAAAGAAGTTAATGAAATAATTGTTTCCTCATCACTTACTAATAAAATTTGATATAGAAGATTAGCATCTTCAATTCCTAGACTGCTTAGTTGCTCAAGAGAAGAAGCTACTTGTTCTTTATTATATTTACTTTGTAATCTACTAATAGTTTCATCTGTTCTTGGAATAGCATATGATTCTAGGATGGAATAATAAGCTGTCTTACCGGAACCAACTAGAGTTTGATAGTCACTTTCGATTTTTTCTTGTTTTTCTAAATTTCTATTATAAATGTAAGTTAGAATTTCTTTTTTTAGATCTTCATCAGGAATATTTTGAACAATACTACGATAACCGGTTATTTCCTTAGATTCATCTAGACCAACAAAGTAGCTGAAAAAAACACGATAAGCTTGAGTTGATTTCGTTCTGGTAAGGGATTTTTTATTTAATTCTTTTTCTAATTTTTTGTAGTAAGCTACCATACCATTGTAACCTTCATTAATATTTTGCCAATCTAGGCTATTTCCGATTACTTTAAGCATTTTTCTTTTGATAGTGGCACTTTGTTTTTTATCAAGGGTTATTTTTGCCAGTTCTCTATTAGTCATCTTATCATACATTTCAAAGGACTCAGCATAGGCTTTTTTAACAAAGAAAATAAATCTTACTAAGCTGATTGCTGATAGCATGGTAAGGGATTTATGAGCAATCTCTTCTTCTATTTTATCTTTTTCTTTGCCAGTATCATTTTCTACAGTATCGACCAACATTTGAGTAAGGGCGATGTAGGCTTTAGCAGCAGTTTGATATTTTTGAAAATTGGGATGTTTTTGAAAAACTTCATTTAACATATTATTAACTTCAACTTCAAATTTTGTTTCTTGAAATATTTTAGAAAAAACACCTTTGGACTTTTCAATCGCATCAAGACATTTAAGGGTCATTTTGCTCCAGACTTCGTTTAGTTCGCCACAAACATCTAATAATTCATCATTTGGATCATCGGCTTCTAGAAGCGGCATCACAGTTTTTATTACTTCACTAACATCTTCATAATCTAGGCCATCTACTTCTGATAAAAAATATGCTTTGAATACAGGTTCAGCCTCTAATTTTATAATTTGTTCAATACTGTTAAAGGAATTTTTAGAAATAAAATCTCTAAAGAACAATAACTCTTCACTAGGAACGTCAACTTTGCTTTCTAAGGCGATTAATCTTTTTTTGACTTCTTGTAATATTTCTTCTCTAGTCATTTTGTTCACCTTTCTTTTCCTTTACTTTAGCTTTTTCGGTAGTACGTCCTAAAAGTCTATCTAATTCTTGTTCATAATCGGCGTTAATTTTTAAGAATTCTTCGCTCACAAGATTAGCCTTAAGAGCTTGCTCTACTCTTTGATAGTCATTGATTCTTAGAGTTACTAATTCATTGTAACCTTTACTTGTCTGAACTTTTTTAGTAAAAGCTGAAATAACAGCATATTCCGTTGGACCAAGTCGAGCAAATAAAACTCTTATTTTAAAATCTTTTACTTCAAAAACACCATAACCACCATTATTGGCAGTAAGTCTAGTAAAATTTTTGAACCTTCCAGTTCTAATTGAATCAAAAAGTCCAAGAAAGTCTTCATAATAAACTGGATCTATACGTTTTAATTCATTTAAAACGATTGGTGTTCCAGACGGACTAGGTACGAAAATAAGTTTATTTCTCGCAGTTTCTTCTTTATGTTCATCTTGTTCTTCTTTGGTTAACATTAAATTTCTAAGAATAGTCATTTTGTCATTATTTTTACTTAGTTCAGCCTCAAAAGCTAATCTATCTTCAGGTGATAGGTCCTCTTCCTTTATAAATCTTAGTAATTCGACACTTTTTCTTAATAGTTCAGCTCTTAATCTTAACAAAATTTTTTCGTAGTCATAATCATCTTGATTAGGAAGATTTTTTGTAAGGATATCAGGACTTACATCATCTAATAAATCTATCTTTTTAAAGAAGTAGGAAACTGTTTGTTCGAAGTCTTCGTCTTCTTCTTTAATTTCTGGTTCTTCTTTAAAGTTTGGTTCAGGAAAAGAAACACTAGTAGTTTCCCTAGTGCTTTCTTCATGTAATTTTTTTATTTGTTTAGCCATATCTCTGGTAATTTTAGTGTTTTCATCCATTATACTTAATAACTCTTGGGAAGTTTTACTGCTTGGATCGATTTTTATTAATTCCATGTTCTATCACCTACTTGTTTTCTGAATCTTTTTTTACATAGATTTTAACATCATGGTCATCTAATTCTGGCATAAGATTTTTACAAGCGAAACCTGTTACTTCATACATTTGTCCTGTAACATTTTTATATGGTAAAGCCTCTAAAATACTTTCAGCATAGTCTTTCGCTCTAGGATCTAGTATAGCGACAATACCTTTATCATCATTACTTCTGATTAGTCGTCCTGTTCCTTGTTTTAATTTTAAAAGCATTTCTTTTAAATATACTTCTTCAAAACCATTAACGTAACGAGAGGCTTTTTCTTGAACGATAGGATCGACTGTTGGGAATGGTAGTTTAGCAACTATGACATTTTCTAAAGATTTACCTTTAACATCGATTCCTTCCCAGAAAGTTCCAGTTGCGAGAAGACATGAAGTTTCATCTTCTTTGAAAGCTTCTTTTAAATTTTCAGCATCCATACCATCTTCTTGAAGAAGAATATTATATGGCTTTTTCTTTTGCATTAGACGTTCGTGAACAGCTTTCATATCGCTTTTAGCTGTAAATAATACTAAACTTCTACCACCTGTTACATCCATCAATTCCTCTATTTTAGCTGCTAGAGAATCTAGATATAAATCATGATCTTTACTTTTAGGAGAAACAACATCTGTTGCAATATATAAAAGAGCATTTTTGTCATAGTCATATGGAGAGTCTTGAGCATCTTCAGCATAGGCTGACTTACCAGTAATATCATCTAAACCTAAATCTTGTTTAAAATAACCATAATTATTAGTTGAAGTTGTTAAACTAGCAGATGTAAAGACCATACCACAATCTTGGCGAGCAATACTCTTTCCAATTAAAGTAGATAAATTTTTAGGTAAATATTCAATTTGAATATGTTCATTGGTATTTGGTAAGAAAGAGGCCCAATAGATATTAGAACGATTTTTTGGTTCACGAAGCAAATCACTAAATAAGGCTTTGATATCTCCCAATTCATATAATTGTTTAGCTAATTTACTATCCATATGACCATATTCTTTGGTTTCTTCAATTAATACGTTTAATTCTTCTATTAATTTTGCAAGAGCCGCTTTGATAGTAGGAGTACAATTAAAACCAGTAGTTTCAGAATCTAGAGTTTCAACATCTTTGGTACTATTATTTTTATATTCAGTTTTAGCTCTGGTACTTATTCTTCTAAATGTTTCATTGATAGTGTTAAGAAGTGAAATATCTTTATCTGTATTTCTTTCGGTTTGATCGTAAATGTCATAAACTAACTTTTCTAAAGAAGCTTTGGTAATTGTCTTTTTATATGCATTACGGAATTTTTCTGGTAAGGTATGAGCTTCATCGAAAATTATTATGGATGGTTCATTTAGTTTACGAACAGCTTCATCTTTTTTTAGTTGTTCTGATATTAAATAGTCATGATTAGTTATAATAACTTTACTTTCACGTTGTTCTTTTCTTTTTAAAACGTATTGGCAACCGCTTCTATACATACAATCACTACAGCTAACTTTATCGACATTAAGTTTCTTCCAATCAACATTGGAGATGTCTTCAAAGTCACGGCGATCTATTTTACCTTCTTTTACACGAGCTTTGATACTTGCAGCTTTAGAGGCATTTTCTTTTCTTTTTGAAAAGTATTCTAGACGTTTTTGACAAAGATAGTTACTTTTACCCTTAACTATTGTTACAGGTATATCTATTCCTAACATACTTGATGCTTTTTTGATGTCGTTTTTTAATTGTTCTTGAAGTGCTATTGAAGATGTAGAGATGATAAATCCCTTAAAGTCTTTAGTATATTCAGTAGCGTAAATTAATGGTACTAAGTAAGCAAAGGATTTACCTGTACCAGTTCCGGCTTCAATTAATAAAATACTACGATTTGTAATAGAATCAACAATATCTAGAGCCATAGTATGTTGACCTTCACGATATTCTAATTCTTTTTTACCGAGAATATTTTCAAAAAAGTTATCAGTAGCTTCATAAAGAGCAGAGTCAAACTTCTCTTTTTTCCATATATCCTCCATAACCATTCCCCCTCAATTAGTACGCATATTTTACCATAAAATGCTTTAAAAGTCAATAATAACAAAGAAAACGCAGATAAATAAAAAACAATAAGTACTTAGACTTCTTAAATTAAATGTTTCATCTGATTTATAATAGCCATTTTCATTATGGTATGCTCTATAAGGAACAAAATAATATAAATTTAAACTTTTAGATTTCTTTCTTTTTATTTACTTTTTTAGCTTTGTATTATAACAAAACTAAATATTATTTTAAATAAAGAGGAGAATATTACATCTCCTCTATTTCTCTAAATCTTTCTTCTAAAATTGAATATAAGTAACAAGATACTTCTTTTTTAGTTTTTTCTTTAATTACTTTACGATAGCCATTTAATTGTTTGTCGTAGTTAGCATCATCAATATTTTTTAATTTGTAATCGATAATAAGCATCTTGGTTGGAGTCTCGATTAATAAATCAATTATACCATGGGCTAAAGTATTATCTTCTTCATAAATAAATTCATACTCTTTATACATTGGATAATTAAGGTTTTCTTGGATAAGAGGAGAATTTATAAAGGCAGATATTTTTTGTTCTAGGCGTTTTGATTCTAGTGAGAATGGTTTAGTAAAGTCTAGCGTTTCTAAAAGTTCATGGACTTTAGTACCAAACTCTAATAGTTCATTTTCTTCTTTAGTGAAAATATGAAGAGTCTCTTTAGAAAAATGACTTTCTTCTACTTTAGAAGTTTCAATCGATATTTCTTCTACTTTTAAATTGTCTTCTTGAAGAATAAGTTCTTTTTCGGCTTGAGGCTTAGTTGTTTTTAAGTAGTCTTTAGTACAATTTGGTTCTTTTAGAATTACGTATGGTAAAAGAACAGAATATATACTTTTTAAGATTGATAAGAAACTATTATATTTACTACGTTCATAAACTGGGACGATAGAAGTAACTTCTTTTGTCTCTTCTTGAGTTGGAATAACGATAATCATCTTTTCCTTGGCTCTAGTTAAGGCAACATACAAAAGCCTAATACGTTCAGATATTTCTTCTTTTTTAGTATTTCTTTTAAGAAGAGTTTTAATAATTGTTTCTTTATAGTATTCATCTACTTTTGGTAGGACTAGGCCATATTTATTATCAAAAATTATTTTTTCTTTTAGTTCACTAATATTAAAGTTACTAGTAAAACCAGCAAAGTAACAGATTGGAAATTCTAGACCTTTAGATTTATGAATAGTCATGATTTTACAACTATTGGCACTTGATTCGTTTACTTTAAATTTTAAGTCATAATCATTGTTGTAGATCTCGTCTAGGTATTCTATAAAGTCATAGATAGTGTTACCGGATGAGGAATAGTCATTTATTAGATTATAAATATATTCTAGTCTAGTACGGTAGGATAAGATACTACCAATAGTTAGCAGTTTTTCTTCATAGTGAAGTTCTGTTAAGATATAGTCTAAGTATTCGGATGCTGACATTGTATCAATACTTTTTACTAGTTCTAGGCAAGTTTGATAAAGATTAGTTTCTTTATAAGTATTGGTGACATAGTAGTGATAAATTTCTTCATCAGATAAGTTAAATAAGAAACTTCTAGCAAGAGAGATAAAACTATATTTAAACTCTTGATCGAATGAGGAGGTCTTTAGACATTTTAATAACTTTAAAAGACTTTTTATAACTAGGATATCTTGATCTTTACGAAGGGATGAGTCTTTTTCTATAGATAGTGGAATGTGTAAGTATTCGAAGATTTTCTTGTAAAGATCAAAGTTTTTACTTTTATCTAGTAGGATGACAATATCTGAATAGTTGATTGTTCTTAGAATTGAAGTATCTTTGTCAAAAATTTGATAGTTTGAGGCAATCTTTTCTTTGATGTCTTGACCGATAATAAATATTTCACGTTCATCTTTAGTAATAGGACTATTCTTTTCTAGTTCATAAGTTAAAACATCTAAGTCATAGTTTTGATCGGTTGAGCCTTTTTCGATATAGAGATTATTACCAAAGACCATACGATGTGATTCTTGATAGGCTGCGCCTCCTATTTCATCATCCATGAATAAATCAAATAAGAGATTGATATTTGATAAGACTTCTCTTCTAGAACGGAAGTTTTTATTTAGATCGATTTTAATACCTTTATCAGTATCACGATAAGTATCATATTTATCTTTAAAGATATAAGGATTGGCATTTCTAAAACGATAGATTGATTGTTTAATATCCCCTACCATGTAGACATTATTATGAGAGATTAGGGAAATAAATAATTCTTGAGTATCAGAAGTGTCTTGGTACTCATCAACTAAGATTTCGTTAAAGGACGCAGATAATTCTTCTCTAATGTCTGGGTTTTCTTTAACTACTTTAATAGCAAGATGAGCAATGTCTGTAAAGTTATAAATTTCATTTTCTCTTTTATAGTTTTCGATACGTTTATCTAGTTCTTTTAGAATAGAAATTATAACAGAAGCATTCTCTTTAGTTGACAGGATTTCTTCTTGCATTTCTTCTTCTGATTCATAGATTAATAGGTCTTTAACATCTGATATAAGTGAGGAAATAGTTGTCTTAATATTCTTACCCTCTTCATCAGAGTTTCTTGGAACGGCAGGTAATTTTACATCTAAAAGACTATTTTTTAGTTCAGCATAGGCTTTAGCCGATAAGAACTTTTCTAAAGCATCGCTTACTTTAGTTACGTAAGTTCCATCAAAATATGAATTTAAGTCCGTTATTAGTTTTTCAATATCTTTTTGATAAGAAGAAATTACGGAGATGTATTCTGCAATAAGTTTTTGGATATTCTCCTTAGAATAATAGTCTTCTAGATAAGTAGAAAGATATTTGGTACGGTCATACTTTAATTCTATTTTTTTATAAGAATTTAGAATATAGTCTTTTAGTTCTTTATCATCTTTTAGACAGAAGTCTTTGATTAGATTGGTAAATTTTTCTTTAGGAGATAAATAATTTTCTTCAAAGATTTCATCTAGAATTTTATTTTTTTCGATGTTGATGATAACATCATCAGTAATTTTGATATTATTACTAACATTTAATTTAGTATGATACTTTTTAACAACAGATAAAGAGAAAGAGTCGAAGGTAGTGATATAGGCACCGTCTATTAGATTAGCCTCTTCTTCTAGGCCAGGAGTTTTATTAATGGCTCTTCTAATACGGTCTTTCATTTCGGCAGCGGCAGCATTAGTAAATGTTAGAACTAGTAATTCATTGATATGAACACCAGTTTTTAATTTACGAATAGTTCGCTCTGTTAGGACAGCAGTCTTTCCAGAACCAGCTCCGGCAGAGACAATAATATTTTTGCCTTCTTCATTGATTGCTTGTAATTGTTCAGGAGTCCAAGCCATTATTCATCACCTCCTAAGAATGATAAGTCAGTTTGTTTTTCTAAATATACTAAGTCTTTTTCTTTCATGTAGCACAAGTCATTGAAAGAACAGAACTTGCAAGATTCATTAATACCAGAATAGACTTTAGGATTTATTTTAAAGTCAGCATCTAAGATACTGTCGGTTGAATCTGATATATAGTTTTTGGTGTAGTTTAGTAAGTTATATAGGGTATCATTAGTTAGAATCTTTTTAGAGGTGTTATAACTAAAACCTTTCTCATCAGAGTAAGATAGACTTTTTATGTAAGTACTTTTTTCATAAGTTGAATCAAAGCGACTAAGAATAGAAATATCTTCAGTTGAGTAGCCATTTAACATGTATTGGTCATCTTTAACTTTAGCAATATCTTTATCCCAAGTTGGATAATTGAAAAGAATATTTTGATAATAGATTCCGGTAAATATCGGGCTTTTAATGGCTTTAGAATAATGAATTAAATAAAGATAGACAGGTAGTTGCATATGAAGACCATATTTCATAGACTCGATATGAGTATCAATTGTTCCTGTTTTATAGTCGATTATGGAGAAGTATGTGTCTTCAATATTTTGATAGTACATTATTTTATCGATGGTTCCGGTAAAGATTACAGAAACTTTTTTCTTTAGGTCGATATCTATTTTCTTTTCATAGTAAGCATCGTTATAGCCAGTTATTAAGTCTTGTTTATTTAAAACATCTATTAGTTTTAGAAGATCTTTTTTTATACGAATTAGCAAGAGTTTTTCTTTTAAAGATAGTTCTCTTTTTTCTAAGTATTTTTGATATTCTTCTTCAAAGTTAAAGTTTGTTTTCTTATAGATTGATAAGATGTAATGATACATAGTTCCAACATAAGTTTGAAAAGTATCGGTATATGGTTCTAGTTTTAAGACATGTCTAATGTAGTATTTAAACTTACATTCACTATAGGCATTAAGACTGGTATAAGATAGTTTTAGAGGGTATGGTAAGTTAGTTAGATATTCATCTTTATTTAGACCGGTAAAGTCATTTGAATAAGTCTTATAAGGTATTTGATAGTGAGTGTATAGTTTTGATAGGACTTCATCTTTTTCTCCGTATAAGTGATATAAATCTAGTTTGATGGCTAGACGAAGACTATTATAGGTATTTGAGGAATTATAATTGTCTAGGTCTGGTTTAATGATTGGAAGGGATAAGTCAGTAATTAGACTTGATTTATAATAACTACTGAATGGTGTAGATATTTTATAAGATAAGTATAAGTTTTTTATGGTAGATAAGATGTAAGTTAAAGTTTCTTTATTACGTTTATTCAAGTATGAAGTTTTATATAATGGTACTTCATCTTTTTCTTTATCACTGATATAAGAGATGTCTTTTTCCATTTTTGGTAGGACGTCTTGGTTAAACCCTACGACAAAGACATGTTCATCATCAGTGAAAGTTTCTTTATACAAATCTTTGATAGAAACAGCATCTTTTAGAATAGTTGGACTTTGATAAGTATTTTGAAGTTTATCCAGAAGAATAGTTTTATATTCTTTAGTTGTTTTATCTAGACTAGTTAGGGATGATAAGATATTAATTATCTTTTTATTTAGAGGAAGTTTCTTTGTATTTTCTAAGTCTAGTTCACCGGCTTCTAGAAAGTCTTTTACTACTTTAGTTGAATAGATCGAATACTTAAAATTGATGTTTATTGGGATATGGTAGTAAGAAAAGACTTTTTTTAGGATGTAGAAATATTCTTGTTGGACATTGGTTAGATAAATTTTATTTAGAGGAACATTTTGTTTTAGAAGGTCTAGTATTTTTAGACAAACATAGTTTACTTCTTCTTCTATAGTTGTACATTCTACAACAGGAGTTTCTAATTTTAAATCTTTGTAGGTTGTTGGTTTTAGATTTAGCATTTCCTCTTCATATTTATCTAGGTTATACTCGTTTTTAACAATGATAGATTTATCTTTTAAATAATCTTTGTAAGTTTTATTGATAATTAAAAGATTTTCTTGAAGTAATTCCTTTTTTAGGTCTTTTAAGAAGTTTAGTTTAGGACTTTTATAAGTTTTAGTCTCATCTATTACGTATAAGTTGTTTAAGTAGACTTTACAGACATCGATGTTGTAGTTATACTTTTTCATTAGATAGGCTAATGTTTCTTCATTATAAGAAAAATAATAGATGTTTTTATATTCTTCTTTAGTCATGAATTTTATATTTAGTAATTCATTTTTAGAAGATGCATCTTTTAATAGTTTCATTTTTGTCTCATTAGGACAGATTATTAAAGTAGTTGATTGTGTCGTATTTTGCATTTTTATCACCATGTTTATTATATCGTTTTTTCAGGAAAAAATAAAATAAAAAAAACTGATTACTCAGCTTCTTTTACTTCTACTACTTTGTTGCCTTTATAGTTTCCACATTTTGGACATACTCTGTGTGGTTTAATCATTTCACCACAGCTTGGACATTTGCTTACACCAGGTATTTCCATTGCATTGTGACTTCTTCTCATTCTTTTTCTTGTCTTTGAAACTTTACGGAATGGAACAGCAAACATTTGAATGTCTAACTTCATCATATTATCACTCCTCTTCGAAATCTTTTAATAAATCAGAAAATGGATTATTTCTTGTTGTTAGTTCATCTTCACTAACTAATTTCCATCCATCCCCATGAAATTTACTGAGATCTTTAACCTTAGTAAATTGTAAGGGGATCTCCAGTACAATATTTTCCCATAAAAACTGAAATATATCAAGTGTATTTTCGTCTTTTTTGCAATTTTGTTCCAAAATATCATCAAAATCGATAGAAATTGGATAAGAAACTGGCTCTAGGGAGATAGAGTCTGTTAGGATTATATCCCCTTCTATTTTGGCTTTGATGTAGTCTTCTTCTTCATCAGCATCATCTATGGATGAGGCCATGTAAACTTTACCAGTTACTTTGATATTTTCGATTTTTTCTACTGATGTAGATTCATAATATTCTTTGGGAATTGTATAAGTATTAGTAATATCTATTTCTTCTGTTGTTTTACTATGTAATAAACTTAAATCTATATCCATATAAGACTCCTATCTAACAGCTAAATCTGTTTCATTTTCTATTACTTGAATAATACCATGATAGTGAAGATTTTTAGAAATATTAGCTTCACTAGTGTTAGTTACCCAAATTCTAATTGAATAGTTTTTTTCGGCTAAGGCATCAATTTCACCTAAGTCAAGATTATTATCAATAAGTTCACTTAAGGTATAAATATTATTTTTAGAGGAATCTTCTTTAACAGATACTCTTATTATTTCTTTTGGTATTTGAAGTTCAGCACAGTCATCTAAAATTATTTTTTCAGCATTGTCAACTAACTTTAATTGATATTTTACTGGTTCAGTAAGATTATTTTTAATAGTTAAAGTGTAGGCTTTAGATGATAACCCAATAGCATCATTTACTAAAGTTGGCTTAGTTATATCAATATTTGCCCCAGCTACATCATGAAAAACTATATCTAAAGATTCAGAACTGTAATCAGTTTCTCTTTCTTTGGTAAATTTATCATAGATAGCGTGAGTTGCGATGATCGCAACTAAAAGGATAAAGGTAATTATAATGACATTTTTTAAAATGTATTTTTTACGATTGTAATACATATTCCACCTCTTTTATAATGATAATATTTATAAAATATTTAGTCAATAATTCTTTCTTGTTTATGTCTAGATTTTTTCATAGTTTACATGTATTATCTTTATAAATATTAACGCTTTTTTTCTTGGTCTTTATTGTATCACATTTTTGAAGAAAAAGAAAAAGTATTTCAAAATATGAAATACTAATCATCTCTTCTTCCGAATATTAGGAGTAATCTTAATATCTCTAAAACAGCTGCTGCTACTGATGCGACATAGGTCATAGCAGCGGCTTTTAGCATTTTACGAGAATATTTTAATTCACTTTTTTCTAGGATATTTAACTCTTCAATATTTTTTAAGGCTCTACTTGAAGCATTAAATTCAACCGGTAGAGTTATTAATTGGAATAGTAAGATAACGATTTCCATTAAAATACCAAGCCAAATTAAATTCATACTAGAGAAAATACAACCTATGACAATAGCGATGTAACCAGCGTATGAGGAAAAACTAACTAGAGGAATAAGGGCATGCCTTATTCTTAGAAAAGTATAATCTTCTTTATCTTGAATAGCGTGGCCACATTCGTGAGCAGCAACGCTGGCAGAAGCGATAGAAGTATTATGATAAATATCACTAGATAAGCGAATGGTTTTACTTCTTGGATCATAATGATCTCCTAAAGTAGTACCTACCTCTTCTATTTGAACATTTCGTAAACCGTTCTTATCAAGAATAGTTCTCGCTACTTGTTCTCCAGTTAGATTATTTTTGTTTTTTATTTTTCTTGTTTTACTATAACTACTATTTACAAAGATTTGAGCAGTAATAGTTAGTAAAAAAGCAATTATTGTTAATAAATAATATTCCATTTTATCTCTCTTTCTAATTGATTAGCTACATTAATCAATTAATGTTATATTAACATATTTTTTTGTTTTTTTAAAGGATGGATTAGGAATTATTGTTAATTAAGTGTTCAGCTATTTTTAAACCATCCATAGCAGATGTTGTAATACCACCGGCGTACCCTGCTCCTTCTCCAACTGGGTATAAGCCTTTAATGTTACTCATACCATACTCATCTCTTAGAATACGAACAGGTGAAGAAGTTCTACTTTCAATACCTAAAAGAAGGGCATCTTCGCGGTCATAACCTTTTATTTTTTTAGCAAAGTTTGGAAGAGCTTCTTTAATAGATGTAGAAATGTAAGAAGGCAAGATATCATTTAAATTACTTAGAGCATATGTTCCTTTTGTAATTGCTTCAACGTTTCCAAGAGAAGTTGATTTTTTATCTTCAAGAAAGTCCTTTAAAAGTTGGGTTGGAATTTTACCATTTTCAAGATTATAGGCTTTCTTTTCTAACTCTCGTTGAAATTCTATTCCGGATAAAGGATCATTTCCAAAATCATCTTTAGTAATAGTTACAACTAGAGCACTATTAGCATTTTTACTATCACGAGCATGGTTACTCATACCATTTATGGCAAGATGACCTTCTTCACTAGAGGCATTTACAACATAACCTCCAGGACACATACAAAATGAATATACTCCCCTATTATTTTTAGTTTGGTAAGTTAATTTATAACTAGCCGGAGGAAGCATTTTAGCATATTTTTCTCCATACTGGCTAATATTAATCATTTCTTGAGGATGTTCTATTCTAAGACCAATTGCGAAAGCTTTAGAAGTCATAGAAACATTATTTTTATTTAGCATGTAAAAAGTATCTCTAGCACTATGTCCAATAGCAAGAAGAAGATTTTTACAAGGTATTATTTCAGAGTTATTAACTTCAATTGCTTCTAAAGTATTATCTTTTATGATTAGATTGGTTAGTTTAGTATTATAGCGAATGGTTGCTCCTAAAGATAACATTTTATTACGCATATTAATAATAACATCTCTTAAAAGATCAGTACCAATATGAGGATTTTTTAAATACATTATTTCTTTGGGAGCACCATTTTCGACAAATATCTCAAAAACTTTTTTGCCTCTAAACGCTTTGTCTTTTACTAGAGTATTTAGTTTACCATCAGAAAAAGTTCCAGCTCCACCTTCGCCAAACTGAACATTCGAGTTAGGATTTAATTTTCCTGTTGCAAAGAAATGTTCAATCGATTTAAGACGTTCTTCTACTTTTTCTCCCTGTTCGATTACAATTGGTTTATAGCCATGTTCTGCTAAAATGTAGGCAGCAAATAAACCAGCTGGACCAGTTCCTACAATTATGGGACTTTCAATATTTGCTTTTTCTTTAGGAAAAGAATATTCTTCGACTGGAGTTTTATATATATTAGAAGACGAATATTTCTTTAAAAGTTTTTCTTCATTTGGTACTTTGACATCTACTTCATAGATATAAAATATTTCACTTTTTTTTCTAGCATCAAGACTCTTTTTATGAATGGTTAGTGTTTCTATTGAGTCTTTATTTAGATTAAGAGTTTTAGCAACTTTTTCTAATAATTCAGTAGATGAGTCTTCTTCTACTTTTATTTTTATATTATGAATTCTTAACATTGTTATCACCTATACTCTTTCCAATAATAAGTCCTGTCAACCAAGCAAAGCCTAAGTTATAACCACCACATTTACCATCAACATCTAGTATTTCACCTGCAAAATATAAGTTTTTGATAAGTTTTGACTCCATAGTTTCTACATTTACTTCTGTTAGAGGAATACCACCTGATGTTACTTGGGCATTATCAAAAGAATTAGTTCCAGTAATGGGAATAGTAAAATTAGTTAGATTTTTTAAAAGAGTGGTTTTTTCAGTTTCCGTTAAATCTTCATAATAAGCAGTTTTATTAATTTTACTTTTATTTAGAATTACTTGGACTAATTTATAATTTAATATACTTTCTAATTGATTAGAAATAGTTGTTTTAGTAATATATTTTTCTCTTTCTTCTAACCATTCTTTAGCAGATGATTCAATGAAAGGAAGAAAGTTGATTATTAATTCTTCTTTTTTATTTTGAGATAGACCTCTTGCGATACGACTTGATAAATTGAAAATACAAATACCAGATACGCCATAATCAGTTAATTGAATTTCTCCTTCTTCCATACCTATAATATTGTTATCTTCTCTTGAAAAGACTTTAACATCAGTTCTAACACCTGACCAAGCCTTTAAAAAGTCACCTGTTGTTTTTAATTGAACTAAGGCTGGTAAAGGGTTGATTATCGTATGATTGAATTTTTTAGCTAGTAAGTAACCATTTCCATCACTACCGGTTTTAGGGGAAGCTTTAGCTCCGGTAGCGATAACCAAGATATCGGCTTTAAAAGTTTCCGTTTGGGTTTCGATTATAAATAAATTGTCTTTTTTCTCAATGTTTGTAACATAAGTATTTGTTTTTATAACAACACCCTTTTCTAAACATTCAGTTAAAAGAGCATTTCTAATACTTGTTGCTTGATTAGAAGATGGATAATAGTAACCAGATTTTATTTTAGGAATGATACCTAACTTGGTAAAAATATTTTGAACTTCTTGGCAATTACTTTCAGTAATAATTTCAGAAAGAAAGTTTTTATTTGTACTATGATAATTAGTTAAAGATTGATCAGCATTCCAATAGTTACAACGACCATTTCCAGTTGCTAGAATCTTTTTACCGACTTCACTATTACGTTCAAGTAAAATTACTTCATTAGAATTATTTTTAGAAGTAATAGCTGCCATAAGACCAGAGGCACCAGCGCCAATTATTACTATTTTTTGCATAAAACCACTCCTTTTTAATTGCTTTTTGAGCTAGAAATTTTTCTTCTTTATTATAGCATTAATACATATTAAAAGAAAGGTGAACCTTTCTTTATTTTTTAGCTAAATAAGACTTTTTCAGATTTAAACTTTTTAATTATTATGTCTATAATTATGATAGAAATTATTATTGAAGATAATAAACATAAAATAATATTGTTGTAGTTGATTTTAGTTGTGAAAATATCCATTAATATTTGAACATGAGATAGTACAGGAATGGCATAGTATAATTTTGATATTATTGGGATATTTAACATAGAAATAAACATTGGAATAATGGTAATCATTGTTAAAACTTGACTAGCCATTTGAGCTTCTTTATAACTTTTAGAATGGGCAGTTAAAAGGATTGCTAATCCTGCAATTAAAAGAGAAGCTGCTAGACAGATTAGAATACCTATTATAATGTTTTCAGGATTTATAAAGAGATTTATATCTTCATAAACTTTATATTTTCCTTTAGCAATTATTAAACTAGCTAGAGTTATAATGTAGCCAAAAAGAGAAGCAAATAAACTCATAATTACAGTTGCTAGATATTTACCAGTTATTAATTCTTTACTAGTAACTGGAAATGTTAATAGTGTTTCTAGAGTTCCTTGTTCCTTTTCAACCGCAGTTGCGGAGGTTGCTAAAGAAGATGAAGCCATAGCTATGGCGATAATTATGTAAGTAAAAGCTAGAGATAAAATAGTTTGGAGAAGATAGTTTTCTCCTTCAATGTATTTAGTTTTTACTAAGAAATTATTGTAAACTTCTTCAGGATCAATATCATGATCAAGAAGATATTTATTACCTAGATAAGTATTATAACTTTCTAGGTATGACGTAGCAAAGCCAGAGGCCGAAATACCAGTCATACCTTCATCAGAGTAAATGGTATAAGTATTTTTTTCTTTATCATAATAGATGTAGGCAGAAACTTTATCTTTCTTAAAGGCCTTTTCCATTTCTTTTAGGGAAGCATAATACTTAATTTTTAATTGATTTTCTTTAGTGATTGTTTTTTCGATATCTGTTAGTTGATAGTTAACCGCTACATTATATATTTCTTTATCATTGACACTATTTTCGTAAGTTGAAGATAGTAAGAAGATAAAGAATGCTATTAATAAAGGAAAAACAAAGATTAAAGTTACGGTTTTTTTATCACGAAAGATTGATCTTAATTCTTTTTTAATTGTTATTTTTACCATATTCTTATTCATATTTATCACCTATCAAAACAAAGAAACTATCTCTTAGATTAGTTGTTTTAGTCTTCTTACAAATTTCAGTTGGAGTACCTTGAGCTATTACTTTACCTTTATTTATCATAACTATTTTGTCACAAATATTTTCAGCTTCTTCCATGTAATGGGTAGAATAAATTATACATTTATTTTCTTGTTTTACTTCTTTGATAAAGTCTAGAATTGATTTGGAAGAAATGACATCTAGTCCAGAGGTTGCTTCATCTAGGATGTAATATTCTGGATTATGAACTAAACATCTTGCAATACTTGTTCTTTGATATTGGCCAGTTGAAAGAGTAGCAATTTTTTGATGAAGGAAAGACTCCATATTGAATTTCTTAACAATAGCTTTAATTCTTTTTTCTAAAGTTTTTTTATCTACTTCATAATAACTTCCTGTCATTTCTAAAAGTTCGTAGGGAGAAATATCTTTATAAAGTTTGGTATTTCCAGATAAAAAAGCTATTTTTTTCTTGATACCAATCATATCTTCTTGATGGGTTTTACTATCAATTAGGACTTCTCCAGAGGTAGGCTCCATAATACCAGCAATTATTCTAAGAAGAGTTGTTTTACCAGCACCATTAGGACCAATTATACCTACTACTTCCCCTTCTTTAGCCGTGAATGATATATTATTATCGGCCAGAAATTCTTCTGATTGATTATTTTTATTTTTCTTTACAAATTTTTTAGTAACATTTCTTACTTCTAACATGTTTTTCTCCTTTAATTAAGTTCGGTTAAAATCCAATCGTAATCCTTTAAGTTATAAATTGATCCACAATATGGACAAACTCCGGTATTATTAGAATCAATACTTGCTCCACAAGCAGGACATTTTTTAGCGATACCTTGTTCTTTAGCGGCTTTTATTTTACTAAAGGTTAGGTAATGATCTTTTTGAACACGTTCATCATTTATACCAGAGACATATTTTCCAGTATCTTTATTTACTTGATAGTCCCTGTATCTAGAAGTTAGGACTACTTTTACTTCATAATGATCCTCTTTTTCTTCTTTACTAACAATTGTTATATTTTTGACATTTGGTTCGTCATACATTTGGCGTAAGTTCTTTTTATTTAACTCTTCGGTTTTTTGTAATAGTTTTTCTTTGACACTAGGACTTACTTTATGTTCTACTCTTTTAACATCATCAGTCATAATAGCTGTTAAAATCATTATAAAGGTATTACTTACTTTGCCTAGAAAGTCGGTTTCATTAAAATTCATAATTTCATCTCCATTATTTAGATATTCTTGATTGATTTAAGCATTCTTTCTTTGAAAGAAGCCATTCTTCTGTTTCTTTAGTAATTTTTGTTTTACAGAATTCACAAGTATCGGTACTAGTCTTTTTAAGTTTTGCTCCACAGTTTGGACAATGTGATTTGGTAACATTATTATTTTTGATAAAGACCATTTGGTAATGCATGCCGACTTTAAAAGTATTATCTCCTCTAAGAACAACTTTACTAGTATCATCTACAATATAGTCATAGAAGTTAGTTATTAACTCTAAAGTGACAGCTAGTTGATTATCATTATTAGTAATACTTGTTATCATACTATCAGTGTAGATGAATTCTTTCATGATGTTTTTTTGCTTTTTAGTTTTTAGAGTTTCTAGTTGCATAAAATATTGATTATATAATTCATTAGTTGTCTTTTCGCTCAACATATCATATTTAAACTCCATCCAAGCAAATTGAATAGCAAGATAGTCTTGGTAACGTTTTAATAAGAAATCTTCCATACTTTCATCTTTAATATACTTTTTAAATTCTTCTTCACTTATGGCTTTCTTTTTATTTAAAACTAATGAGGACTTTTTATCTTTAACAACGGAAATAGCAGTGATTATAAAAATAAGGGCCATTATAAAAAGCATGATTGCTAGGATAGTAGATTCTGTTTTCTCTGATAAATCTGTTCCGGAGCCACTCGATGAGGAATAAGAATAACTTCCACTAGATGAAGAAGAGCCTCCACAACTACTGCTTCCTGAATCATAACTGGTATCAAAGCCTGAGTCTGTGGCAACATCAGTTGGATTTATATAAAGTATGGTTGATAAAACTGATAAAGTTACAATTACTACTAAAATTAGTTTGTTAAAAACACTCTTTTTCATAAGTTACACCTCTATTATATTTAGTGTATCATGGTTCCATAGAAAAAACATTGTATTTTAGTGATAACTTTTATTAGTTAAAAGTTATTTCTTGACTTAGAACTTTTTTCGTTGTAAGAAGCCATTCGTTAGATCCTGCAGTTATCTTGCTGCCACAGAATTCACAAGTGTCAGTATTTTTATCTTTAAGTTTAGCACCACAATTTGGACAATAAGTGGCAGCATTGGTGTTTATATTTTTAACAAAGACCATCTCATATTCAAGTTCAATTCTAGTTTTTTGTCTTCCCTTAACTACTTTTTGAGTATCCTCGTCGATGATAAAATCATAGAATTTAACAGTTAATTCGACAGTTGCATATATTTTATCATTTTCTTTAGAAAGTTTAGTTAGAGCACCAGTGACTAATTCAAAGTCCTTCATAATATTTTTTTGATGCTTTTGCTTTAGCGTTTCTAGTTGCATGTTATATTGGTTGTATAATTCATTACTTGTTTTTTCACGTAAGGTATCATAGTTAAAGTCCATCCAAGCATACTGAATTGCTAGATAGTCTTCATATCGTTTCTTGACAAATTCTTTTTTTGTTTCATTCTTGATTAGCTTTTCAAACTCTTCTTCACTTACAAGTAAGTCTTTCCCCTCGGCTAGAGCTTGGTCATTAATCATTTCTTGTTTTACTTCTTTTTTCATTTTTATGATAGTATAAATTATAACACCAGTAACAATAATAGCAAGGATAGTAAAGCCAGTTGGATTACCCTTAGCACTACCTGATGAGCCTCCTGATGAATGAGAACTACTACCGCCGCTAGAACCACCACTATCAAAGCCCGAGTCTGTAGCAACATCAGTTGGATTCATATATAGTATGGTGGATAAGACAGATAAAGTTACAATTACTACTAAAATTAATTTATTAAAGACATTCTTTTTCATAAGACACTCCTCTACTATAATTAGTATAACATATAGTAGTTAAAATCATAGTAATTTTTTTCTCTTTTGCAAACTAAAAAAGCATCATTACGATGCTTTAGTGCTATTTAATTTTTCTTGCTTCTAGATAATATCTTTTATCATTACTATGACCCATTGAGAAGGTTTTTCTTGGTAGAGCTCCATCTAGAGTAACTGTTTTAAATAATTCATTTTTACTCATGGCTTCTAGGATAAAACCTACATTTCCAGCTTTATGGCCTAATTCTTTAGTAACTTCTTCACCATGAACATAATCAATTTTTCCTTCATGATTTTTTAAATATTCATCTAGGAATAATTGTAGAGAACCTACAGGTATATTTGATTTTGGATTTTTAATCCATAAAGTTCCTTCTTTAGCACTTGTAACAAAGTCGATTTTTTGACCATCAGTTTCTTCATAAGAAATTTCATAGAACTTTTCAAGTTCAGCAAATAAATCATTTACATCTACATTGAATAGTACACGATGGATTGCTTCAAACTCTAAAGCTTCACTATGTAAGTTTACTAATTCAACTAAGGCATAACGAGCTGGATGATTTAAATATTCTTCTTCACTCATAGTCTTTTTTAGATTTTCATAACAAGCTTTAGCAGTCGCTAGAGAATGATTTCCATCGCCCATGGCGAATAGTAATACTTCTTTGTCTGTTAGACCATACTTTTTATTGAAAGCATCTTTATCAGCTAATCTTTCTAATTTAGCTAGAGTTTCATCAGCTACTTCATTACTTAAAACATAACCTTTAATATGACCACCATTTTTCATTAAATCAAAGTCATATACTTTATTTTCTTCAGTTACTTCATTCTTTAAGTTTTCAATAATGTCTTTTTTATCATCATCAATTAAAATCATAATATGAGGTAGTTCTAATTGAGCATTTTCTCTTACTTTTACTCTAGGGGGAATTCTTTCAATTACAGTTTTTTCAGTTGCTCTTATAAGCGTTGTAGAACCTTTTTCATAAGAATAATCTTCTAGGTCTACCATTCCCATTAAACCTTCACGAACTTTGCCATCAGCTTGAGTTCTTTCTAAGTAAATTAGAGAATCTTTGTATTCTTTGAAAAAATCACTATTTACTAATTCATCCATATTAGAATTAATCTTTTTGATTCTTTCTTCTACATCTGCTTCTTCCAAATAAATTTCTGGTAAAGTTAATCTTAATGTTGAAGGATTAGATCCTACTATTTTTTCTACATCTTGCCAATATTCTGGTTCTGATGTATATTGATCACAAGCAACTACGCTCCATTTTGTCATATCACAACTCTTTGGTAGTAATATGTTTGCCTTTTTAAAAGGTATATTCACAAATATCATCTCCTAGGCCTATTATAACAGATTATTTTAGATAGTAAAATATAAAATTGTTAGTTTAATTGTTCTTAACAATTGACAAATTATGTATAGAAAGATTTTTTAATATAGATTATTTAAAATGATTAGGTTATAATTTTTATGGTGATTATATGGAAATATTTAAGAGTTGGGAATTTTTTGTTATTTTGTATTTGATTGCAAGTGTTTTATTTTCTCAAGAGTTTAAACTGGCAAATAGAAATATGAAAAATGCTGGATCTCTAACAATAATTTTAGAGTTTTTTACGGGTATATTTTCATTGTTGATGATTCCTTTTTTTGAAATAAAATTTCAAATTAATAGTAGTATTATTTTGACATTGTTAGTGGTTGTATTAATTTATGCTGTTACGGATAGACTTAATATAGAGGCAAGATATGGACTGGATCCTTCGACATTTAGTATGATGAAACAATTATCAACTGTATTTATGATTATATTTGGATTTATCTTTTTAAAAGAAGAGTTAATTTTAAAGAAGATTATTGGAACTATTTTAATAATTCTAGCTAATTTAATACTTACTTATAATAAAGGGAAGTTTGTTATTAATAAGTATTTTATAATGACATTTTTTGCGAATTTTTTATTTGCTGTAGCGATGTTAATTAATGTTGATTTATCAGATCATTTTAACTTAGCATTTTATACATATATAACAGTAACGATTCCTGCTATTTTGATATTTATTTTTGGAAAACATTCTATAAAAGAAGTTAAGGCGGAATTTAATTTATATGATAAGAAAAAGTTCATTTTAGCAGCTTTTTGTTGGGCCTTAATGTTAAATGCTTCAATTAGAGCTTATCAATTGGGTAACGTTACAATAGTTGCTCCATTATTTGCTCTTACAGCGATACTTAATGCATTAGTGGAATTTATCTTTAATAAGAATAGAAGTAAGTTTATACAAAAGATTGTAGCGGCTATTATAATATTAATTGGAGTTATGCTTATAAAAATGTAAAAAGACCAAGTGATGGTCTTTTTTTAGTTTTGATTTCTGTCTTTAAAGAAATCTTTCCAATAGGGATTTTCACGATCAAATATTTCTTTTTCTTCTTTAGTTAATTCGTGTGGATAATCTTTAAATAAGTTATAGATTTTTTCTTTATCGAAGGTAAATAAGTGTTCCCCTATCATATCTGTTTTATTAACCCAGTAGATAGTATCTGTTTCATTATTTTTATGAAATTCATAATTATGGTCTTTCATATGTTCTCTCCTTTTTAATTTATATTATTAGTATAGAATAAGAATTGTTGTCTTGCAAGAGGATGTTTTTGCATATCATTTCATCATAGGTTTGATTTTATCTCTAATGGTATTTTTTTGTTTTAACTCTACTATTCTTTATAACTACTTTTGATATTTACTAATGTTTAGGAGTATACCGATAGAGGCCATTGTTATTAAAAGACTACTGCCTCCATAAGATAAGAATGGTAGTGTTACACCTGTTACAGGTATCATACCAATTACAACCATTAAGTTCATAAGAGTTTGAAAAATAATTTGAAAGATCATACCGAAAGAAAGATATTTAGAAAATAAATCTTTAGAATTTAGAGCTATTTTTATACCTCGCCAAAGAATTATAGAGAATAAGCTTGTGACAATAAAAGCTCCAGCTACTCCGAATTCTTCTGCTATTATAGAGAAAATAAAGTCAGTTTGAGGTTCTGGGAGATAAAAGTGTTTTTGAACGGAGTTTAAAAAACCTGTTCCAAGGAGTCCTCCAGGACCAATAGCATATAAACTTTGAATTATTTGGAAGCCGGTACCTAGAGCATCTTCCCAAGGATTTATAAAAGAAGTTATTCTATCCATACGATAAGGGGCAATTATTATTAAAATGGTTATGCCTATTATACCAAGTATACCAATGCCTAGAAAGAACTTCATATTGACACCAGCAATAAATAATAAAGAAATGATAGACATAACTAGGATGACTCCAGTTCCAAGATCTGGTTGAAGCATTATAAGAAAGAAGATAAGAAGAGTTATACCAAGAATGGGAAATACTCCTTGCTTATAACTTTTTAAGAACTTATTACTTTTAGATAAGTATTTACTAGTAAAAATAATTAAACCGAGTTTAGCTGCTTCACTAGGTTGAATACCAAAGGGACCAATACCAAACCAGGACCTAGAACCATTTCTAATACTACCTATTCCAGGTATTAAAACAAGTATTAATAAGATAAGACAAATAGATAAAATGAGATTAGCTTTTTCATAATAGAGTTTGTAGTCTATCTTAGAAATTATTAACATGATAATTACTCCAACTAGAAAAAAGATTGCTTGATATTTTAAATAATGAAAGGAGTCATTAAATTTGTACTCAGCCCAAATACTTGAAGCTGAATAGATCATGACAATACCAAATAAAGATAAAATGATACTGGTGAAGAAGAGGATTTTATCTATTTTTTTTTGCATACTTATCACCTTATTAATTATATGTTTTAGGCAAAGAAAAAAGTCCTATCGGACTTATAACCATACTCCAAATATGATACCGGCCATTGATAATATTAAGCCACATACCCAGAATAATTTAACAATATCAGTTTCTTTCCAACCTAGTTTTTCAAAGTGATGATGTAGAGGACTCATTAGAAAGATTTTTTTATGAAATAATTGAACGGATATAGTTTGAATAATTACAGAAAGCGTTTCAATTACGAAGACACTAGCAACTACTAAAAGTGTCAATTCACGGTGTGTTAGAATGGCGATAGCTCCCATTACTCCGCCTAGGGCAAGAGAACCTGTATCACCCATAAATATTTTAGCAGGATAAGTATTATAGATTAAGAAACCTACGATACTACCAACTAGGATTAAACTAAAGATACCAATATCTTCAAAGCCAACCATTAAGGAGATTAAACTGAAAGCGATAAAGGCAATAGCGGATAGACCTCCAGCTAGACCATCTAAACCATCGGTTATATTTACAGCGTTTGAAGCTCCAACTAGGACAAATAAGATAAATAGTCCATATAACCAACCCATTTCTAAATCAATGTGGAGAGTTCCAACTACCCAAGATGTTTGACCACCGGAACGCATATAGATATAAAAGAAACCTATAGCGATTAAAACTTGCATAAATAATTTTTGGTAAGTAGTTAAGCCTTCATTATTACCTTTTCTAATAGATAAAAAGTCATCTAGGAAACCAATACAGGCATAACCTAAAAATACGAGCAGAACTATACCTAAATTAGAAGTATAAGAAATCTTTCCCATCAAGACTAAGGCAATAGTCGCAATTATTGTTGGTAAAATAAATATTAAGCCACCCATGGTAGGAGTTCCTTCTTTTTTACGATGAGTTTCTCCTACAAATATACTTATTTTTTGTCCTACTCTAAGTTTCTTTAGACATGGTACTAAAATTAAACCTAGACCTGCAGACATTAAAAAACCTATCATGATGGCAACTACAGCTTTTGTTAATAGTAACATCTTTGTCACTCCATTTCTCTTGCAATATTATATCATAATAAAATTAGCATTATGAAAAAATAGACAAATTTATACAAAATTTTACAGTTGATCTATTTGTTCATATCTTTTTTCGTAAACTACTTTTTTATTTGTTTCTTCAAGATTCTTTTCTTGTTCTTTTTTTATTCTTAATAAGTCTTCTTCTTTTTCTTTTAATGATGAGTAGATGCTTTCTAAGTTAGATAATAATTCTTGTACTTCTTTATTATCTAAGTACTCTTGATAATCTTTTTCAAAATTTGATATCATATGTTTTAATTCTTGAGAAGATTTTTTTAAAAGAACGAGACCTTTATCTAATTCGGAAATACTATATTCAATTTCTTTGGAATAATCGGTAACTTCAAAGACACGATAATGATGAATTTCTCTTCTTGGTCTTAGAACATTACGCATAAAGCGAAGGTAACTAGCAGTTGCGACAGACATTCTTCTCGCACTTCTTGGACCAGGTATTAGAGTTTGAGGAGATAATAATCTTCTTAGACTTCTAACTTGATGATTTAAAAATCTTGTTGTTACCTCTACTCTTTCTGTAACTGTTACAGAATTAGCTATTTTTTCTTTTAAGTCTCTTACGATGGCATCTTGCTCAGCTTGAAGTTTTAGCAGTTCAAGATTAAAATTTTGATAGTCATCATATTTTACCTTTAAGTCACTTATAGCCGCCTCATCTATTTCTAATTCTTTTTTGCGGTCTTCTAACTTTAAATTTAAAAGTTCTTTTTGAATTTCTAATTCTGTAATTTTAGTAGAAATTAAAATGTAAAGAGAAGAATCTTTTATCTCATTAATTAATTCTTTATTTTCAAAAGATTCAATATAAGTAGATGCTAACTCTTTAATGTAAGTAGCGTCATAATCATTCGTAAGACTTAAAGATATTTTTTCTTTTAAATCCGTGATTTTTTTAATAATGGTATTTAGTCTTTCTAATAATTCTTCTAACTCTTTAATATCTTTAGTATTTTTATAAGTAGTTTCTATTACTTCGTATTCATAAATTAAATCTTTTAAATCTTTTCTAGCTCTTTTTAGTTTTTCTTCGTACTGACTAATAATTTCTTTATTTTTTAACTTATTTAAATCAGTAACATCTTCAATAGTTGTTTCTTTGATAGGAATTTTTGTTTGATCTATTTCTATTACTTCGACAGGTGGTGTTGATGTTTTTCTTTTAGGTTTATTATTTTCAATAAGTTTTTCTAAATTAGTAGTATTGATGTTTACTCTTTCTTTAGTATATTCACTAGTTTTTATTTCTACTTCAATTATATTATTATGATTATCAGTAGTAAGAAATGCTTGTTTTTTATAGTTTTCAGTTGAAGTTTTAGGAAGAATTAAAGGACTAGTTGCTTCTTTATGGGAAGTTCCAGATAAAGTTTTTAAAACTACTCCAGTTACAATTATAGGAGCTACTGTTACAAAAGTTTTTATTTGTTGTTTTTTTACTTTATTTTCTAAATCTTTTAGTTCTTCTTCCTTTTGATGTTCTTTTAATTTCTTTAAATTTTTCTTACTAATAATCAGTGTTCTTCTGTGATCGTTGTGATCCCCTTTTTGTCCTCTTGCTTCATTCATAGTATCACCATTATTAGTTTATCATACTTTTAAGACAAAATAAAAGAGTATTATTTTTTTAAATACTCTTTAAATAAACATTAATAAAATTAAGCCAATTACTTCTAGAATTAAACCTAGATAAAAGCAGATAATTTCTTTTCTTTGATAAGTCTTTTTCTTAGATTTTGTCTTTTCTTGTTCTTCAAGTTTAGTAAGTTTTTGATAATAAAGTAATGTTGCTAAACCTAGAACCATAGAAATAATAGATAGTAATTGAAGTATTATTAATCTTTTCATTAATATCAGTCCTTTAGTAAATTATACTTAAGGAATTTACCTTTTTCAAGTTAGTCGGTGACATTTAAATATTCTTTTAGAGCTTGAATTGTATCTTTTACGACATTTTCTTTAGTACAAGTGGCAAGACTAGCTTCTAATTTAGAGATTATTTCCTTTTTATTTATAGCTTCTATATGAAATTCTCCATCTTTTTCATCTTCAGTTAAAGTTACTTGAGATAAATCTGGTACTAGGTCTGTTTCAATAGAAAAGTAACTTGTTATATATTTAGTATTTTCATTTTTATTAGGATAGTCTTTACATAAATATTTTATAGCAAAGAATGGTTCTCTTTTTGCTTTAGGTAAATCTATTCCTGCTTCTTCTTTTGTTTCTCTAATTAGGCATTCTTCTAAAGTTTCATTTTCTTCAACATGGCCACCAATAAAAAAGTAATTTTGGTGACTCTTCGCAAGTAAGATTTCATCTTTTGAATTAACTAAGATAATCTTAGCTCTTTCTACTACTTTGTTAATGTCACTTTCTTGTAAGTTATCATTGTTATGAATTATTTCTCTCATATTAATTTTCCTTTCTTCTATACCTTTTGTAGTCTTCATAATTACCAGGTATTTCTTTTAATTTGTTATCTTCTATATATATTATTTTTGAAGCTAAGGTATTAATAAAATAACGATCATGGGAGATAAACAATAAAGTTCCTTGATATTCAGTTAAAGCATTTTCTAAGATTTCTTTAGTTTCGATATCTATATGATTAGTTGGTTCATCTAAAATTAGAAAATTAACATTTGATTGCATAAGACAGAATAGTTTTAAGCGTACTTTTTCACCTCCTGATAAGCTTTTTATTCTTTTATAGACATTATCTTTAAAAAAGTAAAATTTGCTTAGAGCAGCTCTTATATGATGTTCCTCACCGACTAGATAGTTTCTAGCTTCATCAATTATAGTATTGTTTTCATTTTCAAAAGTTATTTTTTGAGGAATATATGCTATTTTTACATTTGTACCATGATTATTATTTTGTAAAATGTATTTTACAAGAGTTGATTTACCAGAACCATTTGGTCCTAGAAGGCAAACTTTATCTTGATAAAGAATTCTTAAATTTGCATCTTTTAAAATTACTTTGTCAGGATAAGAAATATTAATCTTAGTTAAGTTTAGGACTTCTTTTCCAGAACGACTAGATGTAAAAGCTAGAGGTAATTTTTCCTTTTCGATAGGCTTATCTAACTTTTCTAATTTATTTAGCCGTTTTCTAATACTTTCGGCACGTTTAAAGAACATTTCATTTTTAGCAATGTTACCATACTCTTCTAACCTTTTAATAGACTCTTCCATAGCTTTAATTTGTTTTTGTTGATCTTTATAATCTTTAAATTCCTTTTCAATACGAGCATCATTTTCTTTAATGAATTTGGTATAATTACCATGAAAAATATTTATTTTGGCATTTTCTAAAAGAATAGTTTTAGTAGCAACTTCATCTAAAAAGTATCTATCATGAGAAATCATTAGAATTGATCCTTTATAGTTTCTTAGATACTCTTCTAGCCATTCTAAAGTATCAATATCTAAATGGTTAGTTGGTTCATCTAAAAGTAAGATATCTGGTTCGGAGATAATAATAGAAGCAAAAGTAATAATAGTTTTTTCTCCACCTGATAGGCTATTAAATTTTCTTGGAAGGAGATCCTTATTAATTTTAAAACCTTTAATTACTTTTTCGACTTTAGCGTCTATTTCATAACCAGACATATTGATAAAATCAGTTTGAAGATTAGAGTATCTAATAATTAATTTTTCAATATTATCTTCTTTAGCATTAGTAATTTTTTCTTCATACGCTTCTAATTTATCACGTAAAGCAATTAAATCTTTTATACCATCATATAAGACATCTTTTACAGTTATATTTTCTTCTTTATTTTTTATTAATTGAGGTAAGTACCCTACTTTAGCATTTTTTCTTATAGAGATAGTTCCAGAATTTTCTTTTTCAATTCCTGAAATTATATTTAAAAGAGTTGTTTTACCAGAACCATTATCACCAATTAGGGCAATACGCTCATTTGTTTTAACTTCAAAACTTATATCATTTAAGATTGGTCCAAAGCCATAATCTTTAGTTATTTTATTTATTCCTATTTCGATCATATAATCACATCCTTAATTATAGTATTTATAAATCGCACCATAACTAAAAATAAAAGACTATACATCTGTATAGTCTTTTTATCTACAGATGTAGGCACGACGAAAACTTCACACCTACATCTAATATTTTTTTATTTATTTAGATGTTAGGTGTGATATTTAATGTATACATGATTACATGATTTGCTAAAAAGTACATTTTATCACTCCTCCAGTAATAATTTAACATATTATTTGAATATTTGCAATTACTTTGATAAGTCTATTTTTATTTCAGCAATTATATGACCTAAGTTTCCTTCACCAGCATATTTATTAAAATCAAAGAAGTTGTCATCTTCATTTACCCAAACTAATTTATTTACTTCTTCTACCAATTCGACATTTTTATTTAAAACTCCATAGTAAATTTCTAGACCTTTATTTAGGGTATGATAGTTGCAAGTCATAAAGTATACTAAATCAATATCATCCTTAGTAATACCAGTTTCTTCTTGTAGTTCGCGGTAAGCTTCATTTAGATTGTCATCATCCTTTTCAATCTTTCCACCTACTAAGTTTAACTGTCCTTTGTATGGTTCTTTAGTTCTTTCACACATTAGTAATTTTGTTTTGTCTTGATTGAAGACTACTATTAAATTCATTCTTTTCATTTTATCTACTCCTCTATTTATCATTCAAGGTATCTTTTAAGATTCTTAAATAACTTTGATATCTATTTTTATTCATAGTATTATTTTCAACTGCTTGCTTAATGGTACAAGATGCGGTTGGTTCTTGGTAATGAAGACAATTTTTATACTTGCATTTTTCTTTAATATTTGAAAACTCTTTAAAATAGTTTTGAATTTCTATTGGATTTAAGTTTGAAACATCTAAACTTCTAATACCTGGTGTATCAATAATACTAGAGTCTTCATCCCAGATATAGTATTTTGAGGAAGTTGTTGTATGACGACCTCTTTTACTCTTAGAACTAATAGTTGAGGTTTTGATGGTTTCAGTATCCATTAAGGCATTTGTTAAAGATGATTTACCTACTCCTGAATTACCAATAAAGATTGCTTGTTTTCCTCTTAGTTCTTCCTTTAAGTTTGTAATACCCTGATTAGTATGGGTTGAAGTTTCAATTACTTTTAGGCCTAAATTACGATAGACACCTAGTATTTTTTCTGTTTCTTCGGTTTTTAAATCAGATTTATTTAGACAAATAATTGTTGGTATATTACTATTTTCTAATAACAAAAGATATCTATCAATAAACTTAGGATGAAGAGCTGGATCTTTAGCAGATGCAACTATTACAGCTAAGTCAATGTTAGAGGCAATATTTTTTGTTGTTCCAAGATCATTTAGTCTGGTACTATCTTTTTTTACTCTACTTAGAATAGATGTTCTTTTTAGTAGATTAGTTATAGTATAAGACGTTTTAGCTTTTTCTATAATTACTTTATCACCTGGAAAAATAATTTTATTACAAATTGTGTTTATTCCTTTTTTTAGTGTTGCTGATATAATTTCATTATTATATAAGACATAGGCAGTTTTATATTTTACTTCTAGGACAATTCCGTAATTAGAACTTTTTTCAATGATAAAATCAGTCGGTAAGATTATTTGTTTGTTTTGTTTTTCTTTTATTAACTCTTTTTTTTCAATACTTTTTTTAGTTTTAAAACTAGCATAAGCATTATAATGTGACATATTATTTTATTTTTCCTTTCTATAGATCTTTTTTAAATATATATTGAGCTATAGCGGTAGGTACTTGTTTTTCAAAACAGGTAATATATTTTTTAGATATACTTGGTACTTTATAAAATATATAACCATAAGCTGGTGTCTGATTAGACGTTATTTCTTCTAAGTTATATTTATTGGCTTTTCTAATATCTTCTATTTTGGCAAAATCAAAGATTTGAACCATTAGAGAATACTTATAATTTAGATGTTCATATAAAGAACTGGCTCTATATCTAGAACCTAAATCTATGTGTGTTATACCCTTTTTTAGAGATGCTTTTTCAAACTCTTTTATAAGTAGTGTACCATAGCCAAGATTTCTTTTTGATGGTGATACTGCTAGAATACCAAGTGTTATTTTTTTCTTTGTTAAATCCATGTTTTTACCAGTAATGGCCGCTACTATATGGTTGTTTTCTTCAATATACATTAAAAAGTCTTTATCGATTTTTAACTGTTTTTTTATTTCTTCTAGGCGGGAAGACATGGGATAGTATTTTTCTTTATGAAGAATACTATCATCATAGATTGTTTTTGATAAAAAGTTAAATACTTGATTTAATTTTTCATCATTATTTACTATTTTTATTTCTGGCATAATATCACCCTCTTTAGCTACAAGTATTATAACATAAAGTTTTATTCTAATAAAAGTCTTACTGTACCTCTATCTTCTAATTTTGTATTGGCGTTTGGTGACTGAGAAATTACTGTTTCTCCAGTACCTGTATATTCTATTGTAAAGTTTGATAAGAGTTTTTTTGCTTCTTTGACACTTTTTCCAATGACATTTGGTACTTGATACATTATTTTATCGGTCCATTCTAAGTCTTTTTCCATACCTTCTTTTTGTTCTTTTATATCTAAGGCATCAATTATATCTAGTAGAACTCTTCTGGCGATAGGAGTTGTGGTATAACTTGATAGAAGTGCTGTATTTTTAGGATTATCAATAGCTAGATAGAAAACAGCTTCAGGATCATTTGAAGGTACAACGGACATAAAGGACATTATGTAGTTTCCAACCATATATCTACCATCTTTTACTTTTTGGGCGGTACCAGTTTTACCACCAATACGATAACCTTCAATATAGGCGGCTTTTCCTCCTCCTTTAGCAACAACACTTTCTAAAGCATGACGCATAATAGCAGAAGTATCACTAGAAATTACTTTTCTAACGAGAGTTTTTTCCGTTTCTTTGATAATTGTATTTGTTTCTTTTTCAGCAATACTTTTTACGATATATGGTTTATATAGATAGCCACCATTAACGACAGCAGATACGGCGGTTACTTGTTGAATAGGTGTGACACTTACTCCTTGACCAAAGGCAGTAGTTGATAATTCAACATTACCTACTTTTTCTAAAGGAAACAAGATACCTTGACCTTCACCATTTAAATCAACTCCTGTTTTTTCTCCAAAGCCAAATTTTTTAATATAGGAAAATAGTCTTTCTTTACCCAGCATTTGACCCAGTTTTACGAAGCCTGGGTTACAGGAATTTTGAAGTACTTGAAGAAATGTTTGATCACCATGGCCACCGGCTTTCCAGCATTTTAGGACTGAACCATCGACATTAACACTACCAGAGTCATAGAAATGATCATTTTCAATATCAATAATTTTTTCTTCTACTGATGTTGCCATAGTGATAATTTTGAAAGTTGATCCTGGTTCATAGGAGGACCAAACTGGGAGGTTTCTACTTAGAACGTCTTGAGAGTACTTTTGATAAGTATTGGGATTATAATCTGGTCTTGCTCCCATACCTAGGATTTCGCCAGTCTTAGGGTTCATGACAACGGCTAGAGCCATATCAGGAGAAAACATATCGACAATATTATCTAGTTCTCTTTCAATAGACTTTTGAATATTTATATCAATTGTTAGATAAAGATTCATACCATCTTGGGGTTCAACATAGACATCTGAAACATTTAATTTATTACCTTTGGCATCCGAAAAATATTTAATAGCACCAGATTTACCAGTTAAATATTCATCATATTCCAGTTCTAATCCAGATAAGCCTTGATTATCTATTCCGACATAGCCCAACGAATGGGACAATAAATTACCATAAGGATAATATCTTTTGGCCTCTTTTACTAAATAGATGCCATCTAATTTTAAATCAGATATTTTCTCTGCGACATCATAAGATAATCTTCTTCCTTCGGGATGGACTCTTTCAATAGAAGTCTTTTTATAGACGTGTTTTTTCATTTCATCATAAGAAACATTTAAAATTTTTGCAAGTTCTTCTGTGGCTTTTTCTTTTTCTTTAATTTGATTTGGAATTAAGACAAGTGATGTTGTGGTTAGGTTATCCGCTAAGACTACTCCATTTCGATCAAGAATTAGTCCTCTATTAGCTTCAATAGGTAAATTTCTGCTCCATAGGTCAGAGGCATACTCATTTAGCTTTTTATAGTCAAATACTTGGATGTAGAAGACTCTTAAGATTATAAATACAAAGAGGATTAACATTACTAAAAATGTTATTTTTATACGCTCATCTATCTTTTTAAAAAACATAATTTCACCTATAGTTATTTATGCTTTTGAGAGAAAAAAAAGAAGTTTCCTATAAATAAAAAAATAGTGTGATAAATGTGATCACACTATTTTTATCATTTTTTTATTTTAAATAAAGCAAATTCTAGTAGAAAGCATTTCTTTGTGATTCTTAGTTTGCCTTTTCTTTTTTTGTGAGTTCAAGAGTTGCTTCTGTGTATTTTAGAAGTTCTTTTTTATTTTTAAAACCACAAGTTAAGGCAAAGTATTCAATATAATTAGTTTCTTCTGTTACTAGTTTCATTTGAAGGGATTTATTGATATTGTATTTTTCTTTATCTGATATATTATCTTGTTTTAAATAATCCTTAAGACTAACATTGTATTTTGAATTATCCTTTTTAAAATCAGTGTATAGTTTTGAAGTTATTATACAATTATCAATTAATTCCTGTTCGTTTTTAAACTCAATAGTTATGATATTGTTTTCTTTGTTACTAGTAACACTTGCAATTCTATCTATGTACTCTGCTTTTCCATTGACAATTTTACCAACATTTACTCTTGATATTTTTCTAATAATAATGAATAATCCAAGTAGTAATATAAGGCATACTGCAAGGATGAGTATAGTTTTATATTTCTTTTTCAATTTCATGGTATAATCCCCCTTACATTTATAAAAGAAGTTAGAAATAATTCTAACTTGCTTTTTTATTTAAATATTTTTTACCAACATATATTGAACCAATTAATGATGCTAGGAAAATTAGAAGATATGTTTTAATATTGTCTCCTGTATTTGGGTTATTGTTAATGTTATCAGGACTAGCTTCTAAAACTTCAAATTCTGTAGTTGTTTTTCCACCATCACTGAAAGTCACTTTTAATGTATGAGTGCCATTAGACAAGATATTAATATACTCTTTCTTTAAGATGATAATTGTACTACCTTCTTGTGTAGTATAGTATTTTTCATCTAGTAAGACATCATCTACAAAAACGTTATTATTAAATAAACTGTAGTCTGCATCTATTCTAAATTTAGCACTAGTATTTTTACGGATTGTATTATCTTTTTCAATAACATTATAAGAAATTTCTTCAACAATAACTTCTATTGTTGTATCTTTTGTAATGTTAGAAATTACTAATTTATTATCTTTAATATCTTTTATTCTATCTATATTGTTTACTAAAACTTTCTTTAATCTATAGCCAGAGTTTGCGATAATAGTAAACTCTTGAGAATCTCCGTAAAGTACAGATATTGTTCCTTTTGGTGTAATAACAACATTGTTAGTATCTTTAACAATTATTTCAAATGGAATTTTCTTGTAACTAACTTCAATAGTTTGATTAGCATCAACAGTAAGTTTTAATTTGTTATCAGTAACTTCTACTTCAGTACCGTTTACGCTAACTTTAGCAAGCATATATCCGGTTTCTGGAGTGAAAGTTACTTCTATCAAACTACCCTCAACTATTTCTGAAGTAGGAACATCTATAGTTCCTTCTCCTTCTATGACAGTACCAGTAATAGTAAATGTATCTTTAGCAGTAATAGAAATATCAATATCGTTTAGTGTTTTATAATTTTCTGTGTCTTCTGGAGTGTAGGTAGCTTTATAAGCATGAGTACCTGCTGAAAGTTTTTCATTTGGATTATTCCAAGTAAATCTTCCGGCTAGGGATATTTCTAGTAATGTTTGACCTTTAATTCCAGTCAGTTCTGTTGGAATAGTATATTCAGGAGTAGCTTTTTCTATTTTCCAACTTCTTACTATATCTGTAGTTGTTCCATCTTTCCATTCATAGTTGTCTTTATCTTTTAAGGCTAAAGTATAACTATAATCTCCTGCATTAGTTTCAGATGTAGCACCAGTTACATCTATTAAGCTATTATCATAGGTTATAGAAATGTTTTGACTCTTCTTATTATAAACAAATTTACTAGAATCTTCACTAGGAATTTCAACTTGAGCTTTCTTTATAGTAAATGTATAAGAAACGCTACCAGCGTAAGTTGGATTATTATTTGGTACTTTGTATGTTACTTCATATGTTCCAGCATTTACTGGAGCTTTGCTACTTTCATACTTTGTATTACCTGTACCTTTATATAAAACTTCGATAGTGTCTATAGGAACTAAATCATTTTCAACAATTAGTGTTCCAGTTGGCTCTATTTCTTTTTTGTCATAATACTTATCGGTGTAAGTTAGACCAGATAGTTTAACAACATCTTTGTCTTTTACACTGATATAGAATTCAGAGGCAGCCTCTTTATATTCAACTTGACCATCATTATTAAGATCAATTGCTGGAGATATAGCTTCCATGGTTACTAATTCTATTTCATCACCTGCTGTAAAGCCATTTGTCTCATCAAAAGTAGCATGAGTAGCACTTTTCATTTTTATTTGATAAGAAGAAGCATTTTCTCCTAAATATTCTTTGATTTCAGCAACAGTTAATTTAGCACCAACTTTAACAGTAATATTAGTATTTGCATTCATTTCTTGTGGAGCACTTTCAACTGTTAAAGTACCATTAACTTTACTGATTGTATAATTTGAAGTGATGTTTGTGTTATCTCTTAGGACTTGAACATCAATTACTTTATTATCAGAACTTCCAACATAGAATTGACTACCTTCGACAGCAACAATTACTTTTTCACCTTCTAATAAAACATTGTCGCTATAGGTAAAGTCAGTATTTACTAAAGTAGTATTGTTAAAGGCTCTACTAGTAGATTTTGCTGTGACAACTAATGGAATGGCGATTGGTTCAATACTAATAGTTCCATCAACTATTTCAATGTTTTTGTAACAATCACGATTTGTAATGGTAAGAGCATCTCTATCAACTATATTGTTGTTTGCTTTATTGTCTTTTACATCTTTTACAGTTCCAGTAACAAGTATAGTACTTACTGTATCATCGTAAAATAAAGTTCTATCTTTAGTTTCTTTGCCATCAAAGTAAACTGTATAGCCATTATCTGAATATGGTTTTCCATTATATACATGGCTAGATGAACTACCGATTATTTTGACAACTTTTTCAGTTTGTAGTATTTCAAATTCAGAAGATGCGGTAACCTCTTCATAGTTTGTATTGATTATAGTAATTCTTATATTATAATTGCCAACTAATGTAGGTCTTTTTGTACTCCATTCTTCGGTACCTGTTTTTGTATATTCTATTTTATAATCGTCAGAAGTTAGGCCTTCGATACCATTGATTGTAGGTTCAATATTATCATTTTCACCATAATACAACTTTTCGGTAAAGCCTATTCCTAAATCGGTTATTTTCTTTTTGGTAACATCAATTATAATATGTGCTATATAAGTTCCACCATTTTCATCAGTTATCGTTAATATGGCAGAATGAGTTCCAGCACTAAGTCCTTCTTTTACTTTAATAGTCCATGCTGCATTAGTAGAACCTGGTTCTATTATTGCTTCGTTAGGCCCATCTATTGTAAAACTATCATAATTATCTAAGGTGATATTTTTAACTGTTAAAGGAGTTAGACTTTTATTTTGAATTAATATACTTTGAGATATATTAGTATAGTCATAGGCATTTTTAAAATAAATATCACTAGCTTGTAGCCCTTTGTTTTCCTTAACTACAATAGAGTCTGTGTAAGCAGCATTACTATCAAGTGAAGTAACTGTAGCTGTTACTAGTAACATGCTACTAATTTTATTTTCTGTTCCATCAGCCTGTCTAACATAGGCGGAATGGTTTGAAGCTATTATATCTCCGAAAGTCAATCTACCAGTATCTTCTTTTATTATTGATGCGGCAGTAGTATTTGATGTAGCGGAACTATTAAATAACACCATTTCATTGATTGCAAGAAATGGTCTTGTACCACTTACTAAACTTCTAGAATCAAAAATTCCTGAATTAATAGTCAAATAAGTAGTTCCTTGATTGAATATAACACCATATTCTGAACTTTCATCATTATGACCAATATATGTACCGCCTTCAATAATTAAGTTTCCTTTATAATCGGCAGATGCATAAGCAACATTGATCAAGGCACTATCGGTACTGGTATGGACAATTTTACCGGTTTTACTCTCACTACTATCCTTAATAATAATAGTAGCTTCAGATACTTTAAAATATACGTTTAAGGCATCAGTGCTAACTTGTAATTCATAACCATTTAAATCAAATGTACGAGTAGTAGCATCACTGCTTACATCTAGTGATGGTAATACTTGTCCTTCAATAGCAGTAGTTAAATCAATATTCTTGCCGAGTTTTATTTCATCAATAGTAGTATCTTCTACAGTTGTTTTCCACTCGCTTGGCTCATTGATTATAACTGTTTTGGCGTTAACATTTATGCCGTTAGTAAAGAATATAATACCAAATAATAAGATTGATAATATTCCGAATTTTAATTTTTTCATATTTTTTTTACCTCCTATCCTATATACAATTATAATGAAAGAAAAAAGTTTTTTCAATACTTTTACTCTAAGATTTACCGTATTTACACGACCATTGTAAAAGGTAAAATATTAGTAGTTTTTAGTATTATGAATATGGTATGGACTTTTCGATTTTTATAATTATAATTTTTATTTATGGTGTGTACTTCTTTGATTATTCTAATGAATTTTAAGATATGTTTCCTCTTAATAGTATTTTCTTGTGAAAGGAAAGTTACAAATAAAAAAGTACTAAATATAGTACTCTTTCGAATGATTATTTTATGAATTCTTTAATTAATTCTTTATCATTATAAATAGTTAAAGAATTAGGAATTATTTTAACAGAGAACTTCTTGTCTTTCATTATTTCGCCATCTATGTTGCAGACTAATTCTTTATCACATTTAAATTTCACTTTAGTTGCGTGACTTTTATGAACTTTATTATGGCTTTCATGAATACCTTTTTTTAACATATTTATCAGTGAAGGAATAATGGCCTTATTTACTTTTTCAACATAATATACATCTAAGTAACCATCTGTTAGTCTAGCGTTAGGTGCAATTTTATAGCCACCACCATATACTTGACCATTACAGATTGTTAGAATAGTACACTTTCCTTTTCTTTGTTCATGCTCATCAATTGATAAATCAATATCTTTGTATTTGTATTTAAAAAATGTATAAACCAAACTAGCATTATAGATTTGTTTAGGTGGTATTTTTCTTTTTTTCATGAGAGAGACATTGTCTGCTACTTCGGCATCAATACCAATACTTACTATATTTATAAAATAACGATTGTTAATTTTACCAATATCAATAGTTGGAGTCTTTTCATCTATTTTGGATAAGGTTTTATAAAAATCGTTTCCTGAACCAGCGGGAACTACAGCCAATAGATTTTTAGTACCTACTACACCATTTAAGACTTCATTTAGAGTTCCATCTCCGCCAACACTATAAATTATATTTTTAGAAAAGATATACTTTTTAGCAATTCTTTTGGCTTCTCCTGGATACTCTGTATAATACATTTCATAATCAAGTCCCCTTTTTTCACAAACTTTTTTTATTTTATCAGCTATTTTTAAAGCATTGCCTTTTCCGGAAATGGGATTAACTATAAAGATATGTTTCATAAATTCACCTAGTTTTCTTTCTTAATAAGTATATCATTTTCCAAATTATTAGTAAATTAAAAGTACACTGTATTTAGTGTACTTTGTTATTTTTTATTACTTATTTGATACTGTTTCGTATGTATCTCTAATGATCATTAATTCTTCATCTGTTGGGATTACATATACAGGAATACTTGATTCCTTTGTAGTAATAATTCCTTCTCTTTCAGATCTGAATTTAGCGATGTTGTCATTAGCTTTTTCATCGAAGACAATATTCATTGGCTTTTCAATTTTTCTCATGATTCCAGCTCTTAGGTCAATGTCATTTTCTCCTGCTCCAGCAGTAAATACGATAGCGTCTACATCAGCATTTAATTCAAAATAGAATTGAGCAATATATTTAACTATAGAATTTTCTACCATTTCTAGAGCAAGTTTAGCTTTTTCATTGCCAGCTGCTGCTAAATCTTCTACATCACGGAAATCATTTTTGCCACAAATTCCAAGTAAACCTGATTTTTTACTTAAATCTTGCATTACTTCTTCAATATTTTTTCCAGATTCTTTAGCAACATATTCTGGAATGGAAGCATCAATTGATCCACAACGTGTTCCCATTATTAAACCTTCGATTGCAGACATTCCTAAAGATGTATTAACGCTCTTTCCATCTTTAACAGCTGCTACTGAAGCACCTGAACCGATATGGCAAATAATTAAATTAACATCTTTTTTACCTAGTCTCTTTTGCATTTCTTGAGTTATGTATTGATGACTACTTCCGTGGAAACCATATCTTCTTACACCATACTTTTCATACCATTCATATGGTACTGCATAGATGTAATTTTCTTTTGGTATTGTTTGATGGAAAGAAGTATCAAATACTGCTACTTGAGGAACATTTGCTAATTCTTGTTCCATAGCTTTAATTGCAGCAATTTGACCAGGATGATGCAATGGAACTAATTTTGTTAATTCCTCAATATGTTTAATGACCTCATCATCGATTAATACTGAAACTGGATAATATTCTCCACCATGAGCTATTCGATGTCCTACTCCTTTTATTTCATCTGAAGATTCAATGATTTTATTATCAATTAACTCTTTCATCATTGTTTCTACAGCTTCTAGATGATTTTTTAATGGAGCTTCGTGTTTGATTTTTTCACCATTTATTTTTAAAGTCCAGAAGCAATCTGGAGCTCCTATTTTTTCAATATACCCATTGATTAATTCTTTTTCTTCTGGCATTGAGTATAAAGCAAATTTTAATGATGAACTACCACCATTAATAACTAAAAATTTTTCACTTGTCATGTTTTTCCTCCTAAACCTGTATTTATTCTATCGTTTTTTTACTTCTTTGTCAATTCAAGAAGAAAACAATATGTTTGGCATATTGTTTTTATTCTTCAGTACATGTAGCTCCACTAGCTTTATAAGTTGCTTTTATAGTTTCTAATTTTGCTTTACCATCATCTGTAAATAATTGAGAATTAGCAGAATCTATTTCAACTAATTTTTTGGTATCAATTTTAGAATAATCGATTTTTACAGTACTAGTTAAAGTATCATCTTCAACAGTAACATTAAAATCATAGTACTTTATATCAAGATATGGTTTATATGTTGCTTCAATGGTATCTTTAAATGTTGTTAATGTTGTTGGGTCTGATGTTTTAACCTTTTCAACGCTTTCAATTTGTTGAACATACTCACCTTTATAAGTTACGGTATATTTTAAGTCCATTGAAATTGAATCTTGATTTATGGTTCTAGTACAAACCATAGTCTTTTCTTTGTCATTACTTTCACAACCAGTTATTACAACTATTCCTAATAACAATACTACTAAATACTTTAATTTTTTCACTTTCTCACCTCTATTTTAATAATACCATTTTCTTTGGGGATTAACAAGAAAAATTCCCAATAAATAAAAAAACTACACAACAATTATGTGTAGTTTGTAATTTTATTTTGAACGTCCTGATGATTTTTCGTTTTCATTACTTGCAGACTTGTCTTTATTATCGATATATTGTTGAACCATATCGGTTACTTCATTTCCATAATTTCTAGCTTTAGCTTTTGCATCAACATCTCTAGCTACATTGTAAGCAAGTACTGCAGCAGCGGCATTAGCTGTTAATGTTTGTCTTAAATCACTTGGTAGTGAAAGAAAGGCAGATACATGCTCAGCTTCTAGTCCCATAAGATGTTCACCTATTTCAACAGTTCCAACCATTGCATCATTCATTTTTATGATAGCATCTGGATTAGCTAGAACTTGTTCCATGCTTTCATTTAAACCATGTAAATCAAAAGTATGAGTGGCAGCATATTCTTTTAATATTGGTTGATATTCAGTATAAACATTTATTAAGTTTCTTTGTTGTTGATTAGATACGTTTTTTAGCATTTCTAGAGCTTGTTGATCAGTAATCATTCCCTTACTACTTTGTCTGGCAATGTCTTCAATTTGAGATTTTATTTGATCAGCCATAGCATTATATTGTTGATGAGCAAGAGCATCTGCATGATTATAATCAGCTCCAAAACGCCAACCTGATGAATCTGAGAATCTATCTGCAGTCATTCTTTCTGTGGTGGTTGTAGCATTGACTACAGATTGGTTTGTATATTCATTCATACCTTGCGTGATTGTGTCTCTGTTGCCTTCTAATTTTGCACCTTGGGCATTAACATCTTGAATAATTTTGTCGTTAGCATCATTTGCTCTTTGGATTTCATTTTGTAATTCTGTTTGACTACTTCCATTAGGACCATGAGTCTTTAGAGCACTAACTGCACTTACAGCTGATGTTACAACTGTTAGGGTTGTTAGGATATCTTTAACTAATGGATTTGGATTGTAGTTTATCTCTCCACCAAATGGTAGGAAGACTTTTTTACCAACATCTCTTTTTCCAACGATACTATTTTCTATTTTTGTATTTCTAGATAGTAATTCAACTCTTGCCATGAAGGCCTTTAAAGCTGCTTCATTATCATTCTTTTGGATAGCTAACTTTTCTTGTTGCTCCAACTCTGCTAGCTTTTGTTGTAACTCATGATCTAAGTCATAATCTTTAGCAAAACTCATACCTACTCGAGACATCTTTGTTCCAGATGCTCTCATGTCTTCTTCAAAGCCATGGGCTCCACCAGATACAAGTGCATTTGCCTCATCATAAGTTTTTCTTACCATTGCTATATCTTGTGCTGATGCTTTTAAGAATGAGTTCTTAATATTATTAATTGCTTTTATCTTTTCAGGATCTTTTTCTGTTGCTAAACGTTTATTACATTCTTCTACTTCTTGAGCTGCATTTATTAGTGTAAGATACTTACGTTCTAGAATTTCATTTTTATTTTCTAATTTTGTATTTAAATGTTTTTGAATTTTTTCATTTAATAATACATTAAGAATTGTAGGCAATTTTTCTTGGATAACTCTTGAACCTTTGTATTCTCTTAAGATTATTTCTACATCTGATTCTGAAAGTTTATCAATTCTTTCTTTCAATTCTTTTATTCTTTGTTTATCTTTAATTGAATAAGTAACTTTATTTGCTAATTTTCGCACTAAGTTAATTGGTACTTTTATTATCGCTGGCACAAAGTGGAAAATATTATAAATTGTATTTTTAGCTTGTAGTTCATTACAGAAGCCTTTAAAAACTTTTATGTTTGAGGCTGTGTATTTTTTGGCATCACCTTTTTTAACATCCAAGTCTTTTGTTAACTCATAAATGATCGTGTCAAAGCCTCTAGTTGAAACCTCTTCTTTTGGAGTTGGCTTTGGTGGTAGAACTGGTGGTTCTACATGTGGAGGCAATGCCGGTGGATCTTGATGTGGTGGCAATACAGGAGGATCAACATGTGGTGGTAAAGCCAATGGTGGCTCTCCTGTTCCTTTCGTATCAGTTGGTGTATTATCAATAACAGGCTCTTCTTTTGGTTCTGTATGTGGAGGCAAACCTATTTGTTCATCATGAGGAGTAGTTAAACCTGGAGTCCTTGGTGTTTGACCATCACCATTTTCTTTACTTGGCTCTGGTGCAAGTCTTTTTCCAACATAATTTGGATCATCTTGAACTGGTTCTGGTGCAAGTCTTTTTCCAACATAGTTTGGATCATCTTGAACTGGTTCTGGTGCAATTCTTTTTCCGACATAATTTGGATCATCTTGAACTGGTTCTGGAGCTAATCTTTTTCCAACATAATTTGGATCATCTTGAACTGGTTCTGGAGCTAATCTTTTTCCAACATAATTTGGATCATCCTGAACTGGCTCTGGAGCTAGTCTTCTGCCCTCATAATTTCTTACTAATTGAGGAGCAGCTTCTCTTGCAGCTTGTAATTCACTTTCTAAACGTTCTATATTGTTTCTAGCAGCTAACATTCTTTCGTTTTCATTTACTTTTAATGTTGAATATTTATTATTAAAGTTTTGAAGTTCAACCTCATTAAATGGTCCTTCTGTTGTTGCCTCATTTAATTCAGCAGCAAAAATTCTTTGGAATCTAGCAATAGAGGCTTGATATTCTCTTCTGGCTTCGTTTAGTTCATTTTCCAATGCAGCTAGATTGTTATCAGTAGGTGCTTCATTTTCAGGTTCATTTACCATTTCTGGTTCGTTTGATATTTCCGGTTCTGATAAATCAGGGGTTGACTCTTCTGTTACCTGAGCTTCCTCTGGCTTATCTATTACTTGTAAGTCAGAAACGTCTTCTTGGGAATTTACGTCTGGTTTATCGGTTGACACCTGATTTATTTCAGTTTCATCAGCTAAATCATTAGTTATGATTGGCGTTTCTTCAGTGATATTATTTTCCTCTACTACTGGTTCTACTTGTTCAACTGATGCACTGATAACTGGTTCTTCTTGAGATACAATTTCATCTCCCATTTCCATACTTGGTTCAGTAGATTCAATTTCATTATTTTTTTCTGGAGTGATTGTAGCAGTTCTTTCGGCTAAAATGCGGTTACGAAGTTCATTTTGTAAATTTAAAGGTAAAGATTGCATGTTAGCTGTCAATTCTCTTCTTTTAGCTTCTATTTCAGCATTTCTTTCATCACGATCTTGAAAATCACGAATTCCTTCGGTTGCTTTATTTAAACGATCTAAGTCATTTATTAAAAAGTAGGCATTATCATAACTTTGAATTATATTCTTGTTATTTTCAAGCTTTAATTGCTCACTAGCCAAAAATCTTTCAACAGTACTTAATTCCTTTTGAAATTCTTCTCTTGGCATGTCTTTTTCAGCATTTTTAATAGCATCTCTGCTTCTATTTAAGTTTCTTAATTCTTCATTATTTTTCTCGATTTCTTGTAAAATCTCTGCATATCCGTTCATTTTAACACTCCTAACTATCTAGAACTTTCTTCATCTATTTGCATTAAAACATCTTGAACCATTTCTAACTCTCTTGGGTCGGTTACATCTTCAAATGAACCTGTACCTATTATTGGGTCAAATGATGACACAAAAATATTCTTTCTACCATTGCTGGCTATTGAATTATCTGTATATCCAATATAAGATTTACCAGTGTCCTCACTATCAAATGTAAATAGAATGTCACACTCAACTTCTTTTCCGTCTTTTAAAACAACTATTTTTTCATTTTCTTCAATTATTTCCATTGCTCCCATTTTTATTCCTCCATCACTATATTTTATTATATATTAGCATACTTTTTTTGTCAATTTTCGCTAGTAATTTTAACCTTTATACTTTGTTTATTTTTTATTTCTTTATTTGCTTTTATGATAACAGTATATACATCTTCTTGTTTTTCTTTAGTTTTTAAGCTTAGAGATTTTATTTCATAAGATGTTTTATCTTTAAACAAATCTTCTTCACTACCATTTTTATATAGTTTTAAAGTCACATCATTTTCATTTGTATCAAAAGAAATATTATAAGCTGTTACAGCTTTATTCATAGTTTTTTCTTTATAATTTGTTATACGAAAAGAGTAATCCTTAAGGCCCTTTTCTTTTAAATTTGAAATATCTATATTAACTGTATTGTTAGTACTCTTTTCTAGTACTGGGATGACAATATCGGCATTTTGTTTTTTTGCTAGTTCTTTCTTTTTGTTAATAGCTATACAAAGTAGAACTATTACTAATAGTAGCATAATAATAAATACAATAGATAGTATTTTTTCGGTTTTTGTTTTAGGCAAGTATTTTGATAATTTATTATTTTTAGCTTTTTTCATAATAATGTTCCTTTCAACTGTTTAATCTATTAAAGATATTTATATAAGTATTATCTAATTTTTGTTGCTCAGTTTTGCTAAGACTACCCTTTATCACAGAAGTAGCAGTTGTCTCATCGATTTTATTTTTAGAAGTAACTGAAGAAGTAACTGTCATAGTTAAATTTAAAATACTTTTATTTTCACTGACTGAACTTCTTATAATAAGTTGTTGCTGCTCTTCGTATGATTTTTTTTTCTTTAGGTTTAAAATATTATGAATGTAATTTATATTTAACTCTGTATCATTAACAATAGTATTACTATCAAAGATAATACCAGTATTAGTTTTTTCAATTGAGGTTTCCCCTATTTTCTCATTGTTTTTGTCGTAGATAATTATTTCTTTGGATAATGGTGATTTTTGATATGTGTATTTATATTTTAAATTGTTATTTACTTTAATTGTACCTTCGCCAGATGTGTAATTATTTGTTTGATAAGTTATAATTACTTCATCTTTGTCTTTATAAATTAATTCATATGATTTAACCTTATATGTATATTTCTCAGTGTAAATATTAATTTGTATGGTTGCCGACTTAGAAATTTTATTTATATTTTTAAGAGATTTTTTATTAATTTTTTGATTATAGCCTGATAATATACTTTTAGACTTCTCATCTTTTTCTAAGCTAGTAAGTATATTTGTTAGGATGTTGTCTACGTTTTCCTTGTCTAAGGAAAGAGAGATTTTATTATACTCTTTGTGTTTAGTTAGTTCAAGGCTTTCTGTTAGATCTTTGGAAAGTGATTCAAGTGAAATATTATATAAGTGTTTAAAATTATCAAAAGGCGTATTTTTAGCAGTTACAGTTTCAAAGTAAGTATTATTGCCTAAGTTTATGTAATTTTTTTTCACATCAGAATTATAATAATACTCAGTTGAGTTTACAATTAACTTCTTTAGTGTTAATGAACTTTTACCGGATAAATTACTAGTAAAAGTAACTCGTTTGGCTTTATTTTTGGTATTGGTTATAGTCTGTAACTCAATAGTTGTATCACTTAAATTTTGAGTTAGTTTGGAATAATTTAGAGGTTTTAAGTTTTTATTCAATTTTGTTATATCTATATTTGAATCATAATTACTCGAATTGGCAGTTATTTTTATAGTTGATTTCTTAGTACTATCAATAGTAATTCCTGTATCAAAATTAAACATTTCAATAGTGTTAATCATGTTATTTCCTATTTCAGTAAGAGATTTTTTGATAATTCTTGCAGGATTAGCAATGTACTCATAGTAAAAACCTAATGTTAATAGAATTAGGGATAAAACAAATACTAAAATTGATGATTTATGGTAATTCTTCTTTTTCATACTATTTACTACTCCTATTGTTGCTATTATATCATAGTTTTTTAAATTTTTCTTTAGAAAGAAAAAACAAATTTATAAAAATAAACTTGTTTTTAGTTATTGAGTATTTTATTTTTCCGAGCTTTTAGTAAGTATAGTGATTTGATAAGGTACTTGCACACTTTTCGGAGAGGCTTTGTAGTTGAAGATAGCCGCTACATTTAGTTCTGTTTCTTCGCCTGGTGCTAATACTTTACCAACTATATTATTATGTTTTACTTCTACAGGATAAATACTTTTTGCTGTTGCTTCATCGTTTAAATAATCTGGATACTCAAGCAAATTAATTATCTCAGCAGGAATAGTACCTTTATTTTTTATAGTGATTCTGTAGCTTACTTCGTCTGTTGGAGCAAACAAATTAAACTTAAAACTGATTGTCTGTCCAGAATTAGTTATATTTGTTTCTCCTGCTGGTATTTTTGTTCCTCCTTGAACAGGTGTCCTGGGAGTTACACTTAGAATTGAAACATCATGAGTAGCTTGTTTACTATTAGTCTCTTCAATTTGCATTGAAAGAAATGCAAATCCAATGGACATGCAAACAATAGTTATACATAAAATTACTATTATCCAATTACGCATATTAAGAGTTTCTTTCATGCACATTTACCTTCCTTTATATTCTCTATACTTCCATTATAACAGAAATCATAAGATTTGCTAGTTAATTTGAAGTTTATATAGGCATAAACCTTATGTTCTTTAATATAATACCAACTTTCTTCTGTCGGATAAAGTGTTAATTCAGCGTTGGCGGGTATATCAGTTATCAATAAGTTTGGAGAGTTTTTCTCTTGATTTGCAACTGTCTTGGCATAAGTAGATAGTTTTTGATAGACATGATCAGCAGCTTCTCTCATAGTACTATTAGAAGTAGTCTTGTTTTCTTTCTTGTTATCATCAGTATCCTTTTTAGTAAGTTCTTCTAGAGTTTTTGCATTTTTATATTCTCGAATTAAATTTTTAGAATAACTTTCGAGAGTTTTTAATTGTTCAAGATTATCTTCATAAGTTTGGATAGATAAACTTTTTGCTAAAGACTGATAAGTATTAGTATTTTCCTCAAGAGTTAGATTTTTAATTAAAATTTCTTTTGCCTTTTTATATAATTTGTTATGAGGATATTCTGTAATAGTTAGACCAATAACATCCTGTTCTTTTAGCGTTGTTGTTATTGTTTTTAAAGCAGTATCTAGAGATTTATTTTCAATATCTTGATTGTATAGGCATAAAGCACCACTTGATAAAAATAAGATGTTAGTTACCTTTTCCTTTTCAATTACTAGCAAAAAATTAATGTTAGTTGGTGTTTTTATTCCAATGACTGTATCAATGTTATCATAGTCTATAAAATTATCACTACTACCTTTTATCTTTTTTAAATCAGGGGCTATTTTAAAGACTATTAAGAATATTGCAACCATTATAACAACAATTATACTAATAATATTAATATATTTATCCATTCTTTCTTCGGACATATTCTCACCTTTATGCAGAAAATTTAGGATTTAGAGTAAGAGTTATTTCTAAACCTTTTGTTATTTTGGTACCTTCTGGAATAGATTGTTCAGTTACGTAGCCAACGCCATTTAAATTTACCTTAATGCCTAATTTTTCCAGTAGTGTTTTGGCCGTTTTGGAAGAAAGTCCAGAGACATTTGGTACTTTTAACTCGGAATCATTTGTTATTAAGTATAGAGTGTCTGCCTGAGTTATAATATCATTTTTCTCGGGATATTGTTTAGTTATTTTTGTACCATTTCCAATTATGGTATATTTAATACCTAGACTATCTAGAGTTGTTTTGGCTGACTCTACTTTTTTGTTAACATAGTTATCTAGTTTAAATTCTTTAGCTTTATTAGTATCAGAAGGTTTGGCTTCGGTACCATAGTATTTAGATAAGTTATTGACAATTTCTTTTACGGCACTAGAGATTGTTTTCATATTACCATTTGTGGGACGTTGGGCTGATACATAAATTATATATTGTGGATCACTTTTTGGATAAATTCCAGAGAAAGAGGTAATAACATTTTCTTTACCAGCTAAATATCCTGAACCATTATTACTGGCGATTTGTGAAGTTCCAGTTTTACCAATTAATTCTCCAGAGTTAATTCTAAACCAAGTACCAGTATTACCAGATATATTAACGCAGTCATCCATTAATTGAAGCATTTTTTGCACGGTCATAGTGGAAGCTACTCTTTCTAGTTCATTTCTTTTATTTTCTAAAATTACTTCATTCGTTTCAGGGTCAACTATTTTTGATACTATATATGGCTTTAACATGATTCCATCGTTAGTTAAAGAAGTTAGTGCCTGAACATTTTGAATTGGAGTTGTAGTAATACCTTGACCAAATCCAGCATTGTATACCTCTGTTTCATACTTGAAGTTAATTTTTCCGGCACTTTCATTTGGTAAATTTAGACCAGTCTTTTTACCAAAACCAAGTTTTTTGAAATATTGTCTTAACATCATACTATCCATATGACGTTCTATCATATTAATTATTGCGGTATTACTACTCATAGCGTAACCATGATCAAAGGTAATTGTTCCCCAACCATTACGGTCCCAGTCACCTATTTCAGTTCCATCGGTAGTAACATAAGTTCCAGAACGATAAGTTTCAGAACCATCATAAACACCATTTTCCATAGCGGCCATATAAGTAAAGGTTTTCATAGTACTACCTGGTTCATAAGGGGAAGCAACTAACATATCAAGATAGTTACTTATATTTCTAGTATTTGGATCGAATGATGGAGATGTTGCTGTTCCTAAAACAGCTCCTGTTTTTGCATCTAGTATGGTAATATGGAACCATTCAAAGCTATAGTTATTAGCAGCGTTTTTTAAGGCCTGTTCTATAAAGAATTGAACGTTACTTTCAATAGTTAAATAAATATCTTTACCTTGAGTGGCTTCTTTTTTTAGAACTGGAGTATTGGGAATTTGATAGCCTTTTAAGTCTTTTTGATAAGTAATGTAACCATCTTCACCTTTTAAGACACTTTCATAAGACTTTTCAATACCCATTTCACCTTTTATAGTTTCTTTACCAGTTTCTTCATCTATATTAGTTTTTGCATAACCGATTGTGTATGATGCAAATTCTCCTTTTGGGTAATATCTTTTAAAACTTTCTATAAAATCTAGTCCTGGTAGATTTAAGTCTTCTATTTGTTTTTTGACTAATTCTGTTAGATTTTTTCCTTTAACACCAAATTCTGTTTGATAAACATTTTCTTTATTTAAGTATTTTAAAATCTCATCTTTTTCCATACCAAGAATTGGAGCAAGAGCTTCAGCAGTTTTTTCTTTTTCAATAACGTGTTGAGGTTTCTTTTTGTTAGTTGTTCTTTTTGGATCAAGATAGGCAATTAATTTGTATGCAGAAACGTTTTGAGCAAGCACTTCGCCATCATTTGAGTAGATGTTACCACGTCTAGCACTAAGGACTTGCGTTCGGGTTGTTCTTCTACTAGCAAGTTCTTTTAGATTAACGCCATCTATTTTTTTAGATAAAGCTAATTGAGTAACTCTTCCAATCATTAGAGCAAACAAAAGAAGAGAAACAAATATTATTGCTCTTGAGTAGCGTATATTATTTCCCTTCTTCTTTTTCATCAAATCACTCCTATTTTTCATCCGGTACTGTTTTTATATTGTCATTATTATAACTCAAACCTTGCTCTTCTGCAACTTGTTGAATTTTAGTAAGTGAAGCTAATTCATTGATTGTCATGGCTAAACCTTCATTTGTTTTTTCTTGTTCTTCAATAGCATTTTTTCTTTTTTCTACTTCGAAGTTTACCTTAGATAAGGTTGCTTTAGAAAAGACTATTGATACTGGAGAAAGTACAAGTAATGTAATTGCTAGAGTATATAGTAATTTTTCGAACTTTGAAATTTTAATACGTTTTTTTACTTTTTTCACAATATCACCCTTTTCTATTTTATTCTTTCAATAACCCTTAGCTTAGCACTTCTAGCTCTAGGATTAATTTCTAATTCTTCCTCGGTTGGAATAATGGCTTTATTTATTACTAATTTATAATCAGGTAAATACTCTTCTGGAATATTTGGCATTCCTTGAAGTTTTGGATCAATAGCACATTTTTCTTTAAAGTAGTTTTTAACTAGTCTGTCTTCTAAAGAATGAAATGTTATAACTGCTACTCTTCCATGAACATTTAGGATAGATAGTGCTTGTTCTAAAGCTGGTTCTATTACATCTAACTCATGATTTACTTCAATTCTAATAGCTTGAAATATTTGACGAGCAGGATGTTTATCTTTACGGAACTTCATAGGAACAGCACTTTTAATTATTTCAACTAATTCTAAAGTTGTTTCTATCGGTTTTGTTTCACGATATTCAACTATTTTTTTAGCAATATTTCTAGCAAACTTATCTTCACCATATTTATAAAAAATATTAGAAAGTTCGTCTTTTGTATAATTATTAACAATCTCATAAGCTGAGATAGGATTATCTTGATCCATGCGCATGTCAAGTTTAGCATCTTCATGATAAGAAAATCCTCTTGTTTTGTCGTCTAATTGAGGTGATGAAACGCCCAAGTCAAATAGGACGCCATCTACCTTATAAATGTTTCTTTTTGCTAACTCTTCTTGTAAGTTAACAAAGTTGCTTTTGATGATAGTGAAGTTAGTACCGATTGATGATAATCTTTCGGTACTATGCCGAATTGCTTCACTATCTTGGTCAAAGGCGAATAAATACCCTCTTTTTATTCTTGCCAAGATGTTACTACTGTGTCCGCCATAGCCTAGTGTACAATCAACTATAATACTAGAATCATTTAAGTTAAGGGAAGAAATTGATTCTTCTAGTAATACGCTAATATGTTTTTCTTTCATAAATTCACACTTTCAAATAAATTTTCGGCTATGTCTGACATGCTGTCTTTAGCAGAAGTGAAGAATTCATTCCATAATTCTTCTGACCATATCTCTAACCTATCTCCTGTACCAATTACTATGCATTCTTTAGTTATTTTGGCATAAGAGATTAGTGGGGAGGTAATATTGATACGGCCCTGTTTATCAAATTCTGCTTCACTAGCGCCTGATAGGAAAAATCTAGCAAATGTTCTTGCGTCTTTTTTAGTAAATGGTAAGGATTCTATTTTACGTACTATTTCGTTCCAAGAATCTAGGGAATAGACAAAGAGGCAGTTTTCAATACCTCTAGTTATAATAAAGTTATTTCCTAGTTCTTCGCGAAACTTAGATGGAATTATTAATCTTCCTTTATCATCAATAGAATGATGATATTCTCCAATAAACATATAAATCCCCCACTTTTTCCCACAATCAGCCACTGCTTAAGTATATATTACCCAACTTATTTGGAAAAGTAAATGAGAAAGGCAATGTTTTTTTTCATTTTACAGATTTTTGACAAAAAAAGAAGATTAATTATTTTAACCTTCTCTTTTAAAAAATTAGTATAAATTTATTTTCTTAAAGCTTTAGTACTTATTTCTTCGTTTAGCAATTTAACAAATTCTTCTTTAGAAACTGTTGTAGTGTCTTTTTGTCCAAATAAACGATAACTAATTGTACTATTTTCTTTTTCTTGATCACCTAAGATTAAAGTATAAGGAACTTTTTCTGTTTGAGCTTCTCTTAATCTATAACCTAATTTTTCATTACGATCATCTAGTTCTACTCTAATGTCGTTGTCCTTTAATAAATTAGTAATTTCTTTACCATATTCACTATGTAGTTCAGGGTTTACTGGAATTACTTTTACTTGAGTTGGAGCTAACCATGTTGGTAAGGCTCCTTTAGTTTCTTCTAAGATATAGGCCATGAATCTGTCTAATGAACCTAGAATCGCTCTATGAAGAACTACTGGAGTTTTCTTTTCACCATCTTTATCAACGTATTTTAAATCAAATTTTGCTGGTAGACAGAAGTCTAATTGACAAGTTGATAAAGTATATTCATTACCAACAGCTGGTGTAACGTTAACATCTAGTTTTGGTCCATAGAATGCAGCTTCACCTATTTCTTCTGTGTATTCAATGCCTAATTCATTTAAAACTTCTCTTAATTCATTTTCAGCTTTATTCCACATTTCATCATCTGGATGATATTTTTCTTTATCTTCTGGATCTCTTAATGATAGAACGCAACGGTAATCAGTAATACCAAAATCTTTGTAAACATCAAATATTAAATCAACAACATTTTTAAATTCTGACTTTATTTGTTCTGGAGTTACGAAAAGATGAGCATCATTTTGACAGAAGTGTCTGCCTCTTTCAATTCCTTTTAGAGCACCAGATGCTTCATATCTAAAGTCATGAGCTACTTCACCTATTCTAATTGGTAGATCTTTGTATGAATGAAGTTTATTAGCATAAATCATCATATGGTGTGGACAGTTCATTGGTCTTAAAACAAAGGCTTCACCATCAACTTCCATAGCTGGGAACATATTTTCTTTGTAATGGTCCCAGTGACCTGATGTTTTGTATAACTCAACATTTCCAACGCATGGAGTTAAAACGTGTTGATAACCTAATTTTTTTTCTTTACCTTTGATATAGTTCTCTAACTCTTCCCAAATTATATAACCATTTGGTAAGAACATTGGAAGACCACGACCTACTAGGTCATCTGTCATAAATATTTCTAATTCTTTACCAATTTTACGATGGTCACGATTTTTACAATCTTCTAGATATTCAAGATGTTTCGCTAAATCTTCTTCATTTTCAAAGCAAATACCATAAATACGTTGTAGCATTTTGTTCTTAGAGTCACCTTTCCAGTAAGCTCCTGATACTTTTAAAAGTTTAAAATGCTTTAACTCTTTTACAGACTCTAAGTGTGGTCCACGGCAAAGGTCAGTGAAATCTCCTTGAGTGTAGCAAGAGATTGTTACTTCATTTTCATCCATACGACTAATTAAGTCAATTTTGTAAGGATCATTTTTAAATCTTTCTAAAGCTTCTTCTTTAGTAAGTTCATGACGAACGATTCTTTTACCATCTTTAGCTAATTTTTTCATTTCTTTTTCAATAGCTGGTAAATCCTCTTCAGTTAAAGTTTTGTCTCCTAAATCGATATCATAATAGAATCCTTCGGCAATTACTGGTCCTACCCAAAATAAAGCATTTGGATATAGATGTTTTACAGCTTGTGCTAAAAGATGAGCACAAGAATGGTTCATTATACTTAATTTTTCATTTTCTTTAATATTTATCATTTTATTTTCCTCCTATTTTATATATACTTCTACTTTTATATCTGGATTTACTAAGTCAATAAATTGCTTAGATAAACTTAAGTCACCAACGATTGAACCATAATGGATGGGAATAGCTAATTCCGGTTTAAGCTCATTAATATAGGCGGCTGCTTCTTGAACATCCATGGTATAGGTTCCACCAATCGGTATGAAACAAATGTCACAAGTCATGTGAAGATTTTCTTCAAGATAATCGGTATCTCCCATGATGTAGAGGTGTTTGTCTTCTAATTTTATTTTGTAGCCGACATAGCCTTTTTCCTTGGGATGAAACGGTTTATCAATGTTGTAGGAAAAAGTTGTTTCAAAAGATAAATCAGCTAAATTGTACTTTTCATTGGGTGATACTAAGAAATAATTAGTTGTTAGTTTTGATACTCTTTCTTTTAGACATTCAGGAACAACTATCATAGTTTCTGATTTCATTATGTTTTTGATGGATTCTTCATCGTAATGGTCATAATGGTCATGAGTTATAAAAATGTAATCAGCATCATGGAACTCTTCTTTTATTTGATAAGGATCAAAATAAATATTTTTAGTGCTTTCTATTTTTATAGCTGCTTGGTTAAAAACTTTTATTTTCAAACAATCACTCTCCTTCTAGAAAAATAAAAAGGATAGTACAGGAGTGCAAGGGCACGGTACCATCCTTTGTTTTTCTCATTTTGATAACGGTTTCATCCGGAATTACTTTTCATAATTCTACTCTAAAGGTAGTAATAAATTAAGATTTTATTCATTTGCACCAACCATGAACTCTCTTTAAAAATTACTTAATCTATCGTGTCCTTTGTCAATGTAATTAAGTTACGTTAATAATTATAACACTTTTTATAGTTTTTGCAACCTATTTTTAGTAATTGTTGGAGGCTTTAAGAACTTAGATTTATCTACTGGACCAAGTCCATGGGACATTTATAAAATTACCAAGTCCGGTGAAGCCTTCATTATATCTACGATTGGAATAGTTAAAGAAACCGCCTAAGTTAGAACAGTTTGGGTCTCCAGAGTCAAATAAACTACAATCAAGTAACGCTACATGAAGGTGTACTCCAGTTGCCCAACCGGTTGCTCCCATTTGACCTAAGCTATCATATATAGTTACTTTTTTACCAACATATAATCCAGAAGCATAGGATGAGAAATGGACATATTGAGAAGTATAATTAATACCATCAATTATGTGATGAATGGTAATTACTTTTCCACCATAAACATCGGTATAAATGCCAGAAATTGTTCCTTCAGCGATTGGATATATTGTTTCATAGACACCTCTTGGGCTTGTAATATCATAGGCAACATGGCCATATCTAGGGTAACTAGAAATTGTTCCTCGCTCGACCGGTAAAAGCCAAGTTGGAGCTTTTGGTTTTTCTTCAGCAGCTAGTTGTTTGACTGCTTCTTTTTTGGGTTCCTCAACGATAGAAACTTCTGATTTTGGTTCACTATAAACATTTGCATCGCTATAGCCTTTTTTATGAGAAACTTTTACAGCAGAGATATCTTTGATATTTATAGACTTATAGGATAAAGAAAAAACTTCTTTGCCTAAGTTCATTTCTCGCATAGTAACTAAAGCTATTGATATTATCATCAAGATAAAAGAGGCTTTGATTATTTTTTCTTGTTTTTCATTTTCATATGTATGCATGTAATCACTCCAAAGTAGTATTTATTATATGAATTTTAAAAACTTTGTCAAGAAAAAACAAGTTGTTAAACTTGCCTTTGAAATTATCTTTAATTTCTTCTACTTTTACTAATTAATTCTAGAGTTACGGTGAGTTGTTTTATTCTTTCAATTATTCTTCGTGCTTTTACTTTATCAGCAGGTGATGTGGTAATTGCTAGAGAAGATTCCAAATCCTCCATTGTCAAATTTGAAGTGAAGAATGTTGGTAGATGGCTCTCCATACGATATTGAAGAATTGGTCCTAAAACTTCATCTCTTGACCATGCACTGCAATTTTCAGCGCCTATATCATCCAGTAACAACAAAGGTGCTTTTTTTATGTAATCAAACTTTTCGTTATAATTTGTTTGAAAGGATGATTTTAGACTTCTTAAAAACTCGGGATAATAAATTAAAGCACTTTTTACACCTTTCTTGGCCATTTCATTAAATAGTGCCGCAATTATGTAAGTTTTTCCAGAACCAAAGGAACCTGTCAAATATAGGCCTTTTGGTTTTTCAGTATTAGAATAATTATCAATAAATTCTTTAAAATACTTAATGATTGGAAGACGAGCTTTATCATCTTTATATAATTCTTTTAAAGTTGCTTCTTTTATGTCTTTAGGCATTTCAAATAATTCAATATTTTCTTGATAAGCTGTGTCGTGAAATTTCTTTTCTAACTTTTTACAGGCAATGTAGGAAAAGCATATTAAATCCTGATCTTTTTCAGGAGTATACTTATAACCTATAACTTTATTTTTACATTCAGAAAGGCTCTTACAATTAAGACAGTTTTTATGTTCAACAAAACTATCTTCTAAGCGCGAAGTGTACTTTTTCAATACTTCTTCGTTAACATTTAAAGAGAATGCATATTCATAAAATTCTTTATCGCCACAAGCATCTTGAAAAGAATGAGTTAAAGCTACATCATCAGCTTGTTCTATTACATTATTAATGCTTTTCATATTTATCACCACACATTTATATTTTAACTAAATTTGTTATTGTTGTCTATAATTGTTTTTACTATAATGAGCATTTATTCTTTTAACTAATTCTATGGGTTGCTCTTCACGATTGTAATTGGGTGGATAAAATCCTAATTGTCCATTTAAAATTTTCAATGAAGGAGCAAGATGTTCTTCTTGAAGGCCTTGGTACAAATCTATGAATACCTGATGAGGTTGCAAAGTTCGATCGACTAGTTCATCATCTAAAATTACATACTCTTCTACGTTATTGGCTTCAAGGTACTTTTTAATTTCTAGACTCCTATTAGAATTTTCATCTGGCGTTAGTGCAAAAATTTCTATGCCAAGGTCGTTTAAGAATTTTGCATAAACATTATAAAATTTGGAATCATAATAATATGTATGAGGCTTTCGTTGAAGGCAATATTTATTACTAGAAGTCACAACTACTTTGGCACCGGATATTTCTATAATTCTTTTTAAAATGTTAGCGTTTTCAGGTGCTACACCTTCAAAGTGTTCCCAATTATTAATTACGCCATCAAAGTCTAAGAATATGCACTTCATAATAGCCTTCCTTTCTTAATATTATATTAACAATTATTTAATTTCAAAGATATGGTCAAATTCGATATTAAGTATTTCATTACACTCTTCAAAATTCCCGGTTAGTTTTATATTGTAAACTTTGCTTGATATCTTTTGAATTGTACAATGGCATTCATTGGTTAGATACATCCAACCGTTTATATCTTCATATGGTAAGCCAAGTATATATTTTGAAATATCTTTTGATTCATTTTTATGTAACTTTCTCATTTCTTCGATGTCATATGTTGTTTCAATGTCTAGTTGGAATGTTTTTTCTTTGCAAGTTATGTAGAGAGCATTTCCTTTATTTAGGGTTCCTTCTCTAACAAGCTCGTATGGAGTAAAGTCAATTTCAGGTGTTATATTTTCATATTTTACATTATTAATTTTTAACATATTTTTTCTCCTGCTTTTATTATATCATATTGAATAATATTTTATTTTAAGTTTCTATATTTTCTATGATGCAGTTTTTCAGTTTTATAACCCTTTTTATTTACTTTTTTCAATGTTCCATCGAAATCTGTCCTATAAATCTTACTATTATTTAACTCATCTAATACTGATTCTTTGGGATGTCCATATTTATTATTTTCACCGACACTGATTAAACTATAGGTTGGATTAATAACATTTATAAAATCTTCGATAGATGAGATATGTGAACTATGGTGTCCTACTTTTAAAAAGTCAATATCTTCTAGAGAATACGCATCTAAAATATCTTTTTCCTTTTCGATACTAGCATCGCCCATAAGTAAAATTTGATAATTATCATAATTTAGATATATTACATTGGAGTTATCATTTTCATTGTCATATTCTTTAGTATTTAGAAATTGTAAGTTGTACTGAGATAAATTTAATTCATCTATACAACTATAATAAGGAATGCGTTTTTTTAAGACTTTAATCAATTCTCGTTCTGAGTAATTATACCTTCCACAATTAAAAATAATGGTCTTTACTTTGAAACTATTAATTAAATTAATAGCCTCTCCCATATGATCAAAATCACCATGTGGTGATTGTCAAAAAGTAAGTCGAATATAAACAAAAAGAATAACACTATTTTTTATGTAATTCTTTAACTTTTTTATTTTTTATTAATTCTTGATAAACATTTATAACAAAGTCATCCTGTAGTGTCATGCCTGTTTTTACATTTTTAGTGTATTTCCCATTACCCAGTGGAGAAAATCCTATAACATGTGATTTAGTTCCTCTTTCTATTATTTCATCAAGTGGCTTTATGCATTTTAGTTTTATAGTGTTATTTTCATAAATAATAGTTAAATAACTAACATTATTTCTACTCCATTCATCATCTGGATTATAGTAGCAATCACTATACCAAACTAACTTGTTATTATTTTTATAACTTTTTAGTATCTCATCTTCATTAAAAATATACTGTTGTGACATTAATTGTTTTAATGGTTCAAATATTTCCATGTCATCCGTTATGATAATTTCATTACTACCTTTAAAATACCATATACATTCATCAGTAGGATAATCTATATACATTACTATCTCATTAGTACTTTCATTCCAAAATTCTATTCTACTTCCATTTATTGTTTTCTTCATAAAACCACACCCAATTAGTATCTATTATATCACACTAATTCATATTCTCTAACAGCAATTCTTTCATATGAACAATATTCTATTACAAATTTGTTTTCTCTTTTGCATATTAATATTCCCATTGTATTATTGTTACATATTTCTTTTATATTTTTATCTATATAATTCATATATTTTTGAACTTGTGATATATATTCAGCTTTAAACTCAGTTACTTTTAATTCTACAACTACATAACAATTAAACTTTATATTAAACAATAACAAATCAATATAATGATTTCTATCACCAATTTTAATTTTATATTCGCTACCTATAAAACTAAATGAATTACCAAGTTCTCTCATAAATGATTCTATATCTTCCAATATTAAATTATGTAATACTTTCTCAGTAACTATTTCAATATTATTTTTATTTCTAATTATTATAGGATTAGGGACTAAATCTTTCACTTCAATTTCATCAGCAAGTATTAATTTGTTTTTAGTTTCATTAGGTAACCTTTCATATTCCTTGTTTCTAATTATTTCTCTTAATTCTCTTTTAGATAAATTTCTTTCATATGCAATATTAATATAATATATCAATTCATTTTCATCTTTAATAGATAATAATTCAGAATAATGGCTCCAAGACAATTTGGTCGCCAGTGGCGACCGTTTTTCATCTTTAAATATTCTATAATATTGTCTAATACGTCTCAATGTTCTCTCTTTATACTTTTTCCCAAACTCAACAGCCAGTCTATTTGAATAATCATTTAAAATATTATCTCCATACTTACTACCAGCTTCATCCAACAATTTACCAACCTCAAAATATGTAATAACTTTATGTCTTTCCTTTGAATAATCTTTTACTTTTGAATATATTTCATTATCAATTAATTTATTTTTTATCTCATTGTAATAATTCATATCTACTCCTTTCTACGGACTACATGTCTCAATTTTCAATTTATTATTTTTAATCTTAAACATAACACTACCATCTTGATCTGTCCTATATATTTTTGAATCACTCAGGGTATTTAGCACTGACTTTTTAGGATGATTATACCTATTGTTTTCTCCAACACTAATAATAGAATACTTAGGATTCATAATATCAATAAACTCTTTACTACTACTGGTATCTGAACCATGATGACCAACTTTTAGAAAGTCTATATCTTCTATGCTATATTCATTTAAGATATCTTTTTCTTTTTCTATACTGGCATCACCCATGAATAAAAATTGATAATTATCATAATTTAGATATATTACATTGGAGTTATCATTTTCATTGTCATATTCTTTAGTATTTAGAAATTGTAAGTTGTACTGAGATAAATTTAATTCATCTATACAACTATAATAAGGAATGCGTTTTTTCTTTAAGACTTTAATCAATTCTCGTTCTAAGTAATTATACCTTCCACAATTGAAAATAACGGTCTTTACTTTGAAACTATTAATTAAATTAATAGCCTCTCCCATATGATCAAAATCACCATGAGTTATTATTAAGTAATCTAGTTTTCTAATACCTTTACTTTTTAATAAAGGTAGCGTAGTGTTTTTAATGATGGATGATTCTTTATTTGTTTGTTTCCAGGCTTCTTGCTTATACTTTATTTTACCACCGGTATCTATTAAGATACTTTTATTGTTCTTTGATATGAGAAGGCTATCTCCTTGCCCTACATCTATCATTTCTATGAGGAGATCATTATTAAGGTATGGATAAGTATAATGTATTACTAAGAGAATTAAGAGAGGAATTAATTTCTTTTTACTTTTTGATATTAGTCCTTTGATAAAGATAATTATTAGGATGTAATATAATAAATAAATACTTATATGGACTCTAGGAAATATTAGAGTTAAGACTTTTATATTGGATATAGTTAGAGAAATAGTTTCTAGTATTTTTATTAATATTTCATAAATTGGTAATAAGAAGGGAATAAAAACAACTACTAAAGAAATGGGAAAGACAATTATACTGACATAAGGTACAAAGAATAAGTTATAAATAATACTTAAAATATTTATTTGATAAAAGTTATAAATACAGATAGGTATGCTTACTAAAAATGAGATGAGAGAAGTCTTTAAAAGACCTAATAAGTAATTATTACTACTTAGATATGTACTTGTTAAAATTAGAGACAAACTTATAGAAAATGAGTACAAGAAACCAATATCATAAATATAATTATAATTAATTAAAAGAGCAATTGATGTTACTAAAAGAAATAAGTTAACTGGTTTTATATAAAAATAATAAATTTTATTTAAAGAAAATAAAATGTAGAATAATACTCCTCTTAAGATAGATGGAGAAAGTCCTACTAGAAGTAAATATATTATTAATATTGTGGAGGTAATATAATAACATTTAGTTTCAGATAGTTTTAGTTTTTTTAATATTTTGGTAATTAATGAAGATAGTAAAGTTATATGCATACCTGAAATAGCAAATAAATGACTTAGACCATTTTCTTGGTAACTTGTGGTTATTTTAGTACTTAAGAGTGACTTATCTCCTAGAATAAATGTTTTTAAATAAGCATTTTTACTAGTTAGATTAGTCACGATATTTTTTATATAGTAATAGACATTTTTATTGTCTTTAATTCTTTTAATATTAGAGGCTTTCATTATGAAATAAATATTTTGGTGGTATAAATATTCTTTATAATCAAAGAGATTCTTGGTAGTTGAATGTTTTGGCTCAGTTAACTCTCCTTCTACTTTTATATAATCTCCTAGATGGAACTTACTTTGAAAAGTATCCTTTTCCTTTTTTTCTTCAAAGTAATAATTTACTACTAGTTTTTCTTTATTTTTCAAAATTAGTTTTAACTTGTTACCTTCTATGGTTATGGATATTATTTTACCGGTTACTTCTGTCATATTGGAATTATAAACACTACTTCGTGGTATACTTACATTTACTATGGTTATTAGTACTACTAGAAGAAAAATTAAATAGTATAATTTATCCTGTAGTAATATAGTCCTTAATTTGAGCAAAAATATTTTCTCCTACTCCTGGAACATTTTTAATATCTTCAATAGTTTTAAATAGTCCATTTTGGTCACGATATTCGATTATCTTTTTAGCTTTAGCTTCGCCTATTCCTGGTAATTTTGATAATTCTTCAACACTTCCAGAATTTATAGATACTAAAGTTGTACCAGACTTGTTATCATTAGAAATACAAGCATCGTTTTTTAGAGAATTCTCATCTTTTTGACGACAATAGTCTTGAACTTGTTCTTCTTGCTTTTTGGTTTCTTTAAACTTTTCTACTTCCGCATTACTATAAATAATTATGACCATTTCATCTGATATTTTCTTACTTAAATTAATTACCGTTGTATTAGCATTAGTAGTTAGACCACCAGCTTTTTCAATACAATCTATAACTCTAGAAGAACTTGACATCGTATATATACCAGGATTATTTACTTCTCCTTTTATATCTACTTTGTATTCTTCGATCACAAAATCTTTATCAGAGTCATTTTTCTCTTTAGAAACTTTTGTCTTTTTAATTACTGGGTCTTTTTTTAAACTTTGTGATGGTTTATTATACAAAAAATATATTATTGTTGAAGAAATTATCAATAGACTAAGACCAGCAATTATTAATTGTTTCCGATAACGATAATGAAATGTTATTGTGATCACCTCCTACTTTATTATTATAAAAAAAAAGAAAAATTCATGAAAATTTCTCTATTTTTTTACTTTTACATACTGACTATGGTCTAACATTGCGATTGCTTGACATTTATTGGGAGAGATGATTCTCCTTTTAACAGCACTTTTTAGTTGTTCCTCGATAGTTAAAATGTCTGTTGAAGGAATTTTACAAGCAGCACTTTGAGCATTTCCTCCACCATTAAATTCTTCCATTATTTCACCAACATTAATATCACTTTTACTTCTAGCACTTACAGAAATTAAATCTTCTTTCACAAAGCCTAGAGCAAAAGCTACATCAACATTATAGTCCAACATACGATCAGCAGCTTTGGCTAAATCTTCTTTTTTATAGATTGTTGTTGGGGCGGTTCTATTTAAAGTGAAACTAGCTTGACGATACTGGAAGGCATTCTTTTCATATTTTTCAAATAAACTACCATTATAAACCAAATTGTTAATGCGACAATCTGTTTCAAATTCAGCTAAAAAAAGACGATTAACAAAATCAGTACTAGCTCCCTTATCAATTAATTTTTCAGCAACGTCATGAGTTATAGACGTAGTATTTTTCTTATAACGATTAGTGTCAAGTTCAATACCCGCTAAAAGATAATTAGCAACTTCACTATCATAAGGAATACTAAAAGCATTTAAAACTCTCGCAACAACTTCAGCAGCTGATGAGACACTAGGATTTATATAACTATATGTTGCATTGATTGTATGACTATCTGGGTTATGATGATCTATTATTATTCTACTTTTAAAAGCAGGAAGATAGGCAGATACAGACAATTGATAATCCTTATTGGCATCAACTACTACTAACGAAGAATCACTATCAATTAAGCTTAAAAACTCTGACAATTTAATTATATTGTATTTACGGCGACCATTATCAATTATTTTTTTAACACTAGGTTCAAGAGTTGTCTCACAATCATCGACAATGATGTAGGCATCTTTACCTAGTTCCTCACATAATCTTTCAATACCAATGGCACTTGATATAGAATCAAAGTCTGGTTCGTTATGTCCAGTGATAAAAACTTTAGATGAAGATAAGATTGTTTTAAGCAATTGACCTTTTAAATCTTTACATATTTCAGGCATTTTCTTTTCTCCTTACTACTGGCTGTATTATAGCATTATTGTATTAAGAAGTCAAAAATAGCCCAACTTGTTACTTTTTTAGATGGATATAAGGATAATTAGAGTTTCTTGCAAATAAAAAGGAGTTAGATTAACTCCATGCATTAATACTTGATAAAGAATGAGTTAAATCATAGAAAGAACCATCTGCCTTTTGAGCAAGTACAGTAACATAGCCTCCAGCATTTGGTGCACTAGCAGATACTTGATATAATTTGATTATATCTTTTACTTCTGGAATAGTACCATATGTTGATTTAATTGCTTCTGGACTCTTAGCTTTATATGCTTTTGCGATAGGGATATATTGAACAGTTCCATCTTTCATTAAAAATAACATTGTTTCGTGACTTACATCGTGACCAAATCCTCCAAACATAACTTCTGAAACTTCTTGATCAAATGTAATGTCACCACGATGTTCTTGTACTTTAACATCGCAATAATTCTTATTCTCAGTTACCCAGCCTAGGCCATATGTAAGGTTTATTGTACATGCTGATAAAGTTACTGCTGCTTTCTTCCTATCAGCATCAAGGGTTAGACTTATTCCTCCATTACTAGAACCGCTTCCTAAAGTATAAGTTATTCCATTAGTATTTAGAGATTTACTAGTATCAAAGCCATTTTCAACAACTAGTTTTTCTGTATTATTGTTTTTACTCCCTTTATCAGTAACAACAGACTCTTTATTGTTGTTTCCATTTTCTCCATTGGTATTTTCACTTGATTTCATATAAAAATATGCTGTTCCACTTAGTGCTACTACTAATAACACTGATAAAATTACTATTACAGTTACTAATCCGTTTGTAGCCTTCTTTTCTTTTTCCATATTTTCTCCTCCTACGTGTCTATTATACATTATGTTATAATTCTTTTACACTTTTTTTTAATAATCATTAATACTTTACGTAAATATTTAACTGATATTTTTATTAGTCTAACTATATCGTTATAACTTAAACATATGATAACTCTGTTTAAAAAGACCTTCTTATTTTTGAATCGTTCGTGTTATATTATGCTTCATTACATATAGTCAATAAAAAAGGCTTAAGAATTTCTTAGGCCAAATTAATTTTCTACACATTTAGTGCCATTAGTTGGGACATATAGGTAACCATTACCATTCATCTTTATATCTTTACGATCTAGTTTAGATGACTCTATACCAAATCTACTTATAGCAAGAGGAGAATAATTATCTAATATTTGGTGAGTGCCATCAGAGATTGCTACAAAATAATAAGTCTTTCTCTTGCCACCTTTTCTAACAACTTTTACAGGTATATTTATATTACAGTCAACGACTGAATCTGGAGCTGAATAATAGGCACAAACATCTTTTGATTCTATATGAATTCTAACATAGCCAGTTACATCACGATTTCCCCATGATGATTTACCACCAGATTCTAAAATTGTTGGGACTGTGATATCTTCATCTGTAAAGACTCCCCTATTGTTAACTTTTTTACCTTTGGTATTAATCTCAACGTAATAATCGCCATCATCTACTGCGGATGAGACAGTGTTTTCATTCCCACAACGAAGGCCATCTGATGTCCAAAGAGTTTGAACAGCATTAGCATAAGACTTAGCAATATCAATAAAGGTATCTTTTCTAGCGTTTTCTATAGTTCTAGATACAGCAGGTATCGCAACCATCATAAGAATTCCCATAATAACGATTACAGCTAATAGTTCGATTAAAGTAAATCCTTTTTTATTAACTCTTTTCATATTTGTTTCTCACTTTCTAAATATCCTTAATCAAATTTAATCTTGGAGATTTAACTTTTCTTTTACTTTTTCATATTCATTTATTACTTTAAAAGTTACTTCTGTAATTAATTCATCATCTATATATTTATTTTCTATAGTAGTTGTGATGTTTTCATTTAACTTCTTGTTAGACCAGGCTTCTAAGTCTTCTTTAGTAATATTTAGGATACTATAGTACGTTACATTTGTTAGTTGAGTTCTTATTTCATTTAGAAAGTCACTATTCATATTTACTTTACTATATTCATCCATACATTTTAAAAAAATAGGATGAGGGTCTTGGATACTGGGATTATCTTTTTTTATTTTATTGATTACATCATTATAAAAGAAATCATCAAAAACAATGTCTGTTAGAACATGAATTAAATAACCAGTTAGGAATTCTTTGTTGTAGTTATTTAATTGTTCGGAATAGAACTTAATAATATTTTCACGCCAAGTATTTAGATTTTGAGCTCTACAATGAGAAGTCCAACGTATTTCTTTAGGAGCAAAACCATTCAAATTAACAGCATCTGGGGCTAAAGCACCTAAATAGAATTCGGCATTAGTTAGACTCTTGTATTTTTTAGAAATGTTATAAGCTACTTTTTCATGAATTATTATATTAGGCATTTTTTAAGCTCCTTTCTTTAGCATGGCCTGTTTCAATATTTACTCTTTGAACTATTGATAAGGCAGCAATTAAACTTATAGTAAAGCTTCCACCATAACTTATGAATGGTAATGGTACCCCAGTCATTGGTGTTAGACCTAATATTCCCATTAAGTTTATAGCGATATGAAGGAAAATATAAATAGCTACTCCATAACAGATAGTACTACCTTTATTGCTAGGACTATTTCTACCGATTACTAAGATACGACAAAGAATGATAATATAAGCTATAATTAAAGCAATTCCTACAATTAGACCTAACTCTTCTACAACAATAGCAAAAATAAAGTCTGTATAAGGCTCTGGCAAGTATAAATATTTTTGAGTGGAATTACCAAGGCCAGTTCCGGTTAAGCCACCATTATTAATAGCAATGTAACAGTTACAAACTTGGTTACCAGAATCTAAGAGACTGGCACAAGGATTAGTAAAATCTAGTCTTGCTTTTTGTCTATCAAGTAAGAGGCTTTTTCCAGCTCCAAAAACAGCAACTAAGGCTAGTAACATCAACCCTATCGCAGCCATAGTCGTTTTCAGTTTTATTTCTTTACTGATTGGAACAGCATAGAAGATTGAGGCTACAATACCGGCAAAGATTATTACAGTACCTAAGTCTGGTTGTAAGAATATTAGACCAGCAATAGCGACGCAAACAATAATTGGAAATAAACTTGTTGAGTATTTATTTAATTTTTTTCGATGTTTGTCATAGAAACAAGATAACCAGACTATGGTTATTACTTTGATAAATTCACTAGGTTGCAGAGTAAAGGGACCTATTTTAAACCAGCTTTGAGCTTGATTTTTAGGTTTTATAAACATTAAAAGAATAACTAAACTAATTGAAAAAGCAATTAATAAAAACCAGGATATAGGACCATAGCTTTCAGTGGAGACTCGGGATATTACTAAAAACATAAAGAATCCTGCTAAAAGAAAGATTGCTTGTCTTATAAAATAATAGTAAGCACTAACATGATGAGACATATAAGCAATAACATTAGAGGCAGAAAAGACCATAATTAGGCCGAATATAAATAATAGTATTGAAATTATTAGTAAAGGTTTATCTATGTATTTGAAATCTCTTCTCATATCCTCTATATCACTCCATTTTATTATAATATAACATATTTTTAGGAATAATTATAAATAAATTTATTATAGGTTAGTTTTATTAACATATTTTGTCAATTTACATATTCTATAATAGATAAAGAAAAGGAGGCTTACTTATGTATTATTATGGTGGAGGACAAGGCTGCTGCTCTAGTCAATCATATGTTCCTTATTACCCTACTTACTCAACAGGTAATAATAATTCAACATATGCTATTATATTAGTTCTATTTATACTATTAGTAATTGTAATTGGTACTAGATGGGCGGCTTAAATAAATAGCGTATAAGTAGATAAAAACTTATACGTTTTTTTATTTATGAGTTTAGGGTAGTTAAATAGTTAAATGCAATTTTTATAAAAATATTGATATTTAAAGGTATAATGCAATTTATATCTTTATTTTTTGTGTGTTTTTTGTTAAAATATATGCAGTGTGAGGTGGTACTGGCATGTTAAAGACAAAAGAAATATTAGATGAAAAGGATAAAAGATTAAGATTAGTTAGTAAAGAAGTTACTTTTCCTTTAGCACAAAAGGATAAAGATTTAATTAATACAATGATCGAATACTTACGCAATAGTCAAATTGAAGAGTTAGCAGAGAAGTATGATTTACGTCCAGGTATGGGAATGGCTGCTATACAACTTGGTGTTGCTAAGAGATATTTTGTGGTAGTAGATGAAGTTTCTGAAGGTGTATTTGAAGATTATATTTTAATTAATCCAAAGATTATAAGTAATTCAATAGAAAAGATATATGTTGAACTTGGAGAAGGATGTCTTAGTGTAAATAGACCTGTTGAAGGTATTGTACCAAGATATGCAAGAGTTACAGTTGAGGCTTATGACTTAGAAGGAAGAAAAATACATGTTAGAGCGAGAGAGGAACTTGCAATTGCGATGCAACATGAAATTGATCATTTGAATGGTATTATGTTTACTGATCATATCGACAAAAATAATCCTTATAAAGGAAAAGACCAGATGCGTCCCATCTAGTCTTTTTTTATTTTCTCTTTTACTTTATTTGGTCGAAGCGCTTGATCAAGATTTAAGTTTTCAGCAAGTTGTTCTAAGTCAGTAGAAGTTTTGGAGTTTACTAAAGATACTATGTCTTTATTGTAGTAGTTACCATCATTATTCCTAGTCATAGTATGAGCTAAATAATCCCCTATTACAGTATTTAGTTTTTTTACGACTGGAGAAAAATCATCGGAAAGAAGTTTTATGTTTAATTGTTGACATATTTTACTAATGTCTGTGATTTTATATTCATCTGAAGTTAATCCAGCTTTAAAAAAGGTTTGGTAAATTAAAGAATTTGGAGTTAGTGCTTCTAGTAAAACATTTTCGTAAGTTAATGGTTCTCTACTTTCTTTTTTTGCTGCAATCAAAGCTAATATAGGAGCTATTTCTTCATAAATAGTGGCAGTTTCTTTATGGCGACAAACAGTTAATAAATCCATTAGTTTCTCGTTATAGCCATTTTCTCTTAAGAACTGTTCGGCTAATTCTTCATAGTAGATTCTAGAAAATTTAGAAACACTATTACTAGATTTATGATCTATTTTTTGTTCTTCAGATAGATATTTTATTAAAAGATAAGTCATAGGAATAAAATCAATTATTGTTTTAGTCAATTCTACTTTTAATGGTCTTGATGCTTTATAGTCTAATTGAGCATAATGTGTTTTGGTATCAAAGGTAATTTTTCCTTCTCTTCTTGCCTTTTCATACATAATTAACCATTCTAAGCTTGGGTCAGTTTTAAGTAGAAAATGACGACAATAGTTTTCTAACTCTTTTTGAGATAGAGATGGTGTAAAATAAAAACTCTTATTATTTTCTAAGGCCTCTTTTAGTACTAGTCTGTAGTAAGTTTCTAAAGTTTTTAAAATACTAGAAAAGTTTTCATCTAGAAACTTATCATAATCAGGAGATATAGAACAGGTAAGATCTGCTTTTTCTCTTTCTATTAAAAGACTCAATAAGGCAAAGTTAGTTTCACGATCATTTTCTAACCATTCTTCTAAAACTTTCTTTTCTTCGGGAGTTTGTTCAAATAAAATAGTACTTGGTATTTTAATAGTTTGGCTTTTATTATAAAAGTGGGAAATTAATAAATAAAATGCTTTTCCACGATAGGTTTTATTAAGAGCATATTTAGACCAAAAATTATGTTTATTAGTTAGATAATGTTGTAGTAATCTAGCTCTTATTTCTGATTCATTTTCGGTAATAGTTTCAAAGAAGTTTGGTAATCTACTTAGGGTTACTTTTTGAAATTCTTCAATACTTGAAATAGACAATTTGCCTGGAGAATTTTTTTCTAAACTAATAGTTTCTCCAGGAAAAAGTTCTTCAAATAATTCGTTACTGTCGGTTAAGACTTTTTTTAATTCTAGAGCTGTTTCTAAATGTTCTTTTTCATATTCTATACTTATATTTCCAACTGTTATTTTTTCCATATTTTCACATCCGCACTTGATATATTATGTTATTTTAATTTTTTTGTCAATAAAAGAAGAGCTATACGACTTCCATATGTTCTTCTAATTTTACACTTACTAATTTTGAAACACCAGACTCTTGCATAGTGATTCCATACAAGGTATTGGCATACTCCATAGTTTTCTTTTTATGAGTTATTATTAAGAATTGAGTTTTATCTCTATAGTTATTTAGATAAGTACCAAATCCCGCAACATTTGCTTCATCTAGAGCAGCTTCTACTTCATCAAATAAACAGAATGGAACACTTCTAACATTTAGAATTGCGAATAACAAGGAAATTGCTGTTAGAGTTTTTTCTCCTCCAGATAAAAGAGAAATTGTAGTTAATTTTTTTCCTGGTGGAGAAGCTACTATTTCTACTCCGGTTGTTAGCATATTGGAAGGATCTGTTAGTTTTAGGCTAGCTTGGCCTCCTTTAAATAATTCTTTAAAGACCTTTTGAAATTCTGTTTGAATGGCCATGAAAGTATTTTTAAATTCTTCTTCCATTACTTCATCCATTTCATTCATGATTTCAAGAAGAGTATTTTCAGCTTTAAGTAAATCTTCTCTTTGATTAGTTAAGAAACTATATCTAGTATTTACTCTTTCGTATTCTTCAATAGCTCCTAGATTTACCATACCAATACGTTTAATGTTATTACGGTAAGTATTTACTTTTACTCTGGCTTCATCTGGTTCAATATCAAGACTATAATCACTTTTTGCTCTTTCAAAAGTTAATTCATAATCTTCAGATAAGACATTTAACATATTATCTATTTTTACATCAAGACGATTTATTAAAATTTCTAATTCACGAGATGTTTTTTCTAGATTCCTTAGAGTAGCATTTTTCAATTTATAAGTAGCTTGAGTTTCCTCAATCTTTGCTTTTAACTCTTCTGTTTCCTTAGTAACCATTTTTAATCTTAATTGAAGTTGCTCTTTTAGAGAACTTTTTTCATGGAATAATTTAATTAATTCTTGTTCTTTTTCAGAGACAGAGTTATTACTAATGGTTTCTAGATTTTCCCATTCTTTCTTTATGGCTTCATAATCTTGTTTGATTCTTAATAGTTCATTATTTTTAGTATTTAGTAGTTCTGTTGTTGCGATTTTTTCTTTTTCTTTTAAATAGTTTTCTTCTTCTAGTTTAGAAATAATATCATTAATTTTAGATAATTCATCTTTTAAAGTAACTATTTCAGCTTTTAAGTTTTGTTCTTTTTCTTCTAAATATTTTAGTTCTTGTTTAGTAGTGATGATACTTTTTGTCTTATTTAGAGATCCTCCGGTCATAGAACCACCAACATTGATGACATCTCCATCTAGAGTAATAATTTTATATCTATTTCTTATTATTTTACTAAGTCTATTAGCTGAATCTATATCTTTAGAAATGATTATGGTACCAAATTGATTTTCAATGATGTTTTGGTATTTTTTATTATAAGTTAATAAGTTACTTAAAACATCAATAAAATCAGGATTATTTTTTATTAGATTTAGGGTATCAGAATCAATATATCTTTCCTTAATAATATTTAATGGGAAGAAGGTTGCTCGACCAAGATGATTATCTTTTAAGTAGTTAATAGCCTTTTTAGCACTTTCTTCATCAGATGTTATGACAAAGTTCTTATTAGCAGAAATAGCGACATTTAAAGCTTTTAAGTAGATATCATCAATATTAATAATGTTCCCAATAGTGTTATGAATTCCAGTAAGAGAAGTTTCTTTTAGGATGGTTCTAACACTATTTGGTAAGTCTGTTGATTGTTCTATTTCAATTCTTAGAGAAGATATTTTATGGTTTAGAGAAATTAAATCTTGATCTAATTTAGAATAATTACTCATTAAATAATTCTTTTTATTTTTAGTAGTTGTAATTTCTTTTTCTAGAGCTTTATACTTTTCATTTTTTGAGGATTGTTCTTTAGTTATATTATTAATTTCTTCTGTTAAGACAGCAATATTCTTTTCGATTTGACCTTTCTTCTCTAAAGTAGTACGAATGGTTTCCTTTAATACCTCTTCCTCTTTATTAGTTTTACTACGTTCTTTTAAGAGGTTCTTTTCACCATTTATTTTTTCTACTTCTTCAGTTACTTTTAAAAGTTCAGTATTTAGAGTGGACTTTTCTTGTTCTAGCTTTTCTAATTTATTATTATCTTCTAGAGCAGAAATGTCAGCAGAAGAACTTTCATTAGAAAGGGTTAAAATTTCTTTATCGATTTTTTCTTTCTTCTGTTTAACTTGTTCTAGTTGTTGATTATAATTTTCAATATCATAAGCAAGTAAAGCTACTTCGTAGTTATCTAAGCCTTTTTTATTTTCTAAGTACTCAGTGGCCTTTTCACTTTGTTCTTTTAAAGGTTCAACTTGTATTTCTAATTCATTAATAATATCATTGACACGATCTAAGTTATTGTGAGTGCGGTCTAGCTTTCGTAGGGCTTCTTCTTTTCTTCTTTTATATTTTAAAATACCGGCAGCTTCTTCAAAAATGACACGTCTATCATTAGGAGAGTTACTTAAGATCTTTTCTACTTCACCTTGGGAGATAATGTTAAAAGACTCTTTTCCCATACCAGTATCTAATAATAAATTAGTGACATCTTTTAAACGACATTTTTCGCCATTTAAATAATATTCGTTTTCACCAGTACGATAAACTTTCCTTTTAATAGATATTTCTGTGTAAGGAACATTTATGTAATGATCGGTATTATCAAAAACTAATTCAACAGAAGCAACGTTTAAAGGATTACGACTTTTACTTCCGGAGAAGATTACATCACTCATAGAACCATCGCCACGAAGAGATTTTACAGATTGTTCTCCTAATACCCATCTAACAGCATCGACTACATTACTTTTACCAGAACCATTAGGTCCAACAATACAAGTAATTTTATCATCTAATTTTATATCTAACTTATCAGCAAAAGATTTAAAGCCTGTTGTTACTATTTCCTTTAAGTACATACTACTCACCCTATTTATATAGTATACAATAAAAGATGAGTTTAGACAAATGATTTCTTTATGTAGCAAGTAAAATCATAGCATTTTCTTCCGAAATGTGTCAGATTTAGAGTAAATAATTTCAAAAAGTTGTAAATTACTTGAATGCTTACTTTTCTATACTTTCACTTAAAAGGATATCTAATTTTTCAAAGGTATAGCCTTTTTGCGTAATGTAGTCAATAATACTTGGTAACTGGTTTTTAGTTATTGTTGTTAAAGGAAGAGAAATAATAGCGGAATTATGAAGAGAATTCTTTATTTCCTTGTAGGGTTCTTTATTTGTTTTGATGGTTGGAATAATAGTATGCATTTTTAAGATTGAACAAAGTTCTATTACTTCTTTTTGATCATACTCAGCATAACAGTATTTAGGAGATACTTTAGTTAGAGAATTTAAATAGTTAATGGCACTTTCAAAATATATTTGGTCATATTTATTATCATAACTTAGTAATTCTAATTCATGATTAGTCATAGTTTCAAAAAAACTGGTATTATTTTCAAGTAAAAGTCCATCAATAAAGAAAGTTCCTGGGACATTTTTAGCATTTAAAATATCTACAATATCAGAAAGATTGGTAGTTGAATCAGTTTTAAAGACAAGAGAAATATTTTTATTTTCAGTATTTCCTTGAATAATATATTTATCGTAATAGTCATCTATAGAGATGGTTGGGGTTACTTCTTTAAAAGTTGTTAGGACTTCATTGTAAGTTCCATATTGAATCATTTTAGTATAACTTTTTTGGTAATCTATTTCTTTACCGGATTTTCCAGGAATCATTTTATTACCAATTATTTGGGCATTAACAGGATCTACTTTATATTTAGTGGAAGTGGCTTTTATTTTTTTCATTAAAGGATCATTTTCTCTTATCAATTCGATTGATTTATTAGTATAGAAAAAACTAAATAACATAAGAATAGTAACTGTAAAAACTTGAATTAATTTCTTTTTAGTCATAACATCACCTAATTCAGTATATGAAAAAAAAGTTCAAATTGAACTTTTTTAGTTTTATTTAGCTTCTTCTTTTTTAGTTTTCTTAACAGCAGGTTTTGGAAGAGCATCTTTTCTTGAGAAGTTTTGACGTCCTTTCTTATCTGGGCCTAAGGCTTTAACAATTATTTCATCGCCTAATTTTACAACGTCTTCTACTTTTTCTACTCTCTCATTTGCTAGTTGTGAAACATGTACTAATCCTTCACAACCTGGCCATAATTGTACGAAGCAGCCAAAGTCTTCTATTTTTACAACTTTTGCTTCATAAATTTTACCAACTTCTACTTCACGAACGATTTCTTCAATCATTTGTTTTGTTTTATTGATGATATCACGATCTGTATGATAGATTACTACACGGCCATCATCTTCTAAGTCTACCTTAACAGCATTTACGTTAGTAACTTCTGTAACATTTGAGGCTTCACAAATAATCTTAGTGATTGTTTCACCACCACGACCAATAACATCTTTTATCTTAGCAGGATTAATCATAAATGTTTCCATCTTTGGAGCATACTTAGATACTTCTTTTCTTGGTTCTTTGATTTGTTTAGCAATTACTTTTAAGATTTCTAAACGAGCTTTTTTAGCTTGAGCTAGAGCCTCTTTTAAGATTTCTTCAGTAATACCTTTTATTTTAATATCCATTTGTAAAGCAGTGATACCATCTTTTGTACCAGCTACTTTAAAATCCATATCTCCTAAATGGTCTTCCATACCTTGGATATCTGTTAGGATGGTATATTCATCTTCATGAGTAATTAATCCCATAGCGATACCAGCAACTGGAGCTTTAATTGGTACACCTGCTGCCATTAGTGACATACATCCAGCACAAATTGATGCTTGAGATGATGAACCATTAGATTCTAGAATTTCTGATACAACACGAATTGTGTATGGAAATTCTTCTTCTGATGGAATAACTTGAGCTAGTGCTTTCTCACCTAAGGCACCATGTCCGATTTCTCTTCTACCTGGAGCTCCATATCTTCCTGTTTCTCCTACTGAGAATTGTGGGAAGTTATAATGTAACATAAATCTCTTTTGATCTTCTAGACCTAGTCCATCAATAATTTGATGTTCTCCTAGAGCACCTAGAGTTGTTACAGAAAGGGCTTGAGTCTCACCTCTTGTAAATAAAGCTGAACCATGAGTTCTTGGTAGTAAATCAATATCAGTTGATAATGGTCTTATTTCATCCATCTTACGACCATCGGCACGTTTTTTCTCTTTTACAACGATACTTCTAAATAATTTGTATTCAATATCTGATAAAACCATATTTACTTTAGCAAGTAATTCTTTTAATTCTTGATCTTTTAAGTTTTCTTCGTTTTCTTTAGTGTAAAGTTCTAGAATTTCTTCTTTTACTTCATCAATGGCAGCATATTTTTTAAGTTTATCTTTAATACGTAGAGCCTTATCCATTTTCTTGGTTGCTAGAGCAGTAATTCTTTCAATCATTTCTTCATCTGGTGTTAGAGTTTCATATTCCATTTTCTCTTCACCAATTTCTTTAATGATTTTTTCTTCAAATTTAATTAATTCTTTTACGGCTTTATGACCAACCATCAACGCCTCTAACATAATATCTTCTGATACTTGTTTAGCACTTGATTCTACCATGTTGATAGCATCTTTAGTACCCGCAACAGTTAGGTCTAACTCTGATCTTTCTAATTGTTCTGGAGTTGGGTTGATTACAAATTTACCATCTACACGACCTACTTTTACTCCAGCGATTGGACCATTAAATGGAATTTTTGAAATACTTACAGCAAGGGAAGATGCTAACATAGCAGTTAATTCTGGAGAACAGTCTTGATCCACTGATAAAACTGTTGAAATAACTTGTACTTCATTTTTAAATCCTTCTGGGAATAATGGTCTCATTGGTCTATCAATCATTCTAGCAGCTAGGGTTGCAGCTTCTGATGGACGACCTTCTCTTTTAATAAATCCACCTGGTATTTTTCCTACGGAATATAGTTTTTCTTGGTAGTTTACAGTTAATGGGAAAAAGTCAGATAATAAGTTAACGTTTTTACTTACTACAGCAGCTGTTAAAACTACGGTGTCATTATATCTAACTAAAACTGCTCCATCAGCTTGTTTAGCTAATTCACCATGTTCTACGATAATTTTACGACCATGAAAATCTAATTCAAATACTTTTTTCTTCATTTCTACACCTCAAATCTTTCTAAAAAAAAGACACTAAAAACAAGTGTCTACTTTCTTAATCCTAATTTTTTAATTACTTCACGATAACTTTGAATATCTTTCTTTGCTAAGTATTGTAACATATTTCTACGTTGACCAACTTTCTTTAAAAGACCTCTACGTGAATGATAGTCATGAGTATGTACTTTTAAATGCTCTGTTAAATCGTTGATTTCTTTAGTAAGAATAGCGATTTGTACTTCTGCAGAACCAGTATCTTTCTCATTTTTAGCAAATTCTTTAACGATTTTTGCTTTTTCATCTTTTGTTAATGCCATTATTAACACTTCCTTTCTTATATATTGACCGAAACTAAGTAAGAAGTCGGAAATTCTTCGAACCGAGTACCGGTAAGTAATTGTATTATACACTTAAAAGATTGAGTTTTCAAGTATTTTTATTCTTTTTCATTGCTTTTCATTTCTTTTCAAGTATAGTTAATGATTCTTGATTGTTATTGGTGCTACTCGATTATAGTTATTGTTACTCTTTTATAATTATTGTTACGATTTACTGTTTGTTTATATTTTATTTGTGTCAATTAATTTTCTTTTAGTACTAGTTACTTTCATTTTCTTAAATTTTGTGATATGTTAATTATGGTGATATAAGTGAACGATAAGAAAAATTTATTTATACAGATTATGAAAGGTATACTTGTTTTTTTACTATTTCGTTTTAGTGTTTACTTACAGTACATACCTATTTATTTATTCAAGATAGATATTAGGCATATAACAGCTTCTATGAATGTTTTACTTAGTTGCTTTTCAAATATTCTCTTGGTAATAATGCTTTGGTTTATATACCGAAAGGAATTAAAAGCAGAATGGAAAATATTTAAAAGTAAGCTTGAAGTAAATCTTGATACAATGGTTAAATATTGGACTGTTGGACTTGTACTTATGATGGTTAGTAATATGCTTATAAATTTAATATTTAGTACTGGTCAAGCTGAAAATGAACAAGCTGTTCAGAGTATGATTTCTGCTCTACCATGGGCAATGCTTATCGATGCTGGATTACTTGCTCCATTCACAGAAGAAATAGTTTTTAGAAAGAGTTTTAGAAATGTTTTTGGAAAAGGTAAATTATTTGTATTATTATCTGGACTTGTATTTGGTGGATTACATGTAATTAGTGCTACTAATCCAATTGGATATTTATATATTATTCCTTATAGTTGTTTAGGTATTGCCTTTGCTTTAATGTATAATAAAACCGATTCGATATATGCTTCAATATTTATGCATATGTTTCATAATACTGTTCTTACATTACTTTCAATATTATAAATTAAAAAGTCTGGATTATCTTCCAGGCTTTATTTGTTTATCAATATAAGTTAATCCAAGACAGATGAATAATTGAATTGAAATGGTTATAAAATAACCTAACCAATAATCATCTATAATAATCATATTTAAATGGATTAAGGTATAGAACATATAGAATGCTACTAAAGCAAATAAGTAGTTTAGTAAAACTAACAAAAATGGTGCTTCAGTATTGGCATTTAGGAAACGATAGATAACTATGTTAACAAAGTGCGATAGAATTAAAGCACAGAAGACACCTGAAAAAGCATTAAGTGAAGTTTGTTTTCCTAAAGCAAAATTCATTAATAGTGTAAAAAGTACAATGGAAATACTTGATACGATTATACCTACAACTGTTTTTTGGTAGTAGTATTTTTTTGTGATGTAATTAGCAATTAAATAAATTATAGGTAGAATAAATAATGAATATGATAAAGATACTCCAAGGATATCAAAAGTATAGCTACTTAAGGAGTATGTTAATATTGTTACTGTTGTTAGTAATAAGATATACATCCAACTATCATCATAATTATTTTTACTTTTCTTTTTTGTCATAATAAAACCTTCCTATTCTATAAAGATTATAACACAGACTTTAAAGAGAGAAAAGATTAAAAATTAGAGAAATTTCTCTTCGATTAGTGAATATAGTCTTCCACCTACTGTATTACCTAAAAATACTATAAATAAAACAAGAAATGCTTTTAGGGTATAATTACCAGCCATAGCAAAGTAAAACATATCGGCAACTACGTGTTCTGTTCCAGTTATAACAAAGCCTACTACACCAACAAATAATGATAAATACTTGGAAATATTATCTTTAGATTTTTTATAACCATCAACCGCAACATAAATAAAAACATTGCAAAGAATGGCTAAGATAAAAAGACTTAGATAGTTATCAGCTAATTTTATATCAACAATACTTGTTGCTTTTGTTGAAAGATTTGTGGCATATCTTGTTATTCTTAGTAAGAGACCAATTATATTGGCACCGATGAAGTTACCTATAATTATTATTAATAAATCTTTAATATTTTGTTTAGTTTTACAATAACAAACTTTTCCTGTATATAAATTATATGATCTTGTACAAACAAGGAATAGTCCTACAGTAAACAAGCATGAGCCAAGATATTTATTATCGACAGATAAGAAAATAAATCCTGCTAGAGCGATTGAGATTCCAGCTAAAATACTGGGAATAAGTGTTTTTAGGGTCTTTTTCATTTTTTTACTCCTTTTATAAATTTTCATTTATTATTTTTATTATATCAGTACCATACATTTCTATTTTCTTATCAGCAAAGCCTGATATTTTTTTTAAGTCGTTAAGTGAAGTTGGCATTAAAGTTAAAATTTCTTCCAGAGTCGCATCATTAAAAATAAAGTATGGTTTATATTTTAGTTCTTTAGATTTTTGGAGGCGGTATTTTTTTAATTCAGATTTGATTTTATCTTTGTCAATAACTTTTGAAACTTCTGGGATGGAGTCTTTCTCCTCTTCAAAATTTATTTTGAGCAATGGCTTTTCAACATTCATTTCAAGATAAACGTCGGCAGATGCCTTTATATCTTTTTCAAAGCGAAAAGCTTCTCTTTTTTCTTCTAATCTTTTGATGCATTCAATTATTTGGTCGGCTTTTACAAGTCTTTCTTTTATTTCTTTTGGAGCATATTTATCATGGATAATAGTTTTAGGATTAGCCATTACTACGATATAGTCATGAAAACTATTAAAGTTCTTTTCAAAATTTAATCGATAGAGAAAGTTAGAATTATCATAAGCAGTTTCTTTTATTAGTTCCATATGTCTTTTACTTTGAGTAATTGGACTATATACGCCTTCTACTACTTTCTTATTATTTTTTAGATATTCTCTAATAAAATCGCCTTTATTATTTAAAGTTATATTACCGATATAGTTTTTGCACTCAATAAAATATGTACATCTAGCCGTTATTACAACAAAATCTATTTGAGCGTTTTTTCCTTTATATTCGAAATTAATATTATGAAGGATATACATGCCTATTCCAGAATGCTGTAGTTCATAGAGAACCTTATTTTCTCCGGCTAGGCCATATTCAAAAGTTTTTAGTTTTTCCTCTAGTTTTTTATCGGGATGTGTTTTTAAGTGTTCTTTTAGTTTTTCTAATTCCTGTTTTGTTGTAGTATCCTCTTTATATAGGATTTGTTTTTTAAATCTATACATTGTATTATCAATTATTTTATCTATTGCATCAAACATATTATCACCAAATATATTGTATCATGTGATAAGACCATTAGTAAATCAATAGTAAAAAAAAGAAATAAGTAATTACTTATTATCTTCTTTGTTAATATTATCTATTATTTCATCGATATGATTACCATATTCAATTGAAGTATCATAAATAAATTTTAATTCTGGAGTATGTCTTACTTCTACTCTTTCAGCTAACTTTCCTCTTATGAAAGAAGCAGCACCATTTAAAGCTTCAAGGGTTGTTGCTTTTTTTGAGTCATCTAAAACTGTAAAATATACTTTAGCATAACTTAAATCAGAAGTTGTATCTACACCAGTGATTGTTACAAATTTAATATCTTCATCTTTTATTTCAGTCATTAAAATCATACTTATTTCTTCTTGGAAGGCATGATTTAATCTTTCTATTTTAACACTTGCCATAATAGATACCTCCTAAATTAGCGTTTTACTTCTACAAGATCATATACTTCAATTATATCTTTTTCTTTATAATCTTGGCAGTTTTCTAGAGTTAGACCACAGTCCATATCTTTTTTAACTTCTTTAACTTGATCTTTTTCATGTTGTAAAGATTTAATTGAACCATTATAGACTACAACGTTATCTCTAATAATTCTAGCTTTTTCATTATTTTTTATAGTTCCTGATAAGACATGGCAACCAGCAATTAGACCTACTTTAGAGAATTTAAATATTTGTCTAATTTCAAGAGTTCCAGTTACTTTTTCTTCGTATTCTGGCTCTAGCATACCTTTCATGGCTTTTTCCATGTCTTCTACAACTTTATAGATGATATCATAAGTCTTAATTGAGACACCATATTGTTTAGCCATATCCATAGTTTTAGTGTTACCACGAACATTGAAGCCAATAATTAGAGCGTCTGAAGCACTGGCTAGAACGATATCGCTTTCTGTAATAGCACCTACAGCACCTCTGATAACTGTTACTTTTACGCCATCAACGCTTATCTTTTCTAGAGAGTTTTTAACGGCTTCTAAGCTACCATTTACATCTGTTTTTAAGACTACTTTAATTTCTTTAACGCCTTCTTGAATTCTTCCAAATAAATCTTCTAAACTCATTCCAGAGAAATTAGTATCTTTTTCACGGCTTCTTAATTTTCTTTCTTCAGCTATTTGTTTAGCTTGTTTTTCAGATTCAAAAGCCATGAACTTATCTCCAGCACTAGGAACTTCAGAAATACCAGTTACTTCTACTGGAGTTGATGGAGTAGCTTCAACGATGTTTTGACCTAAATCATTTTTAAGAGTACGTACTTTACCGAAAGAATTACCGATAACGATTGGATCTCCTAAACGAAGCGTACCATTTTGAATTAATAAAGTTACTACTGAACCCACTTTGCTGTCTTTCTTTGATTCAATAACAGCACCTGAGGCATAACGAGATGGATTTGCTTTATATTCTTCCATTTCAGCAATTAATAAAATATTATCTAATAATTTATCAACATTTTCTCCAGTTGCGGCAGATATTTTGTTAACTATAATATCTCCACCCCATTCTTCTGGAGTTAAGCCATTTTCAACTAGACCAGTCATAATACGTTCGATATTAGCGTCTGGTTTATCAATTTTATTTATAGCAACAATAATTGGTACACCGGCAGCTTTAGCATGATCAATTGCTTCTCTTGTTTGAGGCATAATACCATCATCAGCTGCTACTATAATGATAACAATATCTGTAATTGAAGCACCTCTGGCTCTCATTTCTGTAAAAGCAGCATGACCTGGAGTATCAATAAAAGTAATAGTTTTATCTTTATATTTTACAGAATAAGCACCAATTGCTTGAGTAATTCCTCCTGCTTCACCAGAGGCTACATTTGATTTTCTAATATAGTCTAGTAAAGTTGTTTTACCATGATCAACATGTCCCATGATAGTTACGACTGGAGGACGTTCTACTAAATCTTTAGCTTCATCTTCAATCTCAAAATTTTCAAAATTAGAAATATCAGCTGTTTCAGCTTTCTTTAGTACCTTATCATATTCTGAAGCAATTACTTCAGCACTATCATAATCAATAGGTTGATTAATAGAAGCCATTACGCCTAGTCCCATTAATTTTTTAACAATCTCTACAGCCCCAACTTCTAGAGCTGTTGCTAGATCGGTAACAGTCATTCCTTCATTATATAGAATAACATTTTCATTTTGAACATTTTCGTTACTTTGTAATTTTTCACGATGTTTGTATATCTTTTTTCTTTCTTTTAAGAAATCTTTTTTGTTTTCTGTTTTCTTTACTTGTTTTGTTTTTACTTTTTCAAACTTAGTTTCATTTTCTAAATCAAACTTAGTGTTCATAGCAAGAATTTCAGCTTTATCACTTACTTCTTCATCTAGAATTTTCTCATCTAGTTCTTCATTATCTTCTGCTACTTCTTCATCATCTTGTAATTCATTATCAAGTAAAATAATATCAGTTTCATCTAAAGGAGTTTTTTCGTCTTCGTAGTTGATACCAATCTTATCACATAATGCTTTAATCTCATCTATAGTTTTACCTACATCTAATGCATAGTCTTCTATAGTCATCATAAAGACTCACCTCACTTTTCTATAATTTTTCTTATTTCTTCATACACTGCATCCTCTATATTGCATTCTAATTTTTTCTCTAGAGCTTTTGTTTTCATAGCTTTTTCTAAGACTGCAATATCTTTTTTAATATATGCACCATGGCCATTCATTTTTCCTGTTTCATCAACAGTAACATAACCTTCTGGTGCTCTTACGATACGTAGTAATTCTTGTTTAGGTAGTTTTTCTTTAGTAATTATACATGTCCTTTGCGGAATTTTTTTTACTTTCATAGAAACCTCCTATCTAAAATTTATACCTGCTTCTCGAGCTTGTTCAGTTGTTTTAATATCAATTTTATAATGAGTTAATTTACTTGCTAAACGAGCATTTTGACCTTTTTTACCAATAGCTAATGAGAAATTGTCACCATCAGCAATTACCATAGCTTCTTGCTTTTTAGGATCTGTTATAGCAACAGTTAAGTCTTTAGCAGGAGCAAGAGCGTTTTCAATAAAGATAGCTGGATCTTTATCATATTTTACAACATCAAGTTTTTCACCGTGTAATTCTTCAATAATTCTAGCGATTCGGCTTCCTTTTTCACCAATACAAGCACCGATTGGGTCAATGTTTGCTCTTTCAGAATATACAGCTACTTTACTTCTGTTACCTGGGTCTCTAGCAACACTATATAGCATTACTGTTCCATCATTAATTTCTGGTATTTCTAATTCAAATAATCTTTTTACAAAACCATAATGTGTTCTACTTAGTAAGATTAAAAGATTTTTACCATTATTATCAACTTTAGAAACATAAACTTTTATTTGAGAACCCATTTCTATTTTTTCTCCTGGAATAATATCTTTCTTTGGTAAAATTCCGTTTGTTCTTCCTAAATCAATAAAATAGTTATCAGTATCTTCTAAGGCAACAGTTCCAATTAATAATTCATCCTGTTTGTCACCAAATTCATCAACGATACTATTTCTTTCAGCTTCTCTAATCTTTTGAACTACAACTTGTTTAGCAGTTGATGCGGCTACACGTCCAAAATCTTTTGGAGTTACTTCATGATCGATTGTGTCGCCTACTTCTAAAGTCTTATCAATCTTTTTAGCTTCACTTAACTTTATTTCCGTTTCAGGATTGAAGTAACTTATTTGTGGAGCTTCTTCTTGTTCTTCACCTTCTACAGTTTCAACTTTCTCTTCTTCATCATCTTCATCTGTATAATGTTCAAATAGATAATCTTCATACTCTTCTTTTGTCATTTTATCATCAGGTACTACTGTAAGATATGAATAAACTTTTATCTCACCAGATGCACGATCAAATAAAACTTTTACATTTGTCTTAGAGTTAAAGTTCTTTTTATAAGCTGAAGTTAAAGCAAGTTCCATAGCTTCATATACTACTTCTGGATCGATATCTTTTTCCTTAACAATATTATCAAGGGCTTTTTTAAATTCTTTACCGTTCATTTTTATTCTCCTTTCTCTTTTGAATAAATATCTAATTCATCTGCATCTTCTAATAAGTATTCATTCTTATCAATTATTTTGTTTATTATTCTTGATGCTTCTGTAATAAGATTTAAATCTATTGTATTTTCACTATCAAGTACAATGTTTAATACTTTTTTTCTTTCTACAGTTTCAAAAAATGCATCTGAAACAAAGACATTTAAATCTTTTATTCCACTATCTACTAGTTGTGCTATTTGCTCTTTCATGGCCACCTCCTAGAAATAATAAGAGTGGGAATTTTTTCTTTCCCACTCCTTTCTCAAGTGTATTATAACATAATTTGTTAAAAATACAAACATTTATTTTTAAAAGAATATTATTGAAACATAGTATACAGCAAATATTAATAACATTATAAAGCCTTCTAATTTAGAGATTGTTCGCTCACTTCTTGCAAATAAATATAAGTCTAGAGATGTTAAGAAGACCGCTACAATATCAATAATTGAGAAGTTTGATAAAGATATATCACCATAGATTGTTACAGGTAGACCTAAAACAATACAAATATTAAAGATGTTCGTTCCAATAATATTACCAATAGCCATGTCAAATTCACCTTTTCTGGCACTACTTATAGTCATAAACATTTCTGGAAGACTGGTACCAATAACGATAGCAGTCATGGTTATTAATTTTTCACTTATGTGAAGACTTTTTGCTATTTTTATGGCGTTATCAACAATTATATTACTACTTAGTGATATTAAAACTATTGATAGTATCAAAATTATTATAGCAATCCAAATGTTATCGTATTTTATTTCCATCTTCTCGTTGTTTTTTTCTCTTCGTTTGGATAATTGGATTAGGTATAAGACAAACATAAGGAATAAGGACATTAAGATGATACCATCTACTCTGGAGAAAACATTTGGTGTTGTTTTATTAAAGCCACTGTCTAGCATTAAGACAGAAAAACTTGTAGTTATTAAGAGTAGTATTGGTAATTCTTTTTTGACGGTATCGTGTTTTACTTTTATCGGATGAAGCAAGGAGGCTAGTCCAATAATTAAAAAGACATTTACGATGCAACTTCCAATGACATTAGCAAATGCTATAGTACCATTTTTATTAATAACACTAGTAAATGAAATTGCTATTTCAGGAGCACAAGTTCCGAAAGAGACAATTGTAAGAGCAATTAGCATCTTAGGAACCTTACACTTGATAGCAATAGATGTAGCACTATCAACCAAGATGTCACTAGCTTTAATGATTACTATAAAACCAATTAGTAAAAATATATATTTTAACATATTTCTCACTACCTTCTTGTTTATTATACTATATTAGAAAATTAGAAAAAAGGGAGAAATTGTCAAAAAACAAAAAAATAAGTCTACTTAACTGTAAACTTATTTTACTCTTCTCACTAAACAATATACTTTGTTTTTGTCTTTATCTCTTTGAAGTTCATAGGTTCCTTGACTTTTTTCGTTATAAGACTCTACTAATGATTTAGCTCTTGATAATCTTAAATTCAAGTTAGGATTATCGATATCAGAACAGAAACCAAATAATTTATCTTGTGGAAAATCTCCAGCAATAAAGGAAGTATTACTTATACCATTTCCCATAATTAAATCAAAATCAGTTATAGTAGGTACCTTTAGATTTTCTTTACGGTATTTAGCAATAATTTGTTTTGGGAAAGTGATACCATCTTCTGTTAAAGTACCAATTTCTCCTTCTAGTCCATACTCTCTTAGTTCTTCTTCTGTTACAAGATTATTTAGAAGAAAAGAATTTTTGTCTATGTATCTAGATATAGAATTAGAGGGAGCGTTTAGAACTTCTAAAATTCTTTGATGATTAGCGTGTGTTAAACCATTTTCTTGTAAATACTTGGCAAATAATTCTGTATTAGTCATTGTTTAGCACCTTCCTTTACAAAGCAAATTTCATTGATATAGTTTGCTTCTTTTGCTGTATGATTATAGCATAATTTCTTTGCTATGTAAAGATATAAACGTTAGACAAAGTTTTTCCAAACTATAAGAACATCATTTTCTACTTGATAGATTCCAAGTAATTTTTTTTCTTCGGTAAGGAAGATAACTTTATCTGAAACTTGATAAATATTTTTTAACTTTTGACCATTTCTTATTTTAAATTCAAGTTCTTGATCGACAATTATTTTAGGATAATCTAGAATATCTTCTATTTTATAGAGATGGTATTTTCCCTTCTTTATGTCTTCTATGGTACTTGATTCTTCTAAAGTGAATTTTCCTTGTTTAGTTCTAATTAAATTAGTCATAGTGGCATAAGTATTTAGGCTTTTACCAATATCTCTAATTAAACTTCTAATATAACAACCTTTGGAAACAGTAGTTTTAAAAGTAAATGTGTTACGATCAGTTCCTAAAAGTTCTATTTCTTTGATAGTAACTTCTTTTTTAGGTAGGACTACTTCTTTATTTTGACGAGCATAATCATAGAGTTTTTTACCGTTTACTTTTACAGCTGAATAGATGGGTACTTCTTGGAGATAAGTTTTCTTAAAACTAGTTAGAGTTTTCTCGTATGGCAGATTATCAGGAACTATTTTACTATTTATAATTGTTCCGGTTATATCTAGAGTATCTGTTTCAACTCCTAATAGGACTCCGGCTTGGTATTCTTTATAAGTAGCGGTTAATAACTCCCCTATTTTAGTAGCTTTGCCGATCGTTACTACTAGGACTCCGGTTGCGAGAGGATCAAGGGTTCCGGTATGACCTATTTTTTTGATACCTAGAGTTTTAGAAATGGTATTTACAACATCAAAGGAAGTTATTCCTTGTTGCTTATTGACAACAATTACACCTGAATAATTATTTAAATATTCTTCTAAAGTATAATTTTCTTTGGCAATTATTTTTGCTACCACTTTACCAACATATCTAATATGCCAAGGCTCATAAGGATAACCGGTTATATTTTCTTTTCCTTTTGGATAACGAAGAATGAAGCCATATGAGGCAAAATATTTATGAATGGCTTTATAATAGTTTTCCTGTTCCATTAGTTCTTTATTTCCATTTGGCCAAGCACCATTTACTTTTATGTTAATGTCTATTGCAAGTCCGGTATGATGTTCTGAACAACCGACTGGAGCGACTACTTTGTCGGCATAATCTTTGCCATATTTTTCTACAAATTCATCATATACTTCTTGTTGATATTTTTTACTTCTATAAGCTGAAGAAATGCCAATAATAATTTTTTTATTTTGAAGAAACTTTTTTAGTTTTAAATAGGCATTATAAGCTTCCTTTTCTACTTGGACATCTAAATTGTCAACATCTTTAGTAGTTATTAATTCTATTTTAGATAAATAGTTATCTTTTATTTTATGTTCTTTATTTACTAATACTTTGTACTTCATATAATCAGTCCTCTTCATAATTATAAAGAAATTTTTCAATAAAAAAAATAGATTTTTCTATTTTTTTATTAATTCACAGCGATAATTTACTTGTAAATCCGGATATTTGTTATGATTTATTTCACCAAAAATTCATTTTTTTACTAAAACAAGGCATATCATCAGCTTGATTTTGATAGATGACAAGCAATAATAATGGTTGTCTTTTTTTATAATCAATTATATAAAAAAGATACTAAATGATTAGTATCTTAATTAAAATAATGATAATTGATTTGAGTCTGGTAAATCGTTTAATAAGCCTAAAGTTTTCATTTTATCGATTAGTGTTTGTGATACTTTACCACGTCTTTGGATGTCTTCAACACTTAGAAATGGTTGCTTTTCACGTTCCTTGACAATGTTTTTAGCAACTGTTTCACCTAGCCCATCAATGGCGACAAATGGTGGATATATTTCTTTATCATTTTTGGCTATCCATACTGTGGCATCACTTTCATATAAGTCTACTTTTAAGAATTTTATACCACGAGCTGTTGCTTCTAGAGCAACCTTTAAACTTTCAGCTTGACCATTTTCTTTATTAGTAGCTTCAAAACCTTTAGCTAAAATATCTTCAATTCTAGCCTTAATAGCATCATAACCTTTAATCATTGCTTCAACATCGACATCTGTTGCTTTTGATGAGTACCAAGATGAATAGAAATAAACTGGCATATGGACTTTGTACCAAGCTATTCTAAAGGCACTCATTACATAGGCTGCGGCATGGGCCTTTGGGAACATGTACTTGATTTTACGGCAAGACTCAATATACCATTCTGGAATATTAGAAGCTTTCATTGTCTCTACATGCCCTTTCCAAGTTTCTGGATCTTTTGAAGCTTTTCCTTTACGAACAAACTCCATGATTTTGAAGGCTTTTATTGGAGCCATACCTTTATTTATTAAGTAAACCATAATATCGTCACGACAACCGATTGTTTCTTTGAATGGGACAATATTATTTTTGATTAAGTCTTGGGCATTTCCTAACCAAACATCGGTACCATGAGAAAGTCCGGCAATTTTTATAAGTTCACCGAAGGTTGTTGGTCTAGTATCTTCTACTAACTTTATAGTAAATGAAGTACCAAACTCTGGAATACCTAGAGTTCCAGTATTACACATTATTTGTTCATTGGTTACACCTAGGACATCAGTTGAGGTAAAAATACTCATGGTGTCTTTGTCATCCATTGGTACTTTCATGATATCAGTTCCAGATTGCATTTGAATAATACGTAATTGAGTTGGATCGGAATGACCTAGAATATCCAGTTTTAAAACACATTGGTCGATAGCATGGTAATCAAAGTGTGTTGTACGCCATTCAGCTGTTGCATCTTCAGCTGGGAATTGGAATGGTGTAAAGTCATAAACTTCTTTGTAGTCTGGTATAACAACGATACCTCCAGGATGTTGACCAGTTGTTCTTTTAACACCAGTACAGCCCATAGCAAGACGCTCTACTTCAGCAGTTCGCATATCTGGAATACCATGTTCCTCACAGTATCCTTTTACGAAACCAAAAGCTGTTTTATCAGCAACTGTACCAATTGTTCCGGCACGATAAACGTTATCTTCTCCAAATAATACTTTCGTATAGGCATGAGCACTAGCTTGGTTTAAATCAGAGAAGTTTAGGTCTATATCTGGAACTTTATCGGCATTGAATCCTAAGAAAGTTGCGAATGGCATATCTTGTCCATCTTTATATAGTGGAATATGGCAGTTAGGACATTCTTTGTCCGGCAAGTCGAAACCTGATGAGTAATCAGCGGAGAAAGATTTTCCTTCATCATCAGTAAAAATACTAGTTTTACATTGTAGACATCTATAATGTGCTGGTAGCGGATTAACTTCAGTTATTCCCATCATGGTAGCAACGAAACTAGAACCTACAGAACCACGAGAACCAACTAAGTATCCTTCATCATTGGAATGTTTAACAAGACGTTGAGCAATTAAGTAAATTGGATCGAAGCCACCACCAATAATACCACCTAAGACTTTTTTGACTTGTTTTTCTAAAGCTTTTTCATCTAATTCTTCTTCTGAAGTTTTCTTAACGTATTCTCTTACAATACTCTTAACATTATCAAAACCTTTGATGATAGTATCATGTAGTTCTTGGTGAGCTACTTTTTCTAATTCATCACCAGATAAAGTTTCTTGTAAGCGTTCCTTAATTATTTTTAAAACAATATCACCATATAGCTCGGTGGCGATGCGTTCTTCTATATAATATGGTAAAGGATCGCCATACCAATCAGCAGCTTTAGTATAAACTAAATCAGTAACTACAGCTGGGCAGTCTAGGTAACTTGCTCCATCATCGCTTTTTACTCTTGGAGAGAATGGGATACCACCAGTATCTGGTATTACTTCAATTATCTCAACCATATCGGCAATCTTATTAGGATTTTCAACGACGATACGATAAGCTGTTTCTTGATCTAAAAATTTAAAATTTTCTAACATTTCATCGGTTGTACGGAAGTGTTGAGATGGGATTTCTTTGATACTTGATTTAGCAAGAGGATGACGTCCACCACCCGGTACTTTTTGATTAACTATGATTTCACGGTAAATTTTATCATCTCGTTTAATATGATGAACATCTCCGGTTGCGACCATTATTTTACCGGCATCTTCGGTTACTCTAATTATTTTTTCGATGTTGGCAGCTAATTCTACTTCATTAGCGAAGTCACCTGTTTGGATTAAATGACCATAACACTCTAAAGGTTGAACCTCTACGTAGTCATAGAATCTAATAATATTTGATAATTCATCTTCACTTTTAGAAGTTGCTTCTTTAAAAACTTCACTTTCGTAGCAACCAGATCCTACAAGGAGACCTTCTCTATTCTTTTCAATTTCACTACGTAAGATTCTTGGTGTTTTATACAAATAAACTGTATTAGCAAGGGATACTAGTTTGAAAAGATTTTTTAAACCAGTATGATTAGTTGCTAGAAGGTTTACGTGATGAGCACGACCATATTTATGGATTTCATCTTTACTTACTAAGTTATCTAATTGGTCCATTGTTTCAATATTACGATTAGATAATTTCTTTAACATCTTATGAAAAACTAAAGCAGTTCCTTCAGCATCATAATCTCCACGATGGTGAGCTTCTTCATCCCATGGAACATCATATCTTTTAACAAGGGCTGATAATGAGTGTCTAGCATAAGTATTATCCATAGTTCTTGATAATTCTAGCGTATCGATTACAGGATTAGTAAACTTACCTAAATTATATTTTTTATGAGCCATTTCAAGGAAAGATACATCGAACTTAGCATTATGAGCAACCATTGGTAAATCTCCGTACCATTCGATAAATCTTTTTACAGCATTTTCTTCATTATCTTTTCCGGCTAACATGGCATCAGTAATATTGGTTACATCAATAATTTTTTGAGGTAATGGTCTACCTGGATTAATTAGTTCATCGTAACGTTCTAGAATTTCGCCATTTTTAATTTTTACGGCACCAATTTCAATAATTGAATCAGCACCACCGGCATTAAAACCGGTTGTTTCAAAGTCAAAAACAACATAAGTCTGATCTAGTAGGACGTCTTTATTAGGACGTATGACAATATTTACAGTATCATCAATTAGAGTTAATTCTGTTCCATAAATGGCTTTAAATGGCTCTTCGCCTTCTTTTAAATTTTTATTATGGGAAGTAACTAAATTGAAGACATGTGGAAAGGCTTGAACGCCATTGTGATCGGTTATAGCAATCGCCTTATGGCCCCATTTCATGGCTTGCTTTACAATTTGTTCTTCATCAGCAAGACCGTCCATTTGACTCATCTTAGTATGGCAATGTAATTCTACTCTTTTTACTTCAGCTGTATCTTTGACTACAGAAACTTCTTTTTCTATTTTTACAATATCTCTGGCATTTAAAACTAATTCTTTAGAAAATTGATCATTTTTAGTATAGCCACGAATTTTAAACCAATTTCCAGCTTTTAACTCTTTGCAAAGTCTACCATATTCGTCTGGGTCTCTGACAAAGACTTTACAATAAATACTATCGGAGTAATCAGTTATTTTTAAAGTGATTATTTTAAAATCCGTTTTAGATGATTCAAAATAGTCTGTTCCAAAAACAAATCCTTCAACAACGACATTGTTATCCTCGCCTATTAAAGTTTTTATTTTTATAGGATCTTCTTTTATACCTCGGCCAATAACACTATTTGGATCTTTTGGTTCTTTATGATATTTTTTCTCTGGAGATGTTGGAGTTTCTTGTTTTACTTCTTTCTTTTCCTCTTTTTTAGGAGCCTCGACAATTAAATCTTGTTTAATTTCTTCGAGAATGTTTTCTCCTTTTCTAATTATTACATCAATATTAAATTTATAGCCTAAACATTTATAAAAAGTATTTATTTTAGAAAGGCATGATTCTAATCTTTCTTTTTCTACTTCGTTACTAGCAACTAAGATTAAAAAGTCATCTTCTATATCTAGACTATTTTCATAGATTTCTAAAACCTTTAAGTCTGGCTTTAATAGTTTTAAAAGATAAGAATAATATTCCTTGTATGCTTCTAGATTTGGATTTTCTATATCAAATATAAAATTAATTTCACTAGCATTAGCATCAAGTTCATGTTTTTTTTCTTCCAATTCCTCATATATTTCTAAAGGTAAAAGTGTTTCTTTTTCGATAAAGACATTCCAAGCATTAGTTTTGGAATGAATTTTTATTTTAGAGATTTTGGCATCAGAAAAATATTGATAATTATCCTTATCAATATTTATTTTATCTAATAATATTTGCATCTTTTGGTCCATACTATCACCTACTTTATTATATTAATTCTAATTGTTCTTCCCTAATTATTCTTTTTTTATTTTGAATACAGAAATCAATAAAGTCTGTAATATCTAGATTTTTTAAATCTTTCTCATATGGAAATTTATTAACGTCAAAAGCTATTTTATCACGATTCATATATTTTGGCATCTCTTCTTTAGAAATTCCTAAATACATTAACCAAAATGGATAGATTTGACGCTTAATACTCAGAAGTTTTTCTTCACTAGTCCAATAATGACTTATATTGGAGATATTGGTTGCTAGTTCATTTTCAATAGCCATTTCTATAATAGCATTAGCAATATTTTTATCAATATCTTTATATTTATTTATTTCCTTTTTTAGAATTGCTTCAAGAAGAAGGAAAATTATTTTGTTTGGTTCTTCTTCTGGAATTTTTTTACCAAGAATTATAGTCTTTATATCCTTGTTTGGAATTGTTGGTAACTCAAGTATTTCAAGACGATTATCAATAAGATAAACCGTATATTCTTTAAAGTCTTGTTTGGTGATTTTCTTTAGTTGAGTAGATATTTTTTTATTCCATAGTTTTATTACTTCTAAACGATACTTTTCTACTTCTTTTCTAATATTTTGATATTCAGCTGACTCTAAAATTATATTGTAGATGGTGTCATCGTTTGGGATATAATTTTTTACATCATTTAATATGGCTACTCTATCTTTATAAGTATTGTTATATTGTTCTTTATATGTATCCCATAATTTTTGTTTTAATTTATATATAGGTTCTGAAACTGAAGCTTGAAATAGAACATTCCAAATTAGTATATAATCATTTATTATAAAGTTTAAGTTCATTAGATCACTCCTACTGCTATATATTATAGTATAAATTTAAAAAAAATCATGCATTTTCTTAATTTTTATGGTGTCATTCTAGTAGTTTCTACAGTTGGATACCATTCTTTATGATTAAGAATGTAGTCATTCATCTTTTCTTGGATTAGGCCTTCTTTTCTATTTTTTGTTGAGGCGGCAACTGTTGAGTCATAATAATAGTACTTATCTTTATATTTTACAATATTCCACATATGAGGTCCACTAGTTTCTCCTGTAACACAATATGACTCAATACCAATATTTTGAAAAATAACTTGACTTGCCTTGGCAAAACCAGCACAGACGGCTTCTTTACGGATAAAAACATTGTAAATAGATTGATTTTTTGAAGTATAGGTAAACACTTTATCATAGGTAGCATTTTTACCTACCCAATTGTATACATAATCTATCTTTGTAAGATCATCCATATTTTTAGTGGCCTCTTTAATATCATATATTATTCTTTTAATTCTAGGAACACTTATTGCCTCAAAAAGTGGATTAACAGCATATCTAACACTAATAGTGAGTTTATCATCTGCGATTAGGTAGGAACGTACACCACCATAACCCATTAATTCAGGATGTTCTACCATAAGAGCATCATTTGCCAGTAATAAGGCATTTTCACAATCGTAGGCATCAGAGCACCCTACTTCGGAAACCTTAAGACTAAATTGTGGAATACGAAATTTAGTATTTTTATATAATTTATCATAAACTATCTTAGCTTTTTCATCTAAATAATTATCATAGATTTTTCCATCTGACATATATAATTCATTAACATAATGGTAACTAGTTTTATCTATTTTTTCATTATCTGGGACAATTCTTGTATAAAAGTAGTAAATGTATATGGATAGTAGTAATAGGATTATTGTTGCAATTTTGTGGTTTCTGATAAATGGCATTTTTCTTCCTCCTCAAAATAATTATAATATCCTTTTATATAAGCTAATACTGGGTACATGATAAAAGGAATGAGTGCTGTTAAAATACCCATTTTCATATTAATTGAAAAAGCATCGGCTATAACAAATGGTAAGAAGACAATGATAGTAGTAGCGACTAACATCCGATCCGGAAAAAAAATAAGAGAAAGGCCTAAACCAGCTAGTAATAAAGGATGAATTTTTAAAATAAGGCACAACAAATAAATGTTATATATGGGAATTAAACCTAAATAACTTTTGTAACCAGCTTTATTGAAGAAACCAGGTAAAGATAAATAGAAACAGATAAAATAAATTAAAGCTATTTTCATTTACTTAAAATAAGTTTGCCAAATGAAGTAAGCGGCTGCTGCTAAACATACTAATACTAAAAGTACTAGGATTATTTTTACTGGTAATGGCAATGTTTTTTCTTTAAAATCATCGCTTAGTTCAAAATCTTTATTAGATAAATCCATACTTCTGGTATAAAAATCACTGTCAGCATCCTTTAATTCTTTTGGCTCATCAGTATCTTCTTCTATTATTTCTTGGTCTAATCTATTTACTTGTTCTATTTGTTCTTTATTTAAAATGGCTTGAGAAAGCTCAAGTTCAGATTCTTCTTTGTCTTCTTTGTTCGTTTCTTCTTTTTCTTCGTCGACCTCTTCTTTTTGTCTTTCAACTTTATCAAGAAGACTTGTCGCCATTAGGTCACTAAGTAAATTAACTCCAGTTGCTTGGTCTATTTCTCCAGCTAATGTTTTAGAAGTAATTGTATTTATTAATTCTTTTAATTCTTCTTTTTCTATATCATCATCAGATCTATAGACACGATTTAATTTTTCTTGACGATATTTTTCTAATTCTTCAGGATTTAGACTTGTAATGATATTGTAGTTATTGTTTTTTAATCTTCTTTTTTCTTCTTTGTCGTCATCTTTTACTCTATTTTTTCTAGCTTCTTCTAAGACCCTGTTTACATCATACACTCTATTTTCACGAGTTTTATATAGATAATTAAAATCATCTAATTCTTTCTTTACTTTGGGAACAGGAGCTTGTTGTCTGAATTCTTTCATTTGATGATAACCCTCACGAGTATTAGTCATTTTAGAAGCATTATCTAAATCTATTGCATTGGAGTTTGTAACATCTGTTAAGTTTGTATATCTAGTGTTATTTCCAATATTTTGATATAATTCTTGATTTCTATCAGAACGACTATATATTTTAGAGCTATCTTCTTTATAACGATCCATTCTACTTGCCATACCAATCACCTTCTACTATAGATAAGTTTATCATAAGTTAATTAAAAACAAAAGTAGTAATTATTTCTTTACGTAAAAGAGGATTTTGGTTATAATAGTTTTAGAGGAGGATAAAAATATGAAAGTAAAAGTTAATGAAGAAGCTTGTATTGGATGTGGTGCTTGTTGTGCTATAGCTGATAGTGTATTTGAAATAGGAGACGAAGGTCTATCTAAAACAAAAAAAGAGGAAATTAAAGAAGAGGAAGAAAAACAAGCAGTTAGAGATGCTAGTGAGGCTTGCCCTACTGGAGCAATTGTAGTTGAAGAATAATTTAGTTATTCTTTTTTTGTTGTAAAGGCTTATCTTTTAGTTTATACTGGTTATGATGGAGGCGATGATATGAAGTGTCCTAAATGTGGAAAGCCTATGACTAGTTTTTATTGTTTACATTGTGGTTATATGCGAAATGGTAAGATGATTAGTAAGTTTGAAAGTAATCCTAATGCATCTGATTTAGAGATTTACTTGGGAGATAGATTTGATAAGATTTTCCGTAACGAAAATTCTTGGGTCATTCTTCTATTAGGTCCATTTTATTTCTGCCTTAATAAATTAGTGGCATTAGGAGTATTTTGTTTTATACTTGATTTAATACTTTATAGAATATTTTTAATTTTCTGTACTAGTTTTACTTCTCTTAAGTTTATATTCTTTTTTCTTTTTATAAGAGTTTGTTATATGACATGTGCGAATATGATTTATATGAAATTTTTGAAAAAAGAAATTGAACAAATAAAGCTCAAAAATCCAGATAACTATTTAGATATCTTAAGGGATGCAAATGGAAAATCAACTAATCTTTGGTATTTAGCTCTAGGGATGTTTATTTCAGCGGCTTTAGTAGTAATTATTTTAGCAATTTCAACATTCATATAAAAAACACGTTTTATATTATAAAAACGTGTTTTAATTTTACTTATAATCTACTTGAGGTAGAGTTTTTATTTGTCTTCTTCTAAGCCGTAGACTCTTTTTACTTCTTTTGGAGTTAGCTTTCTAAACTCACCAGATTGAAGATTCTTTAAGTCGAAAAAGCCTTCTTTTTCTCTTTTTAGTTTTATGACATCGAAGCCAACTGCTGCAAACATTTTTTTAACTTGATGATTTTTTCCTTCACAGATTGTTATTTGAACCATACAAGTATTTGTTTTAGGATCATATTTTTTTAATTTTACACGTTTCGCAGCTACTGTGATGTTGTCATCTATGGTAACACCTTCTTTTAAGGCTTCTATTTGTTCTTTTTTGATAATACCTTTTAGTTTAGCCATATAGACTTTTTCAATGTTATTACTTGGATGCATTAAAATGTTAGCAAATTCTCCATCGTTTGTTAGAATTAATAGTCCTGTTGTATCATAGTCTAATCTACCTACTGGGTAAATTCTAGCTGAAGTTGGTATTAAGTCTACGACAGTTTTACGAGAACGATCATCTGATGTTGTAGTTAGAACTCCTCTTGGTTTATTTAGAAGATAATATTCCTTCACTTCTTTAGTTATGGGTTCATTATTTACTAAAACTTTATCTTTATCGGATACTTTAGTACCTAGTTCGGTTACTACTTGTCCGTTTACTTTTACTTTTCCTTCTGTTATTAATTCTTCTGCTTTACGGCGAGAAGCTATTCCTGATGCCGCTATTACTTTTTGTAATCTTTCCATTAGTATCACCTCTATTTTTATTATACAATAAATTTGGTTGCTTGACTATTATATCAGAATTTTATTTTTTAGCAATGAAAATATTTTGTTATTTGAATTTGGAATTTAAATTTTGAACATAATTTAGATTTTTTCATAAATTATTATAAGGAGGGACTTTTATGAATCCTTATAGAAATGTTTCGTATGGTATGAATAATAAAAACTATCCTGTTTATTCCTATAATAACAATGGAGAAAGATTCTTTTGGGCACCTTTTGTTGTTGGAGGGCTAGCCGGAACAGCACTGGGATATGGCATTGCTAATAACAATCAAATAAATAACATGAATCCTAATAAAGTTTATCCATATTACCCAGTATATCCAGTACCTTATTATCCATATGGTTATAATAGTTTTAGTAATAATTACTACTATCAATAAAGTCGAAAGACTTTTTTTCTTTAGATATTTTTTATTGGGTTTACTTGTATGTGTCAGTTTATTATGTTAATTTTAGATAGTGAGCATTTAGTTAACTAAATGTATACCTGGTATTTTGATGACATTTAATTTTTACGAATTAAGTGCCTTTTTATTTTGGATTTTGTTTTTTATTGTAAATTTACAAGAAAGATGGTAAAATACATTACTTGTAAATGGGGGATTATTATGCAAAGATATGAAAATAAAAATATTTGTAGTTCATGTGGAGGGGTATGTTGTAAAAAATCAGGATGTGACTACTTTGTTAGTGATTTTCCTAGTATTACTAAAAGTGAAATTTTAAAAGCGTTAGAGACTGGAAATATATCAATTGTTGCAGGAATTGATATTCAAAAGATTAATGGTAAAACGATTGCTTTTCCTATTCTATACTTAAGAGCAAGAAATAAGGATCGTGATGTAGTTGATTTATTTTCGATGAAAAGAGAATGTTCAATGTTAACTGAAACTGGATGTTCATATGACTTAGAACATAGACCATCAGGAGGAGCAACTCTTATTCCAAAGAAAAATATTTTTGGAATATATGAATGCAGACCATCGGTTGATCATATAAAAGAATTAGAAAAATGGTTGCCACATCAAAATTTACTTGGAAGAATGGTTAAACGTTATACTGGTAAAAGCGTTAATGAAGTTTTTAGAGAAGATGTTGAGAGAGTTTTTTTTGAGGTAATGACAGAACAATACGAAGGAGTCTCAGAACTAGAGATTCATGATCTTGGTCGGACTTTACCACAACTAGCAGAATGTTTTCCAACTGAACTTAATAATGCCAGAGAAAAATATAAAAAGGCAGTTAAAACATATAAAAAAATTAAAGATTAGTTTTGCTAATCTTTTTTAATTACATGGTAAGGTTATAGTAACAGTCGTTCCTTTTTCTTTTTGAGATTTATAATTAATAGTACCATGATGCATTTCTACTATTTCTTTGGATAAGACTACACCTAGTCCATTACCATTTGCTTTAGTTGTATAAAATATTTCAGTTATTTTATCTAGTGTATTTTTATCCATCCCTATTCCATTATCTTTAATTATTATTTTTATATCATTTAAAGACTTTTTCACGTCGATTTGAACATTTAGGCAGGTATCTTCTTTTCTAGCCTCTAGGGCATTTTTTAGAATGTTTACAAAGACTTGTTTCATTCTTAAATAATCAAGATTTAAATAGACGTCTTGCTTTACATTTAGATAGATATTAGCGTTATACTTTTTAAATAATGGATTTAGAATGTTTATTATTTCTTCTAATAACATTTGTATGTCTACTTCTTCTTTATTTAATTCTTTTAGTTTACCAAGAGAAGAAAAATCATTTATTACTGATAAAGATCTTTCTATTTCACTAGAGATGATTGGTAAATACTTTGGAGCTTTTTGGTAACCATTTCTATCAATTATTTCAAGATAACCTTTACAGACTGAAATAGGATTTTTTAATTCATGAGTTAATTTAGATAAAGATTCAAATAGTAATTTATCTTTCTTGGATTCTTTAATTACACTATATAAATTAGTTATATCTTCACCCTTTTCAAATAAGAATAAACTTATGTAAGTAAAAATTATAAAGATGCTAGAAGTTGCGACTACATATATTAAATTATTTATAATAGGTCCATTAGAATTTATAATATAGAAAACAATGAAGGAAATTACTAGTATTTTTATAAAGACAAAGATATCTAAAAATTTAGATTCTTTTTCTTTAGATTTGGAAGTATATAAATAGATAAGAAAATAAATACTATATTCAATTATTAAAAACAATATAGGTATATCGATGTAGAGATTATAAAAGATAATTATAGCTATCGATAAAGTTATTATAGTAGGAACTTTACCTTTTATATAGGCTAATAATAAAGGAATATTATAAAAAAGAAGTATGTATATAGATTTATCATTAATATACCGAACGATTAAAAATAAAGCGGATATTAAAGAGATATCTAATAAGATATTTTGTTCTGTTTTATCCATATTACTTAAATGAGTAATATAAATTAAGTAACAAGTTATAGGAAAAAACAAAAATACGAATAATAAAATAATATTTTCAAATACTGGCATAAGTACACCTCTTATTTTGAATTATATAATTTTAGTATGTCGTATTTTGTCGAAATATGAAAAAAATGACAAATTTTGTCATTTTATTTCATCTATGTACTTTTTTAGTTGTTTAGATTCAGAACCTAAAACTATTTTTAATTGATTATCTATTTCAAGGATTCCTTTAGCACCAAGTTTTTGAATTCCTTCTTTATTAGCTTTACTAACATCTTTTAAAGTAACTTTGAATCTTGATAGATTAATTTCAGTATCAATAATATTTTCTTTACCACCTAAATATTCTACTAATTTGTTAAAGTCCAAACCGGCATCTTTTTTATTAGCCTTTAGGATTGCTAGTAAAATAATTAGTAAGATAACTGCTATAACAACATATTCCATTTTTATCACCATCTTAATTATATAACAAGTAATATAAAAAATAAAGATATTTTATTTAATGGGACATATAATTATATAGGTATTTATAAACACCAAATATTAGTTTTTGAATACTTTATATTAGAAATAGATAAAGAGGTGGGTACTATGACTACTAATCGATGTATTAAGAATTTGTTAAAGCTTATAGCTCTACTACAAGATAATTCTAAGGATGATTGTTGTTTTGAGGAAGGCTGCACTAAACCCTTTTTAGGACCTACTATTAATTGTATTTGTTATAATACAAGAGTTATTACTCTATATAATAAGAGAGGTATTTTACTAAGTGCAAATTATACAGATAATAATAATGCTGTTCAATCGAGTTCTTTATTTAGAGTTCATAAAGTTAATGATGATAGTGTAACTCTTAGGGTATTATATAAAGATGGTAATGATTATATTGCTAGTGGAAGTTTTATTAATGTTAATTTAAGTTGTATTTGTGCAGTACAGTGTCTAGAAGATGTTGTTGTTTCTAATTTATAGAAAGGAGGTTTAGATTATGGGTTGTGAAGACAAATCACGTACATGTTGCTTATCTGATGTATTAAGAAAAATATTAGTACTTCAAAAACAGGACTTTGATAATGAAAGTTATTCTGGGTGTGATAAACCTTTTTTAGGTCCTGTATGTAATAGTATTTGTTATAATACTAGACCAATTACTTTATACAATTGTTGTACTGGTAATGCTTGGAGTTTTCCATATACTCTAAATAATGAAACTAGACAATCAACTGTATTTAGAATTGAAGCTTTAGATGAATGTTGTTGTACATGTAGAATTTTATATCCTAATACTACTAATGATGGTTACGTTAGTACAAATCAATTCTTTACATTGGATTTAAATTGCGTAGGAGCATTACAATGTTTAGCCGATACCTATGTAGAATTATGCTAAGGATGAAGTAAAATAAAAAAAGATTGTTTAAGTTTTTAGCAATCTTTTTTATTTTTTAGTAATTTGGAAGTCTATTATTTCAGATATTGGAATAATATCATTATCAAGAGTGATTATATTTTTTTCGGTTTTAGCAATTAGACTGGTGTTGTAAGTGTTAGTAGTAGTTTTTATAGTGACAGGAATATTGTAAGAATAACCATAACCAGAAAAGACTTGGTCTATTTTTTCGAGAATGGTTGGTATTCCTGTATAAGGATCTAGAGGTTCTTCTTTTAAATAACAGACAGTTTTGTTATTGTTAATTTTTTTTGTTATTTCATTTTGATATATTTTAGGTAATTTTTTCATATTTTTTCTCCTTTTTATATTTTATGAAATAAAAAAATAAAAATTGATTGATTTTGGCATAATATAAATGAAAGGTTTTGGTTAAATGAGAAAATTTAAAATAAATTTAAATATAGTTGTTCCAATTGTATTGATGGCTATTATTAGTATTATGACAATTTATAGTGCTTTGACTTATACATCTAAAGCACTTGGTAATTTAGCTTTAAAACAAGGTATTTGGTACTTGGTTGGAGCCTTACTTGTTGTTTTTTTAGTGAAGATGAAGAATGAGTATTTATATAGGCATACATGGATTTTATATGCTATTGGGAATTTGTTATTGGTTTGCTTATTACTATTTGGAAAGCCTATCAATAATAGTAAATGTTGGTTGATAATACCAGGAATTGGTAGTGTACAGCCTAGTGAATTTATGAAGATTTTTATTATGTTAGTTCTAGCTAGTATGATACATTCTTTTAGAAGAGATTATAAGAATCCTACTGTTTGGGAGGAGTTTTTGTTTATTTTAAAGTCATTTGGCATTGTACTTATTCCTTCAATACTTACCTTTTTACAGCCAGATACAGGGGCTGTTATTATTTATTTAATTATATATGTTGCTATGATATTTGCATCAGGAATTAGAGCCAGATGGTTTGTTATAGCTAGTTTTTTGGTTATGGTTGGTGTGGGGGGATTTTTAGGACTTTACTTTTTTAAAGAAGATGTATTTATTAATATTTTTGGAAATTCAATTTATTATAGATTGGAAAGATTATTTGATTGGAAAAATGGTTCTGGATTACAATTAGAAAATGCCTTAGCCGCAATTGGTTCGGCAGGATTATTGGGACATGGTTTTAATAAGACACCAGTTTATTTTCCAGAGTCTTCTACAGATTTTATCTTTGCGGTATTTGCTTCTAATTTTGGATTTTTAGGAGTCATTTTATTGCTAGGGATTATTATATATTTTGATGTTAATATTATAAAAATGGCTAGGCGAAAAATTAATGATACCGATAAATATATTTTGATTGGGATTGTAGCGATGCTTTTGTTTCAGCAAGTACAAAATATAGGTATGACGGTGGGACTTGTTCCGATTACAGGGATTACGCTACCATTTATTTCTTATGGAGGATCTAGTCTACTCTCTTATATGTTATTAGTGGGAATTATTTTAAATATTTCTATGGAGAAAGATAAGAGATACAAAGTCAAATAAAAAAGGATAGATAATTTTTAGTATGTGTAGAGGTTTGGACTCTATATGCACTTTTTGAAAATTAGCCAAAAAAAAGGAACTATTCATTGGTTCCTTCTGTATTGGTTTCTTTTTTGTCTGTACTTTCATATTTAGCTTTATAAGCTTCATAACCAGCATTTAGAATTTTTGATAATTCTTTTTGTTGTTCTGACTCATATCCTAAATAGATAATTTTTTCAATTTGTCCATGGTTGAAAGCACATGCCATATTACTATCAAGAATACCTTCTGGATAAATGCAGCCTCCATATTCATACATTTTTGGGGCTTCACCCAATGCTTCTCCATTAGGTTTTTGAACTTTGGTTGGGAAGATACAATAACTTGTTATCATTACTTCTTTCTTTCCACCTTTTAGTAATACTACTGTACCAATTGGTAAAAATCTTTCTTTCATATTATTTCTCCTTTTCCTCTTTTTATATTAATAAAGGTTTATACTATATTTCTCCCAAGTCATCGTTTTCTTCACTTGCTTCATTTACAAGTTGATTAAAATCTATACTTGAGTCATCATTTTCTTTCCATTCATCCGCAAGAAGATTGTTATCATCTGTGAAATTAAATTCATCTTCTTCGTAATTGTCATCTTCACCATTATCATTGTTCTTTTTATTGTCCATATATATTTTAGCACCAACACCTACAGCAGCTGCTGCACCTAGGCCACCAAGAATTGGTAAAGCACTATTATTGTTAGTTTTCTTTTTCGTTGTTGCTACTCCTGATAAGTCTGTTGGGATTGTATATATACTTTCTTCAGTTTCATCAGGATTGATTAGATCATCGCCATCGCTTGGTTCTTCTATTGGTAATTCACCATCAGGCATTTCTGGTTCTGTAATATCTCCAGGAGCTGGTACTGACCAATCACCATAATCTGTTCTTCCACCACCACCATGGTCTGGTTCTGTTGGCGTTGGTGTTGGAGTTGTAGTATCTTTGTCCTCTGGCTTAGTTGGATCATCTTGACCCTTTTTATTATCGCCATCGTCTGGTTTAGTTGGGTCATCTGAGTCTTTTGGATCATCTGTGCCATCTATTGGATTTGGTTTTACTGGATCAATACCATCACTTGGGTCTATTACTTCTGTAGGAGCACTTGGAGCTGTTGTGGTACCTCCAGTTGTCTGTCCTGGTCCTGGTGGAGTCGTTGATGTTTGTTGACCGTTGCCACCATATGGTCCTCCAGTAGTTGTTCCACTAGGTGGAGTAACATTTGTATTACCATTATTTGTAGTACCATTTATAGGTAGACCTGTATTTGTTTGAATAGAATTATTCATTGCTTGAAGGTCTGGCTCCATAGCAGTTAAACCTGTATTAATTGTTCTAGCAAGACCATTGTCATAGTTTGCAGCTATTCCTGTTCCAACACCAAGTACACCGATACTAGCTGTTGCCACTTTTCCAAGAGTTGTTGGTTGAGCCTTAGCAACATTTGCTACTGAGCTTACCATTGTCTTTCCAATATTTCCTACTGCACGAACTGGAGCGGTAGCAACTTTTCCAGTTAATTCGACGGCTGCTCTTACTGGCTTAGGTGCATTATTGTAAATTGTTGTGGCTGCATTCTTAGCACTTTCTATTGGAGTTGCTTTTTGGCCAATATTAGGTTTAGGTAATTGTCCTTCTCCTATCTTTTGGCCTAAGTTACTAAAGCCATCTTTAACTTGAGTAGCAGCGTTACTGATTGTTGTCTTAACTGTTGCTTTAATTCCATCTTGAGCAAGTGATGTTCCAAGTTTTTGACCAGCCTGAGTAATTGAATCTGTATAACCTTGGTATGTGGCATTTTTGGCATTAGCAAGAATGGTGTCCTTGGCTGCAAGGACATCTTTGGCTTTTGTTAATTCGGTGGCTGCTTTAGCATTTACTTCTGCCGAAGTTGATGGTAAGGCTGTCTTTGAATTTTCAACGATTCTAGCAGCATCATCGATTTGTTGTTCTGCACCTTTTACAGCGGCACTTCTTTGACTGGCTTCACCAAGTTTACCAAAGCCATATGCAAGTCCACCTTGTACAACACCTTGAACCACACCTCTTTTAAAGGCATCGTTGTAGTCAAGACCAGCATTAAGTCCAGTTTCCGTACCTTGACCTAAACCACCTAAGGCAGCAGTTACGGTATTTACTCTTGTTGTTGACTGGGCAAAAGTACCAATTGCTTTTACGACACCTTTACCTGATGTTGCCCATGTAGCACCAACGCCACTAGCAAATCCTCCTAATGCTAAGTAACCCGCTGTTTGTCCCGCCAGTTTGGCAATCGAAGCAAGACCACTATTTTCAGTATAAACACTTGCTTTTGCAAAATCACTATTGTAATAGAAATTGAAGACATCATGTGACCATGACTTCTTTATAGCTTCAGCACAACCATCTTGGAATTCTTTATTTCCAAGAGCTCCACCTACAAAGCCAGCTACTGAAATAACACCATCACCGATACTTTCAAATACTGATAATACACCTTCGCCAAATTTTGCTCCTGTCATAGCAAGAGTACTTCCAACTTTCTCGAAGAATGAGGCATTGTCATAAGCTTCAATATCAGCAACTTTTGCTTCCACTTGTTTTTTTATTGCATCAACTACACTGACAATCTGAACGTCATATAATTCATCAAAAGAATTTTCTCCAATTTGATATACATATTCCATTCCTCTTACTTGATTTAAGTTTCTAATAGCTTCTCTGCAATTGTCACGAGCTGTTTGTATTTCTCTATTTTTAATACTCTCTAGGTCATCATAAACAATCTTTATTTTGGCATCATCTAAATATAGATCGTTTCTACCTGTCCACCATTCTTTTTCCCATATTTTTGCCATATGTTACACCCTTTCCTTCATTTTATGCTTGTCTTACGCTTACAACACCCGTTGTATAACAAGAACTTTCAGCTTGTTTATTTAGCTGTTTTTGAAAATCATCATGAACATCACAGGCTGTTTCATAAACTACTTCTAGGGATTCTTCCATTTGAATTGCTAACGGAGCGACATCACCATCACCACCAGCTATTTGTTCAGCAACCTCATCTATTATTGGCTGCATTGTCTTATCTTCTACTGATAATGTTTCTTGACCACAACTTATATTGGCAATTGCTTTACCTATGTTTTTGAATCCTTCATCAACTACATTTCTCACATTGTCAATGGCTGATCTTACTGCTTCTGGATTTATGTATTCAGTTGAAGCATCTAGTGCTGATCTTTTGATTACACAGTTACCATCTTCATCGTATCCAGCATATGTATTTGGATATACTGAAATTCCTTTTCCCATTGTTCCACCTTCTCCTTTTTATTTATGCAAAGTCTAGTAAATAGAGAGGTGCTCTCTATTTACTACACATTGCATAATGCAATGTATAGTTACTATTGCTCTTGACTATATTTTAAAGCTTGATCAACTGCTAAACGTAAGTTAGTAGCACTTAATTTCATAGCTTCCATAGCTTCTGGTACGTCTGCTCCATAGTAAGTTTCCCAATTGTTTCTTACTTCGTCAGACCAAGTTGTTTCTACTCCATTTGGAATATTTCTTTTAATTGCGGCATCTAAAGTTTCCATAGCAGCACTAATGTCATTGATGATGCTGTCGATTTGGCTAGCATCTTCAGTAGCTGCACCTGGATTAATTGTTAAATTCATATATTCTTTCCACCTTTCCTTTTATTATTTCATTGATGAAGATAGGTCTCCAATAAGACTTGTAAACTTTGTCTTTTGCATTCCCATGTATTCTTCTGCATCATCGATAGTTTGAGCTAAACGTTTAAACGTTTCTTCTTTTGATTGAAACTTTTGTAATAAATCATTAGCTGGGTCTCCTTGAATATCACCAGATGTGATTTCGTTAATTAGATTTTGTAATCTTGTTAATTTGTTCTTGTAGTCTTCACCAGCTGTCTCTAAAGCATTTCTTAAGTCATTTAATGCTTCTTCTTCTACATGAATTGCCATTCTTGCACCTCCTATAATTTTTTGTAAGAATATTTATCCTTCAACCGAATCCATATCCTTATAATATGATTGTAATATTAATTTATTTTTTTTTCAAGGTTTTTTTGGCTTTCGTGTAAAGTAGTACAAATAAAATATAGAGAATATAATTTTCTCTACATTTTTAAAACATCCCCTAGTTTGACAGTTGTACTATAAAAATTGTCTCTAGATATTGAAAAATCTAGTTTTTTTATGTATTTTGTATCGCGTACTATTGTGGAGTATTGCATAATATTAATATACGATATAGATAGGTGTGACAATATGAGACTTAAAATTTCTAAATCTAAAAATACTACTTTATTTTATATTATCAAAGATTATACAAAAAATGGTAAAAGATCTACTAAAATAGTTAAACGAATTGGTAATCTTGATGATGTTAAAATTATGGCTGGTAATACCGATTATATGGCTTGGCTTAAGGATTATGTTAAACAATATAATGAAGAACATTGTAAAAGTGAAACTATTATTATTAAAAAGAATAATAAAAAACTTATTTCTATGAATAATAAAATTTCTTTTAATGTTGGTTATTTATTTCTTAAAAAATTATATAATCAATTAAAACTTAATAATATTTGTTATGAAATTCAAGATAAATACAAATTTCAATTTGATTTAAATGAAATATTATCTTATCTTGTTTATACTAGAATTATTTATCCATCTTCTAAATTAGAAACTTTTAGGCAATGTCAAAATTTTATTGAACAACCTAAATTTAAACTCCATGATGAATATAAGGCTTTAAACTATGATGAAGATTTAATTAAAGAAGAAGAAAAATATGATGGTTATTATGCATTAACTACTAATTTAATTGGAGATATCAATCAAATATTAAAAATAGTTAAAGGTAGATGGGAAATTGAAGAATCATTTAGAATTATGAAATCTGACTTTTTAGCTAGACCAGTTAACCTATCTAGAGAAGATCGTATTAAAGCTCATTTTATGACTTGTTTTATTTCGTTATTTATTTATAGATTATTAGAAAAGAAATTAAATTATAAATTTACTACTTCTCAAATTTTAGAAACTTTAAGAGGTATGAATGTATTAGAAATCAAAGGTGATGGTTATATTCCAGAATATATAAGAACCGATATAACTGATGAATTACATGAATTATTTAATTTTAGAACTGATTACGAAATCAATACTTACAAAGATTTTAAAAAATTTTTTGATACAATAAATTAGGTATTCATGGTACGCACTTTTTTAGGCAAATTAAAACTTTCTAAATCCTTATAAAATAAGGCCTAGGGAGTTTTTATTCTCTTACAACTGTCAAATTCAGGATTGTAATTTTAGCATACCTTTATTTATTTGTAAAATATTTATAGTAATTTCAACGTTTTTTTGATTTCTAAAAAAATATTGAGTTTTACCCCAATATTTTTTACTAACTATAACTTTTAAAGTAACTTTAATAGAAATGACTATCAACATAATTTTAATCTTCAACTATATAACTTATCGTTTATAGTTTTACACTCTATTTACATTTAGGCAATTCGGAAAGCCGGCGAAACACCGTATGTATAATCAGCATAATCGACATAACAATCTCCACGCAAATACATATAATAGAAATAGCTATTATTATCGGAATAAGCCGTGCGGAGCCACCACAATGAAATTGATCCATTTAACTGTTTAATAGCCTTAGAACCATTACTTGTTGTAACTCCTGTATAATAATCTAACTGCCTCTCACTATCCTTAGAAGTATAAGATGAACTAGTAAAACTTGCTCCATATACTTCTTTCGGATCTAATAAATATAACTTATCTGTTGAAATAAAATTATCTGTATCATCTTTACCATGTCCTGACACCACTTTTGTATCTATTATGGTGCTTTGTAAATCTGCTGGTAAAGCATTATAAATATCACTATTTAAGTATGTTCTCATACTACTTGCTGGCCAACCACCCACGTTTGTATAAGAAGAATTCATTTTACGCTCTGTAATTATATCTGCAAACTCTAATACGAAACCACAAGCAGTTTGTGAAAAACCTTCTTGATTACATTCTGCTGGTGTTGAAGTATTAGCTATTCTTACTGTATGCTTTCCTAGACTTCCTAAGTCTACTTCTTTGGTATCCCCAACATTATATTTTCCTTCATAATTTCCACTCTTTGCGACAGCTGCTATTGTTGCCCAGTCATCATCCGCAAAACTTACTGGATTAACATCTACTGTACCATTATTTCCCACATAACTTGAATCATCTACACATAAACCGGTTATGGACTTTACTGGTGTTACTTCTGTACACGTATAAGTTCCAAGATTAGTCTTAGAACAATTTAGGCTACCATTATCAAGTGTTAATTCTACTTTCTTCTTATCATCACTCGATAAATCCATCTTAACATTACCTTTTTTTAGGTTATCTGAAGTCATACTTCCATTATCTATTAAGCCATGAGTTCCATCACTTAATCCAACATAAAAAGTTGTGGTTCTTTTTGGTTCTCCATTGTTATCTGTTACTGTTTCTACATGAACTCTTACATAACCATTTACATCTCTATTTCCCCAAGATGATTTACCTCCTTGATCAACTAATACTGGTAGCCTAGTTCTAGCTGATTCAGTTGTATTAATTAAAATATAATAATCTCCATCATCTACAGCTGAGGATGCTGTCCCTTCACACGTTAAAGTATCAGTTGTCCATAATGTCTTAGCCGCGTTCGCATAAGACTTGGCAATATCTACAAACGTATCTTTTCTAGAGTTTTCTATTACTCTACTTATTGTTGGAATTGCCACCATCATCAAAATACCCATAATAACGATTACAGCTAAAAGTTCTATCAAGGTAAAACCTTTTTTATTAATTCTTTTCATATGCAACTCTCCCATCTATTATGTATGGAGTGTACCACCATCACACGTTTTTGTCAAAGGGGGTTGAGTTTGTATGCAGTGCTAAACTAAAAGTTGACAATCTTTGTAAGTAGACAACGAGAGGGATTAAGTAGACATGGTATTTCTTTATATATACAACTAGTAATATTTTTTATACAATTATTTTATAAAGTAGTACAAATAAAATGTAGAGAATATAATTTTCTCTACATTTTTAAAACATCCTCATAAACTTTTTTTAGTTGTTCGCCTACTTTGGCAATATCTCTTTCTTCTGCTACTTTGTAAGCATTTTTCCCTACTTTAGGTAATTTACCGGTGATTACTTTTCTTATTTTATCTTCAAACTCATCTAGGTTTTTGGCTTTATAGACATTTTTTCCATCTTCTAACATTTCTTCAAAAATTGGAATGTCTCTAATGACTGCAGTTGTCTTACAGGCACAAGCTTCTATTATTGGGATACCTTCGGTTTCTTCTAAAGTTGGGAATAGATATATGTCGCAACCATTCATAGCATCTTTTATGGTTTGTTGTGGAACATGTCCAGCAAAGACCAAATTATCTAATTTAGTATTAACTGCTTTTCTTACATCTTCTGTAGCGGCCGCTAATGGACTATAGCCAAACCAAATAAATTTATATTCAGGCAGTCTTTTTGCTAATTCTACAAAATCTACAATTCCTTTTCTGGTGATGTAAAGGCCAATTCCAATTATGACCTTGTCATCTTCTTTGTAATTATATTCTTTTCTGAATCTTTTACCAGCCTCTTCATCTCTTTTAAATAAGTCTAGTTCTATACCATTAGATATGGCGTAAATTTTCCTTTTTATACCGTAACCTTCTAATAGTCTTTTTGAATATTGGGTCGGTGTTACAATAACATCGCCTAAACTGTAACACTTTATTAGCCATTTTTTAAAAAGATGTGCTGTTTGCTTAGCAAAAATGAAGCCAGACTTATAATCTTCTTCTGTACTATGAGCGTGATAGACAACTTTCTTTCCTTGGCGATGTGCTTTTTTTGCCAAGTGATATGATCTTGGACCATAGAAATTGATATGGATAATATCATAATCATCTTTTAAATTTGTTGTATATGGAACTTTAGCAAGCTCTAAGGCTTTCATTTGATGTTGTATGGCTTTACCAAGGCCTGAATTAGAGGTCATTTTTGCCCCTTCGGTATATAATAATACTTTCATTTTTTTTCCTCCTATTTAAATTTTGTGTCCACAGTGTCCACAAAATAATCCTTGAGCTGGTGCTCCACAATTACCACAGAATTTTGGTGTCGTGATTAATGAACGATTATTAGTTGCAACATATTTTAACCTTTTAATAGCAGTTATGTACATACCTATTACAAAAATAAGGAAAACTATATAGAATATTGGATGTCCGGCCATGCAACAAAAATCATATATACCATGTAAAATAGTTGGAACTAGTAAACTCTTTATAAAATTCTTTTTGGCGATGGATTGTTGATTTTGCATTTGAGCTAATTTGGCAAGACTTAGGTAATAACCCATAAATAAGCCATCACAAGCATGTCCTGGAACAGATAATAAACCTCTTAATATACCTACTTGTAATCCAATACCTAAACTGGCATTTGTAAATACATAGAGAATATTTTCAAAAGCAGCAAATCCTAAAGCAACAAAGACGGAATAAACAATAATATCGTATATTTCGTCAAACTCTTTATGTTTATATGCAAAAAGATAAGTCATAAGTAACTTACAGCCTTCCTCAACAAGGGCTACAGTTATAAAACTATATATAAAGACTTCAAAGAAAGTACCTGTCTTGATGTTGACATCTAAAAATGGAAAAATCTTTTTTAAGAATTCAGATACAAACCAAACTAAGAAGCAAGAAGCTATTCCGGATGCAAACAATCTTATCAAAAGATTTTTTGGTTCCTTATTTTTATCCTTGTTATAGACATATAAACCAATTAAGATGACTGGCAATACGGCAATAAATAATAAATCAATCATAATCTCACCTACTATATAATTGATTATAGCATGTTTTTATTATTATTAAAGTTTTTTTTACAAAGGATATGAAATAAAAAAATGAGGTTGATGGTGAATGGATGCTTTTGTTGTAAAATAAAAGTGTTGAGAAATCAGCACTTTATTTAATAATATGATTATTGTTATGTGTAATTGTGGTTTTTTATGTATTTATGGATTTGTTAGACAATCTTTAAAAAAATATAAAATAACGAGAAATGAGAAAAGAATTGTCCTAAAATTGTCCTAAGCAATAAAAAAACGTTGATTTCTCAACGTTAATTTCAATATGGTGGAGCATAGCGGGATCGAACCGCTGACCTCCACGGTGC